>CAWHIA010000030.1:0-50420 GCA_963829155.1 uncultured Chloroflexia bacterium | reverse complement strand
GGCCGGGATGGTGCCGTCCGCGGCGAGCGCTGGCGAGGGCGCCGAGCGACGCCCGGACGACCTGCTCGTGGAGCTTCGTGAGCTCGCGGCACACGGCGCCCGGGCGGTCGTCGCCACAGGCGCTCACCAGGTCCCGGAGCGTGGCCGCGACACGGTTCGGGGCCTCGAACAGCACCGTCCCACGCTCGTCGGCGGCGATCCGGGCGAGTCGCTCGCGTCGCTCGCGTCCGGACCGCGGCAGGAACCCCTCGAACGACCAGCGCGGACCCGCCACGCCCGCCGCGGCGACGGCGGCAAGCACGGAGGACGCGCCGGGGATCGGCACGACGATCCCGCCGGCCGACGCCCACGCCGCGACGAGGCCCTCGCCGGGGTCGGAGACGACCGGCGTGCCGGCGTCGGTCACCAGCGCGAGGTCCGCGCCGCCCGCGAGGTGCGCGAGCAGCTCGCGTTCGCGCGACGGCCCGCTGCGGGCGTGGTAGCTCACGGTCCGGGTCGGGATCTCGTAGCGGTCGAGGAGCCGCCGGCTCACCCGCGTGTCCTCGGCCGCGATCAGGGGCACCGCCCGCAGCACCTCGAGGGCGCGCAGCGTGACGTCGCCGAGGTTGCCGATCGGCGTCGCGACCACGTACAGCGTCCCGCCGCCGGTCGCCGGCGCCGCGTCGTCGGGCACGGTCAGGGTCGAGCCGATCCGGGCCGCCGCCGTGGGTACAGGTAGTCGACGCCCGCGGTCCGCGGCCCGAGCTTGGCGATCGGCGGCACCTGGCGCTTGAACTCGGCGCCCGCGATCATCCGGTCGACCCGCTCGACGGTCTCCCGGTCGAAGCCCATCGCGACCATGTCGTCGACGGAGCGCCGCTTGTCGACCCGCCAGAACAGCAGCCGGTCGAGCTCGTGGTAGGTGAAGCCGGCCTCGGTCTCGTCGGTCTGCCCGGGCCACAGGTCCGCCGACGGCGCCTTGCGGATGATCGCCTCGGGCACGCCGATCGCGGCCGACACCTGGCGGACCTGGCTCTTGTACAGGTCGCCGATCGGGTTGAACGCGCACGCCGAGTCGCCGAACAGCGTCGTGTACCCGATCAGCGACTCGGTCTTGTTCCCGGTCCCGACGACGAGCCCGCGCCAGCCGACCGACCGGTCGTAGAGCGTGCTCATCCGCATCCGGGCCATGAAGTTCCCCCGCCGGAGCGGCGACGCCTCGTGGCCCTCCGCGCCCGCCGCGCCGGGCACGCCGTCGGCCCCGAAATACCCGTCGACCATCGGCGAGATGTCGACCAGCTCCGACGCGCAGCCGAGCCGGCGCACGACCTCCTCGGCGTCCCCGCGCGAGGCCGGCGAGGACGTCCGGTAGGGCATCAGGACGCACAGCAGCCGCTCGGGACCGATCGCCTCCGCGACGAGGTAGGCCACCAGCGCGGAGTCGATCCCGCCCGACAGCCCGAGCACCGCCCGCTCGAAGCCCGCCTGGCGGAGCTGACCGCGGATGAAGTCGGCGATGACCCGGCGCGCGACGTCCGTGTCGATCGCGAGCTCGTCGGGCAGGACGAACATGCGCGGCGGTGTCGGTCATCGCTCGGCCGCGGCTTCGGTCCGCGCCGGCGGCGGCTCCACGACGACGTCGCGCGTCGGGCGGCTCCACGACGACGTCCGCGGCGACGTCGAACCCGTCACGGGCACCGGGCTCGGCGGTGGCGTCGTGCGCGAGGCCCGACCGCTCGGCGATCAGCCGCCGCCACTCGCGGGCGACCAGCTCCGGCCGCTCGTCGCGCAGCAGCGGCAGCGAGATCCGCTCCCGGCGCACGTCGGCGAGGTCGACGTCCGCGAAGAACAGCCCCTCGTCGAACAGCGGCGCCGAGAACACGGCCTCGCCGCCCGGGCCGATCACCTCGGAGCCGCCCCAGAACGAGATCGACTCGTCCACGCCCACCCGATTGCAGAACACCACGAACGACGTCGTCAGCTGGGCGTAGGTGCGCATCAGCGTCCGCCACGAGGTCGCCGTCCCGAGGCCCACCTCGTTCGTGCGCGCCAGGTCCCGGCCCGGCGACGACGACACGTTGACCAGGATCTGCGCCCCGTCGAGCGCGAGCACCTGGGGCGTCGCGAGGTGCCAGAAGTCCTCGCACACGGCGAGCCCGATGCCCACCCCGAGCCGCGACGGCACGGCGCGCAGCTGGTCGCCCGGGGCGAAGAACCGCCGCTCGTCGAACAGGCCGTAGGTCGGCAGGAACACCTTGCGGTGGACGTGGCGGAGCTCGCCGTCCTCGAGCAGGGCCGCCGCGATGAACAGGCGGTGGTCCGCCGACTCCTCGACGAACGAGACGATCGCCGACAGGCCGGCCGTTCGCGCGGCGAGCGCGGCGAGCCGCGGGTCGTCGAGCCGCATCGCGACGTCGGCCGCCAGGTCCTGCAGCTGGTACCCGGTCAGGCCGAGCTCCGGGAACACGACCAGGCCGGCGCCGCCCGCCCGGGCCTCGTCGAGCAGGTCGCGATGGCGCGCCAGGTTCGCCTCGAGATCCCCGAGGCGGGGCGCGAGCTGGGCGAGGGCGATCCGCAGGGCCTGCACGGCCCGAGTCTAGGCCCCGGCGGGGTCCGCGGGCGCCGCCGCCGGCGATGTCGAGCCGGCCGATGGCGCCGACCCTGCTCCCGAGGCTGCCGTCGCGGATCCCGCGGCCGCCGCCCCGGGCGCCGACCGCCCGGTCGACTGCACCTGCTCCTTCGACCCGTCCACGTCCTCGGCGAAGTGGCAGGCGACCTCGTGGCCGGTCGACAGCTCGCGCAGCAACGGGACCTCCGTCGGCGCACCGCTCGGGGTTGCCGAGCCGCTCCCGCAGCCAGCAGCGCGTGTGGAAGTGGCACCCCGACGGCGGGTTCACCGGCGACGGGACGTCGCCCCGCAGGATGATCCGGCGTCGGTGGCGCTCGACCGCCGGGTTCGGGATCGGCACGGCCGACAGCAGGGCCACCGTGTACGGGTGGAGCGGCTCGCGGTTGAGCTCGCGCGACGGCGCCAGCTCCACGATCCGCCCGAGGTACATCACGGCGATCCGGTCGCTGATGTGGCGGACCACCGACAGGTCGTGGGCGATGAACAGGTAGGTGAGATCGAGCCGGTCCTGGAGCTTCTCGAGCAGGTTGATGATCTGGGCCTGGATCGAGACGTCGAGTGCCGAGATCGGCTCGTCGGCGACGATCAGGTCGGGCTCCAGCGCGAGCGCCCGGGCGACGCCGATCCGCTGGCGCTGCCCACCGGAGAACTCGTGCGGATAGCGGTCGGCGTAGTCCGGGTTGAGCCCGACGGTGGAGATGAGCTCCCGGACCCGGTCGCGACGGTCGGCCTTCTCGCCGACCCCGTGGATCTCGAGCGGCTCGGCGACGATCGCCCCCGCCGTCATCCGCGGGTTGAGGCTGGCGTACGGGTCCTGGAAGATCATCTGCATCCGGCGTCGCGCGGCGACCATCTGCTTCCGGTCGAGCGAGGTCAGGTCGATGCCGTCGATCAGCACGCGACCCGCGGTCGGCTCGAGCAGCCGGATGACGGCCCGTCCGGTCGTCGACTTGCCGCACCCGGACTCGCCCACCAGCCCGAGCGTCTCGCCGCGGCGCATCGCGAACGAGACCCCGTCCACGGCCCGCACGTCGCCGACGTGGCGCTGGACGATGAGCCCGTCGCGGATCGGGAAGAAGACCTTGAGGTCCTCGACCTTGAGCAGCGGCGCGCCGTTGCCGCCCGACGTGGCGGTCATCGCCGTCGCTGGCTCAGATGCCATCGCGGTGGTGCTCCGGCTCGGGCGGGATCGGCAGGCCGCCGGCGCTGGGATCCACGGACAGCGGGCCCTCCTCGGCCGTGATCTCGCCCTCGAGCTCCTCCCAGTCGACGCTGGCGCCCGGGGCGCTCAGCTCGTCCGGGCGGCCCTCCGGCGGCGGCGCCGCGATGAACCCGTCGCGCGTCGGACGGCCGGCGCGGGCCTCGTCGGCCGTCGCGGGGTTGTGGCAGGCGAGCCGGTGCGTGACGCCGGGCCCGGTGGTGACGACCGGGACCACCGCCGTCGAGCGGCGACAGGCCGGGGTTGTCCGTCCAGCACACCTCGAGCCGCCACGCGCAGCGGGGCGCGAACGGGCAGCCGGTGGGGGCGCGCCGCATGTCCGGCGGCCGGCCCTCGATCGGGATCAGCGCCTCGCCCCCGTCGTCGTCGAGGCGCGGGATCGAGTGCAGGAGGCCCACCGTGTATGGATGGGACGGGCGATCGAACAGGTCCGCCGTCGATGCCGCCTCGACCACGAACCCGGCGTACATCACGTTGATCCGCTGCGTCATCCCGGCGACGACGCCGAGGTCGTGGGTGATCAGGATGAGCGCGGTCGGGCTCTCGGTGGCGCTCTCGGTGGTCAGCTGCAGGAGCAGCTCGAGCACCTGGGCCTGGATCGTGACGTCGAGCGCGGTCGTCGGCTCGTCGGCGATCAGCAGCTTCGGCCTCAGCGCGAGCGCGATCGCGATCATCACGCGCTGGCGCATGCCGCCGGAGAACTGGTGCGGGAAGTCGCGCAGCCGGGTCTCGGGCTTGGGGATGCCGACCATCGCGAGCAGCTCGATGGCGCGGGCCTTGGCGGCATCCTTCGACACCGGGCGGTGCGCCCGGATCGTCTCGACCATCTGCTCCTCGATGGTGAGCACGGGGTTCAGGCTCGTCATCGGGTCCTGGAAGATCATCGCGATGTCCTTGCCGCGCAGGTCGCGGATCTCGGCCTCGGACAGCGTGGCCAGGTCCTGGCCGTCGAACATGACCCGACCACCCTCGACCCGGCCGGCGGGCTTGGGGAGCAGCCGGATGATCGCGAGGTTGGTCACGCTCTTGCCGCAGCCCGACTCGCCGACCAGCCCGAGGCGCTCGCCCTCCTCGACCTCGAAGGTGACGCCGTTGACGGCGTGGATCGTCGCGTCGTGCGTGCGGAACCGGACGACGAGGTCCTCGACGGACAGCAGGGCCACGCTCAGCGCCTGAGCCGCGGGTCGAGCGACTCGCGCAGCCCGTCGCCCAGCAGGTTGAAGCCGACCGCGCTGATGACGATCGCGAGCCCGGGGAAGAAGATCAGCCACGGCGCCTCGCGCAGGAACTTCGTGGAGTCCGTGAGCATCGTCCCCCACTCCGGCGTCCGCGGGTCGGGCGGGCCGAGGCCCAGGAAGCCGAGGCCGGCGACGTCGATGATCGCGGTCGCGAGGGCCAGCGTGGCCGCGACGATCAGCGCGGTCAGCGAGTTGGGCAGCATGTGCCGGCTGAGGATCCGCCATCGGCTTGCGCCCAGCGAGTTGGCGGCGTTGACGTAGTCGAGCTCGCGGTTCGCGAGCAGGCTGCCGCGCAGGATCCGCGCGAAGATCGGCGTGTTGGTCACCGCGACCGCGAGCACGATCTGTGGCAGGCCGCGGCCGAGCCAGGCGACGATCGCGATGGCCAGCAGGATCCCGGGGATCGAGAGCAGGACGTCGACGATCCGCATCAGGACGTTGTCGACCTTGCCGCCGAGCGCACCGGCGGCCGCCCCGATCGTGCCGCCGAAGATCAGCGCCAGGATCACCGAGCCGACGGCCACGACCAGGCTGACCTGGGCGCCGTACAGGATGCGCGAGTACTCGTCGCGGCCCTGGAGGTCCGTGCCCATCAGGTGCTGGCTGCTGGGCTCCTGCAGGCGGTCCGACAGGTGGCCCTGCAGCGGTCCGTACGGCGCGATCACGGGCGCGAACACGGCCGCCAGCACGAAGATCGTGATCAGGATCAGGCCCACGACGGCCGGCCCGTTGCGCAGCAGCCGGTGGAAGCGCGTCGCGCCACAGGCCGCGGCTCGCGCGATGCTCGGCGGTACGGGGAACGGGGATCGCCGGCGCGGCCATC
Organism: uncultured Chloroflexia bacterium; assembly: GCA_963829155.1. Lineage (GTDB taxonomy): Bacteria > Chloroflexota > Limnocylindria > Limnocylindrales > CSP1-4 > CAIXZV01. The sequence goes on along the minus strand of CAWHIA010000030.1, from coordinate 44,532 downwards.
AGGCGTACCGGATCCGCGGGTTGAGGAACGCGTAGCCCACGTCCACGACCAGGTTCACGATGAGGAAGATCACCGCGAAGAACATGATCGTCGACTGCACCACGAAGTAGTCATGGTCCTGGATCGCCTCCACGGTCCACCGGCCGACGCCGTTCCAGGCGAACACGGTCTCGGTGATGACGGCGCCGGCGAGCAGCCCGCCGACCTGCAGGCCGATGACGGTCACGACCGGCAGCCACGCGTTGCGCATCACGTGGCGGTTGTCCACCCGGCGCTCGCTCAGCCCCTTCGCCCGCGCCGTCCGGACGTAGTCCTCGTTGGCCACGTCGAGCACGGAGGCCCGCGTGATCCGGGTGATGATCGCGAGCGGGATCGAGCCGAGCGCGATCGCCGGCAGGATCAGGTGCTGGAGCCCGTCGACGAAGGCAGGGATGTCCCCCGCGAGCAGTGTGTCGATGAGCACGAAGTTCGTGTGGTACTCGATCCCCAGGCGTGGGTCCAGGCGGCCTGCGGCGGGCAGGATCTTCAGCTGCACGGCGAAGATGTACTGCAGGGTCAGCCCGAGGACGAAGATCGGGATCGAGATGCCGAGCAGGCTGATGACCGTGACCAGGCCGTCGCCGAAGCCCTGCACGTGGCGGGCGGCGAACCGGCCCAGCGGGATGCCGAGCCCCACGGCGAACAGCAGCGCGGCCATGGTGAGCTCGACGGTGCCGGGGAACCGGCGCAGGAACTCGTCGACGATCGGCCGGTTGTTGATGATGCTCTTGCCGAAGTCGCCCTGGACCAGCTTGCCCATGTAGTCGACGTACTGCTGCCAGAGCGGCTTGTCGAGCCCGAGCTCCGCGCGGATCTCCGCGACCAGCTCCGGCGTGGCGTGCTGCCCCAGGATCGACGCGGCGGGGTCGCCGGGGAGCAGGTGGATGAAGGCGAACAGGATGATGGACAGCCCGAACAGGACGGGGATGGCGGCGATCAGCCGGCGAACGATGTACCTGCCCACGTCCGGAGGTCCGTCCTCGCAGCGTTTGGAGGTAGTCGAGCGCCCCCCGGCCGTCAGGACCGGAGGGCGCGCGTGCTTGTCAGGTTCGACTGACTACTGGGTGAGCCAGACCGTGTTGAAGAACTCGGTCAGGTTGCCGTTGCCCTGGAACCCGTTGAGGGTCTTGGCGTAGGCGCCCGGAGGCGTCGAGTGGAGGATCGGGACGATCGGGAGGTCCCGCGCCAGGATGTCCTGTGCGGTGCTCCATGCGGCCGACGCGTCCGCCTCGTTCGTCGACGCCGAGGGCGGTGTCGAACGCGGTCTTGAGGTCCGCCGGTCCGTAGCTGAACTGCGGGTTCGGCGTGCCATCGCTGTTGAAGTAGAACAGGTCGGTGATCAGGAAGTTGTCCGGGCCGGCCCAGTCGCACGTCCAGCCGAGCAGGAACATGGGGAACTTGCCGGTCGCGGAGTCACTGAGGTAGCCGGTGCGCCACCCCTCGGTCTTGAAGTTGATCTTGAAGCCGACGGCCTCGAGGTCGGTGGCGATCGCCTCGGCCTCGCCCTTCGGATCGGGCATGTACGGCCGGGCGACGTCCGACGGGTAGTAGAAGTCGATCGCGAGCTTGTCGGCGGACACGCCGGACTCGGCGATCAGGGCCTTCGCCTTCTCGGGGTCGTAGGTCGGCAGGTCGAGGGCCTTCCAGTCCTGGGTCGCCGGCGGCATGAAGTTGTCGGCCACCTTGGCCAGGCCCGCGTAGAAGGCGTCGATGTACGACTGCTTGTTGAGCGCGTACCCGATCGCCTGGCGGATCTTGAGGTTGTCGAAGGGGGGCGTCCCGTTCTGCAGGCCGAGGTGGAACTCGTTGCACGACTCGCCGCGGTCGACGAGCGCGAAGTTCGGGTCCGCGGTGAGGGTCGCCACGTCGTTCGGGGCGATCGTCTGGGCGAAGTCGATGTCACCGGCCTGGAGCGCGTTCAGCTCGGCGGTCTGGTCCGCGAACGGCTTGAACGCGATCTCGTCGAGGTGGGCGGCGTTCGCCGTGTCCCAGTAGGCCGGGTTCTTGACGATGGTGACGTGGTCGTTGGGGACCCATTCCTTGTACATGAACGGGCCGGTGCCGACCATCGACTTGCCGGTCCCGCCCTGTCCCTGCGCGTAGGGGCTCTTGGCCGGATCGGGGTTGTCTGCGTCGCCGGCCTTCAGGGCCGTCGGGCTCTGCATGCCGAACTGCGGCAGGTTCTGGCTGATCAGGAAGTTCGACTGGGGGCGCTTGAGCGTGATCACGACGGTCGTCGGATCGCTCGCCGTCACGGACGCGAGGTTCGAGTCCGGGCCGAAGCCGACGGTGGCGCCGAAGTAGTAGTTGTAGTCGTTCTGGAGTGCCTTCGGCGCGTTCTTCTGGCGCTCGTAGTTGTAGACCACGGCATCGGCATTGAAGTCGGTGCCATCGTGGAACTTGACGCCTTCACGCAGCTTGAACGTGTACGTCAGGCCGTCAGCGCTCACGGTCGGGAGCTCGGCGGCGAGCAGCGGCCGAAGCTCGCTGGTCGTGCCGGGCACGAGCCCGACGAGTCCCTCGATGACCTGCTGGTGGATGTACGACGAGTTGCTGTCGCTGACGAGCGACGGATCCGCGAGCACCATGTCGCCGGGAAGCCCGACGACGATGGTGCCGCCCTCCGTCGGCGTGCCGGCGGCCTGGCTCGGCGTCTCGCTAGCGGTTGCGCTCGACGGGGCTGTCGACTCGCCGGCGGGCTGGCTCGGTGCCGCAGCCGACGGCGCAGGGGTGGCGGTCGTACCGGTGCACGCCGTAACCGCGATCGCAGCGACCGCAAGCAAGGCCCCGATTCGAGTACGGGACATATGGACTCCTCCTCCAGCCGGGATGGGCGACGGGTCGCCAGACGGCCGGCCCGGCAACCGGTGGTCCGTCGTGTTCGCGCATGATACCCAGACGGCGATTCGCCGCAGCCCGCTGCCTGCGCGCCACGCCGCGGCCGTGCCGGTCTCGTGGCTGATGCTAGGCTGTCGGCCGTCTCGACGCTCGGCACGCCGAGCCCGTCGCTGTCCCGTCGCCCGCCTGGAGCCGACCCGACAATGCCGACTCGCCGTCCCGCCTCGTGGGCCGTCGTCCTGATCACGGTCGCCGTCCTCGCCGCGTGCGACGCCGGTCCGGTCGTGACCGGGCCGCCGGCCGTGGGGAACCCCACGCCCGCCCCGTCCTCAGGGTCGCCGGGGCCCAGCGAGGCCGCATTCAGCCGCGCGAGCTGGCCGGCGAGCGGGTCCGCGTGCGGCACGGAGGGCTACACGGGCAACCTCGGCCGGATCGAGGCCACCGAGGCGCGCACCGTGGTGTTCACGATGTGCGCGCCCGACGGCGCGTTCCTGTCCCGCGTCGCCCACCCGGCCCTGGGCATCCTCGACGCGGCGACGATCGCCGAGCTGGCGACGAACCCCGACAGCGCGCGCTCGCTGGCCGGCACCGGCCCCTACCGGATCGACCACTGGACGCCCGGGCAGAACGTCCGGCTCGTTCGGGCCGGCGACGCGGCCTCGGCCGACGCCAAGGTCCCGACGCTCGTCCTCACCTGGGCCGACGACCCGACCCAGCGCACCATCGGTCTGCAGTCGGCGACCGTCGACGGGATCGACGCCCCGGGGCCAGCCGACCTCGACCGGATCGCGACGCTGCCCGAGCTCGCCGTCTTCCCGCGCGACGGGCTCGCCACCGCCTACCTGGGGTTCGGGACCGGCGCCGGCCTGGGCAAGGTCGCCGTCCGGCGCGCCCTCGCCGGCGCGCTCGATCGCGACACGCTGGCGGGCGACGGGTTCGCCCCCGGCTCGATCGCCGCCACCCACGTCACGCCGTGCGAGATCGAAGGCGGCTGCGGCGGCACGGATTGGTACGGCTTCAACGCCCCGGCGGCGAGCGCGGCGCTCGCGGCGGCCAAGTTCGACCTGGGGCAGACGTACATGCTCCACATTCCCGACCGGCCGGTGCCCGGCCTGCCCGATCCGGCGGGGCTCGCCAAGGCCGTCGCCGCGCAGCTCGAGACGAACATCGGGCTGCACACCGAGATCGACACGATGCCCTTCGGCGACTACCTGGCCGATCTCGCGACCGGCAAGCTCGACGGGCTGTTCCTCGGCGGGGTCGCCTCGAGCCTGGCGGATCCGGGCGCCTTCCTCGAGCCGCTGTTCGGCGCGGACGTGCGCTCGACCGCCGCCGGCCGGACGCCGAAGGCCGCGCCCGCGATCGAGGAGGCGGCCACGACGGCCGACCCCGCCGCGCGTGCCGACGCGTTCGGCCGCGCCAACGACGCCATCCGGGACGCGGCCGCCCTCGTCCCGCTGGCCCACCCGGGCTCGGTCGCCGCGTTCCGTGCCGACGTGACGGACGTGGTCACCTCCCCGCTCGGCCTCGACCCCCTGGGCGGATTCACACCTGGCGACCGCAGCCAGCTCGTGTTCATGCAGGCGAGCGAACCCGACGGCGCGTACTGCGGCGACCAGGTCACCCGCGACGCCTACCGGCTGTGCGGCCTCGTCGTCGAGGGCCTGTACGGCTTCAAGCCGGGGACGATGACGGTCGAGCCGCAGCTCGCACAGCGGTGCGAGCCCGACGCTCAGGTGACGGTCTGGACCTGCCACCTTCGCCAGGGCGTGACGTTCCAGGACGGCGCCCGCCTCGATGCCGGCGACGTGCTCACGTCGTACGTCGCGCAGTGGGATCGCTCACAGCCGCTGCGCGCGGCGTCCGAAGGGTCGTTCGCCACGTGGGACGCGCTGTTCGGGGACACGATCGGCGACTAGGTTCGGGGTCGGCGCCCCGCCGGTGACTGGATCAGATTCGCGCGTCCCGAGCCGGGTCTTCGACGACCTCCGGTACCGGCACGTCCATCGACAGGGTGTCGACGCTTTCGCCTTCGATTTCGGCCTCGGCGACGGGCGCCTCTGCCACGGAGGCCGACGCCCCTACCCCGGAGGCGGCCGCGATGGCCGCGACGGTGGCCGGTTCCGATTCCGGATGTGCCTGCGCGAGGTCACCGTAGGCGACGGCCCGCAGGGAGTCCTCGACGCGCTCGGCGTAGTGGCAGGCCACCTGGTGACCGTCGCCCAGATCGCGGAACTCGGGCACGTCGGTCTTGCAGTTCTCCGGGTTGCCCAACCGCTCGCGGAGCCAGCAGCGGGTATGGAACCGGCAGCCCGACGGCGGCGCCGCCGGGGAGGGCACGTCCCCCTGGAGCACGATGCGCGGCTTCCGGACACGCGGATCGGGATCGGGCACGGCCGAGAGGAGGGCGACGGTGTAGGGGTGCCGCGGGTGGTCGTACAGCTCCACCGCCGTCGCGAGCTCCGCCATCTTGCCGAGGTACATCACCCCGACACGGTCGCTGATGTAGCGCACCACGGACAGGTTGTGGGCCACGAACAGGTACGTCAGCGAGAACTGCTCGCGGAGGTCCAGCAGCAGGTTGAGGACCTGGGACTGGATCGAGACGTCGAGGGCGGACACCGGTTCGTCGGCGAAGATGAACTCGGGGTCGAGGGCGATCGCCCGCGCGATCCCGATCCGCTGCCGTTGACCGCCGGAGAACTCGTGCGGGTACCGGCGGGCATAGTCGCGACGCAGGCCGACGACCTCGAGGTAGTCCCCGACGCGCTTGTCACGTACGGACCGCTTGCCCCAACCGTTCTCGGGGGTCGCCTGGGCCAGCAGGCCTTCCCCGATGAGATCGCTCACGGGCATGCGCGGGTTCAGCGAGGCGACCGGATCCTGGAACACGATCTGCATCCGGCGCCGGACGGTCTTCTTGTCGACGCCGGCGAACCCGAGGATCTCCTTGCCGTCGAGCTTCGCGCTGCCGCCGGTGGCCTTCTCGAGGTTGAGCAGCGTGCGGCCCAGCGTCGTCTTGCCACAGCCGGATTCGCCGACGAGGCCCAGGACCTCGCCGCGCTTGATATCGAAGCTCACTCCGTCGACGGCGTAGACGTGGCCGGCGACTCGACGAAGGATTCCGGCGCGGATCGGGTAATACGTCTTGAGGTCGCTGATCGACAGCATGACTTCGCCCTTGGCGCCCCAGTCGGTGCCTTTGCGCGCGACCGTCATTGCGGCAGTACGGGCGTCGGAGCGTTGTAGGCCGCGAGGCGCTCGGCGAAGCGCTCGTCGTGGAGCCAGCAGCGCGACGCGCGCTCTGGGCCCAGGGCGATCAACGTCGGCTCCGACTCGCTACACGCGTCCCACGCGTAGTTGCAGCGCGGCGCGAACTTGCAGCCGGCCGGCATGCGGAACGGATTCGGCACGACGCCGCGGATCGCGCTCAGACGCTGGCCGACCTTCGCGGTCGAGGGGATCGAGTCCAGCAGCCCGCGCGTATACGGGTGACGCGGATTGAGCAGCACTTCCTCGACGGTCCCTGTCTCGACCACGCGGCCGCCGTACATGACGGCGACGTCGTCGACCGTCTCGGCGACCACGCCCAGGTCGTGGGTGATCAGCAGCAGGGCCGTGCCGGTCCGATCCTGGATCCCCTTGATGAGCTCCAGGATCTGGCGCTGGATCGTGACATCGAGCGCCGTGGTCGGCTCGTCGGCGATGATCAGCCGCGGCCTGCAGCTGAGGGCCATCGCGATCATGATCCGCTGGCGCATGCCCCCCGACAGCTCGTGCGGATACTGCGTCAGGCGTCGCTTCGGATCCGGGACGCCGACGTCCATCAACGCCTGCAGCGCGATCGCGTTGGCGCCCTTCTTGTCGATGTCGTTGTGGAGCAGGACGGCCTCGGTGATCTGGTCGCCCACGCTCAGCACGGGGTTGAGCGACGTCATGGGTTCCTGGAACACCATCGCGATCTCGCTGCCGCGGATCTTGCGGATCTCCTCGTCCGACATCTTGAGCAGGTCTTCGCCGTCGAACAGGATCTCGCCGCTGACGATCTCGCCCGGCGGTGAGTCGATGAGGCGCATGATCGAGAGCGCGGTGACGCTCTTTCCGGAGCCGGACTCGCCAACGACGGCCAGCCGTCCGCCCTTGCGCAGCGAGAAGCTGACGCCGTCGACGGCCTTGACGGTGCCATCGAGGACGTTGAACTGGGTGTGCAGGTCGCGGACGTCGAGGAGGATCTCACCGACGCCCGCGCGTCGCGCCGAGGCGGCGGCCTCGGGCGTGGCCGAGCCCGTCAAATCTTCGCTCGCGGGTCGAGCGCGTCCTGCAGGCCGTCACCCATGAAGTTGATCCCCAGCACGATGATCACGATGGCCAGCCCGGGGAAGAAGCACCACCACCAGTTGCCGACGGAGATGTACTCGAGCGAGCCGCTGAGGATGTTGCCCAGCGTCGGCGTGGTCACGCCGACGCCGTAGCCGAGGTAGCTGACGAACGCCTCGCCGATGATCACGGAGGCGACGCTCAGCGTGGCGGCGACGATGATCGGCGACAGCGAGTTGGGCAGCAGGTGACGGAAGATGATGCGCTTCGACGAGACCCCCGCGGCCCGGGCCGCATCGACGTAGTCCTCTTCGCGCAGCGTCAGCAGCACGCTGCGCACGAGACGGGAGATCCCCAGCCAACCGAACAGCCCGAAGATCAGCGTGACCGATAGCCAGCTGCCGGAGCCGAGGAATTGGGTGAACACGAGGATCAGGAACAGGATCGGCAGCGCCAGCAGCGAGTCGACGATGCGCATGAGCAGGGCGTCGGTGCGGCCGCCGAAGAAGCCCGCGGCCCCACCCACGATCGTGCCGAGGACCACCGAGATCGCGGTGGCGATGATCCCGATGAGCAGCGAGAAGCGGATGCCGTTCATCACCAGCGTGAACACGTCTCGCTGCAGGCCGCCGGTCTCGCCGAACGGATGGAACGGGACGAGGCTCGGCGGGCGGCCCGCATGCACGAACTGGTCCGGCACCGGGATCTTGAGGAAGTCGTACGGCACGAAGATCGGCGCCACGACGCCCAGGACGCACATGGCCAGGAACATCGACGACCCGATCACGGCCATGCGGTGGCGCTTGAACCGCTTCCAGGCCAGCTGCCATTGACTGAGCGACTCGAGCTGGACGTCGTAGTCCGGGGAGTCCGCGTCGGTGGGCGCGAGCTCCTCGATCTCGGCGGGGATGACCGCGGTGAGGTGATCGGTCTTGTTCATGATCAACCGTAGCTGATGCGGGGATCGGCGATGCCGTAGATGACATCGGCGAGGAGGTTGGCGAACACGACGATGACGGCCGTGACCACGAGGATGCCCATCAGGACCGGGTAGTCAAAGTTGCCGGTCGCCTCGATGAATGCCCGGCCCATGCCCGGCCAGCTGAAGATCGTCTCGGTGACGATGGCGCCGGCGAACAGGAACGGCAGCTCGAGCCCGATGTTGGTGATCACGGGTAGCAGCGCGTTGCGCAGCGCGTGCTTGCGCATCACCCGATTCTCCGATACCCCCTTCGCTCGCGCGGTCCGGACGTAGTCGCGGTTGATGGCGTCGATCATCGATGCTCGGATGAACCGCGAATCGGCGGCGATGTTGACGACGACCAACGTGATCACCGGCAGGATGAGGTGGCTCGCCATGTCCGTGAACGCCTGGATCGGCGTCGCTCGCACGAACGCCCAGTATTCATCGGTCCCGAACGCCGGCGTGGTGCGCGGATTCCACATCCCTCCCGCTGGCAGCCAGTGCAGGGTGCCCGCGAACACGATGATCAGCATCAGCCCGAGCCAGAAGGTGGGGAACGAGTAGCCGACGTAGTTGAAGATCGTGATCGCCGTGTCGGTCTTGCTGTACCGCTTCACCGCGGCCGTGACCCCGGTGATGAACGCGATGACGATCCACACGACCAGCGCCGTCCCGGCGAGGATCGCCGTCGGCAGCAGGCGGGCGGAGATGACCGACGTCACCGGCTCGCCCGAGGTGGTCGAATACCCGAAGTCGAGGTGGACGATGCCGTTGTCTCCGCCGCCCAGGAACTGGGGCAGGATGTTCGGCAGCCCGGTGTCGCTGAGGAAGATCCCCAGGCCCTCGCCGTCGGGGTTGCATGCGCCGAGCCAGCGGCAGTACTGGATGGGCACCGGCTGATCGAGGCCCCAGCGATGGCGCATCGCAGCAATCTGGTCCGGCGTGATCTTCGGGTTGGAGAGGAACCTGGCCTCGGGGCCGCCGGGGGCGGCCAGCAGGATCCCGTAGATCAGGATCGAGGTGAAGAACAGGGTGGGGATCGCCCCCAGGCACCGGCGGATGATGTACGCGCCCAAGGCACTCTCCGTGGCCCTGATACCGACACGGGACCGACGCTGAAGGCCGGTCCCGTGTCGTCTGGTCAGGCGTTGGTGTTGCGGGGGACCCGCGTCACCAGACTAGACGCCTATTCGCTCTTCCACCAGTCCTCGATATTCCACACCTGCGTGGCAGCCGTGGAGTTGTTCACGACGTTGTGCACCTTGGTCTTGTCGGCCAGGAGCACCGTCCGCCAGTTGTAGAGCGGGATCTCCGGGAACCCGTTGGCCGGGTCCTGGTAGATCTCCTGGATCTTGCCCATGTCGTCCTTGATCTTCAGCAGGTCGACCGAGCGAAGGCTCTCATCGAGGGCCGCATCGACGTCGTCGTTGTGCAGCCGGATGTAGTTCGAGCCGGCGTGCGTCGGGTTGGTCGTGGGGTCGAACTGGGAGTGGTAGACCCCGTAGTTGCCCAGGGGATCCGGGGTGTTGACCCAGGCGAACTCCGTCACGTCGAAGTTGCCGTGGGTCAGGTTGCACGGCACGTCGGCGCCCGGCTCGTTCCAGCCCGCGAACAGGATGCTGGAGTCGGTCGCCACGTTGGTGAGGTCGAACTTGATGCCGAGCTCCTGGAGCTGCGACGCGACGAGGGTGAGGGTGTCGATCCGGTACTGGCGATCGGCGCGGGTGCAGGCGGCCAGCACGACCGGGGTCCCGTTGGACGCCACCAGGTTGCCGTCGGCGCCCTTGGTGAAGCCCGCGTCAGCCAGGATCTGGGCAGCCTTGGCCGGATCGTGGTCGTAGCACGGGATGTCCTTGTACGCCCACGCGAGCGGCGAGAACATGCTGCACGACGGGGTGGCGGTGCCACCGAGGACGCGCTGGTTGATGGCGTCCTTGTCGTAGGCGTAGTGCATGGCCTCGAGCAGCGCCTTGGCGCCGTCGGCGCCGAACTTGGTCGTCAGCGAGGCCAGGTTGAACGAGTTGTGCTCGTAGGTCAGGCCGTCGATGGTGTCGACGTCGGCCGGCGGCACCGAGCTCGCCTGGAGAGCGGGAAGGTTGGTGTGGTTCATCTCGAGCGCGACGTCGACTTCCTTGTTCGCGTAGCCCGCGATCAGGGCGTCAACCGTCGAGTAGAACCGCAGCGTGTAGGCGTCGAACGGCGAATCCTGCTTCTTGATCGTCTTCCAGAACGCGTCGTTCGGCTTGAAGTCGACCTGCGCGCCGGCGGACCAGTTGGTCGGGTGCCACGGGCCGCTGTAGACGCCCGACTCGGGGTCGGCCTGCGTGTACAGCTTCGTGAACGCTTCCTCCGCGGGCACGGTGCTGATGTAGTGCTTCGGCAGCAGCGGGGCGAACAGGCCGAGGAACGGCTCGTAGATCTTCGAGAAGTGGAGCACGCACGTGGAGCCGGTGCCACCGTCGATGGCCGAGATGTCCTCGTAGCCCTGGGTGCCCGTGACCGTGCCTGCGTTCTTCGGGTCGAGCTGCCACTTCCACTGGTAGCTGAGGTCGTCGCAGGTGATCGGCTTCCCGTCGGACCAGGTGGCCCCTTCGATCAGCTTGATCGTGACGTCCATGCCACCCGAGTCGTTGAGGACGACGCCGCCGTTGTCGACGGTCGGGACCTCGGTGGCCAGCTGGCCGTAGTACTTCAGGTCGGCCGTGTTGTTGAACAGGCCCCACAGCGAGCCGCCGAAGGCGTCCGTATCGCCCGCGAAGTTGTCGTAGATGCCCCACCAGATGGTGTTGGCCTCGCCGGACGTGCCGACGACGAGCTTGCCGCCCTTGTGCCCGACTTCCTCGGCCTTATAGGCCGTGGTGGTCAGGTCCGGCGGGATGGCCGCCGCGCTTGGCGCCGCAGACGGCGCCGCAGGGGAGGACCCGGCCCCGGAAGGCGCCGCCGCTGAAGGCGCGGGGGTCGTGGTCGTACCGCCACACGCCGCGACGACGATCGCCGCGGTCGCGAGCAGACCCCAGAAACGTTTGTGCATTAGATCTCCTCCGAACGATGTCAGGCTGCCCGAGCTGCGCCGTGCTTGCAGGCCGATAGGTCCTGTCAACTGCGGACGCGTGATTCCTACGTGAATCCCCGGGGCATGCCTCGACGGCACAGGTGTTCAGCCGGTGCGCTGCGCGCTACTATTCACACGCCCTTCGTGCCTGTCAAATCCCCCATCCGGGGGCATTCGGGCCAGTCCGGCCTCATTCCGGACACGGGGAGTCAGCGCCGGTCATGCCCCGCCAGCGGAGGTTCGGCTGGCGCGCCGCGGTCGCCTCGTCGAGGCGTCGGACCGGCGCGCTGTGCGGCGCCGAGGTCACGAGCCCGGGATCCGTGTCCGCCTCGCGGGCGATCTCGATCAGCGCGTCCGCGAAGCCGTCGAGGGTCTCGAGCGACTCGGTCTCCGTGGGCTCGATGAGCATCGCCTCCTCGACCGTGAGCGGGAAGTAGATGGTCGGCGGGTGGTAGCCCTTGTCGATCAATCGCTTCGCGACGTCGAGGGTGCGCACGCCGGTACGGTGCTTGAGGTCCGACGCCGAGGCGACGAACTCGTGCTTGCACGGGCGGTCGAACGGGATCCGGTACGCCTCGCCGACGCGCGCCTTGAGGTAGTTGGCCGCCAGGACGGCGTCGTCGGAGACCTCGCGCAGGCCATCGGACCCGTGCGCGCGCAGGTACGCGTACGCGCGCACGAGGACGCCGCTGCTGGCCACGAACGAGCGCATCCGTCCGATCGAGGTCGGGCGCTCGCCCTCGGCCTCGAGGCGGTACGCCCCGTCGTCTCCGTGCAGGACGCGGGGTGCGGGCAGGAACGGGACCAGGTGGGGCAGGACGCCGACCGGGCCCGCGCCGGGACCGCCGCCGCCGTGCGGGGTGCTGAACGTCTTGTGGGTGTTGAAGTGCATCACGTCGAAGCCGGCCTCGCCCGGCTTGAAGCGGCCGAGGATCGCGTTCAGGTTCGCGCCGTCCATGTAGGCCAGCGCGCCCGCCTCGTGGGTCGCCTCGAGCAGGTCGCCGATCCGCCGCTCGAACAGGCCCAGGGTCGACGGGTTCGTGATCATGATCGCCGCCGTCCGGGGCCCGAGCGCCGCGCGGAACGCGTCCACGTCCACGCCGCCATCGGCCGCCGACGGGATCGTGATCGTCCGGAAGCCGGCCATCGTGGCGGTCGCCGGGTTGGTGCCGTGCGACGAGTCCGGGACCAGTACCTCGGTCCGCTGGTCGTCCCCACGCGACCGGTGATAGGCGCGGATCATGAGGATGCCGGTCAGCTCGCCGTGAGCGCCCGCGGCCGGCTGGAGCGTGACCGCGGCCATGCCGCTGATCTCGGCCAGGATCGCCTCGAGCTCGAACAGGAGCTGGAGGGTGCCCTGGGCGACCGCATCGGGCGCCATCGGGTGCAGCCCCGCGAAGCCGGGCAGTCGCGCGGCCCACTCGTTGAGCTTGGGGTTGAACTTCATCGTGCACGAGCCCAGCGGGTAGAAGCCGGTGTCGACGGCGTAGTTGAGCTGGGACAGATTCACGTAGTGGCGGACGACCTCGGGCTCGTTGAGCTCGGGCAGCGCGGGCGGGGTCGCGCGGCGGGCGGCCGCCGGGACGCGGTCGAGGGCGTCGGGCGGCGGGTGCGGGATCTTGCCGCCGCCGCGGCCGTGGTGGCTGCGTTCGAACAGGGTCGGCTGGAGGCGCTCGCCGACGACGCTCATGCGACGCCTCCCGCGACGGCCGGCGCCGCCCCGGCGGGCTCGCCCAGCTCGGCGCGCAGCGCGTCGGCGAACCGGTCGATCTCCGCTGTCGTCGTCACCTCGGTCGCGCACACGAGCAGCCCGTCGGCCAGCGACGGCTCGTCGGGCAGCAGCGTGGCCGTGGGGATGCCGGCCAGCACGCCGCGATCGAGGAGCCGCGCGTGGACGGCCGGCGCGTCGGGGATCCGGACGACGAGCTCGTTGAGGTACGGGGCGGCGTGCAAGCGCGGCGCACCGGCGGCCGCGAGCGCGGATTCGAGCTCGGTGGCCCGCGCCGCGCCCAGCGCCGCCACGTCGCGCAGCCCGTGCGGGCCGATGGTGGCGAGGTAGATCGAGGCCGCCAGCGCGAGCAGCGCCTGGTTGGTGCAGATGTTGCTGGCCGCCTTCTCGCGCCGGATGTCCTGCTCGCGCGCGCGCAGCGTCATGACGAACGCCCGCCGCCCGTCGAGGTCGGTGGTGAGGCCGACCAGGCGGCCGGGGATCTGGCGGACGAGCGCGTCGGTGCAGGCGACGATCCCGAGGTACGGCCCGCCGTACTGGAGCGGGATGCCCAGCGGCTGGCCCTCGCCCGCCGCGATGTCCGCGCCGTACTCGCCCGGCGGCGCCAGGACCGCGAGCGACACGGGCTCGATGACGCTGACGAACAGCGCGCCCGCCGCATGCGCGAGGCGCCCGATGCCGGGCATGTCCTCGAGCAGGCCGAGGACCGAGGGCTGGGCCGCGACGACGCCCGCGACCCGCCGGTCGGGGTCGGCGAGCAGCCGCTCGAGCGCCTCGAGGTCCGTCGTGCCCGCCTCGGACCCGGCGGCGAGCAGCGGGACCTCGTCGACTAGGAGGCCGGCGCCCTCGGCGTACGTCCGCAGCGTCTGGCGGTAGTGGGGGTGCACGCCGCGGGAGATCAGCAGCCGGTCCCGGCGCGTGGCCCGGCACGTCATCAGCGCCGCCTCGGCGGTGGCCGCACCGCCGTCGTAGTGGCTCGCCGACACCACGTCGAGGCCGGTCAGCTCGGCGAGCAGCGACTGGTACTCGTAGATGCTCTGGAGCGTGCCCTGGCTGACCTCGGGCTGGTACGGGGTGTAAGCCGTGTACCACTCCCCCCGGAGGAGCAGCTGGTCGACGGCCGGCGGCGTCCAGTGGCGATACGCGCCCGCGCCCAGGAAGCTGGCGAGGTCGACGCGGTTGCGCGCGGCGAGCGCGGCCAGGCGCTGGCTCAGCTCGAGCTCGGGCTCCGCGGGGTCGATGCGCAACGGGGTCGCGCGGAGCGCGACGGGGATGTCATCGAACAGGTCGTCGACCGACGCTACGCCGATCCGCTCGAGCATCCGGGCTCGGTCGTCGGCGACGTGCGGGCCGTAGGGCATCGGTCAGCCCTCGGCGACGAGGCGCTCGTAGCCCGCGGCGTCGAGGAGGTCGTCCACCTGCGACGCATCGGCCAGCCGCACCCTGACCATCCAGCCCTCGCCGAACGGCTCGCTGTTCACGAGCTCCGGCTTGTCGGCCAGCGCGTCGTTCACGCCGACCACCTCGCCGGCGACCGGCGCGAACAGGTCGCTGACGGCCTTGACGGACTCGACCACGCCGAACGTCGCGAACTGCTCGAGCGCCTTGCCGACGGCAGGCAGCTCGACGAACACAATGTCGCCCAGCTGGTCCGCCGCATACTGGGTGATGCCCACGGTCGCCTCGTCGCCGGCGACGCGGACCCACTCGTGCTCCTTGGTAAAGCGCAGGTCGTCGGGGACCATCGGGCGGGCTCCTCCGTCTCGGGCTCGAACGGGCGGTCAGGCTGGACGCTTGTAGAACGGCAGCGGCACGACCTCCGCGGCGACCGGCGCCCCGCGGATCTCCACGGCCAGCATCGTAGCGGGTGCGGCATCGTCGGGCGGCACGTAGGCCATCGCGATCGCGGTGCCCAGGGTCGGTGACATCGTCCCGGAGGTCACGGTCCCGATCGGAGCCGCGGGCGTCGCCGCGGCATCGCCTGCGAGGACGGGATAGCCGTGGCGCGCGATGCCACGGTCGCGCATCTCGAGCCCGACGAGGTGGCGTTGGACGCCGTCGCGCACGACCCGCTCCAGCGCCGCACGGCCGACGAAGTCACCGGGCTTGGACAGCTTCACGACCCGCCCGAGGCCGGCCTCGAACGGGTTCGTCGACCGGTCCAGCTCGTTGCCGTAGAGCGGCATCCCCGCCTCGAGCCGCAGGGTGTCGCGCGCCCCGAGCCCCACCGGCACCTGGCCGTGTGGCCGCCCGGCCGCCAGCAGGGCGTCCCACAGCTCGCCGGCGCGATCGACGTCGACGAACAGCTCGAAGCCGTCCTCGCCCGTGTAGCCGGTCCGCGCGACCTGGGCCGGGATCCCGGCCACGGTGCCGTCGGCGATCCCGTAGTACTTGATCGCCGACAGGTCGAGCTCGGTCAACGGCCCCAGGATGTCCAGCGATCGCGGGCCCTGGACGGCGACGAGGCCGGTCGCGAGCGACCGGTCGTCGAGCACCGCCCGGAATCCGTCGAGGCGCTCGGCCAGCGCGTCGGACACGACGCGGGCGTTGGAGGCGTTGGCGACGACCATGAACCGGTCGTCGGCGAGGCGGTACACGATGAGGTCGTCGAGGATGCCGCCGTCGGGCGCGCAGATCATCGAGTAGTGCGCCCGGCCCACGGCGAGCGCCGGCGGGTCGCTGACGAGCGCGCCGGCCAGCGCGGCCCCCGCGTCCTCGCCCTCGACGACGAGCTCCCCCATGTGCGACAGGTCGAACAGCCCCGCGGCCGACCGGACGGCGCGATGCTCCTCGATGATCCCCACGTACTGGATCGGCATCAGCCAGCCGGCAAACTCGACGAGCTTGGCGCCGAGCGCCTCGTGGCGATCGAGCAGCGGGCTGGGCAGCGGCGTGGCGGCCTCGGTCATCGGCGGGTTCCTCAGGCGGGCGCCGGGAACGAGCCGTCGATGGCCTCGGCGGCGGCGCGCGCGACGAGGGCCCGTTCGGTGTCGAAGGTCAGCAGCGTGGCAGCCTCGGCGAAGGCGATCCAGCGGACCTCGGCGAACTCGTGGTCGTGGCGCGAGAGGTCGCCGCCGGTCGGGACCATGAGGAAGTAGTGGACCGTCTTGTGGATCCGCGTGCCGCCCATGATGAAGGTGTACTGGATGAAGTCCAGCGGGCGCACGATCCGGACCTCGAGCCCGGTCTCCTCGCACACCTCGCGGACGGCCGTCTGCTCGGTGGTCTCGTCCGGCACCGGGGTGCCCTTCGGCAGGGTCCAGGTGACGCCGTCGCGCTCCCGTCGACGCTTGCCGACCACCAGCTCGGGGGTGCCGCCTGTGACCCGGATCACGATGCCACCGGCAGAGGTGGCGGAAGCCTGTCTCAGGCGGGCCACGCGGGCGCCACGGAGGAGCGGCGCGATCCTCCCGACCGGGTGGAGCTGGTCCACCGCATGCGTGCGGCCGGCTCGGGCCGTCCGCTCCCGCTGGACCGCACCGGCTCGATCGTCAGCGCTCGCCACGGCGCGCGGAGGGCCGTCAGCGGGCCGACATCCGGCCGGCGGAGGACGGTCCGGCGCCCGGGCGCGGCGATGAAGGCCGGCGACGGGACGAGACCGAGACGCCGCTCGCGTGCCCTGGCCGACGGATGGACGAACCGAGCCGGCCAGGCCGCATAGCGTGCGGCGATGCTGTGCTGCATCCCGGCATCCTACCGCGTCAAGGACGCGCTGCAAGTGCGGCTCGCAGCCTCTCGGCAGACTCCGGTGACAACGCGCCCCGTTCCCGGGCGATCGCGGCGTCGCGCTCGAGCAGTGCACGGTAGACCGGCAGGACCGCCGGGGCCCCCGCCTGCAGCGCCTCGAGGTGGGCGCCGATCGTGCCCAGATCGCCGCGGATCGCCGGGCCGGTGAGCGACGCGGCGATACCGAGGGCGCGGGCGTTGGACACGGCTTGCTCGAGCAATGGCACGTAGATCCGGAGGGCGCCCTCCTCGTCGAGGCCCATCAGGCCGGCGATCTCGCGGATCGTGTCGAGCAGCGCGACGGTCCCACCCGCCGCGAGCACGGCTGCCGCGTGGTAGGCCGCCTTCGAGCCCGCCGGCAGGCGGACGGGGACGGCGCCGATCGCCTCCGCCATGTCGGCGAGGTGCGCCGCCAGCTCCTCGTCGCCCTCGATCGCGACGGTCGCGCCGGGCAGGGCGGCCAGCGCCCGGTCGAGGTCGGCGAACGCGACCAGCGGGTGAAACGCCCCCGCCTGGGTCCCGGCGGCCATCGCCGGGCGCAGCGCCTCGGCGCCGAGGACGCCGCTCGTGTGGATCATCGCCTGGCCCGCGTACAGCCGGAGCGTCCCGGCGACCTCGACGATCGCGTCGTCCGGGACGGCGAGGATCACGAGCTCGACGTCGTCCACCAGGGCATTGGCCTCGGCGAACCCGCGGACGCCGGTAACGTGCGCGCGGAACCGTTCCCGACGCTCCGGATCGCGGGACGCGACGGCGCCGACCGGCCAGCCCGCCCGGTCGAGTGCGACCCCGAGCGCGATCCCGACGGGGCCGGCCCCGACGATCCCGACGACAGGACGCTCGCCCGGTTCCGAGTGCGCGTGCGGGTGGGCGTGGTCGCTGGCGTGTTCGACGTCGCCGTGGCGGTGCTGGCCGGGCGCGGGTGGGTCGAGGGCGACGCCCTCCTCGTCGAGCTCGCGCAGGGTCTCCTCGTGGTCGGCGTCGCGTCGCTCGGCGGCGCGCCGGAGCACGTCCTCGGTCTCGTCCCACGCCCTCATGCGGGCCGCTCCCCTGCCCGGGCGGCGTGCGTGCGGTACAATTCCACGCAACGAGTGTAGCGAGCGGTCCGAGGGCGCACCCTCATCGCCCGATCCCCCTTGGAGGATCGCCATGCCCAGGACCAACGCATTCGGAGCCCGAACCGCGATGGGCGCGGGCCTCCCGGACATCTACCGGCTCGACTCGGTGCCGAAGTCGGGGCTGGCGCTCGGCGTCGACCTCGGACGGTCGCCCGTGACGCTCAAGATCCTGCTAGAGAACGCGGTCCGGCACGCCGGCGGCGGCATCGTCCGCGAGGATGACGTCGCGGCCCTGGCCTCGTGGCGCCCGGGCGGCGCGGGCGAGGCCGAGATCCCGTTCATGCCGGCACGGGTCGTGCTCCAGGACTTCACGGGCGTCCCGGCGGTCGTCGACCTCGCCGCGATGCGCGACGCGATGGCGGACTTGGGCGGCGACCCAGCGAAGGTCAACCCGCTGGTGCCTGCGGACCTCGTCATCGATCACTCGGTGCAGATCGACGCGTGGGGCGGCGCGGGTTCGTTCGCAATCAACGTGGAGCGCGAGTACGAGCGCAATGGCGAGCGCTACCAGCTGCTGCGCTGGGCGCAGACCGCATTCCGCGACCTGCGCGTCGTGCCCCCTGGAACCGGGATCATCCACCAGGTGAACCTCGAGTACCTGGCGACGGTCGTGACGGACCGCGAGGACGCCGACGGGCGCGTCGCCTACCCCGACACGCTCGTGGGCACGGACTCGCACACGACGATGGTCAACGGGCTCGGCGTCCTCGGCTACGGCGTCGGCGGGATCGAGGCCGAGGCCGTCCTGCTCGGCCAGCCGCTGTACCAGCCGATGCCCCGGATCGTCGGCGTGCGGCTGACCGGCGAGCTGCCGACCGCATCGACCGCGACCGACCTCGTGCTGGTGATCACGGAGATGCTGCGCTCGTTCGGCGTGGTGGGCTCGTTCGTCGAGTTCGCCGGCGAGGGCCTCGCGGGCCTGGCGCTGGCCGACCGGGCCACGATCTCGAACATGAGCCCCGAATTCGGCGCGACCGCGACGCTGTTCCCGATCGACGACGAAACGCTGTCGTACCTGCGGCTCACCGGCCGCTCCCCGGCCCGCGTGGACCTGGTCGAGCGCTACGCCAAGGCCCAGGGCCTGTGGCGCGAGCCGGGCAACGGGCCCGAGTTCGACGTCGCGCTCGAGCTGGACCTGGCGACGGTCGAGCCGTCGCTGGCCGGTCCGCGGCGGCCCCAGGACCGGGTCGCGCTCGCGGCCCTCGGCGAGAGCTTCCGCACGGCCTTCCCCCAGACCGAGGGCATCGCCGCCCGCCCGATCCCCGGCGCTGGCGACGCGCCGCCGTTCGGGCACGGGTCGGTGGCGATCGCGGCCATCACGTCGTGCACGAACACGTCAAACCCGACGGTCATGGTCGGCGCCGGCCTGCTGGCGCGCAACGCCGTCGCGCGCGGCCTCCACGTCTCGCCCACGGTCAAGACCTCGCTCGCGCCCGGCTCGAAGGCCGTCACCGGCTACCTCGAGAAGGCCGACCTCATGCGGCCGCTGGCGGCGCTCGGCTTCTCGCTCGCGGGCTACGGCTGCACGACCTGCATCGGCAACTCGGGCCCGCTCGCCGAGCCTGTGGCGACGGCGATCGAATCGGACGAGCTGATCGTCGCTGCGGTCCTGTCGGGCAACCGCAACTTCGAGGGCCGGATCCACCCGCTGGTGCGGGCGTCCTATCTCGCCTCGCCGCCGCTGGTCGTCGCGTTCGCGTTGGCCGGCCGCGTCGACGTCGACCTCACCACGGAGCCGCTGGGCATCGGCGACGACGGTCGGCCGGTCATGCTGAGCGACATCTGGCCATCCCCGGCCGAGGTGCGCGAGGTCATCGCCGGCTCGATCGACCCGGAGCTGTTCCGCGAGACCTACGCCTCGGTGTTCGAGGGCGACGAGCGCTGGACCGCCCTGCCGATCCCGTCGGGCGACCGATACGCGTGGGACCCGGACTCGACGTACATCGCGAGACCGCCGTTCTTCGAGGGCCTGACCGCCGACCCGGCGCCGCTCACCGACATCGACGGGGCCCGCGTGCTGGCGCTCCTCGGCGACTCGGTGACCACGGACCACATCAGCCCGGCCGGGTCGATCGCCGCCTGGTCGCCCGCCGGCGAGTGGCTCCAGGCCCACGGCGTGGGGCCGCTCGAGTTCAACTCCTACGGCGCCCGCCGCGGCCACCACGAGGTCATGATGCGCGGCACCTTCGGCAACATCCGGCTGCGCAACCGGCTGGCCGACGATCGCGAGGGCCCCTACACGCGCCACCTGCCGGACGGCGAGGACGCGTTCATCTACGACGCCGCGATGCGCTACCGCGCCGAGGGTGTGCCGCTGCTGGTGATCGCCGGCCGCGAGTACGGCTCCGGCTCGTCGCGCGACTGGGCGGCGAAGGGAACGGCGCTGCTGGGCATCCGGGCGGTTCTCGCCGAGAGCTACGAGCGCATCCACCGCTCGAACCTCGTGGGGATGGGCGTGCTGCCCCTGCAGTTCCTGCCGGGCGAGAGCGCCGACTCGCTTGGCCTGACCGGGCTCGAGTCGTACACGATCCACGGCATCGCCACCCTCGCCCCCCGCCAGGAGGTCACGGTGATCGCGCGGACCGACGCCGGCGGCGCCGAACAGCGCTTCCGGGCCATCGCCCGCCTCGACGGCCCGATCGAGGTGGAGTACCTGCGCCAGGGCGGGATCCTGCCGGCGGTGCTGCGGCGGCTCGCCCGCGAGTGACCTTCGAACGCGCCCACAGCGCCCCGTATCGACACGCCACGAAGCCCCCTGGAGAACGGCCAGGGGGCTTCGCGTGATCAGGGTCCTCTGCGGCGCGGGGAGGAGGCCGTCCCGCGAGGACATCCTTCAGTGGCTGCGACGCGAGACGCCCCGGGGCTGTGACGCCGTCCCGGATCGCGGTTCGCGTCGCTGGGTGAATCGCGCATGGGGGTGGCTCAAGGTCGTCGTGGTCGATGCAGCCGGGCGGAGCGTCCTCCAGACGATCATCGATGTCTGGCGGGTGCGCCAGCGGCTTGACGCGGGCACGGCAAGGCCCGTCGGGTCGCGGAGGGATGGTGGGCGATACTGGACTCGAACCAGTGACCTCACGGATGTGAACCGTGCGCTCTAACCAACTGAGCTAATCGCCCGGGCCCCGTTAGGGGAGCCGCATGATATCGCGGACCGGCCGGCGATCGCGACGGATCAGAGGCGCAGGCCGGGCCAGCGCGCCTCGATCGCCTCGGGCGTGACGCCGTCGACCGTGACCAGCTTGATGCGGCCGCTGGCGCCCGCGATGAGGTGCACCGCGCCGCGCGAGACGCCGAGCTCGGCGGCGATCAGCCGCACCAGCGCCTGGTTCGCGGCCCCCTCGACCGGGGGCGCCGACACGCGGGCCTGCAGCACCCCGTCGACCACGCCGTCGACGCGATCGGCGATCCCGCGCGGGGTCAGGCGGACGGCGAAGCGGACGTCGCTCGGGCTCACCGGAGCCCGAGTCTACGCTTCCGGGATCGTCAGTGCTGGTGGTCCGCCCCGGGGCCGTGCGCATGGTCGTGGGGTCGCTCGCCGAACACCGCGCGCCCGATCCTCACGATTGTCGCGCCCTCCTCGACGGCCGCCTCGAAGTCGTCGGTCATGCCCATCGACAGCGCTGGGCCGAGAGCCGGGTGGCGCTCGCGGAGCTCCGCCGACAGCCGCCGCAAAGCGACGAACGTCGGCCGCGCGGCGTCGGCCGACGGCACGAGCGGGCCGATCGTCATCAGGCCGTCGACGCGCAGGTTCGGCAGGGCCAGGATGAAGGCGAGGTCCGCGGCGACGCCGGCCGGCGAGAAGCCGGCCTTGGACGGGTCGTCGGCGACGTTGACCTGGAGCAGGACCGGCAGCGGCCGCCCCGGGCGACGCTCGCCGGCGAGGCGATCGAGGCGCTGAGCGAGCGCGAGGCCGTCCACCGACTGGATCGCGGCGAACAGGTCGACGGCACGGCCGGCCTTGTTGGACTGGAGCGGGCCCACGAGGTGCCACGTGCCGCCGGACGTTGCGGGGATCTTGTCGGCAGCCTCCTGGACGCGGTTCTCGCCCAGCACGTCGAGCCCGGCGTCGATCGCCGACTGGACCCGCGGCGCCGCGACCGTCTTCGAGACGGCGACCAGCGTGACCTCGGCGGGGTCGCGACCGGCGCGCGCGGCGGCCGTCGCGATGCGGTCGAGGACGACGGCCCGAGCCGCTGCGAAACGCGCGACCTCGTCGGCGCTCATCGCGGCGAAGACCCGTCAGCGTGCCGGCGGCGCGCAGGCGCCGCGCGGGCTACCGGCGGCGGAGGAACGAAGGAATCTCGAGGTCGTCGGCGTCGTACGACGCGGGGCGCTTCGCCGGGGCGGGCTCCCCGACCGAGCGGGCCGGTACCGGGGTCGCCGCGGCCGCCGAGTCGAAGCCGTCGGGCTCGGGCTCGATCCGCTGGCGCTCCAGCTCCTCGAGGAAGTCGCGCGCCGGGACGGTCGCGCCCGCGGCGCCCGCAGCGGCCGGGGCCGTGCGGACCGCGCCCGCGGGGACCCGCTCGGGCTGCTGGGCCCGATCCGCCGACTGGCGGCGCCGGCCGTCGAAGCCGGTGGCGATGACGGTGATCATCACCTCTTCGCCGAGACGCTCGTTGAAGCTCGTCCCGAAGATGATGTTCGCCTCGGGATCGGCCGCGGCGCGGATCTCCTCGGCGGCCTCGGTCACCTCCCACAGGGTGAGGTTCGAGGAGCCGGTGATGTTGAACAGGATCCCCTGCGCGCCGGAGATGTTGATCTCGAGCAGCGGGCTGGCGACCGCCTGGCGCGCGGCCTCGAGGGCGCGGTTCTCGCCCGTGGCTCGGCCGATGCCCATCAGCGCCGAGCCCGCGTCCTTCATGATCGCGCGCACGTCGGCGAAGTCGAGGTTGATCAGGCCGGGCACCGTGATGATGTCGCTGATCCCCGCCACGCCCTGGCGCAGCACGTCGTCGACGACCCGGAACGCGTCCACGATCGAGGTGTTCTTCTGGACGACGTCGCGCAGGCGGTCGTTGGGGATCGTGATCAGCGTGTCGACTTTGGCCTTGAGCTCCTCGGAGGCCTTCTCTGCGACCAGCTTGCGCCGGCTGCCCTCGAAGCTGAACGGCTTGGTCACGACGCCGATGGTGAGCGCGCCCTGCTCCTTGGCCATCTCCGCGACGACGGGGGCCGCGCCGGAGCCCGTGCCGCCGCCGAGGCCGGCCGTGATGAACACCATGTCCGAATCCGCGAGCGCATCCGCGATCTTGTCGCGGTCTTCTTCGGCGGCCCGCTGGCCGATCGACGCGTCGCCGCCGGCGCCGAGGCCCTTCGTGATCTTGTCGCCGATGCGGATCTTGTGCGGCGCGTCGGACTGGAGCAGCGCCTGGGCGTCCGTGTTGCACGCGATGAACTCGACGCCCATCATCTCGGCGCGGATCATCCGGTTCACGGCGTTGCTGCCGCCGCCGCCGACGCCGATGACGCGGATGAGGGCGAAGTTCTCGGAGTCGGAACGCAGGGCCATCAGCGCTCTCCTGATGTGTCGAGTGTGGCGACGGACGACTCGACCGCGCGTCGCGTGGGGGGCGTGCCGGTTCGGGCCGGCCTCGCGAACGGGGCTGC
Source organism: uncultured Chloroflexia bacterium (assembly GCA_963829155.1). Classification (GTDB taxonomy): domain Bacteria; phylum Chloroflexota; class Limnocylindria; order Limnocylindrales; family CSP1-4; genus CAIXZV01. The sequence goes on along the minus strand of CAWHIA010000030.1, from coordinate 21,142 downwards.
AGGGCTAGGGGCGGAGTATACCCACGGCATGTGCGTGCCTGTCCACGGGTGCCGGCACGCCGACCGTGCGGCCGCGCCCGTCGGCGGTGCCTGTGTGCACCGGGGATCGGTGCGGTTCGGTGGCGTGCGCGTCGGTCAGCCGGCGAGGAAGCTCAGCCGGACGTGGCGGGTGGCGTTGTCGGCGTTGGGATCGAGGAGCGCGATCGACTGCCATGTCCCGAGCGCGAGCCGCCCGGCCAGGACCGGCACGGTGATCGACGGCGCGGCCAGCAGCGGCAGCACGTGGTCGGCGCCGTGACCGTGCGACCCGTGGCGATGCGTCCAGCGGTCGTCGCGCGGCAGCAGGCGGTCGAGGGTGTATAGCGCGTCGGTGTCCGAGCCGGCCCCGAGCTCGAGGATCACCACGCCCGCCGTTGCGTGCGGGACGAACACCGACAGCAGGCCGTCGCCACCCGCCGACGCCTCGGCGGCGAACCGCGCACAGGCCGGCGTGAGGTCGCTGAAGCCGCGGTCGCGTCCCGTCCGGACGTCGATCTCGATCGATTGCACGGCGTTCCTCCGCGGGCTGGCAGGTGGGCGCGGCCATTCTCGCCTGCGCTTCGGTGGTGTTGCGCCGCATCGGCGCGGTGTCGCATCCGGAAGAAGATGGAACTACTCGGCGCCTGACGCGCTCAGACTTGGCGAGCGCGGTCATCCGGCCGCGAACGCTTGAGTCGAGCGTGGACGATTCCGATCTCGTCACCCGCGCACAACACGGCGACGTCGAGGCCTTCGCGGCGCTGACCCGGGCCCGCGCGCGTCGCCTGTTCTCGGTCGCGCGGATGATCGTGCGCGACGACGAGCTCGCCGCGGACTTGGTCCAGGACACGCTGCTGCGGGCGTGGACCGACCTGAGGGCGTTGCGGGACCCTGACCGCTACGACGCGTGGCTCCGCCGGATCCTCGTCCGGGCCTGCTACGGCGCCGCCCGCCGTCGCTCCCGCGGGGTGGTCGAGATCACGCTGACGCCAGACTGGGAGCCGCCGTCGATCGGGGCCGACGACGATTCGCCGTCCGCGGTCGCCCTCCGCGACCAGCTGGAACGCGCCTTCGGTCGCCTGTCGCCGGAGCAGCGCGCCACGGTCGTCCTCCACTTCTACCTCGGCCTGACGCTCGACGAGGCGGCCGAGACGCTGGGCATCCCCACCGGAACGATGCGCTCGCGGCTCAACCGGGCGCTCCAGGCGATGCGCGCGGCCGTCGAGGCCGACGACCGCAGCCCGTCGCTCGCCGCGGAGCTTGTCCAATGACCACGTCGACCGATCTGTTCGATCGCACGCTGAGCGCGTGGCTCGAGAGCCTCGAGGCCGAGGAGCCGACCGGGGTGACCGCGTGGGTCGTCGATCGTGCCCGGAATACGCCCCAACGTGCGACGTGGCTGGCCAGGGCCGACCTCGCGGTCGGGCTGGCGCCGCGGCCCGGCATCTCCGCCACCACGATCCGCGTGTTGGCGCTGGCCGCGGCGCTCGCGGCCGCGGTCGCGATCGGGCTCCTCGCCGGCGGCTCGCGGCCGGCGCCACCCGACGTCGCCCCGTCCGTTGCTCCGGTCGAACCGGGTCCGAGCGCGGGCCTGCTCGCACCGCCGGTCGTCCACGGCGCGTGGGCGACAGTCGACGGCCCGGGCATCCCCCCGAGCGGGCTCGTGACGGTGGATATGTATGCCGAAGTGACCCTGGTCGTCGGCGATGAGGTCCAGTTGTTCGGCTGCGCTCATTGGACCTGGTGCGGGATCGCCCAGCCGCTCCAGGCGCGTCGATCAGCGGTGGCCGCCAGCCTGCTGGACGGCAGCGTCCTGCTCGTCGGTGGTGAGCCCACGACCGGCGAGGTGGGCACGCCGCTCGCGTCCGCCGAGCTGTACTCACCCGCCGACGGTCGCTGGACCGAGGTGGGCTCCATGGCCACGGCGCGCGGGTGGGGGCACACCGCCACGACCCTGCTCGACGGCCGCGTCCTGGTCGTCGGGGGCACGGAGTTCGCCGGCCTGCCATCGGCGGAGCTCTACGACCCGGACAGCCGCGCTTGGTCGCCGACCGGCTCCATGCACGAGGCACGGTCCGGTCACACGGCCACGCTCCTCGACGACGGCCGCGTCCTCGTCACCGGTGGCTCGATCGTGCACGATTCGGCGACGTCATCGGCCGAGGTCTACGACCCGGCGGCCGGGACCTGGACCCTGGTGGCGCCGATGTCGATCGGACGCGTCGGACACACGGCAACCCTGCTGGACGACGGCACCGTGCTCGTCAGTGGTGGCGACCTGGGAATCGCGGATCCCGGCCCGCAGGCCTCGAGCGAGCGATTCGACCCTGCCACGGGACGGTGGTCGGACGCCGGCTCCATGCTCGTCGGTCGCTATCAGCACTCGGCGACGCTGCTCTTCGACGGCAGTGTCCTCATTGCGGGCGGCCGCACGGCCGACGGCGCGACCGCGGCGGCCGAGCTGTACGACCCGAACGATGGCTCCTGGATCCCGACAACAGCCATGACCCACGCCCGGCAGGGGCAGGCCGCGGCGCGGTTGCCGGACGACTCGGTGCTGGTCGTGGGCGGGGACCAGACGGGCCGCAGCGCGACCGCCGAGCGCTACGTCGTCCAGCTGACTCAGCCCTGATCGACGGCGTCGCGGTGGAGCGGCGCGCCTAGGGGAAGATCGAGCGGATCGCGTCCCGGAGGCGGCCGAAGCCGCCGCCGCCCGGCGCCGACTCGTAGCGCATCGGCTCGCCCTGCGCGACCTGGATCGCGCCCCAACGGAGGAGGCCGACCGCGGTCGAGAACGACGGGTCCTGGATCGTGTCGACGAGGCCGGCGATCCCGCTCGGGGCGCCCACACGGACCGGCATCTGGAGCACGTCGCGGCCGAGCTCGGCGGTGCCCGCGAGCTGCGCCGCGCCGCCGGTGAGGATGATCCCGGCCGGCAGCATGCCGTGGCCGCTGCGGGTCATCTCGCCACGCAGCAGCTCGAACGTCTCGCGCATCCGCGCCTCGATGATCTGGCACAGCTCCTCGCGGCTCACGGTGCGGCCCGCGTCGTCGCCCATCATCGAGACCGCGATCTCCTCGTCCTCGAGGTCGCGCAGGTCGCACGTCCCGTGGCGGACCTTGAGCTCCTCGGCGACCTGAAGCGTGGTCTTGATCCCGATCGCGACGTCGTTGGTCACGTTGTTGCCGCCGACCGGGAGTACGGAGGTGTGGAACGGCGAGCCGTCGGCGAACAGGGCGAGGTCGATCGTCCCGGCGCCGATGTCGGCGACCGCGACGCCCAGCTCCTTCTCGGTCTCTGTCAGCACGGCCTCCGACGACGCGAGGCCGTCGGCGACCAGCTCGTCGATCTTGACCCCGGCCAGCTGCACGCACTTGGTCAGGTTCTGGACCGCGGTCGCGGAGGCGGTGACGATGTGCGCCTCGACCTCGAGCCGCAGGGCGCTCATCCCGAGGGGATCCTTGACGCCCTCCTGGCCGTCGACGGTGAAGCCGCGCCGCTCGACGTGGAGCACGTCGCGGTTGTTGGGGATCGAGACGGCGCGGGCGACCTCGATCGCGCGGCTGATGTCCTCGCGGGTGACCTCGCGGTGGTGCGCGGTGACCGCGACCTGGCCCGTCGAGTTGAGGCTCTCGACATGGTTGCCGCCGACGCCGACGAAGGCGCGGTCGATCTTCCAGCCGGACAGGCGCTCGGCACGCTCGACGGCGTCCGCGATCGATCGGACGGTCTGGTCGATGTTGACCACGACGCCCTTCTTGAGCCCCGATGCCGGGACCGTCCCGTGGCCCATGATCGTGAGTCGTCCGTCGCGGCCGACTTCGCCGATCAGCGCGCAGACCTTGGACGTGCCGACGTCGATGCCGACCAGGACCGCTTCCCGTTCCACCTGCCTGTCGTTCCTCGCTAGCGTGGCGGCTCGCCGCCCGTTCCCTTGTCCCTAGATGAAGTGGCGCCGGATGAGCGCGACGTTGTTGAAGATCCGGAACCCGAAGTTGATCAGGGCCACCAGGTACAGGTCCAGGCTCAGCTTGTCGCCGATGAACACCAGCAGCACGGCGACGATCGCGTTGACCACGAACCCGCTGATGAAGATCCGATTGTCGTAGACGCCGTCGAGCTCGGCGCGCACCGCCCCGAGGACGGAGTCAAGCGCGGCCAGGATGGCCACGGCCGAGTAGCGCGAGAACTCGAAGCTGACATTGACGTTGAGGAGAAGGCCCGCGGCGACGCCGACGATAAGTCCCACGAGGGGCAGGAGCACGGGCGGGCAGCCTCCGTCCGGGGGAAGGTCCTCGATACGCTACCAGACCCCCGGGGCCACGGAGTCGGCGCCGCGGCCCTCACGGCGCGGGTGACTTGGCGGGCTTCGGCGTCTTCGCCGGCTTCGGCTCGCCCGACGGCGTCTCGCTGTCGCGTGGGACATAGGTGCCGCTGCGGTCGTCGGCGAGGATCACCCGGAGGACGTCGTCCTCGCGGCCCGCGAGCATGCTACGCAGGAGCCGGACCTGGCCCGGGATCAGGTCGGTCGTGCGCAGGGTCGGCGTGTAGAACCCGAACACCGCGGACCAGCCCACGGGGTCGGCGTTGAGCGAGAAGCCCTGGGCGTCGTCGAGCTGGATCTCGAGCCTCGACGCGGCCGTGCCGAGGTCGGCCGGGCGCAGCGAGCCGAGCCGTCGCGCGGCGTCGAGGATGACGGGGTCGAGCGTGTCGCCCACGGCGATGGTCGCCGCCGCGGCGCGCTGGTCGTCGACCAGCGGGAGCTTCGCGGCGGCCTCGGGCGAGGTGGCATCGATGCGCCCGAACACCATCCCGTCCTCGTCGACCAGGTAGCGGTCGGCCCCGACCTGCCACGCGAGCAGCGCGACGCGCTCCGCCACGTCGACCCGGACCTCGTCGGGCAGGGCGACCGTGATCGACGCGCCGCGGATCGCCGGGATGCTGGCCAGCCGCTTCGACAGCTCGGTCGTGTCCAGCGTGAACAGGTTCTGGCCGTCGGGGATGGCGAGCGCCGCGAGGACGGCGTCCTGGGACGTCCACGTCACGCCGCTGACCTCGGTCCGCTTGAGGCCGAATGCGCCCGAGCTGGTCGCGCCGTAGAGGCCGGCGAGCGCGACGACCAGGGCGAGGAGCGCGCCGGCCCGCGTGGGCGTCAGGCCCGCCGACCGGCGCCGGACGGAGCGGGCGCGACGGACGCCGCTGCCGCGGGCGCGCGGCACCGTCGGCGGCCGGGGCCGGGTGCTCGCCATCGTCGACCGGCCGCCCATCAGCGTGGCAGGTCCGCGGTCGTCAGCCGGTGGCGGACGCGCCCGGCCTCGCGCTCGAGCGCGAGGTCCACGACCCGGCGGCACACCGCGGCGAAGTCGTAGCCGGCCGCGGCGGGGAGCGTCGGGAACAGGCTGATCGGCGTGAAGCCCGGGATCGTGTTGATCTCCGAGACGACGAGCTCGGTGCCGGCCAGCAGGAAGTCCACGCGCGCGAAACCCTCGCAGCCCGTCGCGCGGTAGGCGTCCCGGGCGAGCTTGAGGATGAGCGCCTTCTGCGCGGGCGTCACCTCCGCCCCGGTGGACGTCTCGGACAGCCCGGCGGTGTACTTGGCCGCGTAGTCGTAGAACTCGTGGCCGGCGACGATCTCGCCCGGGCCGTAGAGCTCGATCGCGTCGGGCTCGTTGCCGATGACCGCGACCTCCAGGTCCCGCGAGCCCGCGAGGTAGCGCTCGACGAGGGCGAGGTCGTCGTAGCGGAACGCGGTGTCGAGGGCGCTCGCCCGCTCCCCCGCCGAGTGGGCGAGCGTCATCCCGACCGACGACCCGAGCCGGGCGGGCTTGACCATCAGCCGCTCGTCGCCCGTGCCGGCGGCGAACGCCTCGAGCTCGGCGAGCACCCCGTCGCGGTCGCGCGTCCAGCGGGCCAGCCGCACCTCGCGCCAGTCGACCACGGGCAGGCCCAGCCCGCGGATCAGGCGCTTGAATACCGCCTTGTCCATCCCGATCGCGGACGCCGCGACCCCCGACCCGGTGTAAGCGAGGCCCGCCGCCTCGCACAGCGCCTGGACGGTGCCGTCCTCGCCGAACGGGCCGTGGAGCGCGATGAACACGACGGGCCGGTGCGCGGCCGCGGCCATGCGATCGAGGGCGGCGGCGGCCCCGACCGGGCCCTCGGCGCCGAGGGCGGCCGGGTCGTCGTACGCGGCCTGCGGCCGGCCGTCGCGGCGATGGCCGTCGGGCAGGTGCCACCAGCCACCGTCGAGGTCGACCAGCCAGCCCTCGACCGGGTACCCCGAGCCGACGAGCGCGTCGAGGATCGCCGTCCCGGACACGATCGAGACGTCGTGCTCCGCCGACGGGCCCCCGAGGACGACGGCGACGGGCGTCGAGGACGGCTCGTGGCCGAGGGGCGGAACGGCCACTACGCGGCCCACCCGGGCATCAGGCGCCCTCCTGCGTCGGCCAGCCGGACCAGTCGCCGGCGAACTCGACCTCGAACGCGAGGTCGACGCCGTGACGGGCGAGGACCTGGCCGCGGACGTGCTCGGCGAGCCGGCGGACGTCGGCCGCCGTCCCGCGCTGGTCGTTGACGATGAAGTTAGCGTGCTTCTCCGACACGACGGCGCCGCCGATGCGGTGACCCTTGAGCCCGAGCTCGTCGATCAGGCGTCCGGCCGAGTCGCCCGGCGGGTTGCGGAACACCGAGCCCGCCGACGGCAGGCCCAGCGGCTGGTGCGCCTGGCGCCAGTGGCGGATCTCGTCGAGTCGAAGGCGGATCTCGTCCGGGTCCGCCCGGTGGAGCGCCCACGTCGTCGACAGGACCACCTCGCCCGGGTCGCCGTCGGCCAGCGCCGCCGCGTCCTTGAACCGGCTGTGGCGGTAGGTGAAGCCGAGCTCGGCGACCGGGATCTCGCGCTCGGTGCCGTCAGCCAGCACGACCGTCGCCGACTCGAGCACGCCGGCCGTGTCGCTGTCGTGCGCGCCCGCGTTCGCCCAGACCGAGCCGCCGGCCGTGCCCGGGATCGCGAGCCCGTACTCGAGCCCGCCGAGGCCCGCCTTCTGGCTCTCCGTCGCGGCGCGCGCCATCGGGACGCCGGCGTCCGCGTGGAAGCGCTCGCCGTCCACCTTCGTCGCCTCCGCGCGCACCTGGACGACCAGCCCGCGGATCCCGGCGTCGGCGATCACGAGGTCGCTCCCGCGGCCGAGCAGGAACAGGGGGATCGATCGCGCGCGCGTGTACCGCACGAGGCCGCGCAGCTCGAACAGGTTGTGGGCCACGGCGAACAGGTCGGCGGGCCCGCCCACGCGCATCGTGGTGAACCGCGCCAGGGGCTCGTCGCGCGAGGTCTTGACCCCGATCCGCCGCTGGATGTCTGACCCGACGGCGAGGGCGTCGAAGGTCGCGGGGCCGCTCATCCGCGCCGGCCCCGGGCGACCGCCTCGATCTCCTCCTGGCTGGGCAGCGCATCGCGGTGGGCGCTCGCGAGCACGAGGTCCGCGACCGCGTCGGCCGCGTCCGGCCGGGCCAGGTCCCGCGCCGCGGCCGACATGGCGGCGTGCGCCGCGGGATCGGCGAGCAGGCCCGCCACCTCCACCAGCCGGTCGGCGTCGAGGTCCTCGTCCTCCACCAGGACCGCCGCGCCGGCCGCGGCGTGGAGCTCCGCGTTGCGGCGCTGGTGGCCGGAGGCGTGCGGGTACGGCACGATCGCCATCGGCAAGGCGAAGGCGGCGGCCTCGGCGATGGACGAGGCGCCGGCCCGCCCGACGGCGAGGTCGGCCGCGGCCAGCGCCCGGGTCATCTCGTCGCCGTACAGGAAGGCGTGCGGCCGGTACCGGTCGCGGAGGGTCGCGGGAAGGGTCTCCCGGGCGGCCAGCGCCGCGGCGTAGCCGGCATCTCCGGTCACATGCACGACCCGCACCCGCTCGACGAGCCTCGGCAGCGCGGCGGTCACGGCGTCGTTGATGCGCCGCACCGCCTGCGAGCCCCCGAACACCAACAGGATCCGCTCCCCGGGGCGGCCGCCGAACGCCTCGCGCGCCTCGTCCGGGTCGATGCCCTTGAGCGACCGGATCGGCGTCCCCGTGACGTACGCGGACGGGTGCCCGAGCGCCGCCGCCGTCTCCGCGTAGCTCACCGCGAGCACCGTCGCCCGCGCCGCGACGAAGCGCACGCTGCGGCCCGGGACCACGTTGCCCTCCCACAGCACGCTCGGGATCCGGAGCACCGCCGCCGCGAGCAGGGTCGGGATCGCGACGTAGCCACCGGTCGTGAAGATGGCGGCCGGGCGGCGGGCGAGCAGCAGGACGAGGGCCTGCGGGATCGACAGGCCGAGCCGGATCGGGTCGAGCACGAGATGGAGGTCGCGCGCGGCGGACCGGAGCGAGCGCAGCAACAGTCGCCGCAACGGGATCCCGGACGGTGGCACGAGCGTCGCCTCGAGGCCGCGGTGGCCGCCGAGCCAGGCGAGCTCAGCCGCGCCGGGTCGTGCGCGAAGCGACCGGGCGACGGCGAGGGCCGGGTAGATGTGACCGCCCGTTCCCCCGCCCGCGATCAGCAGGCGCATCGTTCCAGGTTCCTTTCTCGACCGTCTCGCGGGACACGGACAGCAGGATGCCGATCGCGGCGAAGCTGATGACCAGCGACGAGCCGCCCGCCGACACGAACGGCAGCGGGATGCCGGTGACCGGGATCAGCCCCACCACCACCGCGATGTTGATGAACGCCTGGATGCAGATCCAGCCGGTGATCCCCGCCGCGAGCAGGGCCCCGAACGTGTCGGGCGCCCCGAGGGACGTCCGGATGCCCAGGTAGCCGAAGGCGAGGAACAGCACGATCACGAGCCCGGCGCCGAGCAACCCGAACTCCTCGCCGATGATCGCGAAGATGAAGTCGTTCGACGCGTTGGGCAGGAACAGCCCGCCGGCGAGGCGGCTCTCGCCCAGGCCCGCCCCGACGAGGCCGCCGAGCGCGAGCGCGAGGAAGCCCTGGACGCTGTGGAAGCCGAGCCCGGTGCTGTCCTTGAACGGGTCCAGCCAGGCCGTGATGCGGTCCATCTGGTAGCCGCGAACGAACATGAGCAGCACGGCCGGCACGGCGGCCGCGGCGAGGCCCGCGAGGTGGACGAGGTTCGCGCCCGCGAGGAAGAACAGCGTGAACGCGGTGAACGCCAGCACGGACGAGGTCCCGAGGTCGGGCTCGAGCAGCACGAGCATCACCACCGGCGCGGTGATCACGAGGAACGGGACGGTGCCGGCCCAGAAGCCGCGCACCTCGCTGCCCCGCTTGGCGAACCAGTGGGCCAGGTACACGACGAGCGCGAGCTTCATGAACTCGGCCGGGTGGACCGCCGGCAGTGGCCCGATCTTGAGCCAGCGCATCGATCCCGCGACCACGACGTTCAGCTGCGGGACGAAGACCAGGATCAGGCTGACGATGCCGATCGCGAACAGCGGCACCGACGCCACCCGCAGCCAGCGGTAGTCGATCCGCATCATCGCGACCATCGCGACCATCCCCAGCGCCGCCCACTGGATCTGCGGGCCGACGATCGCGAACGTGTCGTCGCGCTGGAGGAACGCCTTCATCGCGGACGAGGAATAGACCATCAGGATGCCGATCGCGGCGAGGGCGACGATCGCGACGAGGATCCCGTACTCGGGCTCGTGGCGCTCACGCTGGAGCGTGATCTGGGTCCGGGGCGCCGTCCGCGGCACCGCGTTGCGGGGCGTCCGACGGACCGCGGTCACCGGCGTCGTGCTCATCTCGCCTCCGCCAGGCGGCCGACGGCCGCGATGAAGGCCCGTCCGCGGGCCGCGTAGTCCTCGAACATGTCGAACGACGCCGCTGCCGGGCTCAGCAGGACGGTCGCGACGGTGCCCGGCGGCCGGTGGCGCAGCGCGTCGCGGGCCAGCGCGTCGGCGGTCGCGACGGCCTCGTCCATCGACCCGGCGCGGGCCGTGTGCGGGACGCCGGCGCCGGCCAGCAGCGCCTCGAGCACCGGGCCGCTCTCCCCGATCAGCACCGCGGCGGTGGCGGTCTCGCCGGCGACGACGGCCAGCTCCCGCAGGTCGACGCCCTTGTCCCGGCCACCGGCGATCAACACCACGGGCGGCTCGAAGGCGCGGAGCGCGGCGATGACGGCGTCGGGCTGGGTGCCCTGGGAGTCGTTCACGAACCGCACCCCGTCGACGAGGCCGACCGGCTGGAGCCGGTGCTCGACGCCCGTGAACCCCGCGGCGGCCCGCCGGATCGCGTCGGGTGCGACGCCGAACAGGAGGCCCACGGCGACCGCGGCCAGCGCGTTGGAGACGTTGTGCCGCCCGGGGATCGCCAGCTCGTCGACCGGCATGATCCCGCCGCCCGGGCCGGTCGCGGCGACCCCGCCGCCGGCCAGCGGCAGCCGCTCGACTGCGGCCGCGACGATCCAGCCGTCGAGCACCCCGAGCCCGCCGGCCACGGGGCGGTCGTCCCGGTACAGGACCGCGGGCGCGAGGCCGAGCCCCGCGTACCCGCCGACCACCGGGTCCTGGATGTTGAGCACGAGCGCGCCCTCGGGGTCCACGAGCTCCGCCAGCCGCCGCTTGACCCGCCGATAGGCCTCGACCGACCCGTGGCGATCGAGGTGGTCGGAGGTGACGTTGGTGTAGACCGCGACGGTCGTCCCGCGCGACAGCGTCGGCAGCTGCAGCTCCGACAGCTCGATGACGACGCGGTGGTCCGGGGTGAGCTCGGGCAGCCGCTCGATCAGCGGCACGCCGATATTGCCGCCGAGGACGGCGGGGTGGATGGGGTCGGCGGAGAGGATCGCGTGGGCCAGCGCCGACGTCGTCGTCTTGCCCTTGGTGCCGGTGACGCCGACCGTCGGCGCCGGGCACAGCCGGAGGAACAGGTCCGCCTCGGCGACCAGCGCGGGCGCGGCAGGCTCGCCAGCGGCGCGCGCGGCGACGAGGGCCTGGAGCTGCCGTCGCAGCCGAGGCTCGGTGGTCGGGTAGTCGGGGGTGATCGAGGGCGATGTGGCGACCAGCGCGGCGCCGGCCCAGGTCGACGCCGGGTCGACGTCCGGCCCCAGGCGCAGGGTCACGTCGCGCCCCCCGAGCTGCGCGATCCCCCGCTCGAGCTCGCCCGCCGGTCGGCCGTCGTAGACGGTCACCGTCGCCCCGACATCGGCGAAGAAGCGCGCGAGGGCGATCCCGCTGCGGGCCAGGCCCAGGACGGTGATGGGGCGACCGGCGAGCGTGCCGCCGCGGACGTCGTCGAGGGTCAGGGCGTCGAGGTCGATCGGGCTGTCGGTGGTCATCTCGGTCGCCGGCATCTCAGACGAGGGCATTGATCGAGGCCAGGAACAGCGTGACGCCGAGCAGTCCGGCGAGGATGCCCACGATCCAGAACCGGAGCGTGATCTTCTCCTCGTCCCAGCCACCGAGCTCGAAATGGTGGTGGAGCGGCGCCATCCGGAACACCCGCTTGCCGCCGGACAGCTTGAAGTAGCCGATCTGGATGATGTCGGACAGGGTCTCGATGACGAAGATCAGCCCGATCAGCGGCAGGACCAGGATCTGCCCGGTGATGAGGGCGATCACGGCGAGGGTCGCCCCCAGCGAGAGCGATCCCGCGTCACCCATGATGATCTGGGCCGGGTGGACGTTGAACCACAGGAAGCCCAGCAGCGCGCCGATGATCAGCGCGCACAGGAGCGCGATCTGGGGCTGGGCCGGGATGTTGAGCAGCGCGATGATCAGGAAGCAGACGAACGCGAACGCGAGGGTCCCGCCCGCGAGGCCGTCCAGGCCGTCGGTGATGTTGACGCCGTTGGACGACGCCACGATCGCGAACGCGGCGAAGAAGATGTAGACGATCGGGTCGATCGCCACGTCGCCCACGAACGGCACCCGGATTCCCGTGATCTGGTAGGTGTTCTGGATCTGGTACGCGACGACGAGCGCCACGACCGACTGCCACAGCAGCTTCTGGCGGGCCCGGATCCCCTCGCCCGTCCTGGCGTTCAGGTAGTCGTCGGCGGCGCCGAGCAGGCCGACGAACGCGAGCGTGGCGAGCGGCGCGATGACGCCACCCTGGGGCGGCCAGCGCAGGACGAGGAAGATGACCACCACCACGATGATCACGAGCAGGCCGCCCATCGTCGGCGTCCCCCACTTGACCATGTGGCTCTGGGGGCCTTCCTCGCGGATCTGCTTGCCGAAGCCGGCGTGGCGCAGCAGGCGCATGTAGGGCGGCATGAGGATCACGACGAGGGCGAACGCGAGCAGCAGTCCCTGGATCAGCTCCAGCGTCACGGGGCCGGCTCCGGACCGCCGAGCGCCGCGACGAGGCCGTCGACGACACGTTCGAGCTCCACGCCACGCGACGCCTTGACCAGCACTGCGTCGCCGGGCCGGACGATGTTCGTCGTGGCCAGGACGGCGTCGTCGGCCGTGGCGACGGCGGTGATCGAGCCCGCCGGAAGACCGGCGGCGAGCGCGCCATCCACGATGCCCCGGGCGGCCCCACCGGCCTCGCCATCCACGACGACCACGGCGTCGAGAGCCTCGCCGGCGGCCCGTCCGACCTCGAGGTGGCCCGCGTCGTGTGCGTCGCCGAGCTCGCGCATCTCGCCCAGTACCGCGATCCGGCGGGCGGCCGGGACCCCGGCCAGGACGTCGAGCGCGGCGATGACCGAGCGGGGTGCGGCGTTGTAGCTGTCGTCGACGATCACCACGCCCCCCGCGCGGATCACCGTCGAGCGGTGCGCGGCGCGCGACGGGGCCGCCAGCCCGGGCACCACGTCGTCGAGGCTGAGGCCCGCGGCGAGCCCGGCGGCGGCGCCGGCCAGCGCGTTGTGCACGGCGAGTCGGCCGAGGGCCCCGATCTCGACGGCCCGGTCGCCGGCCGGCGTGCGGAGGCGGAACGCCATCCCGTCGAGCCCGCGCGACTCGACCTCGTCCGCGCGCACGTCGGCGTCCTCGGCGAATCCGTAGGTCATCGTCCGGGCGCTCGTCCGCCGGGCCATGCGGCGCACCCGCTCGTCGTCCGCGTTGAGGATCGCGAGGCCGCCGTCGGCGGCCGGGGGCAGCGCCTCGACCAGCTCGGCCTTGGCGTCCTCGATCGCGTCGAGCGAGCCGATCCGCGACAGGTGGACCGGCTGGACCGCGGTCACGATCCCGATCTCGGGCAGGCCGATGGCCGCGAGCTCGCGGATCTCCCCGCCGACGTACATGCCCATCTCGAGGACCGCCGCTGCGTGCTCGGGCCCGAGCCGCAGCACGGTCAGCGGCAGCCCGACCTCGTTGTTCTGGTTGCCCTCGGTGCGGAGCGTGACCAGCCGCCGCTCCAGCACGCCCGGCCACCGCCTCCTTGGTCGAGGTCTTGGCGATGCTGCCGGTGATGCCGATAACCAGCGGGTCGAACCGCCGGCGCCAGGCCGTGGCGATCGCGTGCAGCGCCCGCAGCGGGTCCGGGACCAGCAGGACGGTGAGGTCGCCCAGGGCGTCGACGGGCGGCTCGCCCGCGTCGACGTCCGGCAGCCGGCCTACGATCAGGGAGGCCGCGCCGCGCGCCGCGACGTCCGCCAGGTACCGGTGCCCGTCGGTGCGCTCGCCCGCCAGGGCCACGAACATCTGCCCCGGCTCGACCAGCCTCGAGTCGACGGCGCCGCCGCGGATCGGTCGGTCGCTGTGGCGGAGGAGCGTGCCGCCGGTCGCCGCGACGAGGTCCTCGGCGTGCAGCGCGGGGGCGTCGCCCGACATCACGCGGCCGAGTGTCGCATAGGCCGCCGTCACGGATTGGCCGCGGGATTGGCGGGGACCGACTCGTCGTCGGGCACGAGGAACGGCGTGCTGATCGAGTCGTGGGCGATCCGGCGGAACAGCTCGAACGACATCACGGGCATCTCCAGGTGGCCGAGGCGGACGACGGTGGGCGTCCCCTCCTCGATCCGCACCGCGACGACGAGGTCGGGGTGGCCGGCCTTGCGTCCGATGTACCCGACGAACGAGTAGTTGAACTTGTTGACCTTCCAGGCGCCCTTATCTGCGTCCCAGATCTGCGCCGTGCCCGTCTTGCCGCCGACCTCGAAACCCGGGATAAGGGTCCGGCTGCGGTAGAAGTCGACCTCGGTGATGACGTGCTGCATCATCGCCTGCAGGGTCTTCGACAGGCTCGCGGGCATCACCCGGCCCTCGTAGACCGGGTGGGTCTCGGCGTCGCCGATCGAGCGGACGACCCGCGGTCGGACGAGCGTCCCGCCGTTGACCATCGCCGAATACGCCTGTGCGAGCTGGATCGGCGTGACGGCGATGCCCTGGCCGAAGGCGCCGTTCGCGATGTCGATCTCGCGCCACGGGGTGACCGAGGGATCGCGGACGATGCCCGGCACCTCGTTGGCGACGTCGATGCCGGTCAGCGTCCCGAAGCCCATCCGGCGCCACGTGTCGTACAGGATCCGCGACGACTCGCGGGTGTTGTGGCCGAGGGCGAGCGCGACCTTCGCGGCGACGACGTTGCGCGAGTAGGCCACCGCGTCGCGGAAGGTCATCCGCCCCATCGCCAGGTGATCGGCGTCGTCGACGTGGGCGTGGCCGCCGTCGACCCACAGCTTCCCGGTGTCGGTCAGGCGGGTCTTCGGCGTGACGGTCCCGTTGCCGATCGCAGCCGTGGCCGTCAGCATCTTGAACACCGACCCGGGCTCGTAGACCGTCGACACGATGGGGTCCACGAATCGCTCCGGGGTGGTTGCGGCGATCGCCTGGTAGTCGTTGGCGTCGTACGAGGGGTAGCTCGCGTAGGCGACGACCTCGCCGCTGTAGGGATCCATGACAACGGCCGAGACCCGCTTGGCACGGTCGGCGATCCACGCCGCGAGGAGCTCCTGCTCGACGGCGACCTGGAGCGAGGCGTCGAGCGTGAGCGTCAGGTCCTGGCCCGGGTAGCCGGCGTCGAGGACGGTCGACGAGTCGGGCACGGGGTTGCCCGCCGCGTCCTTCTGCGCGGCCACGACGCGCGGCATGCCCGCGAGCTGATCCTGGTAGTGCTGCTCGATGCCGTACTGGCCGGCGCCGTCGCGGTTGACGAAGCCGAGCACGTGGGCGGCGAGGGTGGTGTCGGGGCCGCCGCCCGGCTGGGGGTAGACGCGGACGGGCTCGGGCTCAAGCAGGAGCGCCGCGAGCGTGGGGTTGTCGCCGGCGCTCTCGGTACGGATCTGCTCGGAGATGGCGGGGTCGAGGTCGCGCGCGAGGACCACGTACTCGCGCTCCGACTCCATGCGCGTCGCGAGCTCGGTGGCGGCGTCGCCCTCGAGGCCGAGGATCGTCACCAGCCGCGAGGCGACGGCCGCGCGGCGCTCTGGGGTGAGGAGCTTGGGATAAGCCGCCAGCCGGTCGCGGTCGACGCTCGTGGCGAGGACCACCGTCCCCGTCCGGTCGTAGATCGAGCCCCGCATCGACGGGATCTCGTAGCGCATCGACGACTGCCGGACCGCCTGCGCGGCCAGGTCGTCGTGACGGCCCACCTGCCAGTACGCAAGTCGCACGCCGAGGCTGCCCGCAACCAGCACGAAGCCGATGAGGACGAGCAGCGCGCGGGCGCGGGAATCCGTCCGGCCGAGCATGACGATCCGGCGCTCCTAGCGCGCCGCGATGATTTCGGGTTCCGGGAGCGGCCCGAGGCCGGCGTCGATCGCGAACTTGCGGATCGCCGGCGCCTTGCCGAGGCGGTTGAGCTCGTTGCGCAGGTCGTCGGCCTGCGCCTGGAGCCGCTGCTGGTCGATCGCCAGGCGGTCCATCTCGTAGCCGGTCGCGGAGACGCGGATGTCCTGGGACAGCGAGAAGAAGGCCCCCGCGAACGCGATCACGATCGCCGCCAGGAGCACGGCGAGGCGAGACGGCCCCCGGCGGGACCGCACGGCCGAACGCAGATGGCGACGCGGCAGGGTCGGCGCTGTGGGTCCCGCGAGCTCGATCCGCGGGCGGCGCGGGAGGACGATGGTGCGCTGGCGTGCACCCTGATAGACGGCCACCTCAATCGCCGAGCGCGTAGCGGAGGCGGCTGGTGCGCGTGTCCATGAACGAGAAGCGGTCGGCCATCGAACCGGGCGCGAGGTCGTCGAGGCTGGGCTCGGCCTCCTCGAGCTGCGGCTCTCGCTGCAGGCGCTCGTGCAGCTCGTGCTGACGGCGTCCGTAGCTCTTGCGACGGTTCTGCTGGTGGCGCTTGCTCACGGGACTCCTCCTCCGTAAGCGGGGGGCCGGCATCGGGCCGGATGTCGATCGACCGGGTCGGCAGTGACCGGTCGGCGCGGGACGGGGTGGGCTCCTCGTCAGTCGATGGCGCGGCCCGCTCAGGCGGCCAACCGCTCGGCAGCACGCAGGCGCGCGCTCCGGGCTCGGGGGTTGGCGTCGACCTCGGCCTGGGTGGGCGTCATCGACGGGTGGGTCACGAGGCGCAGGCGGGGTGCGTGACCGCAGATGCACACGGGCACCTCCGGCGGGCAGGTGCAGCCCCGCCGCTCGGCGGCGAAGAAGCGCTTGACGATGCGGTCCTCGAGCGAGTGATAGGACAGGACCACGAGGCGGCCGCCCGGCCGCAACAGGTCGACGGCGGAGGCGAGCCCCTCCGGAAGCGCGTCGAGCTCCTCGTTGACCGCGATCCGCAGCGCCTGGAACACGCGGGTGGCCGGGTGGATGCGCCGTCGCTGGCGCGGATTGCCGGGCGAGACGGTCTCGATCAGCTGCGCGAGGTCCTCCGCGGTCTCGATCGGCGCCGTCTCCCGGGCCGCCACGATCGCCTTGGCGATCTTCCACGCGGACGGCTCCTCGCCGTAGCGCCGGAACAGGGCGGCGAGCTCGTCGGCGTCGAGGGTCGCGAGCAGCTCCGAGGCCGGCACGCCTCGGGTCGTGTCGAAGCGCATGTCGAGCGGGCCGCCGGTGCGAAAGCCGAAGCCCCGCTCGCGATCCGCGAGCTGGAAGCTCGACAGCCCGAGGTCGAACAGCGCCCCGTCGACGGCCTCGAAGCCGGCCGCGGGCGCGACCGATGCCAGCTGGCGGAAGTTCGCCTGGCGCAGGACGAGCCGGTCGCCGTACCCGGCCAGCCGCTTGGCCACCCGGTCGATCGCCGCCTGGTCGGCGTCGAGCCCGAGGACGCGGCCGTCGGGGTTGGCGGCCTCCAGGATCCGCTCGGTGTGCCCACCGCCGCCGACCGTCGCGTCGATCTGGAGGCTGCCGGGCGCCGGTGCGAGCGTCCCAAGGACCTCGTCCGGCATGACCGGCAGGTGCCCTAGCTCCATCTCTCCTCCACGAGTCGGTTGCGGATCCCGAGCGGACCCTGGAAGCGCATGTGGTGCGACGTCAGATCCCCAGCCCGGCGATCGCGCGGGCGAACGCGTCGGGGTCGTCGAGGCTCCGGCTGTAGTCGGTCCACCGGGCCGGCGCCCAGATCTCCGCGTGGTCGCGGGACCCCAACACCAGCGCCTCGGCCTCGAGGCCGGCGAACTCGCGCAGGCCCTGCGGAACGAGGACGCGACCCTGCCCGTCGAGCTCGGTCTCCATCGCCCCGCTGAACAGCTGGCGCTGCAGCAGTCGGGCGTTGGGATCGGTCACCGGCAGGCTCCCGACACGAGCGGCGAGCTCACCCCAGGCGGTCATCGGGAAGATCGCGAGGCAGCTGTCGAGCCACCGGGCGACCACGGCGCCATCCGCGAGCTGCCCGCGGAAACGCGCCGGGACGGCGATGCGCCCCTTGCCGTCGACCGCGTGACGGTACTCACCGGTAAACACCGCTCCCGTTCTCTCCTGACGTCGGATGGCGGCGGATGGACCGATCAACCCGGGGACGATTCACCGCCTGCTGGGCCCTGCCCTCTGGGCGGCTGGTTCCCCACTTTCCACCACTTTGCGCCACTTCGGGGCATCATAGCGCGGTCCGGAGGCCCGTCAATGGGGAAATCGCACAGCGGGCGTTTGGGTGGGGCCGAGGTGCTCGGTCAGGCCGGGCGGGTCGTCCCCCACCCCGGTCGCTCGTCCCAGACACATCGTCGCGATCCGGCCACCCCGACGCCCCGATTCGCGAAGGAGGGCCGCGAATCCCGCGTTTTGGGGGCGTGTCAGTGGCACCACGATGAACAACGCATCGGTGTGCGCTTCCCAGTGGCGGCCGCGGGCCGGGGCCGGGGTGGCGGCCGAGCCGGGCCGGGATTGGCGGGCAGGTCTGAAGCGCGCGCCGACGAGCAGTGCCGGCAATTGGCCGTTCGCGCGGGCCGATCAACGCCTGGGCGGTGGCATCCGGACCTGGTCGCCGGCGCGCAAGCGGGCGCCGTTCGCGTATCGCGGGTTCCAGTCGTAGATCACACTCATCGGGATCCCGAAGTAGTGCGCGATGCTGAACAGGTTGTCGCCCGACCGCACGGTGTAGATCCAGCAGTTCGGCTGGCTGGGGCAAGGGTCGAGCAGCTTGTACCGGTCGCTCTGCGGCTTCTTGGTCGGCTTGGGCGTCGGCCGCGGCGTCACCTCGGGCGTCGGCGACACGACCGGCGCGGTCGTCGGGGGCGGCGATGACGACGGCGGCGCGCTCGGCGAGGGCGACGGGCTGGGCGACGGCGACGGCGAGGCGATCGCCGATGGCGACGCCACGGCCGATGGGCTCGGGGCCGCGGAGCTCGCCTCGACCACGGCCGGGTCGGTCGCAGGCTCGACGCTCGGGAGTTCGGTCGGCTCGATGGATGGCGACGGTGCGAGGGCGATCGCGGTGGAGCCCGGTGCAGCGGCGATGACGGGCAGGTCGATGCCGCCGCGCTGCACGACGAAGCCGAACGAGATCCCGGCGGACAGCACGAGGATCAGGATCGCCGCGACGGTCGCCTTCGGCACGGCACCCGACCGGCTGGCGGCCTTCGGGTCCTCGAGCGCCGCGGTGCCCTTGAGGTACCTCGGGCAGTCTGCATGAGCGGCGCGCAGGCAGACGAGCTCCTGCTGGCGCGCGGACTGCGGGCGCGGATCGCCGATCGCCGCGCAGCGGTTGCCGTCGTCGGGCTTGAGGAGCGGCGCGACGAGGTCGCCATCGAGCTCGAACCGGAAGAACGGGCAGACCGCGGGATCGGGCGAGCGTGCGGCATCGTCGAGGATCGACAGCGGGGGCCGAGGTGCTGGCGGCGGGGCTGCGACCTGGGCAGACCCGGCCTCGGGCGGGGCGGACCCGGCCTCGGGCCCAGCCTCGGCGTCGCCATCGGCGGGCGTCGTCGGCCAGTCGCTCAGGTTCAACCCTCCCGGTGAGTTGGAGCCGCGTACCCCCCGACCGCGGGGAGTCTAGTACCTCCAGCACATTGCCGCGGCGGAATCCATGGTGGTAGGCTGCGCCTCCCGTTCAGGGCGAACATCAAACAGATAGCGACTATCGTTGCGCCCACGCACCGTCACTGGAGGCAACGCCCGGAGGCCATGGCGCTCCCCCTGCCGGCTCCAACGAGCACGCAGAGCCCCGAGTCGGATCCGTCGCGGCTGGCTCCGCACCGGATCAAGCGCTGCACCTACCGGCGGCTGATCTCGCTGGACCGCGCCCGCGAGCGCATCTACGAGGTCGAGTGCCTCTACCCGGACCGCAAGGTGCCGATCCCCCTGGGCGACCTCGATTCCGCGATGCCGATCTGCAACGCCTGCGCCGCAGCCCACATCTTCCGCCCCGACGAGGACTGACGCAGGTCCTCGTCGATCTGACGCTTACAGCGAGCCGCCCGTCCGTCGACGGGCGCGGAGATTACGGACACCCGGCACGGCACAGGGTCGGCAGGTCGAGGTCGACCCGCACGCGGTCAAGGGCATCAATCATCCTGCTCTGTGCGTGCCGATCATGTCGCGCAACGGTGTCGAAGTCGGCGGCCTGGCGAGCGAAGGCGTCGGCCCTCTCGATGTTCAACGCATCGACCTTGATAACCAGGCGGATCAGATCGTGCAGGTCCGCCGCCGTGTCGGCGGGGACCTCGAGCTTCTTCAGGTCGGCGACCCATTGGCGCCGGATCTCCGCCTCTGCCTGCGCGGACCAATGGTGCTTCGCGGTGAGCGCCTGCCAGGCCTCGGAGCTGGCGCCGGATGCTGCGAGCAACTGGGCGGCGGCGACCTTGCGGACCGTCTCAGGGTCGGGGGTTGGTGTCGGCTGGGGCGCGGCGGACGCGGACGGCGCCGGGTCACCGGAGCTGGGCGCAGCCTGGATGTCGTTTGCGGGTGCCAAGGCGTCGACCAGGGCCGCCGGGCTGCCCGCGGGCGACGACGACGGGGTGGGTGTCGAGCTGTCGCAGGCCCCGAGCAAGCACGCGACGACGAGCGCGATCGCCACCAGCTTCAAGGACGCGGGCATCTTGCACTCCTTGGTTGGACCGCCTGCGAGCGGACGGGTTGATCAGGTCGGTAGTCCAGCGCATTCAGCCAGAGCAACGCCAGCATCGCTGCCGCGATGCTCGCTCCGGTCTAGCGACCGGTTCCTGCTCTGTATGAGGGACGGAGCGCCCGAAACCGTTCACTGGTCTTGGCGTGCAGAGCGCAGGAATGGTTCGATCCATGCCTCACCGAACGTCGCATCACGCTCAACGTCGCGGCGGACGCGGACGGCGCCGGGTCACCGGAGCTGGGCGCAGCCTGGATGTCGTTTGCGGGTGCCAAGGCGTCGACCAGGGCCGCCGGGCTGCCCGCGGGCGACGACGACGGGGTGGGTGTCGAGCTGTCGCAGGCCCCGAGCAAGCACGCGACGACGAGCGCGATCGCCACCAGCTTCAAGGACGCGGGCATCTTGCACTCCTTGGTTGGACCGCCTGCAGCGGACGGGTTGATCAGGTCGGTAGTCCAGCGCATTCAGCCAGAGCAACGCCAGCATCGCTGCCGCGATGCTCGCTCCGGTCTAGCGACCGGTCCTGCTCTGTATGAGGGACGGAGCGCCCGAAACCGTTCACTGGTCTTGGCGTGCAGAGCGCAGGAATGGTTCGATCCATGCCTCACCGAACGTCGCATCACGCTCAACGTCGCGGCCGCCGATGTGGGGACGCTAGCGCCTGGTTCAGCGCGGCGACTCGGTGCTCGTCACAGCCGGCGTCGGTGAGCGCCAGAAATGGCGTGGATAGCTCATGTCCGCGGTGATCACGACGACCGCCCGGTTCGGGTCGCTGAT
>CAWHIA010000029.1:0-146184 GCA_963829155.1 uncultured Chloroflexia bacterium | reverse complement strand
TCGCGTGCCGGACGACGCGTGGATCCGCACGGTGTCGGCAAGCGGGACCGCCAGCGTCCCAAAGGGGTAATGGTCGCGGAGCTCTGCCTTGGCAGTGAAGGGCACCGACCAGACCAACGGCCAGGGCGTCGGCGGCAAGTGGTTCGTGGTCGACGCCGAAGGCCAGATGGTCGGCGCCGCGGCGTCGCCGGCGGCCAGCGCGGAGCCGTCCGCCGCTGCCGGCGGCGCGAAGGTCGACCTCGCGGACAACGCACTCGGCAAGATCCTCGTCGGCGGGGACAAGGGCCTCACGCTCTACGTGTTCACGGCCGACTCCGGCGGCAAGTCCGCCTGCACGGGCGACTGCCTGGCCAACTGGCCGGCGCTCACCTCCGACGGCGCCCCGACCCTCGGGGCCGGGCTCGACGCCGAGGACTTCGCCTCGATCACGCGCGACGACAACGGGGCCAAGCAGGTCACCTTCTACGGCCAGCCCGTCTACTACTTCGCCGGCGACACCGCCGCTGGCGACACCAAGGGCCAGGGCCTCGGCGGCAAGTGGTACGTCGTCGATGCCGAAGGCAAGATGATCAAGTAGCCAATCTCCCGCTCCTCGCGGCGGGCCTGGCTGATCCGAACCTGACGGAGACGATCCGGGCCCGCCGCACCCTTCGCTAGACTCGGGCGATGCGTCTCGCCCACATCCGGGAGCACAACGCCGCCGCAGGGGCCGAGTGGCGCCTGGCGGCGGCGCTCGATTTCGGCGGCTCGCGCTGGGTCGACCTCGAGATCGCGCGTCGCCGGGCGGTCGCGGCGACTTCCAGCCTCGCCCACGACAGCGCGCTCCACCGACAGCCGGTGACCACGCTCGACGACCACCTCGACCGCGGCCTCCGCGTCGCCGCGCTGGCGGACCTCGTCGAGCCGTTCGTCCCCCGCGATGACGACGATGCCGTCCTCGACGCCGACGACCTGGCCTTTGGCCCCCCGATCCTCCGCCCACCCTCGTTCCGCGACTTCTACGCGTTCGAGCGCCACGTCCGGACGATGTGGGAGCGCCGCGACCAGGCGATCCCCGAGGCGTGGTACCGCCTGCCGATCTTCTACTTCTCGAACGTGTCCGAGCTCCGCGGCCCCGGCGATCCCGTCTGGGCGCCGCGCGGGTCCTCGGAGCTGGACTACGAGCTGGAGGTGGGGGCGCTGATCGACACGCCGGCGATGGACCTTCCCGAGGAACGCGGCGAGGAGGCGATCGGCGGCTATTTCGTGCTCGATGACTGGTCTGCGCGGGACCTCCAGCGCGACGAGAGCACGCTCCGCCTCGGGCCGGCGAAGGGCAAGGACTTCGGGGTCTCGATCGGTCCGTGGCTGGTGACGCCGGACGAGCTGGCGGACCGGCGGTCCCCCGGCGGGACCGGGCCGGACCTCGCGATGGTGGCGACGGTCCGGACCCACGACGGCCGGGAGGTCGAGACCACCCGCGGGACCTGGTCGAGCGCCTACTACGCGTTCGGGCAGCTGGTGGCCCGCGCCTCGGCCGACGTTCGTCTGCGTCCGGGCGAGATCCTCGGCAGCGGGACCGTCGGCGGCGGCTGCCTGCTCGAGATCCGGGAGGACACCCTCGGGCGCTACCTGGAGCCGGGCGACGAGGTCACCCTGGAGATCGAGCGATTGGGTCGCCTCGTGACGCCGATCGTGGCGCGCCCATCGTGAACGCGAAGGGCCGGGCTGCCCCCGAACGTCCGTCGCTCGCGCCCGACCTCGTGATCGTCCCGGCCACCACCGATCGCTGGGACGACATCGCGTTGATCCTGGGTGGCGACGACGACCGTGGCTGCTGGTGCCAGCCGTGGCGTGGTCAGGCCGGTGGATACGGCACCGCTGCGCCGGGGAGCCGCCCGGCGGCGCTCCGGGCGCAGCTCGAGCTCGCGGTCCCGCCGGGGTTCCTCGCCTACCTCGACGACGAGCCGGTCGGTTGGTGCGGGGTCGTCGTGCGGACCGAATCGCCTCGACTCGTCCGCTCCCGGACCATCCCGGCGATCGACGACCTACCCGTGTGGGCGATCGGCTGCTTCCGGATCCGTGTCGGCTACCGCCGGCGGGGCGTCGCCCGGGCGCTGCTCGAGCACGTCGTCCAGGCGGCCCGCGAGGCCGGCGCGCCGGGCGTCGAGGCGTACCCGATCGATCCCGGCGGGAAGCGGGTCGACGTCGGCTTCGCGTTCGTCGGCATCGCCTCGATGTTCGACCAGGCGGGCTTCCGCCGCGTCCTCGAGACCAGCGCCCATAGCGCCGGCCTGCCGCGACTCCTCGTCCGCCTCGACTTCGACGAGCCGGGGTCCCACGGAACTCCTCGGCCGGGCTGAGCGTCACGCACTCCGCCGGTCGCGGGTCGTAGACCCCGACGGCAGGCGGAGGATGGGATGCGTGTTCGCTTGATCCCGAGGCGACGGGCGGGCGCGATGGTCCTGCTGCTTGCCGTGCCCACGCTTCTGGTCGGGTGCAGCCGCTTGGCGTCTCAGGCGTCGCCGGCGACCGAGACGGCAAGCTCGTCCGAGGCCCCTGCATCGACCGCGACGCCTTGGCCGCCCACGGCCTCGCCAGCTGTCGCATCACCGTCCGAGCCACTGACCCCGTCGGCAACGCTCGAGCCGATCCCCTCGGGTCTGCCCGAGGACATCGAGCATGCGATGCGTCAGCGGCAGCTCTTCGGCCTTCGCTCGGACCTCGCCTGGGTGCAGCAGGTGGCCGCCGATCCGCGCGCGCGCATGGAAGCGCTGGACTTCCCGATGCTGCCCGAGGAAGAAGCGGAGTTCGGCAGCCGGCAGCATGCCTACGAGGCTGCGGTCGAGGTGATTGAGCGCTACGCGGCTTCGCACGTCGACCAGTTCGGCGGCGTGTACACCGACCAGCCGAACCATGTCGTCGTCAGCCTCTGGACCCATGATCCCGACGGCCATCTCGCCGAGCTCAACAAGCTGGGCGCGGTCGCCGAGGATCATCGTCGCCCGCCAGGTCCGGTGGTCGGAGCGCGAGCTTCGGACGGTGCAGGACCAGATCGACTGGGGCTGGTTCTCGGAGGTCGACGCCAAGGGTGAGGGGGTCGGCGCGGACATCGTCCGCAACGTGGTCGAGATCGACATCTCGAGTGCGAACCCGGATGCGCCACGCCGCATCGTCGAGCACTACGTCGATGCGCTGGGGATCCCACCAGAGATGCTCGACGTGACGTCGGACGGCACGGGTGCCGCCCTCTTGCCGTTCGGCACCGTCCGAGGCGTCGTGACGCTGGCCGACGGATCGGCGCCTGGCTACAACGATTTGATGGTCGATGGCCGCGGTGACGGACCAGGCTCCTGCGGCGGTGGCGACATCGGCTACGGGGTCGGCGATGATGGCCGCTTCCGGATCCCGTGTCAGATCGGCGACTACACGATGGTGATCGAGGCGCCGCTCCCCCGCGACGCAGGCTGGGTCGTCGTGGGTCACGCGGATGTGACTGTTCGTGCCGACCAGACGGTCAAGGTCCGGATCCGGCTCGACCGGGGTGCCGACATCAGGGGCTGAACGAATCGGCCGGAACCGGCTCCATACTCGGTGACGTGGCCAGGGCGGCCGCGCGACACCGAGGGTCCCGATGCGAGTCCGGCTGGTGGAGCAGGCGATGGGCGGCGACCAGGAAGCCTTCGCGGCCCTGGCGGCCGAGTCCGTCGACGGCTGCTACCGGCTTGCCTACCGGATCCTGCGCGACCCCCATCGTGCGCAGGACGCGGCCCAGCAGGCGCTCCTCGGCGCCTGGCGCGACCTGCCCACCCTTCGCGACCCCGAGCGCTTCGACGCCTGGCTCCACCGCCTCGTCGTCAACGCGTGCTACGCCGAGGCCCGGACCGAGCGACGCTGGGTCGCCCGCATCCGGGTCATTCCCACCGACACCTCGCTCGAACCGGACGTGGCGCGCTCCGTCGTCGCCCGGGACGAGCTCGAAGGCGCCTTCCGCCGGCTGACACCGGAGCAGCGGGCGGTCGTCGTCCTGCACCACCACCTGGGCTATCCGCTCACGGAGATCGCGGAGACCCTGGGCATTCCCGAAGGGACCGCGCGGTCCCGTCTCCACTACGCGGTCCGTCAGCTGCGGTCCGTGCTCGACCAAGAAGGACGCTCCCTCGCGACGTCCGAGGAGCGACCGGCATGAGCCGAACCTTCATGGATCCCGACTTCGAGCCCCGCGTCGCGGACTGGCTCGAGGCCGATCCCGATCTTGCGCCGCCCGAGATCCTCGCGACCGTGCGCGCGGCGTTCCCATCGATCCCACAGCGGCGTGCCTCGCGGCTGCCGTGGAGGTTCCAGACCATGAACCGCTTCGCCCTCCTCGGGGCGGCCGCCGCGATCGTCGCGGTGGTTGGCCTCGGCGGATTCGCGCTGTCCTCGCGGAGCCCCGGCCCCACGACGGGCACGACGACGAACCAGACATCCAGCCCTGCCGCCCCGTCCGCCACGGCGGACGCCACCGAGCTGACGAAGACGTACAACTCCGGCCAGCACGGCTACTCCATCAGGTACCCCGACGGGTGGACAGTGACACCCGCCGCCGCGACATGGCTGGTCGGCAAGGTCACCAACTGGGGAGTCCCGCGCTCGACGTCATCGAGGGAGCGGACACGCGACTCGTTGCCTCATCGCAGCCGCTGGCCACGGGGCAGTCGCCCGAGGCGTGGTACCAGGCGTACTGCGCCGGCGGTCAGGAGGTCACCAACGCCTGCCGTGACTACGCCACCACGTGGGCGCCCATCGCGATCGGTTCGGCGATGGGGTACGTCGACCTCGATGGTGTGCCGGCGCTCCAGGGGTCGATCAAGCCGGGGGGCCCGCTGTTCGACGCGGTCGTGGTCACGGATGGCCGGGGCTACAAGTTCACTCTCGATGGCGCCGGCGACCGTGCGCTGTTCGAGCACCTGCTGGCGTCGGTCACGATCAGCGCGGCGACGGCCTCGCCGCTCGACCACGTCAGCTCGACGTTCACCTCGCCCCTCTACGACTACTCGATCGCGGTCGACCCGGCCTGGACGACGACCCCGGCGACGGAGGTGATCAACAGCCCCAAGTCAACGGACGAGAACTGCTGCGACCAGATCGCCATCACCGGCAGCGACACGACGATCAGAGTGAGCGGCGACCCGCTGAACGGCAAGTCCGTCGACCCTATCTCCAAGACGCCCACCAGAGCGTGGAGGCCGACACCACGGTGCCGTCCAGCTGCAAGGGCGGGATCCCAGCACATGGGTGCCGGTGGAGGTCGGCACGCAGCGTGGCGTCGTGATGACCCTCTGCAACTTCGCCGTCGTCTACGTCAACGTCGGCGATCGGATGTATGCGTTCGAGTGGGGGCATCAGACATTCGACGCCACCAAGCACCTCACCTTCGCGGACTTCGAACAGCTGCTGGCGACCGTCAGCTTCGCCGGAACCTGATCGCTCGGCTGATCTTGATCGGCGCGAACCGACTGGCCTCCCTTGACGGGGAGGCCAGTCTTCGTGTGTCTGAACGTTTCGACCGCGGCGTGAATCGAAGGAGGTAGACCGCGCCAGATCGGCGTGGCCGACCGAGAGGGCAACGTGGATCGAGTCCTCGTGGAGCGGCCCGTGACGGTGCCGAGCGCGAGCTGTTCCTGGAGATCCTGGCATCCATGGAGCTCGACCCGGCCGCGGCGTCGACCGCCACGCCCCAGCCATGATCACGCCTCGGCTCTGCGTAGACTGGCTTCCTCACCCCGAGGAGGCCGGTCGCGCATGTACTACGTCTCGCGAGGCTCCATCCCGCCCACGCGCCACACCCAGCACCGGGCGTCCGACGGGAGCCTGTACGCCGAGGAGCTGTTCGGGGTCGAGGGGTTCACGGGACGGAGCTCGCTCCTCTACCACGTGACGCCGCCGACACGGACCCACCTGATCGAACCTGGCCCTCGGGTGGACCTCCAAGCCGCCGACGACGGCCTCCACCGTCATCGGCTCACGAAGACCGGCGCCGTCCCGCCGAAGGGCGACGTCGTCACCGGCAGGATCCCGCTCTACTTCAACCACGACGTCGTGTTCGGGATCGTCCGGCCGACCGATCCGATGCCCGAGAACCGCTTCTATCGCAACGGGATCGCGGACGAGATGCTGTTCGTCCACGAGGGGACCGGCGTCTGCCGGACGGTCTTCGGCGACCTCGCCTACGGCCCCGGCGACTACCTGGTGCTGCCGATCGGCACGACCTGGCGCCTGGACCCGGACCCGGGCTCTGACCAGCGGATCCTGTACCTCGAGGCGCCGTCCGAGATCGAGCCGCCAAAGCGCTACCGCAACGACTACGGGCAGCTCCTGGAGCACTCGCCGTACGGCCAGCGCGACCTCCACGCGCCCGAGTTCCGCGAGCCGCTCGACGAACACGGCGACTACGTGATCGACGTCCGCTCGAGCGACCGGATCACCGCCTACCACTACCGGCACCACCCGTTCGACGTCGTCGGCTGGGACGGCTACCTGTGGCCGTTCCGGTTCGACATCGCGGATTTCCAGCCGATCACGGGCCGCGTCCACCAGCCGCCGCCGGTCCACCAGACCTTCCAGGCCCGGAACTTCGTCGTGTGCTCGTTCGTGCCCCGCAAGTTCGACTACCACCCCCTCGCCATCCCCGCGCCCTACAACCACTCGAACATCAACAGCGACGAGGTCATCTACTACGTCGCCGGCAACTTCATGAGCCGACGCGGCGTCGACATCGCCTCGTTCACGCTCCACCCCGCCGGGATCCCGCACGGCCCGCACCCGGGGACCGCGGAGGCCTCGATCGGCAAGGAGGCGACCGAAGAGCTGGCCGTGATGGTCGACACGTTCCACCCGCTGCACGTCACGCAGGCGGCGATGGACCTCGACGACGCGAACTACCCGTACTCGTGGCTGCCGCCCGAGGACGCCGAGGCCCACGCGCGCGAGCTGTCCGAGCGCGGACCCGAGGCGTTCCCGGACTGACCTGGCAGCCGGCCACAGTTGAGCAGCCGGCCGCGCGTCCTCGGCGAGGTTGACGTCGCGGACGATGCGGCGCGCGATCCGAAGAGCAGGTCGCCACGCGTCCGGGCCAGGATGGCAAACGCCTCCCGGTCCCCGCGCTGGGCCTGCTCCACGAGGTCGCGATCCACTCGCTCCGCCCTCTCGGTGGCGCGCATCGGGTGCGCCGTCCGAGCCTACAGAGTGATCAGCTCTCGAGAGTGTTCAAACTTCGCTTCGGTCCTCGGGCCGCCCGGACGACCACGGCACGTGGTCCCGCGCACGGTCGGGCCAGGTCGCGCGCGCCATGTGCAGGGTGGACGCAGCGGCTGTCGTCGCATCCGGCGCGATGACCGGGGAGACATCCGACCAGCCCACGAGACCGGCGTCCGGCAGGCGGCCACGGATCGGCTGGACGCCGTCGCCGGCCGGCCACAGGCGATGGTCGATGACCACGCCCGCGAGCACCCACGGCGAGCCTCGATCGGCCCTCCGGAATTCCGCCCGACCCCGATAGATCTGCATGCCGCCATCGTGGCACGAGGATGGAGTTCGGGCAGGTGGCGGCCACCGGGGTCAGGTGGAAGCCTCCGGGCTCGCGGAGCGCGGCCCGGAGGCGGTCCCGGTCTGGCGGTCCCGGACGTCGATCAAGGGTTCTGCCACGCCGGGTAGTCGTACTCGGTGCGTTGCTGGGAGAGCGACCCGACTTGCACGTGGGTCGCGACGTCGACGATCGAGATCACCGAACTGGTCGTGAGGGTCATGAACGCGATGAACCGGCCGTCGGGTGACCAGGTCGGGTGGCGCTCCGTCTGCGTCCCGGTTGACAGGCGCAGGACGTCGCTGCCGTCGGCGTTCATCACGTAGATGGAGCTCGTCCCGCCGCGATTGCTGGAGAAGGCGATCCTGGTCCCGTCCGGCGACCAGGCAGGATCGTCGTCGTCGCCCACGTCGCCGGTCAGTTGAACCAGGGCCTTGCCGTCCGGGTCCATCGTCCAGATGTCCCGGGCCCCACCGCGGGCCGACACGAACGCGATCCGGTTCGTGACCGGCGACCACGACGGGTGGTCGTCATCGACGTCGTTGCTGGTCAGCTGCTTCGGGGCGCCGCCATCGACGGCCTGGGTATAGAGCTCGAAGTCGCCGTCGCGACGACTGTCGAACAGGATGAGCGCGTCGTCCGGCGACCACTCCGGGTTGCCGTCCGCTGCCTCTTGATCGGTAACCCGGCGACCGCCGGCGCCATCGGCGTTGACAATCCTGATGCCGTCTTCTGCGGCCCAGGCGATCTGCGTGTTGTCGCGCGACCAGGCGGGTTCGACGTCGTGGCCCGGCATCGTGACGACCTTTCCGGTGCCGATGCCATCGGCGGGCCTGACGACGATGTCCCCGACGCCACCAGTGACCTTCGAGAACGCGATGAGGCCGATCAGGTCGACCTGGGGCGACGCGACAACCGGCGCGGCCGAGGGCGACGCCGGGGCCGTCGTGGTGACGGGCGGGGCAGACGTTGGAAGGTTCGCGGGCCCGCCGAGGTTGCCGGTGGGCCGAGGCGTGAGGATCGCAAACCCGCCGACCGCCACCGCGACCACCGCGGCGGCTCCGGCGAGGGCGAGGAACTTGGACATCGGTGGCCTCCACGCGGGCAGGCCGAGGCCCGCCCGCGACTGGGGCGTCGTCCGGACGGCGGTCGAGATCGCACGGCGTGTGGAAGACGGAAGGTCTGCCGGGCCGTCATCGAGCCACGCGGCCACGATGACGTCGGGATCACGGGGTGCGCTCATGCCGACCAGATCTCCGCAGGTTCAAGGACGGTGTCGATGGCGATCGCCGCTCGCAGGGAGCGGGTCGCGTGGTGGAGTCGGGACTTCACGGTGCCGACCGGCACGCCGACGATCTCGGCGATCGCGGCGAGCGGCAGGCCCGCATAGTGGTGCAGCACGAAGACCGCACGGTGCTCGGGAGTCAGCTTGGCGAACACGTGCTCGATGAGGTCCCGGTCGTCGACCGTGACCATCGGGTCGGGGCCGGCCGGTCCGTCGACCGGGAGCGCCCTGATCCGGCCCGACCACCGTCGGTGGCGGCGGGATTCGTCGTAGCACGCGTTCACGAGCAGGCGATGGAGCCAGACGTCGTAGCGCTCGACGTCCCGCAGCTTCGGGAGGTCGCGCCACGCCAGCAGGAACGCCTGCTGCACGGCGTCCTGGGCCGCCTCGACGTCGCGCAGGATCCGATACGCGATCGCGAAGCAACGGTCGCCGTCGGCGTCGACGAGCTCGCCGAATGCGACGTCGTCGCCTCGCCTCGCCCGTTCCACCAGCGGTGTCCGCATCTGGACGCCTCGTCTGCGAGCGCCATGTCTGGACGCTTCGCAGACTAAAGGCGGTGGAGGCCGCTGTGAGGTTCAATGCGCGCCGCGGGCAACGCCGGTTGTGATCGCCTTGCGGACAGGGCACGCTAGCCGGGATCATCTGCAGACTGCCCGGAACTAGTGGGATGAGGTGAGCTGGCGTGGCCGTCGACGTGCGCAAATGGGTCACGTTCTCGGAGGAGATCCTGAGCGAGGGCGGCCGAGACCTCGACAGGCCGCTGCGCCGCGTGGCCGTGGCCGCCGTCCTCGTGAACCCGTACGCGGGCCGGTACTCCGAGGACCTCTCGGAGCTCATCGACGCCGGCGAGACCCTGGGTGACGAGCTCATGCGCCGGTGCAAGGCGGCGCTCGGCGACCCGGTCGAGGCGTACGGCAAGGGCGGGATCGTGGGCGAGCACGGGGAGCTCGAGCACGTCGCCGCGGTGCTCCACCCGAAGTTCGGGGCGCCGGTCCGCAGCCTCGTGGACGGCGTCTCGATCCTGCCGTCGGTCAAGAAGCGGGGCGGCATCGGCGCCCACCTCGACATCCCGGTCCACCACGTCAAGGCGATGCTCGTCCGCTCGCACTTCGACGCGATGGAGATCTGCGTCCCCGACGCGCCGATGGCCGACGAGCTGCTCGTGGCGCTGGCCGTGACCAACGGCGGCCGGCCGCACGCCCGCGTTGGTGGCCTCAAGGCCGAGGACGCGGTCGGCACCGACGGGCTCCACTGACGCCGGCCGGCAAGACCCGATGCGCACGCTGATCGCGGGGCTGGGCGAGGTCGTCTCGGGCGACCTGGCCGAGCCGCGCCTGGACGCCGACTCGATCCTGATCGAGGACGGGCGGATCGCGGCGATCGGACGGGGCATCGACGAGGACGCCGACGTCGTCATCGACGGCAAGGGCGCGACGGCGTTTCCCGGGCTCATCGACTCGCACGTCCATCCCGTGTTCGGCGACTGGACGCCGCGCCAGCGCACGACCGACTTCATCGAGTCCGAGCTGCACGGCGGCGTGACCTCGATGATCTCGGCCGGCGAGGTCCACCTCCCGGGCAGGCCCAAGGACATCGTCGGCCTCAAGGCCCTCGCGATCGTCGCCGTCAGGGCGTTCGCCAACGTGCGCCCGGCGGGCGTCAAGGTCCACGCCGGTGCGCCGATCCTCGAGCTCGGGCTCGAGGAGGCCGACTTCGCCGAGCTGGCCGCGGCGGGCGTCAACCTGATCGGCGAGGTCGGCCTGGGCTCGGTGAAGACGGGCGCCCAGGCGGCGCCGATGCTCGCCTGGGCGCGGCAGCACGAGCATGGTGTCGACGTTCCACACCGGCGGCCCGTCGATCGCCGGGTCGAGCGCGATCCGCGCGGACGTCGTGCTCGAGGCGCGGCCGGACATCGTCGGCCACATCAACGGCGGCACGACCGCCCTCCCCGATGCCGACATCGAGCAGCTGGTCGCGAGCGGGATGGCGATCGAGATCGTCCACTGCGGCAACGGCCGCGCGGCGCTCCACGCGATCGGGCTCGCGCGCGAGACCGGCGCGCTGGATCGCGTGATCCTGGGCAACGACGCGCCGTCGGGGACCGGCGTCGTGCCGCTCGGGATCCTGCGCACGATGGCCCACCTGGCCTCGCTCGGCGGCATCGCGCCCGAGGTGGCCGTCTGCCTCGCCACCGGTAACACCGCGCGGGTCCACCGGCTCGAGACCGGGACGATCGCCGTCGGCCGGGAGGCCGACATCGCCCTCGTCGATGCCCCGCAGGGCTCCGCCGCGGACTCCGCGCTCGGCGCCCTCGCGATCGGCGACCTGCCCGGCGTCGGGATGATCCTCATCGACGGCAAGCCGGTCGTCGGCCGCAGCCGCAACACGCCGCCGGCGGGACGCGCTCCCGAGGTGGTCAAGGGCCCGGGCATCGCCGGCGGCGGGCACTAGCCGGGTGGGTGGCAGCATGCACTTCGGCCTTCGGCTGCCGAGCTTCGCGCTTGGCGACCAGACGGCGTCTCTCGCCGAGATGGGCGCCTACCTGCGTCGTGCCGAGGACCTCGGCTTCGAGACCGCGATGCTCATCGACCACCTGCTCGTCGCGCCGCCGGCGTACCGGACGACGTGGCTCGAGCCGATCACGCTGCTGGCGGCGCTGTCGGGGGTCACCCGCACGATCCAGCTCGGCACGCTCGTCCTGGTGCTGCCGTTCCGCGAGCCGGTGCAGTTCGCGAAGCAGTGGGCGACCCTCGACCAGCTGTCAGGCGGCCGGTCGATCCTCGGCGTCGGGGTGGGCTGGATGGAGGCCGAGTTCGAGGCGGTCGGCATCCCGCATCGCGAGCGCGGCGCCCGCATGAACGAGCTGCTCGAGCTGATCACCGCGCTGTGGACGCAGGAGCGGGTGACGTACGAGGGCCGCTTCTACCGCGTCCACGACCTCTCGCTCGACCCGAAGCCCGCCCAGCGCCCGCACCCGCCGATCTGGATCGGCGGCGGGACGCAGCCGTCCGAGAAGATCTACGGCCAGAACGTGCCGACCGTCGAGCCGGTCCTGCGCCGGATCGCGAAGTACGCGAAGACGTGGGTCCCCCACTCCTCCGCGACGGCCGAGATGGTCGACCGCGACTGGGACGACCTCCGCCGCTACATGCTCGAGTACGGGCGGCAGCCGGAGGAGATGTCGCGCGTGTACTCGAACTTCGTGCACGTGCTCCGGCCCGGCGAGCGCCCCGAGGACGCGGCGCCGCTGTTCCGCGTGTACTCGGGGATGGACCTCGACTACTGGCAGCGGTACTACCTGCTGGGCGAGGCCGAGGAGGTCGCGGACCGGATCCGCGCCAAGGTCGAAGCCCTCGGCGGCGTCGACCACCTCGTGCTCAACCCGCTGAACTGGGACCCGGCGAACCTCGAACGACTTGCCAGCGACGTCCTGCCGAGGGTGGCGGCCTGATCGTGGCCGCCGCCGTCACCAGCGCGCTCCCGCCGTACCTCCGCCCGGACCGGCTGGACGAGGCGCTCGCGATCCTGGCGTCGGAGCCGCGGCTGGTCGTCGCGGGCGGGACGGACGTCTATCCCGCCTACGCCACCCGCCCGATCGACCGACCCGTGCTCGACATCACGGCGCTTCCAGGGTTGCGCGGCGTGGTCGACGCGGGCGACGCGTGGCGGATCCCGGCGCTGACGACGTGGACGGACCTGGCGGAGACGCCGCTCCCGCCCGAGCTCGACGGGCTGCGGGCGGCGGCGCGGACGATCGGCGGGCGGCAGATCCAGAACGCGGGAACCGTGTGCGGCAACGTCGTGAACGCCTCGCCGGCGGCCGACGGGCTTCCCAACCTGCTGGCGCTGGACGCCGCGGTCGAGGTCGCGTCTGCCGATGGCACGCGCGTCGTGCCGATCGCGGACTTCGTGGTGGGCAACCGGCGGACCGACCTGCGGGCCGGCGAGCTGGTCACGGGCCTGCGGGTGCCGAAGGTCACCGGCGGCGGCGGGTCGGCCGAGGCCGGGTCGACGGGCGTCGCCCGGTCCACGTTCCTGAAGCTCGGCTCGCGCGCGTACCTCGTGATCTCGATCGTCGCGGTGTCGGCGGTCCTCGTGGTCGACCGCGGGGTCGTCGTCGACGCGCGGATCGCGGTCGGGGCCTGCTCCCCGGTCGCCCGCCGGCTGCGCGGTCTCGAGCGCGAGCTCCGCGGGCGGCGAGCCGGGCCGGCCCTCGCGACCGTGCCGGCGATGGAGCACCTCTCCCCGCTGGCGCCGATCGACGACGTCCGCGGGTCCGCCGACTACCGCTGGGACGCGGCGCTGACGCTGGTCCGGCGCGCGGTCGCCGAGGTCGCGGCGTGATCACGGGCGTGGCGGCGTGATCACCGACACGGCGCTTCGGTTCCAGGTCAACGGTCGCGGCGTCGAGGTGCGGACGGACGGGCGGCGGCGCCTCGTCGACGTCCTGCGCGAGGACCTCGGCCTGACCGGCACCAAGGTCGGCTGCAACGCCGGCGACTGTGGCGCGTGCACCGTGCGACTCGACGGGGAGCAGGTCTGTGCCTGCCTTGTCGCCGCCGGCCAGGTTCAGGGCCGGCGCGTCGATACGGTCGAGGGTCTCGCCGGTGCCGGTGGCCCGTCGGCGCTCCAGGCCGCCTTCCTCGCCTGCGGCGGCGCGCAGTGCGGCGCCTGCACGCCGGGGATGCTGATGGCGGCCGGCGACCTCATCGCGCGAAACCCGAGCCCGACGGCCGACGAGGTGCTCGACGGCCTGGGCGGCGTCCTCTGCCGCTGCACCGGGTACACCTCGATCGTCGATGCCGTTCGCGCGACCGCGTCGGGCGGCGTGGCCGAGGCGCCCGCCCCGGCGGTCGGCGCCGCGGTCGGCGCGCGCATCGCCCGCACGGACGGGCTGGCCAAGGTCACCGGGGCCGAGCTGTTCGGCGACGACCTGCCGGCCGACGGCGCCTGGCACCTGCGGGCGGTCCGCTCGCCACACGCCCATGCGCGCTTCCGCGTCGGCGACCTGGCCGCGGTCCACGCCCGCCACCCGGGCCTCGTCCGCATCCTGGCCGCCGACGACGTCCCGGGCCACAACCGGTACGGGATCTACGCGACCGGCAAGGACCAGCCGGTCCTCGCCGAGGGCTACGTCCGCTACCGGGGCGAGGCCGTGCTGGCGCTCGTCGGCGACGCGGCGACCGTGGCCTCCATCACCGATGACGAGCTGCCGATCGCCTGGGAGCCGCTGCCGCCCCTGATCGGGATCGACGACGCGCTGGACCCGGCCGCGGCCCGGCTCCACGAGGCCTCGCCCGGGAACATCCTCATCGAAGGCCTCGTGCGACTGGGCGACGTCGAGGCCGACCTGGCCGCGGCCGCCGCGACGGCGACCGGGACGTTCGAGACGACCTACGTCGAGCACGCCTACATCGAGCCCGAGGCCGGGACGGCGCGCATGGTCGACGGGCGCGTCGAGGTCTTCGCCACCACCCAGACGCCGTACATGGACCGCGACGAGCTGGCGCTGGTGCTCGGGCTGCCCGAGGACCGCGTCCACGTCATCCCGAGCGCGTGCGGCGGCGGGTTCGGCGGCAAGCTCGACCTGTCGCTGCAGCCGTTGATCGCGATCGCCGCACTCCTGCTCGACCACCCGGTCCGCGCGGTCTATCCACGGCCGGAGTCGATGGCGACGACGACCAAGCGCCACCCGGCCCGCATCGAGGCCACGTTCGGCGCCGACGCGGAGGGGCGGCTCACCGGCATGCGCGTTCACGCCGACTTCGACACGGGCGCGTACGCGTCGTGGGGGCCGACGGTCGCCAGCCGCGTCCCCGTCCACGCGATGGGCCCGTACGAGGTCCGTTCGGTGCTGAGCACGAGCCGGGCGGTCTACACGAACGGGCCGCCGTCCGGCGCCTTCCGCGGGTTCGGCGTCCCGCAGGCGGCGATCGCTCACGAAGCGCTGATGGACGACCTTGCCGAGCAGCTCGACATCGACCCGCTCGAGCTCCGCGCCCGCAACGCGCTCCACGCAGGGTCGCGAACGGCCACGTCCCAGGAGCTTGTCGCAAGCGCCGGCCTGCCCGCCTGTCTCGACGCGCTGCGGCCCCGATGGTCGGCCATGCGAGCTGAATCGGCCGCCGTCAACGAGGCCGCGGAGGGCCGGGTTCGCCGGGGCGTCGGGATCGCCGCCATGTGGTACGGCATCGGCAACACCTCGCTCCCCAACCCGTCCGAGATCGAGGTCGGCATCCGCGCTGACGGCAGCGTCGTCCTGTTCTCCGGTGCGACCGACATCGGCCAGGGCTCGAACACGATCCTCGCCCAGATCGCTGCCGACGCCCTCGGCGTGCCCGTCGCATCGATCGAGCGCGTCGGACCCGACACCGATCTCACCCCCGACGCCGGCAAGACCTCGGCGTCGCGCCAGACGTTCGTGTCGGGGAACGCGACCCGGATCGCCGCCGAGGACCTGCGCCGCCAGATCCTGACGCTCGCCGAAGCCGGGCCGGACGCGACGCTGGAGGTCGACGGCGGGCGGGTGGCGGCGAGGGACGGCGAGACGGTCTCGGTCGTGGAGCTCGGCGAGCTGCCGGCCGCGGCCCGCGACTGCGTGCTGCTGGGGCGCGGCTCCTACGACCCCAAGACCACGCCGCTCGACGCCGACGGGCAGGGCGTCCCGTACGAGACCTACGCCTTCGGCGCGCAGATCGCCGAGGTGGACGTCGACCTCGACCTCGGCACGGTCAAGGTGCGCCGGGTCGTCGCGGCCCACGACGTCGGGCGGGCGATCAACCCGACGCTTGTCGAAGGCCAGGTCCAGGGCGGCATCGTGCAGGGACTGGGCATGGCGCTGATGGAGGCGTACGTGCCGGGTCGGACGGACAACCTGCACGACTACCTGATCCCGACGATCGGCGACGCCCCGGAGATCGAGTGCCTCCTGATCGAGGACCCCGAGCCGTCCGGGCCATTCGGCGCCAAGGGCGTCGGCGAGCCCGCGCTCGTGCCCACGGCGCCGGCGATCCTGGCGGCGATCCGGCACGCGACCGGGGCCCGCATCGACCGGGTGCCCGCGACCCCGTCGCTCGTGCGGGCCGCGATCCGCGCGGCCCGCCAGCCCGGCTGAATGTCGAGGGCGACGTCAGGACGAGGGACCCCGGCGCACCTGGATCGAGCCGGCGGGCAACGGGCCCGTTCCCGTCACCCGCAGCTCGTGGGGGACGCCAACGGCCGCGCAGACTCCCGGGGCGGTGGTGGTCGTGACCGTGATCGCCAGGCCGGAGCCGCTGCCCTCGATGGCGATGTCGGTGAGCGTGTCGCACGCCCCGCCGAGCCACGGGACGATCGCGACGTTTGGCTGGCCGGGCGGATTGGTGACCGCATCCGCCGCCTCCACGGGCTCAACGGGGTCGATCTCCATGTTCTCGATGCGGCCGCTCGTGTCGCGGACCCGGATCGTGTACGGCGTCCCGTCCGCCCGTGACGCGCTCATCGTCAATTCGCGCGGGCCGAGGATTCGCCCGCAGCCGGTCACGAGGAGGCACAGCGACATCGCGACGGCGATCACCGCCACCACGCGCCGGAGGCGAGCCGGTGTGCGGACCATGGGACCATCCTAGGTGCTCGAATCAACCATCGGCCTCACCGCTCGCTGCCGGTTGGTGCCGCGGGCGCGCGTCGCCGGTAAGGTGGATTCGTGGAGACCCGGACCCTCGGCGCGACCGGGCTTGAGGTCCCTGTCGTGGGCCTTGGCTCGTGGCGCACGTTCGATGTCGGGGCCGACCGGCAGGGGGAGGTCGGGGCGGTCGTGGCGTCGGCGTTCGACGGCGGGGTCCGCCTCGTCGACAGCTCGCCGATGTACGGGCGGTCGGAGGCGCGGCTCGGGACCGCGATCGGGGCTCGGCGCGCCGAGGCGGTCGTCGCGACCAAGATCTGGACCTCCGACGCGGGCGACGGCCGGCGCCAGTTCGCCGACCAGCTCCGGTGGTTCGGGCGCATCGACCTGCTCCAGGTCCACAACCTCGTCGCGTGGCGCTCGCACCTCGACTGGATGGAGCGCGAGCGCGACTGCCGGGCGCGATCGGCTGGCTCGGCGCGACGACGTTCCAGCCGTCGGCGTTCGGCGAGCTCGAGACCGTGATGCGCTCGGGACGGATCCACGCCGTCCAGGTGCCGCTGAACCCGATCGAGGACGAGAGCGCGCGCCGGATCCTGCCCCTCGCGGCCGAGCTGGGGCTCGGCGTGATCGCCATGCGCCCGCTGGGCGAGGGATCGCTGCTGCGGCGGTCGTTCCCGGCCGAGCTTGCGGCGGCCGGCCTCGCCGGCTGGCCCGAGGCCCTGCTCCGGTGGTGCCTCGCGGACCCGCGCGTCACCGTGGCGATCCCCGCCACGACCTCCGCCACGCATGCCAGCCGAGAACGCCGCCGCCGGCGGGATGCCGCCGCTCGACCCGGACCTCCGCGAGCGGATCGCCCGCCTCGCGCGCCGGGGCGGCTGACCTTCGGGTCGGCGGGCGGCGGTATCGTGATCCCGTGGATCCGTGCGTGTTCTGCGCGATCGTCGAGGGGACCGAGGACGCGTCCTTCGTCTATCGCGACGACCGGGTGGCGGCCTTCCTGGACATCGGCCCGGTGACCGCCGGCCACCTCATGGTGATCCCGCTGCAGCATCTGCCCTCGCTGGCGGACATCCCCGAGGACCTCGGCGCCCACATGTTCGTCGTCGCGTCCCGCCTGGCGGCCGCGATCCGCCGCTCGGGACTGCCCTGCGAGGGCGTGAACCTGTTCCTCGCCGACGGCGAGGCGGCGTTCCAGGAGGTCTTCCACGTCCACCTCCACGTGTTCGCCCGCTGGGCCGGCGACGGCTTCATCGTCGACAGCCCGGCCTGGTCCCGCCTGAAGCCGACGCGTGACGAGCTCGACGCCAACGCAGCTGCGATCCGCGCGGCCCTCGGCTGATCCGTGGATGCAACGCCGGCGGGCGGTCCCGTGTTGAGAGAGGCGTGATCACCGTCCCGGCTCCGCTCACCGAGGTCGGGCTCCTCACGGCCGTCGACGACCTCGCGGCTGGCGACCCGGCGCTCGGCGCGGTCGTCCGGCGGTTCGGCCCGCCGCCGCTGTGGGCCCGGGAGCCGGGCTTTTCCACACTCGTCCACCTGATCCTCGAGCAACAGGTCTCGCTCGCGTCGGCGAAGGCGGCCTTCGATCGCCTCCGGGTCGCGGCCGACCCGCTGACCCCGGCGTCGTTGCTCAGCCTCGATGACGCCCAGCTCCTGGCCGTCGGCTTCAGCCGTCAGAAAGCGCGCTACGCTCGGGCGCTGGCCGCGTCCATCGAGGACGGATCCCTGGACGTCGGCGGGCTCGCCGCGCTGGACGACGATGCTGTCGACGCCGCGCTCACCGCGCTACCGGGCATCGGGCCGTGGACCTCGACGATCTACCGGCTGATGGTGCTCCTGCGCCCGGACGCCTGGCCGGTCCACGACATCGCGCTCGCCCAGGCGTTGGCGGAGTTGCGGAGCCTGCCGGCCCGGCCGGACGCTGCCGAGATGGTCGCGCTCGCCGAAGCGTGGCGGCCGCGTCGCGCCGTGGCCGCGCGGATCCTGTGGCACCACTACCTGTCGACGCCCCGCCGGCGGCCCGGCGCCGGCTGAGCCGGTCGCGGTCGGTCAGTCGAGGACGATGAACGCGTCGACATCGACCCGCCCATCGCCGAGCGGTCGGATCTCGATGGTGTGCGGCCCGTCGGTCGCGAGCGCGGTCGTGAAGGCGATGCGCCGGTAACCCCGGATGGCTGCGTGCAGGTCGACGGTCGCGACCCGAACGCCGTCGATACGGACACGGGCGCGCCCCGCGTTCGGGGCGCGGCGGCTGACCCAGGCGATCGAGTCGCCGGTGAACGAGAACGTCGCCCGCCGTCCCGTCGCCTTCGTATGCCGCGAGTGCCCACCCGACAGGCGGTCGTCGTCGGCCCTGGCCCAGCTCCCGGTCCAGTCGATCGCCCCGGAGCGCTCCTGTCGCCGGTCGACGCGGATTGGGTCCCATTCGACGAACGGGCCTTGGTTGGCGGCACCGTCCGTGGCGCGGATGCGGAACCTTGCCGTCGTGCCGGCGGCCGGCGACTGCACGATGGTCGTCGACGTCGGGCTTGGCAGCGTGACGGCCGTCCACGCGCCGCCCGTGACCTGCTGCTGCAGCTCGTATCCCGTGACTCCGGAGTCGTCGTCGGTCCCGCGCCAGGACAGCCAGATGGGCACCGTGGTGGTCCCGATGGCGCCTGGCGCCACGGTGGCCGCGAGCTCGTCGACGACGGGCGGATCGGTGTCGAGCGGCGGCCCATCGTCGGGGAAGATGGCGATCTCGAAGGTCACGGTCTCGCTGCTGTCGTCGGGCTTGTCGTACGGCGCGGAGGCCGGGAGATTCCAGTCCTCGACTCCGCCGTCGTCCTTCGCGTTGACGACGACGGTCGCGAGCCATGGCTCATCGCCGGGCGTGAATGTCAGGACGCCGTCGGAATCGATGGCGGGCGGGTCCGCGAACTTCTCTGCCGACGGGGCCATGATCTCGAACGAGACCTGCTGGCCGCTCTCATTCGCGGGTCCGGGCGAAACGTCAGTCGCCCACTGGATCGCGACGGGCCCATCGCCGGCGTGCGTCTCGATCAGCGCCGGGCCCGGCGTGAAGGTCGGC
Organism: uncultured Chloroflexia bacterium; assembly: GCA_963829155.1. Classification (GTDB taxonomy): domain Bacteria; phylum Chloroflexota; class Limnocylindria; order Limnocylindrales; family CSP1-4; genus CAIXZV01. The sequence continues at coordinate 126,677 of CAWHIA010000029.1, read as the reverse complement.
GGGTCGTTCACCGGCGCGACCCAGATCCGGTAGCTGGCCTCGTTCGAGCTCGCCTGGCCATCGGACGCGCGGTAGGTGATGGTGTCAGAGATCCACGTGCCATCCGGCTCGTCGCCGCGGGGCGTGCTGTAGTCCTTGGCAGGACGGTAGGCGAGCCAGTCGGTTGGATCGTTCTCGATCACCATCGCCTCGCCGTGCGCCGGCTGGCCGACGAGCTCGACGGATAACGGGTCGCCGTCGGGGTCGGTGTCGTTGATGAGCGGCGCGCAGCCGAGGGCGAGGGGTGCCCAGTCGTGCCAGTCCTCCGTGACCGGGTAAGCCACGTCGAACGGCGGCGACCCGCACGTCGCGCCGGGGTCATCGACGGCGACCGGCGGCGAGTTGCCGGCGGCGTGGGCAGGCAGGGGCGCCCACACGAGCAGCAGGCAGAGCGACGTGGCGGCCGTAACGAACCGGCGCATCCGGAACCCCTCTGTCGTCGGACGGGACGTTCGTGTCCGCCATGATCATCGCCGGGCAGGACGCGCTCGGCATGACCCAAACGTCCTCCGCCGCTCGTGGGGGAGACATGGAGAGGCGCCGGCCCGACCCGTGTGGTCAGCGCCGGCGCCGTGAGGCGTGTCGAGGGGCCTACATCAGGCCGACGACGTGGCCCTCCGGATCCGCGAACAGCGCGATCGTCGTCTCCGGGGCGACCTCGGTGAGCGGCATGATCACGCGCCCGCCGGACGCCTCGGCCTTGGCGAGGACGCCCTTCGGGTCGTCCGAGTGCACGTAGAACGTGACGAAGCCAGGACCGCCGTCCTGCGCCGCGCCGACGCCCGCCGTGAAGTCGCCCCAGCGGGCGAGGCCGTAGCCGCCCGGGTTGTTCGTGTCGAACGACCATCCGAGGACGTCCTGGTAGAACGTCTGGAGCTTGGCGCCGTCCTTGCCGGTCACCTCGACGTGGATCACGTGGTTGCCCATACCTGAGCCCTCCTGGCCGCTTGTGGCGGCCCGTCCGTGGCACCGCCTGTCAGGAGCACGACGACCGGGGCCGTGCGGAATCGACACAGGCGCGGGCAACCCGTGACAAGAAGGGGTCAGCGGCCGAGGACCTTGTCCGCCTTGCGGTCGATCTTGGCCTCGTCGGCCTTCGACAGGTTGCCCTTGTTCTCCTGCTGTGAGGCGCGCGCCTTCGCGTTGCGCGCGTGAGCCTTGTCGGGCATCGGGTACTTGCGCTCGTCCGGGAGCCCGAACTGCGAGTCCTTCAGCCCGTCCTTCTTCTTCTCGCTCATCGTGGCCATCGCCGGCCTCCTTCTCGGTTGGCGGCACCGCGCCGATCGACGGTGCGCTCGCTCCCCACAACGTCGGCTCGCAGACGAGACGTCCGCGCGACGAGATGTGGCACGAGGAATAACAGCGGGCTGGCAGTCGCCCGATGCGTCTCGACGGAACGCGGCTTCCGTGGCACGAACATGTGCCACACCGACCGTTCCCGTGCGGGTCACAGCGCCAGAACACTGCATTGGCGCGCCGGCCACGCTCGGGCCCAACACGGGATGGCACAAGGGTGTGCCAGACGCCGCCTGGGAGGGGCGGGGTGGCGCGACGGGCGGGCGAGGGCCGCGGCGAGTTCGAGCGCTGTGGCAGGGCGTCGCGGGAGGAGCGCCGCGGGGGGCGTCGGGTCAGCGCGCGGCCGCGACCGCCTTCGGGCGTTCGGCGGCGCGGTCCCGGTCCTTGAGGATCCGCATCGCCGCGAGCTTGCCCGGCGCGCCCATCACGCAGCCGCCCGGGTGCGTGCCCGAGCCGCACTGGTAGTAGCCGTCGATGGGGGTCCGATAGTCGCTCCAGCCGGGCGCCGGCCGGAAGAAGTACATCTGCGGCGCCAGGAACTCGCCGGCGAAGATGTTGCCCTCCGACAGCCCGACGATGCGCTCGATGTCGAGCGGCGTCCGGACCTCCCGGTGCAGCACGAGGTCGCCGAAGCCCGGGAAGAACGACTCGAGCGTGCGCTGGACCGTGTCGCCCAGGTTCTGGCGCTCCGCGTCCCAGTCGCTCTCGCGCAGCTTGTACGGCGCGTACTGGACGAAGCACGACATCACGTGCTTGCCGGGCGGGGCCATGTCCGGGTCGATCGTGCTCTGGATCGCGCAGTCGAGGTAGGGCCGGCTGCTGTACCAGCCGTACTTCGCCTCATCGAAGGCGCGTTCGAGGTACTCCATCGACGGCCCGATGTTGGTGAACCCGCGGTACTGGTCCTCGCGGTTGGCCAGCGACGGGTAGACCGGCAACCCGTCGAGCGCGAAGTTGACCTTCGCCGAGGTGCCCTGGAAGCGGAAGCGCTGGATCGCGTCGACGAGATCGGTCGGCAGCTCCCGCGGGTCGACGAGCTCGAGGAACGTGCGGCGCGGGTCGAGGGCGGACACCACGATCGGCGCCTCGAACTCGGTCCCGTCCTCGAGCGCGACCCCGGTCGTCCGCCCGCCCGACGTCTTGACCTCGGCGACCGGCGCCTCGAGCCGGATCTCCGCCCCGAGCGACCGCGCGGCGCGCGCCAGCACCTGCGTGAATCCGCCGTTGCCGCCCTTGTGGAACGCCCAGGCCCCGAACTCGCCGTCGTGCTCGCCCAGCAGGTGGTAGAGGAGCACGAGCCCCGACCCCTGCGAGTACGGCCCGACTTTGGTGCCGATGATCGCCGACGACGCCATGTAGCCCTTGATGATGTCGGACTCGAAGTAGTCGTCCAGGAAGTCTGCCGCGGACCCGGTGAGCAGCCGGACGGCGTTGTGGAGCACGTCCTTGGGGAGGGCCTTGAACCTCGCTCCGAGTCCGGCGAGCGCCATCAGCTCCTCGGGATCGTCGCTGAACAGGTTCGGCGGCGGCGCGTCCAGCAGCGGCTTCATCGCCTGGAGGACCTTGTTCATGTCGTGGTTGAACCGGTCGTAGGCGTCCGCGTCGTGCTGGCTGTGGCGCGCGATCTCGCGCTGGTTGACCCCGTGGTCCTGGCCCAGCAGCAGGTAGTCGCCGTTCTCCATCGGCGCGAAGGTCGACGACATCAGCAGCGGCATGAACCCGTGCTTGACGAGGTCGAGCTCCTGGATGATGTCCGGCCGGAGCAGGCTCAGCGCGTAGCTGAACGTGGTGAACCAGTGGCCCGGGTACAGCTCCTCGGTGATGGCGGCGCCGCCGACGATCGGTCGCCGCTCGAGGACGAGCGTCTTCAACCCGGCCCTGGCGAGGTACGCGCCGTTGACGAGGCCGTTGTGGCCGCCGCCGACGACGATGGCGTCGAAGCTGTGCTCGGTCGTCGTCATCGTCAGGCCGTCCTTCGCTCGGGGTTGTAGAGGGGCATCCGCGCGGTCTCCGCGGCGACGTGGATGTAGCGATGGCTGACCGGGACCTCGAGGTAGACGCGCGAGCCCGGCTTCGCCGACTCGACGGGCACCCGGCCGATGCCGATGTGTCGCTGGAGGACCGGGGAGTACATGAAGCTCGTCGCGTAGCCGACCTGCCCGCCGTCGGCGTCGTACAGGAACATCTCCTCCTGGACCGGCGTGTGGTCCTTGGGCGGGATGAGGCCGGCCTCGTCGTGGATGCGGTCCCAGTCGCGCCAGTCGACGACGACGCCCGTGGTCCGGAAGCGCGACGTCTTCCCCGCCAGCTCGCGCCGGATCGCGTCGCGCCCGATGAATGCGCGATCGTCGGCTTCGACGCCCTTGAGCATCCAGCCGAGGCCGAGCTCGTGCGGGGTGGCGCGGTCGGCGTCGGTCCAGGCGAAGCGGCTGTTGGCGAAGTCGACGTCGAGCAGCAGGAGGCCCGCCTCGATCCGGGTCATGTACAGCGCCTGCAGCCCGAACGGCAGCACGCCCATCCCCTGGGTCGCCTGCCAGATCGCGTCCCACGCGGGCAGCGCGTTCTCGGCCTTGACCCAGACCTCGTAGCCGAGGTCGCCGGTGTAGCCGGTGCGCGAGATCGTGACCTCGCAGCCGCCGGCCTTGCCCTTCGTGATCCCGAAGTACGGCAGGGCCTCGACGCTCGGCTCGACCCCGGCGAGGATGCGGCGGGCGCGCGGGCCCTGGAGGCTGAGCACCGCCCAGTCCTGGGATACCTCCTCGATCACGACCCTGTCGCGGCGCGTCACCAGGTCCTGGAAGTAGGCGAGGTTCGGCTCGGCGGCGGTCAGGACGAACTCGTCCTTCGCGTGTCGAAGGAGCACACCGTCCTCGATCACATAGCCGCGGTCGTCGCACCAGATCGCGTACATGCCGTGCCCGGGCGCCAGGGTGCGCGGGTCGCGCGCGAGGACGCCGGCCAGGAACGCCTCGGCTCCGGGGCCCGAGAACCGGTACTTGAACAGCGGCGAGGTGTCGAAGATGCCGGCCGCGTTGCGGACGGCGAAGTACTCGAACTTGTCCGACAGCCCGTACTTCTCGGCGGCCAGATGCCCCGACCAGTGACTCCACAGGCCGGTCTCGTTGAGGGCCGAGGTGCGGGCGTGGAACGGGGACGTCCGGATCATCGCGACGGGCTGGCCTCCGGTTGGAGGACCGACGGTACTCGACCGCCGACCGTCCGTGTCGGCGCGTTGCCCGGCGCGGATCAACCCCTCAGCGGGGCCGCTCCGATCGTTGCGCGCGTGTCCTCAGACGGTGACCGGCTCCGGCAGCGCCTCGTCCTCGTGCGGCGTCGAGGTGATTCCCCACCCGCCGAACCAGTTCGTGCCCTCGACGCGCAGCGTCGGCGCGTCCGGGGACCGCTCGACCTTCGGGCGCATGTCGCCGACGCCGCCGATCCCGCTCAGGCTCGTCTCGACGTTCCAGCCCTCCGGCACCACGAGGCTCCCGCCGCCGAACAGGGTGCTGACGTGCAGCGTCGCGCCGGCCGGATCGAGGGTCGCGTCCCGGAGGTCGACCTCGCCGCCGCCGAACATCGTCGTCACGGAGCCGCCGCGGAAGGCGCCCGACTCGCTGCGGAACTCCAGGGGACCGAAGCTCGCTACGAGATCGACCTCGTCGGCCGCCGGATCGGCGGGCTCGACGTTGCGCCGCTTGGTCGCGGCAAAGATCGCGGCACCGATCATGAACGTGAACCAGGCCACCAGCACCACGCCGACAACCTTCAGGATCGTTCCAAACATCCGCATACCCCATAGCTCGGAGGACTGCCCCGCAGTCGCTCAGGATGCACCCGATCCGGCGTGAGGTCGAATGCCGGACGGCCCCCGTTATCCTTCGCGGATGGCGCTCTACCACCTCATCGAGCCCGGGCCGCCGATCGTCGATCCGATCGTGGTGGCGGCCTTCGACGGCTGGGTCGACGCGGGATCCGCGGCGACGAACGTGCTGTCGATCCTGGGCGACGAGGCCGAGCCGGTCGCGACCTTCGACCCGGATCAGCTGTTCGACTACCGGTCCCGCCGCCCCACGCTCGAGATCCACGACGGCCGGCTGACGTCGCTCGCCTGGCCCGAGGTGTCGCTCCGCCTGGCCCGGTTCAGCGGCCTCGACCTGCTGGTGCTGACCGGCAGCGAGCCCGACGACCGCTGGCACCTGCTGGCCGACTCCGTCGTGACGATCCTCCAGGGCCTCGGCGCGCGCGGCTGGATCAGCCTCGGCGCCATCCCGGCCGCCGTTCCCCACACGCGCCCGGTGCCGATCCTGGGCACCGAATCCGAGGCCGGCCTGTTGCGCGGCGGCGTGACCGCCGGCCCGACTGGGATCCTCCGCGTGCCCTCGGCGGCGCTGTCGATGCTGGAGATCGCGGTCTCCGACGCGGGCATCCCGGCCGTCGGCTACTTCGCCCAGATCCCGCACTACGTCCAGGGCCCGTACGCCCTGGCCTCGGTCGAGCTGATGCGCGCGATCGAGCGCCACCTCGACGTGGAGCTGCCGCGCGGCGACCTCGCCGACGAGGCGCGGCAGCTGCGCACCCGGCTCGACGCCGCCACCGCGGCCGACGACTCGACGCGCCAGTACGTCGAGCGCCTCGAGGCGATGGTCGACGAGTCGCGGCTGCCCGCAGGCGACGACCTGATCACCGAGATCGAGCGCTATCTCCGGGACCAGAGCACGGGCTCCACCTAGCGGGTCGAACCTGGCGGCCCGACCGCTCAGTAGCGCTCGCGCCGGACGTTCACCTTCTGGCCCCGGATCGTCGCGCCGCGGAGGGCGCTGATCACGCGATCCGCGGCGTCCGCGGGCACGTCAACGAGCGAGAAGCCATCGGCAATCTGGATCGCCCCGATGTCCCCGCCGGAGAGCCCCGCCTCGTTCGCGATCGCGCCGACCAGGTCGCCGGGCCGCATGCCCGCTGCCCGCCCCGCCCCGACGAACAGCCGGGTGACGTCGGCGCTCGCGGGTGCCCCACGCGGCGGTCGCATGAGCGGATTGCCGTCCGCGTCGCGCCACCCGCTCACGCGGTATCCCCGGACGGGCGCGGTGGCGCCCTGCGGGACCGTGCGATGGGGTCGCGGCGGGCGTCCGTCGCCTCCGCGTTGCACGCCTGACTCGGCGCCCTGCGGCGGCCCCGCCCCGTATGGCGGCGGCGTCCCGTACGGCGGCGGGGCGCCGCGGCGCGGCGGTGGACGGCGACCCGGCGCCTCCCACTGGGTCGCACCCCGCGCGACGGCCGGCTTCGGTCGCCGATTGGGCCCACCGCGGTCTCCCGGCCCCCGCGCCCCGAAGGCCGGCGGCAGCGTGGCCGGCGCGAGCTCGGCGGTGTCCTCGGCGCCCCGCGCCCCCTCGTCGGCGAGGCTGATCGCGGCGAGCGCGATGTCAACGAGGTCGAACTCGTCCGACAGCGGCTCGACGACCGCCCGGTAGCGGTCGAACCCGTCCCCGAGGAGCGTCTCGCGCAGCGTGCCGCGGAGGATCTCGAGCCGCTTCTCGCGGACGTCGGCGACCGTCGGCAGCCCGACGAGCTCGAGCGGCACGCCGATCGTCCGCTCGATGTCGCGGAGCAGCCGGTGCTCGCGCGGCTCCACCAAGGTGATGGCGACGCCCTCGCGGCCCGCTCGTCCGGTCCGGCCGATGCGGTGGACGTACACGTCCGGCGAGGAAGGCACGTCGTAGTTGACGACGTGGGTCACCTGCTCGATGTCGAGACCACGGGCGGCGACATCGGTGGCGACGAGGACGTCGAGCGCGCCGTCCCGGAAGCGGCCCATGATCCGGTCGCGCTGCTCCTGCGCGAGGCCGCCGTGGAGCGCCGCCGCGTCGCGGCCGCGGCCGCTCAGCGCCTCGGCCAGGTCGTCGACCTCCCCGCGCGTGCGGGCGAACACCAGCGTCGCGGTCCCGTCCTCGAGGTCGAGGATCCGGCCCAGGGCGGCGAGCTTGTCAGCCCGGCGGACGACGTAGGCGACCTGGCGCACCCGCGACGCCTCGCCGGCGGTCGCCTCGGACTGGACCCGGACCTGGACCGGGTGCCGCAAATGCCGGCCGGCCAGCCTCGCGATCGGTCCCGAGATCGTGGCGGAGAACAGGGCCGTCTGGTGGACCTCGGGCAACGAGCCGAGGATCCGCTCGAGGTCGTCGGCGAAGCCCATGTCGAGCATCTCGTCGGCCTCGTCGAGCACCACCGTCTCGACCTCGTCGAGGCGGATCGACCCGCGCTCCAGGTGGTCCACCGCACGGCCCGGCGTCGCGACCACGATGTCGACCCCTCGCGCAAGCCGGTGGAGCTGGGCGGTGATCGGCTGGCCGCCGTACACGGGCACGACGCGCGCGCCCAGCTCGCGGCCGTACTTGTGCATCGCCTCGGCCACCTGCATCGCGAGCTCGCGGGTCGGCGTGAGCACGAGCGACCTGGGCCGGCTCCCCTTCTCGCCCGAACGCGGCGCGCCTCGGCCGTCGGCCGGATCGCCGCGGGTGCGGAGCTCGTCGAGCCGGATCGACAGCCGGTTCAGGACGGGCAGGGCGAACGCCGCGGTCTTGCCCGTGCCGGTGGGCGCCTCGGCCAGGAGGTCCTTGCCACCGAGGAGCGGCGGGATGGCCGCGATCTGGATCGGCGTCGGCTCCTCATAACCCAGCTCGGCCAGCGTGTGGAGCAGCCGCGGGTCCAGATCGAGCGCCGTGAACCCCGAGCGTTCCTGCGCGACGCCGTCGGTCGACAGGTCGTCGGCCGCCTGGTCGTCGGTTGGTTCGGGAGCATCCTCGGGAGTCACCCACTGATCGTAAGCCCGATGCCGAAGCGGCCCGCCGACGGTGCGTCGGCGACGACAATGGAGCTTGTCGAGATACCTGACACCGAGTGGCCTCTTTTGGTAGCATCCGGCCATGCGCGCATCCAGGCTCGTCTCGCTCCTCCTGCTGCTCCAGTCCCGCGGTGGGATGACGGCGTCAGAGCTCGCCCGCGAGCTCGAGGTCTCGGTACGCACGATCCATCGCGACGTGGAAGCGCTGGGCGCCGCGGGCGTCCCGATCTTCGCCGAGCGCGGGCCCCACGGCGGCATTCGGCTGGTCGACGGCTACCGAACGCGGCTGACCGGCATGACCACCGATGAGGCCGACGCGCTGTTCCTGTCGGGCCTGCCCGGGCCTGCCGCCGAGCTCGGGCTCGGCACGGTCGTCGCCGCTGCGAGGCTCAAGGTCCTCGCGTCGCTCCCCACGGAGCTGCGCGGGCGCGCGAGCCGCCTCCTCGAGCGTTTCCATCTCGATGCCGCCGGCTGGTTCCGGGCCGGCGAGGATGTGCCGCACCTCGCGGCCATCGCGCAGTGCGTGTGGGACGGCCAGCGCCTTGAGCTCGATTACGCGCGCTCGGACACGATCGTGACGCGGACCCTGGACCCGCTCGGCCTCGTCCTGAAGGCCGGCGTCTGGTACCTCGTCGCCGCCTCCGACGGACAGATCCGGACCTACCGGGTGTCGCGGGCCCGGGGCGTCGAGCCGCTCGCGGAGCACGCGAACCGCCCCGCGGGCTTCGACCTCGCCACGTACTGGTCCGACTCGATCACGGCCTATGAGCGCGACCAGCCGCGCATCGAGGTCACCCTGCGTGTGCGCCGCACCTCGACGCGCTGGCTCGAAGATGTGATCGATGCCCCGGTGCTCGCGCTGGCGGTCGAGGAGCCCGATCCGGAGCCCGATTCGTGGCGCCGGATCCGGGTGACCCTCGACTGGCCTCGCGAGGTCGCCGGCCGCCTGCTGGCGCTCGGCGGCGCCGTCGAGGTGCTCGGCCCGCCCGAGCTGCGGGCCGAGATCGCGTCGTTGGCCGCGGAGACCGTGGCCCGCTACCGGGAGCCGGCGAGCGCCGGTGTTCCGGTCACGGTCGTCTCCGCGGGCTGAGACCGGTTCGCGAACCGCTCGAGCTCCTGGCGAGGATGCCGGAGACCCGACGGGACGCCCGCGACGCGCGGCCGGCGGTTGCGAAACTCGCGCTCGCGGTCTGCCTGGATGGCCTCTGCGATGACTGACATGTTGAGCACGGGACACCTCGTCCAATCGACCTGCCTGACACCCTGAATCCTATCGTCAGATGGTGCCAGTTCCTGTCATGAATGAGCCGAATTGTCGCCATTCGGAGACGTGTTCCGGCCGCTCGAATTCGGGCCTCGGGTTCGCGCCGGCCGCGCCGGCTCTGGGATACTGGCCAGCGATGCGAAAGGTCGAGGCCGAGGCGCTGGTCGGCGCCTCGCGTGAAGAGGTCTGGAAGCTCTACGACGACATCGAGGGCACGCCGCTCTGGATTCCGTTCGTGAGCGAAATGCTCTATGTCTCCGGGCCGGCTCGCGTCGGCACCATCTATCGCGAGCGCACCAGGCTCGCCGGCATCCCCACGGTCCAGCAGTGGGAGATCGTCGAGTACCGCCGCCCGACCCGCCAGGTCCACGTCTCGGACGCGTTCGGCATGGAGAGCGCCCTCGTCATCGCGTTCGACCAGCGCGGCACCGGCACCTGGGTGCACCAGGTGGCGGAGCTCCGATCGCGCCTGTGGGGGCCGTTCGGGTGGGTCCACGAGGCGGTCATGTCGATCCCGGCCGGCTGGGGCGTGCGCGCCGCGGTCGGCGGCGCCAAGCGCGCGTTCGAGGGCGACCCGCCGCGCTGAGGTCGCGTTGGGTCGCGCCGAACGCCAGGCGTGCGGTGCAGCGGTTCCGGAGGCCGCCAACCGCCCGTTCGAACGCTGGGCGAGCCGTAGCCGCGGCCCTGCACGCCCGGCGAGCCACACTCGCCGATCTCCGTCGGAACGCTCGCTGGGAGAGCAGCACGTGCGGACCAGCGGCCCCGGGACCGGACGGGCGGCCTCAGACCCTCGGGTCGATCTCCCGCACCACCGCCAGGTGCCGCTCGGGCCCGGCCCCGTCGCGCGTCACGTGGTACTCGATCTCGCGGGCCGACCCGTCGGCGCGCGAGAAGCGGAGCGTCGCGTGCAGCTCGCCATCGTTGAGCAGCTGATGCCACAGCCCGTCGAAATCCGACCCGACCGACGCGTCACCGGGGTTCGCGAACGCCTCCACGCGCTGCCCGATGATCGTCGTCCGCGGCACCTCGACGATCTCCGCCAGGGAGGTCGACACCTCCACGAAGCAGCGGTCGGCGTCGAGGATCGCCCAGGCGTGCCCGGGCTCCTCCCACCAGCGCCGACCCGGGCGCACGCTGCCGAATCGGTAGACGTACCAGAGCTGCCCCTCCCCGCCGGGATCGGCCAGTGCGTCGCGCTCCCGGACGACCGCCGACGGGTAGCGGACGCGGAGCCGCCACTGGAGATCGGCGGCCTCGGGTCGACCGTTCGGGTGCGTGCTCACCTCGTCGAGGAGCTCGGCGAAGGCCTCGGCGATGAACCGGCGGAACGCGAGGTCCTCGGCCGGAAACGCCTGGAGGCGGGGCTGGGTGCGCGCGGGCATGGTCGATCTGCGTTCCCCGGAACGACGAACAGGCGCACATCGTGCGCGATCCGTCGAATCCCGTCGCTCAGCAATAAGGCGTATTGCCCGCGGGAGCGCGGACGGCTGTCCGCAGGCTCGGCGTCAGCCCCGGATCACTTGTCCGGGCAGGGCTTCTGGTTGTTCAGGCCGTCGCTGTTGCCGCCACCGCTGCCACCGGACCCTCCGCCGCCGCCGGCGAACACGTGGCGCACCGTCTGGCGGATCTGCTTGATCACGCCGGTCGTGAGGTACTCCGGGTACTCGGGCGGCGTGAAGTAGACGCGCTCGACGTCGCGCGCCTGCACGGACGCGGCGAGCTCGGCGAGGCCCGGCAGGTCGCGGCGCTTGATCGTCGTCCACAGGTCGCCCTTGGCGATGGACAGCATCTCCGGGGCCTTCTCGAGGAGCGCGAGCGGGTCCAGCTGTCGCCGGAGGGCGAGCAGGGTCAGCTGCTGACGGCGCATCCGGCCGTAGTCCGAGTCCTGGTGCCTCGAGCGCGCGTATTGGAGCGCCTCCGACCCGGTGAGCTTCTGGCAGCCCGCCTTGAACGAGATCGTGACGTAGCCCGACCCGTCGACCTTGGGGTAGTGGTTGTCGTAGAGCGCCTCGGGGAGCCGGATCCACAGCCCGTTGACCGAGTTGACGAGCCGCACGAAGCCCTGGAGGTCGACCGCGACGAACCCGTCGAGCGGCACGCCGACCAGCTCCTGGATCGCGCCGGTGACCGCCCGGAACCCGCGGGCGTCGCCGCCCGGAAACTGCGACGGGTGGCCCCAGGCGTAGACGTAGAGCGCGTTCAGGAGCCCCGGGAACCGCCCGTCGGGGAACGCCTTCGCGTCCTCGCCGGCGAGCGGCACGTTGATGAGGTTGCGCGGGATCCCGAACATCGCCGCCTGCCCGGACTCGATGTCCACGCTCAGCAGCACCATCGTGTCGGTGCGCAGCAGCCAGCGGCCGGTGCCGGCGTCGGAGCCCACCAGGAGGATGTTCAGGCGGCCGTCGCGAGCCCAGTCGGGGACGGGCGTCGGGCTGGGCGTCGGCGGCAGCGTCGGGATCAGGCTCGGCGGCACGCCTGCGATCGCGGGCGCCGGGGTCGCCGTGGGCGGCGGTGTCGGCGAGTCCTCCTCGTCGGGCCCGAAGCTCGCCTCGGGGATGGCCCAGTCGCCGTTGGGGTCGGCCGCGGAGTCGTCGCCCCGGAACACGGCCGCGAGCGTGTCCTCGGTCTCCATCCCCAGCGCGGCGACGGAGCCGTGGCCGAGGGTCGCGACCAGCAGCACCGCCATCAGGCCGACGATCGCGATCCGGCCGGTCGCTCGACCCGCGTCGATTCGGGCGCGCCGGGCCACGAGCCAGGCGTCGAGGATCGCGAACGCGTGATAGGCGAGCCAGATGAGGTCCAGCGCGACGATGCCGACCAGCACCTGCGGGCTCAGGACGAGGCCGAGCACCGACTGCGGTCCGCCGCCCAGCACGGTCCCGATGACGAAGCCGACGAGCCCCGTCAGGACGACGAGGGCGGGGACGGCGATGAGGATGCCTCGCCGGTGATCACCGACGGCATATTGGCCGAGACCCGGAAACAGGAGGGAGAGGAACGCCGCCGTGAAGGGCGAGCGTTTACCCCAGCTGCTCACGTCAACGGTTCCCTCATGCGCCTCCGTCGACGCGACGGTCCGCTCAATGACGCCGAGCGGCTCGTGTTCGTTGCGGACAATACATTGACCGCGCAAGTGTCAACGGCCCGTGAACGCACGGCGGGGCCGGCGAGCAGGGACAGGCCGGGAATCCAGAACGGACCGCCTGGAGGACAAATTACCGGCTCCGCCGCCGCCCAGCATCCCGCCGGAGGGTCGACGCGCCGCCGGATGGAGTCCGAATGTTGGCGGTCCGTTCGATGACCACACCGTAGGTCCCGGACGCGATCGGGCAACAGGGCCACAGGTCATGTCCCGGGATGGACAAACGTCACGGCCGGTCGTCGGTCAGCCGGCCGGGGGCGTCTCGCCGGTACCCTGACGGCGATGGCCGCCGGCGACCCCACCCGTCACCTCCCGCTCGACGGGACGCGCAACGTGCGCGACATCGGCGGCTACCCGGCGGCCGGCGGCCGGCGGACCCGGTGGCGGACGCTGCTGCGGTCGGACGAGCTGACGTCGATCCCGCGGCACGCCCAGGCGGAGCTGGTCGCGCTCGGCCTGCGCCAGGTCATCGACCTCCGCTGGCCCGACGAGGCCGACCGGTCGCCGAACGTCTTCCGTCGATCCGGCTCGGTTCGCTACAGGAACATCCCGCTGCTCGCCGACGACCCCACGCCGCACGCGGGCCTCGCCGGCATGTACCGCCACGTGTTCGACGCCCGCGCGCCGCAGCTGGCCGAGGTCGCTCGCGCCCTGCTCCTGGACGACGGGCTGCCCGCGATCATCGGGTGTGCGGCCGGCAAGGACCGCACCGGGGTCGCCATCGCCCTGCTCCTCGACCTCGTGGGCGTGCCGACCGAGGTGATCGTCGAGGACTACGCGCTGACCGCCGGCTATTTCTCGGAGCCCCGGTCGCGCGTGGATCCGCCGGACTGGCGGCACGAGCCGCTGGATCTCGACAACGAGCCCGAGCTCATGGCGCAGGCCCTCGCGCATCTCGACCGTGCCCACGGCGGCGCCCGCGCGCTCCTGCGGCGCGAGGGATTGTGGGACGCCGAGATCGATCGGCTCGTCGACCGCCTGACCGAGCCCGGCGCTCCGGGGCCCGGGGAGGGCCCGCCGACCGAGTAGCATTGGGCGATGGGCCGAGTCGGCGCCTCCCTCCAGATCCCCTATCCGCCGGAGCCGGTGTTCCGCGTGGCAACGCGCATCGAGGATCTGCCCCGGTGGCTCCCCGAGGTCGTGGCGGCGACGCTGCTCGATCCGCCGCTGGCGCTCGGGAGCCGCGTGCGCCTCAAGCTGTCCGCGGCCGCCGCGGGTGCGGAGTTCGTCGGGACCGTCCGCCAGCTGCGCTCGCCGTCGGCGCTCGTGATCGGGGGCTCGGGCGGGCCGCTGAGCGTCGAGGTGCGCACCCGGCTCGATCCCGTCGGCACGAAGGCGACGCGGATCTCGCTCGAGATCGACCTGTCGACGTCGCCCCTGTTCGGGTTCATCGCCCGCGAGGCCGAGCGACGGATCAACGCCGAGCTGCCGGCCTCGCTCGAGCGGTTCCGGGCGATGCTCGAGGCCGAAGAGGGCGCGCCAAGCCCGCAGGCGTGACGGTCGCCGTGGTCCCGACTCAGCTCGGGACGGCCACCCGATAGCCGGGGATGTCGACCTCGATCAGGGGGCTGAGCTCCACCATCAGGTCGACGTCGGTGCGGTTCCAGGCGCGGGCCACGTCGACCAGCAGCGCCCGGCGCTCCTCGGGGTCGGTGACGACGCGCGCCGTGCCCTCGAGATCCGCGTTGATCCCGCGCTTGAGATGCACGGTCAGCTTCGGATCGGCCTCGAGGTTGTAGATCCAGGCTCGCGTCCGGTGGCTGGGTCGGCCGCTGATGACCAGGCGTCCGCGGATGTTGTGGAGGGCGATCTCGATCCGGCGGGGCTCGCCCGACCGGCGGCCGGTCGTGGTGATGTCGACGGTCTGGCTGTGGTCCAGCGCGTCGTGGATGGCTGCGTCCATCTGGCTTGGTGGTCTCCGTCGCGGCCGAGGGTGCGGGCCGCCCGCGTCACTAGTTGCGCATGCAACGATAGTCCCGAACGACACGGGGCACAAGCGCTGGGACCCCGGGACCTACACTCCCGCTCATGCTCCGCACCGTGACGGCGACCCGGTACGTGACGCCCCTGCGCGAGGGCGGGTCGCTGCCGGCGCTCGTCGAGGCCGACGACGACGGGCTGTACGTCGTCAAGCTGCTCGGCGCGGGGCACGGCCGGAAGGCGCTGGTCGCCGAGCTGCTGGCCGGCGAGATCGCCCGCCACCTCGGGCTCCCCGTACCGGACCAGGTGCTGGTCGAGCTCGACGGCGCCCTCGCCAAGGCCGAGCCGAACCGCGAGATCCAGGACCTGCTCGGGCGGTCGGCCGGGACCAACATCGGCCTCGACTTCCTGCCCGGCGCGCTGGCCTTCTCGCCGGCGGTCGGCCCGGCCCCCGACCCGGACCTCGCCGCGGCCATCGTCTGGCTCGACGCCTACACCACCAACGTCGACCGGACGCCGCGCAACCCCAACCTCATCGTCTGGCACCGTCGGCTGCACCTCATCGACCACGGATCCGCGCTGTACATCCACCACACCTGGCGTGATCCGGCGGAGCACGCCCGGCGCCCGTTCGAGCCGATCCGGGACCACGTGCTGCTGCCGTTCGCCTCGTCGATCGCGGCGGTGGACGCACGCCTCGCGCCGATGGTCACCCGTCCCCTGGTCTCGGGCCTGGCCGACGCGATCCCCGACGACTGGCTGCCGGCCGAGGCCGGCCTGCCCGATCCCGACGCGCATCGCCGGGCGTACGTCGACTACCTGCTGGCGCGGATCGAGGCGCCGCGCGCGTTCGTCGAGGAGGCCGATCGTGCCCGGGCCGCGTAAGCCGTTCGAGTACGCGATCGTGCGCGTGGTGCCGCGCGTGGACCGCGGCGAGGCGTTCAACGCGGGGATCGTCCTGATGTCGCGGCCCCACCGGTTCCTCGGTGCGCGGGTCGAGCTCGATCGCGGCCGTCCTGGCGGCGCTCGCCCCCGACTGCGATCCCGACAACGTGCGGGCGCACCTCGACTCGATCGTCCGGGTCGCCGACGGCGACGCGGCCGCCGGCCCGATCGGCCGCGCTGTCGATGGCCGAGCGCTTCCACTGGCTGGTCGCGCCGTCGTCGACGATCATCCAGCCGTCGGAGGTCCACACCGGCCTGACCGACGACGCTGCGGCCACCCTCGAGCACCTGTTCCGGACGCTCGTCCTGCGCTAGTGGCCGCAACTCCTGGCTCGCGGCCGTCCGACGACGTCATTGCGGCGTTCGGGAGCGACCGAGCGCCGGTTCGCCTGCCGGGTGGGCAAGGTGCCGCCTGGCGCGCGGGCGACATCGTGACTCAAGCCCGCCGCACGCGAGCGACAAGGCTGCCTACCGGGGCCCAGCTCCTCGCCCGCGCGCTGCTGTTCCGGATCGTCGCCGACGTCGAGGCGGACGCGCGCTCCACTCGCTCGGCGCGTATCTCGGCCGCAGTACGACCCGGCCGTCGACCTGTTGCGGTGCAGGCGGATTCGAGGCGAGCGCTAGCCTCGAGGCGATCAGCCCGCTCTTGCGGTCGAGCACCTGGAGCAGGTCGTGCGCGGCGAGCTCAACGTCCTTGTGGCGCCACTCGGCCGCCCGGAAGTGGCAGGCGATGATCGCCGACCGGTGGATCCGCCGGAGGTCGCCGAACACGAACGCGTAGCGAGCCTTCGTTCCGTCGTTTGCGCCATCGGTCAGGCCGAGGTGCCACGCGGCGTACTCGTCCCAGTCGTGCGTGCGGAGGTAGCGGTTCTCGTCCTCGGCCGTCGGCTGGACCTCTCCCCAGTCGCTGTCGAGCACGTACTGACGCGACTCGATCAGTCGATGGGCTCGTTCGACGGCAGCGTCGTTCACGGTGTAGGTCGCCATGCGCAGACGTTCGCCCCGACGGCGCCATGTGCACCTCACCGCCGGCGGCGTCGGGCTAACGGCTGCCGTGCAACATCGACGAGGCGTCCGGTTCGCTCGAGCGAGCGACGCCTGGCCCTAGCGGATCCCGGTGTCGTACTCGAGGTCGAGGCGATGGACCTCGGAAGGGGCGATCAACGTCAGGCTCACCGGCGAGGGCGTTCCCATCAGGCCGGCGACCGGCATCGCCGTGATGAGCACGTTCCCGCGTTTCGGTCACGGCCAACAGGTAGGAGCCATCCGCGGCGCTCGTTGCGCGACCGACCTCTTCTCCGCTGGCGTTCGTCGCGACCACGACGGCACCCTCGACGGGACGCGGCGCGCATTGCGGGTCGGGCGGCGACTGCTCGACCGGGCAGACAGGACCGGCGGTGATCGTGCCCATCACCCTGGGCGGGCCCCCGGCCGGTGAGGTGACCGGCGATGGGCTGACATTCGATGAGCCCCCGCCAGCCGGCCCGCAGGCAACGAGCAGCGCACAGGCGACGAGTAGGAGCAGCCTGACCGCACGCACGTGTCGACGACGCCGCCCTGGTTCATCGGGTTCCACACAACCATGGTGCGCGCCGATGACGTCGTCGTCCCGGCGCCCTGTACCTTGCATTTCGTGACCTGGCGACCGATGTCGCTCGCCATCGAGACCGAGCGGCTGACCCTCCGGCTTCGCGACGAGCGCGACGCAGCCTGGTACCGGGAGCTGATCGGCGAACGTGGGGAGGACACGCCGACCCTCGAAGAGGCGACGGCGCGGCTGGCGCGATTCCGGGATCTCACGATCGAGATCGGGATCGGTTCCCTCGCGATCTGTCGTCGCGCGGAAGGCGACGTGATCGGCTACTGCGCCCTGATCGTCGGGCGTTGCAGCCTGGACGAACCGGAGATCGCCTACGAGCTGCTTCGGCGGTTCCACGGACGCGGCTATGCAACGGAAGCGGCGCAAGCCCTCGTGGAGGCCGCGGCCGCGACGGGACGGCACCGGCTCTGGTCGACCGTCCGGCCCTGGAACGCGGCGTCACTCCGGGTGCTCGACAAGATCGGGTTCCGTTGGGACCACACCACCACGGATGATCTTGGCGATGTGGTGTGGCTGGTCCGCGATCTCCAGGTAGCGCGGCCAGGCGAGCCGCCTGGCTCCTGATCTCGTAGCGCAGAAGGACGACGCCGTTGTCGAACAAGCCTGCAGGCGCTTGACAGGTGACTATTTGGTCACCTATTGTCCGAGGCATGGACGACGAGGTGTTCAGGGCGCTGGCCGAGGCCAATCGGCGGACGCTGCTGGACCGGCTCTTCGAGCGTGATGGCCAGACGCTGGGAGAGCTCGAGGCGGCGCTGCCGGGCATGACCCGGTTCGGCGTGATGAAGCACCTCCGGGTCCTCGAGGCGGCCGGGCTGGTGACGAGCCGGAAGGTGGGGCGAGAGCGCCACCATTACCTCAACCCCGTCCCGATCCGCCGCATCCACGATCGATGGCTGGACCGCTATCGGATCCGGGCCGCCGATCTGCTCGACGAGCTTCGCACCGCACTGGAGACACCGATGACAGCGCAAGCCGCTGACGTGGCCGCTCCCCCGCGCTACGTCTTCACGACCTACATCCGCAGCACGCCGGAACGTATCTGGCAGGCGCTCACCGACTCGAGCTTCACGCTCCAGTACTACTACAACAGCACGGTCCACTCCGACTGGGCCGTGGGCAGCCCGTACGAGTTCCGGATCCAGGGCAACCCGGCGATCGAGGGCGTGATCCTCGCGTCCGACCCGCCCCGCCGGCTCGAGATGACGTTCAAGGCGCTGTGGTCGGAGGCCGTCCGCGCCGACGCGCCGTCGAAGATCCTGTTCGAGATCGACGACGCCGGACCCGGCGTCTCGAAGCTGACCGTGATCCACGAGGACCTCGAGGGTCGCGACGCCACCCGGGACGAGGTCGTGGGCGGCTGGCCGTTCATCGCGGCGGGCCTCAAGACCCTCCTCGAGACCGGCGAGCCGCTGGGGGCCAAGGAGGCCGAGGCGACCGCCTAGCCCACTGCTCGTGTGTCGAGCGGCGGCTCCCTACGACCGGGGGGCCGCCGTTTCGGCGTCCGCCACGGGTTCGGCGAGGGGTTCCCCGGCGTGCGACCCGGCACGCCGGAAGCTGAGCGCGACCAGGATCGTGATCGTCATGAACGTGAGCGACGCCGCGTTCGAGATGATCAGCGCCCAGTTCCCGATCGAGAAGCCGTACGAGATCCAGATCACGAACCCGAGGTCGAGGAGCGCGAGATAGCCGATCGACACGTCGCGGCTGGAGTGGGTCTGGAACATCCGCCGGATCTGGAGCGACGGCGCGAGCGCCATCAGGATTCCGGTGAGCGTTGCGGCGACCGCCAGGATCTCCGGGATGGCCATCAGGCCTTGCCCTGGGCCGCCCGTGCCTCGGCCTTGCGCGCCCGCTTGCCGGCCTGGTACTCGGCCAGCGCCTCGGCGGAATCGACGTCGCCCAGCGTCGGCGTCTTCGGACGGACCTCCTCCCAGCCCGCGGGCTTGATCCCGTAGCGGGTGCCGAGCAGCGTGAGGATCGTCCCGGCCTTCATCTCGCCGATTCCGGGCAGCGCGCGGAGTCGCCGGTCGAGGTCCTTCGCATCCACCGCGTCCGTCCAGATCCGCGACGCGTCGCCGCCGTAGTCCGACGCGACCGCGCGGCACAGGTCCTGGACGCGGCCGGCCATGTTGCCCGGGAAGCGGTGCAGTGCGGGCGGCGTCCGGAAGATCGTCGCGAGGGCCTCGGGGTCCATCGCCGCGATCGCGGCGGCATCCAGGGGGACCGCGCGGCGTTGCATCTCGAGCGGACCCGAGAACGCCTTCTGCACCGTCACCTGCTGGTCGAGCGCGAAGCCGATCAGCAGCGCGAGCGGGTTGGTCGCGATCAGGGCGTCGGCGTCCGGGTCGCCGGTGAACGGGAGGTGGTCGGGCGGGACGGGGAGGCTCATGGACCCATCCTACGCGGCTAGCATGGCGGGATGCCGACACCCCCCTTCGCCGATGCCGATGGCACGATCGCGGTCCGCGTCGGGCGCCTGCTCGACGTCGAATCCGGTTCGCTGGTCCCCGAGCGGACCGTCCACATCCGGGATGGCCGCGTGGCGGCGATCGCTGGGCCCGACGACGGCGTGCCGGACGGCGCGCGGCGGATCGATCTCGGCGGCCTGACGGTCGTCCCCGGCCTCATCGACACCCACAGCCACCTGATCGGCGAGGTCCAGACGGCCGGCGTCCCGGCGACGACGACATCGGCCGCCCAGGACGCGCTGCTCGGCGTCGTCCACGCGCGCCGCACGGTCGAGGCCGGGTTCACCAGCGTGCGCGACCTCGGCCCGTTCCGCGCGTTCGTCGACCTCGCGCTCCGCGACGCGATCAACGCGGGCGACGTCGAGGGCCCACGGATGCAGGGCGCCGGCGCGTTCATCACCGCGCCGTGGGGCGGCGGCGCCGTCGTCGGCCTCGCCCACGACATCCAGCTGCCGGAGGACCTCCGCTTCGGCGTCGTCACCTCGGCCGCCGACGTGCGCGAGCGGGTGCGACGGCTGCTGATCGGCGGGGCCGACGTCATCAAGTGCATCGGGACCGGCGCGGTCCTCACGCGCGGCGGCGTTCCCGGCGCGCCCGAGCTGTCCGAGGACGAGCTGCGGACGGCGGTCGAGGAGGCCGGCTACTACGCGAAGTTCGTCGCCGTGCACGCGCACTCGTCCGAGGGCGCCCAGCGGGCGATCCGGGCCGGGGCCCGCTCCGTCGAGCACGGGTCGATGATCGACGACGACACGATCGCGATGCTGGCCGACACGGGCACCTTCTACTCGGTCGACCTGTACGACGGGGAGTGGGCGCTCGAGCACGGCGAGGCCGAGCGATGGCCGGCCGAGTTGATGGCCAAGCTCGCGTCATCGCTGGAGACGGGCATCGAGGTCATGCGCAAGGCCGTCGAGCGGGAGGTCCGCATCGTCTACGGGACCGACAGCGGCGTGTACCCGCACCACCTCGTCGCGAAGCAGTTCGCCTGGTACGTGCGGTGCGGGATGACGCCGCTCGCGGCGATCCGGTCGGCGACCGTCGCGGCGGCCGAATGCCTGGGCTGGTCGGACCGCGTCGGGACGCTGGCGCCGGGGCGATTTGCCGACCTGGTGGCCGTCGACGGCGATCCGCTCGACGACGTCACGGTGCTCGAGCGGCCGACGGTCGTCATCAAGGGCGGCCGCGTGGTGGTCGATACTCGCGCCGGCTGAAGGAGCGCTGCGGTCATGCTGCTCGGCATCGACCACCTCGTGATCGCCGTCCGCGACCCGGATGCGGCGGCCGCGACGATCGAGCGGGACCTCGGGATCGCGTTCACCGGCGGCGGACGGCACGACGCGTGGGGGACGTTCAACCGCCTCGCGTTCCTCGGCGATTCCTACCTCGAGCTCATCGGCGTGTTCGATCGGGCGCTCGTGACATCGCCGTCGGGGTCCGCGGTGGGCCGGGCGACGCTCGCCGTCCTCGACGCGGGCCGCGAGGGCCTCGCCACGTTCGCCCTTGCCACCGACGACATCGACGGCGACGTCGGACGTCTCCGGGCCGCCGGGTCGTCGATCGCGGCGCCCGTGGACGGGTCGCGGACGCGGCCCGACGGCGACGTCGTGCGCTGGCGGACGGCCGGGGCGGGGCGGCTTGGCCCGTGCGAGCCGCCGTTCCTGATCGAGCACGACGACGCCGGTGCCGAGTGGGATCTCGCGGCGCGCGCCGGTCGCGAGGCGTTCGCGCACCCAGGAGGCGGGCGAGTCCGGCTGGCTAGGATCGAGGTCCCGTGTGCGGATCCCGAGTCCGTGGCGGGTGCGTACCGGGCAACCGTCGGGCTCACCTTCGGGTTACCGGACGACGGCGGAGGTGAAGCGGGGTTGGGATTGCAGGTCGTGCGGCTGTCCGGCGACGGCGACGGGCGGCCGACCGTCGACCTCGTCGGCGACAGATGGCCCGAACAGCTCGACGTCGTCCGGCACGGGATCCGGTGGCGAGGCGCGCCCTGACCGGCATTACCCGGGTCTTCGCCTTGGTCGTCCGTGGTTGCCCTACCGCGTGACCGCAATCCTCGACCGCCTGTCCGCGAGTCGCGTTCCGGTCGAGAGGACGACGCGATAGACCACGAGGAACGCGACGACCGTCGCCGCGGCCACGTAGACCGCCTGCGCCCACGGCGAGCCGCCGTCGGTGCCAGCGGCGATCCCGTGAACGGTCGAGCCGATGAAGGCAACGAACGTGAGGTAGTGGATCGCCCGCCAGGCCCGGTGGCCGATCCGGCGTCGGATGTAGAAGCTGCCAATCACGATGAGCGCGAGGTAGAGGGCCACCTGGCCGAACGCCACTCCAACGGTCGCATGGGGTGCGAGACCCGGCACGAGGACCTGCGCCATCGAGAACGGGACGGTGTGGTCGAGCCCGAGGAGAACACCGTGCACCGCGGCCAGCCCGACGCCGATGGCGGCGAGGTCCTTGTGAAGGAGGAACGAGACGGGCCGGTGGGCGAGGTGGTCCAGGGCCTTCGTCGAGAGCAGCAGCCCGTATACGACGGACCCCGTGATCGCGAGGTAGGCGAGGAACGCGAACAGGCGCTCGATCAGCCACGGCAGACTCGCCCGGTTGTGGTCGACCACCGCGGCGATCCCGCCGAGCGCGGCCGGGAGCGTGGCCCCGACGACGATCCCGATGGCGACCGCCGCGAGGCCCCAGCGCGCGAGCGAGGTGTCCGAGTCGAAGCCCCGGTAGGTCACGCCAGCCATCGGGCCATCCCCTCGCTCGCGCGCACCTCGCCCGCCGCCGTCAGCACCAGCAGTCCGTGGATGCCGGGGCGGCTCGTGACCTCGAAGGCGTCGGTGGCGCCGGCGAGCACGGCAACCTTGGCGAACCCCTCCGCGAGGCGCGCACTGTCCGCGAGGACCGTCGCCTGGACGACGTCCGTCGTTGCGGATCGCCACGTCGCCGGATCGATCAGGTGGTGGGCGACGCGAGTCGTCCGATCCCAGCGATGCACGCTCGTCCCCGACGTCGCCAGCCCGATCGTGCGACACATCCCCGGCGAGGCGAGTCGCACGACCGCAAGCAGGCCGTCCGGCTGATCACGCGGATCCGCCACACCGACCATCCACGAGTCACCGACGGCGACCCGCGCCGCGATGTCGCCGTCAGCATCGATCATGGCCGACGGCCCAGGCGCGAGGGCAAGGGCGCGGTCGGCGAGCCATCCCTTCGCAACCCCGTCGAGGTCGAAACGGACGATGCGCGGACGCTCGACGATCGCACCACGCGGCAACCGCCGCAGCGACCAGCGTCGTGCGGCGGCGGACGGAGGGTCGATCGGCTCGCCGGCCTCGACGGAGAGGCGGGCATCGAGCATCGCGATGTCGATGCGTCCGTCAGTCCGGCCCTCGAGCTCGCGCGCCCAGTCGAGGACGGCGGTCAGCGTGGGGCCGACGCGCACGGCTCCCACGCCGGCCGCGTTGAGGCGCATCAGCTCCGACGTTGGATCGAAGCGCGTGAGGCGCTCCGCCCACACCGCGATCCGGTCGAGCACCCGCGTCGCCGTGTCTCCCGCGTCGGCGCTGCCCGGGACGTCGCGCAGGTGCACGGAGACCCGGCCCCCCATCATCGCGCGCTCCGCGGACGCCGAGCGGCTCAGCTCTGTGGCGACCATCACGGCTTCCCCGACTGGCGTGTCCGTGTGACGACGGTGACGCGAGGCGTCGGGGTCGGCCGGACGAGGACATGGGCGTTGGGCGGCGGCGTCTGACCGGGCT
The DNA here is from genome assembly GCA_963829155.1 of uncultured Chloroflexia bacterium. GTDB lineage: Bacteria > Chloroflexota > Limnocylindria > Limnocylindrales > CSP1-4 > CAIXZV01. The sequence continues at coordinate 103,407 of CAWHIA010000029.1, read as the reverse complement.
TCAGGACGACGTACCGCTTGACGTGCCGGACCGAGGGGGCGGGCGCATCCGCGACGCTCGCCGGATCGGTCGTCGGCGGAGGCCCGACGCCGGCATCGATGGCCGGGGCGACGGACGGGAGCATGGCCGCCGCCAGCGCGGAGGCGGACGCGATGCCGGTGAACAGGGTCAGCATGCGGAGGGAGCCTGCGTCCGGTCGGCGGCGCTCGGGAACGGTCCTGGGGGCGGGGACCGACCCCGATGCGGAGGAGGGACGGCCGCGATCCGGCATCGGCGGACGCGAGTCGAGCCGCCGCCTCGACCCCTCGGGCTCGTCGCGAATCGATCGGCGCTCGGCCATCAGTCGTCCCCGCCCTCGCGCTCGCGCTCATGCTCGCCGGACCTTCGGGTCGTCCCGAGAGTCCGCGTCACGGTGACGTGCCTGGGCTTGACCTTCGGGGTGACGTAGACGGTGTCGACCTTCACGGTCGGCGTGGGCGCGGGGTCCGTGGCGGCGGGCGCCACCTCGGCAACGACCGGAGCTGGGTCGGCGGCGGGCGCGAAGCCGCTGAAGGCGAGGCCCGCCGCGAGGACGAGGGCGGCCGTGAGCGAGGCGATGAACAGGGCGACGCGGTGGACCATCGGTAACGGGCTCCGTACTGGTGACGACGCCTCCGATCCTCGCTGCAGGCGCCGGACACGACGCGTATGGCCCGGATGAGAAGTTCCACAGACAGGGCCAATGGCCCTCGACCCTGCCGTGCAGGCCTGCAGACTTCAGCCGATGCACGTGCTCGTGGTGGAAGACGAACCGAAGATGGCCGCGCTGATCAGGCGCGTCCTGGTCGCCGAGCGCCACGTCGTCGACGTGGCGCCTGACGGCGTCGGCGCCATCGCGCTGGCCACGCGGGGCGAGCCCGATGTCATCGTCCTCGACCGACTCCTGCCGGACATCGACGGCGTCACCGTGGTGCGGCTGCTGCGAGCGAAGGGGGTCGCGGCGCCGGTGCTGATGCTCACGGCGCTGGGTACCGTCGATGATCGTGTCGCCGGCCTCGACGCCGGCGCCGACGACTACCTCGGCAAGCCGTTCGCGTTCACCGAGCTCCTGGCACGGGTACGCGCGCTGGGCCGTCGACCCAGCCCCGCCAACAGCGGCCGCCTCGCGGCCGGCGACCTCGCCCTCGATGACCTCCGCCACGTCGCGGTCGTCGGCGACCGGACCGTGGACCTGTCGGCGCGCGAGTTCGCCCTGCTCGGCTTCTTCATCCGGCATGCCGGCCAGGTGATGACCCGCCAGCAGATCCTCGACCAGGTCTGGGGCGCCGAGCCCGACGTGTATTCGAACGTGGTCGACCTCTACGTGTCCTACCTCCGGCGCAAGCTCGGCGCGCTCGGACGGGCGTCGCGCCTGCGGACCGTCCGCGGGGTCGGGTACACGCTGACGGCCGAGAGCTGACGCCATGCCAGTGGGCCATTCCGAGCGGCTCGTGCGTCGGACCCGGCGCCGGCTGTTCGCGGTCACGCTCGGCCTCCTGGCGCTCCTGGTCGTGGGGGTCGGCTCCGCAACGGCGATCATGGGTCTCGCTGCCCTCGACGCCGACGTGGACCATGCGCTCCAGGCGGCGGTCGCAGCCCAGGCGGCGACGGTCACGTCCGAGACCTTTGGTGGCGACGGCGGCGAGGCCACGAACGGTGACGATGGCGCCCAGGCCCCTGAGCTCGACGATCGCGCGCCGGCTGCGGCGGACACCTTCATGCTCGTGCTCGACGCCTCGGGCAAGGTCGTGCAGAACCCGTCGGGCCGGACGGTCGCCGGCCTGCCGGATGCGACGGTCCTCGCCGCGGCGAGGTCCACTGGCGAGGACCTGCGGACCATTGCGGCAGGAAGCCACAGCCTCCGGCTGCTCACCGTTCCCGTGATCCGAAATGGCACGCTCGATGGCTTCGTGCAGGGCGGGTTCGTCCTCGACCTGCACGACAGCCAGTCGCAGAGCCTCGTGGTCGCCGTCGTGACCGTTGGGGTGATGGGCCTGGGCGCCGCCGCACTGATCACGCTCCTTGTCACGGGCCGTGCGCTCGGACCGATCCGGGAGGGCTTCTCTGCCCAACGACGGTTTGTCGCGGACGCGTCCCACGAGCTTCGGACACCCGCCGCGCTGATCCGCGCCAACGCCGAGGTGCTGCAGCGGGAGGGCCTCGTCGTGGCGGGCGGCGATCCGCTTCTCACCGACATCATCGGCGAGTCCGACCGGCTCAGCGGCCTGGTCGGTGACCTGCTGCAGCTCTCGGCGTGGGACGAGATGCGCACGACGATCACGCCGGCGCCCGTCGATGTCGCGGCGATTGCCCGCGACACCGTTCGCGGCGCCGTGGCGATGGCTACCGAACGGGGCGTCCCGCTCGCCGTGGACGCCGATGGCCCAGCCTGGTCGATGGCGGATCCGGACCGGATCGTCCAGGTCCTGCTAGTCCTCATCGACAACGCGGTGGACCACTCGCCCGCCGGCGCACCGGTCACGGTCCGCGTCCAGTCCTCTGAGCGCGACGTGACCATCGAGGTTGACGACGGTGGACCAGGCATACCGGCCGCGGAGCTCGACCGGATCTTCCAGCCGTTCACCCGTCTGCCGAACACGACGCGCCACGGTTCAGGTGGCACGGGGCTGGGTCTCGCCATCGCTCGTCGGATCGTGGAGGCGCACGGCGGCAGCATCGAGGCGAGCTCGCCTGACGCCGGCGGCGCCCGCTTCACAGTGGTCCTCCGGGCGTTGGCCACCACAGGCTCGGCCGGCGGAGCCGCGGATGAGAGAAGCCACAGCGTTGTCACACGAGAGGCAGGGGCCGGCAAGGGATCCTGAGGCCGGCGGGACGGGTTCGCCCCGCCTCCACCTCACGGTCGTCCGCTGACGTGTGGGCGGCCGACACCAGGAGCCGTCACATGGCCTATGTCATCGCCGCGCCGTGCGTCGACCATACCGACCAGTCGTGCGTGGCCGTGTGCCCCGTGGACTGCATCTGGGGCGACCCGAGCATCGACCGCAAGATGTACGTGGACCCCGAAAGCTGCATCGAATGCGGGGCATGCCGCCCGGTCTGCCCCAATGAGGCGATCGTCCCGGCGGGCGATCTGCGACCCGAGTGGCGGGATTTCGCCAGGGTCGACGCCGCATGGTTCGCCGATCCCGATGCCGCGCGAGCCGCCGTCGACGAGCTGGCCCCCCTGGCCTGACCGCCACATGGTCGGCAGCGCCCTCCCCCGAGGTCAGCGCCCGGAGGCGGGGTCGGACGCCGCAGCCGGCATGGGCCGCGCGGCGTCGAACAGCTGCACGAACCCGACCGCGGCCGACACGAGGGCGGTCAGCAGGATCAGGAGCCCGGCCGCGACGAACAGCGCGGTCGCGTCGAGGTCGATCAGGGCGCCCGACACGGCGAGCGACAGCGGCGTGATCCCGACGCCCATGAGCATCACCAGGCTCATCACGCGCCCGATCATCGCGTGGTCGACGCGGCCCTGGATCCACGAGATGGCGACGATGTTGGCGTAGCCGATCGCCACGCCCATCAGCGCGAGCACGATCCAGACCCCCAGCAGCGACGGCAGCATGCCCACCAGCACCTCGCTGACGCCGCAGACCACCACGGCGCCGAGCAGGATGCGCCCCTGCCGCTCGAGCCTGATGCTGCCGGCGACGATCACGCCGATCAGCGCGCCCGCGGCCCACGAGGCCGCCAACAGGCCGAGGCCGGCCGGGCCGGCCGCGAACCGCTGGTCTGCGAGCCACGGCATGCCGACCAGCACGGGCCCGTTGAGCGCGAAGTTCAGGACCAGCGAGATGACCATCGTCACCGCCAGCGCGCGATCGGCCAGGACGTACCGGATCCCTCCGCCGATCGCGGCCAGGAACGGCTCGTGCGCTTCGGCCAGCACCGTGTCCGGGGCCGTCTCGGACGTCACCTGCCCGGCCATCGCCGCCCGGACGCCGGCACCCGGCCGGCCGATCATCGCGATCACGATCGCCGCCAGGACGAACGACGTCGCGTCGACGGCGAACGCCACGCCCGTCGTGGACACGGCGATCACCGCGCCCGCGATCGGCGGTCCCACGATCGAGGCGAGCTGGTAGGTCCCCTGGAGCATCGCGTTCGCCGACGGCAGGCGCTCGGTCTCGAGTGTCCGCGGCAGGAACGCCTGCTGCGCAGGCATGTACAGGGCGTCCGCCGCCCCGAAGATCGCGCCCAGCAGCGCGAGCAGGGGGATCGACGCGGCCCCGGTCAGGACGAGTGCCGCGATCGCCCCGACGACCGCGCCGCGGATCAGGTGCGCGGCCAGCATCAGCGTTCGCGAGGGCCGGCGGTCGGCCAGGACGCCGAACGGCACGAGGAGCACGGCGCGCGGCACGGCGATCGCGATGAGCACGGCGCCCAGCGCGAGGCCCGAGCCGGTCAGCGAGATGACGAGCCAGGACAGGGCGACGAAGTGGAACTGGTCGCCGACCACGGAGATCGCCTCGCTGGCCCACAGGAGCCGGAAGTCCCGCGCGTCGAGCGCGCGCAGGAACGGGAGCGACCGGACGCGCCCGATGGGCAGCGCAGTCATTCGAGGACGATCCTCACGCCATCACCGTCGTCGTCGACCTCGAGCACCGACCCGCGGTAGCCGGAGCGCAGCGCCTCGCGGACGCGGGACACCTGCTCGGCGGGAAGGCCCGGGATGCGGTCGAGGGCGAACTTGCCAACAGCGATCGGCAGCCGCAGGTTGACCACCTGCCGGCCGGCATCGGTGACCTCGATGCGCAGGATGCTCGGGCCGCCACCGCGCTCGGCGCGCGACGCGTCGCCAGGCGCGAAGCTGGGCGGCGGGTTCGAGCCGAAGCCACCCGGCGGCTCAGAGCCGGGACCGGCAGACGGCGGCGGTGTCGCGTCGGGCGCGTCCTCCGGGGCGAAGCCGGCGCGGTCGTCGAGGGCGGCGAGGATCGGTGCGGCCTCCTCGGCCGTGAGCCGGCCCTCCGACACCAGCCGGAGGACCTCGTCGAGCGGGTCGACGCCCATCTCAGCACCAGCCCCGGAAGAACCGCGGGCCCGCGTCCTCGAGGATCTCGAGCTTGTGCGATGCGGACTCGATATCGAGGTCGCCGCGCTCGAGTGCCCGGAGGATCTCGAGCCGGGCGGCCTCGCGGCGATCGGTCGGGCTGCCGGCGCCGAGCAGCGCGTCGTCGGCGTCGCGGGCGGCCGGGCGCACCAGGTTCGGGGCCGCCTCGGCCTCGGCGACCACGACGACCGGCGGGACCGGCGCGTTCGGAGCGACCGGCGGGAACGGGGCCGCCGGCACGTCGGGCGTGCGGGGCGCGGCGGGTGCTCGCGGCGGCACCGGTGGCGTTGGCACCGACCCCTCCGTCGTGGCGACGCCGCGCAGCCGGATGTCGCCCGAGGTCGTCCGGACCGACACGCCGACCGTGCCCGCCCCCACGACCAGCGTCCGGCGGCCGCGGCCGCCCTCGGCGAACCGGGTCCCGGTGGCGTGGACGTCGCCGGTCACCGACTGCGTGTCGACACGAACGTCGCTCGACGTCGTGAGCTCCACGTCGCCGCTCACCGAGCTGATCACGTGGTCCTGGCCCGCGCCCAGGGCGGCGTCGACCCGGATGTCGCCGCTCGTCGACGAGGCGGTAAGGGCGTCGAACCTGGAGCCCCGGACATCGAGGTCGCCCGACACGGAGCGGGCGCGCAGCTCGATCGGCGCCGTGGCGACCACCTCGACGTCGCCCGACATCGACTCGACCGCGACCGGGCCACCGTCCACCTCGACGCGGATGTCGCCCGAGGCCGTCGCCCACCGGCTCTCCCCTGCCGTCCCCTTCGCCTCCACGTCGCCGCTCAGGCTGCGGAACGACAGGGCGGCCGCCCGCGGCACCTCGATCTCGAGGTCCGGCGCGTGACCGGTCCGGATCCGGAGCGACCCGATCTTGAAGCCGGTCGTGATCTCGCGCAGCCGGACCTTGCCCGCCAGGCGCTCGATCTCGAAGTCGTCCGCGACGTCCTCGCCGCCGAGGCCCTGCACACGGAACGCGTCGCGATCGACGCCGCGCAGCACGACGCTGCTGGACGTGACGAGGATCTCGACCTCGTCGTGTGGCTCCATCACGAGCTCGCGGCTGGCGGTGGACTGGGACGTCAGCTCGGTCATCGGGTCCTCCCCAGCGCCCGGATGGCCTCGGCGGCCTCCTCGGCGCTCAGCTCATGGCGGGACAGCTGCTCGAGGATCTCGCGCCGCCCAGCCTGGATGGTCTCTGCGGCGGAGGCGGCGGCCTGTGCCGCGTCCACCAGCTCGGTGTCGACGTCGCCGGCCACGGTGGCGGGGGCATCTCCTTCGTCGCGAGGCCCGAAGCCCAGCGCGCGGATCAGCGCTTCGACGCGTGCCCGGACGGTGGGATAGCTGATGCCCAGCTCGCGCTCCATATCGCGGAGGTTGCCGCGGCTGCGAAGGAAGCTCTCGAGCACCAGCGTCTGCTCGCGGGTGAGGCGGGCGAACCGTCCGACCCCGAACTCCCCCTCGATGACGGTCCCGCAGTCGCCGCACCGGAGGCGCGTGACCGCGAGCTCGCCGGAGCACACGGGGCAGGTGGCGATGACGTCATGCGGCACGGGCGTTCCTCGTCGTGTGTGAATGTGTCTTTCTCTTTTCTAATATCTGCTTTCCATATTGTCAAGTCAATATGTGAGTCAGGGTGATCGAAGGTGCGCGGCGATACACTGCCCGACATGCGATTCACCACGACGATCCAGCTCGAGGGGCGCACGGCGACGGGGTTCGCGGTCCCGCCCGAGGTGGTCGAGGCGCTCGGCCAGGGCAAGAAGCGGCCGGCGGTCACGGTCACCATCAACGGGTACACCTACCGCAGCACGATCGCGGCCTACGGGGACGTGTTCATGCTCCCGCTGGCTGCCGAGAACCGCGCCGGCGCCGGGGTCGAGGCCGGCGACGAGGTCGAGGTGGACCTGGCCCTGGACACGGCGCCCCGCGAGGTCGAGGTTCCGCCCGATCTGGCCGCGGCCCTCGCCGACGAGCCCGAGGCGCGGGCGTTCTTCGACGGGCTGTCCTACAGCAACCGCCGCTCGATCGTGCTCAACGTCGAGGGCACGAAGAACGAGGAGACGCGCAGGCGGCGCGTGGCCAAGGCGCTCGAGATGCTCCGGGAGGGGCGCAAGCCTTGACCGCGCGCCTGTACCGGGGCGAGCTGACCGGCGATGCCGCGACTGCACGTCGGGCAGCCGACATCGTCATCCGTCCATCGCGGAAGCGGTCGTTCGTGGCCGGGCGGTCGCGGCACGCGTCCGTGGGTCAGGGCGACCCCGTGCGGCAATCTCCGGTCATCGGCCGACACCACCGACGGCCACTCGACCAAGACCAGAAAGGAGACGCCAGGTGTCCGCACAAAGCCAGTACCTCGAGGTCGACGCGGTTGGCGTCTTCCCCGCCCTCCTGCTCCTCCTCGTGATCTTCCTCACCGCCCTCGGGATCGTCGCCCACGTTGCGTTCGGCTGATCCCCTCCTCGCTCCCATGCGTGAACCCCGCCGGCAACGGCGGGGTTCTTCGCGTCTCGGGCCCGGCGAGGGCTAGCTAGCCCTCGGGCTCGGGCAGGTCGAGGCTCTCGCCGGGCGCCAGGACGCGCGCCTTGAGATCGGGCGCGAACCCGGCCAGCGCGTCGGCGAACTGGCGGCCCGGCGCGTCGAACGGCCCGGGGGCGACCCGCCGCATCCCCGCGGGGTAGAAGGTGCCCCAGTGGATCGGGATGGTCAGGCGCGCGCGGAGGATGGCCGCGACCGCCGCGGCGCGCATCGGGTTCAGGTGGCCCTGGCCGATCGTCGGGCCCCAGCCCCAGACCGGGAGCATGGCGACGTCGAGTCGCCCCGCCAGCTCGCCCATCGCCGGGAACAGGTCGGTGTCGCCAGGGAAGTAGACGGTGCGCGACCCGGCGATCAGGCAGCCGATCGCCGGGCCGGTCGGCCCGAGCGGCTCACGGCGTCCCGAGTGCTCGGCGTACAGCACCTCGAACCGGACCCGGTCGATGGTCAGCCTGTCGCCGGGCTCGACCTCCTCGACCGGGCCGAGGCCCGCCCGCTCCCCGAAGCGCCGGAAGCCGCGCGGGACGATGACCGTCGGCTTGCCCGGGATGCGGCGCAGGGACGGCGGGTCGAGGTGGTCGTGATGGCCGTGGCTGATGAACACGGCGTCGAGGTCCTGGAACAGCTCGGGCAGCACCGCCTGCACCTGGCGTCGCACCGGGCCGAACCCCTCGCGCAGCACCGGGTCGGTGAGGATCCGCAGGTCATCGACCTCGATCAGCACCGTCGAGTGGCCGAGGAACGTCAGCCGCCCGCGGCGCGCACCACCGTCGACGGCCGGCGCGGCCGCGCGCACGGCGCGCCACCCCTCGTCGACGTTCGCGGTCCGGTCGGGCATCCGCCCATGGTGCCGCATCCGGGTCGCCCCGGGCGCGCGGGGACGCGGTGCCGACAGCGGTCGCCGCGCCGGTCTGGCCAGGGAATCGAGACGGCGCCGGTACGCTGACCGGCGCCGTCGCGTGGTTCCGCCAGGGCAGTTGGCGATCAGCCGCTGCGCCAGTCCCCCACCGTCGTGTTGAGGCGTCCGACCACGGACCGGTAGTAGCGGTGCGCCTTGTACGGGTCCATGCGCGCCGAGACCCCATTGATCCGCCGCGAGTCGAAGCTGACCTTGTACCGGACGGTCCGCGTGGGGTCGGTCCAGAACAGGTCCGACATCGACATCCCCTTCGAGCCCGTGAACAGGGCCTTGAGGACGTACCCGACATTGGTGATGCCGCTGGCGAACACGGCCTGGGCACCGCCCTTGATGAACCCGTACCCGTAGTTGTCGACCCGCTTCTTGGCGACCTTCAGGGTCGGGTTGCCGGCGCCCCACTCGTTGTTGCCCGAGGCGTAGCACAGCCGGTTGAGCACGACCACCGCATGCGACGCGAGGCCCAGGCGCTCCATGTAGTACTCGCCGTAATACTTCGTGTTCGAGTTGCCGTGGCCCGAGCTGGCGTTGAGGCCCATGCCGTCCTTCGACGTGTCCATGAACGGGTGATACGGGCTGGGCCAGCCGTTGCCGTGGCCGAGGTAGATCAGGAGGTTCGCTCCCTGGGCGGCGTCGTGGACGCGTGACCACGTCGCGTAGGGGCTGAAGATCTCCACCACGTTGGCGCCGTAGCTGCGAGCCTGGTCGGCGAGCTTGCGGGCGCCGTGCTTGTAGTCATCAGTGGCGGAGCCGACGGGACCGACGACGATGACGACCTTCTGGGACGCCGCCTGGGCGTGCGGGGCCGTGGCGCTCATCGTGGTCACGATGACGAGGGCGGCGAAGACGCCGGTCAGCGCGGTCCGGAGCTTCCTGGCAGACGCCCGCTGGGCGCCTTTTTCGCTATCGGGCAATCGTCTTGCCTCCTCTCTGCCGGAACGCCGTGCATGCGGCAGGGCGACGGTGGGAGTGGTGGCCGTCGGTGGCAGACATGGGGCGGCGGGGGGCGGCGCGTCGGAAACCGCTGGGCGGGGCGACGTGGATCGACGAGACGATCCGGGACCGGGTGGCGGACCACCCGAGGGGGCGCGACAGGTGCCTGTCCGTGACGACGGCTCTTCGGTTGTTGGCCTGTCTGCGTTCGGGTGGGCATCCCCCGTGGACCGGGGAAGTATGCCACGCGATGGGTTTGTAGTGAACGCCACCAATCCCGCAACCACCATCCGCCGAAAAGGTCATCAACCCCTGGGCTATCGTTTGGTGCGTAGCCGCACCCCGACCAGGTGCGAAGAGAGTTTCGCGGGGAGGCGAGGGTGACGGCTGATCCCGGGGTAGCGCTGGCGACCGAGCGGCTGGCCAAGAAGTACGGGTCCCAGGTGGCCCTCGACGGGCTCGACCTGCGCGTGCCGACCGGCGTCGTCTACGGGTTCCTCGGGCCGAACGGGGCCGGCAAGACCACGACGATGCGGATCCTCACCGGCCTGATCCGGCCGGACAGCGGGCGGGTCGAGCTGCTGGGGCGGCCGTTCGGGCGAGGCGACCGCAAGCGCCTGTTCGAGGTCGGCGCGCTGATCGAGTCGCCGTCGTTCTACCCGTTCCTGTCGGGCCGCGAGAACCTGCGCGCCCTGGCGGCGACCGGAGCGCAGGTCACACGCGCCCGGATCGACGAGGTCCTCGATCTCGTGAACCTCGGTGAACGCGGCCGGGACAAGGTCTCGGGCTACTCCCTCGGCATGAAGCAGCGGCTGGGAATCGCCGCGGCCCTCCTCAACGATCCGAAGCTGCTGCTCCTCGACGAGCCGGCCAACGGCCTCGACCCCGCCGGGATCGTCGGCATGCGCAATTCGCTCCGCGCCCTCGCCGCGTCGGGCAAGACCGTGTTCGTCTCGAGCCACATCCTGTCCGAGGTCCAGCAGCTGGCCGACGTGGTGGGGATCATCGGCCACGGCCGGCTCATCCGCGAGGGCTCCGTCGAGACGCTGCTGCGCGAGGAGGGCTCGATACGGATCCGGGTCGCGCCGGCGGAGGTCCCGACGGCGGCCGAGCTGCTGACCCGCATCGCGGGCGCCGGCACGGTGACCCCCGAGGACGGGCCCGAAGGCGGCTGGCTGAGCGTCAAGGTCGACCCCGACCGGTCGGCCGAGCTGAACCGCGCGCTTGCGGGCGCGGGCGTGTTCGCGTCGCGGATCGAGGGCGGCTCCAACCTCGAATCCCTGTTCCTGGAGCTCACCGCGTCGCGTCCCGACGTCGGCGGGGGCCCGGGCGATGCGCCGGGCGGACCGGGCGCGCCGCCCACGGTGTGGGCCAACGACCCAGGCAGCAAGCCCGAGCCGACCGGGTGGAAGCAATGAGGCTGCTGCGCGCCAACCTGCGCAAGCTCGTCCGGCGGCCCGCGACCTGGGTGACGTTCCTGCTCCTCGCCGCCCTCGTCGGCCTGCTGTACCTCGCGCTGATCGCCAGCTCGCAGCAAGCGGAGAACCCGCAGGCGAAGCTCGCGGCGCAGCTGGTCGTGACGTTCCCGGGCGCCTACGCGAACGCGGCCTCGCTCGTCCTGGGCCTGGGCGGGATCCTGGCCCTGACATACGGGGCCGCGATCGCCGGCTCCGAGTGGCCGTGGGGCACGCTGAAGGCGGCCATCGCGCGCGGCGAGAGCCGCAGCCGTTACACCCTGATCGGCTATCTCGGCGTGCTCGTCGCGGTCGTGATCGGGTTCCTCGCCGCCTACATGCTCGCGCTCGTCGGCGCCGCGATCGGCTCGGCCATCCTCGGCGTGCCGCTCGATGGCGCCGGGCAGCAGTCGGCGATCCTGACCCTGCCCGAGCTGTTCGGCCGGGCGTCGCTGGCGCTGTCGATGGAGGCGGCGATCGGGTTCGCGATCGCGACCGTCGCCCGCAGCCAGCTCGCGGGCATCGGCGTCGGCATCGGGTTGCTCGTGGTCCAGAACATCGCCGGGATCTTCCTGCCCGAGGTGTTCAAGTGGTTCCCGTTCTCCGCGGCGTCCGCGGTGATCGTCGATACCGGTGGCGGCGGAGGCGGCGGAGGCGGAGGCGGCGGGCCGGCCGTCGCCCTCGGGCCGGACCTGGCGGTCGTCGTGGTCGCCCTGTGGCTGATCGGGGCGCTCGTGCTCGCCGCCCTGTGGACGGAACGGGCGGAGATCGCGGGCTAGGGCTCGGGCGCGCCGCCCACGCTCCACCCGAACGGCGTCCTGGGCGTCCCGTCGCGCGGCCACAGCACGGTCACGACGACGATTGCTGCCCCGACCGCGCCGATGAACGACATCGCCAGGTCCTGGATGGTGTTGTCGTAGGTGAGCGCGAGGCCCGACGACCCGCTCCGCATCAACAGGTACTCGCCGATCTCCCACAGGATGTCGATCGACGCCCCGAACCCGACGACGAGGAGGAACGCCACCCACCTCGCCTCGACGAGGGGCGCGATCGCGAGGCCGAAGGCGATCGACAGGAAGAACCAGCCGATCGCGTGCGGCAGCGCGTCGAACCCGGGGATCGCGAACAGCCCGAGCACGTTCGATCCGGCGTCGATCACGAACGGCAGCCCGAGTGCGATGTCAGCGAGGACCGGATACGGCCGCGGCCGCCCGGCGGCGAGCCACACCACGGGGATGAGCAGGACGAACACCGGGTAGATCAGCGCTCGCACGCCCATCGCCTTGCCCGCGAAGTGCGACGAGTCCGGGTTCAGCAGCGGGTAGAGCGAAAGCCCGATCACCGCGACCTTGACCGCCAGGTCGACCGCCAGACCGAGGCCGCGCGCCATGCGCCGCAGGATGCGACGTCGACCACGGGTGCGCAAGGCCGGCTGTCGCAGGGGCCCGCTCAGCCGCGACGGGCGATCGGCGCGGTGACGCCACCCGTGAGCCGCACGAGGTCGGCGGCCGCGAGCTCGATCTCCAGGCCGCGCCGCCCGGCGGAGACGTGGATCGTCGGCCAGTCCGTGGCGGAGGCATCGAGCACGGTCGGCAGCGGCCGGCGCGTCCCGAGCGGGCTGATCCCGCCCAGCACGTACCCGGTCGCCCGTTCGGCGTCGGCCGGGACGGCCATCGTGGCCTTCCGGCCGCCGAGGGCATCGGCGACCGCCTTGAGATCCACCTCGGCGTCGGCCGGCACGACCGCGATCCCGAGCCGGCCGTCGACGGAGACGACCAGCGTCTTGAACACCCGTGCAGGCTCCACGCCGAGCGCCGCCACGGCCTCGAGCGCATAACCGCGACCGCCCTCGCGCAGGGTCGCCCGCTCGTCGTGCGCATATTCATGCACCGAATACGGGACGCCGGCGCGGCGCGCCGCCTCGATCGCGCGCGTTCCCAATGCGCCCATCGGGCCATTGTCGGGTATGCTCCGCGCGAACCGGCGGTAGCCGCCGCCCCCGCGCAGCCGGGTGGGCGCCGCGCCGGATATGAGATACGAACCACCGGGTCGCTGCCCAATGCGACCGAGATGCAGAGAGCCAGACCAACCTTGCGCTTTGATGAACTAGGCCTGTCCGACGTCCTGTTGCGGACTGTTACGGAAGAGGGGTACACCGAGCCGACGCCGGTGCAGGAACGGGCGATCCCTCTCGTCCTCCAGGGCACGGACGTGCTCGCCGCCGCGCAGACCGGCACCGGCAAGACCGCGGCGTTCACCCTCCCGATCCTCGACCGCCTGCGGCCGCAGGCGAACACCTCGTTCTCGCCGGCGCGGCACCCCGTCCGGTGCCTCGTCCTGACGCCGACGCGCGAGCTCGCCGTCCAGGTCGCCGAGAGCGTCAAGACCTACAGCCGGAACGTCCCCCTGCGGTCGGCGGTGGTGTACGGCGGCGTGCCCCTCGATCCCCAGATCAAGGAGCTGCGCGCCGGCATCGAGATCCTCGTCGCGACGCCCGGCCGGCTGCTCGACCTCGTCGGCCAACGCGCGGCCAACCTCGGCCAGGTCGAGATCCTCGTGCTCGACGAGGCGGACCGCATGCTGGACATGGGCTTCATGCCCGACATCCAGCGGATCCTCGAGCTCCTGCCGTCGCGCCAGCAGACGCTGCTGTTCTCGGCCACGTTCTCGGACGACATCAAGCGGCTCGCGGGCTCGATCCTGCGCAACCCGGTCACCATCGAGGTCGCCCGGCACGGCACCGCCGCCGAGAGCGTCCGCCAGCTCGTCTACCCGGTCGACCGCGACCGCAAGGAGGAGCTGCTCGCCCACCTGATCGTCGAGGGCGACTGGCACCAGGTGCTCGTGTTCACCCGGACCAAGATCGCGGCGTCTCGCCTGGCGTCGTGGCTGGACCGGCACGGCGTCGCCGCCACCGCGATCCACTCCGACCGCGCGCAGTCCGACCGGACCAAGGCGCTCGAGGCGTTCAAGGCGGGCGAGATCCGCGTCCTCGTCGCCACCGACGTCGCCGCCCGGGGCCTCGACATCGAGGACCTGCCGCACGTCGTGAACTTCGAGCTGCCGTGGAACCCCGAGGACTACGTCCACCGCATCGGCCGCACGGGCCGGGCGGGGGCGACGGGCGACGCGGTCAGCCTCGTGTGCATCGACGAGGCGGACCTCTTGCGGGGCGTCCAGCGGCTGATCCGGGTCGCGATCCCGTGGACCACCGAGCCCGGCTTCGTGCCGCGGCGGGATGCCGAGCCGCAGCCGCTCCGCACGCCGCGCGGGGCCAGCAGCTACGCCGGCGCCGGTGCGCGCCGGGGCGCGCCGCCCGCTCGAGCCAGCCGCCGCCGCTCAGGGGTCGCCTGACCGCCGGTCTCGTCCACGGCGGGCTGACGCCACGTGCGGTCCGTTATCGCAGGGCGATCTTCAGCAGCTGCGCCGCGACCACCGCGGGATCGACGACCCCCTGGTTGGTGAGCACCGCGATCGTCACGCCGTCCGCCGGCAGGTAGCGGACCACGTTGCGGTAGCCGAGGTAGCGGCCGGAGTGGCCGAGCGCGGGCCGGCCCGCGATCGACACCTGCTGGATCCCAAGGCCGTACGGGATCCGCGCGTGGAGCGCGCGGGTGTAGGCGACGTCGCCCAGCATCGCCGTCTGCATCGCGGGTGAGAGCACCCGCCCGCCGGCGAACGCCTGCATCCACCGCGCGGTGTCCTCGGCCGTCGCGGCGATCGAACCCGCGCCGCCCGCGGCGGTGACCACGGACCGGAACGGCATCACGTCGCTCGGCGGCGCGACCGGGACGGCGCGCGCACCGCCGGTCGGTCCCGGAACCAGCCGGTAACCGGTGCTGAGCTCCGTCCGCGGCTTCTCGGCCGCCTGGTACCACGCGTACTCGAGGCCCAGCGGATCCAGCAGCCTCGACCGGATCTCCTTGGCCAGGGGCCGTTCGTCGACCGCCCGGACAAGCTCGCCCAGGACGAGGTAGTTCGTGTTCGAGTAGGCCCAGACCTTGCCCGGCCGGATCCGGCCCGCCGGCACGTAGCGCCACGTGCGCTTCGCGTTCCACGTGGCATCAGGGTTGGACTGCAGCGCATGGTCGATCTTGGGGTTGAAGAAGAAGTCGTTCAGGTCGCTCGTGTGGTCGAGCAGCATCCGCACCGTCACCCGCCGATCGATGCCGAGCTCGGGCAGCAGCGGCGCGACCCGCTCATCGAGCTGGAGCTTGCCCTCGTCGACGAGATCCAGGACGACCGCCGCCGTGAAGGTCTTCGAGATCGATGCCAGCGCGAAACCGGTCTGGGGCGTGACCGCTCGACCGGATGCGATGTCGGCATCGCCCGAGGCGCCCAGCCAGGTGCGGCCGTCGTCCCACAGCAGCGCGACCGAGACGCCGGGCACGAAGTGCTTCGCCCGCCAGGCATCGAGGCGTCGCTGGAGGGCCTTGTGGCCGGCGACGGCGGTCGAGCCACCGCTGCCTGGGGGTTCGGGGGTGGCCGTGGCCGGTGGGGTCGCGGTGGGTGACGGTTCTGGATTGGCGGTCGGTTCGGCGGTGGGCTCCGTCGTGGGCTCGGGGGTCGCCCGCTCGGTCGCGGGTGCCTCGGTAGCCGGTGCGCCCGGCGAGGGGGAGCCCGCGGCGGTGACCGCGAGGGTCGCCGACGGAGATGCCGTGAGGGCCGAGGTCGCGGCCGCTGCGACCTCGGACGGCGTTCGACCGGAACCGCCGAGCAGGCCGAAGCCCGCGACCAGCGCGGCGATGACCAGCACGGTCGCCGCCCCGAGGCGGACGGGCGTGACCGGCGAGCGGCGAGCGTCCTGGCCGGCCATCGGACGAGCGGCGCTGGCGCCGGTCGACGGTCGGCGCGGGGTCGGCTCGGTGGGCATGACGGTGAGACGATACGCTGAGAGGCCACAGGCGCGCCGCCGCGAGCCCGTCCGCGCCGTCCGGCCCAGCACCCCAGGCTCCCGGGGACACGATCGAATATGCCCACTGCTCGCACCGCCGCCGACCTGTTGCGCGAGGTCGGGCTGATCGCCGACGGTCCCGCCATCTGGGGTCGCCCGATCCGCCACTCCGCGCCCGGCGTGTTCGTGGTGGAGCTCGCCGCGCCGCAGCCTGCGGCGGGCCTCGACCTGGCGCTGGTCGGCAAGTGGCTCGAGCGGGTGCCCGAGCTGCACCTCGACGGCGTCCGCCCGGCGTCCCGCGAGCTGTCGCAGCGGCTCTCATCCTTCTGGCTGCCCGATCAGGCCGTCCTGTACATCGGCAGCACGCAGGGCTCCGTCGCCGGCCGCGTCGCCGCGATCGTCAAGACCGTGCCGGGCGACGCCAAGCCGGCTGCCTCGGGCCTGTGGCTGCACTTCCTGCGCAACCCGGGCGACCTGCGGGTCTGGTGGGCCGGCACCGACGCGCTCGAAGAGTACGAGGACGCGCTGCTCGAGGCGTTCGCGGCCGGGATCACCGACGCCGATCGGGCGGCCGTCGTGAAGAGCGCGGCCGGTGTCGCCGCCAGCCTCCTGCCGTGGGCGGTCCTGCGGTCACCGTCCGGGATCCGCAAGGAGACGGGCATCACGAATCCGCTGCTGCCCGAGGTCAAGGCGCCCGAGCCGAAGCCCGTCAAGCGCATCGTCAAGTTCCCGCCCGGCGACGCCGACGGCGCCCGGGACGAGGCCAAGCGCGCCCGCCGTCCAGCCCCCGGGCGGGGTGTCGGCCGGGTCGCGTCTGCGGCCGCCTACGCCGCGCAGGGCTCGCCGCGCAAGCCGCCGCCGGACCCGGTGCTCGTCTCGGCCGAGGGCCTCGAGCGGCTGCAGGCCGAGCTCGACGGGCTGCTCGCCGAGCGGCCGGGCGTCATCAAGCGGATCGCGACGGCGCGCGAGCACGGGGACCTCAAGGAGAACGCCGAGTACCACGCCGCTCGCGAGGAGCAGGGCTTCCTCGAGGGCCGGATCAAGGCGCTCGAGGCGAAGCTCAAGGTCGCGCAGGTGGTCGCGCCCACCGAGCGTGGCGCACGGGTGGAGATCGGGTCGCACGTGAAGCTCGACGAGGACGGCGAGGAGACGGTCGAGCTCCAGGTCGTCGGATCGGCCGAGGCGAACAGCCGCGAGGGCCGGATCTCGAGCATCTCGCCCGTCGGGGCGGCGCTGATGGGCCGCCGCGTCGGCGACGAGGTGACGATCGTCACGCCGGGCGGCCAGATCCACTACCGGGTCCTCGAGATCGAGTGACCGGGCGCAGCCGGGCCGGCTGCGCCGTCAGGTACCGGCGGGCGTCTCCCGGCGGCCGGCGAACGACGCGATGACCAGGACGACGCCGAGGCCGATCGCCGCGTACGGCAGGATCTCGCGCACGTTCGCGAACTCGAAGCCCGACAGGCTGAGCACGCCCTCGAAGAACAGGCCGAACCCGATGAACAGGGCGAGGCCGACCAGCGTCGTGCGCAGGCCGTCGCGGGCCAGCTCGCCGTCCCGTCGCACGAGCCCGTAGAGCAGCGTGCCGAGACCCGGGCCGGTCGGCACGATCAGCGCCCAGGCGTAGGCCCAGGTCGAGTACAGACCCGTCGCCGCCTGCACCCACAGCACGCTGCCGAGCATGGCCAGGATCGCGCCCGGGATCGCGAGCCCCAGGCCACCACGCGGCGGGATCGCGAACGATCCGATGATCATCGCCACGCCGGGAACGATCAGCCACAGGGGCCAGGCGGATGGCCCGAGCGTGAGGTCCGTCAGCCGGCTGACGAGGAGGAGCCCGCCGCCGACGACGAGGATGATCCCGAACACGAGGCCGGCCGACGACGGGCCGCCGTCGCCCTGGCGCGCGACCGCCGTTCCTCGCGACGGCGCTCGCCCGGTGATG
The DNA here is from genome assembly GCA_963829155.1 of uncultured Chloroflexia bacterium. GTDB lineage: Bacteria > Chloroflexota > Limnocylindria > Limnocylindrales > CSP1-4 > CAIXZV01. Next base: position 85,659 of record CAWHIA010000029.1, on the reverse strand, counting down.
CCGGCTCTCGTCCGGTGGGGCCCGGCGGCTCCCGCGGCGGCAGGATCGGGAGCCGGGGGCGGGGCTTCTGGCGGGGGCGTGGCCGAACCGGGCACGGGCGGAGTGTCGGGGGCCCGCGGCAGTGGGACGGCCGGCGGCGGAGGCTCGATCGGATCCGGTGTGGTCACGGTGATCCGGTCAGGCGCCCGGCGCCTCGACGAGCTTGTGCTCGACGGCCCACAGCGCCGCCTGCGTGCGCGACGCGAGGCCGAGCTTGCCCAGGATGTTGCTGACGTAGGTCCGCGCGGTGCGCTCGGTGATGAACAGCGTCGCGCCGATCTCCTTGTTCGACATGCCCTGGCCGAGCAGGCGCATGACGTCCTTCTCGCGGTCGGTGAGGGGCTCGACGGGCTCCGGGTCCTTCTTGGCGCGCATCCGCTGCGCGAGCAGCCGCGCGACCTGGGGATCGAGGTGGACCTCGCCGGCGTAGGCGGCCCGGATCGCCTGGGCGACCTCCTCGGCCTCGGCGTCCTTGAGCACGTAGCCCGAGGCGCCGGCCTCGAGGGCGGCGGTGACCTTCTCCTCCTCGATGAAGCTCGTCATCGTGACGATCTCGGTCTCGGGGAGCTCGGCCTTGATCCGGCCGATCGCGGTCACGCCGTCCATGTTCGGCATGAGCAGGTCCATCAGGACGACGTCGGGAGTCAGCCGGCGCGCCATCGCGACGCCCTCGCTGCCGTCGGCGGCCTCGCCCACGACCTCGATGTCGGGCAGGAGGTCGAAGAAGGCCCGCAGGCCCATGCGGACGACGGCGTGGTCGTCGACAAGGAGCACGCGGATGCGAGGGGCTTCGTCCACGAGCTTCACTCCGGGGGAAGAGGGGATTGCGGTGATTGGCGCTGACGCGGCGGAAATCGACTGCATCGGCATCCTACTACAGGATCAGGCCCGGTCCGCGGACCGGGTCGGGTGGCTGCGACTGGTCGGACGAGGCGCGTTTCGGCTCGGAACCAAGACATCGGCAGACGGCGTCGTCGAGGTCGCCGGGCTTGAGGGTCTTGCGCATGAAGCCGTGGGCGCCGGCGGTGAGGCTCGCATTCTCGAGGTCAGGCGACCACCCGAGCGCGAGGATGTGCACCGTCGGATCGATCGCGCGGATCCGCCGGATGAGCGCCACGCCGCCGGACACCTCGGGCAGCCGTGGGTCGACGATCACGACGTCGGGACGCTGGTCGCGTACGAGGGCGATGGCGTCGGAGACCTGGCCGGTGCTCCCGACGACGGTGAAGCGGTGCCGGATGCCGAGGATCCCGACCAGGCTCTCGCGCGTGCGGTCATCGGCGTCGACGACGAGCAGGCGAAGCCCGCCGGCGACCGGTGACGCGGCAGCAGCGGCGGGGGCGATGACGTGGTCTGACATGGACCCGATGGTGGGGCACGGCCCGCGTGCGGGTCAGGGACGGGCGCCCGACAAGGCAATCCGGCAAATGCCCGGTCGATGCGCGACATTCGACGTACGGCCGCGGCGTCGTTGCACGCGCCCCGAACCCCTGTGGCGTCAGGCCGTGGCGGCCTCCACCGGCCGCGCGTCGGGAATGACGACGTCGATCGTCGTGCCGCCATCGCGGACCGAGGCCACGGTCAGCGTGCCACCGAGGCGCTCGGCGCGGGCCTGCATCCCGGCCAGGCCGAGATGGCCGTCGGGGACGGTGGTCGGGTCGAAGCCGCGGCCGTCGTCGATCACGCGCAGGTGGACGCCATCGGGCACCCGCCCGACCTCGACCCGGACCTGCTTCGCGCCGGCGTGCTTGACGACGTTGTGCAACGCCTCCTGCGCGATGCGGTAGAGGCCCTCTTCGCAGTCCAGCGACGGCCGAACCGCAAGGTCCCCTTCCACCACGACCGGCAGGCCGATCCGGCCTGACAGCGCCGCGCTGTGCGTGCGCAGGGCCTGGATGAGCCCGTTCTCCTCGACGTTCCCGGGGCGGAGCTCGAAGATCAGCGCCCGCATCTCGGCCAGGGCCTCGCGCTGGAGCTCGCGCAGCGACGCGAGCTTGCCCGGGACCTGGGACGGGTCCTTGACCAGCAGCAGCTCGATGCTGCGCGAGAGCAGCGTCATCGAGAACAGCGCCTGGGTGACCGAATCGTGCAGCTCCCGGGCGAGGTGCGACCGCTCCTCCGACGACGCGAGCTCCACCGCCTGACGCCGGATGTCCTGCTCGAGCCGGTCGCGCTCGCTGACGTCGCGGGCCGCGCCGTGGGCGCCGATGAACTCGTCGTCCTGGACCATCCCGATGCTCGTGATCTCCATCGCGAGCTCGCGGCCGTCCCGGCTCTGCACCTTGAGCCGCGTTCGGTGCACCTCGTGCGGGCGCGTCCGCAGGGCACGGAACCGGGCCAGGGCGCCGCGCCGCTCCTCGGGCGGCGCCAGCTCGCTGAACGACCGGCCGATCAGCTCCTCCGGCTCCCAGCCGAGGATCGTGCCGGACTGGTCGGAGACGAACGTCAGCCGGCCCACGTCGTCGGTCATCCAGACGAGGTCGGGCGACGACTGGACCAGGTATCGATAGCGGACCTCGCTCTCGCGCAGCTCGCGTTCGAGGCGCTCCCGCTCGCTGATGTCGCGCGCGGACCCGTGGACCCCGGCGAAGTCGCCGTTGGCGTCGAGCTGAGCCACCGAGTGGATCTCCACCGGGACCATGCCCCCGTCCTTGCGCATCAGGTCGAGGCGCAGGACCTGCGGCTCGGTCGGGTCGGCCGCGACCCGCTCCCAGCGCTCGGCCGCGACGTGCATCGACGACGGAGCGACGACGCGATCGAACGTCTGGCCCACAACGTCCTCAGGCCGGAAGCCCGTCAGCCGCTCGATCGTGTCCGAGATGAACAGGAAGCGGGTCTCCGCGTCGGCGCTGAACACGATGTCCGGCGCGTTCTCGACAAGGAACCGGTAGCGCTCCTCGGACGACCGCAGCTCCAGCTCGAGGCGCTCGCGCTCGCTGATGTCGCGCGCCACGCCACGGATCGCGACGAGCTGCCCCGCGTCGTCGACCTGGCCGACGACGCTGACCTCGAACGGGATCTTGCGCCCGTCCTTGTGGCGGATCAGCAGCCGGTCGGTCGACGGGCGCCCGGGATTGGCCGCGATCTCGGCCAGCCGCTCGCGCGCCTGCGGGAATGCCTCGATGTCGATGAACTCGGTGAACGAGCGGCCGATCAGCTCGTGGGGCAGCCAGCCGATGACGTCCTCGGTGCGGTCGGAATAGAAGGTGTACACGCCGCGGCCGTCCATCTCGAAGATGAGGTCGGGCGACGACTGGACGAGCGAGCGGTACCGCTCCTCGGACTCGTGGACGATGCGCTCGAGGCGCTCGCGCTCGCTGACGTCGCGGACGGTTCCCTGGGCACCCTTGAACTCGCCGTCCTCGAAGATCCCGACGGCGGACAGCTCGGTCGGGAAGGTGGTGCCGTCCTTGCGGCGCACGACGAAGCGGAGGCGCAGGGAGCTGGTCCCGGGATCGTGGAGCTCGTCCCACGACTGCAGCGCCGTGCCCATCGACTCCTCGGCGACGATCGACGAGAAGTGCATGCCGGTCATCTCGGCGGCCGTCCAGCCGAACAGGTCCTCGGCGGTGTCGGCGAGGAACGTGAACCGGCCGTCGGCGTCGTTGCGCCAGATCACGTCCGGCGTCGTCTGCACGAGGCCGCGGTAGTTCGCCTCGGACGCCTCGAGCCGCTCGAGGAGGTCCGAGTTCGAGAGGGCGATGGCGGCGTGGTCGGCGAGGGCCTGCAGGGTCGCCAGGCGGTCGGGCGCGATCGTGCCCGACTGGCGGTAGCTGACGGCGAGCGTGCCCATGACCTCGCCACCGGGGGCGCGCAGCGGCGCGGCCGCCATCGCCCCCAGGCCCATCCGCTCGGCGGTCTCGAGGTCGCCCGGGTCGCGCGGGATCCGCGGGTCCGTCGTGTAGGCGGGCGTCCAGACGACCCGGCCCTGGCCGGCCGCGAGCCCGTTGATGCCGCCGTCGATCGGGAACTCCTGGGTGCGCAGCCAGCTGCGGGTCTCGTCGTCCATGCCGCCCGCGAGGACAACCGGCGTGAGGTGGGTCCGGTCGTCGGAGATCCGCGTCAGGTGGGCGCCGTCCGAGGCCAGGACGCGCCGCGTCTCGTCGACGATCAGCCCCAGGATCGCGTCCGCGTCGCGGATCGCGGTGACGCGCGCGGCGATCTCGCGCAGGGTGCGCTCGGTCTCGGCCCGGCGCGAGGTCTCCTCGCGCGACCGGCCGAGCTCGCGGATCAGCTCAGCGTTGTGGATGGCGATCGTCGCGAGGTCCGCGAGCGCCGCGAGGAGCGCGCCGTCCTGCTCGCTGAACCGGCCCACCTCGCCCGAGAAGACCGCGAGCGTGCCCAGCACCACGGCCTCGCCGATCAGCGGCGCGAACGCGATCGACCGGATGCCGACCCGGTCGAAGAACTCGCGGTGCGGCGCGCCGTCGGGGAAACGGTCGTCGGCGGCGTACTCGGCGGTGACGACGACGCGCCGCTCGCGGATCGCGAGATGGACGCCCGATCCGCCGACGCCCAGCGCCTTCCACTCGGACCGGGTCGCCTCGTCCATGCCCGCGTCGTGCGCCCAATGCACCTCGCCCGTGGCCGGGTCGAGGAGGTCGATGACCGCGCCCGACGACCCGAGCAGGCGAGCAGCCTCGTCGACGACGTCCTGGAGCAGCTCGGCCGGGTCCTGGATGGTCATCATCCGCCGCGCGATCTCGCGCAGCGCCCGCTCCGCGTCGGCGGTGCGCTCGAGGGCGCCCTGCGAGGTGGCGAGGCGGTCGACGAGGCGGGCGTTGGCGAGCGCGACCGAGGCCTGGCCGGCCAGGGCGTCGAGCAGCCGGAGCGCATCCTCCCCGAACGCGTCGCGGTCGCGGTGGCCCGCCTGGAACACGCCGACGAGGCCGTCCTCGCCGATGACGGGCGCCGTGATGACCGAGTGCAGGTCGATCTCCTGCACGCCCTCGTCGCCTTCCTTGTAGTGCTTGAACCGCCGGTCGGCCATGTAGTCACCGGTCGCCACGGGCCGCCCCTCGCGGACGGAGAGCCCGGCCAGGCCGATCGGCTCCTCGTCGTCGGGCGTGTCGAGCACCGGCGCGTCGGTGAACAGGCTGTCCTCGGGGTAGGTCCAGATCACCTTGCCCTGGACCGGCTCGACGAGGTCGAGTCGGGCGCGCTCGGCGCCCAGCAGGCGGGCGGCCTCGTGGACGATGCGCAGCAGGAGGTCGCCGGGGTCGCTGCCGATGGTCGCGAGGCGGCCGCCGATCTCGCGCAGCGTCCGCTCCTCCTCGGCCCGTCGGGCGAGGGCCTCGCGGGACCTGCCCAGCTCCTCGATCAGGCGCGCGCGCCCGAGCGCGACCGCCGACTGGCCCGCGATGGTCTCGAGCAGGGCGGCGTCGTCGGGCCCGAAGGCGTCGACGCGGGTCGACCAGACCGTGATCGCCCCGAACGGCCCCTGGTCGCCGTGGAGCGGCGTCGCGATGACGCCGTGGATCCCCTTCGACCGCACGTACGTGTCCGGCCCGTGCCCGTGGACGAGGTTCGGGTCCTCGAGGTAGTCGCGCGAGATGTACGTCTCGCCGGTCACCACGGCGCGCCCTGAGGCCCCGACCTCGAGCGAGTCGTTCGGGTCCCGCGGCCACTCGGTCTCGAGGATCTGCTCGTCGCCCGACGAGAACAGGCCCTTGAGCAGCCGCGCCTCGGGGTCGACGATGTCGATCCGGGCGCCGTCGCCGTCGAGCAGGCGGAGGGCCTCGTCGATCGTGAACTGGACCACCGCCTCGGGATCCCGCGCGCCGGAGATGCGGGTGCCGAGCTCGCGCAGCGACCGCTCCACCACCGCCTGGCGCTCGCCGGCCTGACGCGAGCGGTCGAGCTCGGCGATGAGCCGCGCGTTGGCCATCGCGAACGCGGCGTGCTCGGCGAGCGAGCGGACGAGCGCGATCTGGGGCGCGGTGAACGCGTCAGGGTGGCGCGAGAACGTGCCCAGCGCCCCGAAGACCTCCGTCCCGGCGACCAGGGGCGCGACGACGAGCGACCGCAGCCCGACCTCGTCGACGAACCGATCCGGGCCCTGCGCGTGCTGGAACGAACGATCCGCGACGTAGTCCGCCGTGACGACCATCCGGCGCTCGGCCACGGCCTTGCCGAACATCCCGCTGCCCACCGGCAGCTCGAGCTGGCGGATCCAGTGGCCGGACGGCGGGTCGGCGATGCCGGCGGAGTGGACGAACTGGAGGAACCCGGTGTCGGGGTTCAGCAGGTAGACGAACGCGCCGTCGGCGTCGAGCAGCCGGGCCGCCTCCTCCGCCGCTCCGTGGAGGAGGCGGTCGCGCTCGCTCTCGGCGTCGGCGCCGGCCGTGGGCGTCGGCGGCAGGGCGTCGGTCCCGACCACGGCTGCGCCTGAGCCGTTGGTGCCCGCGGCGCGGACACGCTTCGGGGCGGCGGCCTTTCGGACGGCCTTCGACGCGCCGTTCGACGCGCCCGTCGGCGTCGGCTTCGGGGCGTTCTCCGGGGCCGGCTTGGCGGCCGGCTTGGGGCGGGATCTGGTGGCCACGACCGGACGAGTCTAATCGGCCCTCCCCCTTCGGGCGTGCGTCATCTGTCCCGTCGGGGGGTCGTCGGGCGACCATCCGGGACCCGTCGCGTGACGACCTCGGACCGGCGGCGTTCGTCGCCGCGGGCTGGCCACGGCCGTCGGGCGTGCCAAGCGGTGGCCAGCCCTACGGTTCACCTCGTCGCCAGGACCACCCCGGCGGCAACGAGCGATCACCCGTCAACCCCCGTCCGTCCACCCGGAGGTTCCATCACCGTGAACGACCAGTCCAAGGGCGACCTCACCGTCGCCGGCGTCGCGCTCCGCTTCGGCATCGTCGCCCTGACCCTGGGCACCGCCTACATCCACAGCACCCTCGGCGGGCTGCTGTTCACCCTCAACGCCACCGGCTACGCGGTCGCCGCGGTCGCGATGATCGTCCCGGTCGCGCTGGCGATCCGCTTCCGCTGGTTCGTCCGCCTCGGCCTGATCGGCTACGCGCTGGCGTCGATCGTCGGCTGGGCCATCATGGGCCCGCGCTACGACGTCGCGTACATGGCGAAGGCCATCGAGGTCGCGCTGATCTTCCTGCTCGTCGTCGACTTCCTGCGCGCCGACGGCAACCCGGTCACCGTCGTCCGCCGCGAGCTCGCGCTCGGCCTGTCGAAGGTGGGCCAGCTCCGCGGCGGCGCCGCGGCGGCCTGACCGACCAGCGACCCGCACGCCACCAACGAGGACCCCGACCCATGCAGCGCTTCATCGCCACCGTCGCGCTCGCAGCCGTCGCGCTCGCCGCGGCGGCGTGCGGCTCCACCAACGCCGGCGGGCCGGCCGCCCCGGCCGTCTCGCTCGATCCGAACGCCCCGGCGATCGTGGCCAAGGACATCAAGTTCGTGACCACCAACGTCGAGGTGCCGGCGGGCAAGGCCTTCCAGCTGGCGTTCGACAACCAGGACGGCGCCCCGCACAACGTGGCCATCTACACCGACTCGTCGGCCAGCCAGGCCATGTTCCAGGGCGACATCTTCAGCGGCGCGACCCGGGTCTACCAGGTCCCGGCCCTGGCCGCGGGAACCTACTTCTTCCGGTGCGACGTGCACCCGGACATGACGGGAACGATCGTCGCCTCGTAGGCAGATCGCTCGACCGACCCCGGTCCGCTTCGGCGGGCCGGGGTCGTTTCGTGTCCGGTCGGTTCGACGGCCGACCATTGCGATGACGATTTCGCACGACTGCAAGGCTCCGGAAGGTCGGCGCAACCGTGGGTCGAGCCGCGGTCGCCCAATCGTGGGCTTCCCATCCGACCCGCGCCCGCGGGCGCCCCGTCTCCGGAGGAATCGACCCATGGCTCGACGCCTCTTCGCCCCGTTCGCGGCCGTGCTCGCGCTGCTGCTCCTCGTCGCGCCGGTCTCGGCGCACCCGTTCCCGGCCCGCATCGACCTGCCCGACGGCTGGGCCCCCGAGGGCATCACGGCGGGTCGCGGGAACATCGCCTACGTCGGGTCGCTGGCCGATGGCGCGATCGCGCGGGTCAACCTTCGGACGGGCGACGTCAGCCCGCTGGCAGCCGGTGCGCCGGGCCGGGTCACCGTCGGCGTCGACTACGAGCGCGGCCGGCACCGGATCTGGGCCGCCGGCGGCGCGACGAGCGAGGTCCGCGCCTACGACGCGCGGAGCGGCGCGCTGCTCCAGACCTACCACCTCACGACCGGGTTCCTCAACGACGTCGTCGTCACCCGGCGCGCGGTCTACGTGACCGACTCGAACCTCCAGCAGCTGATCGTCGTGCCGCTGGGCCGGCATGGACGGCTGCCCGACCCGTCGGCGGCCTTCGTGCTGCCGCTCACCGGCGACATCCAGTACGAGGCCGGGTTCAACGCGAACGGGATCGTGGCGTCACGCGGCTGGCTGATCCTCGTCCAGTCGAACACCGGCCAGCTGTTCCGCGTGAACCCGCGGACGGGCGAGACGAGCGAGATCGACCTCGGCGGCGCCAGCGTCTCGTTCGGCGACGGACTCGAGGTCGTCGGCTCGCGCCTGGTCGTCGTCCGCAACCAGCTCAACGAGGTCGACGTGTTCCGGCTCGGCGCCCACCTGGGCTCGGCGCGGCTGGTGCGGACGCTCACGTCGCCGGACCTCGACGTGCCCACGACCGTCGCGTTCTCGGCCGGGCGGCTGTGGGTGGTCAACGCCCGGTTCAACACCCTGCCGACGCCGACGACCGCGTACTGGATCACGCGACTCCGCTGATCCGCGGGCGCCGCTGAGCTCACGGGCCCGCGCCGGACCGGCGACGCCCCCGGTATCCCCCGGGTGGCGTCGTCGTGCGCTCAACGGGGTCGGCTATCGTGGCCCGACGATGCTCGAGATCCGGGGCCTGACCAAGCACTACGGGAGCGTCACGGCGCTCGACGGTGCGTCGCTGACGGCGCGCCGCGGCCGGCTGCTCGGCTTCCTCGGGCCCAACGGCGCCGGCAAGACGACGACGATGCGCTGCATCTTCGGGCTCGCCGTCCCCGAGGCCGGCGAGGTGTCGTGGGACGGGAAGCCCGTCGACGCGGACACGCGGCTGCGGTTCGGCTACATGCCCGAGCAGCGTGGGCTCTACCCGCGGATGCGCGTCGGCGAGCAGCTGGCGTACTTCGCCCAGCACCACGGGCTGTCGGGCCGCGACGCGCGGGCGCGCACGGCCGTCTGGCTCGAGCGCTTCGGCCTCGCCGACCGCGCGAAGTCGAAGCTCGAAGACCTGTCCCACGGCAACCAGCAGCGGATCCAGCTCGCGACGGCGCTGGTCCACGACCCGGAGCTGCTCGTCCTCGACGAGCCGTTCTCGGGCCTCGATCCGCTCGGCGTCCAGACGATGACCGAGGTGCTGCGCGAGCGCGCCGCGGCGGGCGTCGGCGTCGTGTTCAGCTCGCACCAGCTCGACCTGGTCGAGGAGGTCTGCGAGGACGTCGTGATCGTCAGCCGCGGGCGCGTGGTCGCGGACGGCGAGATCGACGCGCTGAAGTCCGCCTCCGGGAGGCGCCACCTCGAGGTGGAGGTCGCCGGCAACGGCGGCGCGTGGGTCGAGGGCCTCGGCGGGGCGTCGGTCATCGAGCGCGACGGGGACTGGGTGAAGCTGCTCGTCGATGAGCACGCGGACCTCGCCGCGCTGCTCGCGGCGGCCGGCCACGCGGGCGAGGTGCGGCGGTTCTCGTTCGAGCCCCCGCGCCTGTCGGAGCTGTTCATGGAGGCCGTGACGGCGCCGCAGCCGTCGGCCGAGGACGCGGCCCGATGAGGCGGCTCCGCGCGATCCGGCTGGTGGCGATGCGCGAGATCCTCGAGCGCGGCCGCAGCCGCGGCTACGTCCTCTCGCTCGTGTTCACGGTGTTCCTGCTGGTGGCGGGCTTCCTCCTGCCCGCGTTCCTCCTCGGCCAGGACGAGTCGCCGAACCTGGCGCTCGTCGGCACGCCGCCGGCCGGCCTCCAGGCGGCGATCGAGGGCGTGGCCGGGCAGTACGACGTCACCCTCGACATCAGCACCGTCCCGGACCGGGCGGCGGCCGAGGCCGCGCTGCGCGCGAAGACGATCGACGCCGCGCTCGACGTCCCCGCCGACCTCTCCGGGCCGGGCGAGCTGATCGTGCTCGAGGAGGCCGAGAACCGGATCCAGGCGATCACGTCGGCCGCGGTCATCGGCCTGCGCGCCGGCGCCGACGCGGCGAAGCTGGAGCCTCCGACCGTCGACCCGCTCGAGCCGCCGACCGAGGCGCACACGACGGCCGTCATCTTCGCCAACGCCGGGATCATCCTGATGTTCATCGGGATCTTCACGTACGGCACCTGGGTGCTGACCGGCGTCGTCGAGGAGAAGCAGAGCCGGGTCGTCGAGGTGGTCCTGACCACCGTCCGGCCGCGCGACCTCCTGATGGGCAAGGTCCTCGGCATCGGCCTGCTGGCCCTGGTCCAGCTCCTCGTCCTCGTCGCGGCCGGGATCGCCGCCGCGCAGCTCAGCGGCCGCCTCGAGCTGCCTCCCACGACGGCCGGCGCGGCCATCCAGCTGGTGACCTGGTTCATCCTCGGCTTCGCGTTCTACTCGACCGCGATGGGCTTCCTGGGCTCGCTCGCGTCGCGCGTGGACGAGGCGTCGAACGCGTCGCTGCCGGTGACGATGACCGTGACCCTGTCCTACCTGGTCTCGATCCTGCTGGTCACGCAGGAGCCGAACGGCCTCGTCGCGAACCTGCTGACGTTCTTCCCGCCGTCGGCGCCGATGGTCGTGCCGCTGCGCGCCGCGCTCGATGCGATCCCGGCCTGGCAGGTCGTCGTCTCGATCCTGCTGATGCTGGTCGCGATCTGGGTGCTGTTCGTGGTCGGCGGACGCGTGTACTCGGGCGCCATCCTCCAGACCGGCGGCCGGATGAAGCTCCGGGACGCCTGGCGCGCCTCCCGCTGATCGTCGGGGCGCTAGCCCGCCTCCTGCACCTCCGTGTACCGGAAGCAGCTCACGACGTGGTCGTTGACGAGGCCGGCCGACTGCATCAGCGCGTAGCAGATCGTCGGGCCGACGAAGCGGAAGCCGCGCGCCTTGAGGTCCTTGCTCATCGCCCGTGAGGCGTCGGTCTCGGCGGGGGCGTGGCCCTCGTCCGTCCAGTCGTTGACGATCGGCCGCCCGTCCACGAACGACCACAGGTGGTCGACGAGGCTCGAGCCCGCCGCCTGGAGCTCGAGCGTCGCCCGCGCGTTGCCGATCGCGGACGCGATCTTGCCGCGATTGCGCACGATCCCCGGGTCGGCGAGCAGCCGCTCCGTGTCCGCCTCGCCGAACGCCGCCACCGCCGTCGGGGTCGAAGCCCGCGAACGCCCGTCGGTAGCCCTCGCGCTTGCGCAGGATCGTCCACCACGAGAGGCCGGCCTGGGCCCCTTCCAGCACCAGCAGCTCGAACAGCTGGCGCTCGTCGCGGATGGGGACGCCCCACTCGAGGTCGTGGTACGCCCGGTACTCGGGCTCGGGCCCCGAGCCCCACGCGCAGCGCGTGCGTCCGTCATCGGTGAGCGACTGGCTCGTCATCCCCGGATCCTAGCCGTTGCCACTCATCGGACGCTTATCATCGGGCGGTGACCGCCGAGTCCGACCCCTACGCGGTGCTGGGCGTTCGCCCGAACGCGACCACGGCGACGATCGCGGCCGCCTACCGGACGCTCGCCCGACGCCACCACCCCGATGTGTCGACCGCGCCCGACGCCGAGCAGCGGATGGCCGACATCAACGCCGCCTGGGCGATCCTCCGCGACCCCGGCCAGCGAACGGCGTGGGACAAGGCGCATGCCGCCAAGCTGCTCGCGACCGCGCACGAGGCGGGCGCCGCCGGGCGGAGCGGCGCCGCACGCCACGGGCACGACGACCACGACCGCGGCGGCCGGCACGACGTGGCGCCGCGGGCCGCACGGCGAAGGCGCCGCCGGTCCGCCACCCGGGAACCCGCGCGGCAGCGTGCTCCACTTCGGGCGCCACATCGGCTGGTCCCTGGGCGAGATCGCGCGCGTCGACCCCGGCTACCTGCAGTGGCTCGCCACGCACCGCGACGGCGGTCGCTACCGGGCGGAGATCGAGGCCATCCTCGGCCCGATGCACGTGAAGCCCGAGCAGACCGCGGCACCGCGCAAGCGCCGGGGCATCTTCAGCTAGGCCTGGCGCTTCGAAGGCGCGGGCCCCGGATCCGGCAGCCCGGCGATGAACGACGCGATCCGATCGAGCGCGTCCTCGCGGACCGGCAGCAGCCCGTGGCCCAGGCTCGGGGTACGTGACGAGACGCCCAAGACGCAGCATCGGCATGGCCGCCTCGAGGAGGTCGATGCGGGCGAACGGGTCGGACGTCCCCGACAGCAGCAGGGCGGGGATGTCGATCGCCGGCCAGTGCGCGGACCTCGCCTCGGCCGCCTCCGGGCGGCCCGGCGCGTGCATCGGGTAGGACAGGCAGACCAGGCCGGCGTACGGGTGAACGCGCTCGGCCGCGCCCGCGACGCGCACCCCGGCGACCGCCAGCGACGCGACCCGGCCGCCGAACGAGTGCCCGCCGACGACCGCGCCCGGCTCGTCGGGGACCTGTGCCTCGTAGGCCGCGACCGCGTCCTCCGCCTTGCGCTTGGGCAGCTCGAGCGCGTGGGCCTCGATGCCCCGGTCGCGCAGGCCGTCGACCCAGGGCGCCATCGACGCCGCCGTCCCCGAGGCGCCGTGTCCGAGGTAGACGCGAAGCATGGGACGACAGTAGACGACGGGTGCCATGCTGGTACCGGCGTTCCGTCGCGCTGGTCCCTGCGGCCCATGGCCGGTGCGTGCCGGAACCACCCAGACTGGGAGGATGGTCATCGATCGAGCGACGCCCGCGCGTCTCGTGCGTCGATCCCGCAGCCGCTCGGCCGTCCTCGTGGCGGTCCTGCTCGCGCTGACGGCGGTCGCGCCCGTCGCCCAGGCGTCGCCGGTCCGACCCGCGGCCCCGCTCGCGGCCCGGACGGCGCCCGTCCCGAGCGCGGTGGTCGCGCCCGCCGTCGCCGCCATCGATTCCTCCCTCGACGCCACGTCGGCCTCGATCACGACCCTCGGCTCGACGATCACGTTCCACGGCCGCGGCGCGGGCCACGGTGTCGGGATGAGCCAGTACGGCGCCCGCGGCCGGGCGAAGGCCGGCGAGTCGGCGACCCGGATCCTCGACGCGTACTACCGGTCCGCCAGGCCCGCCGCGACCGACCCGGCGCAGGTCGTCCGCGTGCTCCTGCTCGACCGCGAGCCGGCGACGACCGCGAGCCCGCTCGTGATCCACGGGCGCGGCGGGCTCCTGGACCATCGACGGCCTGGACGGGACCTTCCCGGCTGGCGCGGCCGCTGCACGTCTGGGTGCCCGAGGTCGTGCTCCAGGACACGTCCGGGCCCGGGCCGCAGCTCGAGGTCCTCGCCCCCGACGGGACGACCCCGCTGTTCGCGGGCGCGTTCTCCACGACCGTCGTGGTCCGGCCGGCCGAGCCCGGCACGCGCCTCCAGCTCGACGCCCAGCCCACGGCGCACGACACGTATCGCGGGGCGCTCAAGGTCGTCCTGTCCGGGTCATCGGCCCGCGTCGTCAACCGCGTCGGCCTCGACGACTACCTGCGGGGCGTGCTGCCGGTGGAGATGCCGTCGAGCTGGCCCGGCGCGGCGCTGCGGGCCCAGGCCGTCGCCGCGCGCAGCTACGCGGTGCGGCGGCTGCACCCGGGCTACGGGCGCCTTCGACCTCTACGACGACACCCGCTCGCAGGTCTACCTCGGCGCCGAGGCCGAGACCGATCGGACCAACGCGATCATCGACGCCGCGCCGGGAGCGATCCTCGTCAAGGGACGGCACGACCGCGCGATCAACGCCTTCTTCCACTCGACCGGCGGCGGCGCGACCGAGAACAACGAGTACGCGTTCGTCGGGCCGTCGGGGGCGGTGACCGCGTCGCCTGTCGCCTACCTGCGGGGATTTGCCGATCGCGACGCCGACGGCAAGGCGTTCGATGCGGCCTCGCCGTACGCGACCTGGCAGACGGCGACGCTCACGCGCGCCCAGCTGTCGTCGATCCTGCGCAAGGACGCCCGGACGAACGTCGGTGACGTGACGAAGCTCGACCTCACGAACCGCGGCGTGTCGGGCCGGCTGTACCGGGTGACGCTGTACGGCAGCGCGGGCAAGAAGACCGTCTCGGCCGACGTGTTCGTGTCCGTGTTCAACGCCGGACGCCCGGCCGGCAGCGCGCCGCTGCGGAGCACCCTGTTCGACACCAAGCCGATCAGCTAGCCGGCGCCGACCCCTCACAGCTCGCGCCGCCGGAACAGGGCGATCCCCGCGAGGAGCACGAGCACCACCCACACGACGCTCCACGCGACGAACGCCGGCGGCGGCGGGCTGCTGGCGAAGAACGGGTTGGCGGCCATCGCCTCCGGGCTCCGGCCGGCCGCGATCAGCAGCACGAGCGGCGGCTCGAGGCCGTAGATCACGCCGCGCCACAGGCCGTCGGTCGGGATGATCACCCGCATCACGTCGGCCGCCTTGGCGAGCGGCGCCGCCTCGAACACGACCGCGATGCTGCCCAGCACGCCGACGAACCAGCCGACGCCGAACAGGACCACGGTGATCGCGCCCGCCGCGATGCCCGGCAGCCGGGTGCCGAGCGACAGCGCCAGCGTGAGGACGGTGATCGCCTGGAACGCGAGGAAGCCCACCGCGACCAGCGGCGACGGCGGCACGTGGCCGCTGACGAGGTCGACGACGGCGATCGCGAGCAGCCCGGACATCGCGGCGTAGCCGCCGACGACGATGCGACAGGCCGAGCCAGCGGCCGAGCAGGAGGTCGCTGCGGCGCAGCGGGCGGGCCAGCATCGCGAGCACGGTGCCGGTCTCGACGTCCGAGGCGATGGCCGGCGCGGCGAGGAACGCCGCCGACATCGCGAGCACGAAGCTGAACATGAACGCGATGAGGATCAGGACCTGCGAGACGCCGATCCGGATCTCCAGCTCCGCGACGTCGTTCTCGCGCGCCAGCGTGACCAGTCGCTCCGTCCCCCAGCCGACGAGGGCGACGCTCGCGATGACGAGGACCAGCAGCACCCAGACCACCCGGCGCCGGACGAACTCGCGGAGGGTGAGGCCGGCGATGACGAGGATCAGCCGCAGGGTCATGCCGTCGGGCCCCCGGGAGCCGCGGCGGCCGGAGCCGGCTCCGGGTCGTCCTCGCGGACCATGCCCAGGAACAGGTCCTCGAGGCTGCGCCGGCCGGGATCGACGGCGTGGACGCGGCCGCCGAGTCCGACGATCGCGGCGACGGCGTCGGGCACCCGGTCGGGGTCGATCGGGTGGATCGTCAGCCAGTCGTCGTCGTACGAGAGCGCGCCGAACGGCGAGAGGGCCGCCTCGACCGCCCCGTCGCCGGGCAGCCCGGTGACCCGCATCCGGACCGCCGACTCGCCCAGCAGGTCGACGAGCGTGCCTGCGGCGATGACCCGCCCGTGGTTGATGATCGCGGCCCGGTCGCACAGCCGCTCGACCTCGCCCAGCAGGTGCGAGTTCAGGAACACGGCCGACCCGCGCTCGCGCGCCTCGCGGATGATCGCGCGCACGTCGTCACGGCCGACCGGGTCGAGCGCGGACGTGGGCTCGTCGAGGATCACGAGCGCCGGGTCGCCCATGAGCGCCGCCGCGAGCCCGAGCCGCTGCTGCATCCCCTTGGAGAAGCCGCCGGTGCGGTCGCCGGCGCGGTCGGCGAGCCCGGCGAGCCCGAGGACGCGTTCGATCTCGGCCTGACGGCCCTTGGCAGGCAGCCCGCCGAGCTGCGCGTGCAGGGTCAGCACCTCGTTCGCGGACAGCCAGGCCTGGTAGCGGAACAGCTCGGGCAGGTAGCCCACCCGCCGCCGCGTCTCGCGGTCTCCGATGGGCCGGCCGAGCACCTGGCCCGTCCCGGCGGTCGGGCGCGTGAGCCCGAGCAGGAGCTTGACGGCCGTCGTCTTGCCGGCGCCGTTGGGACCGAGGAAGCCGAACACCTCGCCGGGCTCGACGCGGAGGTCGAGGGCATCGAGGCCGACGGTCCGGCCGTACACCTTGCGCAGGCCGTGGGTCTCGATGGCGAGGGCGGTCATGCGGGCATTCTCAGGGCTGGGCCCGAATCCGTGCGGGCGGTCGTGACAGGCTAGGTGTCACGGGACGGTCCGACGATGCGTGGCGTGATGCACCCCATCCCGTTGGAGACCCACCCCATGCTCATCGTCGACTGCCCCCTGTGCGAGCGGCCCGGTCGCCCTTCACGCTGACGAGGACACCCTCGACTGCGACGCGTGCGGCGTCCGCGTCCAGATCGCCGACCCGGACCTGATCGCCCTCCCGGTCGCCGCCTGACGGGCCGAGCGCACACGAGATCCGCGCCCCCGCGGTTGTCGGAGGCGGGATACTTCCTCGGAGGTGAGCCGCACCGCCCAAGGTGCCGGCCCCACGGAGGATGACCGCGCATGGACTTCCGCAAGTACTCCGCCGAGCTGGTGGGATCGTTCATCTTCTTCGTCATCGGGTACCTCTCGATCGCGGCGTTCGCCAACGCGAGCGCACCCGGCGCGCCGAACCTGTTGGTCGTGCCCTGGTCCTTCGGCCTGGGGCTGCTCGCGGCGATCTTCGCCTTCGGACACATCTCCGGCGGGCACTTCAACCCGGCCGTCACCATCGCGATGGTGCTCGACAAGCGGACGACGCCCATCGACGCGGTCGGCTACATCCTGTCGCAGATCATCGGGGCGATCTTCGCGGCCCTCATCGTGGCCGTCGCGGTCAGCCAGCAGGCGGTCACGAACGGGATCACGGCCCCCGGCCAGGGGATCACGGACGTCGGCGCCCTGATCATCGAGATCGTGGCGACGGCCGGCTTCCTCGCGGTCATCCTCGCCGCATCCAAGCGGGCGCCGGCGCATTGCGGCCCTGGCCATCCCCCTGACGCTCGTCGCCATCCACTTCGGGATCGCGACCCTGAGCGGCGCCTCGGTCAACCCGGCACGCTCGCTCGGGTCGGCCATCGTCGGCGGCGACCTGTCGAAGATCTGGATCTACATCGTGGGGCCGATCGCCGGCGGCGTCCTGGGCTGGCTGGCCTGGCGCCTCATCGACGGTGGCGCGGAGACCTATCCGGCCGAGCAGCCCGGCGCGGAGGAAGTCGCGGCCTGATCGTTTCCTGAGCCCAAGCGTTGACGCCCCGGCCACAGCCGGGGCGTCGGCACGTCCGGGCTCCGCGCGCCTAGCCGGCGGGCGAGCGCCTCCGCGTCCTCGATCGCGGCGACGGCGGCGGGGTCCTGCACGACCGCGTCGAGGATCGGCAGGTCACGCGGCCCGGCCTCGGCCAGCCAGCAGGCCGCGAGGTGGCCCTCCGCCACCTCGACCAGCGGCGGCTCCTCGGTCCGGCACCGGTCGAACGCGAGCGGGCAGCGCGGGTGGAACCGGCAGCCGGACGGGACGTGGACCGCGTCGGGCGTCTCGCCGACGAGGATGGTCCGCTTGGCCTGCCCGCCGACCTCGGGCGGATCCGGTGACGGGCTCACCGACACGAGCGCCTGCGTGTACGGGTTGCGCGGCGACCGGATGACCTGCTCGGCCGGGCCGATCTCCATGATCCGGCCGAGGTACATCACGGCGATCCGATCGGCCAGCACCCAGGCCAGCGACAGGTCGTGGGTGATGAACAGGTAGGTGAGCCCGCGCTCCTTGCGCAGGTCGAGCATCAGGCGCAGGAGCTCGGTGCGGATCGACACGTCGAGCATCGAGACCGGCTCGTCGGCGACGATCAGCTCCGGGTCCATCACCAGCGCGCCCGCGATCACCACGCGCTGCCGCTGGCCGCCGGAGAGCTCGTGCGGGTAGCGGCCCGCGTACTCCGCCGCCGGGCGCAGGCCGGCGGACTCGAGCGCGGCGGCGACCCGGGCGTCCCGCTCCGCGCGCGACGCGCCGATGTTGTTGACGATCAGCGGCTCGGCGACGAAGTCGGCGATGGTGTGCTTGGGGTTGAGCGTCTCGTACGGGTCCTGGAAGATCAGCTGCACCCGCCGGCGATAGGCGCGCAGGGCCTTGGTCCCCCACAGGGTCGACACGTCCTCCCCGCCGAACACGATCCGCCCGCCCGTCTGCTTGGTCAGCTTCACGATCACGCGCCCGGTCGTCGTCTTGCCCGATCCCGACTCGCCGACGAGGCCCAGGATCTCGCCCTTGCGGATCGTGAGGTCGATGCCGTCGACGGCGCGGACGACGGCGACGGGCGTGCGGGTCAGCGAGTCGAACAGCCCGCCCCGGATCGGGAAGTGGACCTCGAGGTCCTCGAGGCGGAGCAGCTCCTCGCCGACGCCCGTCTCGGTCACGGGAGCGGCCCCAGGGCCCGGGCCGGCGGCGACACGGGCGACGCGGGCGACACCGGCGACGCGGGGGCCGGCGGTGACACGGGCGACACGGGCGCCGGATGCTCGTGGGGGATCGCGTCGTGCCCGATCACCTCGTGCGCCGCACCCGCCGCGGCCTCGCCCGCCATCGGCGCGTCGGAGCTCGGGTACAGGTGGCAGGCGACCCGGACGCCGTCGGCGAACGTCACCTCCGGCGGCACGACCTCGGTGCACACGGGCATCGCGAACGCGCAGCGCGGCGCGAAGCGGCAGCCCGGCGGCGGGTTGCGCAGGTCCGGCGGCATGCCCGGGATGACCTCGAGCGTCCGGCGGTCGGCGTGGATGTTGGGGTAGGCGCCCAGCAGCGCCTGGGTGTACGGATGGCGAGGGGCGGTGAACACGCGCCGGACCGGGCCCTCCTCGGCGATGCGCCCCGCGTACATGACCATGACCTTGTCGCACGTCTCCGCGATCACCGACAGGTCGTGGGTGATCAGGATCAGCGACAGCCCGAGGTCGCGCCGGAGCTGCTCGAGCAGCTGCAGGATCTGCGCCTGGACCATGACGTCGAGGGCGGTCGTCGGCTCGTCGCCGATCACGATCGCCGGGTCGCAGGCGAGCGCCATGGCGATCATCGCGCGCTGGCGCATCCCGCCCGACAGCTCGTGCGGGTAGGCGTTCGCGCGCTTCTTCGGGATGCCCACGAGGTCGAGCAGCTCGGCGGCCCGCTTGCGCGACGCGTCACGCGGCTGGCCGAGCCGCACCTCGATCGGCTCGGCGATCTGGTCGCCCACCCGGCGCACGGGGTTGAGGGCGTTCATCGCCCCCTGGAACACGATCGAGATCTCGCGCCACCGGTAGCGGGCGAGCTGGGTCTCGGTCTTGGGGACGAGGTCGATCCCGAACAGCTCGATCTTGCCGCCCTTGATCCGCCCGTTGGCCGGCAGCAGCCCCACCAGCGACAGCGCGGTCGTCGTCTTGCCGCAGCCCGACTCGCCCGCGATCCCGAGCGCCTCGCCGTCGTCGAGCCGGAAGCTCACGCCGTCGACCGCCTTGACGCTGCCCGACGGGAGGCTGAACCGCACGGCGAGGTCCTCGACCACGAGCAACGGCGAGTCGGGCACGGCCAGCTTGGGCAGCGGCCACTTGCGGCGGCCGCGGATCGCGGCGGCGTCCGGGACGTCCGTGGACGCGACGGGCGCCTCGGTGGGAGCGGTCCGCTCGACGGTGTCGCTCACCGGCGGCTCAGCGCCTTGGGGTTGAGCACGTCGTCGAGCGCGTTGCCGACCAGCGTGAACGCCAGCACCACGAGCACGACCGCGATCGCGGGCGGGGCGATGTACCACCACGCGCCCAGCCCGAGCGCCCCGCCGGACTGCGCGTTGTTCAGGATCTGGCCCCACGACGGCGCGGTCGGGTCGCCGAGGCCGATGAACGCGAGCGTCGTCTCGGTGAACACCGCGGTCGCGAACGTCAGCACGGACTGCGCGACGATGAGGTTGACGACGTTGGGCAGGATGTGCCGCCGCATGATCCGCCCGAGCCGGACCCGATGACCCGCGCCCGGTCGACGAACATCCGCTCCTTGAGCGACAGGACCTGGCTGCGGATGACGCGGGCGGTCGTGGCCCAGCTGGTCAGGCCGATGACGATGACGACCACCAGCAGGGTCGAGCGGATCCCGAACAGCTGGGCGTTGGGTCCGATGACGTCGAGCATGATCGGCGCGAGGATCAGCGCCAGCACGACCGTCGGCAGCACGAGGAAGAAGTCCGACACGCGCATCAGCAGGCCGTCGACCATGCCGCCGACGAAGCCCGCCACGATCCCGACCAGCGCCCCGATCACGATCGTCACGATCGTGGCGAGGAGGCCGATCGTCATCGAGATCCGCGCGCCGTGGACCGTGAGGTTGAGGATGTCCCGGCCGAGCTCGTCGGTGCCGAACCAGTACTGCGGGCTGGGCGGCTGCAGGGGCTGGCCGGTCGCCGACGTCAGCGTCTCCAGCGGACCCACGAACACGTTCGGGAACAGCGCGAGCAGCGTGAACACGGACAGGATCGCGATCCCGACGAGGCCGTCCGTCCGGCCGAGGAGGCGGCCCATGAAGTCGCCGGCGCGGCGGCCCGTCCTCGAGAACCGCCTCGAACGGAGCTCGGGGCCGGCGATCCCGGTGACGCTCATGCCCGCACCCTCGGGTCGAGGTACCCGTAGACGATGTCGGCGGCAAAGTTGGCCAGGACGACCGACACCGCGATCAGCAGGAAGATGCCCTGCAGGAGCGGGTAGTCGCGGCTGTCGAGCGCCTGCACCGTCAGCGTCCCGAGTCCGGGCCAGCTGAACACGACCTCGGCGGTGATGGCCCCGGCCACGACGTAGCCGAGGTTGATCGCGATCAGCGTCACCATCGGGAGCAGGGCGTTGGGGAACGCGTGCTTGTTGAGGATGCGGGCGTCCGACAGGCCCTTTGCGCGCGCCGTCGTGATGTAGTCCTCCGACCGGGTCTCGATGATCGCGGACCGCATCAGGATCGAATACGCGCCGATCAGCCCGAGCGCGACCGCGGTCAGCGGCAGCACGAGGTGGTGGAGGAGGTCGAGCGCGGCTTCGATCGGCGTCTTGTCGCCGCCCGGCGTCGTCATCCCCGAGGTCGGGAACCAGCCCAGGCCCGACGCGAACACGATGATCAGCGGCATGCCGATCACGAAGTACGGCATCGAGTACAGGACGAGGCTGATCCCGTTGCCGACCCGGTCGATCCCGCCGCCGCGTTTCCAGCCCGATCGCGCGCCGATCCACAGCCCGATCACGATCGCGACCGCCTCGCCCAGCCCGATCAGCAGCACGGTCGGCCCGACGGCCTCGAACAGGACGTCGGTGACGGGCGCTCCCCGGTACTTGATCGAGTACCCGAGGTCGCCCTGGGCCGTCGACTCGATGTACGACACCAGCTGGTCCGGAAGGATCGGCTGGTCGAGCCCGTAGCGGGCGCGCAGCTCCGCGATGAACTCAGGGGTGAGGTTCGGGTTCTTGACGGCCCGCTCCGGGGAGCCCGGCATCATCCGGAACAGCACGAAGTTCAGCAGCACGATCGCGATGATCGTGACGAGGGCTCCCAGCGCCTTGCGCGCGATGTAGCGGCCGCTCACGGACGCCCCCTGGGTTCAGATGGGGGCCGCCGGGCGGCGACCCCCACGGGCAATCGCGTCATCGACGCGGCTATTCGTCCTCGACGTTGGCGCCCGATCGGCGGCGGGAGTAGACGAGCCCGCCCACGACCACGACGGCGACCACGGCCACGAGCACGAGCAGCAGCGTGGTGTTGCTGCCCGAATCGCTGGTGGAGCTGTCCGAACCGCCGGTCGCGGCCGATGCGCTGGGCGCCGACGTCACGGCCGCCGGAGCGGACTGCCCGGGTGCCTCGGATGCCGCCGCGGTCGGGGCCTCCGGCGTGGGCGGCGGCGGGGCCGTCGCGTCACCGAGCAGGGTGTAGTTGAGGGTGCCGTAGCTGAACAGCGGCGTGCCGTCCGCGGGCATGTTCTCCCAGCCCGAGAACTTGTCGTTGCGGTAGACGTCGAGGTTCGCGTCGTAGAACAGGATGTCGTACGGCGCCTCGTCGTAGATCAGGTTCTGCATCTTCGCCAGCGTCTCGTGACGGGCGTCGCCCGCTTCCTTGAGCTCCTGCGCGTAGAGGTCGTCGAAGGCCGGGTTGCAGTACTGGCTGTCCGAGGTCGTCCCGATCTCCTTGCAGGTGAAGATGTCGAGCAATGCGTTCGGGTCAGGGTTGCCGCCCCAGCCCCACAGCTCGATGTCGTATTTGGCCTTGCCGTCGCCCTCTGGCGGCAACACGATGTTGGCGAGAGCTGTGCTGCCGAAGCCCTGCAGGGTCACGTCGATGCCCAGCTGCCCGTACCACTCCTGGACGAACTGCGCCGACTTCGCGTAGACGTCGTCGGTGTTCGGGAAGTACAGGCGCAGCTGGATCGGCTTGCCTTCCTTGTCCAGGCGCTTGCCGTCGCCGTTGAGGGCGTACCCGGCCGCATCGAGCTTCTGCTTGGCGAGCTCGATGTCGAAGTGGCGGGGGCTGTCCGGCTCGACGTGCCACTCGGACAGGGCCGGCGGGATGTTGGTCGTGCCGACGTCGCCGAAGCCGCCCAGCACCCGGTCCACGAGGACCTGCTTGTCGACGGCGTAGCCGAGCGCGTCCCGGAACGCCGGGTCGAGCAGCGCCTTCGTCGACGGCCCGCCGTTCGGAATCGGTCCTCTACCGTCCATGCCGTAGGTGTTGAACGCGAGCTGGGTCCAGCCGTTCGCCTTGCCGGCGACCGCGGTGTACGTCGGGTCGCCCTGCAGCTGCTTGAACTGCTCCGCGTTCACGCTGTGGGCGTAGTCGAGCTCACCCGCCTTCAGCGCCTGCACCATCGTGTCGGCGTCCGAGTAGAACTGCAGGACCACCTCGTCGGCGAAGCCCTTGTTGCCCCAGTAGTTGGGGTTGCGCACGAACCGGGCGAACTGGTTCGTCTTGGCTTCGGCGAGCGTGTACGGCCCGGACCCCACCAGTGGCGGGTTGAACTTCTCCTTGTCGATGTTCTTGTAGTTGAACTTGCTCCACACGTGCTCGGGCAGGATCGGGACGTAGACCTGGAAGATGCGGTCGGACTGGTCCGTCGTATACGCGACGAACGTGCTGTCGTCCGGGCACTCGATCTTGGTGACGCCCGCGTCCTTGAGACCCGGCTCGAGATAGCCGTAGCCGATGGACTTCTTGTCCTTGATCGCGGCGAGGGCGAGGCCCCAGCTGAAGCACACGTCCTGCGCCGTCGCCGGCGTCCCGTCGGAGAACTTCATCCCATCGCGGATGTGGAACGTCACCCGGTCGGCGGCGCGCTCCCAGGTGTCGGCGAACCCCGGCGCCGGCTTGGCGTCCTCGCCGAACCCGGTCAGCAGGTCGTATGTGAGCTGCAGCGAATCGTATTCGGAGACGAGATACGTGTTCCAGGGATTGGTGGTCTCGATCGGCTGGGTCGTTCCGACGCGGAGCACAACGGCGTCGGCCGCGGCGGCCGGCGCGGCGGCCGGCAGCAGCGCCAGGACGGCGACGGCGAGCACGGTCGACAGCCGCGCGAGGCGGCGGCGGGGTTGCTGGGTCATCGGGGAACAGTCCTCCTGGGAGCCGACGAACCGCTCCTCCACGGTCCCCTCGGCCATGCCGATCCCCGTCGGCAAGTGCGCCGGAGCGTCGCACACGGCCCGAATCCCCGCAACCTCCCCCATCAGGGGGCCCACCCGGCGGGACTGGCAGCGGTCAGATGACGAAGGTCGCCGCCTGCGTGGACCCGGTGAGCGCCGCCCGGCCGAAGCCGAAGGCCTCGATCTCCGACGCGGACGGCGTCGCGCCGTCGAGCGCGAGCTCGGTCATGATCCGGCCGATCAGCGAGGCGAACTTGTACCCGTGCGCCGAGCCCAGCGCGACCAGCACGCCCGGATGGTCGGGCACGGCGTCCAGGACGAAGTCGCGGTCGGGGGTGAGCGTGTACAGGCAGGTCTTCGTCCGGAACGGCTCGCCCGCCATGTCCGGCAGGTGGGCCGCGAGGAACGCGTTCACCCGCGCGAGGGTTGCCTCGTCACGCTCGAACGTGCGGGTCGCCGTGGTGACCCGCCGCCCGCCCACGTCCTGGCCGATCTTGGGGCCCGGGTGCCCGTGCGTTGGAAAGCCGTAGAACGAGGGCTCGTCCATCCAGATCCAGACCGGGAACCGGTCGGGGGCGAACCGCGCCGGATCACCGCGCGGCGTGAACCAGCTGACCTGCTCCTGGGTGACCGTGAGCGGCAGGGCGGCACCGAGCGGCTCGAGCAGGTCGTTCGTCCAGGCGTCGGCGGCGACGATGACCCGGCCGGCGGTCAGCCGCTCGCCGTCCTCGAGGATCACGACCGTCTCCCCCGCTGCGTCGTCGATCCGCGCGACGGGCGCGTGTTCGCGCAGCACGGCACCGTGTTCGACGGCCAGGCGCCGGTGGGCGACGTTGCCGCGCGACGGGTCGGCGAGCCCGCCGTCGGCCTGGAACAGGCCCAGGTGCCCGTCGTCGAGCCGCCAGGCCGGCCAGCGGCGGGCGATCTCGGGCCCGTCCAGCTGCTCGAACGGGACGCCCTCGGCGGTCATCGACCGCGCGTACTCGCCGATGTCGATGGCGACGCCCGGGGCCGTCTCGCGCGGCCCCACGTCGAGGCCGCCGGTGCGGAACACGACCTGCGAGCCGCTCTCGCGCTCGACCTCGGCCCACGTCTCGTACGCCCGGGCGGTGAGCCGCACGTAGTCGCGGCGATGGTAGGAGCGCCGGATGATCCGGCTCACGTCCTCCGACGCGCCGTTGTGGTGCCCGATCTCGTACCGCTCGAGGGCGAGGACCCGCGTCCCGGTCCGCCGCGAGGACCAGTAGGCCGCGGCCGACCCGAGCGCCCCGAGCCCCACGACGACGACGTCCCAGTCGCGCGTCACGCGCGGCCTCCGTGACCGTCCCGCGGCCCGGTGTCGACCTCGACGGCCTCGGGGCCGAGGCGCTCGCCGACGTAGCGCCGGATGTCGAGGCTGAGGTCCTCCATCGGCGCGTACCAGCCGAAGCGGAAGCGACGCGACGTCATCCCCGACTGGACGCCCTCGCATACCGCCCAGTCCTGGCGGTTGACGAGATCCCAGAACTCGACGGCGTCCGAAGGGTCGAACGTCGGCTTCGCGATCTCGTCCGGGTGGAACAGCCAGTCGACGACGACGAGCGTCCGGTCGGGCGCCTTGGGCACCAGCATGAACGAGGCCACGTGGTCGGCGGACAGGCTGATCATCAGGTTCGGGTACGAGAGCTCACCCTTGTGCCGGACCTGCTCGTCGGCGTCGAGGCCCGGGAACGGCTCGCGGTCCGACCGGCCCGTCAGCGTGAACGTGAACGTGCCCTCGGCCTGCGGCACGCCGGCGTCCCAGTCCAGGTTGCCGCCACCCTTCTCGCGGAACGCCGGCACGATGCGGCACAGCTCCGGGTGGACGCCCGAGCAGTGGTAGCACTCGTTGTAGTTCTCGACGATGACCTTCCAGTTCGCTCGGACGTCGTAGACGATCCGGCGCGCGGTCCGCAGGTCGGCCAGCGGGTAGCGCGCGATGCGTGCCGGGATCTCGCCCAGCTGCGCCGCCAGCGTGTAGCCCGCCGCGACCCGCTCCGGCGACAGGTTGACGAACAGCCAGCCGGCCCAGGTGTCCACCGCCACGGGGTACAGGCCGAACGCCGCGGGCTCGAACGCATCGGACTCGCCGAGGAACGGGGCGTTGCGGACGCGGCCGTCGAGCTCGTAGCACCAGGAGTGGTACGGGCAGCGGATGACGCCCTTGAACCGTCCCGACGGGCCGGGGGCGCCGGGCTGGCGGACGAGGTTGCCCGACGGGTCGTCGGCATCGTCGGCGTCCACGAGGAATGCCGGATCGACGGTGGCCGGGTCCGCGCGCTGGTCGGGCGTCGTCAGGCGGGAGCCTCGATGGCGGCAGACGTCGTAGTGGGCGCTGATCTCGCCACTCCGGTTGCGGACCACGATGACCTGCTCGCCCGCGACGTCGAGCGCCAGAAAGTCGCCCGGCTCGGCCACCTGCTCGACGCGTCCCGCGACGACCCACTCGGACCAGAAGATCCCGTCGCGCTCGCGATCGAGGTACGCCGGGTCGACGTAGGCGGCGCGCGGCAGCGACGCCTCGAAGGCACCGATCGGCATGCGATTGGGGGCGTCGAGCCCGGTCGACGACGCCTCGGCGTCTCGCCCCGTCACGGGGCGCGCTCCTCCGCCGGAGGCGCGGGCGGATCCTGCAGCCGCAGGTGGGTGGTCACGCCGTACGTCTCGCCGGTCTCCGGATCCATCCGTGGGACGACCACCAGCCGGTGCTCCCCGGACGGCAGCGCCAGCCGTCGGGCGAGCGGCCTCCCCTCGCGGTAGACGCGGTCCATCAGCTCGAACGCCGCCCGCGGCAGCTCGGTCATCGCCTCGCGAGCGGGCATCCCGATCGACGTTCGGCCGAACGTGGCGAGGAACGCCGGGTTGCCGTGCATGATCATGTGCGCCGGGCCGTAGTGGAACGCGGCTGGGCTGGGGCTGGCGGTCCGGATCGCGGGGTCGACGGCGTCGCTCATGCCGGCACGACCTCGCGCGTGCCGATGGCCTCGACCCGCCCGCCGACCTCGACCGTGCCGTCCGGTCCGGGCCGGACGTGGAGCACCGACCCGACCCCCTGGTGGATCTCGAGCGGCCGCCCGAGCAGCCCGCCCATCATCACGGCGGCGGCGCCCGTCGCCTCGTCCTCCCCGATGCCGTAGTCGGGCACGAAGTAGCGCGCCCGGAGCGTCCCCGCCGGTTCGTCGATCCAGGCCCACGGGTAGTACGAGCCCTCGCCGGGCGGCGGACCGGTGAGCTCGTCGACGGCCGCGGGCGACGGCAGCTGCGCTCGGGTGATCGGGTGGATCCACTCGGGCCGCGCGCGGATCCAGGACAGGTCGCCGTCCTGCCAGGTCGCGACGTCGCCGGCCGGACAGCGCAGGATCGATCCGCCCAGACCGAGGTCCCGCAGGAGCCAGCCCGTCCCGACCGTCGGATGCCCGGCGAACGCCAGCTCGGCCCCGGGCGTGAAGATCCGGATCGACCCCAAGGCGGCATCGTCGACGAACACCGTCTCCGAGTAGCCGAGCTCGGCAGCGACCGCCTGGCGCCGGTCCGCGGCGACCGCGGCGCCGTCGAGGACGACCCCAAGGGCGTTGCCGCCGCCGCCCGAGGCGTCCATGAACACCCGCAGGACCCGGACCTCGGTCATCGTCCGCCACCGATGGCTGCGTATGCGCCGACGCCCGCGATCGTGATGACGTCGTGGATGGCGCCCGCCGCGATCTCGTCGAACACCTCGTCGAGCGTCGCCCATCGGACGGCCAGGTCCTCGGTGGGCTCGGGCGACGCCGTCCCGGCGCGCAGGCCGCTCGCGACGAAGATCGCGCCGCGCTCGTCGGTCACGGAGTTGGACACCGTCAGCCGGCACAGCTGCCGCCAGTCGGCGGCGTCGAACCCGGTCTCCTCCTGCAGCTCGCGCCGGGCGCCGTCGACCAGCGACTCCCCCTCGGCGACGCCGCCCTCGGGGATCTCCCAGCTGTACTCGTCCAGCGAGTAGCGGTGCTGGCCGACGAGGAGGAGCCGGCCGTCGTCGGCCACGGCGACCACCCCGACCGCGGCGGACCGGAAATGGACGACGCCGTAGATCCCCTCGCTGCCGTCCGGCCGGTCGACCTCGTCGTGGAAGACCTCGATCCACGGGTTCGCGTAGGCCAGCGCGCGCGTCCGGCGGCGCCACGGTCCCACCTCGACCGGGCCTGGCGTGGATCGCGCGGTGGGCTGCACCCCGCAACGGTAGCGACCGTCGCGCGTCGGCGCGAGGGGCAGGTCCGCAGGCCCGCGCCGCACCCGCCGCACCACCGGTGGCGGTCCGGACGTCAGTGGGTGCGCCGGTGCACCGCGTATCGTGTGCCCGTCGGTGGGCCCCCAGTGGCCCGGAGGTGGGCGACATGCGCATCAGGGCGGATCGCGACGAGCGCCGGCGTGTGCGGGTGCCGTGGCCGCTGGTGTTCGCGCTCCTGCTGCTCGGGTCGTTCCTCGTGATCGCCTACATGGCCGCGAGCTACGCCGTCTACGACACCCTCTCGGCCACCACCGGCGAGTGCCACCCCGACGACGCGGCGAACACCCCCCAGCAGTTCAGCGCCTCGGGCCTCGACGACGCCGACACGGCGCCCTACGCGATGCCGGCCCCACAGGACGTGACGTTCCATTCTCGCGACCCCCAGATCGCCGCCCTCACGCTGCGCGGGTGGTGGATCCCGGGCCGGACGGCGACCGGGCCGTCGGTGATCCTCGTCCACGGCCTCAAGAGCTGCCGCCGCGACGAGAACGTCCTGATGCCCGCAGGCATGCTGCGACGGCACGGGTTCGGGGTGTTGCTGATCGACCTGCGCGATCACGGCGACTCCGACGACGAGGACCTGCGGTTCGCCGGGGGAACGGAGGAGTACCTCGACGTGCTCGGCGCGTGGGACTGGCTCGCGGCGCAGGGCGTGCCGAAGGACCGGATCGGGATCCTCGGCATGTCCTTCGGGGCCGCGACGACGGTGATCGCGGGCGGCGAGGAGCGCGGCGTGCGGGCCGTGTGGGAGGACTCGTCCTTCGCCGACATGGACGAGGCGATCCGGGACTACCTCGCCCACGAGGGCTATCCGACGATCCTGGCGCCCGGCGGCGAGCTCGCGGCGAGGATCGTGGCTGGCGACGACCTGACCTCGAAGAG
The DNA here is from genome assembly GCA_963829155.1 of uncultured Chloroflexia bacterium. Taxonomy (GTDB): domain Bacteria; phylum Chloroflexota; class Limnocylindria; order Limnocylindrales; family CSP1-4; genus CAIXZV01. The sequence continues at coordinate 56,851 of CAWHIA010000029.1, read as the reverse complement.
CCCGCTGCTCGAGATCCCGAACTACGCGGGTCGTCCGCTGGCGATCGTGCACGGCGAGGCGGACACGCTGCTGCGCCCGCACTACGCGGAGGAGCTGCGCGACGCGGCGAACGCCTCGGGCGTCGACCTGCGCGAGTTCTGGCTGGTCCCCGGCATGGAGCACACGCGGGCGGTGATCGAGGAACGTGTGGCCTACGAGCCGCGCCTGATCGACTACTTCACGGGCGCGCTGGGCACCCCGTAACCGCTGGCCGGCGCCGGTATCGTGGCGGCGTGACACCGCCCGACGAGATCGTCCCGGACGGCCGGCCCGCGTTCGAGCCCGAGGTCCACTGGGACGTCCGGATCCCCGTGCGCGACGGGCTGGAGCTGTCGGCCAACCTTTGGCGGCCGTCGCCGCGGGCCGGATCCCGGGACGAGCGGTTCCCCGCCATCCTCGAGATGATCCCGTACGGGAAGGACAGCTGGCGCCTGAACTGGGACACGGCGTTCGGCGAGTGGCTGGCCGCCCGCGGGTTCGCGCTCTGCCGCCTCGACGTCCGGGGCACGGGCAGCTCGCCCGGCGTCGCCCTCGACGAGTACACCGAGGACGAGACGCGCGACGGGTACGACGCCGTGGAGTGGCTGGCGGCCCAGCCGTGGTGCAACGGCAACGTCGGGATGTGGGGCATCAGCTACGGCGGGTTCACCGCGATCCAGGTCGCCAAGCTCCGGCCGCCCCATCTCCGGGCCATCCTGCCGATGTACGCGACCGACGACCGCTATCGCGACGACGTCCACCTCCGCGGCGGCTGCATCACCGCGAGCGAGAAGAGCCAGTACGCGGTCAGCCAGCTCGGGCATGAACGCCCTGCCGCCGCGGCCGTCCTTCCGCGGCGACGGGTGGCGCGACGAGTGGCGGGCGCGGCTCGAGGCGACGCCGCCGTGGCTGTTCCCGTGGATCCGCGAGCAGACCGACGGTCCCTACTGGCGCCGGGGCTCGCTGGCGCCTGAGTACGAGGCGCTCGAGTGCGCCGTGTTCCAGGTGGCCGGCTGGAGCGACGCCTACGTCGACCCCGCATTCCGGATCCAGGAGCGATGCGTCAACGCGGAGCGGCGGACCATCGTCGGCAACTGGGTCCACTCGTTCCCGGACGACGCGTACCCGGGCCCGAACATCGACTGGCTGCGCGAGCTCGTCCGGTTCTTCGACCATTACCTCCGCGGCGTCGAGAACGGCTGGGAGCTCGAGCCGGCGCTGACCTGGTTCGAGCGCGACTGGGCCCGGCCGGAGGCGTTCCCCAAGGCCTGGCCCGGCCGATGGCGCGCGACGAACGCCCTTCCCCCGTCCGGCTCGCGGCCCCTGGAGCTCGTCCTCGACGCGGAGGAGCCCACCGGCCAACGCATCCTCCGGCCGGGCGGCCGGGCTGGCGACCCGGAAAGAGATGCCAGCGGTCGCGACGGATCGGACACGCTGGCGTACCGGGCGACCGTGGGCACGGCCGGTGGCCTCTCCTGGGGAGCCGGCTGGCCCCCGAACGGCCTCGCCCGCGACCTCCGCCCCGACGAGGCCGGCGGCCTCACCTACACGTCCGAGCCGCTTCGCGACCCGATCTCCATCCTCGGCGTGCCCGAGGCGGAGCTCTGGCTGTCGACGTCGATGCCGGTGGCGACGTGCGTCGTCCGCCTGTCGGACGTCGCCCCGGACGGCACGTCGAGCCTCGTCGCAACCGGCGCCCTGAACCTGACCCACCGGCGGTCGGATACCCACCCGACGCCGATGCCTGCGAATCGCGGGACGGCCGAGCTGGTCAGGATCCCGCTGCGCACGAGCGGCTACCGGTTCGCCGTCGAGCACCAGATCCGCCTGACCGTGCTCGGCGGCTACTGGCCGGTCCTGTGGCCGTCGCCGTTCCCGGGGACGATGTGTCGTCTTCCGCGGCGTCGCCACGCCGTCGCGGCTCCTCCTGCCCGAGCTTCCGGACGACGCCCTGCTGCCTGCGCCGCCGGCCTTCGGACCTGCGACGCCGGCCGCACTGCGCGACGTGGGCTCGTCCGACGCCGACGAGCCCGGTTGGCGGATCGAGGAGGACGTGCTGGCGGGAACCGTGAGCGTGACGATCGACGACGGCGGGGCGAGCATCGCCGAGGACGATGCGCGCGTGTACAGCGCCGAGCACCTTCGGCTCACCGCCTCCGACGCCGACCCGGCCCACGCACGCCTCGCGGCCGACGTCGTCTACCGCTGGACGGTCGACGGCGCCGACATCGACATCCGGGCGACGGGGATCATCGCGTCTGACGCCGAGGCGTTCGACGTGGAGGTCGAGCTGGACGTCAAGCTCGACGGGGAGCCGTTCTTCGCGCGCGAATGGCGCGAGCGGATCCCGAGACGGCTCGTCTAGGACGTCAGGTCGTCAGGTCAGCGAGGCGAGCGCGGCCTGGCCGACCAGCGCGCTGGCGACCGCCACCGCGACGCTCGCGAGCGTGCCCAGCAGGTAGTACTCGGCAAAGCCGCGGTCGTCGAGCTGCTTGAACCGCGCGATCGTCTTGGCGGCGATCACGAACCCGACGGCCGCGACGGCGCCGGTGAGCATGAACGCGACGATCAGCAGCCGCTCGAGGGCGCCGATGGTGGCGCCGATCCTGGCGGGCGCTCCGCTGGGCACCGCCGCGACCGGCGCCGGCGCGGGTGCCGGGACCGCGCTGCGCCTCGGCCGCGGTCGACGGATCCTCCGCGTCCCCGGACGGATCTGCCGCGTGTCGCTCGATGGTCGTCGGCTCGACCGTCGCCACCAGGGGTCCGACCCGCACGGTGTACCCGGGCGCGGCGGCCGGTCGCACGGCCTCGGGCTGGGGCGTGTCCGCGGGCGTCGGCACGAGCTCGCGCGGCGAGACCAGCGCGAGCACGAAGTAGTAGGCCGCGCGCGTGTTCACGATGAACAGCGAGATGATCACGAGCGTGGTCAGGATCACGGCGTTGACCGTCTCCCGGTCCCAGGTCCCGAAGATGCGGTTGACGACGTCCACGAACTGCGGCAGCAGCGCCGCGCCGGCGAGGATCACCAGCCAGCCGACGATCGCGATCGTGAGATGAAGCGCCTGGTCGGCGAGGAACAGGATCCCCGGCCACGGCGTCCACGCCGCCCCGAGGCCGGAGGGCGTCGCCTGCCCGGTCTTCTCCATCCGCGCCCGCGCCTGCGCCTGCGCTTCGGCCTCCGCGCGCCGCGTCGCCTGGACCTTCCAGCGGTCGACGATCATGTGGGTCACGACGACCACGGCGAGGTACACGAACCCCCGGAACCCGAACGCGAGCACCGCGGGCACGAGGCAGATCCCGACGTGGAACCCGTGGACGCCGAGCGCCCGCCAGCCCTCGCTGCCGCCGGTCGCCTTGTTCATCGCGATCCAGTCGTTCTGGAGCACGAAGTCCGCGACGAGGTGGGCGAAGACGAGCCACGTCAGGACGAGGACCGTGTCGACGTTCACGCGGCGCTCCCGGAGCCGATGCGACCCGCCGATACCGAGGCCGATCCGTTGGACCGTGCGACGCCGCCGGCCCTCGCCCGCGCCGCACCCTCCGCGAAGATGGCGGTCAGCGCCCGCGCGAGGCCCTCGAGGTGGCGTACGCGCGCCCGGTCTGCGATGACCGACACGGTGGCCCGGCTCACCTTGAGTCGCTCCGCTGCCTCGGACCGGCGGAGGTCGTCGAGCAGGATCAGGCGGGCGACCTCGCGCTGCCTCGAGGTCAGGTCATCGAGGAGTGCCGGCAGCAGCGGGCCGAGGTCCGCGAGCCTCGCGTCCGCCTCGGGATCGCCGGTCAGGGCGACGAGGCCGTCGCGGTGCACGCGCGCCCGGCCGATCGCCTCGCGCGCGTCGAGGAACGCCGGCCCGGTCCGCTCGGTGGCCGGGCCGCTGCCGGGCTCCACCTCGCCGGCGACGAACGCCCAGCGCAGGGTTCGCGCGTCGGGCCGCAGCGCCCCGCGGAGGACCGCGAGGAACGGGTCGGCGTCCGGCGCGAGCAGGCCCTGGATCTCGTCGCCCTGGGTGAAGCCGAACGACGCGAGGCGCGTCTCGCGCGGATAGGCCGCGTCGAGATCGGCGCACAGGGAGCGGAGCCAGGCGGAGGAGCCCGGGTCGTGCCGCGAGTCGACGACGTCGCCGAACACGACGGTCCCGGTCAGCGGGGCAGTCATCCGTGGGAGCCTACTCGATGGTCAGTTAGCCGTAAAGGGCTAAACGAGAACCAAGTAGTCGGAATCGGCTACCAACGAGGCTGTCAATCTGCCGACAGCGGCCGGTCGTGCCTCAAGCGGTCGCGAGCGACCCCGGCACGAGCCCGCCGATGGCGGCCTGGAGCGCCTCGCCGTGCGCGCTGGTCGCGAAGTCGAGCAGGGGGTGGGCGGGCAGGGCGTGCTCCTCGAGGCGGCCCTCGCGCCGGACGTAGACCACGGGATACAGCGACCCGGTCCCGTCGGCCTCGACCGTCATCGCGATCACGTCCTCGGTCATGCCGTCCAGGGCATGCACCACCGGCAGGATGCCCTCGTCGCGGACCCCCTCGTCCGCCGAGACCGAGAGCACGCGGGCGAGGTAGGCCTTCTGGTGCCACAGCTCGGGCGCGCAGGTCGCCTCGCGCAACAGGTACGGCACCACATCGGCCACCGCGACCTGCGGTCGGTCGATCGACACGCCGAACCGGCTCTCCGCGATGTGCCGGGCGAGGACCAGGCCGTTGTACCGGTGCCCCTGCACCGCCCCGGAGTACGACGGGATGCCGTGCTTCTTGAGGCCAGGCGAGGCCGAGCTGACGGTCCCGGCGAAGAAGATGCCCGGCACCGTCGCCGACTCCCACAGCGGCGTCACCGTCGGCAGCTTGGCCTGCCCGAACGTCGTCACCCCGAGCTCGGTCAGGTCCTGCAGCGGGCAGGTGAAGCCGGTCGCCGCGATGACCTCGTCGGCATCGACGCTCATCGGCTCCCCGTTGTCGGTCCGCTTGAGCTGGACCCGGTACCCCTCGCCGACGTGCTCGATCGAGTCGATCGAGGCGTCGAGGATCGAGACGCCGAGGCCGAGGAAGTTGTCCTCGAACGGCTGCACGTAGCGCGCCCGGACGCCGACCAGCGACTTCGTCTGCACCGAGGTCTTGGCGGGTGACGGCGACGCGACCGTGATCTTCGACGCCCATGCGGCCAGGCCCGAGGCGAGCTCGAAGCCCGAGTTCTGCTTGCCGATGATGAACAGCCGCTTGCCGGCGTACGTCGACGCCTCGCGCGTCTCCGCGTAGTGGCGCGCGTGCTCGATCCCCGGCTGCTTGGGCGTCCACGGCTCCGCGATGCCGACCGCCAGCACGAGGACCCGGGTGCGGTACTCGCCATCCGTGGTCTCGAGCGTGAAGGTCGGGCCGTCGGGGCCGTCGTCGCGCCGGGTGCGCTCCCAGCGGCAGTCGTAGCGGACGGCGATCCCGGCCTTGTCGGCGAAGCTGGTGAGGCTGGCCTCCACCTCGGGCCGGGACGGGAAGTACGACGAGCCGTCCATGAACCCGGCCTGGAGCGACCGGAGCTCGGGCTCGAACGCGATCAGGCTGTTCCAGTCGTAGCGCTGGTACTCGCGCGATACCAGCTCCTCGGGCGCATACGGCTTGGTCCACGACAGGAGCCGCTGGAAGAACGGCCAGCGGCGGAACATCCCGCCGGGCGACGGGTCCGCGGACAGGACGGCGTGCTGGACGCCGTAGTGCTTGAGGCCGTAGGACACCTGCAGCCCGCCGGGACCGCTGCCGATGACGATGGCCGGGTACTCCCCGGGCGGGAAGGGACGCATGTCCGCGGCCACGGTCAGCTCCGCCAGCGGTTGGCGTTGCGGAGTCGACGCGCCTGCGCCTGGAGCATCCGGTACATGACCTGGGGGTTCTTGACGAGGAAGCCCTCGACGTCGCTGCCGGCGATCTGGATGCACCGGAGCGCGGTGGTGGCGACGACGTCGGCGGTCGGCGGCTCACCCAGCAGGATCGAGACCTCGCCGAAGAAGTCGCCACGTCCGAGGGTCGCCCGCTGCTGGCCGTCGATCCGGACGTCCGCGGTGCCGTCGAGGATCACGTAGAAGCCCGATCCGGTCAGGCCCTGGCGGAGGATCCGCTCGCCTGACGGGAACACGACCTCGTCGAAGATGCTGGCGACCCCCAGGAGCTGCGGCGTCTGGAGGTCGCCGAACAACGTGAACCCCGCCAGGATGTCGGCGATCTCCTCGCGCGTGGCCATTCGCCGCCTGCCTCCGAGTCTCGCTACGCGACGTCACGCCCGGGCGTCCGTCGCTGGCCCCCTCCGACCGAATGCTATGCCACCGCGCCCTTCGATGGAGGCCGCTTGCCCGGACGAGCGTCAGCGGCCCTTGCTGGAACGAGGTCGCGGCACGTGCCGATCTCGTTGACGCCGCGTGCGGGTGCGGCGCACCATGACTGCCCCACCATCGCGGAGGCTCCATGACGCTGACCCAGGACCGGCGCGCCGCCCTGATGGGCGGCTGTCCGCTGTTCCGCGGGCTCGACGACGCGGGCCTGGGCGCCATCGCCGCGGCATCGATCGAGGTCGACTTCCCCGCGGAACGCGTCATCGCCCGGCAGGGCGAGATCGGCACCGGGTTCTTCACCATCGTCGAGGGCATGGTGCGCGTGACCCGCGACGGGACGACGGTCGCGCGGCTCGGCCCCGGCGAGTTCTTCGGGGAGCTCTCGCTGCTCGACGGCGGGCCGCGCGTCGCCCAGGTCACCGCCGAGGAGCCGACCCGCTGCCTCGCCCTCGCGTCGTGGGACTTCGAGCGCGTGCTGCGCGAAGAACCGGGCGTCGCCCTCTCCGTGCTGAAGGTGGTCGCCGGCCGCCTTCGCGAGGTGACGGCGGACCACCGGACCTGACGACGACCCCGGAGCTGACCGTGGCCGCCCCCGACCGCCCGACCGGCGAGGTCACGTTCCTGTTCACCGACATCGAGGGCTCGACGCGCCTGGTGTCGACGCTCGGCACCGCAGCGTGGCGGCCATTGCTGGCGCGCCATCGCACGATCGTCCGGGACGCGCTCGTCGCCCACGGTGGGATCGAGAACCAGGTCGAGGGCGACGGCTTCTTCGCCGTCTTCGCCGACGCCGCGGCGGCGACCGCGGCCGTGGCCGACATGCAGCGTGCGCTGCACGCAGAGCCGTGGCCCGACGGCGGCGCCATCCGGGTCCGGATGGGCCTCCACACTGGCGAAGGCGAGCTCGACGCCGAGGGCGCCTACGTCGGCCACGACGTCCACCGCGCGGCGCGCGTCGGCGCCGCCGGCCACGGCGGCCAGGTGCTGCTCTCCGAGGTGACCGCGTCGCTGGTCGACGGTCACCTGGGGCCGGGCCTGTCCCTGAGGTCGCTCGGCGCCCACCGGCTCAAGGACCTGCGGCCGGAACGGATCGCGCAGCTCGTGATCGACGGCCTGCCAGCGGACTTCCCGCCGATCCGCTCGCTCGACGCGCGGCCCAACAACCTGCCGATGGAGCTGTCGTCGTTCGTGGGGCGGGAGCGCGAGCTCGATGAGATTCGGGCACTCCTCGCGAGCACGCGGCTGGTCACGCTGACGGGACCGGGCGGCACCGGCAAGACGCGCCTCGCGCTCCAGGTCGCGGCCAGCCTCGCCGACGAGTACCCGGACGGCGCCTGGTTCGTGCCGCTGGGCAGCGTCGCGGACACGGACCTCGTCATCCCGGCGATCGCGCGCGCGATGGGTGTGGGCGACGACCCGTCCCGCAGCCCCATCGACGTCCTGGCGACGGAGCTCGAGCCGAGGCAGGCGTTGCTGGTCATCGACAACCTCGAGCAGGTGCGCGGCGCCGGCTCCGACCTCGGCGAGCTGCTGCGCCGCGCGGGCCGGATCCGGATCCTCGCGACGAGCCGAGCCCCGCTGCGGATCTCCGGCGAGCAGGAATACCCCGTCCCCGGCCTGCCCACCCCGCCCGACCTCGACCGCCTCGGGCCGCTCGAGCGCGAGCAGCTGCCCGCCGCGATCCGGGCGCGGGAACCGGAGGCCCTCGCCGGCTTCGAGTCTGTCCGGCTGTTCGTCGCCCGCGGGAGCTCGGTCAAGCCGGGGTTCGCGATCAACGCCGCCAACGCCGGCGACGTCGCCGCGATCGTCGCCCACCTCGGTGGCGTGCCGCTCGCCATCGAGCTGGCCGCCGCGCGAATCCGGTTCCTGACGCCGGCCGCGATCCACGAGCGGCTCGAGGGCCGGCTCGACCTGCCCGGCGCAGGTGCCGCCGACGTCCCGGAGCGCCAGCGGTCGCTGCGCGGCGCGATCATGTGGAGCCACGAGCTGCTCGACGCGCCCGACTGCCGCTTGTTCGAACGGCTGGGCGTGTTCATGGGCGGCTTCGACCTGCCGCGGGCGGAGGCGGTCGCCGGCCCGGCCGCGGACCTCGGCGAGGACGTGCTCGACGGCCTGGCGTCGCTGGTGGACCAGAGCCTCGTGCGCAGCGACGAGGTCCTGGGCGAGCCGCGGTTCTCGATGCTCGAGCCGATCCGCGAGTACGCGCTGGAACGGCTCGAGGCCGCGGGGAGCACCGACGTCGTCGGCGAGCGACACGCGCGCGCCTACCTGGCCCTCGCCGCGGAGCTGGCGCCAGCGCTCAACGGCGACGGCCAGCGGGCCGCGCTCGACCGGCTCGAGCTCGAGCACGCGAACCTGCGCGCCGCCATCGACTGGGCGGACGCCCGGGCCAACGCCGAGGTCGCGCTCGGGATCGCGATCGCGGTCTGGCGGATGTGGCAGAAGCGCGGCTACCTGCGTGAGGCGCGGATCCGCGTCGCCGCGCTGATCGCGTGCGAGTGGTTCGCCGACGCGCCGCCGGAGCTGCGCGCCAAGACCCACGAGGTCATGGGCGGGATCATCTACTGGCACGGAGAGGTCTACGGCGCCCGCCCCGACTACGAGGCGGCCCTCGCGATCTGGCGCGAGGTCGGCGATCGGCGCGAGATCGCGAACGCCTGCTACAACCTGTCGTTCGTGTTCACGATGGGCGCGATCCCGGAGCTGCCACCGGACGCGGTCCAGCAGGCCGCCGCCCTGCTGGACGAGGCGCTCTCGACCTACCGTTCGCTGGGCGACGTCCTCGGCGAGGCCAACGTGTTCTGGGGGATCGGAACCCAGCACTTCTTCGCGCGCGACGACGCCCGGGCGGCGGAGGCGTTCGAGTCGGCGCTGGCGTTGTATCGCAAGCTCGGCGACCGGACGCAGGAGGCGTGGTCGCTGCACATGCTGGGTACGGCGCGGCTGCGGCTCGGCGAGACCGACGTCGCACGCGGGCAGCTGGCCGCGGGCCTGCAGATGTTCATGTCGGCCGGCGACGTAGCCGGCGTGACCCTCGGGCTCGACGATCTGGCCGCTGTCGCGGTGGGCGACGGCGACTTCGTCCGCGCGGCCCGGCTGTCGGGCCTCGCCAGGCGCGTCCAGGCCTCGTCGGGCACCGGCCTCGCGGGCGCCGTGGAGAACGTGTTCGAGCTGGCGACCAAGCCGGAAACGGGCGGCGTCATGTCACCCGAGGATCTCGCACGCTACGGCGCCGAGGGCGCCGCGTTGCCGATCAACGACGGCGTTCGGTACGCCCTGGGCGAGGTCGAGTTCGAGGACCTCACCACCCTGCGGGAGCCGGCGTGACCGGGTCCCTGCCGGAAGGCGTCGTCACCTTTCTGTTCACCGACATCGAGGGCTCGACCCGCCTGCTCACCGACATCGGCGACGCGGCCTACGGCGAGGCCCTCGGCGCGCACCGGGACATCGTGTCCGGGGCCGCCTCCGCACAGGGCGGCGTGCCGTTCGGATCCGAGGGCGACGCCGTCTTCGTCGCCTTCCCAACAGCCGCCGGGGCCGTCCGCTCTGCCGTCGCCGCCCAGCAGGCCCTCGCCGTCCATCCGTGGGACGGCGGTGACGTCAGGGTGCGCATGGGCATCCACACCGGCGAGGTCCTGGTCGTCGCGGGCGACTACGTGGGCATCGAGGTGCACCGCGCGGCGCGTGTCGCGGCGGCTGCCCACGGCGGCCAGGTCATCCTCACGGATGCCACGCGCGTCGTCGCGGGCGAGATCGGCGCTGGGATCGCCTTTCTCGACCTCGGCGAGCACCGGCTCAAGGACTTCGCCCGAGCCGAGCGGCTTGTACCAGGTCGAGGCCGACGGTCTGGAGACCTCGTTTCCCGCGCTCAAGACGCTCGATCTCACGCCCAACAACCTGCCGCCCCAGCTGACGACGTTCGTCGGGCGGGCCGAGGTGGACGGCGCCGTGGCGCTGCTGGACCGGACCCGGCTGCTGACGCTCACGGGCCCCGGCGGCACGGGCAAGACGCGGCTGTCGCTGGCCCTCGCGGGCGACTGCGTCGACCGGTTCCCCGACGGCACCTGGTTCGTCCCGCTCGCGTCGGTGACCGATCCCGACCTCGTGCCGTCGGCCATCGCGGCGTCCATCGGGCTGCTCGCGCCGCAGCGGCCACCGATCGATCGCGTCAAGGACCACCTCAAGGACCGCACCGCGCTGCTGGTGCTCGACAACTTCGAGCAGGTCGTCGCGGGCGCCCCGATCGTCTCGGATCTGCTGCGGTCGGCGCCAAAGCTGACGGTGATCGTGTCGAGCCGGGCCCCGCTGCGGGTGTCCGGCGAGCAGGAGTTCCCGGTCCCGCCGCTGTCGCTGCCGCCCGCTGGACGTCACAGACCCGGACGCGCTCATGGCCTCGGAAGGCGTGCGGCTGTTCGTCGAGCGCGCCATGGCGGTCCGGCCCGACTTCTGCTTGACCGCCGAGAACGGCATCCACGTCGCGGAGATCGTTCGCCGGCTCGATGGCCTGCCGCTGGCGATCGAGCTGGCCGCCGCCCGGATCCGGATCCTCTCCCCGGCCGCCATGTCACAGCGCCTGGGCGACCGGCTGGGGCTGCTGTCGGCGGGCGGGCGCGACCTCCCGGAGCGCCAGCGGACGCTGCGCGGCGCCATCGACTGGAGCCACGACCTGCTCGATCCAGAGGACCAGCGGCTGTTCGCGCGCCTCGGCGTGTTCGCCGGCGGCGGCCCGATCGAGACGGCGGAGTCGGTGTGCGAGATCCCCGGCGACACCGTGTCGCTCGATGTCCCCGGCGGCCTCGAGCGGCTCGCGGAGCAGAGCCTCATGCGCATCGGCGACGACCTCCACGGCGACGTCCGCTTCACGATGCTCGAGACGATCCGCGAGTACGCGCTGGACAAGCTCGAGGAGCGCGGCGAGACAGGTGCCCTGAAGGATCGCCACGCGGCCGCCTTCGCCGCTTTCGCGGTGGCGACCGGACCGAAGGCGCTCGACACGACCGCGGCGGCGGCCGCGCACGCGCGGTTGCTGGACCGGCTCGAGGACGAACACGACAACCTCCGGTCGGCGGTGGAGCACCTGACAACCACCGGCGACACCGGAGGCGCGGCGGACCTGGTGTTCGCGCTGTGGCGCTTCTGGCACATGCGCGGCCACATCACCGAAGGGCGCGTACGCGTCGACCGCGTGCTCGCCATGCCGCAATGGACCGAGGAGCCCACGCGGACGCGGTTGCGCGCGCTGGAGGCCGCGGGCGGGCTGGCGTACTGGGGCGGTGACCTGGTCTCGGCGGGCACCCACTACCGGGCAGCCGTCGACGTGGCCCGCGCGCTGGGCGATGACGGCGAGATCGCGAACGCCGTGTACAACCTGTTCTTCGCGCGACGGCCGGCGAGGGACTCCGCGGAGTGGATCGACGTGATGCGCGGGGACGACACCTCGTTGCTGGACGAGGCACTGGAGATCTGGACCCGCCTCGGCGACGACAGTGGGATGGGCAAGGCCCTGTGGGGGCTCAGCGAGTGGTACGGCTACCGGAGCGACTTCGTCCGCGCCGAGGACGCGGCAAGCCGGGCGATCGAGATCTTCGAACGGATCGGCGATCCGTTCTGGGTCAGCTGGTCAAGGTTCACGCGTGCGTTCGGGCGGGTCATGGCCCGCGACCTGCCGGGCGCCGCGCGCGACCTCGGGCCCACGCTGCGCGAGTTCTGGGCAAGCCGCGACCTTTCGGGCCTGGTGCTCGTCCTGTCGGCGGCATCGAGCACGCTCCTGCTCGTCGACCGTCCCGTCGACGGCTACGAGGTGGGCGGCGCCGCGCGACGCCTCGTGGCAGAGACGGGCCTGCACCTCGTCAACCTCTGGCCGAGCGAGAACATCCCCATCGTCGACCCGGACACCGCCGATCCCGAGCTCCGCGCCGCCATCTCGCGCGGGAGCGCATGGTCGCGCGACGAGGCGGTGGAGCGCGCGATCGCCTACGCCGCCGAGATCGCCCAGGAGGCGCCCGCCCCTGCCTGAGCGTCGTACGATGACGGGCGTGCACGCCCCGGAGAGGCCAGCCGCCGCGTCGGGCCAAGTCGCCTTCACGCCGATCCGCCTCGTTGACGAAGGACCGGGACCGGTCGGCCGGGCGGACCAGGCGCCCGACGATCCCGCCGAGCTGATGCTGACCTGCGCGAACTGCGGCGCCCGCATGGACGAGCGAAAGTGCAAGCTGATCTGCCGCTGCGGCTACTTCCTGTCGTGCTCGGACTACTACTGAGCCGAACCGGCAGCGAGAGGGCGTGACGCCCGAGGGCCGACCGGGTTCGATCGCCTATCGGGCCTTCGGCCGGTTCCACCGCGACGCGCGGCTGATCCTCGTCACGAGCCTCGTCTCGGGCGCGGCGCTCAGCCTGTACTGGATCGACTTCAACCTCTACCTGTCGTCGCTCGGCTTCACGACGGCGACGATCGGAATCGTGGCGACGCTCGCGTCGGTGGCCGCGGCGCTGGTCGCGTTCCCGGCCAGTGCGGCGTCGGACCGGGTCGGTCGGCGGGCGGTGTTCGCGGCCGGCATCGGCGTCGGACTCCTGGCCATGATCGCGCTGCTCGCGAGCGAGGCGCTGCCCGTCATCGTCGTCGCGGCCGCGCTGTGGACCGCCGGCAGCCAGGCGACGCAGGTCGTCCTGTCGCCGTACCTCACCGAGCACAGCGATCGCTCGCATCGCAACGAGCTGTTCGCGATCCAGTTCGCCATCCAGCAGGTGACCAACATCATCGCGGCCGTCCTGGGTGGCGTCGTCGCCGGGCTGATCGCGCGGGCCCTCGGGCTCGACCCGGCCGGGTCGGGCGTCTACCGGATCATCCTCGTCATCATGGCGCTGCTGATGGCAGCCGCGATGGTCACGGTGACCCGCCTGTCCGATGACCGGCCACGCATCGCCGCCGATCGCCGGGTCCGGCGGCTCGGCGAGCCCGCCGCGTTCCCGCCCGACCCGCGCCGGTCGCGCACGTGGCTGGGGATCCGGGTCCACGACCGCGGGCTGTTCGCCAAGCTCCTGATCCCCGGGCTGTTGATCTCGATCGGCGCCGGACAGGTGATCCCGTTCCTCAACCTGTACGTCCAGCGGAAGTTCGGCCTCGACCTGACCGAGCTCAACGCCGTGTTCGCCCTGACCTCGCTCGGGACCATCGCCGCGATCCTGTACCAGCCCCGCCTGGCCCGGCGGTTCGGCCAGATCACGTCGGTCGTAATCGTGCAGGGCGCGAGCATCCCGTTCCTCGTCGTGCTCGGCTTCTCGCCCGTGCTGTGGACCGTGATCCTGGCGATGGCCGTGCGGAACTCGCTCATGAACGCGGGCAACCCGATCTTCAACGCGTTCGCCATGGAGCGCGTCACGTCGGGCGAGCGGGCGACGCTGTCAGCGGCGATGAGCGTGCTGTGGCAGGTGGGCTGGATCGTCGGCGGCCTGTGGTACGCGGCCCTCCAGGCGACGCTCGGCTTCGAGGCCGGCTACACCGTGAACTTCGTCACGATCATCTCGCTGTACACGATCGCGACCTGCCTCTACTGGGTCTGGTTCCGCGCGGCCGACCGGCGCGCGCTCGCGGCGCGGGCGATGGCCTGATTCGTCACCGTCATCCGTCCTTCGGGATGTCCGCGGGCCGCTCGCGCCGGTAGACTGCGGCCATGGCAGAGGCCCCGGCTCCGCAGCGCGCCAAGACGGCGATCCCGCGCAACCCGGGTCGTCACGACCTGGGCATGAAGGCGTCGCTCCTGTTCCCGGACAAGGACATCGTCGATCGCTTCTACGTGCCGCTCGTCTACACGGCCTGTCGGACCTGCTACTCCGAGCTCGAGCCCCAGGAGATCTTCCGCCGGGCCGCCTCGGGCGAGGTCGCTTCGGCGTCGATGCAGAAGCTCATCGGCAACGTCATCGAGTCGGGGCACGGCTCGACCATCGAGCACATCGTGTTCACGTTCGCCATCTCGGGCGTGTCGCGCACGCTGTCGCACCAGCTCGTGCGCCATCGGGCCGGCGTCGCGTTCGACCAGCAGAGCCAGCGCTACGTCAAGTACAAGGGCGCCGCGACGATGCTGCCGGCGACGATCGCCGAAGGCGATCCCGACCTTCGCGGCCGCTACGAGGAGCAGGTCGACGGGGCGCTCGGCCTGTACGGGGAGCTCGTCGGGGCCGGGGTGCCGGGCGAGGACGCGCGGTTCGTGTTCCCCAACGCCACCCGCACGAACCTCGTGATGACGACCAACCTGCGAGCCCTGATCCACATGTCCGGCCTTCGCCTGTGCACGATGGCCCAGTGGGAGATCCGGCGCCTGTTCCAGCTGATCCGCCACGAGATCTTCGGCGTGTCGCCGTTCCTGGGCTCGTTCCTCGCGCCCAAGTGCGTAGCCCTCGGCTACTGCGATGAGTTCAACAACCGCGACGAGCACTGCCCCATCCGGCCGCACAAGGACAACGTCCTGGCCGCCTGGGCACAGAAGCGCGACGAAGCGAAGAAGGCCGGCCGGGAGCTGCCGGTCACCTGAGTCCGCTGGCGCGCGCCGGCGAGAGAGGGAGTCAGTCCGTCCTATGAGCAAGAACCGGATCGCGTTTGTCGGGGTCGCCCTGCTCATCGCAGCCGCCATGACAGGCTTGGCGGGTCTCGGTGGGGCGATGTCGGGCTACGACCGTCTTGGCCTGCTGTTCATCGGCATCTTCGTGGGGATCCTGATCCTCGGCCTCCTCCTCGACCGCGCGGCGAAACGGGCCCTGTAGCCGAGGCGGCGCCGCTGGTGGACGCGTGAGATCGCCGCCGGCGACGCACGCTGGCTGGTTGGCGGTCGATGTCACTCCCAGGCAAGGACGACATGGTGCCGATCCGCCCGTAGCTTGAATCACTTGACCTGCCCCCGAGCATCTGTGGGGTATGTCGACCGCGAGGGTCCAGGTGGACAGGGACCTCCCCGGAGCCGTGGCACAGGCCGCCGCGGGGGATGAGGCGGCATTCGCCAGGATCATCCAGGCCCACCACGACGACATGACCCGGGTCTGCTTTGTGATCTGCGGCGATCTCGACATCGCCGACGAAGCGGTCCAGGCGGCCTGGCCGATCGTCTGGCGCAAGCTCGGTAGCCTGCGGGAGCCGGAACGGCTGCGCCCCTGGCTCGTGTCGATCGCGGCCAACGAGGCGCGTCAGCTCATCCGTCGTCGACGGCGCAGGACGGTCGTCGAGCTCGCCCTCACCGACGCGGCGACGCCTGGCACCGATCCGGCGGGACATGTCGGGGATCTCGACCTCACCAACGCGCTCGCTCGCCTCGATCCGGACGACCGGGCGCTGCTGGCCCTGCGCTACGTCGCGGGTTTCGATTCGACCGAGCTCGCCCGACCGGCGACCGGCAGGTTCAGCTATCTCGGGTCACTTGGTCCCGAGGAGGTGACCGTCGGACAGCCGATCGCGGCCGTCCAGCTGGTCGACGGCCGGATCCTCCTCTTCGGCCCGCCGCTCGACCGGTCTTCGACGATCGAGTCCGACGCGCTGGCCTATGAGCTCGACCTCGGGCAACCACGAGCGACCAAGATCGCGGACCTGTCTGGGTGCCACGGCGTCGACGACGCAGTGGTCCTTGCGGACGGCCGGGTCGTCATGCGCTGTGCCTACGGCGGGCAGAACGAAGCCCGGGTGTTCGATCCGGACACCGGCCGGTCGTCGATCCTCGACGTTCCGTCCCACGAGCGCCGTTCGATGGTCCTGTTGGCCGATGGACGCGTCCTGTTCACCGGTGGCGAGGAGACCACCAGCCTCAGGATCTTCGACCCCGCGACGGACAGGACCGTCGAGACCGGCACTCTCCCCGCCTTCGTCAGCGACGGCTCGCTGACGGTCCTGAAGGATCGGCGGGTGCTCAGCATCGATGGTCGGGACGCCCTTCTCTGGGATCCGAACACGGCCATCGCCTCGACGCTGCCGGCGCCGCTGGCGATCCGTGAAGGCCACACCGCGACGCTCCTCGAGGACGGCCGAGTCCTCGTGGTCGGGGGAAACCACTGGCCGACCGACCGTGGTGTGCCCCTTCCGCTCGGCGCGGAGGTGTTCGACCCGTCCGCGTTGCCCTGACCGATGTTCATGGGACGGGGATCTGACGTGCTTCGGAGTCGCCCGCTCATGCTGCTTGCCGCGGCGATCCTGCTCGTCGCCGGCTGCGCGGGCGAAGGAGCGACGGTGTCCGCGATACCGGGGCGCTCGGCTGCCCCCGGTCCATCGGCGCCAACTGCGTCCGCGTCCCCCGAAGTCTCTGAGCCCGGCCTGCACCCCCAAGGCACCATCGCCTTCCTTCGGACCACCGGCGACGATGACCATGCCTACTACATCGCCGATGCCGATGGCACCCATGAGCGGCAGCTGACGCAAGCGGGCGAGTACTGCTGTAACAACAGGATCTCGCCGGATCGGTCGCTGATCATGGTGATGCCCGGGGGCGAACCCCCGACGCCCCTCACCGGCGGTCTCCTCAGCATTGACGCCACGACGTTCAGCCTGATCCACCTCACGGATCCCACTCTCAACCTGGTCCCGCAGACCTGGTCACCGGACGGGACGAGCATCGCGTTCGATGGGTGGGACGATTCGGACCCGAGCCGGACGGGCATCTACATCGGGGGGTCCCACGAGGTCACCGCGGTGGTTCGCGTCACCTCAACCGGCGGCGCACCACAGGACATACCGCTCGACTGGTCGCCCGACGGGACCAGGCTCGTCTTCTACCGCGCGATCCGCGCGGAGCCGGACTTCCCGATCGACATCGGCGGCTCGCTCTGGGTCGTCAATGTGGACGGGACCCATGCGCGGCAGCTCGACCTGCCGCCGCCCAACTGGTGGGCTCGGTGGTCGCCCGAAGGAACGACGATCCTGTTCGTGTCGGAGCGCAATCAACCAACCGGCGCCATCTGGACGATCCGGCCTGATGGCTCGGGGCTGACCAAGGTCTTCGAGGACCCGAGCGGCGGCTTCCCCATCGATCCAATCTGGTCACCCGATGGCACCCAGATCATGTTCATGCTCGACCCGATCAGCGATCGGTTCACCCACCCGGACAATGTTCTCTGCGTGATGCGGTCCGATGGAACCGGCCTCACCAAGCTGATCGATACCCGCGACTTCAAGAGCTCCCCAGAGTGGTGGTCCTCGTAAGCCCACGTAGCCGATGACCTCTTGACTGCGCTGATTCAGGCGCCGAGCCCCGCCGATCCGGGGGCCGGCAGGTCGGCGAGGAACCGCCGCAGGACCAGCGCCAGTCGCGGCCCGGCCACCTCGCCCGCCTCCATCACCTCGGCATGCGTCAGCGGCTGCCCGCTGTAGCCCGCGCCGGCATTGGTGACCAGGGACACCCCGCAGACCTCGAGCCCGGCCCAGCGTGCCGCGACCGCCTCGAGCACCGTCGACATCCCGACGGCGTCCGCGCCGAGCGTCCGCAGCATCCGCACCTCCGCCGGGGTCTCGTACGACGGGCCGAGCAGCCCGGCGTAGATCCCCTCCTCCAGCTCGACGCCCTCGGCCGCGCCCGCCGCGTGGAGGCGCTGGCGCAGGGCTGGTGTCCAGACGTCGGTGAGGTCGGGGAAGCGGGGTCCCAGCTCGTCGGCGTTGCGGCCGATCAGTGGCGACTTCCCGGTGAGGTTGAGATGGTCGGCGATGACCATGAGCGTGCCCGGGCCGTAGGCCGGGTTGACGCCCCCGGCCGCATTGGTCAGGAGCACGATCCTCGCCCCGAGCCGGCGGAAGAGGAGCACGGGCTGGACGACGAGCCCGGGGTCGTGGCCCTCGTACAGGTGAAACCGGCCCTGGAGCATCACGACCTGGACGCCGGCCAGTCGCCCGATCAGCAGCCGGCCCTCGTGCCCCGGCGCTGTGGCGGCCGGCCAGCCGGGCAGTTGGTCGAACGGGATGACGACCGGGTTCTCCAGCTCGTACGCCAGGCCGCCCAGCCCTGACCCGAGCACGATGCCGATCCGCGGCTGGACCGCCGAGCGACCCTGGACGGCCTCGACGAGGGCCTCGAGCCTGGCGGGTTGCTCGACCGGCGGGATCGGGCGGGATCGGTCGGCGCCGCCGGAGAAGAAGTCGCTCATCGGCCGAGCATAGCGGCGGGTCGCGGCGTCGACGTCGTCGAGCCGCCCCCAAGGCCGCCTTAAACTTCAACGCCCGGATGGAGTACCGACACCGGGATGCCGGTCACGTCCATTCGGGCGTTCCAGGATTGCGACCCTTGCGAGCCACCACCGCTGGCAAAGAAGTGCCCGAAGCGACCGGAGAGCGTCGACCCTTGATGTGATCTCGGATCGAACGTCGGCGTGGCCTTGAGGTGATCTCAGCCGGCCGGGTGGAGCAGGATTGAGGCGATCGCCTCCGCTCCGGACCTTCCATCGGCCCCTTCGGGCAAGACCTACGTTAAGGCCGTGCGAACGGCGAACCAACCGGGTTTTCCACGAACCCACGCTCGGCGTGCCGTCCGGCGTCCACCACTTTTCCCCCGCTGTGGACGACGTGTGGATTGCGGGCATCAGGTCGTGCGTGGCGGTGCAACGCTCGGCCGCGCTTGGCGTCAGCCCCCGAGGGCGAACATCTCCACCTTCGGCAGGCGCTCCGTCGCCGCGCTGCGCAGCTCCGAGTAGCGGTCGGCGCGCACGCCCCAGATCGCCTCGATCCGCTCGGTGAGCTCAGCGTCCGTCTCACCGGCCCGGAGCGGGGTCTTGAGGTCCGTGCCTGCGACCGCGAACAGGCACGTGTAGAGGTGTCCCTCGGCCGACAGGCGCGCGCGCGTGCAGTCCCCGCAGAACGGTCGCGAGACCGAGGCGATCACGCCGATCTCGCCGCCTCCGCCGCGGAACCGGTAGCGGCCGGCCACCTCGCCGCGGTAGTTCGCGGCCACGGGCTCAAGCGGCAGCTCGGCATCGATCGTCGCCAGGATCTCGTCGGCTGGGACGACATCGTCGAGCCGCCAGCCGTTCGAGTGGCCCACGTCCATGTACTCGATGAAGCGGAGGATCAGGCCCTCGTCGCGTGCCCAGCGGGCGAGCGGCAGGATCGACGCCTCGTTCATCCCGCGGCGCACGACCGTGTTGATCTTGATCGGCGCCAGGCCGGCCTCACGCGCGGCCGCGATCCCGTCGAGCACCCGCGACACGGGGAAGTCGACGCCGTTCATCGAGCCGAACACCTCGTCGTCAAGCGAGTCCAGGCTGACCGTGATCCGCTGCAGCCCGGCCTCGGCGAGGGGCGCCGCGAGGGCCTTCAGGGCGGATCCGTTCGTGGTCAGCGTGAGGTCGACCCGCTCGCCGTCGGCGGTCCGGAGCGGAGCGAGGTAGCCGATGAGCGCCGGCAGGTTGCGGCGCACGAGCGGCTCGCCGCCGGTGATCCGGAGCTTGTGGACCCCGAGCCCTACGAAGATCGTCGCGAGCCGCGCGATCTCCTCGAACGACAGCACCTCCTCGCGCGGCAGGAACGCGAAGTCGCGCCCGAACACCTCCGCCGGCATGCAGTAGGGGCAGCGGAAGTTGCAGCGGTCCGTGACCGAGATCCGGAGGTCGCGCAGGGCCCGGCCGAACCGGTCCGGCAGCCCCGGCCGACCGTCGAAGTCGTCGGGGAGCGCGGTCGGGGCGTGGCCGTCCGAAGGCTCGACGCTCCCCTCCGGGAGGGGCGTCGCGGCGACGACGCGGAGCTCGGATCGTGCATCCACGGCTCCATGGTAGTCGGCGTTCCCACGCAGGGCCGCCGATCGATCCGGCCGTACGCCCCGCGACACGGCGTGTCACCACGGGTGGCACCACGAATTCCTGTGCGGCCGGGCACCACGCGGGCGCCGTCGTGCGGCCCGCACGCGCGGCGGGCGGGTTGCGCCGGTACCACCGGAATGCCTCGCTGGTACCTCTAGCGACTGCACCACAGCCCACCCTGCCGCCTACTGTCGCCGAAGCACCTGCGGTTCAGTGCCCATCCCGTAGAGGAAGTCTCTGCTCATGGCCTCCAGCGACACCAAATCTGGTTTCAGGCTCCCGTGGAGCTCCGACCGCGCGCATGACGAGGCGGCGCCCGAGGGCACCGAGCCGGCAGCCGACGCGCAGGCCGAGCCCACGTCCGACGACCTCGAGTGGCCGGACACCGACATCCACGCCCGCCTGGGCATCTCCACCAACGGGCAGCGCCCGCCCGAAGAAGCCGCACCAGGTGCCGCTGCGACCGATGCCGCTGCGACCGAGACCCAGGATCCCGAGGAGTCCCAGCGCATGGTCGAGATCGAAGCCCCCGCCGCCCCCGCCGCGGCGCCCAAGAAGCCGTCGAAGCTGATGGCGGACCTGTCGGCTGCGATCCGTGCGACCGCGTCGTCGGCCCGCGACCAGGCGCTCCAGCAGATCGAGGCCGACGCCAAGGAGGTCACCGAGTCGATCCGCGAGGGCGCGACCGAAGGCGCCGCGACCCTGCGCAAGCGGTCCGACGACGACATCGCCGGGATCCGCGACTGGTCCAAGGCCGAGATCGCGCGCATCCGCGAGGAGACCGACAACCGCATCGCGACCCGCAAGGGCCTGCTCGAGGGTGAGCTGTCCTCGCACGCGGCCTCGGTGAACAACCGGGTCGAAGAGGTGCAGTTCGAGGTCGACCGCTTCAAGGCCGACATGGACGAGTACTTCGACCGCCTCAGCAACGAGAGCGATCCGTCGAGGCTCGCGACGATGGTCGAGGCGATGCCCGACCTGCCGTCGTTCGAGGCCTGGGCGGACGTCGACACGCTGGCCGACATCGCCCCCACGGACGCCGTGGCGATGGACGAGGCCGACGAGGCCGAGGTCGTCGAGGCGGCCGTCGAGGTCGAGGACGCCCCGGAGGCGATGGTCGGCGAGGTGGAGGCCGTCGAGGCCGAGCCCGTCGAGGCCATGGCCGAGTCGATGGTCGAGGACGGCCCTGCCGAAGATGCGGTCGACGCCACGGCGGCCGTCGAGGCCGACGAGGCCCCCGTCGCGGACGAGGGCGCCTTCGAGGCGGAGGCCACAGACGACAACGAGACCCCGGCGACCGGCCACGCCGTCGACTGGGGCGAGGGCGATGGCGACTGGAGCGGCTCCGGTGACACCGGCGAGGACGACGTCCCGCGCTGGACCGCCGGCGAGACCCCCGAGGGCTTCCCGAGCGGGGCCGAGGGCGGCGATCCCGTCGATCGCGGCGCGATCATGGCCGCGCTCGAGGCCGCCGCGGAGGCCGTCGTGGCCGCCGAGGCCGCCGCCGACTCCGCCGACCAGGCCGAGGCCGCCGCCGACGTCGCGGAGACCGCCGCCGAGCTCGTCGTCGGGCGCAACAGCGCCGAGGACGGCACGCTCGATCCCGAGGCCCAGGCCGCGCTCGACGCCCGCGTCGACGCCGGTGGCTTCGAGGAGTCCTACACCGACCGACTCGCGCACCTGCTCCCGGCCGGCGAGAACGCCGCCGGCGACAACGAGCCGCGCACGACGCAGGTCGTCGTCTCGGGCCTCGTGTCGGTCGCCAGCATCGCGAGCTTCAAGCGCCACCTCGGCCGGCTGGCCGGCGTGCAGGGCGTCGCGGTCGCGTCCGGCCCCGAGGGCGAGTTCGTGTTCAACGTCACCCATCGCGCCGACGTCTCGTTCAAGGACTCGATCCCGACGATGCAAGGGTTCGCGGCACGTGTCACCGGCACCAGCGACGGCGTCGTCGCGGTGGCCGCGCGTGATCCCGAGTCCGAGAACTGATCGTGGAGTCCCTGGCGGGCCACCCCGCCATCGCGGTCCTCCTGCCGTCGTCTGAACGGGAGCTCGTCGCCGAAGAGCTGCGTGAGGGCGGGTTCGACCCCATCGTCGTCCACGGCCCAGACGAGCTCGAAGGCGTCCTCGCCACGCGGCGGGACGTCGTTGTAGCCCTCGTCGATATCGAGAGCGATCCGGACGAAGGCCTCCGCTGCTGGGCGCTCCTGCACGACCGGGGCCGGAACATCCCCGGGCTGCTTGTGGTCGACAACGACTCGCTCGACAAGCTCGACGTCGAGGCGCCGGGCCACGAGAACGACGAGTACCTCATGCGCCCCTATACGCCGGAGTCGATCCGGTGGCAGGTCGAGGCGATGTGCATCCGGTCGATCGCGATCGACGACGGCACGGGTCCCGTCCTCCAGGGCGCCATCGACAACGTCGAATGGGGCCACCGCGGCCAGATGCTCCTCGTGTTCAATCCGAAGGGCGGCGTCGGCAAGACGATGATCGCCACCAACCTCGCAGCGGCGCTGGTCGCCCGCGGGCAGCGGGTCCTCCTGGTCGATGCCGACACGGTGACCGGGCACGTCCCGACGTCCCTGGGCATGGACGCGGTCCCGACCGTGATCGACGCCTGGCGCGACGAGATGGACGGCGGCCCGATGCTCACCTTCTCCGAGCAGGCGTCGATGCACAGCTCCGGGCTGCGGATCCTGCCGCTCTCGGCGCACCCGCTCAACACCGAGCTCCTCGAGCCGCAGCGCGTCGCCGGCGCGATCGCCGTCGCCCGCCGCAACTTCGACTACGTCATCGTCGACCTGCACCCGTCGTACAGCCCGCTCAACCGGGCGATCTTCGACCGTGCGGATCGGATCCTCGTGCCGGTCACGCCCGACCTGCCGGCCATTCGCGCCGTGGTCAAGCTGCGCGAGATCGCCGACGAGCTCGGTATGCGCGACCGGCTGTCGCTGGTCGTCAACCGCGCCAACAGCGGCATCAAGCTCGAGGACATCGAGCGGGCCATCGGCATCCCGACCTACTCGCAGGTGCGCTCCAGCGGCCTGCTGCTGGTCAAGGCCAGCAACGAGGGCCGGACCCTGATCGAGATCGCGCCGCGCGACAAGATCACGCTCGACTTCGCCCAGATGGCGGATCGCCTGCTGGGCCTCGAGGTGATCGAATCACCGGCCAAGCCACAGATGAGCGTCTTCCGCCGGGCCGCCGCCGCGCGCGCCTGACCCGATCGCCTGGACCGGGCCCCCAGACCGGGCACCGGCCCGGCAACCACTCAGCGCGAGCGGTCCTGCCAGCTCACGCCGCCCAGCGGGGCGCCGGGCAGCTTCTGGTGCGGCGCGCCGGTCCGCTTGTCCACCTGCTCGACCCCGCGCAGGTAGAAGCGGTTGATGAGGATCACCTCGACCTCCGGGTCGCTGACCTCGACGTCGCCGAGCTTGGCGACCGCGTCGACGATCGGCGTGAACATCTCCGACGAGCGGTCGAGCAGGCGATCAGGCTCGGATCCCGGGTGCAGGTAGACGGTCCCGACGACGCGGAACGGCGGCACCTCGAGCGCCACGTCGTAGGCGACCTTGTGCACCTTGAGGGCGGTTCGCTCGGTGTCGGTCAGGGGCGGCAGGCTGTCCTCGCCCGCCGTGACGAGGATGAGGTCGTACGGGTCGACGCTGCGCAGGCCCGGAGCGGGCTCCATCGGGGACGAGCCGTCCGGCGGGCCCCACATGACGTCCGTGATCGGGATCGCCTCGCGCCGGTTGAGTGCGTCCGACAGCCGGCCGGAGATGTCCATCAGGCCGCGCAGCCGCCAGTCCTCGGTCAGCCCGATGAACGGCACGCCGCGCGCGGGCCCGGCGTGCAGCCGGGACGGGTTGCTGACGACCGTCCCGGACTTGCCGGACTGGCCCTTGCCGCCCGAACCCTTGGCGGGCGGCGACGCGCCGGGGGCGCCGGACGCCGCGGCGGCGGCCTCGTCCGGTTTGCGACGCTTCAGGAAGCCGAACGGCACCCCCTCAGTCCTCCTCGGCCTTGCCCGAGTTGTCCCGGATCGTGTCGACGACGGTCGAGTCCGCGAGCGTGGTCACGTCGCCCAGCGTGCGGCCTTCCGCGATGTCGCGCAGCAGCCGGCGCATGATCTTGCCGGACCGGGTCTTGGGCAGGTCGGGCACGAACATCAGGAACTTGGGCCGGGCGATCGCGCCGATCACCGACGCAACGTGGCCCCGCAACTCCACCGCGAGCGCGTCGCTCGGCTCCTTGCCCGTCTTGAGGATCACGTACGCGAAGATCGCCTGGCCGCTGATCGCGTCGGTCTTGCCGACGACCGCCGCCTCGGCGACCGACTGGTGGTCGACCAGCGCCGACTCCACCTCCGTGGTGCTGATCCGATGGCCCGCGACGTTCATCACGTCGTCAACGCGGCCCAGCAGCCACAGGTAGCCGTCCTCGTCGCGCTTCGCGCCGTCGCCCGCGAAGTACATGCCGGGGAAGCGGCTCCAGTACGTCTCCTTGTACCGCTCCGGGTCGCCGTAGATGCCGCGCAGCATGCCCGGCCACGGCCGCTTGAGGACGAGGTAGCCGCCACCGCCCAACGGCACCGAGTTCCCGTCGTGGTCGACGACGTCGGCCGCGATGCCCGGCAGCGGGAAGGTCGCCGAGCCCGGCTTGGTCGTCGTCACGCCGGGGAGCGGGCTGATCATGATCTGGCCGGTCTCCGTCTGCCACCAGGTGTCGACCACGGGCGCGCGGTCGCCCCCGATAACCTCGCGGTACCAGCGCCAGGCCTCCGGGTTGATCGGCTCGCCGACCGAGCCCAGGACCCGGAGCGAGGTCAGGTCGTGGCCGTTTGGGTACTGCTCGCCCTGCTTCATGAACGCGCGGATGGCCGTCGGTGCGCAGTACAGGATCGTGACCTTGTAGTCCTCCACGATCTGCCACCAGCGGTCCCACGAGGGCGTGTCGGGCGCGCCCTCGTACAGGACGCCGGTCGTCGCGTTGGCGAGCGGCCCGTAGACGATGTAGCTGTGCCCGGTCACCCAGCCGATGTCGGCGGCGCACCAGTAGACGTCGTCGGGCTTGACGTCGAACACGGCCCAGTGCGTGAACGCCGCGCCGAGCAGGTAGCCGGCCGAGGTGTGGAGGATCCCCTTGGGCTTGGCCGTCGTGCCGGACGTGTACAGGAGATAGAGCATGTGCTCGCTGTCGACGGCGACCGGCGGGCAGACGATCGACTGGCGGTCGACGATGTCGTGCCACCACACGTCGCGTCCGGGCTCCATGCTCGAGGCGCCGTCCTTGAGGCGCTCGACGACCAGGAC
Source organism: uncultured Chloroflexia bacterium (assembly GCA_963829155.1). Classification (GTDB taxonomy): domain Bacteria; phylum Chloroflexota; class Limnocylindria; order Limnocylindrales; family CSP1-4; genus CAIXZV01. The sequence goes on along the minus strand of CAWHIA010000029.1, from coordinate 31,460 downwards.
GTGCTCGATCGTCGGCGAGTTGGCGGCGGCCTCGTCGGCCTGCGGCTTGAGCTGGACGGGCTTGCCTCGCCGCCAGCCGCCGTCCGCGGTGATCAGCACCTTGGCGCCGCAGTCGTTGATGCGGCCGCCGAGCGCCTCCGCCGAGAACCCGCCGAAGACCACGGTGTGGGGCGCGCCGATCCGCGCGCAGGCGAGCATCGCGACGGGGAGCTCGGGGATCATCGGCATGTAGATCGCGACCCGGTCGCCCTTGCGCACGCCCAGCTCGAGCAGCGCGTTCGCCGCCTTCGACGTCTCGCGCAGCAGGTCGTCGTAGGTGATCGTCCGGGTCTCGCCCGGCTCGCCGATCCAGTGGTAGGCGACCCGATCCCCGAGGCCCCGCTCGACGTGGCGGTCGACGCAGTTGTAGGCGACGTTCAGCTCGCCGCCGCTGAACCACTTCGCGAACGGCAGGTCCCACTCGAGCGTCTCGCCGAACGGACGCGTCCACGACAGGCGCTCCCGGGCCTGCTTCGCCCAGAAGCCGACGTAGTCCGCCTCGGCCGCCTCGTACAGGGCGGCGGTCGCGTTCGCCTGCGCGACGAAGGCGGGGTCGGGCGGAAAGGTCCGCCGCTCGGCGAGGAGGTTCTCGATCTCCGGCCCGCCCTGGGCCTGGGGCTCGGCGCTCACGACTTCCTCCGGATCATCGCGTGGGTCGGGCCATTCTACGCGCCGCGGCCTGCCCGACCGGGCGGCTGGCGCCGGGTGTCGGATCGACGGGCGCCAAGCGGGACGCCCCGTTCAGTCCGCGTCGGCCGACAGCTCCTCCTGCGTCGGCCCGGGGAGCGTCGTGCCGCCCGCCTGGAACGGGTCGAGGTCGGTGCTGGGGGCGAGCACCACGCGCTGGGGCCTGGGGATCTCGATGCCGTTCGCCGCGAAGGCGACGAGGAGCCGTCGACGGAGCTCGCCGCTGGCCGCGGGCTGCTCGGTGGCCCGGACCATGCCCAGCACCTTGAGCGTGATCCCGTACTCGCCCAGCGCCTCGACCCGCTCCACCCGCGGCGCCTCGAGGACCCGTCGTCGCCAGGCCGGATCGGCGGCCATCTCCACGCCGACCTCGTCGACCACGGTCGTCGCCTTCTCGATGTCGGTGCCGTAGGCCACGGTGACGTCCTGGTTGATCCGCGCCCAGACGCGGGTGCGGTTCGAGGCGACCTTGATCTCGCCGTTGGGGACGGTGTGCACGACCCCGTCGAGGTCCCGGATCGTCGTCGTGCGCAGGCTGAAGTCCTCGACCGTGCCGGTGACCCCGGCGACCGACACGACGTCGCCGCGACTGAACTGGTTCTCGAGCATGATCAGCGACCCGTTGAAGTAGTCGCGGACGAGGCTCTGGGACCCGAAGCCGACCGCGATCCCGACGACGCCGAGGCCGGCGACGGCGGGGCCGATGTCGATGCCGAGCTCGCCCAGGATCATGAGCAGCGCGATCACGACGATGAACGCCTGGACGACGTTGCTGCCGAGCGAACCGAGCGTGTCGACCCGCTTCGTCACCTCGACGGCCGACAGCTCCTGCGCGGTCCCCTCGCTGACCTCGCGATCGAGCACGGACTTGACGATCCGGTGGATCGAGGTGCGCGCGAACCAGATCAGGACGAGCGCGATGACGACGATCAGGACGATCGGCAGGACGGGGTCGCGGAGGAACGCGACGAGGCGATCCTGGAAGTCCTCGGGCACGGTCATCGCGGTTCAGCGTACCCGCGGGACGGGGGTGCGGGACCGCGGAAGGTCCGCGGCGGGTGCCCTAGGCGGGCGTTCCCCCGAGGCGAACCGAGACCGCGCCGGCCGTCTCGCGCACCTGCTGCACCAGCTCGGGCACGCGCCGCGGCGTGACCCGGAACGCCGGGCCCCAGACGTCGACAGCGGCGATGACCTGGCCGCGCGCGTCGTGGACCGGCGCCGCGACCGCGTTGAGCCCGGCGTCGTACTCGCCGAAGCCGGTCGCGAACCCGCGTCGGCGGACCCGCGCCAGCTCCTCGAGGAGCGGCTCGAGGTCGGTGATCGTGCGGTCGGTGAACCGGTCGATCCCGCGGCGCACGAGCCGCAGGACCTCGCGCTCGGGCAGCGACGCGAGCAGCACCTTGCCGCCGGCGACCGAGTGGAGCGGCACGCAGCGGCCGGTCCAGTCCCCCATCGCCACCAGGTTGGGTCCGTCGGCCTGCGCGACGGTCAGCAGCTGGTCGCCGTCGAGCACGCCGAGGCCCGTCGTCTCGCGCGTCGCCCGGGCGAGGCGGTCGAGCTCGGGCATCGCGATGGACCGCAGGTCGAGCGTCCGCTCGGCCCGCTCGGCCAGCCGGATGACGACCAGGCCGAGCCGGTACTTGCCGCTCTCCTCGTCCTGCTCGACGAGCCCCCGCTTCTCGAGCGTCGCGAGCAACCGCGACGCCGTGGACTTGTGGAGCCCCAGCCGGCGGGCCAGCTCGGTGACGCCGGCTTCCCCGTGACTCTCCCCCAGTGCCAGCAGCAGGGCCGCAGCCCGGTCCACGGACCGGACGGCGTTCCCGTCAAGCGTCATGCGTCGTGACCCTCCCGGTGGGTGCGGTGGCGGTGTCGGTCGATCGGACGCGTCGCGTCAGCCGGCCGTGGGGTGGGACATCGCGCCCTCCGCGTCGACGTCGAGCTCACCCCGAGCCCGGGCATCGAGCGCGGCGTCGAGCGACGCCCCGAAGATGGAGATGATGCGGTCGACCGTGTCCCCCGCCGCATGCGCTTCGCACACGAACCACGGCTCACGGCTGTCGGGCTCGGGCATCGCGCCGCGGGCCTGCATGCCGATGGCGATGGCGTCGTAGAGATCGTGGTCCGTGTTGGCCCAGTCGCGATACTCGCTCGCGACCTCGTCCGTGAACATGATCCCGAACATCGACGGATGCCCGGTCAGGTGGTACGCGAGCCCCTTCGCGTCGAGCAGGGCGCGGACGCCCGCCTGGATCGCCGCGCCGGTCTCGTGGATCGTCGCCAGCGCGTCGGTGTCGCGGAGGATCTCGAGCGTCTTGACGGCCGCGGCCGCGGCCACGCGGTTGCCCGCGTACGTCCCGCCGTGGCTGACCTTGTCGGGCAGCACCGCCATGACCTCCTCGCGCCCGGCGAACGCCGCGGCGGGGTAGCCGTTGCCCATGGCCTTGGCGTACGTGGCGAGGTCGGGCGTGATGCCGAAGTACTCGGCGGCGCCACCCTTCGCGAAGCGGAAGCCCGTCTTGACCTCGTCGAAGATCAACAGGATCCCGAACTCCTCGGTCAGCGCCCGCATCGCCTGGTGGAAGCCCGGCTTGGGCATGATCCCCTGGGCGTTGCCGAGCACGGGCTCGACGATGATCGCGGCGATCTGCTCGCCCTCGCGCTCGAACAGCCGGCGCAGGAAGTCGATGTTGTTGTAGCGGGCCGGGATGATGGTCTCCGCGACCGCGTCCGGGATGCCCCGGCCCCAGCGCAGCGCGACCGGGTTCTCCTCGTCGCCCAGCTCGCTCATGTCGTTGGGCCCGACGCTGATCAGCGCGTAGTCGTGGACGCCGTGGTACTGGCCCTCGAACTTCACGATCTTGTCGCGACCGGTGAAGGCGCGCGCGATCCGCATCGCGTGCATCGTCGCCTCGGTGCCGGACACGGTCATCCGGGCCTTGCTGACCCACGGGTTGAGCTCCTTGACGAGCTCCATCGCCCGGACCTCGTCCTCGCTCGTGAGCGAGAAGCTCACGCCGAGACGCATCCGCTCGTTGACGTAGTCGTCCACGCGGTCGTCGCCGTGGCCGAGGATCACCGGCCCGTAGCCCATGCGCAGGTCGATGAACTCGTTGCCGTCGATGTCCCAGACCCGTCCGCCCTTGCCGCGATCGACGTAGATCGTGTCGTCGCCCCAGGCACGGAAGTTCGAGTCGGTGCCGCCCGGCAGCGTCCCCAGGGCACGGCGATACATCGCCAGCTGGCGCGCTCGCGAGAGCGTCGGGACGGAACGGGCGGCGGGTTCGGCGGTCATGTTGCCTCCAGGCTGCGGATCCCGATGGCCCCCAACCCTGGGGGCGGCGTCGCACGTACGCGAACGGCGGCGCGAGGCCCGCAGCGAGGCGCGTCTCACGGAACGCGCGTTGCGGGCAGCGGAACGACTTGACCCGATCGTGCCATACGCCTTCGCGGGCCGTCAACACGAATATCGTCCTCCATCGCCGGTGATCCTGCGAATCCCGCACGCCAATGGCCCGATTGACGGCAGATCCGCGTACATTGGCCTGGATGGCCACGATCCCCGCGAGCGCGTCGATCCCCCTCGCGCCGGTCGGCGCGCCGGCGGGCGGCAGCTACTGGTTCACCACCGGCGACCCCGGCCCGGCGCGACCGGCGGCGCGGGGTCGCCGGCCGGCGGACGTCGCGATCGTCGGTGCCGGGTTCACCGGGTTGTGGGCGGCGATCCGCCTGCTCGAGACGGACCCGTCGCTGCGGGTGACCGTCCTCGAGGCCGACCGTGTCGGCGCCGGCGCGAGCGGCCGGAACGGCGGTTTCTGTGCGGCCTCGCTGACCCATGGCCTGGGCAACGGGCTGCTCCACTTTCCCCACGAGATCGACGTGCTCGAGGCGGAGGGCCGCCGCAACCTCGCCGAGCTGGTCGCGTTCGTCCGTGACGAGGGGATCGACTGTGACCTCGAATCGACGGGGGTGCTCGACGTCGCGACGGAGGCGTGGCAGGTGCCCGAGCTCGAGGAGTGGGTCGAGCTCTCGGCGCGGCACGGCACGGAGCTCGAGTACCTGGACCGTGAGGCCGTGCAGGCCGAGGTCCACTCGCCGCGCTTCCTCGCCGGGGTCCGGGCGCCGGAGTCACGCAGCTCGCCTGGGGGCTCGCGGCGCGCGGAACGGCGTGGCGCGAGGATCGCCGAGGGGAGCGCGGTGACGGCGCTGCGGCGCCGGGCGGGCGGCGTGCGGGTCGAGACCGACGGTGGCGCCACGATCGACGCGGATCACGTGCTGGTCGCGACATCGGCCTACAGCGCGTGGCTGGGCCGCCTCGTGCCGCTGTTCGTGCCGTCTACGACTACGTCCTCATGACCGAGCCCCTGACACCGGCGCAGCAGGCGTCGATCGGCTGGGCCGGGCGCGAGGGATGTCGGACTCGGGCAACCAGTTCCACTACTTCCGCCGGTCGGCCGACGACCGGATCCTGTGGGGCGGGTACGACGCGGTGTACCACCCGGGCAACCGCGTAAGGCGGAGACAGCACGGTGATGCTGAACCCGGCCAGGCTCGCCTGGGGGCTCGCGACCGCGGCGGAACGGCGTGGCGCGACGATCGCCGAGCGGAGCGCGGTGACGGCGCTGCGGCGCCGCGCGGGCGGCGTGCGGGTCGAGACCGACGGTGGCGCCACGGTCGACGCGGACCACGTCCTGGTCGCGACGTCGGCCTACAGCGCCTGGCTGGGGCGGCTCGTGCCGCTGTTCGTGCCGGTCTACGACTACGTCCTCATGACCGAGCCGCTGACCCCGGCGCAGCAGGCGTCGATCGGCTGGGCCGGGCGCGAGGGAATGTCGGACGCGGGCAACCAGTTCCATTACTTCCGGCGGTCGGCCGACGACCGGATCCTGTGGGGCGGGTACGACGCGGTCTACCACCCGGGCAACCGCGTGACCCCGGCCCACGACGCGCGCCCGACGACGTTCGAGAAGCTGGCCCGCCAGTTCGTGGAGACCTTCCCCCAGCTGGCCGGCATCCGGTTCACGCACGCGTGGGGCGGCGCCATCGACACGACGACGCGGTTCACGGTCACCTTCGGCGACGCCCTCGGCGGGCGGGTCCACTACGCGCTCGGGTACACCGGGCTCGGCGTCGGGTCCAGTCGCTGGGCGGCGGGGATCCTGCGGGACCAATTGCTCCGACCCGACTCGCCGCTGCTCGACCTCGAGCTCGTGCGCTCTCGGCCGTTCCCGATCCCGCCCGAGCCCATCCGGACGCCGGCGGTGGAGCTCATGCGCCGCGCGGTCATCGGCGCCGACGACCACGAAGGCCGGCGCTCCTGGTTCCTGCGCGCGATGGACACGCTCGGGATCGGCTTCGACTCCTAGGTCGTCGAGCTCGACGCGCGGGCGTGATGCTGCTCACCGGGCTGGTCGCGGTCGTCGCGATCGTGGGCTACGCCGTGGTGTCGCGCGGCGCCTGATCAGGGGTTGGGCGTGACCCAGCGGGGGAGCTCGCGGGTGAGCGTGGCCAGGGGCAGGGAGCCGTGGCCGATGACCTCGTCGTGGAAGCGCCTGAGGTCGAAGCGGTCGCCGTCGCGGGCCTCGAGCTCGCGGCGGAGCCGGCGGATCTCGCGCATGCCGGTCATGTAGGTCAGGGCCTGGCCCGGCCAGACGATGTAGCGGTCGGTCTCGATCGTGGCATCCGTGTCCGAGAGGCCCGTGTCGAGGAGCCAGTCGATCGACTGCTGGCGCGACCAGCCCAGCGCGTGCATGCCGGAATCGACGACCAGGCGCGAGGCGCGCCAGGCCTGTGCGTCGAGCATCCCGAACCGCTCGGCCGGCGTCCGGTACAGCCCGAGCTCGTCGGCCAGGCGCTCGGCGTACAGGCCCCAGCCCTCGATGAACGCGCCGCCCGCTGACCGCGCGCCGAGCCGCCGGAAGACGTTGAGGCCCGGGTGCTCCATCTCGATGCAGATCTGGAAGTGGTGGCCCGGGATGGCCTCGTGGAACGTCGTCGAGGCGAGCTTCGAGTACGTCCGGCTCGGCAGGTCGTACGTGTTGACGTAGTAGATGCCCGGGCGCGACGCGTCGATCGTCGGCGGGAAGTAGTACGCGAACGGCGCGTCCTTCTCCTTGAACGCCTCGACCGGGCGGACCTCGCAGGCCGCGCGCGGGAGCCGGCCGAACACGCGCGGGGCGACCTCCGCGGCACGCCCGATGTCCTCCATGGCGCGGGCGACCAGGGCCTCCTGCGTGGGCGCCTGGTTGGCGAGGTCGGCCGACAGCTTGCGCCGGTAGGCGTGCAGGTCGCTGCCGAAGCCTTCCGAGGCGGCGATGGCCCGCCGCTCGTCGTTGATCGACGCCAGCTCGTCGAGCCCCACCTGGTGGACCTCCTCGGGCTCCAGGTCGAGCGACGTCCAGCGGCGGATCCCGTGGCGGTAGAGCGTGGCCCCGTCGGGCGCCGAGGCGAGCCCGGGCACCTCGCGGGTGGCGGCGTAGTACGTCCCCTGGAGCGCCTCGAGCAGGCGCCGGTCGGCCGGGTAGACGACCTCGCGCACGACGTCGCGGACACGCTCGCGATCGGCATCGCTGGCCACCTGCGCCATCGCCGGGACGATCGCCTGCTCGATCGGGATCGACAGGACCCGCTGCAGCTGCTCGATCGTCCGGTCTGCGACGATCCGGGCCGCCGTCCGGCCCGAGCGCAGGCCGTCGGCCATGATGTCGAGGTGGGCGTCCATGTACGGCCCGTACCCGCGGAGCCGCGACAGGAAGGCCTCGAGGCGCTCGGGCGTGTCCGCCGGCTGGAACTGCGTCAGCTGCGCGAGCACCGTCTGCGGGCCCTGGATCTGGTCGACGACCTGGACCTCGCGGTAGGCGAGGTCGTCGGCCTCGATGGCCAGCTCCGCGACGACCTGGAGCACGTCGCGCGTGATCCGGTCCTCGGTCGAGAGCCCCTCCTCCGGGACCGCGGCCGCCTCGCGCCACACTCGCTCCATGAGCCGCCGCTCCGCCGCCCGGCCCTCGGGCCCCGGGTCGTCGAGGCGGTCGTTGTAGCGCTCGTCGCCATAGACGGTCGCCGTCAGCGGCGAGAGGGCGAGCACGTCCTCCCAGTAACGGGAGGCGATCTGGTCGATCTCGGAGGGCTGGCTGGCAGGGTCCGTCACGGTCGGGAGCTCCTGTGGTGGTGGTGCGGAGGGCCGACGGGTCGCGAGGTCCTAGCCTACCCGGCCCGGACCGTGCGCCGCGACCGGGTCAGCCCCCGAACAGCGCCAGCTGGTCGCCCGTCCGCTCGACCGCCGGGTCGAGGCCGAGCAGGCCCTCCATGTCGGCCAGCGCGACCTCCTCGTGCGAGACCCAGTCGCGCAGGTGGTTGGCCTTGATCAGGTGCCAGTCGCCGTCCTGGAGCTCGGTCCGCAGCAGCGGGGAGCGCTCGAGCTTGTGGCGCACCAGCTCCGCCCGCTCGGGCAGCACGACGAGGAACCGGACGAGGCGCTCGTCGGGCGGCATCCGCGCGTGGCGATGCACCGTGTCGCCGAGCATCGCCGTCCACTCGACCTCCCACAGGAAGGCCGCCCGCCCGCGGACGTACCAGATCACGTCGACGTCCTCGAGGTCCTCGCCGCGGATCCGCCCGAAGTACGGCGGACCGGCCAGCTCGCGGTCGTCGAGGCGCTCCCAGAGCGGGATGCCGCCGACCTTGCGCCGCTGCTGCCGGGCCCCGATCCAGCACGAGAAGCCCAGCCGGTGGCCGAGCTCGACGATCTCGGCGATCAGCTCGCCGTGCTCGCGGCTCCGGCGGGTGAGGTCGTCGGTCGTGACCAGGTTGTCCTGGGTGCTGGCGAGGCTGCGATAGCTGTCGAGGCAGGCGCGGACGAGGGCCTCGTCGGGGAGGTCGGGGCCGATGAACAGGCCGGCGATGCGGTCGAGGAACGCGGCCTCCGACAGCGGGCCCGCCGTCGACAGCAGGCTGTAGACCGCCCACTCGACGCGGTCGGCGAGCGGCGCGGCGGCGGCGTCGCGGTCGGCCCGCTCGCCGAGCCACCAGCGGTCCTCCCCCACCCGCACGAGCCGTCGCCCGTCGGCCTCGGCGAGGGCGTCGCGGACGATGGTCAGCAGGCGTTCGACGTGGTCGCCGACGGGCTCGGGCCGGCGCTCGGACGGCGGGGCGGCGTTGCCGTTCGCGTCGGGAGCGGCGTCGTCGGGCGGCGCCGGCGGCCGGACCAGGCGCCTGAGGTGCCCCGCGCGGTCGAGGCCGACCAGGATCTCGCCGAGGAGCCCGCCGAAGCTCACCGGCTCGCCGCGCAGCTTGAGCACGTCGACCGCGGCATCGACCACGGCGCGGGCCGCGTCCGACGCGGAGAACGGGGCGTCGACCACCCGTTCCGGGGGCGCGAACAGCCGCTCGCCGCGCACGATGTCCGGGTCGCCGGCGCCGCCCGGGACCGGCGGCAGCGCGACGTTCGCCCGCGTCCGCGCGCCGCCAGGCACCGCGCCCGAGCCGGGCGGGACCAGCTCGACGACGCCGCCGGTCTCGCGACCCGCCTCGGGCAGCCGGGCGCCGGCGAGTCGGTACTCGGCGCCGACGCCGCCGAGGACGCAGGCCACCAGCGACTCCGGGCCGTCGCCTTCGAGCAGCAGCACCGCCCGGCCGTTGCGGGCCATGATCGGCTCGACGCCGCGCAGCGCACGGGTGACGGCGGCCGCCTGCCAGCCCCACGACGGGCGCACCGCGGGCCCGAACAGCGGCTCGAGGGGCAGCGTCCCGGCGGCCTCGCGGCCGAGCGCCCACGCGGTCGTGTGGTAGGCCCAGGCGAGCCGCTCGGCGGCGGGGCGGAGCGGCGGGGTGCCGATGACCAGCCGGACCCGCGGCCGGAGCCCGGTCTCCGCGAGGCGGGCCGTCTCCAGCTGAAGCGCGCCGAGCGCCGCGGACGTGCCCTGCTTGAGCATCGCCGTCGCGGAGCCCTCCACGAGGCCCCGGAGGTCGTCGCCGAGCCGGGCCGGGACCGGGCCCCAGGCGCCGCTCTCGAGGCGCTGCACGAACCCGCGGACCAGCCGGACCCCGTCCTCGAACGCGAGCCACGGGTTGCGCTCGCGCCAGTGGGCGCCGCCTGGCAGCTTGACGTGGCCGCCCGCGATCCGCAGCGGCGCGACGCGGCCGGGCGACGTCAGGAGCCGGCTCGCCGGGCCGAGCGCGTGGAGGATCGACAGCCGGAGCGCGGCGGCGATCGGGGCCGCCCTGAGGTCGCCCTCGACGCGCTCGAGGATCGCGGCGAGCGCCGACAGCTGGCGCGGGGTGTGCAGGTCGAGCAGCTCGTCGGCCAGCGACTCGCCACCCTCGAGGACCGGGAACCGGTCGCGCAGGAACGCCCGGGCGCCGTCGTCCTCCCGGTCGAGGGCGAGCCGCAGGTCGTTGGCGTCGAGCGGGGCCTGGCGCTGCTCGCCGCCGCCCAGCTGGTCTCGGCAGACGGGGCAGCGGTAGTGCTTGCGCGTCGGCTGGGGACCGAGCGGCCGGCCGTCCTCGCCCTCGGACTCGGTCGACCAGGTGATCTCGTCCAGCGTGACTGGCCGCTCGCAGGTCGCGCAACGGCTCGCGAAGCGGTCGGTGATCGAGGTCTTGAGGCTGGATTCCCGGCGCGCGGACGCCGCCAGCGCCTGGACCGCGGCGTCGAGGTGGCGGAGGTCGGGTGGCCGGAGGACGATCTCGGCGAGCAGGCGGTCCAGCGCGGTGCCCTCGAGGCTGATCCCCTTGCGCTGGCCGTCGATGGCGGCGCGCGCGATCCACCCTCCACGGCCGAACAGGTCGAGGACGATGTCGCCGGGCTGGCTCGCCGCATCGATGCGGGCGGCGATCAGCGCGGGCGGCGGCGGCGGCGCGAAGCGCTCGAAGGCCGGCAGGCTGAAGCCGGGTTCAGCCCGCAGGAGCAGTGCTCGGCCAGCCATCGAAGGATTGTCGCAGACGGGCGGATCGCCTCGCCGCCGGGCGGTCGCCGGTCACCCGGCGCCCTGGGCGGCGGACCGGTCTACGGCTCCTCGAGCTCGTCCGTCTCCTCGACGAAGGCTTCGTCCGTGGTCTCGTCGGGCGGGATCACGCGGTCGAGGTTCTCGATCTCCTCGTCCTCGATGTCGTCCTCGAGGTCGTCCTCGAGCTCCTCGTCCTCGCGCACGAGCGTGCCCTTGGTGTACGGCCGCAGGTCGGTGGACTTGGCGGCAGTCGGGAAGCTGACCTTGCCGTAGTTGCGCGGGTCCTGGAACACCTCGCGGATGATCAGGCGCACGTCGCGATCGCCCAGCGAGGTGACGCCGGCGAGGTACTTGTTGCCGTCGGCCATGAGCTTGAGCAGCCGGGCCGCGACCCTGGGCTCGACGACGCCGATCCGGGTGCCGTTGCTGATCGCGATCAGGCGGTTGCCCTCGGGCACGAGCTCGACGAGGTCGCCCGGGTTGACCTGCGCCAGCTCGGCGGAGCGGGCGAGGTTGGTCAGGTGGGCGAAGCCCGTCTTGCCGGTCTCCTCGACGAAGATGCTGACCGGGGCCTTCGAGCCCGGGCGCGCCGCGACGGTCTTCTCGCCGGCCTCGACCATGAGGACCTTGAGCCGGTCGATGTTGCGCTCGGCGATCCGGTTCGTCGGGTCGAGCGCGAGCGCCTTCTGGTAGTGCTCGCGCGCGGAGCCGAGCTCGCCCTGCTCCCACAGCGCCTTCGCCAGCCGGTTCTCGGCCTCGGAGTCCGGCCCGAGCTCGAGCAGCCGCTTGTTCGTCTCGGCGGCCTCACCCCAGTCGGCGGCCGAAGCCTGCGCGATCGCCTGCTCCACCAGCTGGCGCTTGAGGCGGGTCTGGTTGGCGGGCGTCTGGGCTGCGGCGTCGATCTCGGGGAAGGTCACGGAGCGGTCGTCCTTTCGGGGTCGGGCTGGACGCGGCGGAACGGGGCGTGCCGGGGGGAATGGCAGGGTCGCGCGGCGTCCGGTCGCGGGCACGTGTTTCTAGCATCCTCTGCCCGGTGCGTCAAACGGCGGACGGGCGCGGTGAGGGCCCGGTGAGCGCCCGGCGATGGCCTCGCGGAGGGCGCGGAGCCCGGCTCAGGCCCGCAGGCGAAGGTTCCAGAGCACGACGACGATGCCGAGGGCGGCGAGCAGCAGCGCCTCCCACAGGAAGCGCGGCTCGCGCCGGCGCGCCGGGCCGCTGCCGTGGAGCGCGTCCCACAGGTAGAACACCAGCGTCAGCAGCGCGGGACCGACGAGCAGCGGCAGGTCGACGGCCCGGACCGCGCCCGCGGTCACCGCCACGACGATCGCCGACGTGGCGGCGGACCGGGCGGCGTCCCTGACGGTCCCGTAACGCAGCAGGGCCAGGCGGTACCCCAGCAGCAGCGCGACCAGGGCGTCGTTCACGGCCATCACGACGAGCCAGCCCTCCGTGACGCCCGTCCCGCCGGCCGCCGCGCCGCCCGGCGCGGCGAGCCCGCCCGGCACGAGCGTCGCGATGCCCGAGAAGGCGATGAACGCCGTCACGACCGCGGCGAGGCGCACCCGGGAGTGGTCGGTCTCGGTCGCGCCGGTCGGCTGGCCGAGGAGGCGCAGCTCGAGCGCGAGGATCCGGTCGAGCAGGACGGCGAACCCGAGCAGGACCGGGACCAGCCCGAGCCCCACCGGGACGAGGTGGATCGCCGCTCCCGGTGCCGCCGGTCAGCACCGCCGGGACGATGAGGGCCTCGTACGGCCGGCTGGCGGCGGCGCCGAGGTTGAGCACGCCGACGCCGGCGACCAGCATCACGACGGGCAGCAGGCCCGCGACCAGGAAGGCGTCGGCGGGCTCGACGGCGCGGGTGAGCGCGACCATGACGACCGCCGCCACGACGAGCTCGCGGCGGGCGAGCGCGGCGTCGGGGTCGGCGACGGCGTCCGGCGTGGTCATCGGCGCGGATGGTATCCGGGCCGGGCCGGCGGGCGGCTCATACGCGATCCGGCTTGCCCGCGACCCAGGCCAGCAGCTCGTCGAGCGGGCGCGTGTTCAGCACGTTCGCGGGCTCGACCCACGCCCGCCGCGCCTGGTCGGTCCCCCAGCGGACGTACTCGAGCTCCTCGGTCCGGTGCGCGTCCGAGTCGATCGTGAGCAGGCAGCCCATCGAGACCGCGCGCCGCGCGCGCTCGGCGGCGAGGTCGAGGCGGTGGGGCGAGCCGTTGATCTCGAGCGCCGTCCCGTTGGCCGCGGCCGCCTCGAACACCGCGTCCCAGTCGAGGTCGAGGTCGTCGCGGGTCTGGATCATCCGGCCCGACGGGTGCGCGATCACGTCGACGTGCGGGCTCCGGATCGCGTTGAGCGTCCGCCGGGTCAGCTCGGCCCGCGGCTGGCGACGGGCGACGTGGACCGACGCGACGACGACGTCGAAGCGGGCGAGGAGGTCGTCCTCGTAGTCGAGCTGGCCGTCCGCCCGGACCTCGAGCTCGCAGCCGTGGAGCAGCCGGAAGCCGCCGGGGTTCGCGCCCGCGGGAGCGATCCCGGCGGCCTCCTCCGCGGCGAACCGGGCGTTCAGCTCCGCGATGATCGCGCGCTCCTGCTCGACGCGGTCCGGATCGAGGCCGTGGGCGATCGCGAGGCTCTGCGAGTGGTCGGTCAGCACCTGGTAGGCGTAGCCGAGCCCGCGGCACGCCTCCGCCATGACCGCGATCGGGTGGACGCCGTCGCTCCAGTCGGAGTGCGTGTGCAGGTCCCCGCGCAGGTCCGCCCGCGTGATCAGCGCCGGCAGCCGGCCCTCGCGGGCGGCGTCGACCTCGCCCCGGTCCTCGCGCAGCTCGGGCTCGATCCAGGCGAGGTCGAGGAACGCGTAGACCGAGGCCTCGTCCGGGAAGGTCCGCAGCTCGGCGGCGTCCCCGGTGAGCGGCTGTCCCTCCTCGTCGATCCGTGGCGAACCCCTTCTCCGACAGGCTCCAGCCGCGGTCGCGCGCGAGGCCCCGGAGGCGGATGTTGTGGTCGGCCGATCCCGTGAAGTGGACGAGGTACGTCCCGGCCTCGCCCGGCGGCATCGTCATGAGGTCGACGTTCGGCCCGCGCATCAGCCTGACGCTGCCCTTCGCGCGGCCGGCGCCGATGACCTGGTCGACCGGCCCGAGGCCCGTGAACCGGGCGACGACGCCGTCCGGGTCGTCGGTCTCGACGAGCAGGTCGAGGTCGCCGATGGTCTCCTTGCGCCGGCGAAGCGACCCCGCCTGCACGATCCGCCCGACGCCGGGCGTGCCCTCGAGCAGCCGCACGAGGTCGTCGGAGATCGCCTGGGCCCGGTTGAGCAGGAGGCGCTGGGGGCGCGACTCGAGCTGCTCGATGCCCTCGAGGATCCGCTGCTCGGTGCTGGCCGAGATGCCCTTCAGCCCGCGGAGCGTGCCGGCCTCGGCGGCCTGGCGCAGGTCCTCGAGCGACTCCACGCCGAGGCCCTCGTAGACGATGCGCACGGTCTGCGGCCCGACGCCCGGGATCCGCAGCAGGTCGACGAGGCTGGCCGGGATCTCCGCGCGGAGGCGCTCGTAGGCCGCCATGTGGCCGGTCGTCGCGAGCTCGACGATCTTGTCCCCGATCGCCTGGCCCACGCCGGGGATCGGACGCCGGTCGCCCGCGGCGTAGGCGGCCGCGACGTCGAACGGCGCCCTCGCGATGGCGTCGGCGGCGCGATGGTAGGCGACGGTCTTGAACTTGATCTCGCCCTTGACCTCGAGGATGTCGCCCATCTCGTGGAAGATCCGGGCGAGGTCCCCGTTGGTCGTCGGCCGCCGCTCGCCGGCGTCGTCCGTCGGCTCGTCGGCGTCAGCCGCCGGCTCGTCGACGATGGTCGGGGACGGCTTCGTCGGCCTGGGCTGGCAGGTCGGTCTGGACGACGCGGCGCGGCATGACCCAAGGGTATGGGTTCCGCCGTGCTACGCGGCGACGACCCGGTCGCGACCCGCGCGCTTCGCCCGGTAGAGGGCCTGGTCCGCCTCGTCGACGACGACGTCGAGCGTGACGTCGGGCGACTCCGCGACGGCCACGCCGACCGACACGCTGACGCCCGGGACGCCGAGCCGGCGCAGGTCCAGCGACGCGACGGCGCGGCGGACGCGCTCCCCGACCTCGACGGCGATCTCGCGGGCTCGGGTTGCGCAGCAGCACCGCGAACTCCTCGCCGCCGAACCGGGCCGGGACGTCGTCCTCGCGGACGGCCTCGGCGATGGCCCGGGCGACCTCGCGCAGCACGTGGTCGCCCACCGCGTGCCCGAACGTGTCGTTGAGCTTCTTGAACCGGTCGATGTCGACCATCAGCACGCCGACCCGGTCCTCCGCGCGGCGCCGCTTGGCGAGCAGGCCGAGGTACTCGTCGAAGTAGCGCCGGTTGGGCAGGCCGGTCAGCGCGTCGGTCGAGGCGCGCGCCTCGGCCTCGCGCAGCGAGTACACGCGCACGAGGGCGGCGGAGGCCTCCGAGGCGGCGGCCTCGAGGATGCGGTGGGCGCTGGCCGGCCACGCCTCGCTGGTCCGGCGGGAGACGATGATCGCGCCCTCCGTCTGGCCGTCGACGCGCAGCGGCGCGGCCAGGACGTTGGACAGGCCGTAGGCGTCGGCCACGCGGCTGGCGATGCGGTCGGCGATGCGCTGGTCGGCGCCGTCCCGCGCGGGCGTGGCGTGCGACGCGCGACGCGGGCGGACGGGCAGCGGCGCCAGGCGGGTGGGCGCGGGCTCGAGCTCGGCGACCATGCCCTCGGCGTGCCGCGCGCCGGACCGGACGAGCCGGTCGGCCGCGATCCCGAGCGGGACGAGCTGCGGGTCGCCGGCCGGATCGGGCTCGATGGGCACGGCGGTCAGGCGGCGGCCGCGCGACGCGGCCATGGCCAGGCTGGACATGGCGAGGTCGACGCGCCGGGTCGTCGAGCTCCGTCAGGGGCAGCGACGTCCGCGAGGTCGGGGCGCCGGGCCGGGTGGACGACAGCACCGCCTCGAGGACGCGGCCCTCGGGCCGGCGGCGGACGACCGCGACGTGGTCGGCGCCGGTCCCCGCGCCGAGCTCCTCGACGATCGCGGCGACGATCGCGTCCGGCGAGACCGAGCGCGACAGCGCGCGCAGGATCCGGGCGAACGACTCGGCCTCGGTGCGCCGGCTGCCCTCGGCGTCGACGACGCGTTCCCGCTCGCGGATGGCCAGCAGGCCGACCAGGGCGACCAGCGCGAGGACCACGAGGTCGGCCGGTCGGGGGTCGAAGATCACCCGCAGCAGCTCGATGGTGCCGAGGGCGACGAAGGTGAGAACGAAGGGTCGCCGGGTCAGGTCACGCAATCCCGTGCGCAGCCCGAGGTCGCCAGTGGCGCTGTTCCGGAGGCTCACCGAGCCCTAGCATGCGGCCGACCGGCCCGCCCGGGCAAGGGTGCCCGCCAGTACTGTCGGTCGCCGGGTCCTGGTACTTCCGTACTGGCTCAGGCCCCACTCGACTGCACTGGAGCCTCCAGCGGCTCGCCCACGGGTGCCGGTCGGGCGAGCGGCTCGCCGATCCGCCGGCGGTGCGCGCCGAGCTCGATGGGCGCCTCGACATCGGCGTCCACGTCGGCCTCCGAGATCGGCCTCCGGGTCGGGTCCCACGCGGTTCCCGCCGGCGGCCTTGGCGTTGTACAGGCCGCGGTCGGCGACCGCCAGCAGGTCGGTGGCGGACCGGCCGTCCTCGGGATAGGTCGCGATCCCGATCGAGGCGCCGATGGGGAACGCCACCCGCCCGTCCGACGAGAACGGCGAGTCGCGGAACGCCGCCAGCATCCGCGCGGCGACGCCGGCGGCGTCCTCGCAGGTCGTCTCGGGCAGGATCAGCGCGAACTCGTCGCCGCCGTAGCGGGCCGGGACGTCGGAGGCGCGGAGGGACGAGCGGATGCGCTCCGCGACGTGGACCAGGACGCCGTCCCCGTAGAGGTGGCCGAAGCTGTCGTTGACGAGCTTGAAGTCGTCGAGGTCGAGCATCACGACGCTCAGCGGGCGATGGGTCCGGACGGCGCGCACGACCTCCTCGGCCAGCCGCTCGTGCAGGTAGCGGTGGTTGAAGAACCCGGTCAGCGGGTCGCGGTCGGCGAGGTTGCGCGCGGTCTCGTACAGGCGCGCGTTCTCGAGCGCCATGGCCGCCTCGTGGGTCATCGTCGTCGCCAGCGTGATCTGGCCGGGATCGGCGTTCGGCGCGCCCGGTCGACACGAGCTCGATCAGCCCGATCGCCTGGCCCTTGGCGATCAGCGGCAGCATCACGAGGCCGCGCATGCCGTCGTGCCGGAGCAGCTCGGCCTCCGCGGGATCCGCGGTGGGATCCTCGGTGTCGACGCTCTCGATGACGCCGCTCTCGAGGACGCGGCACGTGAGCGGGTAGCCCTCGAGGGGGTAGTAGTCGTCCATGTCCGCGCGGGCGGCGGTCGGGAAGCAACCGAGCGTGCGCAGGCGGCCGTTGGGACGGTCCCAGTCGCTGATCTGGGCGCGGTCGGCGCCGACGGCACGGGCCACGTGCTCGGCCATCAGGTCGGCGACCGCGCGCGGGTCGAGCGTGCGCGACAGCGCGCTGTTCATGTCCAGGAGCTGGCGCAGCTCGGCGGCCAGCCGTCGCGTCTCCGCGAGGTTCGCGGCCCCGCTGAACGCGGTGCCCGCCTGGTCGGCGAGGATCGTCAGCAGCCGCAGGTCCTCGTCGTCGAACTGGCGAAGGCCGAGCTTGGACAGCGTGATCACGCCGATCAGCTTCCCGTCGTGCTGCATCGGGACGACCAGCATCGACTCGTCGACGTCGTCCGTGCCGGGGATGGTCTCGCCGCGCGGGTCCGAGGTCGCGTCGTCGACGCGCAGCGCCCGGCCGTGGAGCGCCACCCAGCCCGTGAACCCCTCGCCGATCTTCGTCCGCAGGATCGCCATGTCGACCTTCTCGTAGGCGCCGACGCGGCCCTCGAAGGCGATCGGCTCCAGGTCGTCGGGCGGGTCGAGCAGGTAGACGCGGGCGTTGTGGTAGTCGATGACGCGTCGCGTCTCCTCGACGACGGCCCGGCCGACCTCCTCGCGCGACAGGCTGGCGCTCATGCGCCGGGCCGCGTGCTGGAGGACCCCGAGCTGCGCCTCGCGCCGGGCCTCGGCCGCCCGGGCGCGCCCGACCAGCGCGCCGGTGGCGAGGATCGTGCCCCCGATCGTCAGGTCGAGGACGACCGCGAAGTCCTCGACCCGCGACGGGCCGCCCGCCATCGCCCAGCCGACGATGCCCGCGGCCAGGATGCCCATGCCCGCGACGAAGGCGAGCCCATGAAGTCGCGTCGGCCCCTTGCGGCCGCGATTCCGGCCGCGCGCCCCCCACGGCGCCTGAAGAGGGTTGTGCACGTCGCGGATGCTGACAGCCGACGTCCTCCGCGGGCACCAGCCGAAGGTACCTATCGCGTTGGCCCGTCCCAGCCTCAGCCGGCTCCCGGGTAGGCGAAAGCGGCTGATTTGGGCCGGGTTAGCCACTCCGCGAGCGTGCCCGCCGCGGCGTCCTTGGCCGACAGCTGCGGCGCGGACACCGGCCACGGGATGGCGAGCGCGGGATCGTCCCAGCGGATGCCCGCCTCGCTGGCCGGGTTGTACGCGGCCGTGCAGAAGTACTCGATCTCGGTCCCGTCGTGCAGCGCCGCGAACCCGCGGGCGAACGAGGCGGGGGCCCAGACCAGGACCGGGTCGTCGGCCGACGCCTCGAGCGTCACCGCCCGGCCCAGCGTCGGCGACCCCGGCCGGATGTCGACGGCGACGAGGAACGCCCGCCCGGCGACGACGCGCATGAGCTTGCCCTGCGGCGGGTCCCACTGGAAGTGCAGGCCGCGCACGACGCCCTTCGCCGATCGCGACTGGTTGACCTGCTCGAACCGCGCCGGCAGCCCGAGGCCCGCGAACGCCTCCGCCTGCAGGATCTCCGCGAACCAGCCGCGGTCGTCGCCGAAGCGCCGCGGCCGGACGACGAGGACCTCGGGGATGGCGGTCGCCTCGACGGTGAACGGCACCGCTACATCATCACCAGGCCGCCGTCGACGGCGAGGACCTGCCCGGTGATGAAGGCCGCCTCGTCGGAGGCGAGGAAGGCGACGGCGTCGGCGATCTCCTCGGGCGTCCCGAACCGCCCCAGCGGCGTCCGCTCGGTGAGCTGGGCCTTGAGGTTGTCGGGCAGGTCCTGGGTCAGCTCCGTGAGCACGAACCCGGGCGCGACGGCGTTCACGGTGATGCCGCGCGAGGCGAGCTCGCGGGCCGCCGACTTGGTCAGCCCGATCAGGCCCGCCTTGGCCGAGCTGTAGTTCGCCTGGCCCGTCTGGCCCGCCTGCCCCGACACCGAGGTGATGTTGATCACGCGCCCGCCCCTGGCCTTGAGCATCGGCCGGGTCACGGCCTTGAGCGCGTAGAACGCGCCGAACAGGTTGGTCTCGAGCACGTCGCGCCAGTTGTCGAGGCTCATCCGCATGATCAGGTCGTCGCGGGTGATGCCGGCGTTGTTGACGAGGATGTCGATCTTGCCGTAGGCCTCGAGGACCGACTTGACCAGCGCCTCGGCGGCCTCGGCGTCCCGGGCGTCCATCTGGATCGCGATGGCCCGGCGGCCCAGCGCCTCCACCTCGGCGACGGTCGCGTCGGCGGCCGCCTGGTTGCCGCGGAAGCTGAACGCGACGTCGGCGCCCTGCCGGGCGAGCCGCAGCACGATGGCCCGGCCGATGCCGCGCGAGCCGCCGGTCACGAGCGCGGTCTTGCCCGAGAGGTCGATCATCCGAGCTCCTCCTGTGGGTCGGCGCCGCCGGCGTGCGTCCGCCGCGGGTCGCGGGCGATGGTCAGCGGACGGGCTGGCGGGCCGGCTCCGGCTCGCCCGGGACGACGTCGTCGAGCGGGACCTCGATGCCGGGCGCGATCGGGCGCCGGACGATCTCGGCGAGGGCGGGCGGGATCGGGTCCACCGAGTCCCAGTCGACGGGTGCGCGGACGGTCACGTCCTCGGGCCGCACGGCCGCGTCGCCGAGCAGCCCGCGCGTGGGGTCGGCCGTCCACTCCATGGCCACGGCGCCCGACGTGAACCCGGCGCCGAACGCGACCAGCACGAGCTTGTCGCCGACGTTCACGCGTCCCTCGTTCACGGCCTCGGCCAGCGCGATCGGCACCGACGCGGCCGAGGTGTTGCCGTACTTGTCGAGGTTCACGAACATCCGCTCCATCGGCAGGTCGAGGCCCTTGGCGACCGCCTCGATGATCCGGATGTTGGCCTGGTGCGGGATGAACAGGTCGACGTCGCCGGGCGCGATCCCGGCCTTGCCGGCGGCCGCGAGGGCGGTCGACGCGAGCGTCCGGGTCGCGAAGCGGTAGGTCTCGCGGCCCTCCATCCGGATCTTGTGCTCGCCGCGGGTGATCGTCTCGATCGACGGCGGGCTCTTCGCGCCGCCGGCCGGCAGCCAGATCATGTACGCGCCCTGCGGCTCGGTGGTCAGCTCGATGCCGACCGGGGCCGTCGGCTCGTCCGACGCCGACAGCACGACCGCCCCGGCCCCGTCGCCGAACAGGATGCAGGTGCTGCGGTCGGTGTAGTCGAGGAACCGGGTCAGCAGCTCGGCGCCGATGACCAGCACGTGCTTCGCCAGCCCGGCGGTGATGTACGCCGACGCCGTCGCGTAGCCGTAGACGAAGCCCGAGCAGGCGGCCATCACGTCGAAGGCGGAGGCGCGCGTGTTGCCGATGGCCTCCTTGACCAGCGCCGCGGTCGACGGCATCCAGTAGTCCGGCGTGAGGGTCGCGAGGATGATCACGTCGATGTCGTCGGGCTCGAGGCCGGCGGTGCGGATCGCGCGCAGCCCGGCGACCGCGCCCATCGACGCCGTGGTCTCGTGGGCCGCGGCGACGCGCCGCTCGCGGATGCCCGTGCGCGACACGATCCACTCGTCGGAGGTGTCGACCATCCGCTCGAGGTCGGCGTTGCTCAGGACCTGCGACGGCGCGTAGCGGCCCCAGCCGGTGAGGCGGACCGCGGGGGTCTCGGGGCGCGTCATCCGGCCTCGACCTCGATCAGCGGCTGCTTGGCCTTCACGAGCGCCCCCGTGTCGACGCACACGCGCGCGACCCGGCCGGCCAGGTCGCTCTTGATCTCGTTGAACAGCTTCATGGCCTCGATCAGCCCGATGATCTGGCCGACCGCGACGTGATCGCCGACCGCGACGTAGGGCGTGGCGCCCGGCGACGGCGCGGCGTAGTAGATGCCCGTCAGCGGCGCCTTCACGGACGGCTTGGCCGGGGCGGCCGCGGTTGCGACCGGCGCGGCGCCGCCCGTCGCGGCCGGCTCCTGGCTCGGGGCGCGCCAGGCTCGCGTCCGCCGGCGCGGCGATCGCGATCGCGGCGGGTCGCTCGACGGCGGACGGCGCCCGCAGGACGATCGTGGTCCCGCCCGAGGCGACCTCGAGCTCGCCCAGCTCGCTCCGTTCGAGCACCGCGGTCAGCCGGTCGACGAGCGCGAGCAGCGAGGCGTCGGCGCCGGCCAGCGCGGGCGCCGGCGATGCGTCGCCGGCGGCGCCGTTGCCGCCCTGGCCCGCTTCGATGGACTCGGCGCTGCCGGCATCGTCGTCGCCGGGGCCGACCGCCACCGGGTCCAGGATGCCGCGCGCATCGGCGAGGCCGCTCTCGGTCATCGGCTCCTCCTCCCGGTCCTCATCGGTGGGCGCGCTCATCCGTCCCACCGCCGGAACACGAGCGCCGTGTTCTGGCCGCCGAAGCCGAACGAGTTGGACATCGCCGCGCGCACCGTCCGCTGCGTGGCGACGTTGGGCGTCAGGTCGAGGCCCTCGGCCTGCTCGTCGGGATCGTCGAGGTTGATCGTCGGCGGGATGCAGCCCTCGCGGATCGCCATGATCGTCGCGATGGCCTCGATCGCCCCCGCCGCGCCCAGCGTGTGGCCGAGCATCGACTTGTTGGCCGTCACCGCGACCCGCGGGGCGTGGTCCCCGAAGATCGTGTGGATCGACTGCAGCTCGGCCTTGTCGCCCTCGGGCGTCGAGGTGGCGTGCGCGTTCACGTGGTCGATCTCGGCGGGCTCCATGCCGGCCTTCTCGAGCGCCCGCTGCGCCGCCCGGACCGCGCCGATCCCCCCGGGCGCCGGCAGCGTGATGTGCGACGCGTCGGCGGTCGCCCCGTAGCCCACGAGCTCGGCCAGCGGCGTCGCGCCGCGCGCCTCCGCGTGCTCGAGCGCCTCGAGGATCAGCGCCCCGCCGCCCTCGCCCATCACGAACCCGTCGCGGGCCTGGTCGAACGGCCGCGAGGCGGCCTCGGGATCGTCGTTGCGGTTCGACAGGGCCTTCATCGAGGCGAAGCCGCCCAACGTGGCCTCGTGGATGCCGGCCTCGACGCCGCCGGCGATCATGAGGTCGGCGTCGCCTCGCCGGATCGTCTCCCACGACTCGCCCAGCGCGTGGCCGCCGGTCGCGCACGCCGACACCGTCGCGAAGTTGGGGCCGATCGCGCCGCAGGCGATCGCGACCTGGCCGGAGCCGACGTTGGCGATGCCCATCGGGATGAAGAACGGCGAGATCCGGTCCGGGCCGCGCTCGGCCATGACCAGCACGTTGTCGAACAGCGTCGACACGCCGCCCGAGGCCGGAGCCGATGATCACGCCCGACCGCGCCGCCATCGTCGTCGTCGAGGCGGGGCGGCAGGCCGGCGTCGACGAGCGCCTGGTTCGCGCACACGAGCGCGAACTGGATGTAGCGGTCGGTCCGCCGCATCTCCTTGCGGTCGAGGATGTCGGACGGGTCGAAGTCCTTGATCTCGGCGGCGATCCGGACGGCCAGGCGCGAGGGATCGAAGCTGGTCACGTGGCGACGCCCGACCGGCCGGCCATGAGGCCCGCCCACGTCGTGCTCGACGTCGTTGCCGATGGCGTTCACCGTGCCCATGCCGGTGACGACGACCCGGCGCGGCTGGGCCGGCCACGACCAGGTCATCGGACCAGCTTCCCGGTGCGCACCGTCGCGGCCCGGTACACGTCGCCGGGCAGGCCGCGGGCGGAGATCGCGTTGGCGACCGTCAGCACGTCGAACTCGGTGCGGCGGATGTCGGCGTGCACCTCGCCGTCGACGATCGTCAGCGACGCCCACGAGGCCGTCGGGTCGCCGTCGAACACGTAGCCCGCCGAGCCGCCGTTGACGATGATCTTCCAGCCGAGGTCGCGAACCTCGGGGATGTGCGTATGCCCGACGCAGATCACCCGGGCGTCGGTCGCCGACGCGCGCTCGAAGATCACGTTCGCGTCGAGGGCCTGGTCGAAGCCGCGCGTCTGCGATCCCGGCGACGCGTGCACGACGAGGACCAGCGAGTCGTCGTCGGCCCGGACGCGGCGCTCGGACGGCAGCCGGCGGAGCCACGCCAGCTGCTCGTCGCTCAGCTCGTCGTGCGCCCACTCCGCGGCGATCCGGACGCCCTCGGGGACGCCGTCCTGGTAGTGCGGGAACGCGGCGCCGAAGTCGAAGTCGGTGACGGCGATGTCGGTGTTGCCGGAGACGACGGCGGCGCCGTCGGCCTCGAGCGCCCGCAGCGCGTCGACGACGGCCCCCGGGTCCGGCCCGTTGAACACGAGGTCTCCGGCGACGAGGATCTCGTCCGGACGCTCGGCCTTGATCGCGGCGAGGGTGGCCTCGAGCGCCGGCAGGTTGCCGTGGATGTCGGACAGGACCGCGATCCGCGTCATCGGAGCGCCCCGGCCGGCGGGATGATGAAGCTGAGGATCCCCTCGCAGGCGACCTCGCCGTCGACGCTCGCCACGCCCGCGGCCCTTGCCGAACCGCGAGCCGAGCTTCTCCATCGTGACCTCGAGGCGGAGCGTGTCGCCCGGCACGACGATCCGCTTGAAGCGAACGTCGTCGATGCCCGCGAACAGCCCGATCCGGTCGCCGAACCCCGGCTGCTTCGCGACGTAGACCGCCATCGTCTGGGCCAGCGCCTCGACCTGGAACACGCCGGGCATGACCGGGAGGCCGGGGAAGTGGCCCTGGAAGAACCACTCGGTGGCCGTCACGCCCTTGATGCCGACGATCCGCTTCGCCTCGGGGTCGTACTCGACGATGCGGTCGACGAGGAGCATCGGCCAGCGATGCGGGATCAGGGCCTCGATCTCGCGCACCGAGTGGACGGTGCCGGCGGATGCGCCGCCCGGCGCGGTGGGCGCGGCCGGTGCGGGGGCGTCGGTGGCGGGGGCGATGGCGTCGGTCACATGGAGCTCCAGGCGGGGTCGGACAGAGTGTCGCGCGCGGCGGGGCCGTCGACCACGCCCATCGTTGCAGGGCTGCAGGCGCGAGCGAGGCGCGAGGGGACGTCGGGTGGATCGGGCGGCCGACGAGCGAGCCGTTCACGAGCGCACCGCCCCGGCGAGGAACGCGGCGCCGCCGACGCGGTCGAGCAGGTTGGTCGTGAACCGGCCGTCGAGGAACGGCTCCGACACCAGCAGCGCGCGGTGGATCTGCGCGTTGGTGACGACGCCGTCGATGACCAGCTCGTTGAGCGCGGCGCGGCCGCGCGCGATGGCGCCCTCGCGGGTCGGGCGCCCAGACCACGAGCTTGCCGAGCAGCGAGTCGTAGTACGGCGGCACCTCGTAGCCCGAGTAGGCGTGCGAGTCGAACCGCACGCCGGGACCGCCGGGGGCGTTGAACCGCTCGATCGTGCCGGCGCCCGGGCGGAAGTCCTGCTCGGGGTCCTCGGCGTTGATCCGGAACTCGATCGCGTGGCCGCGCTGGACGACGTCCTCCTGCGTGAACCCCAGCGGCTCGCCCGCCGCGATCCGCATCTGCGTCGCGACGAGGTCGATGCCGGTCAGCATCTCGGTCACCGGGTGCTCGACCTGGATCCGGCAGTTGATCTCGATGAAGTAGGCGTTGCCGTCGTTGTCGACGAGGAACTCGAGCGTGCCGACGTTCTCGTAGCCCGCCGCGACCACGGCCTTGATCGCGCGCTCGGCGAGCTCCCGTCGTCCCGCCGCGGTCATCGCCGGCGACGGCGACTCCTCGAGGATCTTCTGGTGCCGGCGCTGGACCGAGCAGTCGCGCTCCCAGAGGTGGACGCCGTGGCCGAACCGGTCGACCGCGACCTGCACCTCGACGTGCCGGTTGTCCTCGAGCCAGCGCTCGAGGTACAGCGCGTCGTCGCCGAACGCGGCGCGCGCCTCGGAGCGGCAGATCGGCAGGACCGCGGCCAGCTCGCGCGGCGAGCGGACCATCCGCATGCCCTTGCCGCCGCCGCCGGCCGACGGCTTGACGAGCACCGGATAGCCGATCCGCTCGGCCTCCTCGAGGGCGTGGGCCTCGTCGCCGAGCAGGCCCGAGCCCGGGATCGTCGGCAGGCCCTGGTCCGCGAGCAGCCGCCGCGTCTCCTCCTTCGACGCGAAGCGCTCGAGGACGTTGGCGGGCGGGCCGATGAACGTGAGGCCGTGGGCACGGACGGCGTCGGCGAACGCGTCGTCCTCCGACAGGAACCCGTAGCCCGGGTGGACGGCGTCGCAGCCGGTGACGAGCGCGGCGGAGATCAGGGCGGGCGCCGAGAGGTAGGAGCGCTTGGCGTCCGCCGGGCCGATGCAGATGGCCTCGTCGGCGAGCATCGCCGGCAGCGACCGGCGGTCGGCCTCGGAGTACGCGACCACCGCCTCGACGCCGAGGGTCCGGCACGCGCGCAGGATGCGCAGCGCGATCTCGCCGCGGTTGGCGATCAGGACGCGGCCGATCATGCCGGCGCCTCGGTGCCGGCGTCCGGCGTGTCGTCATCGGGCGCCTCGGCCACGCCCTCGTCGCCGGCCGAGCCGACGGCCGGGCCGTGCGTCTCGACCGTGACGTCCGACTCCACGGCCGCGACCTCCTCGCCGTACTCGACGGCCTCGCCGGCCTGGGGGAAGACCTCGACCACCGTCCCGTCGATCGGCGCGATCACGTCCTGGCCGATCCCCAGCAGGTCGACGCTGGCGATCCGGTCGCCGGCGCGCACCCGGGCCCCGACGGCGGCCTCGGCGCGGAACACGCCGACCGCAGGCGAGGTCACGATCGTCCGCCGCGGGCTGGCGGGGATCCCCTGCGGTTCGTCGTGTCGAGCGCCGCCGCCGGCCGGGATCGCCACGGCGGGCGAGGCCTCGCGAGCCGCGGGCGTCGCGGTCGGCGTGGGTGCCCAGGCGCGGCCGGTCCGTGCGGCGCGGGGCGCCGGCCGGGCTCGGTGCCGAGCGGCGGAGCCGGATCCGCCAGTCGCCCTCGCGGACCTCGAGCTCACCGAGGCCGCTCGCCGAGAGCTTCTGGACCAGCGCCGGCACGAGCGACTCCGAGAGGCGGGCGAGGCTCGCGTGGTCGGCCTGTCGCTGGGCGGGCGTTCGGTCGCCGGTGGGGCGCGGGTCGGGCATGCGTCAGACGTCCTCGCGGGCGGGTGGCTCGTCGCGCCGTCCGACGGGGAGCGGTGCCGGGATCGCCCGCTGGCCCGCTTCGAGCAGGTCCCGCAGGCGCTCGGCCAGGCCGGGACGCGGGGGGATCGGCGGCGTCGGCTCCGGGCCCTCGAGCTCGGAGAACGCGCCGAGCGCACGGTACCGGCGATAGCGCTGTTCGACCAGCGCGTCGAGCGGAATGGCCGACAGCCGGTCCAGCTCGGCGATGATCGCCGACTTCAGCCGGCGCGCGGTCTCGGCCGGGTCGGCCTGCGCCCCGTCGGCCGGCTCCGGGATCACCTCGTCGATGACGCCCAGGCGCTGCTGGTCGACCGCGCTCATGCGCATCGCCAGGGCCGCGGTCGCCGCCTCGTCCGTCGTCCGCCACAGGATGCTCGCGCAGCCCTCGGGCGAGATCACCGAGTAGACCGCGTTCTCGAGGGCCAGCACGACGTCGCCGACGGCGATCGCGAGCGCGCCGCCAGAGCCGCCCTCGCCGGTGATCACGGTCACGATCGGGGTCCGCAGGCGGGTCATCAGGCCGACCGAGCGCGCGATGGCCTCGGCGATCCCCCGCTCCTCCGACTCCGGGCCCGGGATGGGCGCCCGGGCACGTCGACGAAGGTCACGACCGGCAGCCCGCACCGCTCCGCGAGCTCCATGACCCGCATCGCCTTGCGGTAGCCCTCGGGGTGCGGCATGCCGAAGTTGCGCCGCACGTTCTCCTCGGTGTCGGCGCCCTTCTGCTGCCCGACGACCACCACGCGCCGGCCGTCGATCCGCGCGAAGCCCGCGACGATCGCCTCGTCGTCGCCGAACAGGCGGTCGCCGTGGAGCTCGACGAACTCGTCGGCGATCTCGGCGAGGAACTCGAGGATCCGCGGGCGGCGCAGGTTGCGGGCGAGCTGGACGCGCGCCCAGACGACCGCCTTCTCGTCGACCGGCGCGACGGTCGCCGTGGCCGCGGGCTCGCGCGTCTCGGCCGCCTCGCGCCCGCGGTTGCGGATGCGGTCAACCACGGGCGGCCTCCTGCCGCGGGCGCGACGAAGCGCAGGATCTGGGCCAGCTCGCGTCGCAGGTCCGGGCGCTGCACGACCCGGTCGACGAAGCCGTGGCGGTACAGGAACTCGGATCGCTGGAAGCCCGGCGGCAGCTCCTGGCCGATGGTCCCGGCGCCCACGCGCGCGCCCGCGAACCCGATCAGCGCGTTCGGTTCGGCCAGGTTGATGTCCCCCATCGCGGCGTAGGAGGCGAACACGCCGCCCGTGGTCGGGTCCGACATGACCGACACGTACGGGACGCGCGCCGCGCGCAGCCGCTCGAGGGCGGCCATCGTCTTGGCCAGCTGCATCAGCGCCAGCGTACCTTCCTGCATCCGGGCCCCGCCGGACGCCGAGACCACGACCAGCGGGACGCGCTCGTCGAGGGCCGCCTCGGCCGCGCGGGCCACCTTCTCGCCGACGACCGCGCCCATCGAGCCGCCCATGAACCCGAAGTCCATGACGAGGATCGCGATCCGCTGGCCCTCGATCCGCCCGAAGCCCCAGACGGCCGCGTCGCGCAGGCCGGTCGCCAGCTGCGCCGCGGCGACGCGATCGGGGTACGCCTTCTGGTCGACGAACCCCAGCGGGTCCTCGGACACCAGGCCGGCGTCGCGCTCCTCGAACGAGTCCTCGTCGAGCAGCTGGGTCAGCCGGACCGGCGCCGCGAGGCGGAAGTGGTGCCCGCACGACGGGCACACGCTCATCGCCTTCTCGAGCTGCTTGTTGAACAGCTGCTCCTGGCACGACGGGCAGCGCGTCCACATCGATTCCGGGTAGGCGTCGCGCCGGCTGCCGAAGGTCGGGAAGCGGCGCGGCATCAGGACAGCCCCCCGAAGCCGCCGGGCAGGGCGTCGACATCGGAGGCCGTCGGCACCGACGTCCACGGAGCGGGCGAGGCGGGCCGCCGCGCGGGCGAGCGTGTCGACGGGCACCGCGCCGAGGACCGGGCGCCCGCCGGGACGGGTCGCCCGCCAGGCGACCCACGCGACGCCGACCAGCGACAGCGCGGCCGACGTGATCGCGCCGCCGACGAGCAGCGGCCGGCGCGCGGCCGCGAGCCGCGAGTCGAGGTCGAGGACCTGGTCGTCGGCCGGGTCGACGGCGCCGGCGAGGATCGCCGGCAGGAGCGGGTCGCCCACGTCCGGGCGGACGTGTCCGAGGCGCCGGGAAGGCCACCACGATGCCGGCGGCGTCGGCCTGGGCGTCGGCCAGCGCGGCGAGCCGGCTCGCGAGGCGCTCCTCGAACCGGAACGATGGATGGACGCGGACGAGGGCCCGCCGCAGGACGCCGACGGCGCGCCTGGTCTCGGGGTCGAGCTCGGCGTCGGCCGGCGCGTCGTCCGCGCCGCGCTCCGCGGCCGCGAGCACGGATTCGAGGTAGCGGTCGGCGACGAGCGCCTCGATGTCCGTCCGATCGCGGTCCGGCGGCAGGCCGGCCGTCATCGGCGGCGCGGTCCGGTCCGGGCCCTGCGGCCGGCCGAGGTCTCGCGCCACGGCGCGCAGGCCACGGTGGATCAGGACCCGGACGGCGCCCTCCGACCGGCCGAGGACGCCCGCGATCTCCGCCGTGCTCATCTCGTCGACGAACCGCAGCAGCAGCGCGCGCCGGCGGTCGTCCGGCAGGCGGTCGAGGGCACGCAGTGCCGCGGCGGCCTCGTCGCGGGTCTCGACCCCCTGCTCGATGTCGACCGGATCGGCCACGACGAGGCCGGCGCCGAGCGCGGTCTCCAGCGAGGCGGCCGGCCGGCGGCGCCGGCTGCGACGCTCGTTGGCCACCACGTTGCGCGCGATCCGGAACAGCCACACGCGGAACGTCGAGGCGTCCGGGCCGTCCTCGGGCGTGGCGAGCTCGCGGAACCGCGGCAGCGCGGCGAGGGCGCGCATGAACACGCGCTCCGTCGCGTCCTCCGCGGCGTGGTGGTCGGCGAGCTCGTAGAGGGCGTAGGCATACACCTGGGCGAGGTACTTCCGGTACAGGGCGTCGAATCGGGCAGGATCCCGACGGGCCGCCTCGACGAGCGGGCGGTCGCGATCGAGCGGGACGACGCCTCCACGCGCCGCTCCCTCCCGCCTTCCAAACACCGGACGGGGCATCGCGTTACACCCCGGCCCGGGCGAGTCTCACCCGGCGGACCTCGCCGGCGTGGACGATTCGCTCGCCGTCCGGCGCGGCCCGCGTCATCGACCACGAGCCCGCCCGAGGCGGCGTCGACGCCCAGCGCCGGGATCGGGCGCGGGTCGTCGTCGAGCGTCACCAGCCGCCCCGTGGTCGCCTGGCGCTCGGCCCACGTGGCGAGGTCGAAGTAGCCCGTGCGCAGGGCGGCCATCCTCGAGTCGAGGCGATCCGCGAAGCCCGCCAGCAGCGCCTCCCGGTCGATCGGCCGGCCGCCGGACGCCTCGCGCAGGCTGGTCATCGACCCCGCCAGGTCCGGCGGGAAGTCGCGCTCCCGCCAGTCGGCGTTGATCCCGATCCCGACGACCACCCGCGGGTCGTCCGTCCCGAGACCCTCGCTCTCGCCCAGGACGCCCGCGAGCTTGCGCAGGTCGACGGGCGAAGCCAGGCGGGTCGCCGCGGCCTGCGCGTCGAGCTCGCCGATCAGCAGGGCGTTCGGCCCGGCGACCTCGATCACGAGGTCGTTCGGCCACTTGAGCCGGATCGCGCCGACGGGCAGCCCGGCGGCGTCCTCGGCGGCGTCGGCCATCGCCAGCGCGACCGTCGCGGCCAGCCGCCAGGTCCGGTCGGGCGGCAGCCACGTCGGGCGGAAGCCGAGCGAGGCGAGGAGCGCCGCGTCGGGCGGCGCCGACCACGTCCGGCCGTGGCGGCCGCGGCCCGCCGTCTGCTCGTCGGCGACCGCGAGGCAGACCTCGGGCACGCCGTCCGCCAGCCAGCCGCGGACGACGTCGTTGGTCGACCCGATGGTGGCGAACCGCTCGACGCGGGCGAACACGGCGGGCGCGGCGGCGTTCCCGGTCACGACCTCAGCCGGCGGCGGCGCCGGCCGCCTCGATGGTCTCGGGCTGCTCCAGCTCGAAGGCGGCGTGGAGGGCGCGGACGGCCTCCTCCACGCGGTCCTCGGCGATGATCGTGGTGATCCGGATCTCCGACGTCGAGATCATCTCGATGTTGATCCCCGCGTCGGCGAGCGTCCCGAACATGCGGGCGGCGTACCCGGGCGCGTTCTGGATCCCGGCCCCGACGATCGAGACCTTGGCCACCGAGCTGTCGGTCGTCATGTCGCGGAAGCCGAGGTCGCGGATCAGCGGCTCGAGGAGACGCTTCGCGCGCGCGAGCTCCACCCTGGGGATCGTGAACGACAGGTCTGTCGCCCCGCCGTGGCCCACGTTCTGGACGATCATGTCGACGTTGATGCCGGCCTCGGCCAGCGGCTCGAACACGCTGCGCGCGACGCCCGGCTTGTCGGGCACCTCGACCAGCGTGATCTTGGCCACGTTCCGATCGTGCGCCAGGCCCCGCACCTTGTTGCGCTGCTCCACGAAGGGATCCTCCCTGATCTGGGTGCCGGGGGCGTCCTCGAACGAGCTGAGGACCTCGATCGCGACGCCGTTGACCCAGCCGAGCTCGACGGCGCGGGTCTGCATCACCTGGGCGCCCTGGTGGGCGAGCTCCATCATCTCCTCGTAGCCGATGACGTCGAGCTGCCGGGCGCCGCTCTCGATGCGCGGATCGGCGGTGTAGATGCCCCGGACGTCGGTGTAGATCTGGCAGCGGTCGGCGTGGAGGCGCGCGGCCAGCGCGACGGCCGTCGTGTCCGAGCCGCCGCGACCCAGCGTGGTGATCTCCGCCGAGTGGACGTCGCTCATCGCGGCGGGGGTCTCGTCCAGGCCCTCGGTCGCCGCGAGGCTCATGCCCTGGAAGCCGGCCACGATCACGACCTTGCCCGCGGCGAGCTCGGCGGTCACGCGGCGGGGGTCGATGCCCGCGATGCGCGCCTTGCCGTAGCGGCCGTCGGTGGTGATGCCGGCCTGCGCGCCGGTCAGGCTGATCGCCGGGACGCCGAGCGAGTGGAGCGCCATCGAGACGAGCGTCGCGCTCTGGTGCTCGCCGGTCGAGAGGAGGACGTCGAGCTCGCGGGGATCGGGCTCGTCGGTGACGGCCGCGGCGAGCGACAGGAGCTCGTCCGTCGTGTCGCCCATCGCCGACACGACGACGACCAGCTGCGACCCGCTCGCGCGCTCGCGCACGATGCGCCGTGCGACCCGCTTGATTCGCTCGGCGCCCGCGACGGACGAGCCGCCGAACTTCATCACGACGAGGGGTCCGGGCATGCGCCGCATTCTAGCGGAGGGTCACGGTCGTCCCG
>CAWHIA010000028.1:0-43623 GCA_963829155.1 uncultured Chloroflexia bacterium | reverse complement strand
GCGCGACGGTGGTCGTCGCCCGCTAGTCCGCACGCGCTCGCGAATGGAGCGGCTCCGGCGTCCCGAAGGGTGCCGGAGCCGTTCTCTCCTCCTGGAATCGTCAGGCGGCGTGGGGCATCGGCACCCGAAGGTCGACGATCGCCTCCGCGACACCGCCGTCGCGGTTGACGAACGTGACGGGCAGTCCCGTGGACCGGATCAGGCCGATCATCGCGCCGTTGGACGCATCGGATCGACGCGCTGAGCTCCGTGACGCCATGGCCGCGTGCCCAGGCGATCGACCGGGCGAGCATCGCGCGACCCAGCCCGTGATGCTGCCAGCCGTCTGCGATGGCGATCGCCATCTCGGCCTCGCCCTGGTGGATCGGCTCCAGGCAGACGTGGCCGACGATCCTCGTCCGCCCGACCGCGTCCGTGCATTCGGCGACGAGCCCTTCCCGATGCTCGTGGTCGGGACCGCAGAAGAAGCGGGCCATGCCGTCCCCGATGCCCGGCGACGCGCCGTGGAACCTCGCCTCGAGCGAGTCGAAGGACAGGTCCGCATAGAAGCGCGTGAGCCCGTCGCGATCGCTCGGAGCGATCGGGCGGATCCGGCAGGTCCCTGACCACGACGTCGTCATGACGCACAGTTGACGACGTGACGCCGGTGGCCGCATCAGGTCCGAGTGGCCCGTACGCCGCGGCCATCCGGCACGTTGGATCGCCGCCCGACATGCCCGATGATCGGCATGGAAGGGAGCGCCACCATGCATTCCGCCTCGTCCGGCACGCCGCGCGTGTCGACCGCGCACCCGCGCAGGCGCGGGTGATGCGCGTCGTCTCGGCCGCGGAAGCCGTCTCGGTCGTCCGATCCGGCGATCGCGTGTACGTGCACTGCGCGGCCGCCACGCCGTCGGTGCTCCTCGACGCCCTCGTGGCCCGTGCCGACGAGCTCCACGACGTGACGGTCGTCCACCTGCACACGGAGGGTCCGGGTCCGCACCTCGCGCCGGAGATGGAGGGCCACTTCCGGCACCGGGCGCTGTTCGTCGGGCCGAACGCGCGACGGGCCGTGAGCGAGGGCCGCGCCGACTACGTCCCGGTCTTCCTCTCGGACATCCCGCGGCTGTTCGAGAGCCGGGCGCTCCCGCTCGACGTCGTGTTCGTGAACGCGACGCCGCCCGACGCCCACGGCTTCTGCTCGCTGAGCACGAGCGTCGAGGCGATGCACGCCGCGATCCGGGCCGCGAAGACGGTCGTCGTGCAGCTCAACCGGTCGATGCCGCGGACGCTCGGCGACAGCTTCATCCACGTCGACGACATCGACCTGGCGGTCGAGGTCGACGTCCCGCCGTACGTCCACGCCGGCCCGACGATCGGCGACGTCGAGCGGCGGATCGGCGGCCACGTCGCCGAGCTCGTCGCCGACGGGGCGACCCTCCAGCTCGGCATCGGCGCCATCCCGTCGGCGACGGCGCAGGCGCTGATGGACAAGAAGGACCTCGGGATCCACACCGAGATGTTCACCGACGCCGTGGTCGACCTGGTCGAAGCCGGCGTCGTCACCGGTGCCGCCAAGGAGCGGAACCGCGGCAAGATCGTGACGACCTTCCTGATGGGCTCGCCGCGGCTGTACGCGTTCGTCCACGACAACCCGATGGTCGAGATGCGGCCGGTCGACTTCACCAACGACACCCACGTCATCCGCTCGTTCAGCCGGATGGTCTCGATCAACTCGGCCATCGAGGTCGACCTGACCGGCCAGGTCGTCGCCGACTCGATCGGCCACACGATGTACTCGGGCGTCGGCGGCCAGATGGACTTCATGCGCGGCGCGGCGCTGGCGGCCGAGGGGCGCGCGATCATCGCCCTGCCGTCGACGGCGGCGAGGGGCACGGCCTCGCGGATCGTCTCGCACCTCCGGGAGGGCGCCGGCGTGGTCACGACGCGGGCGCATGTCCGCACCGTCGTCACCGAGTGGGGCGTCGCGGAGCTGTTCGGGCTGAGCCTCCGCGAGCGCGCGCAGGCGCTCATCGCCATCGCCCATCCGGACTTCCGCGCCGATCTCCGCAGGGAGGCGGACCACCTTCACCTGTAGCCGCCTCTGGGGTCGCCCGCCATGCCGAACGGCACGGGTCCAGGCGACGAACGGCGCTGGGACGCGGCGCTCTCCGGGTCCAGCCTGAGCCTCGCGCCTGCGTCGCCGGCGCCACCGGAAAGGAAGGCCCTCATGAAGGTCCTCGTCACCGCCGCGTCCAAGCACGGCACCACCACCGAGATCGCCGAGGCGATCGCCGACGTCCTGCGATCGACGCACCTCGACGTCGACGTCATCCCGCCCGACGACGTCCAGACCATCGCCGACTACGACGCGGTGGTCCTCGGCTCGGGCGTCTACGCCGGTCACTGGCTGAAGTCGGCCAGGGCCTTCGTGGCGCGCCACGAGCTCGAGCTCCAGGGCCGCGCGGTGTTCCTGTTCTCCAGCGGTCCGATCGGCGACCCGCCGCGGCCGCTCGAGGATCCGCTGGAGGTCGCCACGATCGACGATGCGACGATGGCCATCGACCACCGCGTGTTCGCCGGGCGGCTCGTCGAGAGCGACCTCGGGACCGGCGAGCGCCTGGTCATCAAGATGCTCCGCGCGCCCTACGGCGACTTCCGCTCCTGGGACGACATCACGGACTGGGCCCGGGCGATCGCGAGCTTCGTGAACACCGAGGGAGACGCGCTCATCGGCGTCGTGGGCTGACGGCCCGGCGCCTCAGTCCGGCGAGTGGGTCTTCAGCTTGGCGACGTACGCGGCTGCCTGTGCCCGCCGCTCGAGGTTGAGCTTCGACAGGATCGAGCTGACGTAGTTCTTGACGGTCTTGTCCGACAGGAAGACGTCGGCGGCGATCTCCTTGTTCGTCTTGCCTTCGGCGACCAGCGCGAGGATCTTCCGCTCCTGCTGGGTCAGCGCTCCGAGCTCATCCGGCTCGTCCGACGACGCGATCCGCCGCATCCGCTCGAGGACCTTGCCGGTGACCGCCGGGTCGAGCAGCGACTCGCCGCGCCCGACGGCCTCGAGCGCGGCCACGAGATCGCGCGCGCGGACCTGCTTCAGCAGGTATCCGCTGGCGCCCGCGACGATCGCCGCGATCACCGCCTCCTCATCCGGGTAGCTGGTCAGCATGATCACCCGGGTCGACGGGAACTCCGCCCGGATGTCCCGACACGCCTCGATCCCCGAGCCGTCGGGCAGCCGGACGTCCATCACGACGAGGTCGGGCTCGAAGCGCCGGGCGGCCGCCAGCGACTCGGCCACCGTGCCCGCCTCGGCGACGACCTGGAACTCCGGCCGGCGGTCGAGCAGCGAGACGAGTCCCTGGCGGACGACCTCGTGGTCGTCGACCACCAGCAGCGTCAGCGGTCGGGTCGCTCCCTCGGTCATGCCTCTCCACTCCCCTGGCTCGAGGCCGGGCCTGTCGGCCGGCCGATGGACGTGGACCCTCGTCGCCGTCGCGTCGCTGGTGACGTCCACCGTGGCGCCGATGGCCGCCATGCGAGAGCGCATGTTGAGGAGTCCCTGGTGTCCGAGGACGCCGATCGTCGACGGGTCGAACCCGTGGCCATTGTCCTCGACGACGAGGTCCAGCCCACCCGGTTCGGCGTTGTTCACGAAGACGGTGGCCCGGCTGGCCCCGGAGTGCCTCGCGATGTTGCTCAGGGCCTCGTTGACCACGCCCAGGAGGTGCCCGGTCGCCTCGGGGTCGGGCTCCTGCGTCGACGTCGCCTACGTGCAGCTCGACGTCGATCATCGAGTTGTGGCGGAACTCCTCGACGACAGCCACCAGGCCGTTGATGAGGGTCGTGCCGCTCAGCAGCTCCGGCCGGAGGCCGAAGATGAAGTTGCGGATGTCCCGGATCGTCACGTGCAGGCTGTCGATGGCGCGCTCGACCCGCCGCTCCACCTCCTCGGGGTCGTCCCGGATCAGCTCGGGCACGTCCTCCAGCGACAGGCCCACGGCGTAGATGCTCTGGATGATCCCGTCGTGCAGGTCCTGGCCGATGCGATCCCGCTCGTCGACGATGGCGAGCCGCTGGACCTGCTCGTGCAGCCGCGCGTTCTCGATCGCGATGCCCGCGTGGACCGCGAAGATCTCGACCAGCGCCTGGTCGTCCTCGGAGAACTCGTCGGCGCCGGCCTTGTCGGTGAGGTACAGGTTGCCGACCGAGCGACCCTGGACCGTGATGGGCACGCCGAGGAAGCTGTGCATCGGCGGGTGATTCGGAGGGAACCCGTAGCGCCGCGGATCGACGGCGATGTCCGGGATCCGGAACGAGCGGTTCTCCCGGACGATGAGGCCGAGGATCCCGTGGCCCCGGGGCAGGTTCCCGATCCTCGCCCGGGTCTCGCGGTCGATCCCCGTGGTGATGAAGCGTTCCATGACGCTGTCGGCGTCGACGATGCCGAGGGCCGCGTATCTGGCCCCGACGAGCGGACGGACCTGGTCGACGATGACCTGCAGGACGTCCTCGACCCCGTGCAGCTCCGCGATCGCGCGGATCGCCGTGTCGAACGCACCGACGACCCCGCCGGTCGTGGGAATCTCCCGGATCCCGCTCACCCGATTCACGGTAGCAGAGTGCCTCTTGTCGACCGTCGATCCTCAGGGCCGGTCGGCCCGAGGCTACGGGCCGCATGGCCCATGGCCCGGCGGGGATCATCCGCGAGGCTGTGGAAATGGAAGCAGCCGTGAATCCAGAGGGACGACGGATCCTGCTGGCCGTCGATCAGGCAGGCTCCTCGCGGAGCGCCGCTCGCGAGGCGATCCGGCTTGCCCTCGAGGAACGGGCCGCCCTGATCGTCATCAGCGTGGTCGAGCCCCACAACCTGCACCTGCCGGGCGGGCTTCGGCGGCGGGTCGACCAGGAGCGCGACCGGCTCGCGTCGGGCGCGCTGGAGATCGTCCGCCTGGCGCGAGAATCGGGCGTGCAGGCGACCTTCCTGATCTGGGAGGGGGATCCTGCGGAGGCGATCCTGGATGCGTCGCGTGCTGAGCAGGCCGACACGATCGTGCTGGGATCGCGGCCTCGAACGAACCTTCGTCGACTCGTCCTGGGCAGCGTGTCCTCGCAGGTCGCCAGGCAGGCGACGTGCGACGTGGTGGTGGTCCCCGCCTGATCCGGTCACGAGCGTCGACGGTCCCACCAGCCGAAGAGGTGGAACGCGAGCCCGACGAGGAGCGCGGACCCTCCGAGCAACGGGATCCTGCGGCTGATCGGGCTCCGGCAGGAACAGGTCGGACACCGTGCCGCTCTCGGCCCCGAGCTCCTCCGCGAGTGGCGTCAGCGGGCAGACCTGGTTGTTGCTCGTGTAGACGAGGGCCTCGGTGAACGCGATGCCTGACGCGACGATCGCCCGGTGCCCGGGCCGCCCCGTGATCGCGTCCCAGGTGAACAGCAAGATGCAGCCCGCGATCAGCGCGAACGCGCCCGTGTGCACCGCCTTGATGGCGCGCAGGGCCGGTGGCCGGAGACGTTGCGGGATCCGGGCCGCGATCGGCCTGGGTGAGCCGGTCGCTCCAGATCGGCTGTCGACGCGCGTTGCTCAAAGGAGAGGCTCCTCGCCGTCCAGATCGGATGCCAAAGCGACTGGCCGGCCACGACGGGCCGGCCAGTCGTTCGAGGACGGGTCTTCCTACGGGGTGATGGCGACCTTGAGGACGCCGTCGAGCCGGTTGCTGAACACCCGGTAGGCCTCGCCGATCTGGCTCAGCCGGAAGTGATGGGTCACCAGCGGCGTCGGGTCGAACCTGCCTGCCCGGACCATCGCGATCAGCCGCCCCATCCGCGCCTTGCCGCCGGGGCACAACGTGGTCACGATCCGGTGATCACCGAGGCCGGCCGCGAAGGCCGAGTACGGCATCTCGAGCTTGCCCGAGTAGACCCCGAGGCTCGACAGCGTGCCGCCGGGTCGAAGCGACCGGAGGGCGCTCTCGAACGTCTGCTGGGTGCCCAGGGCCTCGATCGCCACGTCCGCGCCGTAGCCGCGGGTCAGGCGCTTGACCTCGTCGACGACGTCCACCTTGGTGAAGTCGAGCGCCACGTCGGCGCCCATTCGCTTGGCCATCGCGAGCCGAACCGGGTCGCTGTCGATGCCGATAACCTGGGCCGCGCCCATCAGCTTCGCGCCGGCGGTGGCGCACAGCCCGATGGGTCCCTGCGCGAACACAACGACGGTGTCGCCGATGCGGACGCCGCCCGACTCAGCCCCGGCGAAGCCCGTGGACGCGATGTCGGCCAGGAGGACGACCTGCTCGTCTGTCACGTCATCGGGGATCTTCGCCATGTTCGCCTGCGCCGATGGCACCAGGAGGTACTCGGCCTGGGCGCCGTCGATCGTGTTGCCGAACCGCCAGCCGCCGATCGCCTCGTAGCCGGACCCATGGCCGCACTGCGACAGGTGGCCGGTGAGGCATGCCTCGCACTGGCCGCACGGGGTGATCGCGCCGACGAGGACGCGTTCCCCGACCTCGTAGCCGGTCACGCCGGAACCGAGCTCCTCGATCACGCCAACCGGCTCGTGGCCGAGGACGAGCCCCGGTCGAACCGGATACTCGCCCTTGACGATGTGGACATCGGTCCCGCAGATGGTGGTGAGGGTCACACGGATCAGGGCCTCGCCGGGTCCGGGCCGCGGCCGGTTGACCTCCTCGACGCTGAACTCCTGCGGCGCGCGGAAGACGTTCGCCCGCATGGTGTCGATGGCAATCATCTCGGCCTCCTGTGCCTCGAGTGCCCGGCCACGCCGATTGGCGCAGCCTGGTCGCCGGTCGCGGCGCAAGGCGCCGCGGGTCCGGCTGGTACCACGAGCATCGACCTGCCTCGCGTCGACCGGCAGGGTCGAAGGTCACGTCGCCGAGGGCCGATCCTCACCGCGTGGCGTTGCGGGCGGAGGACGGAGGCCTCGACGCCGCGGCGAGGACCCGACGCGCGTCCGCGATGTCCCGCTCCACCGGCCCGTTCAGCTCGATCGATGTCACCCGAAGGTCCAGCCATGGTCGGTCCTCGTCCGCCCACTGCACGTTCATCCAGCTGGGCGCGAGGATCCCTGCCCTCGTGGGGCGCCAGCGGCTCCACCGCCCCGTCCAGCGAACCCGAGGTCCGGCGCCCCTGTGGCGATCGGCCGAGCACGAGACCGGAAAGCCGACCGACGTGTCAAAGGCAACCGTCAGGGGCACCTCGCCGTGGTCGGAGACGACGACGAGCCGCGCCGTGTGGGCGTCGACAGCGTCCCATCGGACGTCCGGCCGCTCGAGCCATGCGCTCGGGAAGACCAGCGCCTCGCCCCACATCGCGATCAAGGCGCCCTCGTCATAGGTCGGACCCATCTCGACCGCCGGCCCGATCTTCATGAGCCCGCGACCGTCCACATAGGCGTCCATCCCGAACGCGATCGAGAGCGGCCCGCGGCCGATGCGGATCCGGTGGACGAAGGCCTCGCCGAAACGATGCGACATCCGGATGGCGAGGGGGATCGGCGGCAGCTTCGGACGCCGCATCCATGCATCGGTCCCGAGGACCAACGTGGAGATCTGGGGCCCGCCGGACCCGGACACGAGCTCCACGAACCGTGCGACGGGCTCGGGCAGCGACGACATCGAGACACCACCTCCTGGCGACTATGGGGCAAGCGTCGCCTCCGGCTCCGCCATTCGACAGGGCCGAGTGTCGCCAAGGTGCCGGGCCGGTCGGACCAGCCGATCGCGGGGTCGGGGCCAGCCGTGGGCGCCGCGGTCCGCGGTCAATGCCTCAGGGTGCCGCCCGTCGCTGGATCGACTCGCCACCGTCGGCGAGCCAAGATGGCTGGGCCTTGGGTCCACCGTCCGGGTCGGGGTCGACCAGGTAGCTCTTGCCGATCGTGTCGTAGGACCGGCTGAGGATCCAGGCATCGTCCGGTGACCAGTGAACGCCGGCTGCCGTGTACGACAGATAGGCCTGGTCGGGTTCGCCGATCGGCCGGCACGGGCCACCACCGATGTCGGCGACGCACATGCGATCGAAGGCGTCTTTCGCGACGATCCGGTCGCCCGCGTTGGACACGTGGGCGAACCCGGCGTCGATGATGGCGTTCGCGTGCGTTTCGACCTCGACCACATACGTCCGATATGGACCCTCGGCGACGTCCTGGGTCGTGTAGATCACGCGCCGCCCGTCGGGTGTCCAGCCCGATGGACGAAGCTCCCCACCCGGGACGCCCGGGCCAGCGACCTGGGTCACGTGGCCGGTGCCGACGTCGGCCACGAACAGGGCGACTGCGTTCCCGAACCCGCCGAGGAACAGCAGCTGGCGACCGTCTGGCGGCCGCCAGTACACCTCCAGGGCGACGTAGGGAATCGCGAGCGGTGTCAGGCTCGCGGTGCCTGCATCGACCAGGAATAGATTCGGGGACTGCTGCCCGATCCGCCCGCCGACGGTCAGCGACCGGCCATCCGGCGCCCACGCGACGGTGTCAGTGTCGACGTTGTTGAGCACCGGCGTGACCGCGATGACGTCAAGGGAGCGCGCATCGACGATGACGATCGAGACGCTCGTGTCTCCTGTGTCCGGCGTGGCCT
Organism: uncultured Chloroflexia bacterium; assembly: GCA_963829155.1. Taxonomy (GTDB): domain Bacteria; phylum Chloroflexota; class Limnocylindria; order Limnocylindrales; family CSP1-4; genus CAIXZV01. Next base: position 35,044 of record CAWHIA010000028.1, on the reverse strand, counting down.
GGGCGCGCAGGAAGGCCACCCGCGTGCCGTCGAGCGACCACCGCGGCTCGGTGTCGTCGTCCGGCCCGACGGCGAGGCCCTCGCGGATGCCGGTGATGGGATCCACGGCGTAGATGTCGCCGTTCTGGGCATAGGCCACGAGCCCGTTGGCGGCGAGCCCATACGGCCCAGGCAGGCGAGGCCGCGTGCCCACATAGATGGCGGCGGCCGCCGCGACGGCGAGAGCGACGAGGACCGCGAGGACGGTGACCGTCCGCCACGGGACGGGCCTGACGGTCCGTCGGCCCAGCGACAGGACGCCCGCAGGCAACCACCGCTCTGCGAAGCTCCAGCGCGGCCGCTGGCGCATGCGGGCGGTCACCCACAGGACGTCTTCGGTCAGTTCAGGATCGCGCGGCGACGTGGATTCGGCGAACCAGGCCGTGAGGTCGCGCTCGAGGCCGTCGAGGCGGTTCATACGGGCACCGTCCGGGGCTCGGTCGCCCGGCGCTCGTCGGCGGCGATGGCCGCCCGGAGCTCGGCGAGCGCTCGGTGCAGGCGCGATTGCGCGGTGCCCATCGGGATGTCGAGGGTGTCTGCAACCGCTGCGGCCGACAGGCCGAGGTAGTAGTGGAGCACCAGCACCGCCCGCAGCTCCGGCTTGAGACGGCGGAAGCCGCGCTCGAGCTGGTCGCGGTTGGCCACGTCGCCGAACTCGTCGGCCACCGTGTGCGACAGGATCGGCGGCAGCTCGACCTCCATCGGGCGGCGCCTCCGCCGGCGCACGGCATCGAGGCAGGCGTTGACGGTGAGCCGGTGGAGCCAGGCGTCGAAGCGCTCGGGATCCCGCAGCCCCGGCAGGTCTCGCCAGGCCCGGATGTACGCGTCCTGGACCGCGTCCCGCGCCAGCTCCGGGTCCCGGACGATCAGGTTGGCGACGGCCTCCAGCCGCGAGATGGACGCGACGACAAGTGGTGCGAAGGCGTCGTGGTCGCCCCTGCCCGCTCGTTCGACGAGGTCCCGCTGGTCCACAGTCACCCTCGGTGGTCGCGACCGTTCGGCCGCGTGCAAGAGTAATGGCGTCGCAGGGCCGACAACTTGTTCATCCGGCGGTTCGGGCGACGCCAATACGCCTATGCAGCGAGTGTCCCTACAGTTCGGACCGTGGACACCTACGACATCGCCGAGGCGGCGGAACGGACCGGCATTCCGGCGGCAGACCTGGAGCGGATGTGCGAGCTCGGGATCATCGTTCCCGATGAGGCGGGCGAGTTCACCGGGGGTCACCTGCGAAAGATCGGGGTCGTCAACGCGCTGATCGCCGCCGGCATCCCGCTGGACGGCCTGGGCGCGGCGATCCGGCAGGGCCGGGTGACACTCGACTTTCTCGACGCCTCAGCGTTCGAGCGGTTCTCCGCGGCCAGCGCCGTCACGTTCGCCGAGATGGCCCTGCGGACCGGCGTCCCGATCGAGCAGCTGCTGTTCATCCGAGAGGCCGCGGGGTCGGGCACGCCGCAGCCGTCGGATCGGATCCGCGAAGAGGAGCTGCCGTTCGCGGAGCTGATCGAGCTCGCGGGTCGGGGGGGCATGCGCCCGGCCGCGGTCCAGCAGATGCTGCGCTCGCAGGCCGACGGCATGCGCCGCGTCGCCGAGACCGAGTCGAACACCTGGCAGTCGGAGGTGATCGGCCCCGCCATGGCGAGGGGCGCGCGGCCGGACCAGGTGCTCGGCGGCGAGTTCGGCGACCGCATGAGCCTCCTGACCGAACGCGCCGTCCTTGCCATGTACCACATGCAGCAGATGCGGGCGTGGACCACCAACATCATCGAGGGCCTGGAGGGGATGCTGGCGGAGGCCGGGCTGCACACCCGCTCGGAGCACCCGCCGGCGATGTGCTTCCTCGACATCAGCGGCTACACGCGCCTGACCGAGGAGCGCGGCGACGCCGCGGCCGCGGAGCTGGCCGAGGACCTGGGACGCCTCGTCCAGCGCGAGTCCCTCAAGCACGGCGGCCGACCCGTGAAATGGCTGGGCGACGGCGTGATGCTCCACTTCCCGAACCCCGGGCACGGCGTCGCGGCAGCGCTGGACATGGTCGACGGCGTGGCCGATGCCGGGCTGCCGCCCGCGCACGTCGGGCTCCACGCCGGGCCGGTGATCTTCCAGGAGGGCGACTACTACGGGCGCACCGTGAACCTGGCGGCACGGATCGCCGGCTACGCGCAGCCCGGCCAGGTCCTCGTCAGCCAGGCGCTCGTCGACCTCTCGACCGGTCCCGGGCTGGCCTTCACGGCGGTGGGTCCGGTCGAGCTCAAGGGCGTCGCCGGCGCGACGGACCTGTTCGCCGCGCACCGGCCGTGATGGGCCCTCGACGGGGTCGCGTCAGGAGCGGATGACCATCCGGACCGGGACGACGTCGCCCTGCTCGAGCTGCTCGGCCTTGCGGACGACCGCCTTGATCGGCAGCAGGTAGCCGCCGTCCTTGGGGAACAGCGCCGTCCCGAACTCGCTGTCCCCGATCCGGGCGCTGACCGGAATGCAGCCCCAGCCATAGGTCGCGATGCGCGAGACCCCGTGGACGGCGGCGGCGGGCTCGCCGGGCAGCCTGACGAAGTAGAACGGCGCCGGACCGCGCCAGAAGATGACCTCGCCGCTGAACGCCAGGTCGAGGAGGTCGGCGGCCGGCCCGGGCGCGTCGGGCGCGGCCTCGAACGCGGCCCTGAACTCGGCCTCCGACTCGCGAAGGGCCGCGAGGTCGGCCTCGTCGTCCTCCTGTCGTTTCATCGACCCATTAAAGCCGACGCGTTCAGATCCCGGTCGGGTCCTCGTCGAGGATCCCCTGCGCTGCCCCCGCGCCCGCCGCGGTCGCACGGCCTCGGAGGATGTACTCGAACGCCACCGCGATCATCGCGCCGACGATCGGGCCGACGAGATAGACCCAGTAGTGCGTGAGGTCGCCGCCGACGAGCATCGGGCCGAGTGAACGGGCCGGGTTCATCGAGGCCCCGGACACGGGCGCGCCCCACACGGAGACCAGGCCGATGTAGGCGCCCACGGCGATGGCCCCGTTGAAGCCGACGTTCCGTGCCCCGGCGGCGGTGCCGAGGATCACGCTCACGAGGCCAAGAGTCAGGATCGCCTCGGTGAGGACCGCGGTGCCATCGGTGACGCCGGCACCGGGCTCCGTCGCGCCGTTGAGGATCCCGCCGTAGGCCCACTGCAGGAACAGCGAGGCGAGGATCGCCCCGATGACCTCGGCGACGATGTAGCCCGGGACCCGGCGCCACGGGAAGTTGCCGCGGACGGCGAACGCGAGCGTCACCGCCGGGTTCAGGTGGGCGCCCGAGATCGTGCCCATGAAGAAGATGATCCCCATGACCATCATGCCCGGGGCGAGGGCCTTCATGGCCAGGGTCAGGTCGCCACCGATGGGCAGGGCCCCGATCACCCCGCCGCCCCCCGCGACGAGCACGAGCAGGAACGTGCCCCACACCTCGCTGAACAGGCGCCGGAACTCGAGCGTCGAGTCGTCGAAGTCCACCTCGCTCTGGCGCGCCGCCTCAGACCGGCGGTTGAGCCAGGCCAGGACCGGCTCACCCGAATGCGTCGCTGCCGTCATGAGATCCTCCTCCACTCCCCGTCACGGGTGATCGGAGGATTGTGCACGCTTCGATGAGGCGTCGGAGGGGGTTCGTGCCGGCCGCTGGGAGGAACGGCCGGCACGAGGTGGATCAGGCCGAGGCGGCCCGGCGCATCGAGCAGATGAACCCGGCGCGGGCCGGCGGCCGTCGACGCGTCCGCGACGACGTTCCGCACCGCGAGGCCCTGGCTCACGCTCCCTGATGTCCCGCCGCACGAGACGTTCGGGTTGAACGGCTTGAACAGCCCGGACGGGTTGGGCTTCCACAGCCACACGTGGAGCGCGTAGAACTCGGGCAGGTCGAAGCGGTTCGGGAAGCCGCTGTCCATGAAGTCCTCGCCGAACAGGCTCGGCGTGGTGTCGCCGTGGGCGGCGATCCAGTCGGCCTTGAACACGACGAACTCGAGCGCGACGAGATGGAGCTTGCCGCCGCGGTCGGGCTCGTAGACCAGCACCTGGGGCTTGGTCGGGTCGAGGTCCGTGGTCAGGTTCCCGGCGTTGAGCCAGTGGAACCCCATCGCGCCCGTGTTGTCGAACGACGAGATGCATTCGTGGAGCGGCACCCCGTCGGGAAAGCCGCCGTAGCCGGCCCGGGACGCCTGGACCGTCGAATGGAAGCGTGCCGTCGCGACCGCGGCGCGCAGCAGATCCCAGCGCCCGCCGGTCCCGCCGGACGCGCCGTGCGCGGCGACCCCCGATGCGCCCATCGATCCGAGCAGGATTGCCGCCAGCAACGGGGCGGCGAGCCGGAGCCACCGTCGTCTCATGTGTACCTCCATGCCATCGGCCGGCAACCGTGCCGGCGCCTGCCTCCGATCGTGGGAGGCGGGCAACCATCCGGCATCGGTAGAACGACCGATCCCCGCGCCCGATCGTCGCGCCGGCCTTGGACAGGCCCGGGACGGGCGCGCCGAGGAACGAGCGTCAGGCGCCGGCCGGCAGTCGCTCGAGGTCGTCGAAGCGGACGGACAGGATGGAGAGACGCCGCTCGGTCGCCAGCACGGATCGGGCCGCGGCTTCCGGGTCGCGACCCTCGAGGATCGCGAGGACCGCCTCGGAGCAGGCGTCCTCCCAGCGCGGGTCGTGGATCGACGCCAGGTGGTCGTCTCGCCGGACGCCCAGCCGATGGAGGACCTCCCAGGCGCGGTCGAACAGCGCGTGGTGGGCGTGGGACGGGGGCAGCGGCACCACCTCGACGCGGCGGCGCTGCGAGCGACGGCGCCACTGCTCGCGCAGCAGCTCGGGATGGGTCAGGCGCCATCGGACGCGGCGGGCCCGCTCGGTCGCGGCATGCGCCTGCCGCCACACCCGGAAGTAGTCGGGTCTCCGCGACAGCAGGCGATGCCGGGCCTGGCGATCCTGTTCGCGGCGGCGGGTCGCGTTGCGGGTCCGATAGCGGGCCTCGCGGTCCCGGGCCCGGCGGCGCGACGCGTCGGGGTCATGACAGGGGCGGCCCCGTCCCTGGTGGACGCCAAGGGCGAGGGTGTTGGCAAACATCCGACCACAGGTCGGGCAGTGTTCGTTCGACATGATCTCCGGCAGTAGGCAGCCGCATCGGCCGACCACCGGAGAGCTGTGGCGGGCGTGCCGCCACGCAGTGAAGATCCCGGAGAAATGACGGTCACGGGACCAGGCGGGGCGTCGACGCCCACCGCAAGGGGAGGAGAGCCGAGAGCTGCGACGACCCGCATTGACGAGGCGGGACGCAGGGTTCTGGTCGTGGCACCGCTGGGGCAGTGCGCGGGCGTCTGAGGCCCAAGTCGCATGGCGACGGGCGGAGAGTACCGGATCGGCGCGGGTCGTGTCGCGCCGCGGCCCGCACCGCGAAACCGCCCGGCCGCCGCGACCCGTTCAGCCCGAGAGCGCTGCCGAGAAGGCCTGTTCCCGCAAGGGTTCGTGCGTTACGCTGCCCCGGTTCGTTCACGAAAGAGCCACCCACCGGTCGTGGAGGAGGCGTTCATGCGCACCTTTGCAGCGCGCGGTCTCGCACTGGCGGCGGTCATCGGACTCGTCGCGGCATGTAGCTCCACGGGGTCGTCGGCGGCGCCCTCGGGAGGCGCGGGGGGCACCGGCGGGGCGATCAAGATCGGCGGCGGCTTCGCCCTCACGGGCGGCGAGTCGGCCCTCGACCTGCCGGCGGCGAACGGCGCCAAGCTGGCGGTCGACGAGATCAACAAGGCCGGCGGCGTGCTCGGCTCGCAGATCGACTTCATCGTCCACGACAGCCAGTACAAGATGGACGTCACCGCCCAGACGGCCAAGCAGTTCGTCGAGCAGGACAAGGTCCCGCTGATGGTCGGCTACACGGACACGGACTCCGTGCTCGCGTCCGGCCCGACGTTCCAGTCGGCGAAGATCCCGTTCATCACCGTCGGCGCGACGTCGCCCAAGATCCCGTCCCAGGTCGGCGACATGATGTTCCTGGCCTGCTTCGGCGACAACGTGCAGGCGGCGGTCGGCGCCGAGTACGCGTTCGACAAGTTCGGCCACACCGCCGGCTTCCTGTGGGACAAGGGCGTCGAGTACACGACGCTGCTGGGCCAGTACTTCAAGTCGCGCTTCACCGAGCTCGGCGGGACGATCGCCCTCGAGGACTCGTACGACGACGACGCGACCGACTTCTCGGCGCAGATCACCAAGCTCAAGGCGCTCAGCCCGGCGCCCGACTTCTACTACGTCGCCGCGATGCCGAACAACATCGGGCCCCTCGTCAAGCAGTTCCGCGACGCCGGCCTGACGGCCCCGATCGTCGGCGGCGACGGCTACGACACGCCCGACCTCGTCAAGATCGCCGGCCCGACGACCAGCAACGTGTTCTTCACGACGCACGCCCTGATGGACGCCGTGAACGGCACCGACGGGATCAAGAAGTTCATCGCCGCCTACAAGGCCGCCTACGGCAACGACCCGGAGAACGCCTTCGCCGCCCTCGGGTACGACACCGTCTACCTCCTCGCCGACGCGATCAAGCGCGCGGGCGGGACCGACTCGGCGGCGATCAAGACCGCCCTCGAGGCCACCAAGGACTTCCCGGGCATCACCGGCAAGATCACGTTCTCGCCCGACAGCCACGTCCCGCAGAAGGGCGTGACCGTCATCGACATCGAGAACGGCGCGCTCAAGCTCGGTGGCGAGGTCGTCCCGGTCAAGGTCCCGGCGCCGTAGCCCGTCGTCATCGCGCACCACGACCGCCGGTTCCCGGGCCACGTCCGGGACCGGCGGGTCGACCCGTTCCGCCCGCATCGAACGAGGCATCCCGATGACACCCGAGGAGATCGTCGCCCAGGCCGAGGCCCAGGGCCTGCAGCTCGTGCGCTTCCTGTACTGCGACAACGGCGGCGTCGTGCGCGGCAAGAGCACCCACGTCTCGTCGCTGGCCCGGCGGATCCAGAGCGGGATCGGCCTCGTCAAGGGCATGCAGTCGTTCACGAGCATCGACACGCTGGCGCCCGACGCGACCTACGGGCCGGTCGGCGAGATCCGGCTGGTGCCCGACCCGGACACCTTCGTCGTACTCCCCTACGCCCCGCGCAGCGGCCAGATGCTGGTGAACATGGTCCAGCTGGACCACTCGCCGTGGCCGCTCGACCCGCGCTGGTTCCTGCAGCGCATGGAGCAGCGGGCGGCCGAGGCCGGCCTCGCGTTCGAGGCGGCGTTCGAGAACGAGTTCTACCTCGCCGTGCAGACCCCGGACGGCTACCGGCCGGTCGACCGGAGCCTGTGCTTCAGCGCGATCGGGATGGACTCGACCGAGGACGTCATCCAGGACATCATCGCGGCGCTCACGGCCCAGGGGCTGACCGTCGAGCTGTCCCACCCCGAGCTCGGCTGGGGCCAGCAGGAGCTGTCGACCCGCCACGCGCCGGCGCTCCGCGCGGCCGACAACCAGGTCACCTATCGCCAGACCGTGCGGGGCGTCGCGGCCCGGCGCGGGCTGATCGCCTCGCTCGCCCCGAAGCCCTTCGCGGACCAGGCGGGCAGCGGCGCGCACCTCCACTGGAGCATCTGGGACACCGCCCATAGGGTGAACCGCCTGGCCGACGCGAGCGACCCCGACGGCCTCAGCCCGCTGGCGCGGCACGCCATCGCCGGGGTCATCGCCCACCTGCCCGGGCTGCTCGGGCTCACGACGCCGAGCGCCAACTCGTTCCGCCGCCTGCAGCCCCACTACTGGAGCTCGGCGTACACCGCCTGGGGCCTCGAGAACCGCGAGGCGGCGGTCCGCGTCCCGACCCGCTACTGGGACGACGAGGCGGGCTCGGCGAACCTCGAGCTGAAGGCCAGCGACGCGAGCGCCAACCCCTACATCTCGCTCGGCGGCGTGATGGCCGCGGCCCTCGACGGCATCGCGCGCGAGCTGGACCCGGGCGAGCCCGTCGACGTCGACCCGGGCAACCTGACCGACGACGAGCGGGCCAGGCGCGGGATCCGCCGCTTCCCGGAGACGGCGAGCGAGGCCCTCGACGAGCTCGAGAAGGACGAGGTGCTGACGAGCGCCCTGGGCGCGCCCCTGGCGACCGAGTACCTCAAGGTGCGGCGTGCCGAGGCCGCCGCGTACGCCGAGCAGGACGACGCGTACGAGCTCGAGCACCACTTCTTCACGTACTGACCGGCCCGGTCGCCATGCCCCTCGACCTCGCCGCGATCCCGATCGTCGACAACCACTGCCACTCGCTGCTGCGGGTGCAGCCGGCCGACGACGACGCGTTCCGGATCCACCTGACCGAGACGTACTTCCCGGAGGTCGCGCGGGACGACGTCCCGCACACGCTGCTGTACCACTGGACGATCCGCGAGCTCGCCGGGCTGCTGGACTGCGAGCCGACGCCCGACGCCGTGCACGCCGCGCGGCTGGCGCGGGGTCTCGGGCCGCTGGTCCGCGAGATCGTCGAGCGCGCCAACTTCAAGACCTGGCTCATCGACACGGGGTACGGCGGCGACACCACCTACTCGCTCGACGAGCTGCGGCTCCTGGCCCCGTGCCGGATCGAGGAGATCCTGCGCCTCGAGCCGATGATCGAGCGCCTGATCCTGGAGTCGGCGGACTTCGACGCGTTCATCGACGCCTACCGCGCCGAGCTCGAGGACCTCCGGGCGCGCGGCATCGTGGGGCTCAAGTCGGTGATCGCCTACCGGACCGGCCTCCACGTCGAGCTCGTCGAGCAGCCGGACGCCGAGGCAGCGTTCGCCGACGTGCACGAGCGCGCGCGACGGGACGGGCGCATCCGGATCGCGTCGAAGCCGCTGCTCGACCACCTCGTCGTGCTCGCCGTCGAGGCCGCCGCCCGCCAGGAGGTCCCGATCCAGTTCCACACGGGCCTCGGCGACCCGGACCTCGATCTCACGCTGGTCGATCCGGCCGCCCTGCGCGTGCTGTTCTCGGACCTGTTCCGGGCCGCCCCGATCGTGCTGCTCCACACGGGCTACCCGTACGTCCGGTCGCTCGCCTACCTCGCCGCCATGTTCCCCAACGTGTACGCCGACATGGGCGAGGCGATCCTGTTCGCGGCCGGCGAGGCGACCCAGATCACCCGCGAGCTGCTCGGCCTCGCGCCCGCCAGCAAGATCCTGTTCAGCACGGACGCCTCGCTGGTGCCCGAGCTCTACTGGGTCGGGGCGCGGCTTGGCCGGCGGGCGCTCGGGCGGGTGCTCGACGAGCACGTCGCCGACGGCGCGATCGACGAGCGGACGGCGCTCGACTGGGCCGAGCGGATCCTGTGGCGCAACTCGGAGCGGGTCTACGGGCTCTGATCGGAGGCCGGCGCCGGCGCCTCGGCGGGCGGCGGACCCGCGCGTCCGCGCCGCCACAGCGACGGGTCGAACAGCCGGTCGAGCGGGACCTCGCGATCGCCGAGCAGCCCGTCCCGGCGGACGGTGATCACGATGATGAAGATCACGGCCAGCACGATCGCGGACAGCCCGTAGAGCAGGGTCGCGTCCTCGACCCGGCGCAACGCCTCGCTCAGGCCGACGATCAGGATCGCGCCGAGGATCGAGCCGCTCACCGAGCCCATGCCGCCGATGACCAGCATCGTGATCACCCGGAACGTCAGGTCGAAGTAGAAGACCGTCGGCGAGAACGACGTGATGAAGTGGGCGTACAGCGACCCGGCGACGGCCGAGAAGAACGCCCCGACCACGAACGCCAGCAGCCGCGGGTCCATGACCCGGATGCCGATCGCCTGCGCGGCGACGCGGTCCTCGCGCTGGGCGAACATCTCGCGCCCGTACGAGGAGCGCTTGATGCGCCACACGACGTAGACCACGAGCAGCGTCCAGGCCGCCGTCCACCACAGGTTCGTGTACGGCGTGACGTTCGAGAACGTCCGCGACCCGCGCGTGTAGGCGTCGGCGTTGAACAGCAGCACCCGGACGATCACGAGGAAGCCGAGGGTCGCGACGGCGACGAAGTGGCCGGACAGCCGCATCAGCACCCGCCCGACCAGCCAGGCGATCACGCTGACCAGCGCGGCCGCGATCAGCGTCGCGGCCAGGAACCCGGCCGGGACGGGACCGACGACCTGGTCGAGGTGCACGCCGGCGAGCCAGGACGGCAGGTCGGGCAGGTACGACGCCTTCTCCTGGAGCGGCAGCGTGAGGATCGCGGACGCGTAGGCGCCCAGGGCCATGAACCCGATCTGGCCCAGCGAGAACACGCCGGTGAAGCCGCTGGTCAGGTTCAGGCTGACCGTCAGGATGATGAACACGCCGAGGTTGATCGCGAACCCCTGCCAGAACGCCTGGCCGCTCGCGTCGAGGATGGCCAGCGCGATCGACGACAGCAGGATCACCAGCAGCGGGCCGGCCGCGCGGCGCCGCCCGCTCACAGCAGCTCCCCCTGGTCGCGCTTGCCGAGGATCCCCTGCGGCCGGACGAGCAGGACCAGGATCAGGACGATGAACACGACCGCGTCGCGGTAGCTGGCGAGCGAGCTCGGCAGCCAGGTCTGCAGGAACCCGCGGACCTCGGGCGGCACGGAGCCCGGCGGCAGCAGGTCGCCGATCCCGGCGAGGGCCGTGACGAGGACCTCGAGGAAGCCGAGCACGTAGCCGCCGAGCACCGCCCCGGCGATGCTCCCGAAGCCGCCGATGACCGCGGCGATGAACGCCTTGAGGACCGGCGTGAAGCCCATGTACGGGTTGATCTGCCCGGCCTGCACGGCGTACAGGAAGCCGGCCACGGAGGCCAGCCCGGCCCCGATCCCGAACGCGGTCGCGACGACCCGGTTCACCTTGATCCCCATCAGCCGCGCGGCGTTGAGGTCCTCGGCGGCCGCCCGCATCGACAGCCCCAGCGTCGTCCGGGTCACGAACACCGTCAGCAGCCCGAGCAGGATGATCCCGGACAGGAAGCTGACCACGTTCACCTTGGGGATCGAGGATCGTGCCGATCGAGATGACGCCGCTCAGCTGCTCGGGGCTCGGGAAGGCGATCAGCGTCGGCAGGCCCGCCAGGCGCGTGGTGAGCAGGGTCCCGTTCTGGAGGATCTGGCCCACGGCGAACGACGTCAGCAGCATCGCGACGTCGGGCGCGCCCCGGATCGGCCGGTAGGCGATCCGCTCCATCAGCAGGCCGACGCCGACCGTCCCGAACACCATGATCGGGATCGCCACCTCGAGCGACAGTCCCGCGCCCAGGCAGAAGACCGCGATGTAGGCGGCGATCATCATCACGTCGCCGTGCGCGAAGTTGATCAGCCGCAGGATGCCGAACACCATCGCGAGCCCCACGGCCATCAGCGCGTACAGGCTGCCCGCGGCCAGGGCGTTGACGATCTGCTGGATCGCGTAGTCGCTCACGCGATGACCCCGCCCACGCCGAGGTACGACTGCTCCACCTTCGGGTTCCGCCGCAGCACGTCGACCGGGCCGTCGAGCGTCACCCGGCCGGTCTCGAGGACGTAGGCGCGATCGGCGACGTCCAGCGCGTGGTGGACGTTCTGCTCGACCAGCAGGATCGTCCGTCCGCTCGCCTTGAGGCTGGCGATCGTCTCGAAGATGCGCTCCACCATCAGCGGCGCCAGGCCGAGCGACGGCTCGTCGAGCAGGAGCAGCCGCGGCCGGCTCATCAGGGCGCGCCCGATCGCGAGCATCTGCTGCTCGCCGCCCGACAGGGTGCCGCCGGCCTGCCCCAGCCGCTCGCCGAGCAGCGGGAACAGCCCGAGCACCATCTCGAGGTCTTCGGCCGCCGCCCGCTTGTCGGCCTGGGACACGGCGCCCAGCCGCAGGTTCTCGCGCACGGTGAGGCTGCCGAAGATGCGGCGCCCCTCCGGGCAGTGCGAGATGCCGAGCGAGACGATGCGGTCGGCGGCGGCGCGCGTGATGTCGGCGCCCTCGAAGCGGATCGCGCCCTCGGAGACCCGGTTGATGCCCGAGATCGTGCGCAGGGTCGTCGTCTTGCCCGCGCCGTTGGAGCCGATCAGCGCGACCAGCTCGCCCTCCGCGACCGACAGCGACACGCCCTGCAGGGCGCGGATGTTGCCGTAGTGGACGTGGATGTCGTCGAGCTCAAGCATCGCGCGCCTTGCCGAGGTAGGCGGCGATGACGTCCGGGTTCGACCGGACCGCGGCCGGGTCCCCCTCCGCGATCAGCTTCCCGTAGTTGAGGACCTGGATCCGGTCGCACAGGTTCATGACCAGCGGGATGTCGTGGGCCACGAGCACGATCGTGATCCCCAGCTCCTCGCGCAGCCGGCGGATCAGCCCCAGCAGCTCCTGGGTCTCGATCGGGTTCATGCCCGCGTTGGGCTCGTCGAGGAGGAGCACCTTGGGCCTCGCGCCGACGGCGCGGGCGATCTCGAGCCGCCGCTGGTCGCCGTACGGGAGGTTGCGGGCCGCGCGATCGGCCTGCCCGGCGAGCCCGAACCGCTCCAGCAGGGCGAGCGCCTCCGCGTCCAGCTCGCGCTCGCCGCGCCGGAACCCGGGGCTCGAGACGACGGTCCCGAGCAGCGAGCGGGGCACGTGCCGCTGGACGGCGATCTTCACGTTGTCGAGGACCGACAGATCGCCGAACAGCCGGATGTTCTGGAACGTCCGGCCGATCCCGACGCGCGAGACCTTGTACGCGGCCCAGTTCGTGACGTCCCGGCCTTCGAACGCGATGCTGCCGCTGGTCGGGTGCAGGAACCCCGACAGGAGGTGGAACAGCGTCGTCTTGCCCGCCCCGTTGGGCCCGATCACCCCGTGGATCGAGCCGGGCGCCAGGCGGAGCTCGTAGTCGTCGAGGGCGCGGAGGCCCCTGAACGACTTGGACAGCCCGTGCGCCTCGAGCAGCGGCTGCGCCGCGGAGTCAGGCACCGTCCGACTGGCCTCCATGGTCGGGGAGGATACGACCGCGCCCGGGCTCAGCGGACGTAGCTCGCGCCGTTGATATCGATGGTCGTCCCGGTCGCGTGGCGGGCCAGGCCCGAGGCCAGGAACGCGATCACGTTGGCGACGTCCTGCGGCTGGGCGACCTCGCCCAGGCCCGTGTCGCGCGCGGCAGCCGCCACGGTGCCCTCGACCGGCATGTTGAAGGCCGTGTCGACGTAGCCGGGGGCGATGGCGAACGCCGTGACGCCCTGGCGTCCGTTGTTGCGCGCGATCGAGCGCGTCATCGCCACCAGGCCGGCCTTCGCGGCGGCGTAGTGCCAGTAGGCGGGGTCCTCGCCCCGGAACGCGGCGCGGCTGGCCATGTTGACGATGATCCCGCCGCCGTCCTGGCCGGCGAACGTGGTCACGGCCGCCTTGCACAGGATCGCGGGCGCGACGAGGTTCACGCCGAGCGAGCGGTTCCAGACCCGCACCCAGTCCTCGAGCGGCGCGTCGAGCTCGGCGGCGGGAAAGATCCCCGCGTTGTTGACGAGGACGTCGATCCGCCCATGGACGGCCAGCGCGTCGTCCCAGAGGCGGGCCGCGGCGGCCGGGTCGGACAGATCGGAGACGAAGGCGCGCGCCGACGCGCCGAGCTCGTCGACCACGCGCTGGACCGGCTCGGCGCGCACGTCCTGGGCGAGCACGGTGGCGCCGGCGCCGGCGAGCGTCCGCGCCGCCGCGGAACCGATGGCGCCGCCCGCGCCGGTGATCAGCACGACGCGGCCATGGAGATCGATCATCGGGCACCTCTCCACTCCAGAGAGGTGCAGTGTGCGGGCGCGGCGCGGTCCGCGTCAGGCCCGCGCCCGCACCGCGAGCCGCCGTCGATCAGGCGGCGACCACCCCCGCCTCGACGGTCGCGTCGGCCACCGTCGGGTCGCCGACGTCGATCGGGTTGCCCTCCGGGTCCGAGCTCCACTCGAGCCAGCCGCCGTCGTACACGGCGATCCGCTCCCAGCCCTGGAGGTCGGCGTAGAACCAGGTCTCGCTGGCGCGCCACCCGGTGCCGCAGTAGAACGCGACCCACTTGTCGTCGGTGATCCCGGCCTCGGCCCAGTTGGCGACGATCTCGGGGTACGCCCGCATCGTGTTGTCCACGTTCCGGTAGTGCTGCATGTGGTACGCGTCCGTGCCGCAGTTGCCCCACACGTCGCCCCGGATCCGGCCGGCCGGCTGGATGTAGTTGTAGCCGCTGACCTTGCCGATGTGCTCCTTCCACGTGCGGACGCTGACGAGCGCCGCGCCGTCGCGGTCGGCGAGGATCGCCTTCGCCTCCGGCAGGTCGACGATGAGCTCCGGGTGCGCCGGGATCGACGACCCGAACTCGGGCACCGACACGGGCTGCCGGGGCGTCGTCTCGACCGGATGGCCGTCGCGGACCCACCAGTCGTAGCCGCCGTCGAGCAGGCGCACGTCGCGCACGCCGGCGTAGCGCAGGATCAGCGCGGCGCGCGTGGCCGCGATCTGGCCGGCCCGTCGTCCGGGCCACTTCTCGTTGGCGTCGCCCTCGGTGTCCCGGCCGTAGACGACGACGGTGGTGTCGGCGGTGATCCCGAGCGAGCGCAGGGCGTGGTCGAGCTCGGCGGGCGTCCGCCGGTTCCAGTCGGCCGGCGACTCGAGCCAGTTGGTGTCGAGATAGCGGGCGCCGGGGATGTGCCCGTCCGCGTACTCCTCGGTGACCCCGAAGTTGACGTGGAACAGGAGCGCGTCGGCGCTCGGCTCGGCCTCGACCGGCCGTCCCGCGAGCACGTCGCTCAGCCAGCCCACGTGGACCAGGCGCTCGTGGTAGCGGAGCTTGTCCACCGGGTTGGCCTCGTCGGCTGCCCACGCCGCGAACCCGCCCTCGAGGACGCTCGCCGGGAGTCCGTCGTCGATCAGCCGCGCGGCGAGCCGGCCGGCGTCGTCGCGCCCGTGTCCGTAGACGACGATCGCCCGTCCCGCCGTCGCGCCCTTGTCGGCGAGCAGGCGCGCCGTCTCGGCCGACTCCTGGGCGTCGAGCCAGGCGATCGGGAAGGCCCGCGCGCCCGGGATGTGACCGCCGCGCGTCTCGGCGCCCAGGCGCCAGCCGTTGTAGGCGGCGATGGGCCGGACGTCGATGACGGTAAGCCCGGGGTCGTCGAGGTTCGCCCGGAGGGCGTCGACATCGATGCTGGGAATGCCCTGGATGGTCTCGTTGTCGGTGGGAAAGGACACGCTGCGCTCCTCGGATCAGTGCAACAAAAAACCCCTGCGATTGCAGGGGTGGGGTGGTGTCAGCGCGGGTCTTCTAATCGGTCCCCGCGCTCAGATACACCGCCTGCCCTGCACGGCAGTACAGGGACAGGGACAGACGCACACGTCGAGATACCGGCTCATCGCTTTGCGGAGGGTGCGGGATCGGCGGCACGCCGTCAACCCGGCAGTTGGGTAACGCGACGGGTGAGGTCGGGTTGCGGTGCGGCCCGGCACCGCCGGTCGCGCCCGCTCAGCCACGCCGGTCGGCCAGGTACGCGTCGAGGACCTCGACGATCAGCGCGTGGTCCTGCTCCTGGGGCAGGCCGGAGACGATGGCCACCCCGACGACACCCGTGCCCTCGACCACCAGCGGGAATCCGCCGCCGTGCGGCGCGTACTCCGGGAAGGCCAGCGACGTGGCCTCGGCGAACGTCGTGCCGTTCGCCTCATGGCGGAGCCGCTCGAGCATCGTCGAGTGCCCGAACCGCTCGACGATTCGTGCCTTCCCCGCCACGTACATGTCGTTGTGCGCGTTGGTGCCGGTCCGTGCGGCGCGGAACACCACCCGGGACGCGCGCCGGACCTCGATCGTCACGACCAGGTCGCGCTCGGTCGCCACGGCGAGCAGGCGCAGCCCGATGTCGATCGCGTCGTTCTCGCTCAGCGACGGCAGGACCAGCCGCGCCTCCTGGTCGCGCAGCTCCTCGAGCGTGGGCGCCGCCCCTGGTCATCCCCCGCTTGCCTACGGCCCGGCGATGAACTTCGACTGGGAGACCATCAGGCTGAGGATGGTCGAGTCGTTGGCGAACTCGCCCTCCCCGACCGTCCCGACCGTCCACATCGTGACCGTGCCGGACGAGCCGACGTTCACGAAGTAGGCGTAGCGCGAGGTCCCCACGGGGATCCCGGCCGAGTCGGCCGTCGCGGTCGCCGCGATGGCGGTCGCGTCGAGCCCGCTGAGCGTGAGGTCCTCGGTGGCCGTCACGTCCCACGAGCTCGCGTCCGTCGCGGCGGCCACGGCATCCGCGAACGTCGTGTCCGACGACGACGCCATGACCGCGGTCACGAGCGTCGACGGGTCCGCCGGCACCGTGATCGGCGCCGGGTCGAAGTACTGGCACTTGAGGTCCGCCGGGGTCGTCACCGTGGACCAGCTCGCTGGGTACGTGATCTTGGCGACCTTGACGTCGTCGGCCGTGTTGAGCGGGCACGTCGCGACGTCGGGCGCGAACGTCGGGGGCGGCGCCGTCGTCGGGGTCGCGGTGGGCTTCGGGCGTCGGCGAGGGCGTCGGCTTGGGGGTCGGCGACGCCGTGGGCTTCTCCGTCGGCTTCTCGGTCGCCTTCTCCGTGGGCTTGGGCGTCGAGGAGGCCTCGGGCGGGGCGGAGCCCTCGACGGCCTCGGGCGGGCGGACGAGGAACACGTTGGGGGAGCCGTTGAGGTCCTGCAGGGTGACGGCGGCCGTCCGCGCCTCGATCAGGGCCGCGCCCTGCAAGGCCTCCAGGAAGGCCGTCTCCTGCGTCATGACGTCGTCCGCGCACGCGATGCGGGTGGTGGCCAGCTGGCCGATGCGGACGACGTTGCCGTTGGTGCCATAGGTGCCGCTGAACTGGTTGCAGCCGGCGAACCCGGCCACGTTGCCGATCCCGAACACCACGTCGAGCTCCGTGCCGGGCAGGACGGCGACGATCGAGCCCGGGGCGTTCGAGTACGAGTCGACGACCCACCGGCCGAGGAGCGGGTTCTCGGGCGCGGCGTCGAACACGAGGAGGGTCTCGCCGCCCGGCCCGTAGATCGTCAGCGTGTTGGCGCGGGCGGTGAAGAAGCGACTCTGGCCGAGCAGCGCGAGGTACGCGGTCTCGAAGTCCATCGACGGCTCGACGCAGGCCATCAGCGTGCTGGCCGGGTCCGTGATGAACAGCGTCCGGCCTCCGGTGCGGTACAGGGCGTCGTAGCGGTTGCAGCCGCCGAAGCCGGAGACCCGGCTGGCGTCGAACTCCGCGTCGGCGTACTCGGTATCGGGGACGAGCGTGAGGGTCGAGTCGACCAGGTAGGACCGGAGGATCCACTTGGTCCCGTCGAGCTGGCCGCCGGTGCCCTCGCCACTCGAGCAGGCGGCCACCAATCCGGCCACGACGACCAGGACGGCGATCAGTCGGGTCTTCATCGGAGGCCCCTCGCTCGTTACTTCCGCTACCGGGACTGGCTCGCCACCCAGAGCGCGAACAGCCGCAGGAAGTAGCCGAAGCCCGCCAGCACGAAGGCGGCGAAGATCGGCATGCCGATGGCGGCGGCGGAGATCGCGAAGGCCTCGAAGATGTTGAAGGCCGCCCGCTGCGCCAGGTCGATCCACCACAGGATGCCGGCGACCACCGCGTAGATGACCGCGATCCAGCCGAGGATGACGAAGAACGTCCCGATGCTGGCGAGGCGGCGCGCGTCGTTCTGGATGTCCACCCGTGCTCCCTCCTGTGACCCCGATCCCCTTGTCCTGACCATCTTATGGCCCGTCATCGCCCCTGGGGCATCACCTCGACCGCATGAAACGCTCGTCAGCCGCAACACGCGTCGACCGCGATTTGCTCGCGCGACATCTCGGCCCTAGCATCCCCGCCTGTCCGGGCGGCGACTCGGCATGCGCGGGATCTCGCATGCGCCGATCGGGGCCCCGGCCCGAGGAGTCGAATGCGCAACAACACTCCGGTCATCGTCGGCGCCATCGCGGTCGTCGCACTCGTCGTCGCCGGCCTGTGGCTGGTCTCGGGCAACTCTCGCGGCCCCAGCGGCCTCACCGACGTCAACTGGCAGCTGTCGGCCATCACCGAGCAGACCCCGACGTTCCAGGGCGTGGTCCCGGCCGCCGAGCAGCCGAACTACGCGATCAGGTTCAACGACGATGGGACGTACACCGGTCGCGCGGACTGCAACGCGATGGCGGGCACCTACACGACCGGCCGGAGCAACGGGATCACGATCGCGCCGGGTGCGTCGACGCTCATCGCCTGCCCCGGCGACTCCTACGGGCCGCTGTTCGCGCACGCGATCACGACGGCGACGACGTATGCCATCGCGAACGGCGATCTCACGCTCACCAACGACGACGGCGCGACGATGACGTTCGTTGCCGCCACCGCGGGCAACGTCGTCGCCCCGACGCCGACCCCCACGGCCTCGCCATCGCCGACGCCAACGGCCTCCCCGACCCCGACGCCCAGCCCGACACCCTCCCCCACGCCGTCGCCCACACCGTCGCCGACCCCGACGGCGTCCCCCACCCCGTCGCCCACGCCGACGGCTCCGCCGACCGAGAAGCCGACCGGCAAGCCCACCGCGAAGCCGAGCGCGACGCCCTCGCCGACACCGAGCCCGACCACCGACACCCACGCCGACGCCGACGCCGACGCCGACGTCCAAGCCGACGCCGACCCCGTCGCCGGCGCCCGGCGGAGACCTCGCGGGCACGAGCTGGCAGCTGACGTCGCTCACGATCGCGAACCCGCCGTTCCAGGGCAACGTTCCGGCCGCCGAGCAGCCGAAGTACACGATCGCGTTCGTGGCGGGCGGGACGTTCTCGGCGCTGGCCGACTGCAACACGCTCAAGGGCACCTGGACCGCCGGATCCGACGGCACGCTGACGCTGCAGATCGGACCTTCGTCGCTCGTCGCGTGCGGCGAAGACTCGCTCAGCGACCTGTACATCATCGGCCTCAACCGGGTGGCCAGCTACGCGATCGCCAGCAAGCAGCTGACGCTCACCACCGACGACGGCGGGACGCTCGTCTACATGACGGCGCCGTAGCCGCGCGCGTCAGTCCGATCCCGCGCATCGGGTGGGTCTAGGATTTGGTCGTCGACGGACCGACGCAGGGAGGCCACCATGCTGGACCGCCTGATCCATCCACCGATGACGCCGGACCAGTTCAGGGAGCCGCGCTGGGCGCGGTTCCTGTTCGCGAGCACGACCGCCGCCTGGCTGTGGCTCGTGATCCGCCTGTACATGGCGTACATCTTCATCCCGGCGGGCTGGGGCAAGGTCACGAGCGGCAAGTGGCTGTTCGGCGACGGGTCGCCGATCCAGGGGCTGGTCGGAGGCGCCGTCTCGAACGAGGGCACGCCGGGCTGGTACGTGTGGTTCCTCCAGAACTTCGTCCAGCCGAACGCCAGCCTGTTCGCGACGCTGGTGGCGCTCGGTGAGCTCGCCGTGGGCCTCGGGCTCCTCGTCGGGCTGCTGACCGGGATCGCCGCGTTCGGCGGCGTGTTCCTCAACGGGAACTTCGTGCTCGCAGGGGTCCTCGGACAGAACCCGGCCCTGATCATCCTCGGCGCATTGATCATGATCGCCTGGCGGAACGCGGGCTGGATCGGCCTCGACCGCTGGTTCATCCCGTGGACGCAACGGACGACGGTCGAGGCGACGGCGACGGCCGCCGAGGGCGGGGGCACCGCGCCGGCGACCTGACACCTCGCCGGCCGACGCCTACACTCGCGGCGTGCCGCGGTACGTCCCCGAAGACTCGCTGCAGAGCCCGAGGTTCACGGGCCCGTCGACCTTTGCCCGGCTGCCCTACGTCCGGACGCTCGAGGACGTCGACCTCGTGGTCATCGGCGTCCCCTTCGACACCGGCGTGACCTATCGCGTCGGCGGCAGGTTCGGTCCCAACGCCGTTCGCGCCGCGAGCGTGATGCTCCGGCCGTACAACGCCAACCTCGACGTCAGCCCGTTCGACATCCTGTCGTGCGTCGACTACGGGGACGTCGCCATCGTCCCGGGCTACACCGAACGCAGCTACGAGGCGATCGAGGCGGCGGTCGCACCCGTCGTCGAGGCCGGGCGTCGTCCCGCTGCTCATCGGCGGCGACCACGCGTGCACGCTCCCCCACCTGCGCGCCACGCGGTCGCGCGGGCCGGTCGCCGTCATCGACTTCGACTCCCATACCGACGCCTGGGACAGCTACTTCGGCGAGAAGTACAACCACGGGACGTGGATGCGGCGCGCGATCGAAGAGGGCCTGGTCGACGTCGCCCACAGCATCGAGATCGGGCTGCGCGGGTCGCTGTACGCGCCCGAGGACTGGACGGGGCTGCGCGACGAGCTGGGTCTCGAGTACCTGACGACCGAGCAGATCTTCGAGCTCGGCGCCGACGTCGTCGCGGCGCGGATCCGCGACCGCGTGGGCGACCGGCCGGCGTTCATCAGCTTCGACATCGACGTCGTCGACCCGGCGCACGCCCCCGGCACCGGCACGCCCGAGGCCGGCGGGCCGTCGGCGCGGGAGATGCTCGCGATCGTGCGGGCGCTGCGCGGCATCGACTTCGTCGGCTTCGACGTCGTGGAGGTCATCCCGGCCTACGACCCGGCCGGCCAGACCGCGACCCTCGCGGCGAACCTCGCCTACGAGATGCTCTCGCTCGTCGCGCTCCACCGCGCCGGCCGGTGACCGAGCGAGAGTCCTGGCGGGCGCCGATGCCGCCGGGCTTCCGCTGGCCGGACGGCGTGCGGGCGGCGGCCTGCTTCACGTTCGACCTCGACGCGGAGAGCCCGATCCTGTTCGAGCACCCCGAGGCCGCCGACTGGCTCGACGTCATGAGCCACCAGGCGTACGGGCCGCGGACCGGCGTGCCGCGGCTGCTGCGGCTGCTCGACCGGCTGGGCGTGCGGGCGACGTTCTTCGTGCCCGGCTACACGGCCGAGCGGTGGCCCGACACGGCGCGCGCGATCCGCGACGCCGGCCACGAGATCGGGCACCACGGCTACCTGCACGAGGGCGCGCACGGTGCCAGCGCCGACGAGCAGGAGCGCCGGCTCGTGCGCGGGCTCGAGGCGCTCGATCGGGTGCTCGGCGTGCGCCCCGCCGGCTACCGCGGCCCGATGTGGGAGCTGACCCACGACACGCTGCCGCTGCTCGCCAGGCACGGGTTCGCGTACGACGCCGGGCTGATGGACGCGGACCACCCGTACCTGCTGGCGACGTCGGAGGCGCCCGGCGCGCCGGCCATCGTCGAGCTGCCCGGCCACTGGTCGCTCGACGACTGGGAGCCGTACAACTACCTGCCCGGGATCACGGGCTCCGGGCGTCATCGCGAGCCCGGACGAGGTCGTCGGCCGCTGGACGCTCGAGCTCGAGGCGCTCGTCGCCGACGGCGGGCTGTTCATGCTCACCAATCACCCGTTCGTGTCCGGCCGGGCATCGAGGGCCGCCGCGCTGGAGGGGCTCATCGCGCGGGCCAAGGCCATCGACGGGCTATGGATCGCGACCGCCGCGGAGATCGCCGCGCACACGGCGTCGCTCGGGCTCGAGCCCGTCGTCCACCGCCGGCCCATCGTCCCGGCTTAGCGTCTGGCGCGTCGAGCGTGCCGCCGACTTGGGCGGGGCGACGACGCGCGCTCGTCGGGCGGCTGAACGAGGGCGGGGTAGATCGGCCCATCGATTCGTGCGTGCGACGCACCAATCTCAGTCGCGCAGGACAAGCTCGTGCGCGCCACGCACAGATCTGGTCCGAATTGGGCCAGGTCCCGCCGATCCAATGTCGTCGTGGTGCGTGGCACGCACGGAACATGCTGCGGGGACACGGATCCGTGCGTGCCATGCACGAGGGAACCCGATGGACGATCGTGGGCCCCGGGCATGGGCCCGCCCCGACCGGCGGCCGGGGCGGTGAAGCGGCGATGGACGGCGAGTCCTCAGGCCTGGGCCTGGACCGACTTCCTCGCGAAGATGATGTAGATGACCGCGGCCACGATCCCGCCCACGTAGTAGGCGATGTCCGCGCCGTGGAGGTAGTTCACGGTGACGTAGTTGAACGGGCCGCCGAGGTCGTAGCCGAGCGACGCGTTCTGGAACGGGATCCCGATCAGAAACCCGATGATCAGCGCCGCGATCCCAACGACCCCCGACTGCAGCCCTCCGAAATCGCTCAGGTGGCTGACATCGGCATGCCGCTTTCGCAGCCACCAATCCGCGAGGACGACGCCGACGAACGGCGCAATCCAGTAGCTGATGAACAGCAGGAAGTTGACGAAGCTGGTCGCGAACTCGGCCTGGGCGTTGAGGTAGAGCGTGAACAGGAAGCCGAGCACCGCGACGATCACCGCCGAGTAGACCCGCTTGATCCGGAAGCCGGCGGCCTGCAGGGACAGCGAGCCCGTGTAGTCGTTCATCGCGTTGACGGCGACGGTCCCGACCGCGATCGCGACCATCGCGAGGAGCGCGATGATGTTCCCGGAGCCGCCGAGCACCTGGAAGATCGTGTCGCTCGACTCCCCGCCCGTCGCCTGGCCGGCGACCAGCAGCCCGAGGATCTCGAGCCAGCCGGACGCCAGGGACATCCCGAGCAGCGTGTACCAGAAGACCTTCGACGGGGACGAGTCGGACGGCAGGTAGCGCGAGTAGTCGGATGCGTACAGCGACCAGGCCAGCACGAAGCTGGCGACGATCGCGACGTACGCGATGAACGCGCCGATCTGGTCGAGGCCGCTGAACCCGTCGGTCAGCGAGGTGTCGGCCTTGCCGAGGATCGCGATGGTCAGGATCACGAACATGATCCCGAGCACGACCGCGGCCCACTTCTCGAACAGGTGGATCGCCTCGTAGCCGAAGATGCCCAGCGTGCCCTGGCACAGGACGATCACGACCAGGGCGAGCCAGAACGGGATCGCCGGGATGATCAGCGTGATCGCGAGGGCGCCGAACAGGCTGTTGATGCCGTCCCAGCCGATCGTGCTGAACCAGTTGAGCAGGCCCGGCAGGACGATCGACTTGCCGAACGGCAGGCGGGCCACCGGCAGCTGCGCCATACCGGTCTTCGGCCCCATCGTCGAGAGCAGCCCGACGAACGCCGAGCCGACGACGTTGCCGACGATGATCGCGAGGACCGAGGTGACGAACCCGAGCTTCAGGAAGTCGAGCGTCACGAGGGTCCCGATGAAGAACGCCGCCGGGACGAGGTTGGGGGTGAACCAGACCGTGAACACCCGGCTCACCGACCCGTAGCGGGCGGACTCCGGGATCGGATCCATGCCGTGGGCTTCGATCGAGAGGTCGCCCTCGTGGGTGGGCATCCCCTCGAGGGGCATCGTGTCGGTCGCCATCTGGGCTGTTCAGCTCCTTCCACATCGTCCGCGCCGCTGCGCGGGCCCAATCACGGGTGTCGCTCCCTCCCCATCACGCTCCGCTGGCGGGCTTGGTGAACGTCACGGCCTCGGACGCGTCGATCCGATGGACCACGCTGCGGGCCGGCTCCGTCTCGGCCACGACCCGCCCCAGCCGGACGACCCAGCGGGCCGCCGGCCGCAGCCGGATGGCCTCCGCCTCGTCGGAGCTGTCGAAGATCACGAAGTTCGCTGGCAGGCCCTCCTTCACCCCCCACGGCACCTCGGCCGCACGGGCCGGGTTCGTGGTGACCATCTCCCAGGCGCGGAACAGCTCGTTCCGGCCGGTCATCTGTGCGACGTGGACGAGCATCGAGAGGGCGTCGAGCATCGAGCCGCGCCCCAGCGGGTACCAGGGATCCATGATCGAGTCGTGGCCGCAGGCCACGTTCACGCCGGCGGCGTCGAGCTCCTTGACGCGCGTCATGCCGCGCCGCTTGGGGTAGGTGTCGAAGCGGCCCTGGAGCACGATGTTGTCGAGCGGGTTGGCGACGATCGTGACGCCGGCGCGCTTCAGGATCTGGAGCAGCTTGAAGGCGTAGGCGTCGTTGTAGCTGCCGAAGGCCGTCGTGTGGCCGGCGACGACGCGGCCCTGCATGCCGTCGCGCATCGCCCGGGCGGCGACGACCTCGAGGAACCGGCTCTGCTCGTCGTCGGTCTCGTCGCAATGGAGGTCGATGGGGGCGCCGGTCTCCTTCGCGAGGTCGAACAGGAAGTGGACCTCCTCGACGCCGTCGTCGCGCGTCCACTCGTAGTGCGGGATCCCGCCGATGACGTCGCAGCCGAGGCGCATCGCCTCGCGCATCAGCTCCTTGCCATTCGGGAACGAGAGGATGCCGTCCTGCGGGAACGCGATCAGCCGCAGGTCGACGATGTCGCGGACCTCCTCGCGCAGCTCGAGCAGGGCCTTGAGCGCGACGAGGTTCGGGTCGCACACGTCCACGTGCGAGCGGATCAGCCCGGTGCCCTGCGCGACCTCCCAGCGGATGGCCTCGAGCGCGCGGGCCTTCACGTCCTCGTGGGTCAGGAGCGGCTTGCGGTCGGCCCAGGTGAGGATCCCCTCGATGAGCGTGCCCGACTCGTTGTGGCGCGGCTCGCCGACGGTCAGCACGGCGTCCATGTGGACGTGGGGATCGACGAGGGGCGGCGACAGGAGGCGGCCATCGGCGTCGAGCTCCGGGCGCCCGTCCGCGGCGAGCTCGCCTGCCGGCCGGATCGAGCCGATCGTGTCGCCGTCCACCAGGACGTCCCGGAGCGGGGAATCCGAATCCGCGGTGGGGTGCAGCCGCGCGTTCCGGACGATCAGGCCGCGAGATGTCACGAGCACGCTCCTCGGGAAAGCGACTCGATATCGCCCGGAGTCTACGCGTCGCCCGCGGCCGTTGCGCGGTCAACCGGACGCGGGACGGCGGCCGCCGGGCAAGCGGGCCCTACAGGCTTCCGCCCTCCATCATCGACTTCAGGCGGGCAAGGTCCTGCTCGAACCGGCTCATGAACACCCGCAGGAACACGGGCTCGATGAGCCGCAGCGCGCCGGTCAGCGCGAAGGTCCACGTGAAGTCAACCCGCGTGCCCTGCTCGACCGTCGCGAAGTCGGCCGTCGCGACGAACCGCGGCCCCGACACGCTGGTCATCGTCCAGCTTCGACCCGGCTCGTAGGCGGTGACCTCGGCGACGTTCTGCGAGGTTCGGCCCATACCGCGCGTCACCGCCAGTCGCCGCGAGCCGACGCCGACCGGCGGCGGCGTCAGCCATCGCTCTTCGACCGCCGACGCCGACCAGGCGGGCGTCTTCTCCGCGTCGGTCAGGACCGCGAACACGTCCGCCATCGGGCGGGCGATGACGATCCCTGCGTGCCCTTCGGTCATGGGACGAGCCTCCTCGCCGCCCAGTCTGCGCGCTCCGCCGGGCTATCTCGCGCTACAGGAGCAGCGAAACCCCGAGCGCGATCAGCCAGACCGACCATGCGACGTAGGCGATCGGGACGACGATCCCGGCAAGTCGCCAACCGTCGCGCTCGTTGGGCCCGGCGAACTCCGCCGACCCGACGATCAGCGCGAGCCCCACCAGGGCGCCGATCCAGCCGAGCCAGGCCGGGATGGCGCCCGTGGTGACGATCGACGCCGCCACGAGGATTGTCCATGCGCCGGTCAGCAGGTAGCCCAGGTGCTCGCCGACGCCGACGCCGAGGTAGCGATGGAGGATGGCGAACGTCACCTCGATCGAGCGGCGCGTCGCGTCGGCCTCGGTGGGATCGACGCCGGGCGCGTCCGCCGCGACCCACCGCCGCGCGAGCTCGGGCACGGCATACGGCCAGCGCAGGAGGCCGAGCGCCTGCACCAGCCCGGCCGCGACGCCCACGACGATCGTCACGGTGGTCAGGGCGGGGGTCGCGCCGAGGACGACGGACAACAGGGCCACCAGCGGCACCATCGCCAGCGCGCTGAGCATCAGCAGGTGCCAGCGGAGCAGCAGGCCCGTCCCGCCCGCATGGAACCGGCGCAGGATCTCGTCCGGCTCGCGTCGGAGGATGTCGGGGTAGTCGAATGCGCGCCCGAGCTCGAAGAACGCGACGTTGAACACGATCGGGACGGCGATCAGGAGCAGGGCGGTGACGACCTCGACGCTCATGGCCTCCGAGTGTGCCTGACAATCGGGCCATGGCGTACGACCTCGAGCGCTTCGTCGCAGCCCAGGCAGGGCATGTACCCGAGCGTCGTGGCCGAGCTGCGGGCCGGCCGCAAGACCGGCCACTGGATGTGGTTCGTGTTCCCGCAGGTCGCCGGTCTCGGCATGAGCGAGATGTCGCGGCGGTACGCGATCGGCGTCGCTCGAGTGAGGCCGTCGCGTACCTCGAACACCCGGTGCTCGGGCCTCGGCTGCGGGAGTGCGCAGGGATCGTGCTCGCGACCGATGGCCGCTCGGCGGAAGCGATCTTCGGCGGGATCGACGCCATGAAGCTGCGCTCGTCGATGACGCTGTTCCATCGCGCGGCTCCAGACGAGACGGTGTTCAGGGACGTCCTCGACCGGTTCTTCGGCGGGGTCGCCGACCCGGCCACCGACGAGCGGCTCGGGCGACTCGACGTCCGATAGCATCCGGGGCGTGTCGTCCCCCGCGCCGCGTGTCCCCATCGCGGTGGTCGTGGGGCTGTTCGTGGCGTCGCTGGCGCTGCGCATGCAGCTCCTCTCCATCGGGCCGCTGCTGCCGCTGATCCGCGCCGACCTCGGCCTCTCGGCGGCACCGGCCGGGCTCCTGACGACCATCCCGGTCCTGTGCATGGGCCTGTTCGCCCCGTTCGGGCCGCGGCTGGCCTCGCGACTCGGGCCGCGGCTGGCGTTCGCGGCGTGCATCGCGCTGATCGCCGGGTTCGGAGCCGCTGCGCAGCGTCGCGCCCAACGTGCCCTGATCCTGCTCGCCACGTTCGGGGTCGGCGTCGGCATCGGGGTCGCCGGCGCCATCCCGTCGATGATCGTGGCCGGCCGGATCGCCATGCGGCCCGCGCTCGGCACCGGCGCCTACGCGTCGGGGATCGTCGCCGGGTCGACGCTCGCGGCGGCACTCGCCATCCCGCTCGCCGTCGACGGCCAGTGGCGCGTGTCGCTGCTCGCGCTCTCGATCGGGTCCCTGCTGTGCATCGTTGTCTGGCTCGTGCTGTCACGCGGCCCCGGCGGCGACGCGCCCGCGACGCCCGTGCCGGCGGTCCGCCTGCCGTGGCGGTCGCGGACGGCGTGGATCCTGGTGCTCGTGTTCGGCCTCCAGTCGATGCAGTTCTACGGGGTCTCGGCGTGGATCCCCAACGTCTACATCGAACGCGGCTGGACGATCGCCGCGGCCGGCGCCCTGGTGGCGGTGTTCAACGGCATCGGTCTGCTCACGACCATTGGCGTGCCGCTGGTCGCCGACCGGCTCGGCGCACGACGGCCGCAGCTCGTCATGGCCTCCGTCGTGGGCACGGCCGCCTTCGTCGGCATCGCCCTGGTCCCCGAGCCGGCCTACCTATGGGTGGCGATCCTGGGGCTCGCGCTCGGCACGATCTTCCCGCTCGTGCTCACGCTGCCGCTCGACGTCGCCGACGACGCGGCCCGCGTCGGATCGGTAGCCGCGCTGATGCTGCTCGGTGGCTACGTCCTGTCGTCGGTCGGCCCGGTCCTGCTCGGCGCGGCGCGCGACGTGACTGGCAGCTTCGAGGCGAGCCTGTGGCTGCTGGCGCTCGTCGGCGCCGCGCTGGCGGCCACCTGCCTGCTCCTGTCACCGGAGCGGCTCCGACGCGGGATCGGACGGGCCTGATCTGGCGACGCGCTACGGCGACGTCCGGGCGTGCGTCACGTGGATGGCGTGCCGTCCCGGGAGACAGCATCGCCTCCACGTGGCGGATCGCCCCGTCCACCCGGACCTCGGAGGGCTCCGTCACCGGCGCGTGCAACCGCCCTCGGACGCCGAACGGGATCTCGACCTCGATCGTCAGGCCATCCCCGTCCTCGAGCTTCCAGTCGATGCGGATCGCCCCGAATCCCGACTCGATCGTCGCGCGCGCCCACCCGATCGAGCGGGACGGCTTCGGGGCCACGACGACCTCGCGGTAGCCCGGGGCGTCGAGGGTGGGCGACAGGCCGGCGACGTGCCGGTACACCCAGTCGATCACGGCCCCGTAGGCATAGTGGTTGAACGAGAGCATGTGCCCGTCCTGGCCGCCATCGTCGCCGGGCAGCGGGCTCATGGTCCCAGGGTGGATCGAGCCGTCGGGCAGGATCGCGTCCCAGCGCTCCCAGACGGTCGTCGCGCCCTGATCGACCTGGTACAGCCAGGAGGGCGGCTGCCGGCGGAGCAGCATCAGGAAGGACTCATCGAAGTACCCCTGGTCGGACAGCGCCGGTAGCACGAGCGGCGTCCCGAGAAACCCGGTGGACACGCTGCCGCGGGCCTCGCGGACCAGCCGGGCGAGGGCCGCCGCGACACGCGGTCGTTCATCGGGCGGGGCGACTCCCAGCCTGAGCACCGCTGCGGCGCCCGTCTGCGTCGTGATCGCCTCTTCGCGCCAGCGCCGCCACGTCAGGTCCGCGACCTCCGTGGCCAACGCGTCGTAGCGGGCGCCCGATTCCTTGTCACCCAGCAGTCGGGCCGCCGCCGCGGTCAGCCGCGCGCTCTCCACGAAGAAGGCGTTGGCAAGGAGGTCTGGATCGACCTTGGCCTCCCACGGCTTGTCCGGCGGCGCGTCGGGATCCAGCCAGTCTCCGAACTGCGGCGAGGACCCCAGCAGGTCGTCGTCGCCCCGCCGCGCGACCAGCGACTCGACCCAGCTGCGCATGCTCACCCACTGGTCTGCGATCACCCCCGGATCGCCATACGCCTCGTACACGGCCCACGGCACGATGGTCGCGGCGTCACCCCAGCCGGCGCGGCCGAACCGCAGCGGCCCCTCGAGCACCACGTCCGGGACCACGCTCGGCACGCCCAGCACCGGGTCCTGCTCGAGCGCGAGGTCCCGCAGCCAGCTCCGCCAGAACGCCTCGGCGTCGAGCAGCGTGGAGCCCGTCGCGACGAACGCCTGCGCGTCGCCCGTCCAGCCGAGGCGCTCGTCGCGCTGCGGGCAATCCGTGGGCACGGACACGAAGTTGTCCCGCTGCGACCACGCGACGTTCTCGTGCAGCCGGTTCAGCGCGCTGTCGCCGCACTCGAACGTCGAGCGCTGAGGGGCGTCACTGCTGATCGCCACGATCGCCGCATCGAGGAGCTCCGCGTCCGTCTCGACCTCGGCGAACTGGAACCCGTGGAAGGTCAAGGCCGGCTCGAGCACGGTCACGGCGTCGTCCGCGAGCACCCACGTGTCGGTCGCCCGGGCGCTCCGCAGCGCGCGCAGGTGGAGCGACCCATCCGGCTCCAGGACCTCCGCGTGCCGGACCGTGACGACGGTCCCCCGCGAACCGCGAACGGTGAGACGGACATAGCCCGCGATGTTCTGCCCGCTGTCGAGCAGCGTCCGGCCGGGTCCGCGATCGAGCCGCGTGGCCGGGCGCACGCCGATGACCCGCACGGGCGGCGCGAGGCGCGGCTCGATTCGCGGAACGTCGATCTCGAGCAGCCGGGCCGGCGCCCAGCCTGCGTCGTCGAAGCCGGGCGCGTCCCAGCCCGGCTGGCGCTCGCGAAGGTCGATCGCACACCCGTCGTACAGGTCGGCCGATCGGATCTCGCCGGTGGACGCGCGCCACGTGTCGTCGGTCGCGACGACCGTCGTCGAGCCGTCGGCCAGGCGCACCTCGAGCTGGGCGATGACCGCGACCTCGGGGCCGTAGGTGGACCGATCGCCACCGGGCTTGTAGCCGAGCCGCCCGCGGTACCAGCCGTCGCCGATCGCGGCGCCGATCACGTTCTCGCCCTGGTGCAACAGGGCGGTGACGTCGTACGTGTCCGCCAGGAGGCGGTGCCGGTACGCGGTCCAGCCGGGCGCCAACAGGTCGTCGGAGACCGGCCTGCCGTTGAGCGTGACCCGGTGAAGCCCGAGCGCCGTGACGTACAACCGGGCCGAGACGGGCGACGCGTCGAGCGTGAACGACCGCCGCACCAGCGGCGGCGGCGCCTGCCGCATCGACCCGGCGTCGTCGGGCAGCGTGATCGGACGGGCGACCCAGTCCCCCCGCTGGAGCAGTCCCGCCTCGACCCGGAGCGCGTCCGACCATGGCGACCAGCCGAGCTCGGTCTGGATCCGGGCGCGCAGCGTACCTGACCTCGCGGCTGGCGAGGGCTGGCCCGGGCGCGCGCACGGCGATCTGGTCCGCCGACGCCACCGCGCCGGTCGTCCAGGCGCCATCGAACGAGGGCTCCGGTGCCGCCTCCATCTCGTACGCCACCTGCGTCGTCGCAGCGCCGGCACCGGTCACGGACCACGACAGCTTGAGCGGGTCGCCACCCGCGGCGAAGACACCCGCCGCGAGTGGCGATCGAAGGCGGACGGCGATGGCCGCCGCGACCGCGCCCGCGGGCGTTGTCACGCGACGTCAGACCCTTCACCGCGCCGGCGGTCATGCCGGACACGATCTGGCGCTGGAAGAAGATGAACATGATGAGCGGCGGGATCGTGATCAGCAGCACGTCGGCGAACAGCAGGTTCCAGCGCGTGTTGAACTGGCTCTGGAAGTTGAACAGCGTCAGCTGGACCGTCGCGTTGTCGGTACCCGGCAGGAAGTACAGCGGGTTGACGAAGTCGTTGTAGACGGCGACCGACGTCACGACGATGACCGTGATGATCGCGGGCCGCAGCAGCGGCAGGATCACGCGCAGGAATAGCGTCGTCGGCGAGGCGCCGTCGATGATCGCGGCCTCGTCGAGCTCGCGCGGGATGGCCGACACGAAGGTCCGGAAGATGAGCACCGAGAACGGCATCAGGAACGCGACCTCGACCAGCACGAGGCCGGGGATGGTCTTGAACAGGCCCACCGCCTGCAGCACGTAGATCGTCGGGACGATCGCCGGCGGGATCACGAGGCCGGCGAGCATCAGCGCGGTTACGAGCGCGCCGACCCGGTCCCGGCGCCGCTGCAGGACGTACCCGACCATCGCGGACAGGAACACGATCAACGTCACCGACGCCACGGTGAGGATCAGGCTGTTGCGCATCGCGGTGACCATCAGGTTGTCGCGAGCGCCGATCACCTCGGCCAGGTTGTCCAGCAGCCGCCAGTTGGCGGGCCAGGTGAACTCGAGCTTTGCCGACTCGGCCCGCTCCTTGCCAGCCGTGATGACGATGAACAGGAACGGCACGACGAACACGATCGCGACGACCAGCAACGCGACGACGTCGAGCCACCAGGATCGGAGCGACCGGAGCGCCCTCACAGCTCGATCTCGTGGCGGTTGAAGAGCCGCATCATCGGAAAGACGATGATTGTCACGGCGATGAACAGGATCACGTTGCCGGCCGTGGCGAGGCCGTAGAAGCCGGCCTGGTACTGCTTGTAGATCGTCGACGCGATGACGTCGCTGGCGAACCCGGGGCCGCCGTGCGTCATCGTCCAGATCAGGTCGAAGGACCGAAGCCCGCCGATGAACGAGAGCAGGATCACCGTGAACGTCGCGTTGCGGCTGAGCGGCACGATCACGTGTCGGAAGCGCACCCAAGCGCCGCCCTCGAGCCGGGCCGTATCGAAGTAGTCCTCCGGGATCGACAGGATCCCGGCGATGAAGATGACGAGGGCGATGCCGATGCCCTTCCAGACGTCGACGAAGGCGACCGACAGCAGGGCGAGGTTCGGGTTGGACAGCCACTGCGGACCATCGATCCCGACGACCTCGAGCGATCGGTTGATCAGGCCGGTCGACGGATGCATCAGCACGGCGAACGTGATGCCCACCGCCACGGTGCTCACCAGGACCGGGAAGAAGATGGCCGACCGGAGCACGTTGCGGCTGCGGAGGCGCGAGGTGAGGAGGGTCGCCAGGAGGAGCCCGATGACGACCTTGAGACCGCTCGTCACGACCGCGTACACGATGGTATTTCGGGCACCGCTCGTCAGCGATGGCTCCTTGAAGAACTGGACGAAGTTGTCCAGCCCGATGAACTCGGTCGTGAACAGCGTCCACCGGGTCAGGCTGAAGTAGAAGGACAGAACGGTGGGGGCGACGAAGACGAGGCCGAAGATGATCCCGGCGGGCAGGTAGAACCAGTGTGGGTAGGCCGAGCCGGCGACGTGGCGCGGCGACGACGAGCGCGGGGATGCCGCGCTCTTCGCTCGTCGGCGGGGCGTCGCGACGGGGGCCGGCGCTTGCGGCTCGACCCCCGTCGTGCTCAATCGGCTCCTCCCTCTGGGCGGACGTCTACCAGCCCGGCAGCCCGAGCTGCTTGGCCTGCTTGGCGACGTCCTGGTCGTACTGCTTGGCGGCTTCCTCCGGGTCGGTGAGCCCGGACCCCGTGGCCACGGTGATCTGCTCGAGCGACGGACCCTTCACCGGAGACAGGAACTCCAGCGCCGGCAGGTTGTTGCCACCGTCAATGTAGGGCTGGATGTCCTTGATGGCCGCCGGGACGGTGTCCGGCAGCGTCGAACCCTTGATCACGTACGGGCCTGAAGGGGCGACGCCGGCGCTCATCGCCTCGGTGCCCTCGACCGAGCCGATGAAGTTCACGAACGCCTTGGCCGCGTCCAGCTGGGCGCCGGTGGTGGTCTTGGGGATGTAGGTCGCGGCCGGCATCCAGATCGTGGCGCCGTTGGTCGCGGCGTCGTCGCCCGGCTGGCCGAAGAACCCGATGTCGTCGATGGTGTCCGGGAAGTTCTCGGCCATCGTCCCGACGGCGAAGGTGAGCATCGGATAGTGGGCGCACTTCGCCGTTGCCAGGAGCTCCTGGCCCTTGTCGAACTTGTCCGCGCCGAAGTCCTTCTGGTACCAGCCCTTGTCGAAGGCCTCCTTGAGGTGCTTGAAGCCCGCCTGGGCCGCCGGGGTGTCGGCGTAGTGGGCCTGGTTGGCCGTGTACTTCTCGGCGAAGCCCGGATCTGCCTTCTCCACGTTGTAGTAGTCGGCCAGCACGAACAGCTGCGAGGTCCACGTGTCACCGTAGGTCGCGCAGACGGCCGCGGCCTTGCCGTCCTGCTTGATCTTGTCGCTGTTGGCCGCGAACTCGGCCCAGGTCTTGGGCACCTGAAGCCCGAGGTCGCTGTAGATCTTCTTGTTGTAGAGGATGCCGCCCCCGAGCGTGCCCTCGGTCGGGACGCCGTAGATGCCGCCCTTCGCGGACACCGTCGGCAGGTACGTCTCCTGGAGGTTGGCGATGAACGGCTCGTCCTTGAGGTCGACGAGCGTGTCCGACGGGTTCAGGGCCTGCAGCAGCGAGCCCGAGTTGTAATAGAACATGTCCGGCATGTCGCCGGTCGCGAGGCGCGTCTTGACGAGGTTGTCGCCGTCGCTGCCGCCGGGGTGCGTCTCGATCTCGATCGTGACGTTCGGGTGGAGCGCGGTGTAGGCGTCGATCAGGCCCTTGAGCCGCGCCGCCGTGACGTTGTTGTCGT
Source organism: uncultured Chloroflexia bacterium (assembly GCA_963829155.1). Lineage (GTDB taxonomy): Bacteria > Chloroflexota > Limnocylindria > Limnocylindrales > CSP1-4 > CAIXZV01. The sequence goes on along the minus strand of CAWHIA010000028.1, from coordinate 1,712 downwards.
CGACGTAGTAGGTGAGCTTTACGGGCGCCGCCGCCTCGCTCGCGCTCGGCTCCGGTGTGGCTGGCTGGCTTGCCGCGGGCGGGGTCGCAGCGGCGGAGCTCGCCGCGGGGGTCGCGGACGCGCCGCCGAAGCCGCCCGAGCACGCCCCGACCACGAGCGCCGTGAGCATGCCGAGCGCACCCAGGCGGGTGGCTGTCGTGGCCATGATTCTCCTCCTGCATCGGCGCCCGTCGGATGCCCGAGGTGCGCCAAGCCGGGGGTCTGCTGTCGTCCCGGCTGCCAGCCACGATGTGCGTTCGGCGGGGATGCGGCTTGTCGCGGATTGACGTGTTCTTGCGCGAAATTGCCCTCCGTCAGGAGACGCGGGCCGTCACCTCCGGGCCGCGCTCGCCGCCACCCGGCCACGACCGGCCACGTGCTGCCGTACGCGCGCGGGCTCACGCCGAACTCTGCCCGGAAGCGCCGCGAGAACTGCGACGGATCCGGCCAGCCGACGGCCGCACCGACGGCCGCGACGGACTGATCGGTCGACACCAATCGCCCGGCGGCGCGCTGGGCGCGCCAGCGCGCGAGGTAGTGCATCGGCGGCATGCCGACGGATCGGACGAACTGGCGGGCGAGGTGGAACGGGCCGACGTACAGTCGGGCGCTGAGCTCGGCCAGCGTCCAGGGATGGGTGAGGTCGTGCTCCAGGAGCTCGCACGCCTGCGCGACGAGCTGCGAGGTCGCCGGTCGCTCGTGCACCGGCGCGGGCCCGGTCGCGTCGCCGGCCGCCAGGCAGTCCAGGGCGACCAGCAGCCGCACCAGCTCCGCGGGCCGGGTGCGACGTTCGGGCGGCAGCGCGCGGATGGCCTCCAGGGCCTCGAGCATCCGGCACAGCTCGAGCTCGTCGAGCTGGCGCACGACGACCGGACGATCGCCCTTGGGGACGGTGACGCCCGTCGGGTTGAACAGCCGGCGCAGCCCCGGGTCCCGGAACGCCCAGGCGAGCTCGAGCTCGTCCAGCTCCGCCCGGAAGAAGCAGTTGAGGACCCGCATCTCGACGCAGCTGCGGTACTCGTGCCCGGCGCCGGGCGGGACCAGGACGACGGTGCCGCGCCGGAACGGCTCGCTGCCGCCCGGGCCGACGTGCAGCCCTGACCCGGACTCGACGATCCCGAGCTCGTAGAAGTCGTGGTCGTGCCACGGGATCGCGAAATGGTGGTACGCGGGGAAGAAGCCCACCACCGAGCCCGGGGCGATGAACATGTCGGCGGTGTAGCGACTCGCGTGCTCGTGATCGATCACGGGAAGTCCTCCCGGCCGTGCCGCTGCGATAGCCGTCGCGCTAGTCGAGGTGGAACACCTCGGCCATTCGACGGTGGAACCCGCTCGCCGGATCGGTGAGCGGGTCGATCAGCGCTTCCATCTCGGGCTGCCATCGGGCGTTCGCCTCGCTGGCCGCCATTGTTGTCCGGAACGCCGCGAAGTCGCTCGACCTCGAGGTAGCCGAACAGGTCCTCGCCGTCGAGGAAGATCGAATAGTTTGCCGCGCCTGCAGCCTTGAGGTCCGCTAGCAGCTCCGGCCAGACGTCCGCGTGGCGGCGCCGGTACTCGGCTTCCTGACCGGGCCGGAGGCGCATCCGAAATCCGATTCGCTCCATTGCGGCTCCGGGCCCGGAGCCCCGGGCGGCTGCCGCCGGCCCGGGGCCTCTGTCAGGGGTTGGGTTGGT
>CAWHIA010000027.1:0-32083 GCA_963829155.1 uncultured Chloroflexia bacterium | reverse complement strand
GGGTCAGCGACGAGAGGCTACGGGCCCCAGTTCTGGGCGTCGATGTTGTCCTTGTCGAACGTGAGCGGCGGGCCCAGGATGATCGTCTTGTTGGCGTCGATCGTGTACGGCTGACCACCGTTCAGGGTCGGGACGGTGACCTGCTCGCCGGCGGCGCCGGTGATGGTGCCCTTCACCAGCTGGTCGGCGACGCTGTAGGCGAGATAGCCGAGGTCGGGCACGCTCCAGAGTCCGAACTCGGGCGAGGTGCCGTCCTTGACGAAGGCCGCCATCTGGCGCGGGAAGCCGAGGCCGGTGACCTTGACGTCGTTCGACTTGCCGGCCTGGCTGACGACCTGGGCCGCGGCCAGGATGCCGACCGTGGTCGGGGCGACGATGACCTTGAGGTCCGGGTGCGCCTGCAGCAGGCCCTGGGCCTGCGTCGTGCTCTTCTGCGGGTCGTCATCGCCGTAGACGGTGTCGACGAGCTTCAGGCCCGCGTACTTCGCGTCGCCGGCCATCACGGTCTTCATGTTGTCGATCCAGCTGTTCTGGTTCGGGGCCGTGGCGGTCGCGGACAGGACGGCGATCTCACCGGTGCAGCTGGGCGCGAGGTCGCAGGCCCAGTCGGCCATGGCCTTGCCGATGAGGCTGAAGTCCGTCTGGTTGACGAACACGTCGTACGCGCCGGCAGCCGGGCTGGAGTCGTACCCGACGACCTTGATGCCGGCCGCCATGGCCGCCTTGAGCGCGGGAGCGACGGCGTCCGGGTCGTTGGCCGAGATCGCGATCGCCTTCACGCCCTTCGTCGTGGCGTCCTGGATGAAGGTGGCCTGCGCCTCTGCCGCGCTGCTCGGTCCCACCTGGGTGACCGAGCCGCCGAGCGCAGCGGCGGCCTTGTCGGCGCCGTCCTTCGCGGCGTCGAAGTACGGGTTGTTGATCTGCTTGGGGATGAACGTCACGGCGGTGCCGCCGCCTGCGGCAGCACTGGACGACGCGGCGACCGACGGGGCCGCGACCGACGGGGCCGCCGCCGAGGGAGCCGCAGCCGACGGGGCGGCGGCGGTCGGGGCGGCGGTCGACCCTGTGCTGCCACATGCCGCGAACACCATCGCGGATGCGCCCAGGAGGGCGGCGAGCCGCCCGGTTCGTTGCGAGAACAATGCAGTTCCTCCTCTGGTCATGTACCGATGACCTCACCAGGCCCAACCGATCCGGCCGGCGTGCGCCGGCCTCTCTGAGTTCGGTCGATAGCCTCGTTGACCCGGCGAGCAAAAGTGGGAATGAGAACCGACACGATCAGCAGCACGCCGATGACGATGCTCTGGATGTCGGATGACACGTTGGCCAGGCGGAGGGCGTTGCCCAGCACCGCGAGGGTGAAGAAGGCGAGGACGACGCCAACGATCGTCCCGCGCCCGCCGAAGATGTCGATGCCCCCGAGGAGCACGATCGTGACGACGACGAGCGTCAGGCCCGTGCCGACGTCGGCGCGTGCGCTGGCCTGCCGCGCGGTCAGGATGATCCCGGCAAGGGCGGCGACGGTTCCGGACAGGACGAACAGGGCCAGCTTGATGCGGGCGACCTGGACGCCGGAGTAGCGAGAGGCCGACGAATTCTTGCCGATGGCATAGATCTGGCGCCCCACCCAGGTCCGGTGGAGCAGTCCGCCGAGCACGACGGCCAGGGCCAGGTACAGGATGAACGGCCACGGGATGGGGATCCCCGGCGTCGTCCCGAACCCGAAGGTCGTGAACCAGTCGGGGAAGGCGCTGACGCCGCGCGACCCGAGGACGACCAGGGCGAGGCCGCGGTACAGGGCCAGGGTCCCGACCGTGACCACCAGCGAGGGGAGGCCCATCCGGGTGACGAGCACGCCGTTGAGCAGGCCGCCGAGCGCACCCACCACGAGCACGATGGGGATGACGAGCTCGATCGGGACGCCCGCGGCATACAGGGTTCCGAGGACCGCGGCGGACAGGCCGACCATCGATTCGACCGACAGGTCGATCTCGCCCGAGATGATGATCAGGGCCATCGGGAGCGACATGATCGCGACCTCGATGACCGCCGCGATCAGGTTGGCGAAGTTCCGCGGGGTCAGGAAGACCGGGGACAGCGAAGCACCGATCCCGATCAGCAGGATGAGCACGATCGCGAGCAGCGTCTCCCAGCGGGCGAGCGAGGCGATCACGCCGCGACGACCCCCGTTCATCGCGGTCGCCGTCCGGCAGCCGTTCGCTGGAACCGCCGCAGCAGGACGGCATCGAGCGCGACCGCGACGAGGATGACGATGCCGTAGATCGCCTGCAGCCAGAACTGCGAGAGGCGAAGCAGGATCAGCGCATTGGACACGAAGCCCAGGAACAGCGCGCCGAGGGCTGCCCCGAAGACGGTGCCCGAGCCGCCGAAGATGTTGACGCCGCCCACCACGACCGCCGCGATCACCTGCAGGGTCACCCCCGACGCCGCCGTCGCGTTGATCGTCCCGAACAGGATCCCCCACATCACGCCGGCGACCCCGCCCAGGAGGCCGCACAGGGAGAACACGACGAACGTGACCGTGCGCGTGCTGATGCCCAGGATCCCGGCCGCCTCCGGGTTGCTGCCGACGGCGTAGACCGATCGCCCGAACCGGGTCACGCGAAGCAGGATCCCGAACGCCACGACGATCGCGACGGCGACCAGCACGAAGACCGGGATACCCGCGAACGTCGAGCGGGCGATCTCCGTGTACCCGGCCGGCAGCGACGTGAGCGTGACCTGCTTCCCGCCGGCGAGCAGGAAGTCGATGCCCCGATAGATGCTCAGGGTGCCCAGCGTCGCCACGATCGAAGGGACACGCAGCACCGCGACGATGAACCCGTTCATCATCCCGAGCACCAGGCCGAGGCCGATCCCGACCAGCATCGCGGCAGGGGTCGGGAGGGCGCCGCTCCCCAGGATGTCGGCGACGACGAACGCGACGAGGCCGATCACCGCCTCGACCGAGAGGTCGACGTTGCGCGTGATCACGACCATGGCCTCGCCGACCGCCGCGATCGCGATGATCGCGGCCAGGACCGAGACGTCCGTCAGGTTCGAGGCGGACAGGACCTGGGGCGCCTGGGTCGCGACGAGCACGCCCATCGCGAGCAGGATGAGCAGCAGGCTCAGCTCGCGCTGACGGGCGGCGGTCGACAGGATGCGCGACATCGTCCCGGCGGTCGGGACCTGCGCAGCCGTGGCGGCCTCAGACACGGGCGACGACCTCGCCGTCGCCCTGCCCCGTCGCGGCGAACATCACGGCCTCTTCCGTCGCGTCGTCCCGGGCGATCTCCGCCTGGATCGCGCCCTCGTGCAGCACCAGGATCCGGTCCGACATCGCGAGGACCTCTGGCAGGTCGCTCGAGATGAGGATGATCGCCAGCCCCGAGGCGGCGAGCTCGGAGACGATCCGGTGAACCTCCACCTTGGCGCCGATATCGATGCCGCGGGTCGGCTCGTCGAGGATGAGCACGCGTGGTTCCGTCGCCAGCCACTTCGCGAGGACGACCTTCTGCTGGTTGCCGCCGGACAGGGCGCCGACGAGCTGGTCCACGCCGGTCGCCCGGATCCGCAGCTGGTCCACGTACCGCGCGCCGAGCGCGCGCTCGCGCGATCGCTGGATGAACAACCGGGGAAACAGCCTCCCGAGGATCGGCAGGCTCACGTTCGACGCGATCGAGAAGTCGAGCACGAGCCCGTCCTGATGACGATCCTCGGGCACGTAGGCGATGCCCGCGGCAAGCGCCTGGGACGGGCTCGCGAAGCTGACAGGCGAGCCCGCGAGGCGGATCTCGCCGGCATCCGCGTGATCGATGCCGAACAGGACTCGGGCGATCTCCGTGCGCCCCGCGCCGATGAGGCCGGCCAATCCGAGGATCTCGCCCGCACGGACGGCGAACGAGACGTCCCGGAACGTGTCGCCGCGGGCGAGACCTTCGACCTCGAGCAGCACGTCACCGATCGGGGACTCGACCTTCGGAAACAGCGAGACCGCCCGGCCCACCATGTGGCGCACGAGATCCGCGGTCGTCATCTCCGAGGTCGGCGCGGTGACGACGTGCTTGCCGTCGCGGAGCACGGTCGCGCGATCGCACAGCTCGAAGACCTCGTCCAGGCGATGGCTGACGAACAAGACGGCGACGCCGCGGTCCCGCAGGCCGCGGACGATCGTGAACAGCCGCTCGACCTCGTGCGCCGACAGTGACGCGGTGGGCTCGTCGAGGATGAGCAGCCCGGCGTCGACCGAGAGCGCCTTCGCGATCTCGATCAGCTGCTGATCCGCCATCGACAGCCCGCGGACGGGCGCCTGGACGTCGAACCGGACGTCCAGCTGCCGGAACAGCGCCTTGGCCTGGCTGCGCATCTCGCCCCAGTCGACGGTCCGCAGGGGGCCTGCCGGGGCATGGCCGATGTACACGTTCTCGGCCACGCTGAGGTCCGGGAACAGTCGCGGCTCCTGGTGCACCACCGCGATCCCGAGCGCCCGGGCCTGGGCCGGGCCGGCGATCACCGTCGGCTCGCCGTTGACGCGGATCGTCCCCGTGTCCGGCTGGTGGACGCCGGCCAGGATCTTGACCAGGGTGCTCTTGCCCGCGCCGTTCTCGCCGACCAGCGCGTGGACCTCGCCGGCCCGCAGGTCGAGCGACACGTCGGTCAGGGCCTGCGTCGCCGCGAACGACTTGGACACGCCGGACAGCGAGGCGCGGACGACGGGGCCTGCCGCGACCTCGACGGACCGCCGTCATGCGGCGGGACCGGGCGGGATCAGCGTGACCTCGATGCCGCGTGCGCGGAGGTCGCGGACCATGTCGTCGGGGGCCCCGTCGTCTGTGAGGACGGCGTCGATGTCGTCGGTCCGGCAGAACGTCGCGAACGCGACGCGGTGCCACTTGGTGTGGTCGACGATCGCGATCACCCGCCGGGCGGCCGTCACCATCGACCGCTTGATCTGCGCCTCCTCGTCGGTGGCATCGGACAGCCCGGGTTCGAGGGCGAAGCCGGCGGCGCCGACGAAGGCGGTCTGGACGTTGATCCGGTCGAACAGGCCGTCGCCGAGGTGGCCGACCACGGACATCGCCTCCCAGCGCACCCGGCCGCCGGTCATCAGCACGGAGATGCCGTCCGAGCCCGCGAGCTCGGTGGCGATCCGGAGGCCGTTGGTGATCACCGTCAGCTGGCTCCAGCCGCCGCGCTGCCGGATCCGGCGTGCCACCGCGAGGCCGGTGGTGCTGGCGTCCATGACGATCGAGTCGCCGTCGTGGACGAGCGCCGCCGCCGCCGCGCCGATGCGCGACTTCTCGTCCTGCTGGAGCCGCTCGCGGAGGTCGAACGCGGGCTCCGGGCGGTCGCGGTCCGCGACGATGGCGCCGCCGTGGGTCCGCAGCAGGCGCCCCTCCTGCTCGAGCGTCGCGAGGTCCTTGCGGATCGTGACGGTGGACACCGCGAACCGCGTGGCCAGGTCCCGGACGCGGACGCGGCCCTGCTCGGTGACGAGGCGGGCGATGTCGTCCTGGCGCTCACGCGCGAAGACATCGCCGGGCGCGGCGCCGGTCGGGACGGTCACACGAGGTCTCCACTGGGACCCGGGAAACGGGGACGCCGGGGTTTCGGGTCGGTTTCGACGCATCTTGTCCCGAAGCGATCCGCAATGTCAAGAAACCAGATTGAAATCAAACGAAAGTTGTGGCAGGCTTCGCGATGGCACCCGTTCCCAACCGGGTCAAACACATCGGCCGGGCCCTCCGGCGACGACGTCAGCTCCTCCGACGTCGTCGCCGGTCCGGTCGAAAACCGAGCATCGACAGCCCCTACCATCGTCGCGGCGGCCCGCTGGATCGCCGGCGACGGGCGACGGAGGCGCTACGTGACGAGCGAGTCGACGATCCTCGACGCACTGGCCGGGCACCGCATCGAGCTGCCGTCCTGGGCGTTCGGCAACTCCGGGACCCGGTTCAAGGTCTTCGCCCAGAAGGGCGTCCCGCGCGACCCGTACGAGAAGGTCGCGGACGCCGCCGAGGTCCACCGGTACACCGGCGTCGCGCCGACGGTGGCGCTCCACATCCCGTGGGACAAGGTCGACGACTACGCGGACCTCGGCCGCCACGCCAAGGACTGCGGCGTCGCGCTCGGGACGATCAACTCGAACACGTTCCAGGACGACGACTACATGCTGGGCAGCGTCTGCCACCCGGACCCGCGCGTCCGGCAGAAGGCGATCGACCACCTGCTCGAGTGCGTCGACATCATGGACGCCACCGGCTCGCGCGACCTCAAGCTGTGGTTCGCGGACGGGACGAACTACCCGGGCCAGGACGACATCCGCGACCGCCAGGACCGGCTGGCCGAGGCGCTGCAGACCGTCTACGCGCGGCTGGGCGACGGCCAGCGGATGGTGCTCGAGTACAAGCTGTTCGAGCCGTCGTTCTACACGACCGACGTCCCCGACTGGGGCACGGCCCTCGGGCACTGCGTCGCGCTGGGGTCGCAGGCCCTGGTCGTCGTCGACACCGGCCACCACGCGCCCGGCACCAACATCGAGTTCATCGTCGCCGTCGCTGCTGCGGGCCGGCAAGCTCGGGGCGTTCGACTTCAACTCGCGGTTCTACGCCGACGACGACCTCATGGTCGGCGCGGCCGACCCGTTCCAGCTGTTCCGGATCATGCACGAGGTCGTGAAGGCCGACGCCCTCCGGCCCGAGGCGGGCGTCGCGTTCATGCTCGACCAGTGCCACAACATCGAGCCCAAGATCCCGGGCCAGATCCGCTCCGTGATGAACGTCCAGGAGGCGACCGCCAAGGCGCTGCTGGTCGACCGGCCGGCGCTCGAGGCGGCCCAGCGATCCGGCGACGTGCTGGGCGCGAATGCCGTGCTGATGGACGCGTACAACACGGACGTCCGGCCGATGCTGGGCCGGCTGCGGGAGCGGATGGGCCTCGACCCCGACCCGATGGCGGCGTACGCGCGGTCGGGCTACGCCGACCGGATCGTCGAGGCACGGGTCGGCGGCAACCAGGCCGGCTGGGGCGCATGAGCGTCGACGCCGCCTCGCCCAGCCAGGCGCTCCTCGACCGCTCGCATCGCCTCGGCGCGGACCCGCGCAACACCAACTACGCCGGCGGCAACACGTCGGCCAAGGGGACGGCCATCGATCCCGTGACCGGCGGCCTCGTCGACCTGCTGTGGGTCAAGGGCTCGGGCGGCGACCTGGGCACGCTCACCGACGCGGGCCTCGCGGTGCTCCGGCTCGACCGGCTGCGGGCGCTCGTCGACGTCTATCCGGGCGTCGAGCGCGAGGACGAGATGGTGGCCGCGTTCGACTACTGCCTCCACGGCCGGGGCGGCGCGGCGCCGTCGATCGACACCGCGATGCACGGGCTCGTCGACGCCGCCCACGTGGACCACCTCCATCCCGACTCGGGGATCGCGCTGGCCACGGCGGCCGACGGCGAGGCCCTGACGCGCGAGGCGTTCGGCGACCGCGTGGCCTGGGTGCCGTGGCGCCGGCCGGGGTTCCAGCTGGGCCTCGACATCGCGGCGATCCGCGAGGCGAACCCGGCGGCCATCGGCTGCATCCTCGGCGGCCACGGGATCACCGCCTGGGGCGAGACCAGCGACGACGTGCGAGGCGGGGTCGCTCGAGATCATCGACACCGCGGCGCGGTTCATCGCCGAGCGCGGGCGAGCCGAGCCGTTCGGCCCGCTGCTCGAGGGCTTCGGGCCGCTGGCCGAGGCCGAGCGCCTGGAGCGCGCCGCCGCCCTGCTGCCGATCGTGCGCGGGCTGGCCTCGACCGACCGCCCGCAGGTCGGGCACTACACCGACGACCCGGACGTGCTCGACTTCCTGGCCCGCAGCGAGCACCCGCGACTCGCCGCGCTGGGGACGTCGTGCCCCGACCACTTCCTGCGGACCAAGATCCGGCCGCTGGTGCTCGACCTGCCGCCGACGCGCGTCCGTCGAGGACGTGACCGAGCGGCTGCGCGAGCTCCACGCGGCGTACCGCGACGACTACGCGGCCTACTACGCGCGGCACGCGGAGCCCGACAGCCCGCCGATGCGCGGCGCGGACCCCTCGATCGTCCTCGTCCCGGGCGTGGGCATGTTCAGCTTCGGCGCGGACAAGCAGACCGCGCGGGTGGCCGGCGAGTTCTACGTCAACGCGATCCACGTCATGCACGGCGCCGAGGCCGTGTCGACGTACGCGCCGATCCCCGAGGCCGAGAAGTTCCGGATCGAGTACTGGGCGCTCGAGGAGGCGAAGCTCGCCCGCCGGCCGAAGCCCCGGCCGCTCGCCACCCGGGTGGCGCTGGTGACGGGCGCCGGCTCGGGCATCGGGCGGGCGATCGCGCACCGGCTCGCGGCCGAGGGCGCCTGCGTCGTGGTCGCGGACATCGACGGGGCGAGCGCGGCCGCCGTCGCCGACGAGCTGGGCGGACCCGACGTGGCGGTGGCGGTGACGGTCGACGTCACCGACGAGGCCCAGGTCGTCGGCGCCTTCCGGGACGCCGTGCTCGCGTTCGGCGGCGTGGACCTCGTGGTCAACAACGCCGGCCTGTCGATCTCCAAGCCGCTCCTCGAGACGACCCTCGCCGACTGGGACCTGCAGCACGACGTGATGGCGCGGGGCTCGTTCCTCGTGTCGCGCGAGGCGGCGCGGATCATGATCGGCCAGGACATGGGCGGCGACCTCGTCTACATCGTCAGCAAGAACGCGTTCTTCGCCGGGCCGAACAACATCGCCTACGGCGCGTCCAAGGCCGACCAGGCGCACCAGGTCCGGCTGCTCGCGGCCGAGCTCGGCGCGTTCGGGATCCGCGTCAACGGCGTGAACCCCGACGGCGTCGTCCGCGGATCGGGGATCTTCGCCAAGGGCTGGGGGGCGGACCGGGCGCGGACGTACGGCGTCCCCGAGGACAAGCTGGGCGAGTTCTACGCCCAGCGCACGATCCTCAAGCGCGAGGTCCTGCCCGAGCACGTCGCGGCGGCTGTGTTCGCGCTGACCGGCGGCGACCTGTCCCAGACCACGGGCCTCCACATCCCGGTCGACGCGGGAGTCGCGGCCGCGTTCCTGCGGTGAGCGGGGGCTCGCTCGCCGCGATCGACCTCGGGGCGTCGAGCGGGCGCGTGATCGTGGGGCGCGTCGCGGACGGCGCCCTGGCCCTCGACGAGGTCCATCGCTTCCCCAACGACCCGGTCGCGCTGCCCGACGGCCTGCACTGGGACGTGGTCGGGCCTGTACCGCTCGATCCTCGACGGCCTGCGGCGGGCCGGCGCCTCGTCGGGCGACCTCGCCGGCGTCGCCGTCGATTCGTGGGGCGTCGACTACGGCCTGCTGGACGCGACCGGCGCCCTCGTCGGGCTGCCGTTCCACTACCGCGACGGCCGGACGGAGGGCCTGGCCGCCGAGCTCGAGGCCGCCGTGTCGGCGGATCGGCTGTACGCACGCACGGGCACCCAGTTCCTGTCGTTCAACACGCTCTACCAGCTGCGGGCCGACGCGGCGGCGGGGCGGCTGGGCGCGGCCTCGTCGATGGCGATGATCCCGGACCTCGTCGGCTACTGGCTGTCCGGCGTCAACGAGGCGGAGGCGACGAACGCGTCGACGACCGGGCTGTTCGACCCGGCGGGCCGCACCTGGGACATCGCGCTCGTCGACGAGCTCGGGCTGCCCGCGTCGCTGCTCCGGCCGGTGTCCGAGCCCGGGGGGCCGCTGGGCCCGTTGCGGGCGGCGGTCGCGGCCGAGACCGGGCTCGCGTCCCGGGTCCTCGTGTCCCACGTCGGGTCGCACGACACGGCGTCGGCGGTGGTGGGCGTGCCGATGACGGGCGATCGAGCGGCCTACATCGCCTGCGGCACCTGGGGCCTCGTGGGCCTCGAGCTCGACGCGCCGATCCGCGACGAGCCGAGCCGGTCCGCCAACTTCACCAACGAGCTGGGCGTCGACGGGCGGATCCGGTTCCTGCGCAACGTCATGGGCCTGTGGCTGCTCCAGGAGTCGATCCGCACCTGGGAGCGGTCCGGCGCGCCGCCCTCGCTGCCGGCCCTGCTGGCCGCCGCGGCCGAGCGGCCGGCCGGCGGCCCGACGTTCGACCCCAACGACCCGTCGCTGCTGCCGCCGGGCGACATGCCGGCCCGGATCTCGGCGCTCGTGGTCGCGGGCGGCGGCGCGCCCCTCGCCGACGAGGCGGCCGTCGTGCGGGCGATCCTCGACAGCCTGGCGGCGGCGTTCGCCGCCACGGTCCGCGATGCGGCGAGGATCGCCGGGCCGCGACGTGGACGTCGTCCATCTCGTCGGGGGCGGCAGCCGCAACGACCTGCTGTGCCGCCTGACGGCCGATGCGCTCGGCCTGCCGGTCGTCGCCGGGCCGGTCGAGGCCACCGCCATCGGCAACCTGCTCGTCCAGGCGCGAGCCCACGGCCTGCTCGCCGGCGGGCTCGAGGACCTGCGGGCGGTGGTCCGCCGCTCCGCCGAGGTCCGCCGCTACGAGCCCCGGCCGGCCGGCAAGGTGGGCATGATCTCCGCGTGAAGGTCGCGCTGTTCATCACGTGCTTCAACGACATGCTGTTCCCGCAGGTCGGCCAGGCGACCGTCCGCCTGCTGCGGCGCCTGGGCCAGGACGTCGAGTTCCCCGAGGGCCAGACGTGCTGCGGGCAGATGCACTTCAACACCGGCTATCGCGCCGACTGCGTGCCGCTCGTCCGGCGGTTCGCGGACGTGTTCGCCGGCTTCGACGCCGTCGTCACGCCGTCGCCGTCGTGCGCCGGGATGGTCCGCCACCAGCACGGGCCGCTCGCCGCGTCCACCGGCGACCCGGCGTTCGAGGCGGCGGTCGGCGAGGTCGTGCCGCGGGTCTTCGAGCTCACGGAGTTCCTGGTCGACGTCCTCGGGGTGACCGACGTCGGCGCGGCGTTCCCGGCGACGGTGACGCTCCACCCCACGTGCCACTCGATCCGGGCGCTGGGCATCGGCGACCGCCCGCGCCGGCTGTTGCAGGCGGTGGACGGGCTGACCCTGGTCGACCTCCCCGACGCCGACCAGTGCTGCGGCTTCGGTGGCACGTTCGCGGCCAAGAACGCCGACACCTCGCTCGCGATGGGCTCGGACAAGCTGGCGGCCGTCGCCACGACCGGCGCGTCCGTGCTGACCGCGGCGGACACCTCGTGCCTGATGCACCTCGGCGGCATGCTGTCGCGGGCCGGGTCACCGGTCCGGGTCATGCACCTGGCCGAGATCCTCGCCGCAGAGGGCGCGGCGTGACGGCACCCGCCCCCGGCCGCGGCAACCCGCCGCCGACGCCCACCTTCGCCGGCACGCCGCCGTTCCCGCAGGCCGCGCGGACCGCCCTCGCCGACGCGCAGCTGCGGACGAACCTGGCCGCGGCGACGAAGACGATCCGCACCAAGCGCGCCCGTGCCGTCGAGGAGCGCGCCGACTGGGAGGCGCTCCGCCTCGCCGGCGCGGCGATCAAGGACGAGGTCATCCGCGACCTGCCCGCGCTGCTCGAGCGGCTCGAGGCGAACGTCACGGCCGCCGGCGGGACCGTCCACTGGGCCCGCGACGCGGCGGAGGCCAACGCCATCGTCGCCCGCCTGGTCCGCGAGGCCGGCGCCGACGAGGTGATCAAGGTCAAGTCGATGGTCACCCAGGAGATCGAGCTCAACGAGGCCCTGGCCAAGGAAGGGATCGCGGCCTGGGAGACCGACCTCGCCGAGCTCATCGTGCAGCTCGGCGGCGACCTGCCGTCGCACATCCTCGTGCCGGCGATCCACCGTAACCGGCGCGAGATCCGCGAGATCTTCGAGCGCGAGATGGCCCGCGCCGGCCGGCCGGCGCCCGCGGACCTGACCGACGAGCCGCGCGCGCTCGCCGAGGCCGCCCGGCTCCACCTGCGGGAGAAGTTCCTGCGCGCGAAGGTCGCGATCTCCGGCGCGAACTTCGCCGTCGCCGAGACCGGGACCGTGATGGTCGTCGAGTCCGAGGGCAACGGCCGGATGTGCCTGACGCTGCCCGAGACGCTGATCACCGTGATGGGGATCGAGAAGCTCGTGCCCCGCTGGCAGGACCTCGAGGTGTTCCTCCAGCTCCTCCCCCGCTCCTCCACCGCCGAGCGGATGAACCCGTACACGTCGATGTGGACGGGGGTCACGGCCGGCGACGGGCCCCAGGCGTTCCACCTCGTGCTGCTGGACAACGGGCGCACCGACACGCTCGTCGATCCGGTCGGCCGGCAGGCGCTGCGATGCATCAAGTGCTCGGCCTGCCTCAACGTCTGCCCTGTGTACGAGCGGACCGGCGGCCGCGCCTACGGCTCGCCGTACCCGGGGCCGATCGGCGCGATCCTCACGCCCCAGCTGCGCGGCGTGAACGTCCACCCCGTCGACGCCCAGACCGCGTCGCTCCCCTACGCGTCCTCGCTGTGCGGCGCCTGCTTCGACGTCTGCCCGGTCCGTATCGAGATCCCGGAGATCCTCGTCCACCTCCGGGCGACGGTCGTGGAGCAGCACGGCTGGCGGGGCCGCGCGTCAGAGGAGGCGGTGCTGATGGCCGCGGCCGGCTGGACGTTCCGCGGCCCGTCGCGCCTGTCGGCCGCCGAGCGGGTCGGCGGGCTCGGTGCGCGCGTGCTCGCGAGCCAGGGGCGGATCCGGCGGGCGCCGGGACCGGGCCTCCTGCGCGCCTGGCTGCGGGGCCGCGACCTCGCCCAGCCGCCCCGCGAATCGTTCCGCCGCTGGTGGCGACGGGCGGGTCGCGCGGAGGCGCCGCCCGGGGCGGGACAGCCCGGGGAGCGGCAGCCGTGACCGAGGCACGCGACGACGTGCTGGGCCGGATCCGGGCCGCGCTCACGGCGGCGCCGGCGGCCGAGGTCGACGTGCCCCGCGACTACGAGACGGCGCTGCCGGCCGGGACGGACCACGTGGCGCTGTTCGCCGAGCGCGTCGCCGACTACCGCGCGACCGTCCACCGCACCGACGCCGCCGGGCTGGCGGACGCGGTGGCGGGCATCCTCCGGGGCTGGGGCGCGAAGACGCTGGTCGTGCCGGACACGGCGTCGGACCCGTGGCTCGCGGCGGCGCCGGAGATCGTGGTCGTGCGCGACGAGCCGCCGCTGTCCAAGGCCCAGCTCGACGCCGTCGACGCCGTGATCACCGACGCCGCGGTCGGGATCGCCGAGACGGGGACCATCGTCCTCGACGCGCGGCCGAGCCAGGGTCGTCGGGTCCTCAGCCTGCTGCCCGACCGCCACCTGTGCGTCGTCGACGTCGACCGGATCGTCGGGACCGTGCCCGAGGCCCTCGTCCGCCTCGACCCCCGGCGGCCGCTGACCTGGATCAGCGGCCCGTCGGCGACCAGCGACATCGAGCTCCAGCGGGTCGAGGGCGTCCACGGCCCGCGGGTGCTCGACGTCGTGATCGTCGGCTAATCGGCGGTCGTCAGCTCGATCGAGAGCGGCTTGAGCAGCGCGAGGTAGATCGGGCAGCGCTCGCGCCAGGCGGCGAGCATCGCCTCGACGGCACCCTTCGGCGAGGACGACGACACCCGGATGTCCAGGCGCAGGTCGCCGAGGTCGGGCGCGACGCCGTCGAGGCCCAGCAGCCCGCGCTGGTCGGTCGTGCAGCGGGCGACCGCGGTCACGTCGTCGATGGCGACCTCGAACTGCGGCGCGAGCGTGTCGTGGAGGAACGCGACCGCGCAGCCGGCCAACGCCCCAAGCAGGTACGCCGTGGGGCTCGGCGCGAGGTTCTCGCCACCCAGCGTCGCGGGCAGGTCCGCGTCCCAGTTGAACGCCCCGGCCGACAGCCGCGCCCGTCCGTTGGCGAGGGTGGCGGTCACGGTCGGGGTCGAGCGGGCGGCCGACGGGTCGGCCCGGAACTTGGCCTCGGTCTCGGCGAGCATGGTCGCGGTCATCGCTGGCACCTCCGTCCGACGCCCCATCCGGGCGTCCGAGGCGACGCTAGGGCGATGCCGCCGCCCGGAGAACCGCGCCAGCACCCAATCAGGGGCGAGCCTGAGCGTGCCGATTGGCGGCTGGCACGCAGCCGTCAGGCGATGTCGCCGCGGACGTAGCGCGTGGCCGCGGCCGCGCGCGCGGCGCGACCGCCGACGCCGAGCTTCGCGTAGACGTTGGACAGGTGGCGCTCGACCGTCCGGATGCTCAGCGTCAGGGCCTCGGCGATCTCCTCGTTCGTCCGGCCGTCGGCGACCAGCCGCAGGACGTCGAGCTCGCGCGGCGAGAGCGGCTCGACCGGCCGCTCGGGCTCCCGCGTCTCGAACGACCGCCGGTCCGGCTCGAGGAACGCCGCGACCTCACCCATGAACACCTGCCACGCGGGCTCGTCGGCGAGCAGGATGTGGTTGCGGCTCTCCATCGGGACCAGTCGCGCGCCGGGGATCTTCGCGGACACCTCGACCCCGTTATCGAACGTCGTCGACCGGTCGCCGATCGCCTGCAGGACCAGCGTCGGGGCCTCGATCCGGGTGAGCTCGTCGTCGAGGACCACCTGCTGGCGCGCGATCCGGCTGTCGACCGCGTTGGCGGGCGACGTCGACATCCGCTGGAGGTCGTCGAACCAGCGCATCTGCTCCTCGGTCGCGTCGGGGATGAAGCGGGTCGTGAAGGCGCGCCGGAAGACCGGGTCCTCCTTCGCCCAGCCGACCCGGATCATCGCGCGATAGGTCTCCTCCTCGGCGAGGCCTTCGGGTGTGAAGGTCGGCGGCACGCCGCAGACCGTGCCGTACAGGACCAGCCGCGTGACGCGCTCCGGGTGGGCGGCCGCGTAGGCCATCGCGACGGCCGAGCCGCCGGACATCCCCAGCAGCGCGAACCGCTCGTAGCCGGCCGCGTCGACGATCGTCTCGAGGTCGCCGAGCCGGGCCGGCAGCGAGAAGTCGTCGACGGTCCAGTCGGACATGCCGAAGCCGCGCTCGTCGTAGCGGACGACGGTCGTCAGCGCCCCAAGCTGCTCGAGGAAGTGGCGCCAGACCGGGCTCTGCCAGTCGTACTGCAGGTGGCTGAGCCAGCACGAGGCGACGACCAGCGGCGGCCCGCTCCCGTGCGTCGCGAACGCGAGGCGCACGCCGTCGGGCGCGCGGCAGAAGCGGATCTCCTGCTCCGGCGGCGCCTCCGGCGGGGTCGGCTGCAGGCGGGGAACGGCGACCGACGAGACGTGGGCGGTCATCGTGCGCAACATCCTACGCGCGCGGTCCATCCCCGCTTCGTGGCTCGGACACACGGAAACGAGGCCGGCTCCCAGAGCGGGGAGCCGGCCTCGCTGGGCGAGGACCCGATCAGCCCGGGGCTGAGCCTGGGGCCGAGCCGGTGACCGTCCCGCCGCTGAACACCCGGCCCGGCCGCCACGGGGCGCCGAGCGCCGGGAGCAGGTAGCGGTCGAGCCCGTAGTAGCCGGCCACCCGCCAGGCCAGGACCAGGCCGATCGCCATCGTGAACAGGACCGGGTTGGTCGAGGCCGATCCGGCGAGCAGGAACGACATGTTCATGAAGGCCCCGAAGAAGGCCGCGATGCCGGTCAGCGCGCCCGCGAGCAGCGCGATGCCGATCGCGATCTCGCCGAACGTGATCAGCCATGCGAACCACGCCTCGTAGTGGTTCGTCAGCAGGAAGTTGATGAAGTCGCGGTACCACTCGTAGGTGATCGGCGGACGTCCTTGCTCGGGGATATTGACCGCGCCGGTCCAGAAGCCGGCCAGGGCCGAGCCGCCGCCGTCGATCCAGCCGCCGCCGGTCAGCTTGTGCCAGCCGGCCTCGAGCCAGGCGAACCCGAGGAACAACCGGATCGGCAGCCAGAACAGGCCGGCCCGGGTGTTCGAGAACAGGAAGCGCGTGAAGCGCGGGCCCTCGATCTCGACCTCGGATGCCGCGGGATCCTTGCGGTCCTCGAACAGGACGATCAGCAGGAGGAGGAAGCTCGCCCAGAAGGCGACCGTCAGCACCTGGCGGAGGATCCCTTCCTCGATGTTCAGCCACGGGTTGAACAACAGGATCAGCAGGACAGCCGCCACGATCCCGATCGGGACGGCCATGCGTCGCAAACCAGCCATCACACCTTGCCTCCTCGCTCTTCGGATCGAGTCTAACGATCTCGAACGGAACGGTCGATGCGATGGTCTGCGTGTCGCCCGCGCCTGCGACGCGGCCAGTAGTCACGAGGTCGGGGGCCGGATGGCCCTACGTGCCGGCCGCTTGACGGGTCGCCGGCGCGTCACCGCCGACCGGCGGGACGCGTCTGCACGCATGGCCACGGCCAACGTGGCACGATCCGCGCCGAGGTGACCGTGACGATCCCGCGACGAATGCTGCCGGCCTGGCTCGCGATGCTCCTGTTCGTCTCCGCGGCGTGCGGCGAGGCGCCAGCCACGCCGGCCGCGTCGGTCTCCGGCTCGGTGCCGCAGCCGTCGGCATCCATCGCGGCCGCCGCGCCATCGCCGAGCGCGTCATCGGAGGCTGGGGCCTCGGCCGCGGGCGTCGTGATCTCGGCCGCCTCGTGCGTGAAGCAGACGCTGGCCTCGATGTCCGAGGCCCAGCGGATCGGCCAGCTGTTCATGCTCCGGTTGCCGGACGACGTCCTCGACTCCGCCCACCTCGCCGCGATCAACGCGGAACACATGGGAAACGTCTGGTACGAGCGGAGCACCGCCGGTGTCGCGACGCTCCGGTCCGTGTCGGACGCCGTCCAGCGCGCGGCCACCAAGGCCGCGACCGCGGGCGTCCCGTTCCTCATCGGCGCGAACCAGGAGGGGGGCCTGATCCAGGGCCTGTCGGGCCCGGGATTCTCGACGATCCCGTCGGCCGTCGCCCAGGGCAAGCTCGATCCCGCGCAGCTCCAGGCGCTCGCGACGTCCTGGGCCCGCCAGCTCGTCCGTGCCGGCGTCAACGTGAACTTCGCCCCCGTCGCCGACGTGGTCCCGCCGGGCACCTCGGCCCAGAACGCGCCGATCGGGCAGCTCGATCGCGAGTATGGCCACCACCCAGGGACGGTCGCGCGGCACGTCGTCGCGTTCGTCGACGGCATGCATGCGGGCGGGGTCGTGGCCACCGCGAAGCACTTCCCGGGCCTGGGCCGCGTCGTCGGCAACACCGACCACACGGCGGACGTCGTCGACAACGTCACCACCTCCGACGACCCCTATCTCCGGCCGTTCCAGGACGCCGTCCACGCCGGCGTCCCGTTCGTGATGGTGTCGCTGGCGACCTACGAGCAGATCGATCCCTCGTCGATCGCCGCCTTCTCGCCGATCGTGATCAGGGGCCTCCTGCGCAAGACCCTCGGTTTCACCGGCGTCGTCGTCTCGGACAGCCTGACGGCGACTGCGGTGAAATCGTTCACGCCCGGCGAGCGCGCCCTGCGATTCCTTGCGGCCGGGGGCGACCTCATCGTGCTCAGCCGCCTGCCGCCGGCGATCAAGATGACGAAGGCGCTGGCCGATGCGGCCGCGACCGACCCGGTGGTCCGGTCCGCGATCGATACCGCGGCGCGGCACGTGCTCCGGGCGAAGGCGGACGCCGGCCTGCTGGCCTGCGGCTAGTCCCGCTCGTCGAGGCGGGCCAGGATCTCGTCGATCACCTCCGGCAGCGGCCGGCCCTCGTCCACCACGATCGCATCGGCCGGCGGCTCGAGGGCGGCGAGCTGGCTGGCGAGCAGCGATGCCGGCATGAAGTGGCCGTGGCGCGTCCGCAGCCGCTCCTCGAGGACGGCGCGGTTGACCGCGAGGTACACGACCACCGCGTCGTCGATGCCGTCGAGGAGCGTGTGCCGGTAGGTAGCCTTGAGCGCAGAGCACGCGAACACGAGGCTGCGGCCCTGCCTGACGCGATCGAGGACCGCCCCCCGGACGAGCAGGAGCCACGGCTGGCGGGCGGCATCGTCGAGCGCGATCCCCTCGCGCATCCGCTCGACGTTCGCCGGCGAGTGGTAGACGTCGGCGTCGAGGAACTCGTCGCCCAGCGCATCGGCGAGCGCGCGGCCCACGGTCGACTTCCCCGAGCCGGAGACGCCCATGACCATGATCACCGTCGGTCGCATCGCCCTCGGTCCCACGGCGCGCCGATGGTCGGCGGCACTGCGGGGAAATCCTACGGTCCCCGTCCGGATCAGGGTTGCTCCGTCCCGAACGTCACGAGGGCATAGGCGAGGGTGGCGCCGCCGGTCACCAGGACGCCCGCGAGGGACGGGGTCACGGCCGTGCCCGCGACCAGGCCGAGCAACAGGCCGGTCGCCATGCCCCGGATGGCGATCCTCGCCCACCCCACGGGGAGGGAGCGGCGGGCGGGCGTCGGCGGGCGGAGCGTCCGGCCGAGTCGCATCCGGATGTCGTCGCGGCGAAGCGTCTGGGTGGTCATGGTCGCGATGATCGAGAGCGCGAGGCCACGGCCGGCGTGCAGGACCCGCCCGGGCCTATCACGCCCATCGCAATCGGCCGGTGCCGGTGCGCCGCGGCACCGGGCGGCCGGCGCACACGAAGAAGACCGGCCGCCCCGCGATGGGGCTGCCGGTCTTCGACTGGGCTTCGCTTGCCGGGGCAGACCGCCGATGTGCGCCCGCCACCGGTCGGTTCGATCAGACGGGGCCGCGACCCACCCGACGGGTGCCGGTCACGAGGCTCACGACCACGACGACCAGGATGGCGCCGATGACCGAGATCACGATCGTGCTCAGGTCGAGCGCACCCTCGATCGGGTTCTTCACGTTGAACAGGGCACTGGCCAGGAAGCCGCCGATGACGGCGCCGACGATGCCAAGCACGATGTGACCGATGACGCCCAGCCCCTCGTCACCTCGGACGAGGAACCCGGCGAGGTACCCGGCGATCGCGCCGAGAATGATCCAGGCAATCAGGTTCACGGATGTGTCCTCCCATCCCAGAGATGGTGTGTACCGCTTGTTCGCGGCTGCCCCGACTCTGCGGCCGCCGCTGTTGCGCCCACGGCAAGGCGGACCGTTTCGCCCTTGCGTTCGCATTGCGCGTGGCGCGGGGCCTGCCGAGGGGCCCGGGACGACGGCCCGCGACGGCACGGTTGCCCTCGGCGGGCGCACGCGCACGTGGTCAGCAGTGGGTGCTCGAGGTGGGTCGTTGACACGCGCCTGCAAGGGATCCGCCGTCCCGGTGCCCTCCCAGGACCCCACCAACGGGCGCACGGTGGGACGGTCATGAACACCCAGCCGCTCGTGCTCGTCGCCGACGACGAGCCCCGGATCACCCGTCTCGTGGCCTTGTCGCTCGCCGACGACGGCTTCAACGTGGTCAGCGCCCTGGGCGGCGAGGAGGCCCTCCGCAAGGCCGAGGAGTCGAAGCCCGACATCGTCCTGCTGGACATCGTGATGCCGGACATCGACGGCTTCGAGGTCATGCGCCGCCTGCGCGAGACGCGTCCCGTGCCGGTGATCCTCCTGACGGCGAAGGGCTCGTCGGCAGATCGTGCGCGCGGCCTCGACCTCGGGGCGGACGACTACCTCGCGAAGCCGTTCCATCCGGACGAGCTCGCCGCGCGCGTGCGCGCCGTGCTGCGTCGCGCCGCAGGCGTCACCAGCGGCGCGGCCACCGTCCTGGTGGACGACCTCGCGATCGACCTCCAGCGCCGCGCCGTCACGCGGGGTGGCGAGGCCGTGTCGCTGAGCCGGACCGAGTGGTTGCTGCTACAGGTCCTCGCGATCAACGCGAACCACGTCGTGCTCCACAGCGAGCTGCTCACCGAGGTCTGGGGTCCGGAGTTCCGCGACGACCTGCAGTACCTGCGGGTCTGGGTAAGCCGCGTCCGTCGCAAGCTCGGCGCAGCGCCGGGCGAGGCCGGCCCGATCGCCACCTTCCAGGGCATCGGCTACGTCCTGAACGCCGACGAAGGGCGTGGGTCGCAGCCGGCGCAGCTCGCCGGGCAGCGGTAACCGGCCCCGGGCAATCCGATCGGAGTCGAGGCCGTATCGGCGTCGAGGCCGCCCCGAGGCTGCCGTCGAACCTTCTCAGCCGCCCATTGCAGGAACGCCGCCGAGGCGGAATGGCGCGGCGCCGGACGACTGGCCGGCCGCGGACCACCGACCGCGCATGATCCGGATGCGCTCCACCGCCGCGAGCCAGGCGAGGGTCGACTCGGCGCCCTGGTTGACGTTGCACCCGTCGGGGCCGAGCCCGTCGTGACAGCCGCCACGCGCCGCGTCGGCGACCACCGTGCCGACGTCGTTCCAGCCGAGGTACCAGCCGAACGCCCGCTCCGCGTCCGCGAGGTACCGGACGTCGCCGGTCGCCTCGAGGGCCGCCTCGGCCGCGTGGACGAACGCGGCGGCCTCGATCGGCTGCTGGTCGAACGTGGCGCGGGGGCCGGCGCGCAGCCACCAGCCGCGGTTGCCGACCGGTGACAGGTGACCGGCCGGCGCGACGGCCGTGCGCGTGAGCCAGTCGAGCACAGCCAGGCCGGCATCGAGGAGCCGCCGATCGGCCGTCCAGCGCCCGGCGACGACCAGCGCGCGCGGGATCAGCGCCGATTCGTAGGTCACGGTGTCCTCCGGCCACGGCCACGACGGCGACGCCGCGACGGGCTCGACGTCATGGGCGAGCGTGCCGGCCAGCCGGGCGCCGACCGCGATCCAGGCAGGCCGGGCGCCGATCGACTGGTCGCCGCTCGCGGCCATCGCGCACCCGATCAGCGCGGACGAGCGGGCGTGGAGGGCCCGGAGCGCCACCGTGCCGGTCAGCGCGCGCCGGAAGACGCCCGCAGCGGCGGCGCGGAAGGCTCTGTCGGGCGCCTCGGACATCGCGCGTCCGAGGGCGAGGACCGCCCGCCCGTGTGCATCCTCCGACCCGATGGCCTCGAGCCAGCGCCCGTCCACGTCGCGGAAGTTCCGGAACCGGCCAGATGGCTCGTGGACGGCCTCGTCGAGGTAGCGCAGCGAGCTCCACGCTGACCCCTCCACCGCCTCCCAGCCGATCACGCCGGCGTGCATCAGGTCCACCTCGAGGTCGCGGGCGACGTCGTCCGTGCACGATCCGTGGGCCGGGTCAGGCGTGGTCCCGATGACGTGCTGGGCGATCGGGCCGAGCGCGCGCAGCTCGACGAGGTGGGTGCGACGCACGGGCGGCAGCGGCAGGACGGCCTCGGCAGGACTGGCGGGCGGGTCGGGCGACGGGGCGGCCGGCGGGCGTGGCTCCTCGCCCGGGACCAGGCCGCCGGCCTCCGCTGGGTCAGGCGACATGCGCCGCTTCACCGGCCCGTTCCTCGCGGCGCAACCGCAGCGCGACCGGCTCGCCGGCGACCTCGTCGAACAGGTCGCGATAGGCGGCGCCGACGGTCGCCCAGGTCATCTCGCGTCCACGCGCATACGCGCGCGCAGCGATCGCGAGGCGCCGGTCGGGATCGAGCAGGAGTGCCGAGAGGCTCTCGGCCAGCGCCTCGGGTGAGGACGGCGGCACGAGCAGGCCACGGCCCCCCGCGAGCAGCTCGCGGGCGTACAGGTAGGGCGTCGACACGATCGCCAGCCCGGCCCCCATGGCGTAGGACAGGGTCCCCGACACGATCTGGTCGAGGTTGGGATAGGGCGTGACGAACACGTCGGCGGCCTGCAGCCAGCGGGCCAGCTCGTCTCGGCCGACGAAGCGGTCCTCGAACCGGATCCGATCCGCGATGCCGAGCGCCTCGGCCCGCTCGCGGAGCGAGTCCCGGTAGCGCTCGCCTTCCCGGCGCACGAGGTCCGGATGGGTCGTGCCGAGGATCACGTACAGCGCGTCGGGCACCCGCTCGGCTACGTCCGCCATCGCCTCGACCGCAGCCTCGTATCCCTTTCCGGGGCCGATCAGGCCGAAGCTGAGGACGACGCGATGACCGGACAGCCCGAGCTCGGGTTTGACGAGCTCCGGGTCGACGCGCGCGAGGTCCGGCACGCCGTGGGGGATCACGCGGACCCTCGCCGGGTCGACGTCGTAGCGCCGATCGAGCAGGCCGGCGGCGGTCTCCGACATCACCACCACCGCCTCGGATCGGCGACCGAGCTCCCGGACGATGGCCTGCTGCCGCCCCCCGGGCTCCGGGAGCACCGTGTGCAGCGTGGTGACGAGCGGCGTCCGGAGGCGATCGGCGAAGGCCAGGACGTTGGCCCCGTCCGGCCCGCCGTAGATCCCGTACTCGTGCTGGAGCGAGACGACACCCGTGTCGAGCCCGTCGATCGCGATCGCTGCGTGCCGGTAATCCGCGGCGTCGTGGCCGAGCAGGAACGCCATGACCTCGGGCGGGTCCGTGTGGCCGTTCTCCGGGGGGCCGCCGTCGGTCGGCCCGAGCGCGTAGACGCGGCCTCCCCCGACCGCGGCCCGGAGGTCGCGCGTGAACGTGGCGATCCCGCAGCGACGGGGCGGATAGGTCGAAAGGTAGACGATGGACCGGCTCATGGAACTCCCCGGGACGAGTTGACCGCGACGCGACACGACGCGCTCCGTCCGCCGGTCCAGCATGCCTGCTTGCGGGTCGCAGGCCGGTGACAGGGAGAGCCGACAGGGTTGCGTTCGCGTCGCGGCCGAGTTGCTGATGCGCTCGCCAGCCTCGGCGAATCGTCGCCATCCGGTCCATCCGGGGACCTTTGCGATGGGTTTGAAACCTTGACGCTGGCCCACCGGCTGGTTCAATCGACCGGATGGACCCGGCCACCGCTCACTCGGGCAGCAGCCCGCGCGAAACGGAGCGCCCGGCCGGTCGGCGATGGCTCCAGAGCGACGAGGGTTGGACCCCGGGCGAGGACGCCGCCCGCCTGCTGGCGGCGATCGGAATCGCCTTGGGCGCCGTCGGGCTCAAGGTCGTCATCGTCGGGGTCCTGGGTGGCGAGCTGGGCTACCTCAGCTACCTCGGCGCCGTGGCCCTGGGCGCGTGGATCGCGGGGCTGCGCGGCGGGGCGGCCGCAACGATCATCTGCGCGCTCGCCCAGACGATCCTGTTCTCGAGCACGACCGATCGCAGCCTCACCCCGTACGTCGTGTTCAACCTCGGTTTGTTCCTCCTCGACGGGGCGCTGGTCACCATCCTCTCGTCGCGCCTGCGGCGCGCGTACGTGCGCGAGCGCTCCGCCCGGACCACGGGCGAAGCCGACCTCGAGGCGCAGACCGCGCTGCACGAGGCGGCCGAGCGGGACCGCGTGGCGTTGACGACCCTCCAGGCGGTGACCGCGAGCCTGGCGGGCGCGCGGACGCCCGTCGAGGTGGGCGACGCGATCCTCGATCGGGGGCTGGTGGCGCTGGGCGCGGCCGCCGGCGGGGTCAGCCGCGTCACGGACGACGGAGCGTCGGTCGAGGTCATCGCGGTGCGTGGCTACCCGGACTCCGAGCCCGGCTCCCTCGTGGCGCTCGACCACGAGTCGCACCTGCGCGACGCCATCGAGTCGGGCACAGGGCGTGTTCCTCCCCAACCTCGACTCGTGGCTGGCCCGGTACCCGGCCAGCCCGCCCCGCCCCGTGCCGGGGCTGCCGGTCGGCGGCGCGATCGCGGTCCTGCCGATGATCGCGGGCTCGCGGACGCTGGGGGCGATCGTCTTCCGGTTCGCCCGCGACCGCGACTTCGACGACGGCACGCGCGACCTGGCGATCCGGCTGGCGGACCAGGGAGCCCAGGCGCTCGACCGCGCGCTCGCGTGGGACGGCGACCGGCGGTCTCGCGAGGCCCTCGAGCGCGGCCAGGGACGGCTCGCGTTGCTCGTGCGGGCGAGCGATGTGCTGGGCTCCGGGACCGACATCGGCGCGGGGATCGCGGCCCTGCCCGGCCTGATCGTGCCGGCCCTGGCGGACTGGTGCGCGATCGAGCTGCTCGACGTGGACGCCCCGGAGCTCGAGATCGGAGCGGCACCCGAGATGCGCGAGGCCGTCCAGCGCCTGGCCGGTGCCGCGCCGCGCAGCCTCGGCAGCTGGCTCGTGCCGGCCAGCGCGGGCGACGGCCCGACGATCCTCTCGCTGGGCGACCAGGCGACCACCGTGCCCGAGGCGGCCGCGACGGCGCTGGCCGAGCTGGGCACGGTCGAGCTGCTGGCCATGCCGATCTCCACGCCCGGCGGCGACCCGCAGGGCTCGATCGTGCTCGGTGCCGCCGACGCGGGCCGATTTCGGGCCCGACGACCAGGCGCTGGTCCAGGATCTCGCCGGCCGGATCGCCGCCGCCGCCGAGCGCTCGAGCCTGTTTGCCGCGGTCACCCGGTTCAAGGCCACCGTCGACGTCAGCGCCGACGCCGTCTACATGTTCGACCCCGGCTCGCTCCGCCTGACCTATGTCAACCGCGGCGGGGCCGACCTGCTGGGCGCCGCGCCGGCCGGGCTCGTCGGGTCGAGCGTGCTCGAGCTGCAGCCCGCTGTGTCGGAGCGGGTCTTCCGCGCCCGGCTCGCCGACCTCCGCGACGCGCCGTCCTCGACGATGACCTACTCCGAGGTGCTGGCCCGGGCCGACGGACGCGAGTTCCCCGCCGACGTGATCCTCCAGGAGGTGACGCTGCGCGACGGGACGCGGACGGTGGTCCTGACCGCGCGCGACATCAGCGAGCGCATCGACGTCCAGGCGCGTCTCGCCCGGATCGCCGGCGACGAGCGACGACAGGCCGCGGAGCTCCGCGCCGTCATCCAGTCGATGGGCGAGGGCGTCCTGGTCGTCGACGCCGACCTCGGGATCTCGATGGCCAACGAGGCCGCGAGCCTGCTGCTCGGCGCGGACCTTGCCGCGGGGCTGGCCGACGTCGAGCGACGTGTCGCCGCGATGGCCGTGGCGGGTGGACAGGACGGACGGCCGGCACACGACGAGGCCTCGGGCGCACAGACGGTCCAGCTCGAGGACGGGCGCTGGATCGAGGTCTCGACGTATCCCGCCGAGCTCGGCGTCAGCGTCGGGGTCGGGCCGCGCACGTCGCGGATCGTGGTCCTGCGCGACGTCAGCCAGGCGCGCGACGCCGAGGCCGCGCGCGAGGCGTTCCTGGGCGTCCTGTCGCACGAGCTGCGGACGCCGGTGACGACGATCTTCGGCTACGCGAAGGTCCTCCAGCGCCCGTCGCTGCGCGCCGACCAGGCGGAGATGCTGAGCGACATCGAGGCCGAGGCGGACCGCCTCTACCGGATCGTCGAGGACCTGCTCGCGCTCAGCCGGGTCGAGGGCGGGATCACGATCGATGGCGAGCCTGTCCTGCTGCAGCACCTGATCGCCCCCGTGGTCGCGTCGGAATCCGCCCGCTGGGGCCGGGTCGAGTTCGAGACCCGGCTGCCGCCCAACCTGCCCGCCGTGTTCGGGGAGCGGACGTACGTCGAGCAGGTCCTGCGGAACCTGATCTCGAACGCCGGCAAGTACGGGACCCCGGGCACGACCGCGACGGTCGAGGCCGAGGAGACCGCCGACGAGGTCCTCGTCCGGGTCCTCGACCGCGGCACCGGGGTCTCGGCCGAGGAGGCGGATCGACTGTTCGAGCTGTTCTATCGCTCGCCGCAGGCCACGCGGACGGCGTCCGGTGCCGGGATCGGCCTGTACGTCAGCCGTGGCCTGATCACGGCGATGGGCGGGCGGATCTGGACCCGCCCCCGCGATGGCGGCGGGTCCGAGTTCGGGTTCAGCCTGCCTCACTACCAGGAGGACCTCTTCCCGGTCGCGAGCGGGTCGGCCGGCGGGGCCACGGGCTGACCGCCCGGCGCCGGTCGCCAGGTCCCCGAGCGGATCCAGGGGGTCCGGTCGACGCGCCCGGGGGGCTGGGGTAGGCTGGTCGAGTCGAACTCGCGAGTGAGCATCACGATCGCGACCGCGGAGGGCCGGGATGCGCGTATCGCCTCGTGAGCTCAAGGCCGTACGGGCCGGGGGACTCGTCAGCCGCTACGCCATGCTGGGCGACGCGGCCTTCGTCGTCGCCGACCTGCCCGATGGGGGCACGACCGGCACGTCGGTCGAGGAGCCGTGCCGTCTCGAGCACTGGGGTCTCGTCCTGCAGGGTGAGCTGACGCTCCTCGCTCGGCGGGGACGCACGTTCGGGCCCGGGACGGCCTTCTATGTCCCGCCCGGCCCCGTGCACCGGTTCCGCGCCTCGTCGCGGGTCGTCGTGGCCGGCTTCGCGCCGATCACCGAGCCGATCGACGAGTCGCCCGAGGCGCTCCAGGCGCGTGGGATCGAGGTGCTGGCCCGCGTGGGGCCGCCCCCGCCCCGTCCCGGCACGATGCGCGTGGTCGGGCAGCGGAGCCGCACGATCGCCCTCGGCCAGATCGAGACCGAGACGGCGCTGATGGGCGGCTGGCTGTTCCGGCGCTCGACCTTCGGCCCGCAGAGCGGCTACGCCGAGCCGTGGTGCGACCTGCCGCACTGGGGCTTCGTGCTCGACGGCAACATGGTCCTCCACTTCGAGAGCCAGGACCTCGAGCTGCTCGGCCCCGGCGACGTCTATCACTGCCCCGGCGGCCCGCCCGGCCACCGCATGGAGGTCGCTGACGACGCCCTCGTCGTCGATTACACGCCGGTGAGCGCGCTCGACGACGCGCGGGTGCGTCGTGCGCCGCGGACCGTCCGCGCCTACGCGCCGTCGGCGACACGACGGGCGGCGAACGGCGCAAATGGCGCAAACGGTGCGGACGGGGTGGACGACGCGGACGTGCGCGCCCAGCAGATCGCTCGAGCCAGGGACGGCGCGCCGGTCTCCTGACGTCCCGGCGGGTCGAACGCCCGCAAGGCCGGTGCAAGCCCATCGGTCCCGCAGCCGGACCGCCTGCAACCGCTCGCCCCCGATGCTCTCGCGGGAGGCTCCACTCCCCCGACGAATTGCACGAGGGTGAAACCCCATGACGACCCAGAGCACCGTGAGCGCGGAGCGCCGCGCCTCGACCGAGGCCCGCGAGGCCGTGGCCGAGGCGCGGTCCGGCCTCGCCGACACCATCGATTCGGTCCGATCCACCGCCGGCAGCATGGGCGACCGCCTGCCCGACGTGATCGAGACCGTCAAGGCGAGCGCGACCGAGGGCGCACGGACCGTCCAGGGCTGGCCCGACTCCACCCAGCGCATGGCCGCCGTCTTCTCGCTCGGGCTGGGCCTGGGCCTGACGCTCGCGGGCGCACCCCGGCTGCTCATCGCCGGGTCGCTCGTCCCGGCCATCGTCGTCGGATCGACCCTGGTCGGCCGCGAGCGCACGGAAGGGACCAAGTGATGCTGACCCGTTCCCTGCGCCTCAACGGCACCACCATCGATCCCGCCGAGGCCGTCCGCGTCCGCGCGCGACATCCAGCCGCCGGATCCGCGCGAGTTCCTGAAGGCGTTCGACGACGTGCCCGAGAAGCTCGAGGGCGCCCTCGACGCGGCGGGGACGTCGCTGCGCGACGCGGGCGAGTCGCTGCGTGCCACCGTGCACGAGCTGTCCGCGCCGCCGCGACGCAACCGGATGCCGACCGCCGGCGGATGGGTCGCCGGTCTCGTCGTGATGGTCGCGGCCGTCGCGTTGACGACCTGGCTCGTCCGACGGCTGTGGCCGGCGACGAAGGCCACCATCGATGACGAGTTCGCCGAGCTCGACCGCGTCGACCTCGATCGCGCGGCGGGCGAGGGCATGGGCACCGCGCCCGGCTCGGCCGAGCGCCGTTCGTCGATCCCGACGACCGGCGAGGGCCTGCTGGCGCCGCTCGACAGCCGCCGCCAGACGACCGAGCCCGACCGCCTGACCGGCGTCATGGCCGAGCCGACCGGGGTCGGCGCGGACCTGCACGCTGCCATGGGGTCCGAGGTGTCGGGTGCCGGATCCGCGTCCGGCAACGGCGTCGGCGCGGCGTCCGACCGGTACGCCGGCTGACCGATGGGCCTCCTGCGCGTCTCCCGGTACGACGTGGTCGCCGATCCGGGCGTCGTCATGCACCGAGCCGGGGACGCGAGCGTGGGCGACGGCGAGTGGCCGTCGTCCGCGGCCGACCTGGACGACGCCATCGCGAGGCTCCCGGACCGCGCCGTCGACACGGCGGCGTGGGCCGGGTCGATCGATGCGGCCCAGGAGGGCATCGACGCCGAAACCCTCGAGCGCGGCTTCGGCGGCGACCCTGTCCGGCTTCGCCGCTTCGTCAGCACGCTGCGGGCCGCGCTCCCGCCCGGCACGACGATCGCGTTGCGCGGCAGCACGGTCGCCGGGCGGTCGTACAAGACGGGCGAGCCGTTCGACGCCGGCGGGCCGGGCACCAGCGACCTCGACGTGGTGATCGTGGGCGAGCCGGTCGTCGGCCTGTGGGTCCCGGACGCCCAGCTGCTCGGCGGGATCAACACGCTGCCGCTGTCCGACGACGCCGGCTGGGTCGCGCCGGCGCTCGACCGGGCCCGACGGCGGGCGCAGGCGATCGCGCGCCGCCCCGTGAGCATCCAGGCGATGGCCGGCTGGTTCCTCGACCTGCGTACACTCGTCCAGGGGCAGCCGTACGTGGTCCTCAACGGGGACATGTGAAGGTCCGAATCGCGACCTACAACATCCGCAAGGGGGGGCGCCGACGCCGCAGGTATCTCGCGGACGTCGTGCAGGGCCTCGATCCCGACGTGACGGTGCTCCAGGAGGCGACGGACCCGCGGGTCGTGCGCTACGTCGCCGACGCGGTGGGCGCCGACATCGTCATCCACGCGCCCGGCCGATCCGTGGCGATGCTCAGCCGCGTCGCCACGACGGAGGCCCGCTGGCACCGGATGGCCCGGGCACGCAACTTCGTCGAGGTGGAGCTGGCCGAGACCGGGGTCAGGGTCATCGGCGTCCACCTCAGCGCCGGCCTGTCGGGCCGCGGCGAACGACGGCGGCTGCCGGAGATCAACCGCGTGCTCCAGGTGGCCGACGCGCCGCCCGGCGCGGGCCGGACCCTGATCGCCGGCGACCTCAACGCGGTCGCGCCCGGCGACCTGTCGGCGGTCGCGCGCCTGCCCGCGTGGATCCGCCTGCTGCTGCGCGTCGACGGCGGGATCGGGACGACGGTCGTGGCCAGGGTCCTGGGCGACGGGCTACACGGACGCCTACCGGAGGCTGAACCCCGACGTCGTCGGGCCCACGATGCCGGCGGCGGCCCCGAGCGTCCGCCTCGACTACCTGATGCTCGGCCCGGACCTCGCGCCGGCGCTGGTGGCCTGCGGCCACGGCGGCCTCGAGCCGTCCCTGCTGTGGGCCGCGTCGGACCACCTCCCGCTCGTCGTCGACCTCGACCTGTCCGGGACGTGAAGGGGCCCGATCGGCGTTCGATCGGGCCCAGGTCGACGGCGGCAGGTCCGGAGGCCGGTCGCCAGCGTCGCGCGCGTCGAAGATAGGGCCGCGACTCCACGAAGTCGATGCCGGAACGGGTCGCCGCGTTGCGCCGGCATTGCAGATCGACGGCCGCCACACTCGCGCCCGGCCCGGCCAACCTGCCGGGCCGACATGGAGCCGCAACGCGCGACCGGTCCGGCGACATCACGCCTGCAGCGGCCCGGCCCCGAGACTGCGCCGGTGTCCAGTCAGCCGCCGCCCGAGATCGCCCCGCCCATCGCCGCCCTGCGCGGCGCCGGCCGCACCTTCGACGACGTCGTCGCGCTGACGGGCGTCGACCTCGCGATCGAGCGCGGCTCGATCGTCGGCGTCATCGGCCCCAGCGGCGCCGGCAAGACGACGGCGATCCGGCTGCTCACGGGCGCCCTCCGCCCGACCAGCGGCGAGGCCGAGGTGCTCGGCGCCGACCCGACGCGCCTTCCTGCCGAGACCCGCGCCCGGATCGGCTTCATGCCCCAGCACGTCTCGCTGTACGACGACCTGACCGTCGGCGAGAACCTGGACTTCGTCGCGAGCCTGTACGGGCTGTTCCTGTTCAAGCGGCGGGCGCGCATCCGGGCGCTGCTCGACTGGCTGGAGCTCACCGACGCCCGGAAGCGACGGGCCGGCGACCTGTCGGGCGGCATGCGCCGCCGGCTGCAGCTCGCGTGCGCGCTCGTCCACGACCCCGAGCTGGTGTTCCTGGACGAGCCGACCGCCGGCATCGACCCGCTCGTCCGCCAGAGCATCTGGCGCGAGCTCCACCGGCTGCGCGAGGCCGGCCGCACGCTCCTGATCACCACCCAGTACGTCCCCGAGGCCGAGGAGTGCGACGTGGTCGCCCTGATCGCCGAGGGGCGGCTGATCGCGTTCGACACGCCGGAGGCGCTGCGCCACCTCGCGTTCGGCGGCCAGCTGCTCGAGGTCGAGACGTCCGACCCGGTCGACGTCGACCGCCTCAGCACGCACATCGGCGTCGAGGACGTCCGGCGGCTCGGGCCGCGGCGGCTGCAGGTCCTCAGCCCGGACTCCTCGACGATCGCGCCCGCGGTGATCGCGGGCGTCGAGGCCCAGGGCGCCACGGTGACCTCGATCCACGAGGCCCGGCCGTCGTTCGACGAGGTGTTCGCGCTGCTGGTCCGCGGGTCCCAGGCGATCCGGCGATGACGTGGCCGAGGCGTCCGCGCGGACCGAGACGACCGAAGCGGCCGAGGGAGCGATCGAGCGTCCCGTCGACGGCGTCCCGCGTGCTGCCGATCTCCCCGTTCCCGAGCCCGGCCGCGACGACGCCGATGGCCACGCGGAACCCCCTGCCCGAGGCCCTGTCCGAGCCCGTGGCCGAGACGCCCGAGGCGTCCGAGGAGGTCGCGGTCCGATGAACCTCGCCCGACGCCCGCTCCGCGTCCTGGCCGTCGCCGGCAAGGAGACGGTCGAGATCCTCCGCCGCCCGAGCGCGCTCGTCAGCGTCGTGGCCGGCCCCGTGCTGATCCTCGGCCTGTTCGGCCTCGGCTACCTCGGCCAGCCGCCCCTGCGCGCCGAGCTCGTGATCCCGACCGGCTCGGGCCTCTCGAACGAGCCCGCTGCCTACACCGGGCTGGCCTCGGACCGGGTCGACAGTCGTCGGGGTCACGCCCGACGTGGCGACGGCCCGCGAGCAGCTGCGCACCGGCGCGGCGGACATCGTCGTGATCGCCCCGGCCGACGCCCAGGCGGAGCTCTCGCAGGGCCGCCAGGCCGTCATGACCGTCGAATACGACACGGTGAGCCCGTACCGCGCGTTCATCGCCAGGAGCGCCGCCGACCAGCTCGTCGCCGCCGTCAACGGCGAGGTCATCGCGACCGCCGCCCAGCGCGTCGCCGACAAGGCCGGCGACGCGGGCGCGAGCCTGCCACCCGAGCTCAACCCCGAGGTCATCGCGGCGCCGACGCGCGCAGAGGTGACGGACCTCTCGCCGAGCGCCCCCAACATCGTCGCGTTCTACGGGATCATGGTCCTCGCCCTGATCGTCCAGCACACCGCGATCACGGTCAGCGCCCTGTCGATGCTCCACGACCGCCGGCGCGGCATGTTCGACCTGTTCCGCATGTCGCCCATCGCCAGCGGCGACCTCCTGACCGGCAAGTACGCCGCCTTCGCGCTGCTGGGCACGGTCGTCGCCCTGGCGGTGCTCGCGGTGCTGGTGTTCGGCTTCGGCGTGCCGTTCCTGGCGGCTCCGGGCGTCGTCGTCGGCGCGGTCGCGCTGCTCGTGCTGGCGTCGATCGGCATCGGCATCGTCGTCGCCCTGGTGTCCGACTCGGACCGCCAGGCCGTCCAGGTCGCGCTGCTCGTCCTCCTCGCCTCGGTGTTCTTCAGCGGCCTCGCCCTCGACCTCGACCAGTTCTCGGCCCCGGTCCGCGCGGTGAGCGCCCTGCTCCCGGTGACGCAGGCCGGCTCCCTGCTGCAGGACCTGATGCTGCGCGGGGAGACGACCCAGGCGTGGCGCGCGATCGTGCTGGCCGCGATGGCGGGCATCCTGTTCGTGGCCGGGTGGCTCGTCCTCCGGCGCCAGCTCCACCGGCCGGCATGAGCGGCCCGAATGGCCCGGCCGCCCGATCGCCACGCCGCTGCGAGATCGTCGTGGGGCGCGGTGGCAAGGGCGCAAGCCGGCACATCGAGACTTGGCACATGCCGACCTACGCGTCCAACGACGGGGCGATCGTGGTGGTCGCCGCCGAGGACGACCGCTTCCAGGGGGCGCTCAAGCGAGCGACCGACCTCGCCGCCGAAGCGGGGCGAGCCGCTGATCCTGTACGACTGGGACGCGCCGTCGCTGCTCTCCGAGCCGATGCCCACCTGGTGGTCGAGCGAGGGGTGGGACCGCCA
>CAWHIA010000026.1:0-87943 GCA_963829155.1 uncultured Chloroflexia bacterium | reverse complement strand
AAGGTAGACGATGGACTGGCTCATGTAACTCCCCGGGACGAGCTGACCGCGACATGACACGACGCGCGCCGTCCGCCGTTCCAGCATGCCCCCCGCCGGGTCGCAGACCGGTGACAGGGAGACCGAACAGGGTTGCGTCCCGCCGTCGCGGCCGGAGTCGTTTCGTGCTCGCGAGCCGCGAGCCGAATTGGTCGCCGACGCCGGCCCACCATGCACCTTGCGATAGGTTTGAAACCTTGACGCTGGCCCACCGGCTGGTTCAATCGACCGGATGGACCCGGCCACCGCTCACTCGGGCCGCAGCCCGCGCGAAACGGAGCGCCCGGCCGGTCGGCGATGGCTCCAGAGCGACGAGGGTTGGACCCCGGGCGAGGACGCTGCCCGCTTGCTGGCGGCGATCGGCATCGCGCTGGGCGCCGTCGCGCTCAAGATCGTCATCGTCGGGCGTCCTGGGCGGGGAGCTCGGCTACCTCAGCTACCTCGGCGCAGTGGCCCTCGGGGCGTGGATCGCGGGACTGCCGCGGCGGGGCGGCCGCCACGATCATCTGCGCGCTCGGCCAGACGATCCTGTTCTCGAGCACGGCCGATCGCAGCCTCACCCCGTACGTCGTGTTCAACCTCGGGTTGTTCCTCCTCGACGGGGCGCTGGTCACCATCCTCTCCTCGCGTCTGCGCCGCGCGTACGTGCGCGAGCGCTCCTGCCCGGACCACGGGCGAAGCCGACCTCGAGGCCCAGACCGCCCTTCACGAGGCGGCCGAGCAGGACCGCGTGGCGCTGACGACGCTCCAGACGGTGACCGCGAGCCTGGCTGGCGCGCGGACGCCCGTCGAGGTGGGCGACGCGATCCTCGATCGCGGGCTGGTCGCCCTGGGTGCGGCCGCCGGCGGGGTCAGCCGCATCACCGACGACGGGGAATCCAGGACGAGATCATCGCGGTGCGCGGCTACCCCGACTCCGAGCCCGGCAGCATCGTGGCGCTCGACCGCGAGTCGCACCTGCGAGAGGCCATCGAGTCGCGCAAGGGCGTGTTCCTCCCGAACCTCGACTCGTGGCTGGCGCGGTACCCGGCCAGCCCGCCCCGCCCCGTGCCGGGGCTGCCGGTCGGCGGCGCGATCGCGGTCCTGCCGATGATCGCGGGCTCGCGGACGCTGGGGGCGATCGTCTTCCGGTTCGCCCGCGACCGCGACTTCGACGACGGCACGCGCGACCTGGCGATCCGGCTGGCGGACCAGGGCGCCCAGGCGCTCGACCGCGCGCTCGCGTGGGACGGCGACCGGCGGTCACGCGAGGCCCTCGAGCGCGGCCAGGGACGGCTCGCCCTGCTCGTCCGGGCGAGCGATGTGCTGGGCTCCGGGACCGACATCGGCGCGGGGATCGCGGCGCTGCCCGGCCTGATCGTGCCGGCCCTGGCGGACTGGTGCGCGATCGAGCTGCTCGACGGGGACGCGCCGGAGCTCGAGATCGGCGCGGCACCGGAGATGCGCGAGGCCGTCCAGCGCCTGGTCGGTGCCGCGCCGCGCAGCCTCGGCAGCTGGCTCGTGCCGGCCAGCGCGGGCGACGGCCCGACGATCCTCGCGCTGGGCGACCAGGCGACGACGGTGCCCGAGGCGGCCGCGGCGGCGCTGGCCGAGCTGGGCACGGTCGAGCTGCTGGCCATGCCGATCTCCACGCCCGGCGGCGACCCGCAGGGCTCGATCGTGCTCGGTGCCGCCGACGCGGGCCGATTCGGGCCCGACGACCAGGCGCTGGTCCAGGATCTCGCCGGCCGGATCGCCGCCGCCGCGGAGCGCTCGAGCCTGTTTGCCGCGGTCACCCGGTTCAAGGCCACCGTCGACGTCAGCGCCGACGCCGTCTACATGTTCGACCCCGGCTCGCTCCGCCTGACCTATGTCAACCGGGGCGGGGCCGACCTGCTGGGCGCCGGGCCGGCCGGGCTCGTCGGGACGAGCGTGCTCGAGCTGCAGCCCGCCGTGTCGGAGCGGGTCTTCCGCGCCCGGCTCGCCGACCTCCGCGACGCGCCGTCCTCGACGATGACCTACTCCGAGGTGCTGGCCCGGGCCGACGGACGCGAGTTCCCCGCCGACGTGATCCTCCAGGAGGTGACGCTGCGCGACGGGACGCGGACGGTGGTCCTGACCGCGCGCGACATCAGCGAGCGCATCGACGTCCAGGCGCGTCTCGCCCGGATCGCCGGCGACGAGCGACGACAGGCCGCGGAGCTCCGCGCCGTCATCCAGTCGATGGGCGAGGGCGTCCTGGTCGTCGACGCCGACCTCGGGATCTCGATGGCCAACGAGGCCGCGAGCCTGCTGCTCGGCGCGGACCTTGCCGCGGGGCTGGCCGACGTCGAGCGGCGTGTCGCCGCGATGGCCGTGGCGGGTGGCCAGGACGGACGGCCGGCACACGACGAGGCCTCGGGCGCACAGACGGTCCAGCTCGAGGACGGGCGCTGGATCGAGGTCTCGACGTATCCCGCCGAGCTCGGCGTGCAGCGTCGGGGTCGGGCCGCGCACGTCGCGGATCGTGGTCCTGCGCGACGTCAGCCAGGCGCGCGACGCCGAGGCCGCGCGCGAGGCGTTCCTGGGCGTCCTGTCGCACGAGCTGCGGACGCCGGTGACGACGATCTTCGGCTACGCGAAGGTCCTCCAGCGCCCGTCGCTGCGCGCCGACCAGGCGGAGATGCTGAGCGACATCGAGGCCGAGGCGGACCGCCTCTACCGGATCGTCGAGGACCTGCTCGCGCTCAGCCGGGTCGAGGGCGGGATCACGATCGATGGCGAGCCTGTCCTGCTGCAGCACCTGATCGCCCCCGTGGTCGCGTCGGAATCCGCCCGCTGGGGCCGGGTCGAGTTCGAGACCCGGCTGCCGCCCAACCTGCCCGCCGTGTTCGGGGAGCGGACGTACGTCGAGCAGGTCCTGCGGAACCTGATCTCGAACGCCGGCAAGTACGGGATCCCGGGCACGACCGCGACGGTCGAGGCCGAGGAGACCGCCGACGAGGTCCTCGTCCGGGTCCTCGACCGCGGCACCGGGGTCTCGGCCGAGGAGGCGGATCGACTGTTCGAGCTGTTCTATCGCTCGCCGCAGGCCACGCGGACGGCGTCCGGTGCCGGGATCGGCCTGTACGTCAGCCGTGGCCTGATCACGGCGATGGGCGGGCGAATCTGGACCCGCCCCCGCGATGGCGGCGGGTCCGAGTTCGGGTTCAGCCTGCCTCACTACCAGGAGGACCTCTTCCCGGTCGCGAGCGGGTCGGCCGGCGGGGCAACGGGCTGACCGCCCGGCGCCGGTCGCCAGGTCCCCGAGCGGGTCCAGGGGGTCCGGTCGACGCGCCCGGGGGGCTGGGGTAGGCTGGTCGAGTCGAACTCGCGAGTGAGCATCACGATCGCGACCGCGGAGGGCCGGGATGCGCGTATCGCCTCGTGAGCTCAAGGCCGTACGGGCCGGGGGACTCGTCAGCCGCTACGCCATGCTGGGCGACGCGGCCTTCGTCGTCGCCGACCTGCCCGATGGGGGCACGACCGGCACGTCGGTCGAGGAGCCGTGCCGTCTCGAGCACTGGGGTCTCGTCCTGCAGGGTGAGCTGACGCTCCTCGCTCGGCGGGGACGCACGTTCGGGCCCGGGACGGCCTTCTATGTCCCGCCCGGCCCCGTGCACCGGTTCCGCGCCCAGTCGCGGGTCGTCGTCGCCGGCTTCGCGCCGATCACCGAGCCGATCGACGAGTCGCCCGAGGCGCTCCAGGCGCGTGGGATCGAGGTCCTGTCCCGCGTGGGGCCGCCCCCGCCCCGTCCCGGCACGATGCGCGTGGTCGGGCAGCGGAGCCGCACGATCGCCCTCGGCCAGATCGAGACCGAGACGGCGCTCATGGGCGACTGGCTGTTCCGGCGCTCGACCTTCGGCCCGCAGAGCGGCTACGCGGAGCCGTGGTGCGACCTGCCGCACTGGGGCTTCGTGCTCGACGGCAACATGGTCCTCCACTTCGAGAGCCAGGACCTCGAGCTGCTCGGCCCCGGCGACGTCTATCACTGCCCCGGCGGCCCGCCCGGCCACCGCATGGAGGTCGCTGACGACGCCCTCGTCGTCGACTACACGCCGATGAGCGCGCTCGACGACGCGCGGGTGCGTCGTGCGCCGCGGACCGTCCGCGCCTACGCGCCGTCGGCGACACGACGGGCGGCGAACGGCGCAAATGGCGCAAACGGTGCGGACGGGGTGGACGACGCGGACGTGCGCGCCCAGCAAATCGCTCGAGCCAGGGACGGCGCGCCGGTCTCCTGACGTCCCGGCGGGTCGAACGCCCGCAAGGCGGGTGCAAGCCCATGGGTCCCGCAGTCCGGACCGCCTGCAACCGCTCACCCCCGATGCTCTCGCGGGAGGCTCCACTCCCCCGACGAATCGCACGAGGGTGAAACCCCATGACGACCCAGAGCACCGTGAGCGCGGAGCGCCGCGCCTCGACCGAGGCCCGCGAGGCCGTGGCCGAGGCGCGGTCCGGCCTCGCCGACACCATCGATTCGGTCCGATCCACCGCCGGCAGCATGGGCGACCGCCTGCCCGACGTGATCGAGACCGTCAAGGCGAGCGCGACCGAGGGCGCACGGACTGTCCAGGGCTGGCCCGACTCCACGCAGCGCATGGCCGCCGTCTTCTCGCTCGGGCTGGGCCTGGGCCTGACGCTCGCGGGCGCACCCCGGCTGCTCATCGCCGGGTCGCTCGTCCCGGCCATCGTCGTCGGATCGACCCTGGTCGGCCGCGAGCGCACGGAAGGGACCAAGTGATGCTGACTCGTTCCCTGCGCCTCAACGGCACCACCATCGATCCCGCCGAGGCCGTCCGCTCCGCGCGCGACATCCAGCCGCCGGATCCGCGCGAGTTCCTGAAGGCGTTCGACGACGTGCCCGAGAAGCTCGAAGGCGCCCTCGACGCGGCGGGGACGTCGCTGCGCGACGCGGGCGAGTCGCTGCGTGCCACGGTGCACGAGCTGTCCGCGCCGCCGCGACGCAACCGGATGCCGACCGCCGGCGGATGGGTCGCCGGTCTCGTCGTGATGGTCGCGGCCGTCGCGTTGACGACCTGGCTCGTCCGACGGCTGTGGCCGGCGACCAAGGCGCACCATCGATGACGAGTTCGCCGAGCTCGACCGCGTCGACCTCGATCGCGCGGCGGGTGAGGGCATGGGCACCGCGCCCGGCTCGGCCGAGCGCCGTTCGTCGATCCCGACGACCGGCGAGGGCCTGCTGGCGCCACTCGACAGCCGCCGCCAGACGACCGAGCCCGACCGCCTGACCGGCGTCATGGCCGAGCCGACCGGGGTCGGCGCGGACCTGCACGCTGCCGTGGGGTCCGAGGTGTCGGGTGCCGGATCTGCGTCCGGCAACGGCGTCGGCGCGGTGTCCGACCGGTACGCCGGCTGACCTGATGGGCCTCCTGCGCGTCTCCCGGTACGACGTGGTCGCCGATCCGGGCGTCGTCATGCACCGAGCCGGGGACGCGAGCGTGGGCGACGGCGAGTGGCCGTCGTCCGCGGCCGACCTGGACGACGCCATCTCGAGGCTCCCGGACCGCGCCGTCGACACGGCGGCGTGGGCCGGGTCGATCGATGCGGCCCAGGAGGGCATCGACGCCGAAACCCTCGAGCGCGGCTTCGGCGGCGACCCTGTCCGGCTTCGCCGCTTCGTCAGCACGCTGCGGGCCGCGCTCCCGCCCGGCACGACGATCGCGTTGCGCGGCAGCACGGTCGCCGGGCGGTCGTACAAGACGGGCGAGCCGTTCGACGCCGGCGGGCCCGGCACCAGCGACCTCGACGTGGTCATCGTGGGCGAGCCGGTCGTCGGCCTGTGGGTCCCGGACGCCCAGCTGCTCGGCGGGATCAACACGCTGCCGCTGTCCGACGACGCCGGCTGGGTCGCGCCGGCGCTCGACCGGGCCCGACGGCGGGCGCAGGCGATCGCGCGCCGCCCCGTGAGCATCCAGGCGATGGCCGGCTGGTTCCTCGACCTGCGTACACTCGTCCAGGGGCAGCCGTACGTGGTCCTCAACGGGGACATGTGAAGGTCCGAATCGCGACCTACAACATCCGCAAGGGGGGGCGCCGACGCCGCAGGTATCTCGCGGACGTCGTGCAGGGCCTCGATCCCGACGTGACGGTGCTCCAGGAGGCGACGGACCCGCGGGTCGTGCGCTACGTCGCCGACGCGGTGGGCGCCCACATCGTCATCCACGCGCCCGGCCGATCCGTGGCGATGCTCAGCCGCGTCGCCACGACGGAGGCCCGCTGGCACCGGATGGCCCGGGCACGCAACTTCGTCGAGGTGGAGCTGGCCGAGACCGGGGTCAGGGTCATCGGCGTCCACCTCAGCGCCGGCCTGTCGGGCCGCGGCGAACGACGGCGGTTGCCGGAGATCAACCGCGTGCTCCAGGTGGCCGACGCGCCGCCCGGCGCGGGCCGGACCCTGATCGCCGGCGACCTCAACGCGGTCGCGCCCGGCGACCTGTCGGCGGTCGCGCGCCTGCCCGCGTGGATCCGCCTGCTGCTGCGGGTCGACGGCGGGATCGGGACGACGGTCGTGGCCAGGGTCCTGGGCGAGGGCTACACGGACGCCTACCGGAGGCTGAACCCCGACGTCGTCGGGCCCACGATGCCGGCGGCGGCCCCGAGCGTCCGCCTCGACTACCTGATGCTCGGCCCGGACCTCGCGCCGGCGCTGGTGGCCTGCGGCCACGGCGGCCTCGAGCCGTCCCTGCTGTGGGCCGCGTCCGACCACCTCCCGCTCGTCGTCGACCTCGACCTGTCCGGGACGTAAAGGGGCCCGATCGGCGTTCGATCGGGCCCAGGTCGACGGCGGCAGGTCCGGAGGCCGGTCGCCAGCGTCGCGCGCGTCGAAGATAGGGCCGCGACTCCACGAAGTCGATGCCGGAACGGGTCGCCGCATTGCGCCGGCATTGCAGATCGACGGCCCCACACCTCGCCCGGCCCGGCCAACCTGCCGGGCCGACATGGAGCCGCAACGCGCGACCGGTCCGGCGACATCACGCCTGCAGCGGCCCGACCCCGAGACTGCGCCGGTGTCCAGTCAGCCGACGCCCGAGATCGCCCCGCCCATCGCCGCCCTGCGCGGCGCCGGCCGCACCTTCGACGACGTCGTCGCGCTGACGGGCGTCGACCTCGCGATCGCGCGCGGGTCGATCGTCGGCGTCATCGGCCCCAGCGGCGCCGGCAAGACGACGGCGATCCGGCTGCTCACGGGCGCCCTCCGCCCGACCAGCGGCGAGGCCGAGGTGCTCGGCGCCGACCCCACCCGGCTTCCCGCCGAGACCCGCGCCCGGATCGGCTTCATGCCCCAGCACGTCTCGCTGTACGACGACCTGACCGTCGGCGAGAACCTGGACTTCGTCGCGAGCCTGTACGGGCTGTTCCTGTTCCAGCGGCGGGCGCGCATCCGGGCGCTGCTCGACTGGCTGGAGCTCACCGACGCCCGGAAGCGACGGGCCGGCGACCTGTCGGGCGGCATGCGCCGCCGGCTGCAGCTCGCCTGCGCGCTCGTCCACGACCCCGAGCTGGTGTTCCTCGACGAGCCGACCGCCGGCATCGACCCGCTCGTCCGCCAGAGCATCTGGCGCGAGCTCCACCGGCTGCGCGAGGCCGGCCGCACGCTCCTGATCACCACCCAGTACGTGCCCGAGGCCGAGGAGTGCGACGTGGTCGCCCTGATCGCCGAGGGGCGGCTGATCGCGTTCGACACGCCGGAGGCGCTGCGCCACCTCGCGTTCGGCGGCCAGCTGCTCGAGGTCGAGACGTCCGACCCGGTCGACGTCGACCGCCTCAGCACCCACATCGGCGTCGAGGACGTCCGGCGGCTCGCGCCGCGGCGGCTGCAGGTCCTCAGCCCGGACTCCTCGACGATCGCCCCCGCGGTGATGGCGGGCGTCGAGGCCCAGGGCGCCACGGTGACCTCGATCCACGAGGCCCGGCCGTCGTTCGACGAGGTGTTCGCGCTGCTGGTCCGCGGGTCCCAGGGATCCGGGGATGACGTGCGCCGAGGCGTCCGTGCGGACCGAGGCGACCGAAGCAGCCGATGGAGCGATCGAGGGTCCCGTCGACGGCGTCCCGCGTGTAGCCGATCTCCCGTTCCCGAGCCCGGCCGGGACGACGCCGATGGCCACGCGGAACCGCCCCTGCCCGAGGCCCTCCCCGAGGCCCTGTCCGAGCCCGTGGCCGAGAGCGCCCGAGGAGGTCGCGGTCCGATGAACCTCGCCCGACGCCCACTCCGCGTCCTGGCCGTCGCCGGCAAGGAGACGGTCGAGATCCTCCGCCGCCCGAGCGCGCTCGTCAGCGTCGTGGCCGGCCCCGTGCTGATCCTCGGCCTGTTCGGCCTCGGCTACCTCGGCCAGCCGCCCCTGCGCGCCGAGCTCGTGATCCCGACCGGCTCGGGCCTCTCGAACGAGCCCGCTGCCTACACAGGGCTGGCCTCGGACCGGGTGGAAATTGTCGGGGTCACGCCCGACGTGGCAACGGCCCGCGAGCAGCTGCGCTCCGGCGCGGCGGACATCGTCGTGATCGCCCCCGCCGACGCCCAGGCGGAGCTCTCGCAGGGCCGCCAGGCCGTCATGACCGTCGAATACGACACGGTGAGCCCATACCGCGCGTTCATCGCCAGGACGCGCCGCCGACCAGCTCGTCGCCGCCGTCAACAGCGAGGTCATCGCGACCGCCGCCCAGCGCGTCGCCGACAAGGCCGGCGACGCGGGCGCGAGCCTGCCACCCGAGCTGAACCCCGAGGTCATCGCGGCGCCGACGCGCGCAGAGGTGACGGACCTCTCGCCGAGCGCCCCCAATATCGTCGCGTTCTACGGGATCATGGTCCTCGCCCTGATCGTCCAGCACACCGCAATCACAGTCAGCGCCCTGTCGATGCTCCACGACCGCCGGCGCGGCATGTTCGACCTGTTCCGCATGTCGCCCATCGCGAGCGGCGACCTCCTGACCGGCAAGTACGCCGCCTTCGCGCTGCTGGGCACGGTCGTCGCCCTGGCGGTGCTCGCGGTGCTGGTGTTCGGCTTCGGCGTGCCGTTCCTGGCGGCTCCGGGCGTCGTCGTCGGCGCGGTCGCGCTGCTCGTGCTGGCGTCGATCGGCATCGGCATCGTCGTCGCCCTGGTGTCCGACTCGGACCGCCAGGCCGTCCAGGTCGCGCTGCTCGTCCTCCTCGCCTCGGTGTTCTTCAGCGGCCTCGCCCTCGACCTCGACCAGTTCTCGGCCCCGGTCCGCGCGGTGAGCGCCCTGCTCCCGGTGACGCAGGCCGGCTCCCTGCTGCAGGACCTGATGCTGCGCGGGGAGACGACCCAGGCGTGGCGCGCGATCGTGCTGGCCGCGATGGCGGGCGATCCTGTTCGTGGCCGGGTGGCTCGTCCTCCGGCGCCAGCTCCACCGGCCGGCATGAGCGGCCCGAATGGCCCGGCCGCCCGTTCGCCACGCC
This sequence comes from uncultured Chloroflexia bacterium, assembly GCA_963829155.1. Lineage (GTDB taxonomy): Bacteria > Chloroflexota > Limnocylindria > Limnocylindrales > CSP1-4 > CAIXZV01. The sequence continues at coordinate 78,468 of CAWHIA010000026.1, read as the reverse complement.
GCTGCGAGATCGTCGTGGGGCGCGGTGGCAAGGGCGCAAGCCGGCACATCGAGACTTGGCACATGCCGACCTACGCGTCCAACGACGGGGCGATCGTGGTGGTCGCCGCCGAGGACGACCGCTTCCAGGGGGCGCTCAAGCGAGCGACCGACCTCGCCGCCAAGCGGGGCGAGCCGCTGATCCTGTACGACTGGGACGCGCCGTCGCTGCTGTCCGAGCCGATGCCCACCTGGTGGTCGGGCGAGGGCTGGGACCGCCAGTTCCCCGATCGGCTCGACCCCGACCAGCTCGAAGAGCTCGGGCGAGGACCGATCGCCCGGACCAGGTCCGGGAGGCCCGCCACAGCGGCGTCGACGCGTTCGGCTGGCTGCCGTCCGACCACGGCCCGAGCGGCCTTGCCCAGTACGCGACGGGCCAGAGCGCGTCGATCGTCGTCGTGCCCGCGGACCTCAAGGAGCTGCACGGGCTCGACGCCCTGATCAACGGCACCGCGCGACCGGCCGACGAGCTCGAGGCGCACGTGTCCGCCGCCGTCGTCATCGTCTGATCACGGCCTGGGGGGACCTGCGCTGACTCGGCTGCACCACACTCAGCGATGCGGATCCCGGGATCCGGCGCCTCCGCGCGGGCCGGGGATTCAGCTACCGCGACGCGGACGGGGCCCTCGTCGACGCGAGCACGCGGGCGTGGATCGAGAGCCTGGCGATCCCGCCGGCGTGGACCGACGTCTGGATCTCGCCCGATCCCGACGGTCATCTGCTCGCCACTGGCTTCGATGCCCGGGGCCGCAAGCAGTACCGCTACCACGCGGCGTACCGACGCCGCCGGGACGACCGCAAGTACGAGCGAATCGCGGCGTTCGGGGCCGCGCTGCCACGCCTGCGCCGGCAGGTGGACGCCGACCTCCGGCGCCACGGCCTGCCGCGCGAGAAGGTCGTCGCCGCGGTGGTCGCGCTGCTCGACGAGACGTCGTTGCGGGTCGGCAGCGAGCGGTACGCCCGCGACAACCGGTCGTACGGGCTGACCACGCTGCGCTCACGACACGCGACCGCCGGGTCGCGGTCGGTGCGGCTCCGGTTCAAGGGCAAGTCCGGCCGCCAGGTCGACGTCGGCCTGCAGGATCGGCGCCTCGCGTCCGTCGTCAGCCGCTGCCAGGACCTGCCCGGGCAGCGGCTGTTCCAGTACGAGGACCCCGAGACCGGCGACTGGGAGCCGGTCATGTCCGACGACGTCAACGACTACATCCATGCGGCGATCGGCGACGAGTTCTCGGCCAAGGACTTCCGGACCTGGCACGGGACGCTGGCGGCGTTCGAGGCGCTCGCGCGAGACGAGCGTCCGGCGGGGCAAGCGGCGGCAGGCGGCCGCCGTGGTGGCGGCGGTCGACGAGGTCGCCGAGCGGCTCGGCAACACGCGTGCGGTGGCGCGCCAGGCGTACGTGCATCCCGCGGTCGACCGTGCGTTCGCGGCGGGGCGACTCCCGCAGGGCACGTTCTCGACCCGGTCGCGGTGGCGACGCCCCGGCGAGACGGAGCTCCTGCGCCTGCTCGCCTGACGCGCGGCTCCTTTGGGCAGCGCCCGCGGATGCGAGGCACCTGACAGGCGCCTGCAACGCGGCGTCGTGCGGCACGACACGCCGCCGCGGCACGCACGATCGCAGGCTGGGCCGGGTCCGCGGTGACAGATGCACCGGGCGGGCGGATCATGGGCACAGGCACGAACGATGACCGACATCCTCAACCAGATCGGCTCGGCGCTCGGCGGGCTGGTCGACAGCTCCGCCGTCCAGGTGACGGCCCGCCTGCTGTTCCTCTACCTCGTGCTCGTCTGGGTGGCGACCGCGTGGTGGGCGTTCCGCGACCTGTCGCGGCGAACGACGAGCCTGCCGGGCCCGTTCCTCGTGTCGGGCCTGTTCGTCCTCGCGACCCCGCTGTTCTTCGTGCCGGTCGCGATCGTCTACCGCGTCGTCCGTCCCGCCGAGACCCTGGCGGAGGCGAGCGAGCGCGACCTGACCGAGACCGCGCTCGAGGCCACCCCGACCCACGCCGCCTGTCCGTCGTGTGGCTCCCCGATCGAGGACGGCTGGCGGCTCTGCCCGTGGTGCCGCTACGAGCTGCTCGTGCCGTGCCCGCGGTGCACCCGGCTGGTCGAGGTCGCGTGGCCGGTCTGCCCGTGGTGCGTCGCCGAGCTGCCGTGGCGGCGCGACCCGGTGCCCGTGATGACCGATCCGCGCGAGGCCCCGACGGTCTGGCCCGACTGGGGGCGACCACGACGACCGCCGACGCGTCGGCGACGGCCGAGGGTCGATCGGCCGACGAGACCGACACCCCGGAGCCGGCGACCACGGGATCCAGCGGGCGATCCAGCACCGCGATCTGGTAGCGGCCGCCCGTCGTCGGCGCCGCATCCGTCGCCCGCAACGTCGCTGTAAAGACCTACCGACCCCGGCCCGTGCCCCCGCAACGTGTCGGCGAGCAGGCTTGGGCAGAGGGCCGCGCGCCGCGCGGGCCGAACGTGCCTGGAGGCTCCCGATGACCATTCGAACGATGTTCGCGCCGCGCGTCACGGCGCATGCCCACTGCGACCTGCCCTGCGGCATCTACGACCCCGAGCAGGCGCGGATCGAGGCGGAGAGCTGCCTCAAGATCCAGCAGAAGCTGGCCGACAACCAGGACCCGGCGTTCCGGACGCGCGCCATCGCGATCAAGGAGCAGCGCGCCGACCTGGTGAAGCACCACCTCGACGTCCTGTGGCACGACTACTTCAAGCCGGAGCACCTGAGCGCGCTCCCCGACCTGCACCAGACCTTCTGGGCCGCCGCCAAGCAGGCGTCGACGGTCAAGGCCTCGAGCGATCCCGCCGAGGGCGAGAAGCTGCTCGCGATGATCGACGACATCGATCGCGCCTGGCAGGAGACCGGCGGCCCGCAGAAGACGCGGGTCAACGGCCGCCACGCGGCGGAGCCGGCGGTCGCCGGCGCCCGCTGACACGCGCCCCAGCACGACGAAGGAGGAGGCCATGCCCGCAGGATCCAGCCCCAAGCGCGAACGCCAGTACGAGCACATCAAGGACTCCTACGAGGACCGCGGCGTCAGCAAGGACGAGGCCGAGGAACGCGCCGCGCGAACGGTGAACAAGGAGCGCCGCGAGCACGGCGAGACCAAGTCGAAGGCGAAGTAGTCAGGTGCCGCCCATGCCGCCCGGTGCCGACCGTCGGGCGGCGGGATCGTCACGCTTGGGCGGCGATCCGCAGGTCGGCGACGAAGCCGGCCATGGCTGCATCCCGTGCCGCCCGATCCGTCGAGCGCAGGATCGCGGACGGGTGGATCGTGACCACCACGAGCGGCGCGAGGTCGGAGTCGAGCGACCGGCCGTGATCGCGCGTCACCCGGACCTTCGGGCCGAGAAGCGCCTGCGCCGCGGTGGCCCCGAGCAGGACGAGGGCTCGCGGCCTGACCAGCGCGAGCTCGCTCTCCACCCAGGGCAGGCAGGCCCGGACCTCGACACGGTTCGGCCGCTCGTGGAGCCGGCGCTTGCCGCCGGGCGACGGGCGCCATTTGAAGTGCTTGACGACGTTGGTGACGAACGTGCGCTCGCGATCGATTCCGGCCTCGACGAGGGCGTCGTCCAGCACGCGGCCGGCCGGGCCCACGAACGGCGCGCCTTCGACGTCCTCGCGATCGCCGGGCTGCTCGCCCACCAGCATCCAGCGCGCCGGCTCCGGACCCGCGCCGAACACGGTCTGCGTCGCTCGCTCCCAGAGGTCGCAGGCCCGACAGGCCTCGGCCGCGGCACGGACATCGGGCAGCGTGGCGCGTCCTCGGCGACGGCGGCGTGCACCACCGCGGGCGTGTCGGTCAGGGCGGATTCCCGGCGAGAAGCATCGGGGCGCCCCATGGTGGCTCCTCGGTCACCGCGCCGTGGGACCAGCCGAAGCCGTCTCTCGGGCGAACTCCGGCAGCAGCTCCCTGGCGGCGAAGTCGAGGAAGCCGCGCTGGTCCGGTCCGACCTGGTGCAGGTACACGTGGTCGTAGCCGGCGTCGACGTACGCGCCGATCGCGTCGAGGATGGGCCGCTTGTCGGGGCCGCACGGCACCGCCTCGGCGATCGCGTCCTCGGTGACAAGCGACGCCAGCGCCTCGAAGTCCTCAGGAAGCGCCAGCTCCTGCGAGCCGTTGCCGGGGATGGCTGCGGTCGGCCACCACTCGAGCGCCGTCCGACGTGCAGCCGCCTCGTCCTCGGCCCAGCAAACCGTCACCTGTCCGTGGCGAGGTCCGTCGCCGCCCGCCTTACGGTACGCGTCGACGACCTCGCGCTCGGGACCGGTGCCGATGAAGCCGTCGCCGATCTTCCCGGCGAGCGTCGCCATGCGCGCGGCGCTGCCGGCGACATGGATCGGCGGCAGCGGATCCGGGAGCGTGTAGATGCGGGCATTCTCTACCGCGTAGTACCGCCCGTGATGGCTGGTCATGTTGCCGGTCCACAGCGCGCGGATCACATCCACCGCTTCCTCGAGCATCTCCGCCCGGACCTCCCACTCAGGCCAGTGTTGGGCCGACGACGTGCTCGTTGAGCCGCTCGCCCGTGCCCACTCCGAGGAAGAACCGCCCAGGCATCAACGCGGCTGCCGTCGCCGCGGCCTGGGCGATGATCGCCGGGTGGATCCGGATCGTAGGGCACGTCACGCCGGTGCCGACGCGGATCCGCGCCGTCGCGTTGGCGATCGCCCCGAGGACGCCCCACACGAACGGGCTCTGGCCCTGGCGGTCGATCCACGGGTGGTAATGGTCGGAGATCAGGGCGAACGAAAACCCGTGCCGCTCCGCGATGACGGCGTGCTCGACGAGGGCGCGCGGATCGTGCTCCTCGCTGGACAGGGCATATCCGATGTCGGTCATGCCGAAGACTCTCGGCCGTGCCCGCTTGCCACGGCGAGGCCCCTGCGTCCCCTGCCGTTGCACCCGCATGGCACGTCGGACCCGCGAGGGGCCAGGCCTCGAACTGCGATGCCGCTGCGAGGGGTGTCCCGGCAATCCCCAGCACGGCCCGCATGGCGTGGGCTCGATCCTCCGTTCGCCACCCACCGAACCGGAGGACCCGATGGACGCCATCACGCTGCTGACCGACGAGCACGCCAAGATGCGCAAGCTGCTGACGGAGCTGGAGGCGACGACCGAGCGGGGCGTCAAGACCCGCCAGGAGCTGTTCGCCACGATCAAGGGCGAGCTCACGCTTCACGAGGTCATCGAGGAGGAGATCTTCTATCCGGAGCTCAAGGCGCACCCGAAGGCCGAGGACATCGTCCTCGAGGGATACCAGGAGCACCACGTCGTCGACCTGCTCATGGGCGAGCTCGAGGAGCCTGGACGTCAGCGACGAGACCTGGGGCGCCAAGGCCAAGGTCATGAAGGAGAACGTCGAGCATCACATGGAGGAAGAGGAGGGCGACATGTTCAAGCAGGCCCGCCGCGTCTTCGACCGTGACGAGCTCGAGGACCTGGGCCGCCGCATGGCGGAGCGGCGCGTGTCGGCCGGCCGTGAGCTCGGCATTCCGGTGCCCGCCGGGCGGTAGCGCCGCCCCGGACGCAGTCAGCCCTCGGGCCGGCCCGTTCCTGCGAAGATGGGCCGGCCATGCGGACGATCGACTGGGTCGACGGGGAGATCCACCTCATCGACCAGACGCGCCTGCCCGACGAGCTGGTCGTGCTGCGCATCTCGGAGCTCGACCAGCTGATCGATGCGATCGCGAGGCTCGCGGTGCGCGGCGCTCCGGCGCTGGGCGTGGCGGGCGGGTTCGGGGTCGCGCTCCTGGCCGCGCGCCACCCGGACGACGAGGGTGCCGTGCGAGCCGGCGCGCAGCGCCTGCGCGATGCCCGCCCGACGGCGGTCAACCTCGCCTGGGGCGTCGACCGCGCGCTGGCATGCCTGCCGGACGGGCGAGACGCCGTCCTCTCCGAGGCCCTGCGGATCCGCGACGAGGACATCGCGGCCTGCGCGGCCATGGCGACACGCGGCGCCGACCTGATCGCCGAACTCGTCGCGCGGCCGAGCGTGCGCGCGATGACGATCTGCAACACGGGCGCGCTGGCGGCCGTGGAGCGTGGGACGGCGCTGGGCGTGATCGGCGAGCTCCACGCCCGCGGCACGCTCGAGGAGGCGCTGCCGCTCGAGACCCGGCCGCTGCTGCAGGGCGCCCGGCTCACGGCCTGGGAGCTGGCCCAGATGGGGGCGCCGTTCCGGCTGCTGGTCGACGCCGCGGCGGCATCCGTGCTCGTGCGCGGCGGCGCGGACGTCGTGCTCATCGGCGCTGACCGGATCGCCCGGAACGGGGACACCGCCAACAAGGTCGGCAGCCTGTCGCTGGCGATCGCGGCGCGTCATGCCGGCGTGCCGCTCCTGGTGGTCGCGCCGGAGACGACGATCGACCCGGCGACCGCCTCGGGCGATGGGATCCCGATCGAGGAACGCGGCGATGCCGAGGTCACGTCCTACCGCGGCGTGCGGTCGGCGCCGGCGGGCACCCGGGCTCTCAACCCCGCGTTCGACGTCACGCCGGCCGGGCTGATCACGGCGATCGTCACCGACCGCCGGGTCGTGCGTCTCGACCGGGGCGAGACGCCGGGCTGACCGTCGGCGTTCAGCTCGGCGGGCTGACCCCGAGCTGCTGCATCAGGGCGAGCGGGTTGAACTGGTGCCAGTGCTCGATGACCAGCCCGTCGCGCACGCGGAAGATGTGGATCTCCTCGATCGTGTAGCGCTTCCCCGTCGCCGCCATGCCCATGAACTCGCCGACGTGCGTCGCGCTCGTGGTCAGGCGGGCCGCGACCCGATCGCCCTCGGCGATCAGGTCCTCGACGGTGAACTCGGGATCCTCCAGGCCGTCGCCGACGCGGTCGATCGCCCGCTTCAGGTCGCCGCGGGGATCGCCCGTCGACGGCCAGCTGTGCGGCACGAAGTCGTCGGCGACCAGCTCGTCGACGGCCTCCGGGCGTCCGGCGACGAAGATCTCGGCCACGAATCGGCGGACCACGTCCTTGTTGCGTTCCAGGGTTCCGGCCTCGGCCGGTGCGGCATGTGTCTGCATGCGTCTGTCGTGGCACGGGCCACGCCGGGTGTCAATGCCTCCGGCCGGGCTGTCGATCTCGTGCGAGATCGCGGGCCTCGGATGAGATGCCGATGCAACGGCAATGGGTCGGCCGAAGACCGGGCGGGATCCTCCGTCCGACTACCGTGTCGCCATGGGGATCACTGCGCGCCCGCGCGAATTCGCGATCCGAGGTCGAGAGGGAACCGACGATGACTGAGCCGCAAGTGACCGTTTGGGTGGATCGCGACGCGCTGGAGCTGGAGACGCGCGTCGGTCGGGAGATGGAGGTCCGTGCCCAGCCGGAGGCGGACGCCGCGATCCGGCACCTCATCGACGCCGACTGCCGCGTGATCCTGTGGGGCCGGCCCGACGGCACGTCCACCATCCCCGACGTCGAGTCGGCCTCGACGCTGCCCGACGACGCGAGCGGCTGGCTCGTGACCGCGGACGAGGCTCGCTGCGGCGAGGCCCGCGGACGCCACGGCCTGCGAACGATCCTGGTCGGCCCGTCGGTGCCCGGCCGCGGACTCTCGCACCGTTCATCCGACCTCGAGGCTCGGGACCTCGTCGACGCCGCCCTCGTGATCCTCGCGGCAGACGCGATGCCGGACGCAGGACAACCCGTCCCCTCCTGATCCATGGTCAAGGACGCCGGCACCCGGCCGTACGACATCCCCGCCACGCCCGCCGGCTCCCTGCCGCCGGCCGGTCATCCCACGATGTCCGGGGCCGACCCGCGCCACGAGCCCGGCGCCGGCCATGGCGACCCCGGCGACCTCATGGCCTGGCGCTACCATCTCGGCACGATGCAGGGAGGCCGGCAGCCTGTCGTCCGCCGGCTGGCCGCCGGACTCGGGTCCGCGATCTCGACGGTTGCGGCCGTGCCCGCCAACGCCCTCGGGCGAACGCCCCTTCGTCGCGACCGGGCCGTCGAGGCGCGTCGGCTCGCCGCGCTGCAGACCCTCGCCACCGAGCTCGCGGGCGCGCTGACGACCGCCCAGATCACCGACCTGCTGATGGCGCGTGGAATCGCCGCCCTGCAAGCCGACGGGTCCGCGGTGTTCCTCATCGAGCCGGGAGAGGCGGCGCTGACCGCGATCGCCTGGCGGGGCCACACCGAGGCCCGCGCTCGGCCGCTCGCCAGGCTCCCGCTCGACGTCCCGCTGCCCGCGACCGACGTCGCCCGGACCGGTCAGCCGGTGTTCATCGAGGACCCCGCCGCCTACATCGCCCGCTACGGGCCCACGTTCACGCGGCTCGGGGTCACGCCGCCCCAGCAGCGCGCGGTCGCGGCCGTGCCGCTCGAGGTCGACGGACGCCGGTTCGGCGTGCTCGGCTTCAGCTGGAACCACGCGCACCCCCTGGCACCCGACCGCCAGGCCTTCATCGCGGCCCTCGCGCGCCTCGGGGCGAGCGCGATGGAACGCGGCCGGCTGTTCGACGCGGAGCGGGCCGCCCTCCGCCGGGCCGAGGCCGCCCAGGGCCGGCTCGACCTCCTGGCCGAGTCCGGCCGCGAGCTGGGCCTGTCGCTCGACTACACGGAGATCGTGGAGCGGCTGGCCGGCATCGCGCTGCCGCTGATGGGCGACGTGTGCATCGTCGACGTGATCGCCGACGACGGGGCCCGGCGCCACGTCGCGACCGCTGATCCGGCGCTCGACGGCACGGCGAGCCTGATCGAGGGCGGCGCCGGCGAGCTGATGGGCGAGTCGGCCCTCGCGAGGATCGTGCGCCAGGGCACCTCGGGGGCCTTCACGGTCGAGGCCGCCACGCCGGCCGCCGCCACGTATCACCTCCGGTGGGGCTTGGGTGTCCCGATCCGTGTCCACGAGCAGACGACCGGGGCCCTCGTCTTCATGCGCCGGGGCGAGCGGCCGTACGACGCCGACGAGATCGCGGTCGCCGAGCAGCTCGGCGACCGGGCTGGCCGAGCGCTCGAGAATGCCCGCCTGCACGGCGAGGTGGGACTGCTGGCCGACCGGGAGCGTCGCCACGCGGCGGAGCTCGAGGCGGCGATCGGGGCCCTCGGCGAGGGCATCCTGATCACCAACCCCGACGGCTCCATCCGGATGGCCAACGAGGCCGCGGTCCGCCTGCTCGGCCGGACCGTCGCGACGGTCGAGGAGCTGCTCGACCACCTGCTGGACCCCGACGACCGCCGGCCGAGGTCGCTCGACCGCGGCCCCGCGGAGTACCGGCTGGTCGGCCGGCCGCCGGCGTGGATCGAGGTCACGTCGTACCCGGTGGCGGAGGCGGCCGGGCTCGACTCGCCGTCGACGGTCATCGTGTGCCGCGACGTCACCGCGTTCCGCCAGGGCCAGGAGCTGCGTGAGGCGTTCCTGGGCCTCCTGTCGCACGAGCTGCGGACCCCCGTGACGACGATCTACGGCGGGGCCGCGGTGCTGGCCAAGCCCGGCAAGACTCTCGATCCGACGATGGCCAACGAGATCCTCGCCGACATCGCGAGCGAGTCCGACCGCCTCTACCGCCTGGTCGAGGACCTGCTCGTGCTGGCGCGCTTCGACGAGGGGTTCGAGCTGGGTGACGAGCCAGCGCTCCTGCAGCACCTCGTGCCGTCGGTCGTCGAGCAGGAGCGCGGGCGCTGGCCGGCGGTCACGTTCGAGGTCAGCGTCGCGCCCGACCTGCCCGCGGTCAGCGGCGACGAGACGAGCATCACCCAGGTGCTGCGCAACCTCCTCTCGAACGCCGCCAAGTACAGCGGCGGCTCGTCGGTCGTGACCGCCATCGTCGAGCCCGACGCCGAGGGTGTCGCGGTCCGCGTCCGCGACGATGGACCGGGCATCGACCCGCTCGAGGCCGATGCGATCTTCGACCCGTTCTTCCGGTCGCCCTCGACCGCCAAGATGGCCGGCGGGGCCGGCATCGGGCTGTACGTGTCGCGCCGCCTGGTCGGGGCGATGAACGGCCGGATCTCGGCCGCGTCGCGCCCGGAGGGCGGCAGCGAGTTCACGTTCGTGCTCCCGCACTACCACGCCGACGAGCTCGACTGACCAATTCGGCCCTGACAGGCGTCTGCAACGCCAGCCGCGAGGACGTGGGGCGTGTCTGTCCGGCGCCCGCTCCTAGGGTGTCCCCATCCCCTCCCCGCCCGGCGCCTGTCGCCGCGTGGGTCACGACTGACAAGCGATGAGAAGGACAACCCTATGAAGCGAGTGCTCCTGATCCTGACGTTCGCCGCGGCCGGCCTGGTCGCCGCGTGCAGCCAGGGCTCCACGTCCACCACGGCCCCGAGCAACGGCCTCGAGTCCGTCCCCGCCGTGAGCGCCGCGGCCCCGTCGAGCGAAGCGGTCTCGATGGCCCCGGACCAGTCGGCGGCGCCGTCCCAGTAACCCCTGAGCGCCGGGCCGTCCATGGCCCGGCGCCGACGGGTGTCGGGACGCGAACCACATCGAGGTATCCCAGCACATGACCACCGAAGAACGCACCACCGTCGTCCGTGAGCCGGAGCCGGTCGTCACGTCCGGCGGCTACGGCAGCCGCTACGTGGACGAGACGCACACTCGCACGACGCACCCCAGCGGATCGACGCTGGCGTCGCGCGTCGTCATCGTCGTGTTCGGGCTGATCCAGCTGATCATCGGGCTGCGGATCGTCCTCCTCCTGCTCGACGCTCGGGAGGGCAACGACCTCGTCCGCGCGATCCTGGACATCAGCCAGGTGTTCGTCGCCCCGTTCGAGGGGATCCTGCGGACGAACGCCCTGACATCGGGCGGCTCCACGCTCGACGTCGCGGCCGTCCTGGCCCTCATCGGGTGGACCCTGCTCGAGCTCGTCGTGCTCGCCATCGTGCGGATCGCGCGCCCGAGCGAGGCCGTCTGACCCGGAACGAAGCTTTCTCCGGTGCGCCGCACCGACGCTGGGGCGTCGGTCGGCGCACAATCTGTCACGCCGATGTAACGCCCGCCGCCGACCGATACGCGATCGGCCGAGCGGGCTGTCGAGCATGATGCACGCGGTCGTCCCGGCCCGGCGCACGTCGCCCGGGTGCCTGACGACCATCGGAGGGTGTGCATGGCGTCCCAACCGCTGGTCCTCGTGGCCGACGACGAGCCCAGGATCACGAAGCTCGTCGCGATCTCCCTGTCCGAGGACGGATTCCGGGTGATCACGGCCTCGAACGGCGAGGAGGCCCTGCGCAAGGCAGAGGAGTACCGGCCCGACGTCGTCCTCCTGGACATCGTCATGCCGGACATCGACGGCATCGAGGTCATGGGCCAGCTCCGCGAGGGCCGCGCCGTCCCGGTGATCCTGCTGACCGCCAAGGGCTCGACGGCCGACAAGGCCAAGGGCCTCGACCTCGGCGCCGACGACTACATCGCGAAGCCCTTCCACCCCGACGAGCTGGCCGCCCGCATCCGCGCCGTCCTGCGGCGCAGCACGGGCGCCTCGTCCCCCGCCGGCATCGTCCGGTTCGACGACGTGGAGATCGACCTCGAGCGGCGCATGGTCATGCGCAACGGCGAGCTCGTCCAGCTGTCGCGCACCGAGTGGCTCCTGCTCCAGCACCTGGCCGCCAACGCCGGCAAGGTCGTCCTGCACACCGAGCTCCTGACCAAGGTCTGGGGCCCGGAGTACCGCGACGATCTCCAGTACCTGCGGGTCTGGGTGAGCCGCGTCCGCCGCAAGCTCGGCGCGAGCCCCGGCGAGCCCGGCCGGATCAAGACGTTCCAGGGCATCGGCTACCTGCTCGACGTCGACGCGCCGTCCGCCGACGCGCCAGCGGAGGCCGACAAAGCGCATCCCGCCGCGTCCTCCGAGGTCGAGGCCGCCGCGAGCTGACCCGCGTCCGGGCCCTCGGCCCGTTGCCGCCCGCACGCCCACCGACGACGCCGCGGACCCCGCCCTTGACGGTCGGGCGTCAAGGTTCGTACCATCCCGCCAACTGAAGAGCGCTATCAAGAGTGGCGGAGGGACCGGCCCGTTGAAGCCACGACAACCTACCGGCGCAGAGCCGGCAAGGTGCCAATTCCGGGCAGGTTCTCCTGCGAGATAGGGCGATCCCCCTGGGACCCTCCTCGTGGAGGGTCTTCTCATTTGCCGGTCCGAACGCCCCATCCGCGAAAGGACCGTCCCATGGCCATCGAACTCGCCGCTGCCGCCGGCGACGCCTCGACGCCGCCCCGCATCCGCGGCCTCCGGTGTCGCAACTGCGGCACGCCCGAGGCCATCGGTCCCAGCTACGTCTGTGCCGCGTGCTTCGGGCCGCTCGAGGTCGACGTCGACCTCGAGCTGGTGGGCGGGCTCGTCACCCCCGCCGCGATCGCGGCCCGGGGACCGGGGATCTGGCGCTACCTCGAGCTCCTGCCGGTCGAGGCCCCGCCCGAGCGCGGGCTCAAGGTCGGCAGCACGCCGCTGGTCCGCGCGGACCGCCTCGGCGCGTCGATCGGCGTCGAGGGGCTGCTGATCAAGGACGACACCCGCAACCCGACGCTCTCGTTCAAGGATCGGGCGGTCGCGATCGCCGCGGCCCGGCTCGGCTCCTTCGGCCTCGAGGCGCTCGGCTGCGCGAGCACCGGCAACCTGGCGGGCGCGACGGCGGCCGCGGCCGCCGCGATCGGCGTCCCGGCCTACGTGTTCGTCCCCGCCGACCTCGAGCCGGCCAAGATCGAGCACGCGCTCGCGTACGGCGCGACCGTCGTGCGGATCGACGGCACCTACGACGACGTCAACCGCCTGTGCCTCGAGGTCGCCGACGAGCTGCCGTGGGGGCTGGTCAACGTCAACCTCCGCCCGTTCTACGCCGAGGGCAGCAAGACGCTCGGCTACGAGATCGCCGAGGACCTCGGCTGGCGGCTGCCCGACGTCGTGGTGGCCCCGATCGCGTCGGGCGCGATGGTCACCCGGCTCGCGCGGGCGTTCGAGGAGCTGGTCGAGCTCGGCTGGGTCGCGGCCGAAGCCCGTCCGGTTCGTCGGCGGACAGGCCGCCGGCTGTGCGCCGGTCGCCACGGCGTTCGCCGCCGGCCGCGTGGACATCGAGCCGGTCCGGACGCCGGACACGATCGTGCGCTCGCTGGCGATCGGCAACCCCGCCGACGGGCGCTACGCGGTGGAGCTGGCGCGGGCGTCCTCGGGGTCGATCGAGGCGATCGCCGACCTCGAGACGGCGGACGCGATCCGGCGGACCGCGACGCTCGAGGGCATCTACACCGAGACCGCCGGCGGCGTGACGATCGCGGCGGCGGAGGCCGCGCGCCGGCGGGGCGTGATCCGCGACGGCGACGAGGTGGTCGCGCTCCTGACCGGCAACGGGCTCAAGACGCCCGACGCGGTCCGGTTCGGGATCGAAGATCGACCCGCCGAGCCGGGACGCCCGGGGCTGACGCCGGTGATCCCGGCGCGGTTCTCGGCGTTCGAAGACTGGCTGTCGGCATGAGCCAGGTCCGCATCCCGCCCGTGCTCCGGACGTCGGCCGGCGGCCAGAAGCTGATCGAGGTCGAGGGCGCGACGGTGGGCGAGGCCCTCACCGCGCTGGTCGCCGCGTACCCGGACCTCGGCCCGCGCCTGCTCGACGACAAGGGCGGCATCAACCGCTTCGTGAACGTGTTCGTGAACGAGACCGACGTCCGGCACCTGCAGGAGCTCGCGACGCCGCTCCAGTCGACCGACACGGTCCTGCTCCTGCCGGCGATGGCGGGCGGCTGAGCGCTACCTGGCGGAGACCGCCCCGTCCGCGCCGGCCGCGGCGGCCGGAGCCACCGACGGCGTCGACGACGACCCGGGGAACAGCGCCGCCAGCGCCTCGAACGTCAGCGGCCGCGTGTCGCTGACCAGCCAGTCGCAGCCCGGCAGGTCGGCTCCCACCCCGACGGCCACCATGCGGGCCGCCTTGATCGCCTGGATGCCGGCCCGGGCGTCCTCGATCCCCACGCAGTCCTCGAACCGCACGCCCAGCTGCTCGGCGGCCGCGAGGAAGATCTCCGGGTCGGGCTTGCCCTTGACGAGGGTCGGCGGGTCCACGATCGCGTCGACCATGTCCTCGATGCCCAGGTGGCGGACGACGTCGTAGACGTTGTGGCTCATCGACGCGATCGCCGTGCGCACGTCGCGGGCCCGCAGGTCCGCGAGCAGGTCGCCGATGCCGGGCAGCAGGTCGGCGGGCGTGATCGCGTCGATCAGCTCCCGGAAGTAGGCGTTCTTGCGGTCGGCGAGGCGCACCTTGTCGGGCAGGCTCGCGGTGTGGCCCGCGTGCTCGAGGATGATGTCGAGGCTCTCCATCCGGCTGACGCCCTTGAGCCGCTCGTTGAGCTCGCGGTCGAACGGGAGCGACTCCTCCGACGCCAGCCGCTTCCACGCCCGGTAGTGGTGCTCGGCGGTGTCGGTGATGACGCCGTCGAGGTCGAAGACCACGGCCCGCAGCACCGGGTCCAGCCCGATCGTGACCGGCGACCCCGCGGCCACCGTCACGGGCCGGCCGAAGTGGCGGATGTGGAGCTCGTCGCCCGCCAGCAGCTCGTAGCGGACCTCGTGGCGGGTGATCGTGACCGCGAGCGTCGTCCCGGTCACCAGCATCCGGAACGCGAGCCGGTTCCAGGCCGCGGGCAGCCGGGGCGCGAACGCGATCGACCCGTCGTCGTCGCGCAGGCCGGCGAACCCGTACACCAGCGACACCCATGAGCCCGCCATCGCCGCCACGTGGACGCCGTGGGCGACGTTGCCGTTGACGTCGTCGAGGTCCATGCGCGCCGTCTGCATGAAGTAGCGGTACGCCGCGTCGGCGTAGCCGAGCTCGGCCGCGGCGACGCTCTGGATGCACGGCGACAGCGACGAGTCCCCGGTCGTGAGCGGGTCGTAGTAGTCGAAGTTCCGCTTCTTCTCCGCGGTCGTGAACTGGCTCGACAGCAGCACCTGGGCGAGCACGACGTCGGACTGCTTGAGCACCTGGTGGCGGTAGATCACCAGCGGGTGGAAGTGCAGCAGCAGGGGGTAGTCGGACGGGGGCGTCGACGCGAACGGCCACGGCGCCCGGTCGAGGAACGAGTCGTCCTGCGCGTGGACGCCCAGGGCGGCGTCGCGCGGGATGCGCATCAGGTCGGCGGCGCGGCGCCACGCGGCGATCTCCTCGGGCCGGAGCCCGATCCGATCGGTCAGCGCGGCGTAGGCATCGGGCTCGTCGGCCGCCAGCTCGTCGGACAGCGCCGCCGCGAACCGCAGGTGGGCGCGGGCCATCAGGTTGGTGTAGCCGTTGTTGTTGACCAGCGCCGTGTACTCGTCCGGCCCGGTGACCTCGTTGATGCAGAAGGCCCCGTCGCGGGCCGGGATGTAGTCCCCGAGGTCGGCCCACAGGCGGGCGGTCTCGAACACGACCTCGGCGCCGCCGTCGAGCAGCAGCGACCGGTCCCCGCTGGCGGCGAGGTACTTGGCCATCGCGTACGCGATGTCGGCGTTGATGTGGTACTGGGCGGTGCCGGCGGGATAGTAGGCCGACGCCTCCTCGCCGCCGATCGTGCGCCACGGGAACAGCGCGCCGCGCTGGCTCATCTCGGTCGCGCGGGCGCGCGCCTTGTCGAGGATCCCGCACCGGTAGCGCAGCAGGGCGCGCGCGATCGCGGGCTGGGTGTAGGCGAAGAACGGCAGCGCGAAGATCTCGGTGTCCCAGAAGTAGTGGCCCTCGTAGCCCTCGCCCGACAGGCCCTTCGCGGCGAGGCTCGTCCGTCCGTCGCGGCCGGCCGACTGGAACAGGCTGAACAGGTTGAACCGGGCCCCCTGCTGGAGCGCGCCGTCGCCGTCGATCTCGACGTCCGAGGTGCTCCAGAAGCGGTCGAGGACCTCGCGCTGCTCGGCCGCCAGCGCCTCGAACCCGCCCTCGCGCACCGCCGCGAGCTCGTCGCGGGCCCAGCCGACCAGGGTCTCCTCCGGGTGGTCGCGCGACGTCCCGTAGGCGAGCAGCTTGGTCACGGCCACGGTGCCGCCGACCGGGAGCCAGGCGTCGATCTCGAGCGACGTCCCGGCCTCCGATGCAGCTGGACTCGAGCGCGACCGTGCCGTCGCCGCGAACGACGTGGTCGGTGGCGGCGACGATCGCGAGGCGCGTCGTCCGCGTGCGCTGGACGACCGCGCCCCACGTCCCGTCCGCCTCGTGGTGGACGGTGCGCAGCGAGCCCTCCGGCAGGTGCGCCCCGACCCGGGGGTCGTTCGACGCCTCCTGGTTGCGCACGCGCGCGTTGACGGCCGACACGAGCTGGATCGGGGCCTCGCCGTCGACCAGCGTGACCGCGAGGTCGATCGCCGCGATCGCCGGACGCGCGAGCGAGACGAGCCGCCGCGCGACGAGCTCGACGGTCGTGCCGCCCGGGGACCGCCACCGGACCGTCCTCGCGAGGACGCCGCTGCGCAGGTCGAGCGACCGCTCGTAGGCCTCGACCGTGCCGGTCGAGAGGTCCAGGGGCTCGTCGCCGACGCGGAGCTGGATCCGCTTGCCGTCGGCGACGTTGAGCAGCACCTGGTGGTTGCGGGCGTATCCGTACGCCGCCTCGCCGTACGCGATCGGCGCCTCCTCGTAGAAGCCGTTCACGTACGTGCCGTGGACGACGTTCCCGGCCTCCTCCTCGAGGTTGCCGCGCATCCCGAGATGGCCGTTCGCGAGCGAGAAGATCGTCTCGTTGCGGGCGGCGAACGACGCGTCGAACGTCAGCTCGCGGATGCGCCAGGGATCGACGGGGTAGAGCGGGCGATCGGCGATCATCGCGCTCGTGCTCCCTTGGCCTATCCCTTCACGGACCCGCCGACGATGCCGCGCACGAAGTAGCGCTGGAGCCCGAAGAACACCAGCAGCGGCACGGCCATCGAGATGAACGCCGCCGCACCCAGCAGCTGCCAGCCGCTGCCGAGCGAGTTGACGAGGTTCGCGATGACCACCGTCATGGGCAGGTTCTCCGCGCTGACGGCGCCGAGGTACACGAACGCGACCAGCAGGTCGTTCCACACGAACAGGAACTGGAAGATCGCCAGCGCCGCGATGGCCGGGACGCTCATCGGGAGCGCCAGCCGGAGGAACGCGGTGACCGGCGAGGCACCGTCGATGTAGGCGGACTCGAACACCTCCCTCGGCAGCTCCGCCATGAAGTTGCGCAACAGGAACACGGCGAACGGCAGGCCGTAGGCCGTGTGGGCCAGCCACACCGACAGGAACGTCCCGGCGATGCCCAGGCCCTTGGGGCCGAACAGCTGCAGGACCGGGATGAACGTCGTCTGGAGCGGCACCACCAGCAGCCCCACCACGACCACCGCGAGGACGTTCCGGAACGGGAACGACATCCAGGCGAAGGCGTACGCGGCGAACGCCGCGATCATCACGGGGATGATCGTGGCCGGGACCGAGATGATGATGCTGTTGACGAACGCCTGGCCCAGGTTCGACTGGTTCAGGACCGTCGTGTAGTTCTCGATCGTGAACTGCGACGGCTTGAAGATCGCGGTCCACCAGCCGGACTGGGTGACCTCCGCCGTCGGGCGCAGCGAGTTGATGAGCAGGCCGATCGTGGGGATCAGCCACAGCACGATCAGGCCGACGATCACGAGGTGCAGCGGCACGCGCCCGAAGCGGCGGCGGCGGCCTGTCGCCGTCGCGACCGCGGGGGTGGCCTTCGTGGCGGCGACGGTCATCGGAGGGCCTCCTGGGCGCGGAAGCGCCGGACGTTGATGGCCATGACCGGGATGATCGCCAGCAGCAGGATCACGGCGATCGAGCTGGCCCGCGAGAGGTTCCCGTTCTGGAACATCTCCTTGATCATCCGGTTGGCGACGACCTCGGTCCCGAAGTTGCCGTTGGTCATCGTGTAGACGATGTCGAACGTCTTGAGGGCCGTGATGATGATCGTGGTCGCCACGACCGCGATCGTCGGCAGCAGCAGCGGCAGGGTGATGCCGCGGAAGACCTGGATCTCGCTGGCGCCGTCCACCCGGGCCGCCTCGAGCAGCTCGGGGTTGATGCCCTTCAGGGCGGCCGAGATGATGACCATGCAGAAGCCGGTCCAGATCCAGGCCATGACCACGATCAGCAGGATCGTGTTGAGGCTGAGGGTGTCGATGGTGATCCACGGGAACGGGCCGGCGCCGAAGACGCCGGCGACGGCGTTCAGCGTCCCGGTCTGGGGCTCACCGGGGGGCCGGTAGTCGTACATGAACCGCCAGATGACGCCGGCGGCGACCGCGCTGATGGCGAGCGGCAGGAAGATGATCGACTTCGCGATCGACTCGTAGCGGACGCGGTCGACGAGCACTGCGATCAGCAGGCCGAACGTGACGCAGAACAGCGGCGTCAGGATGACCCACAGCACGTTGTTCTTGAGCGACGTCAGCGTCGAGGGGTTGGTGAAGAACCAGGCGTAGTTGTCGAGGCCGATGAAGGACGTGCCGGCCTGGTTCTGGAACGATCGGATGATCGTGCCGATCGTCGGGTAGACGAGGAACACGAACAGGAAGATCAAGGCCGGCGCCAGCCACAGCCACGGCCGGATCCGCGGCTTCAGCCGTTCCGGAAAGATCCGCAGGAACACCTCGGTGAGGACGATGTAGCCGATGAGCACGGCCGGCACGGCGATGCACACGGCCACCATCAGGAGCAGTCTCGAATCCACGGTCCCGCCTCCGAATGGCGTTGCCCGGTGAGGACGGCCGGGCGGCCGCCCTCACCGGAATGGAGGAGCTACTGGGCGTAGGCGTCCGCCTGGGTGCTATCGAGGTCGGTCAGGATGCTGTCCAGCTGGGACGGATCCTTCGAGAAGGCGGTCACGCCCTGCCAGAAGGCGCCGTTCATCGCGCTGGGCATCAGGTCCGATGCGTCGAACGCGAAGATCTTCGCGTTCTGCAGGAGCGCGGCCGAGCGCTTGCTGATGTCATCGGGGTAGTCGGTGGCGTTCTTGTTCGCGGACAGCGCGCCGCCGTGCTTGACCCAGATGTCCTGGGCCGGCGCGGTGACGAGGTAGGCCATCAGCGACTTGGCGGCCGGCGTGTCGTGGAACATGCCGAACAGGTCGCCCGCGCCCTCGATCGCGCCCGTGAACTGCGGGTTGATGTCGGGGAACGGGAAGAAGTTGTAGTCGGTTCCGGCGGTCTTGGTCTTGAAGTCGCCGAGGCCGGTGATGAAGCTGGCCTGGTGGAGGAGCTGGCAGCCCGGAGGCGTCGCGAACAGCGGGTTGCCGGCCACCTCGAAGTTGGTGGTGATCACGGCGTCGCTGCCGCCGAACGCGCTCTTGACGACGTCGCCGTAGGTCTGGAACGCCTGCTTGATGGCGGGATCGGTCCACTTTGTCTTGCCCTGCCACCAGGAGTTGTAGACGTCCGGTCCGGCCTGGCGGAGGACGAGGTCCTCGATCCAGTCCGTGGCCGGCCAGCCGGTTGCGGCGCCGGACTCGATGCCCAGGCACCAGGCCTGCTTGGCCTTGCTCGCGTTGGCGGTGAGGGCGGCCTGGAGGTCGTCCCACGTCGCCGGCGGGGTGGCCCCGAAGTCGACGACCTTGGGGTCGAACCACATCAGGCCCTTGACGGCGGTCTTGATGAACACGCCGACGGTCTTGCCGTTGACCTTGCCCAGCTCGACGAGCGCGGGCGCGGTCTCGGCCTCGTAGGTGGGCACGTCGAGGACGGTGCTCAGGTCGATGAGGCTGTCGGCCCACTGGGCCATCTGGCCGGGTCCCGGCAGGCCGGCGAGATCGGGCAGGACGCCCGACGCGACGCCGGTCGTGAGGACCGTGTTGAGGTCGCGGGTGCCGGTGTAGCTCACCTTGGCACCGGTCTGCGCCTCCCACGGCGCGACCATCTCCTTGAAGGCCGCTTCCTCGTCACCGCCCCAGGTGCCGATGACGCTGACCGTCTGGCCCGTCAGGTCCTCTCCGGTGCCGCCTGAGGCGCCACCGCTGGACGCCGGCTGCGACGCAGCCGGCACGCTGGCCGCCGGTGCGCTGGCGGCCCCTCCCGTGCTCGCAGACGGCGTGCTGCCGCTGTTGCACGCCCCGGCGACGAGCGCGACCATCGCGATCGCCATCGTCATCCGGGTCCCGAACCGTGTGTGATCGGTCACTGCCCGACCTCCTCCTTGATGCGGTGGACGCGACGCATCCCGTCGGTCCCTTGGATCTCGTTTCGCCTCTAGGGGTGCGCGGTCGTGGACTCGCGCACGATCAGCTCGGTGGGTAGGAGCATTCGCTCGGTCACGACCCGCCCGGCGAGCCGCTCGACCAGCGCCCGTCCGGCCGCCGCGCCCAGCGCCCGGGCCGGGATGCGGATGGTCGTGAGAGGCGGGTCGAAATGCTGGGCGAGGGGGATGTCGTCGAACCCGACGACGGACACGTCCGCCGGCACCCGGCGTCCCGCCTCGCGGATGGCTCGCATCGCGCCGAAGGCCACGATGTCGCTGGCGACGAACAGCGCGGTGACATCCGCCGCGCGGTCAAGCAGGTGGGTCGCGGCCGCGTGGCCGCTGGCCGCGTCGAAGGCGCCCTCGACCACGAGGGCCGGATCGTCGGCGATGCCGGCCGTCGCGAGGGCGTCGCGGTAGCCTTCGAGCCGGTCGGCGGCCGCCGTGTAGGCGAGCGGTGCGTTGGTGATGCAGCCGATCCGCCGATGGCCGAGACCCAGCAGGTGCTCGACGGCGGTCCGGGCGCCCGCACGGTTGTCGACGTCCACGCTCGGTGCGTCCACCGACGGCAGCGACCCCTGGAGGATGATCGGGAAGCCGTCCTCGACCAGGGCGATCAGCTCCTCGTCGTCGGTCCGGGGACCCGAGACGATGAGGCCGTCGACGCGCTGGGAGCGGACGAGGTCGCTGTACCGGCCGCGCTCGGGCGACAACGGCTCGACGAGGACGCGGTAGCCGCCCTGGTGCGCCTCGGACCCGATCCCCCACAGGGTCTCGGCGAGCAGCGCGTCGACTGAGACCTGCTCGGGCGACTGGCGCAGGACGAGCCCGATCGTGTGCGAGGCGCCGCCGGCCAGCGCCTTGGCCGCGCCGTGGGCGTGGTAGCCGAGCTCGCTGGCCGCGTCCATCACGCGCCGGCGGGTGTCCTCGGGGATACCGGCCTCCGTGCGCCCGTTGAGCACGAACGACACGGTCGTCCGGGACACGCCCGCACGCGCCGCCACGTCCGAGCTGGTCGCGCGCCGCTTCTGGGCCAAATGTGCCTCCCCGTCACGGAGGACCGACTCGTCAACACTGAGGTCGGCAACGTCCCGGTCCCTTGCGACCTGGCCCCCCGACGTTGCGCGCGCCTCACAGTCCCGAACTAACTCGCGTTAGTAACGCGCATTATCTCCAACCGGGGATGGTCGTCAAGCGGTATCGCGCGGGTAGCGGCACGGTGGCGGAATCCGTGCTCAGCGGTCCGAGCTCAGGCCGCGGGACGCCGCTCCCAGGTCTCGACGCGCCAGATCCTGCCGTCGCGATCGGCGAGCGGCTCGAAGCCGGCCTCGCGCAGGAGCGCGGCGACGGTCGCGCGGCGATGGACCCGGAACCGGTAGCCGCCGCGCCGCGCGAAGACCACGGGATTGCCCAGCGTGACGATGGCGCGCGCCCACCACCGGTCGCGGGGGTACACGAGGCCGAGCCTCCGGGTTGCTAGGCCCGCCGCCGCGCCGAGCAGGGCCGGCAGGTCGCCGAAGCAGCAGATCACGCGATCCAGCGCGACGAGGTCGGCCGGCTCGACGTCCGCGCCGACGACCGCGGCGTCGCCGATGACGTGCTCGACCCGGTCAGCGACGCCGAGGCGCTCGGCCTCGCGACGCGCGACGGCGACGTATGCGCTCGAGCCGTCGATGTCGGTTGCCCGCGCCGCGCCGCGCTGGAGCAGCTCGAGGTGGACGACGCCGATGCCGGCCCCGATGTCGATGACCGAGGCGTCCTCGAGGTCGATCCCCCGGGCGAGCGCATCGATGAGCACGCCGGTCGCCCAGGCCGGCCCGTCCTTGCGGTACCGCCGCAGGTCGTCCTCCGCCGCCCGCTCGTCGAACACCGCCTCGCACGACGGGATCCCGTCCCCGCAACAGCTGCTCACGAGCCCGAGTATCCCACCGGCCCGTCGCGGCGGCGGACGCCGTGAAGCGCGAGGTCATCAGCCCGGGTCGTCAGCTCCGGTCGTCAGCCTCACCGGCTCCGGACTCGGCCGACGCGGCCGACGCGGCCGCCATCTCATCGGGGGCGATCACGACCTCGACCGGGATCTTCACGCTGCGCCGCAGCTTGGTCGGCACGTCCTGCCCCAGCCAGCGCGACACCCGGACCGGCAGGGTCGAGAGGATGATCTCGTCGGCCTCGTGGCTCCGAAGCGCGTCGTGCACCGCGTCGACGGGCTCCTTGCTGCCGACCTCCCCGGTGGCGGCGACGCCCATCGCTTCCAGGCGAGCCAGCACCTGATCGAGCCGCTCCTGGGCGGCGTGTTCGGCCTCGTCCTCGTCCCACGTGAGCCCGTGTTGGATCGGGGTCCGTGGCACCACGACGTGGAAGGTGGACTCACCGGCGGCCACGCGCTGGGCGACCGCGGCGGCGAGCGTGGGGCTGGCCAGCGTCTGGTTGGCCACGATCAGATACGAGCGCATGGGTCGCCTCCTTGCGCTGACGCTCTTCGACCTGTGACCAAGGTACGCCCGGGGTTCAATCCCGGATCGCGGCGGGCCCTCAGGGGCCCTTGAGACCAGGCCGGGCAGGCCGTCAGCCGGCGGGCGGGTCCGCGTCGTCGGCGTCGGGTCGCGGTGTCGGCGTCGGGTCGGGCGTCGGCGTCGGGTCAGGCCCGGGATCGTCGGCGGGGAGACCCGACCGGATCGGCAGCAGGACGACCCAGCGGCCGTACCACTCGGACGGCCCGCGGCTTCGCGCGACGGAGCTCCGGATGGTCCCGGCCGTCCACGGGTCGTCGTACGGGCTGTCGGTCTTGCGGTAGGCCTGGAACCGGGTCCGCAGCGGGCCCGACCGGAGCTTGTCCACGCTGAGACGGCGGTTGACGGTGCCGTTCGAGGCCAGCGGGTCGCTCAGGTAGACGTAGCGGACCGTGAAGTCGTCGGAGGCGCCGGGATCGGCGCCCGTGACCACGTAGCCCGTGATGACCTGGGCGTGTCCGCCGGCCCAGCCGAGGATTCCCACCGGCATCGAGCGCCGGGCGATGGCCTTGACCGCCGCGCGGACCGCACCATCGAACGACCGGTATGCGCGGTCGTCGTAGACGCGCTTCGCCGGGTCGGTCATCGCGTCCCTGCCCCATCCGTACGCGTTCAGGGCGTTGCGCCAGCCGTGGGGATCCGTTCCCCGCGCGCGGGCCTCGAGGGTGTCGTTCGCCCTCGAGAAGCTCAGGATCGAGACCATGTCGCGCTTGTTGGCGGGGTCGTCGTCGCGCTTGATCCTGGTCGGCGTCCAGACGAAGCCGGCGCCACCCGTCCGGCGATACGCGACGGTGTTGAGCATGAACATCGCCGCCGCGGACGTGCACGCGGTGTAGTACGGGTCCTGGTGCAGGAACCCCTTGTCGACGTAGAGGTTGCGGGTCCACGTCGTCGTCGCGGAGGCCGCGCCCGGGACGACCAGCGCGTAGGCGACGAGCGAGGGCGACCACCGGCCGGCCGGCGCGCGTGGCGAGCCGCCCGAGACGCGCGTGGCGTCGGGTCAGGGGTGGCCGGCCGCGAACGACGAGCTCCATCGCCTCCCTTGGCACCGCCGGGCGAGGCCGCCCTGTCGGTCGACTCACCATACGGGGGAGCCGGGCGGCGACCAATGGGAACGATGGCCCACCGGGCACCGCCGATCGATGGCGCGTGCGCGCGCCAGAGCGAACGGTGAACGGCGCGCCCGGGAGCGGATCCCGATGGGCCGCGGGTACCATGAGCCGCGCTCCCCGGCGCACCCGAGGCCGCGCCGCGGGCCGACGTTCCGGTGGTCGCCCAGGAGGGTTGCGTGCCCGAGGCCCACGTCGTCAGCGTCTCCGGTCCCCGGCCGGTCGGCGTGCTCGGCGTCGTCGATGCGCACGATCACCTGTTCATCGACTCGCCGGCGATGCCCGGCCAGGCCTTCGACGACCCGGAGCGCGCGATCGCCGAGGCGCTCGACGGCCGCGAGACCGGGATCGGGACCATCGTCGAGATGACGCCGATCGGCCTCGGCCGGCGACCCGACGGCATGCGCGCGGTCGCCGACGCCACCGGCCTGACCGTGATCGCCGCCAGCGGCTACCACCGCGACGCGCACTACCCCGCCGGGCACTGGGTCCACGACGCCACGGTCGAGACGCTGGCCGACAGGATCGTGACCGACCTGACGACCGGCATGCACCCGGCCGACTGGAACGACCCGTCGCTGCCCCTCGACCCGGCCCGGGCCGGTGCGATCAAGGGCGGCGCTTCGTACCACCGCATCTCGCGCAGCGAGCGGCGCCGTCTCGAGGCCATCGCCGGAGCCTCCGCCCGGACGGGCGCCGCGGTCCTCGTGCACACCGAGATCGGGACCGCCGGGCACGACGTCGTCGACCTCCTCGAGACGGCCGGCGCGACGACGGACCGGATCGCCCTCGCCCACCTCGACCGCAACCCGGACTGGGAGCTCCACGCCGAGATCGCCGCGCGCGGCGTGACCCTCGAGTACGACACCATCGGCCGCACCAAGTACCACCCCGACAGCGTGGTGCTCGACCTGATCGAGGCGGTCGTCGCCGCCGGCCACCTCGACCGCATCGTGCTCGGGCTCGACCTCGGCGCGCGGGACTACCTGCGGGCGTACGAGGGCGGCCCGGGCATGCGCTACCTGATGACCGCGTTCGTGCCCCGCCTGCGTCGCCGCCTGGGCGACGCCGCCGTCGACCGGATCCTCGTCACGAACCCTGCGCGCCTGTACGCGATCCCCGGCGCTGGGGCCGTGGCGTGAGCGACCGGTTCGACGTCGTCGTCGTCGGGGCCGGCTCGGCCGGGTCGTCCGCGGCGATCACGGCGGCGCGCCACGGGGCGCGGACGCTGCTGCTCGACCGCCTGGCGTTCATGGGCGGCACGTCGACCGCGGTCCTGGACACGTTCTACGCCTTCTACACCCCGGGCGCGAACCCGCGGCGTGTCGTCGGCGGGCTCGGCTGGGAGGTCGCGAGCCGCCTGACCGCCGACGGTGTGGCGTTCGAGCGCCCGAACACCTACGGCGCGGGCACCGGGGTGACGTACGACGCCGAGGCGCTCAAGGTCGTCTGGGAGCGGCTGGCCGAGGACGCCGGCGTCGAGCTGCTGCTGCACACGTGGGCCACGGGCGTGCGGCTCGACGACGACCGTCGCCTCCGGGCGGTCCGGCTGTGGAACAAGGGCGGCGAGCGCTGGGTCGAGGCGTCGGCGTTCGTCGACGCGTCCGGCGACGCCGACGTGTGCGCGATGGCGGGTGCAGGCTACGACGACGCGAGCACCACGCCGGAGGGCGTCCAGTCGCTGTCGACGCTGTTCAAGCTCGCCAACGTGGACGTCGAGCGCGCGACGGCGGTGCCCAAGGCGGAGCTGTGGGGGCTGATGCGGGAGGCCGTCGAGCACGGCGGCTACCGGCTGCCGCGGGTCGAGGGCTCGTGGCACCGGACGCCGTACCCGGGCGTCGTCCTGATCCACATGACCCGGATCCCCAACGTCGACGCGACCGATCCCGCGCAGCTCACGCGGGCCGAGGTCGAGGGCCGGCGGCAGGTGCAGGAGTACCACCGCTTCCTGCACGACCGCGTGCCGGGCTTCGAGCGGTCGGTGATCGTCGCCACCTCGCCCGCGATCGGGGTGCGCGAGAGCCGGCGCGTCCACGGCGACCATCGGCTGACGCGCGACGAGGTCCTGGGCGGCCGGCGCTTCGACGACGAGATCGCGCTGTGCGGCGCGCCGATCGAGGATCACGGCGCGGGCGGCGACACCGCGTGGCAATACGTCGGCGAGTCGGGCGTCTACGGGATCCCGTATCGATGCCTGCTGCCGGCGGGCGTCGAGGGCCTGCTGATGGCCGGCCGCTGCTTCTCGGCGACCCACGACGCGCACGCGTCCGCGCGGTCGATGGCGACGTGCATGGCGATGGGCCAGGCGGCCGGCACGGCCGCGGCGATCGCGGCGGCCACGAGCTCGACACCACGTGCCGTCGCTGTCTCAGTGGTCCGCGCCCGCCTGCTCGCGGACGGCGCGCTGCTCGAGCCCGTGGCGGCCGGGGTCCCGGTCGCGTGACCGCCGAGGCGCTGCGGTCAGGACCCGTCGCCGCCGCGATTCGTCAGCACCGGCTGCTCGTCGTGCTCCGCCGGGTCGCGCCGATGTCGGCGTTGCTCGAGCTGGTCGACGAGCTGGCGGACGCCGGGGCGCGCGTGTTCGAGGTCACGTTCGACGCCGCGTCCGCCGAGGCGGACCTGGGCGCGGTGCGCGCGCGGCTGCGGCAGCGGAGCGACGGGCCGTTCCTCACCGGCGCGGGCACGGTGCTCGAGCGCAGCCAGCTCGAGGCGGCCCGGCGGGCGGGCGCCGACTTCGCGGTCGCCCCGGCGCTCGACACGGCGCTCATCAACACCGCCGTGGCCGAGGGCCTGCCGTTCATCCCGGGTGCGCTGACGCCGACCGAGCTCCAGACCGCGTGGACCGCCGGGGCGACCTTCGTGAAGCTGTTCCCGGCCTCGGCGGTCGGTCCCACGTTCGTGCGCGAGCTGCGGGGCCCGATGCCCTCGATCGAGCTCATCCCGACGGGCGGCGTTGACGCCACGAACGCCGTGTCGTTCCTCGAGGCCGGTGCGGTGGCCGTGGGAATCGGCGGCGCGATCACCCGCGCCGACGCCGCGACGCGCCGGGCGATCGTGGCCGCCGTGGCGTCGGCGGGGCGGGCCGGTCGATGACGCCGCGGGGGCCCGAGTGAGCGCGGCTCGCGGGCCGCGCCTCGCGGGCCGGAATGTGATCGTGACGGGCTCGACCGGCCTGGCGGCGTCGGCGACGATGGCGATCGCGGCCGAGGGCGGATCCGTGTTCGCGGTCTCTCGGACCTCGGCCCATCTCGAGGCTCTCGCCGCGGAGGTGCGCGCGACCGGTGGCCGGTGCGAATGGCACGCGGCGGACCTCCGCGCCGAGGACGAGGTCGAGGCGGCGTTCGCCGCCTTCGACGCGGCCTTCGGCCGGCTCGACGCCGTCTACAGCGTCGCCGGGATCTCCGCCCGGCGGTTCGGCGACGGCCCCATCCACGAGGCGACGCTCGAGGGCTGGGAGACCGTCATCTCGGCGAACGCGACCAGCCAGTTCCTCGTGGCACGGGCGGCCGTCCGCCGGATGCTCGTGCAGGCGCCGGATCGCCGGTGGGTCCCGCGGGAGCATCCTGCTGATGTCGAGCACGCTCGCGACGCGGCCGGTCCCGGCCCACTTCGCCACCCACGGCTACGCCGCGAGCAAGGCCGCGATCGAGGGCCTGACGCGGGCGATGGCCGCGACCTACGCGCCGGACGCCATCCGGGTCAACGCGATCGCGCCGTCGGTCGTCGCGACACCGATGAGCCGCCGGGCGCAGGACGACGAGGCGGTCCTCGCCTACCTCGGGGCCAAGCAGCCCCTGGCGGCCGGCCCGCTCGAGGCGGACGCCGTGACCGCGATCGCCCTGGCGCTGCTGGGCGACGACGGGCGCATGGTCACGGGCCAGGTGATCGCCGTCGACGGCGGCTGGGGGGTTGCCGAGGGTCCGCGCCAATAGGTAACTCCACCGCGTTGCCGCGGTGCACCGTCGCGCCATACCGTCCGTCGGTGCTCACCGTCCGCCTCACGATCGTCGCCGCCTGCCTCGCCGCCGCGTTCTGTCTGCCGGCGACGGCGACCGCCGCCGACCCCGTCGTGGTCGCGGGGGTCGTGACCGCCGCGAGCGGCGTCCCCGCGGCGGGAGCCGAGGTCGTCGTCGTGGTCGCGGGCACCGATCTCGTCCGGGCGACCGCGACCGACGCGGTGGGTGCGTTCTCCGTCGAGGTCGAGGCCGCCGTCGGCGACACGATCGACATCCGGGCAACGGGTCCGACGGTCTCGGGCGAGCCCGACGAGGCGGGCTGCGTCACCAGCCGGACGCCGATCGGGGCTGCCGGCGTCACGATCGAGTCGCTGCCCCTCGACCCGGTCGCCGTCGAGCTCGACAAGGCGATCGAGAGCCTGGTGTGCTCGGCGACGGCCACGCCGGACCGGCCGAGCTCGACCCATCGGTCCAACCCGACGCCTCCGGCGACGGATCGCGCCGCGGACAGCGACGGGGCGACGCCGGCGGGACGACCGTTCCTGGCGGTGGCCGGGCTCGCCTTCGTGCTGGCGGGCATCGCGATGGTGGTGGCGTGGCGCTCGAGGTCGGCCGGCCGCTGACAGCCCCGGTGTCACCGGGATCGGCCGGCGTCACCGGGATCGGCCGGCGTCACCGGGATCGGCCGGCGTCACCGGGATCAGCCGGCGCCGTCGACCCAGCCGGCGCCGCGCGTGACCCGGCGCACCCGCAGGTCGTCGTCGAGCTCGACCAGGTGGGCGCGGCGGCCGGGCTCGATCTGCCCGCGGTCACCGGCGTCGAGCAGAGCAGCGGGGTTCGACGACGCCGCGGCGACGGCCGCCGCCAGGGACGTGCCCTCACCGACGAGATTCCGCACCGCGGTGTCCAGCGCGATCACCGACCCCGCCAGCGTCTCCGACCCCTCGATCGTGCACCGCCCGCCGCGCATCTCGACCCAGACCCCACCCAGGGTCGCCCGTCCCTCGCCCATCCCGGCCAGCGACAGGCCGTCGCTCACCAGCAGCAGCCGGTCGGCGGGCTTGGTGCGGGTGATGATCGGCCACACCGATCGGTGGACGTGCTGCCCGTCGGCGATGAGCTCGACGTAGACCTCGTCGTCGGTCAGCGCGGCGACGGCGAGGCCGGGCGCCCGGTGTTCGAGGCCCGTCATCGCATTGAACAGGTGGGTCGTCGACCGGCCGCCGGCGACGTACCCGGCACGGGCCTCGTCGAGCGTCGAGGCCGAGTGGCCCAGCGACGCCACGATGCCGAGCGCGGACAGCCGTTCGATGAGCGCCAGGGCGCCCGGCAGCTCCGGCGCGATCGTCATGACCCGCAGGCCGTCGAGCAGCGGCCCGATGGCCTCGTATCCGAACTCGTCGGGCGTGCGCAGGACCGCCGGGTCGTGGGCGCCCTTGCGCGACGGCGCGAGGAACGGACCCTCGAGGTTGAAGCCCAGCGGCTGCGCACCGTCGTCGGGCGCGTCGGGGATCCACGCGCGCACGCGTTCGGCGAACCGCGGCAGCTCGGCCTCGGGGAGCGACGGCGCGGTCGGCAGGAACGAGGTCACGCCCTGGCGCACGAGGGCCTGGGCCATGCCGGTCAGGGCGCTCGAGTCCCCGGTGGCGTCGTGGCCGCCCCAGCCGTGGACGTGGACGTCGATGAAGCCCGGGGCGATGAACGGTCCGCCGGCCGCCGCCTCGTCGGCGTCGTCGGGCTCCACCGCCGCGATCCAGCCGTCCTCGATCGTGACCCGGCCGGGGACGACGCGGTCGGCCAGCACGAGCCGGCCCATGATGACCTCGGACATCACCGCTCGCCCCCCTCCGCCGGCGTGGCGTCCTCGACCTCGAACAGCACGTCGAGCGCGTACCGGTCGGCGGGGTAGCGGCTCTCCGTCGCCTCGAGGCGGCGGCCGCGGGCGTCGGAGATCACGCGCCGCTCGACGAGCAGCGGGTCGCCACGGCGGATCCCGAGCAGGCGCGCGTCCTCGTGCGTCGCGGCCTCGGCACCGATCGTCGCGGTCCCGCGTCGCAGGTGATGGCCGCCGCGGGCGAGGGCCTCGTGCAGCGACCCGTGCTCGAGGTCGGCGCCCATCACCGCGGCGGCGGTCCGGCGCAGCAGCCTCGCGGTCTCCACGGCGATCGGCTCGCCGTCGGCGCACCGGACCCGTCTGACGACGACCACGGGCTCGGACGGGACGATGCCCAGCGCCGCCGCCTCGTCGGCCGTCGAGGGTCGGATCTCCCGGGCGAGAACTCGCGACGTCGGGGCGCGGCCCAGGCGCTCCATCTCCCGCGAGAACGTCATCAGCCGGTCGGCGCGACGGTGGGCCGGCCGCTCGGCGACGAAGCTGCCGCGTCCCGGGATGCGGACGATCAGGCCCTCATCGGCCAGGCGCTGCATCGCGTTGCGTGCCGTCATCCGGCTGACGCCGAACTCCTCGCACAGCGCCGTGTCAGACGGCAGCGGGTCGCCCGGCTGCAGCCCGTGGATCCGCTCGCGCAGCGTGCGCTCGATCCGGCGCCATCGGGGAACCACGGGGGCGGTACTCACGACGACACCGGATCGGCGGCGGCGGCCGCCCGCTCCGCACCGTGGACCGCCGCCCCGATCGCGCCGGCCCAGATCCCGAGCTCCGCCGGCACCAGCTCGACGGCGTCGAGCGACGTCGTCCGCACCCGCGCCACGAGCTCGTCGCGGATCGGCGTGAACAGGAGGTCGCCCGCCGCGGCCACCCCGCCGCCGATGACGACCCGATCCGGTGACAGCACGACGATCATGTTCGCGATCCCGATGCCCAGGTAGCGGCCGATCAGGGCCAGCCCCTCGAGCGCACGCGGATCGCCGGCCCGCGCGCGGGCCACCGCCTCCTCGGCAGTCGCCGTCCCGCACGCCGCCGCGATCCGGTCGGCGCGCGCGAACGCCTCGAGGCAGCCGTGGTTGCCGCAGCCGCAGGGCGGCCCGTCGGGGTCGAGCGTCTGATGGCCCAGCTCGCCGGCGGTCCCGTCGTGGCCCTGGTGGACGCGGCCGTCGACCGCGATCACGCCGCCTACCCCGGTCCCCAGCGTCAGGCCGACCATCGATCCGGCGCCGCGACCCGCGCCGAGCCGGAGCTCCGCCAGCCCGAACGCCCGCGCGTCGTTGATGAGGAACACCGGCACGCCGAGCCGCGCGGCGACCGGGCCGGCCACCGGGCGGCCCGCCCAGGCGCCCGGGACGTTGACCAGGAAGCGGGTCGTGCCGGCCTCGGGGTCGTACAGCCCGGGCACGCCGACGCCGGCCGAGACCACGCCCGGCCAGGCGGCCATCGCTGTGGATCCGGTCTCGCCGATCGCGGCGACCACCGCCTCGGGCCCGGCCTCCGCCTTCGTCGGCGACTGGCCCGTCCCGAGCGTCGTCCAGGCGTCGCCATCGTGCGCGACGACCGCCCACTTGAGGTTCGTGCCGCCGAGGTCCAGCCCGAGGTGGCGCGGCGGCCCTGCGGGGAGGTTCGGGGTCGGCAGGACGGGCTCCCTCGACGCCGTCCGCAGGCGCGCGTCCGCCGCGCTGGGCAACCTGTCTAGACAGCCTGTGTGACGAAGGGTAGGGCGCCGTTCGGGCCGGGGTCAATCCGGGGCGCCACGATCGGGGTAGCATCATCGATGATCGAAGGATTGCCGGTCGCCGGCGGTCCCGGGTGCAGGAGTCGGAGGACCCAGCCAGTGGGCGCGACGGAGGAGATCCTGGGCCAGTTCCTGGGCGACGACGCGTTCCCGGTGGCCTGGGCCTCGGACGCCGAGCGGGACCTGTTCTGGGTCTACGACGACCTCCACATCCCTCACCCCGTGAGCCCGATGTTCTTCGACATCGGCGGCTGGTGGCTGAGCTGCGACCACATGTTCCGGCGGTTCGGCACGCCGTTCGCCGTCGACTGGCTCGCCAAGAACGTCAACGGCTACGTGTACACGACGGCGATCCCGGCCGACCCGGACCTGCGGATCGACGGCACGGAGTACAGCGCCCGCTACGGCGCGCGGGTGCCGCGCGACGCCGCGTTCGCCGGCTCGATGGGCGCCTACCTCGACACCGTGCTGCCCGTCTACGGCCTCCACTTCGCCGACTGGTGGCGGGACCGCCTGGTGCCCGAGATGCAGCGCAACTTCGCCTATCTCGAGGGCCAGCTCGACGCCGCCGACGGCATGTCCCTGGCCGAGGTCGCGTGCGTG
This sequence comes from uncultured Chloroflexia bacterium, assembly GCA_963829155.1. Lineage (GTDB taxonomy): Bacteria > Chloroflexota > Limnocylindria > Limnocylindrales > CSP1-4 > CAIXZV01. The sequence continues at coordinate 46,481 of CAWHIA010000026.1, read as the reverse complement.
CTCGAGGACGCCATCGACATCCACGACCGGCACTGGAAGATCCACTGGATGCTGAACTTCGCCCAGCTGTCCGCGACGCTCAACCTGCGGGCGGTCATGGAGCGGACGCGCGGCGCCGTCGACGAGGAGCTGCTGGGCCGTCTGCAGAACTCGGCGTCGGACCGCAACTGGGACTCGATCGAGGCCCTGTGGCGGATGAAGAACGAGGTCCGCGACGATGCCGCGCTCCGGTCGGCCTTCGGCGCGCCTGACGGCGCGGCGATCGCCACGGCGCTGGGCGGGACGGAGCGTGGACGGCGGTTCATCGCCGAGCGGGTCGAGCCCTACCAGCGCGAGTTCGGCTGGCACGCGGTCTGGAGCCACGAGTTCATCTTCCCGACCGTGCGCGAGCACATGGAGCCGGTGCTCGACCTCGTCCGCGGCTACCTCGCCAGCGACTACGACTTTCCGACGGCGATCGCGGCGATGCGGCGCGACATCGAAGCCGCCTCGGCGGAGATCCTCGAGGGCCTGTCGGGCGAGCCGCTGGAGGAGATGCGCGCCGCCAACGAGATCAACCTGCGGATGGCGCCGCTGACGCCGGACCACCACTTCTACATCGACCAGGGCGCGAACGCCCACGTCCGGCTGGTGCTGATGACAATCGGCCGCAAGCTGGTCGAGGCGGCGCGGCTGGACGCCGCCGACGACGTGATGCTCCTGCGCTACAACGAGCTGCGGATGCTGATCGGCGACGCCGGGGCGGTCGACGGGCGCGGGATCGTCGCCGCGAGGCGCGCCGAGCGCGAGGCCGCGACCCGCGTCAAGCCGCGCGACTGGGTAGGCACCGTCACCCCGTCCCAGCTCGCCTTTCCCTACCTCGTCAACTGGGGCTACCCGGAGCGGTTCCACCGCGGCCAGTCCGGCGAGGCCGTGGAGGTCGGGCGGATCGCCGGGATCGCCGGGTCGCCGGGCGTGGTCGAGGGCATCGCGCGGGTCGTCCGGACCGTCGACGAGTTCGACCAGGTCACTGACGGCGACATCCTCGTGTGCCAGATGACCAACCCCGCCTGGGTCGTGCTGTTCACGAAGATCGCCGGCCTCGTGACGGACACGGGCGGCACCACGTCGCACCCGGCGGTGCTCGCGCGCGAGTTCGGCATCCCCGCGGTCATCGGGACGTCCGACGCGACCCACCGGATCGCGACCGGCGATCGGCTGCGGGTCGACGGGTCCACCGGCCTGGTCGAGATCCTGGCCGCCGAGCCGCCCGCCGAGCCGGCCGTGGCGCCGCCCGTCGCGTCGATCGGGTCCTGAGGGCGACCGCCGGTGACCGTCGGGACGCTGCCCCGCTCCGTCCTCGCGGACCAGGTCAAGGAGCGGCTGCTCGAGGAGATCCTCAGCGGCCGCTACCGCCCGGACGAGCGCATCGTCGAGACCCAGGTCGCGCGCGAGCTGGGCACCAGCCAGGCGCCGGTCCGGGAGGCGCTCCGCGGCCTCGAGGCCCTCGGCGTCGTCGAGATCACGCCGTTCCGCGGAGCCCGCGTCCGGCGGGCGACGCGTCGGGAGCTGCTCGAGGCCTACGTCGTCCGATCGGCGCTGGAGGAGCTGGGCGCGCGGCTCGCGGTCCCGCGCCTCGACGCCGAGGCGATCGACGAGCTCGCCGGGCACGTCGCTGAGATGGAGTCAGCGGCGCTGGCCGGCGACGGCCGCACGGTCGCAGAGGCAGATGCCCGGTTCCACGGGCGGATCGTCGAGCTCGCCGACAACGGGTCGCTGGCGAAGCTTTGGCGCTCGCTCGAGCCCTTCTCCCGGACGTACCTGACGGTCATCGCGCCCGGCGCCGACCTCGAGTGGTCGGCCGGGCTGCACGCGCCGATCCTCGCCGCGCTCCGGGCGCGGGACGTGGACGGCGCCGTCGACGCGCTGGGCCGGCATTTCGCCGAGGTCAGCGCCAACATGGCCACCCGACTCGAGGACTGATGACCGACACACCGCAGCTCAGCGAGGAGATGGCGGCCGGCTCGGCCCGGCTCCGCATCGATGTCCACGGCGGCGAGCCGCGCGAGCACGTGCTCGACGACATGAGCTTCATGAACTACCGCCTCGCGGACGTGCGGGTCTCGCCCGGGGTCACGCTCGCCGAGCCCGACATCGTGTGGCGCCAGGCCGGCGACAAGGCGATCGCCTACGACGGTCATCGGATGACGTTCACCGGCCCGTGGCCGGCGGGGCCGATCCAGAAGGTGATCGTGACGATGCTCGCGCTGCGGATGGAGGCGGCCGGGCTGCACCCGTTCCACAGCTCCGCCGTGCGATACCGCGGGCAGACGGTGATGTTCCTCGGCGGCGAGTCGAACCACGGCAAGTCGATGGGCCAGATCGAGGCCTGCCGGCGTGGCGGCCAGCTGGTGTCGACGGAGACGACGGTGACCGACGAGGACGGGGTCGTCCGCATGGGCTCGAAGTCGGTGTTCCTCAAGCGCCGGACCGAGGGCACGGAGCGCGCCGACAAGGCGGCCCCGGAGCGCGGGGTCGAGAAGTTCTTCGGCGACATGCCGGCATGGGAGCCGTTCGAGGAGCCCGCTCCGGTCGACGTCGTGATCGTGCCCGCCATCGACGGCAACTTCGACCCGTCGACCAAGGCCATGATCCCGTTCGAGCGCGAGTTCCAGACGCTCCACTCGCTGCAGAACTACTTCCTGCTCAACGAGCTGCTCGCGCCGGGGATCCCGATGCCGATCGTCGACACCGAGGCGCTCCGCCGGGCGCGGGCGGCGTTCGTGGGGCGCTTCGCGGGCCGGCCGTACCACTTCGTCCGGGCCGCCACCCCGCAGGTGCTGCTCGACGAAGTCGACCGGGTCCTCTAGCGGTCAGATGCGCGCGTTCGAGTACGTCCGGCCGGCGAGCCTCGCCGAGGCGATCGCCCTGCTCGACCGGCACGGGCCGGGCGCTCGCCCCTTGGCCGGCGGCACGGACCTCGTGATCCGGCTCCGGGACGGCTCGATCCGGCCCGATGTCGTGTTCGACGTGAAGGCGATCCCGGAGCTCGACACCGAGATCACCGACGCCGGCAGCAGCCTCGTCATCGGCGCGCGCGCGGTCATGACCGACATCGCCGCCGACCCGCGGGTCCGCCGCCACTTCCCCGCGCTCGCGGAGGCGGCCCTGGTCGTCGGCTCGGCCCAGATCCGGAACCGCGCCACGCTGGCCGGCAACCTGTGCAACGCGTCGCCCGCCGCCGACACGGCGCCCGCCCTGCTCGTCTACAGCGCGGTCCTCGTCGTCGCCGGCGGCGCCGGCACGCGCCGCATCCCCGTCGACGACCTGTGGGTCCGCTCCGGCGTGACGACCCTGGCCCGGGACGAGCTCCTGACCGCAATCGAGCTCCCGGTGCCCGCCGAGCCGCGCGGCTCCACGCACGTCCGCCGGACGCGGCGCCGGGGCCACGACCTGGCCTCGGTCACCCTGGCCTGCTCGATCGGGCGGGACGGCGTGACGCGCCTCGCCTACGGCAGCGTCGGTCCGCGGCCCCTGCTCGCGGTTGACGACAGCGGGGTCCTCGCCGATCCCGACGCCACCGAGACGTCCAGGGCAGACGTCTTCGACCGGCTCCTCGCGGGCGCCGCGCCGTCGCCGACGTCGATGCGGGCGAGCCCCGAGTACCGGCTGGCGATGCTCCGCGTCCTCGGCCGGCGCGCGATCGCGGAATCGGTCCGGCGCCTCGCCACGGGCGGCCTGGCGTGAGCGACCCGATCGCGATCCGGCTCACGCTCAACGGGCGCCCGCGGGCCGTCGCGGTGGCCGGGCACCACACGCTGCTCGACGCCCTGCGCGACGACCTGCGGCTCACCGGGACGAAGGAGTGCTGCCTCGTCGGGGAGTGCGGGGCGTGCACCGTGCTGGTCGGCGGCCGGAGCGTGGACGCGTGCCTCGTGCTCGCGGCCGAGGCCGACGGCTGGGACGTGACGACCGTCGAGGGGCTGGCCGGGGACGACGGGCTCACCTCGTTGCAGGCAGCGTTCCTCGACACCGGCGCCGCGCAGTGCGGCTTCTGCATCCCGGGCCAGCTGCTCTCGGCGCAGGCGCTCCTCGACGAGGTGCCGCGTCCGACCCGTGCCGAGGTCGAGGACGGGCTCGCCGGCAACCTCTGCCGCTGCGCGGGCTACGAGCAGATCATCGAGGCCGTGCTGCTGGCGGCGGGAGGCCATGGCTCGGCGGCGCACGCCGGCCTTCACGGGGGCTCGACGTCCGCCGACCGCCTCGACGTCGCCGCCCGTCCCGACGCCGGGCTGGCACCGCAATGAGCGGACGGGACAACCCCGATCACGACGGCGCTGTCGGCGGGTCGCCGTGGCGCTCCGGCGGTCGCGACCGCGTGACCGGGCGCCTTGCCTACGTGGCGGACATCCCGGTCGAGGACGCGCTGCACGTCAAGCTCGTCACCGTCGACGCGGCCCGCGCGCGGATCGGCCGGATCGACGCGACGCGCGCGCTCGCCGTCCCGGGCGTGCGGCTGGTCATGACGCCCGACGACCTCCCCTCCCCGATGCCGCGCTTCGGGCCGCAGCTCCGCGACCGGCCGGTGCTGGCCGTCGGCACGACCGCCTACCACGGCGAGCCGGTTGCCGCGGTCGCCGCCGAGACCCGGGACGCCGCCGAGGAGGCCGCCGCGCTGGTCGAGGTGGAGCACGAGCCGCTGCGCGCCGTGACGTCCATCGCGGCCGCGCTCGACCCGACGTCGCCGCTGGTCCAGGATCCGTCGCTCCGGCCCGGCGACCTGCTCGCCGGGACCAACACGCTGCGCGAGCACGCGTTCGGCTGGGGCGACCTCGCGGCCGCCGAGCGCGAGGCCGAGGTCGTCGTCGAGGGCACCTGGACCTTCCCGATGGTCACCCAGTTCGCGATCGAGCCGCACGCCTTCATCGCGGCCCCGGACGGCGACGGGATCGCTGTCTGGAGCTCGATCCAGCACCCCTACTGGCTCCAGCGCGTCATCGCCACGCTGCTCGACCTGCCGCTGTCCCGCGTCCGCGTGTTCGCGCCCGACCCGGGTGGCGGGTTCGGCGGCAAGCAGCACGCGAAGTACGAGCCGCTGCTGGCGTTCATGGCGCGGCGCGCCGGTCGGCCCGTGCGGCTGGTGCTCACGCTCGAGGAGACGTTCCAGGCCGTCCGGCGGGCGGCGTCCGAAGTCCGCGTCCGGTCGGGATTCCATCGCGACGGCACGCTGGCGTTCCGCGACATCGAGGCGAACTACCTCGTCGGCGCCTACGCCGACATCGCGGACCGCGTCGTCGCCAAGGGCAGCTACACCTCGAACGGGCCGTACCGGACCCCGGCCGTCCGGATCCGAGCGCGGAGCCTGCTCTCGAACACCGTCCCGTCGACGGCCTTCCGCGGCTTCGGCAACCCGCAGCAGATCTGGGCGGTCGAGTCGAACCTGGAGGAGGCGGCGGTCCGGCTCGGCATCGACCCGCTCGAGCTGCGGCTCCGGAACCTCGCCCATCGCGGGGACCCGTTCATCCCCGGCGACCTGCCGGCGGACGGCGATTGGGCCGAGACGGTGCAGCGGGCCGCCGACCGGATCGGCTGGGGATCGCCGGTGCCGCCGGGCCGTGGCCGGGGCATCGCTGTGGGCCTCAAGGAAGGCCCGACGACCGGCCTGTCCTACTCCACGGTCCGGCTGCTGGTCGACGGGAGCGTCGTCCTGACCGCCGGGACCTCGGACATGGGCCAGGGGGCGCGCACGATCTTCGCCCAGATCGCCGCCCAGGAGCTGGGCGCGCCGGTCGACTGGGTCACGGTCGTCAGCGGCGACACGGCGAACGTGCCCTACGACCAGCAGACCTCGGCCAGCCGCTCGTCGGTGCTGATGGGGAACGCCGTCCTGCTCGCGTGCCGCGATGTCCAGGCGAAGCTCGCCGCGATGGCCGCGCGGCTGGAGGGGGTCGATGTCGACGCAGTGACCGTGGACGGGGGCGAGGTGCGGATCGGCGACCGTGCGTGGCCGATCATCGATGTGCTGACCCGCGGCCTCGGCCGGCTGGGCGGCGAGGTCATCGGGGTCGGCGAGATGCGCAAGGAGGCGGCGCCGGAGCATCCGCTGGGCGGGACGGCCGCGTTCTACGAGTTCAACTGCACCGCCGTCGAGGTGTCCGTCGACCGGGAGACCGGGGACGTGACGGTGGAACGGCACGTGACGGCGTCGGACGTCGGGCGGGCGCTGCACCCGGGGCAGGTCCGCGGTCAGGACGAGGGCGCGGCGGTCATGGGCCTGGGGCACACGCTGATGGAGCACTACCTGTTCGACGAGCAAGGGCGGGTCCGGAACCTGGGCGCGATCGACTACCGGATCCCGACCTCGATGGACCTGCCGAAGTCGATGGAGAGCGAGATCATCGAGAACGGCGACGGGCCGGGTCCGTACGGCGCGAAGGGCATGAGCGAGGGCGCGCTGCTGTGCGTCGCGCCCGCCGTCGCCGCCGCGGTCCGCGCCGCCACGGGCGCCGTCATCCGCGACCTCCCGCTGTCGCCGGAACGGGTCTGGCGGGCGTTGCAGGAGCTGGACGCCGACGACGCCGAGGGGGCCGAGCCAGCCGAGGCCGGGCGATGAGGCGGACCTACGAGCTCGACTACCCATTCGAGCTTGACCCGCACGAGGTCCGGGCGCTCATCGGCGGCAAGGCGGCGAACCTTGCCCGGATGCTCGGGCCGGACCTGCGGCTGCCGGTGCCACCGGGCTTCGCGATCACCACCGCGACCTGCCGCGAGGTCCTCGCCACGGGCTGGCCCGCGGGCCTCGACGCGGAGCTCCGGGAGCGGATGGCCGAGGTCGAGGCGACGACGGGCCGCCGGTTCGGCGACCCCGCCGACCCGCTGCTGGTCTCCGTCCGCTCAGGCGCGCCGGTGTCGATGCCCGGGATGATGGACACGATCCTCAACCTCGGCCTGACCTCTGCCACGACCGAGGGCCTCGCCAGCGTCACCGGCGCCCCGGCGTTCGCGTCGGCGTGCCGCGCCCGCCTGGAGACGATGTTCGCGTCGATCGTCGGCGTCGAGCCCGTCCCGGATGACCCGTGGGAGCAGCTGCGGCTGGCCATCGAGGCCGTGTTCCGGTCCTGGAACAGCGACCGCGCCATCGCCTACCGCAGGCGCGAGGACATCGCCGACGACCTGGGCACAGCGGTCACCGTGCAGGCGATGGTGTTCGGGAACCGTGGTCCGGATTCGGCGACCGGGGTCGCGTTCACACGCAACCCCGCGACCGGGGAGCCCGTGCTGTACGGCGACGTCCTGTTCGATGCCCAGGGCGAAGACGTCGTCGCGGGCACGCATCGGACGGAACCCATCGCCGTCCTCGACACGCGCCTGCCCGAGGCCGCCCGCTCGCTGCGCGAGGCCGGGTCCCGGCTCGAGCACCACCTCCGCGACCTGTGCGACATCGAGTTCACGATCGAGCAGGGCCGGCTGTGGCTGCTGCAGGTCCGGGCCGGCAAGCGGAGCCCCCAGGCGGCGCTCCGGATCGCGGTCGACATGGCCAACGACCCCTCGTTCGAGCTGTCGCGCGCCGAGGCTGTCGAACGCGTCGCCCCGCTGCTCGTCGATCCGCCCACGGTGACGACCGGCCGCAGCGGCTACGTGCTGCCGCTGCTGACCGGGCTTGGGGCGTCACCAGGAGTTGCCAGCGGGGAGATCGTGACCTCGCCAGACGCCGCGGTCGCGGCCGCCGAGTCCGGCCGGCGCGTGATCCTCGTCCGCGCCGAGACCTCGCCCGACGACGTCCACGGCATGTCGCGGGCGGCCGGGATCCTCACGGCGCAAGGCGGGCTCGCCAGCCACGCCGCGGTGGTCGCGAGAGGTTGGGGTATCCCCGCGGTCGTCGGGGCGGCCGGGCTCCGCGTGGGCCAAGGCCAGATCGAGGTCGCCGGCCGGACGCTCGGCGAGGGAGAGACGATCACGATCGACGGCGCGTCGGGCGAGGTCTTCGCGGGCGTCATCCCCGGCCGCACCGAGGTCGTGCCACAGGCCGCGATCCTGCTGGGGTGGGCGGCCGAGCTGGGCATTGCGATCGGTGTGGAGGGCGTCGGAGCCGGGGTCCCGCCTCAACCCGGCGCTGCGATGCCCGTGACCCTCGACACCTGCGTCCGGCGGCTCGGCACCAAGGGGTTCGCGACGACCGCGTCACTCGCTGAAGCGCTGTTGACATCGCCGGCCGAGGTCCAGCCGTTGCTGGACCAGCTCCTCGTCGACGGCCTCGCCGCGTCGGTCGCGGGAGCGTATCGCCTGACCGACGCCGGGTCCGAGCGCGCCGGCGAGCTCGTCGCGCTGGACCGTGACGCGTGGGGCACGGCCGCCGCCGCGACCGCCCTCGACGCGTTCCTCGACCTCGACGGCCGCATGAAGCAGATCGTCACCGACTGGCAGCTGCGCCCGGGCGACGGCGAGCCGCAGGTCAACGACCACTCGGACCCGGCCTACGACGGCGAGGTGCTCGACCGGCTCGCGGCCCTCCATGCGGAGGCGGCGTCGTGGCTGGCGCCGGTCGAGTCGGCCACGGCGCGACTCCGCGGCTACCGGGAACGCCTCCGCCGGGCAGTCGAGCGGGCGACCGCGGGCGACGGCAAGTACGTCGCGTCGCCGCGCGTCGACAGCTACCACGGCGCGTGGTTCGAGCTGCACGAGGACCTGATCCTGCTCGCCGGCCGGACGCGCGCCGAGGAGGTCGAGGCGGGTCGGGCGTGACGACGTACGAGCACCATCGCGCGACCATCGACCGGGCGGTGGCCAGGCTGCAGGCCCGCGACGACGTGCTCGGCGTGCTCGTCGGCGGCTCGATCGCCCACGGGTTCGCGACCTCGACCTCGGACGTGGACCTGCTGATCGTCGTCTCCGACGCCGAGTGGGAGCGGCGGCTGGCGGCGGGCGACACGACCGAGCTCGACCGCGAGAGCGCGACCTACGACGGCGGCTACGTCGACGGCAAGTACACGTCGCCGGGCTTCATCCGCGACGTCGCGGAGCGGGGCTCCGAGACGACCCGGTTCGCGTTCGACGGCGTGACCGTCGCCTGGTCGCGGGTCGACCGGCTCGAGGAGGCCGTCCGGTCCGCTGCGCGCTACCCGATCGACGGCCGGGCCGGCCGGATCCGCTCGTTCCACGCCCAGCTCGAGTACTGGCAGTGGCTGTTCCGCGAGGGCGTCCGATCGGATAATGCGTTCGTCCGCGCGGTCGCGGCACCCAACGTGATCCTGTTCGCGGGCAGGCTGATCCTGGCCCACAACGCGGTCCTCTACCCCGGCCTCAAGTGGCTCGTGCGGGTCCTCCGCGACGTGCCCGAGCAGCCGCCCGGGCTCACGGTGGCGATCGAGGCCGTGATCGAACGACCGGGAATGGACACGGTCGACGCGCTCGTGGCCCTCGTGTCCGGCTTCCGCGACTGGGGCGTCGCCGACCAGCACTGGGGCACGAAGTTCATGCTCGACACCGAGCTCGCCTGGGTGCGCGGCAACCCCTCGATCGCGGATCTCTGAGGGCAACGCATCTCCAGCAGCGCCTCGCGCCCAGCCCGCCCGCGTAGGCCCGATCCTTGCCTTGTACTCGTCGAGTGAGTGCGAGAGAAGGACTTGACGATCGGAGCACGCCCCGACCCAAGACCCCGAGCATGGCGTCCGCACCGACCTGGCCTTCCATTCGGGACACGAGTGGTCGGCGGAGTCCCAGCCCCTCGGATACGCCCAACACTCGTCTCGCGGATCTTCGGCACTATCGAGGGCCTTATGGCCCATCGCACTCACCTGAAGAGTGCGATGTCGCGCCGCCGTCCCGGTACTCGCCTCGCGAGTACAAGGCAACCTGGCTTCGAGTCACGGACGAACCGCGGCGGCCGCCGCGGTTCGCGACGCGCGTTCAGGTCTTCGCCGGGCTCCCGTCGGGGGCCGTCAGCTGGGGCGTCGTGCCGGTGAGCTTGTCGTACAGGGCGGCGGCGTTGCGCGACTGGATGTAGTCGAGCATGTAGCCCTGGCCGATGTCGACCGGGCCGAACTCCGCCTTGAAGTTGACCCGCTCGACCGTCTCGTCGCGGGACCAGCCCTTCGCGATCGCCGTGGCGACGGCCGACGTCCACGCAAGCAGCACCGAGCGCTGGACGTCGAGGTACGACTTCGCGACGACCGGACCGTGGCCGGGCACGATGCGCTCGAAGTCCAGCGAGCGGATCCGCTCCAGCGCCGCCAGCCACTGGTTGACGTCGGAGGTCATCAGCCACGTCTGGCAGCCCGAGAAGATCGTGTCGCCGGTGAACACGACGCCCTCCTCGGGCACGTGGACCGCGAGCTGGCCGGGCGTGTGGCCGGGCGTGTGCAGGCAGTTGAACGTCGTGTTGCCGACCCGCAGCGTCACGTCGCCGGTGAACACGATCCGGCCCTTGTTCGGGTCCTGGTAGTAGATGTCGCGGTCGGGCCACAGGTCGACGGCGCCCGGATCGTCGAGGTCCGTGCCCTTGGGGTTGTCGCCGGGGATCGACTCGTAGGCGTAGGCGAACGGGTCGAGCTCCGGGAACACGACCATGAACCGCTCGTACAGCCCGAGGTGGTTGACGACGGTCCCGGCGCCCCGGAAGAAGTAGTTGCCGAAGATGTGGTCGACGTGGTGCTCGGTGTTGACGAGGAACCGGATCGGGCCGCGCGACTCCGCCTCGGCGCGCATCGCGACGGCCTTCGTCGGCAGCTGCGGCGTGTCGACGACCACGACGCCGTCCGACGTCGTCACGAAGCTCGGGTTGCAGCCCCGCAGCTTCGTCGTCGTGAACACGTTGCCCGTGACCGGCTCCATCATCGTCATCGGCTCGTCCTCGTCCTTCGTCGGTGGGCCTACTGGGTCGCGGTGAGGCCGCCGTCGATCCCGAGGACCTGCCCGGTGACGAACGACGCGGCGTCCGAGCACAGGAAGATCGCGGGGCCGACGAGGTCGCGCAGCTCGCCCACGCGGCGCATGGGGATCCGGCCGACGATCCCGGCCTTGAACGTTGGGTCGCCGAGCAGCGTCGCGACCTGCGGGGTGTCGACGAAGGTGGGCATGAGCGCGTTGACGCGGATGTCGTGCTTCGCCCACTCGGTCGCCCACTGCCGGGTCAGCGACGCGATCGCCCCCTTGGCGGCGACGTAGGCCGAATACCCGGCGTTGATGCCGAGCAGCGCGCGCACCGAGGTGATGTTGAGGACGGCGCCGCCGTGCCCCTGCTCGATCATCGCCCGGGCGACGGCCTGGCCCGGGACGATCGTGCTCCGGACGTTGAGCTCCATGATCCAGTCCCACGCGTCGCGCGGGTACGCCTCGGCCGGGTGCAGCACCTGGCCGGCGCCGCCGCCGACGGCGTTGACGAGGATGTCGACGCGCCCGAAGGCCGCGCGCGCCGCCGCGACGATGCGATCGGCGTCCGCCTCGCTGGTGGCGTCCCCGGCGACCGCCAGGCCCTCGGACCCGGCCGCTCGGACCCGGGCCACTGCGGCCTCGAGCGTGTCGGCGGTCCGGCCCGTGACCACGACCCTGGCGCCGGCGCCGGCCATGGCCTCGGCCAGCGCCGCGCCGATCGCGCCGCCCCCGCCCGCGACGAGGACGACCCGCCCCTCGAGGCTGAAGATGTCGAGCTGCCCCATCCCGCTCCTTCGCATTTGATCGATGATCGAGCGTACCGGCGGGGAGGGACGCCGCGCAACGCCGGAAGGGCGCCTCGCCAGCGGGTAGAAAACGATTACTATCGACGCGACGCCGCCGCGGAGAGTGGACATGACGCTGGACCTGAACGGCCTGATCCCCGCCACCGTGCTGCCGATGGACGCCGACGGGCGCATCGACGAGCCGGCCCTCCGCAACTACATCGGCTGGGTGGTCGCCCAAGGCCCGGTCGCGCTCGCGATCAACGTCGACACCGGCGAGGGGCCGCACCTCACCCACGACGAGAAGGTCCGGGTCCTCGGGATCGTCCGCGACGTGACCGACCTCCCGATCGTCGCCGGCCTCGCCGGCCCGTCGACGGAGGCCGCGGTCCGCCAGGCGACGGACTTCAAGGCCGCCGGCGCCGACGCGCTGCTCGTGTTCCCGATCCCCGCCTATCTCAGCGAGCCGCTCGACGTCCGGGTCCCCGTCGCCTACCACGAGGCGGTCGCGTCGGTCGGCCTGCCGCTGATCCTGTTCCAGCTCCAGCCCGCGCTGGGCGGCCTCAACTTCGAGCCCGACACGCTGCGGGCGCTGGCGTCGATCGACGGGGTGGTCGCGATCAAGGAGGCGTCGTTCGACGCGCGCCGCTTCGTCGACGTTGCTCGCCTGCTCGAGGACCTGCCGCGCCCGATCACGCTGCTGACCGGCAACGACAACTTCATCCTCGAGTCGTTCATGCTCGGCGCGACGGGCGCGCTGATCGGGTTCGGGGCCGTGATGACCCGCGAGCAGGTCGACATGATCGACGCCTGGAAGGCCGGCCGGATCGACGAGGCCCGCGCGCTCGGCGTCCGCGTCCAGCGCCTCGCCGACGTCGTGTTCGCGGCCCCGGTGGGCGACTACCGGGTACGACTCAAGGAATGCCTCAGGATCCTTGGCGTCCTCGAGCGGACGCACGTCCGCCTGCCGCTGCAGCCGATCAGCGACGAGGAGCGCGCGTTCCTCGCCCAGGTCCTCGCCGAGGTCGGGCTGCTCCCGGCCGCCGGTCAGACCAAGCGCCCCGAGCTCGCCGCGTCCCCCCGCTGACCTGTCGGAAGGAGGCACCGATGGCCACCGAGCCCGCTGACGTCCTCATCATCGGCGCCGGCGCGTCCGGCGCGGTCGTGGCGCTGCGGCTGGCCCAGGCCGGCTTCAAGGTCGTGTGCCTCGAGCAGGGCGAGTGGCTCAACCGGGCGGACTACCCGGGCAACAAGCTCGACTGGGAGCTCAAGGCGCGCAAGGACTGGGCGACCAGCCCCAACATCCGCGGCCTGGCCTCGGACTACCCGATCGTCGAGGACGACACCCCGGTCTCGCCGCTGATGTACAACGCGGTCGGCGGCTCGACGATCATCTTCGCGGGCGCCTGGCCGCGGGCCCTGCCGTCCGACTTCCGGGTCCGCTCCCTCGACGGCGTGGCCGACGACTGGCCGATCGACTACTTCGAGCTCCTCCCCTACTTCTATCGGACCGATCGCCAGTTCGGCGTCTCCGGCCTGCCGGGCGACCCGGCCTATCCGCCCGACACCGAGGACGCCCCGATGCCGCCGCTGCCGATCGGGTCGGCCGGGCTCAAGGTGGCGCGCGGGCAGACCAAGCTCGGCTGGCACTGGTGGCCGGAGTTCAACTCGATCAACTCGACGAACTACGACGGGCGTCGCCCGTGCGTCCAGCGCAGCACCTGCCAGTCGGGCTGCAACGAGGGCGCGAAGGCGTCGACCGACCTGACCCACTGGCCCAAGGCGATCGCGCTCGGCGCGCGGCTGGTCACCGGCGCACGGGTGCGGCGGATCGAGACCAACGAGCGCGAGCTCGCGACCGGCGCGACATGGATCGACAGGGACGGCCGCGAGCACCTCGAGCCGGCGAAGGTCGTCGTCGTCGCGGCCAACGCGATCGGGACGCCGAGGCTGCTGCTGAACTCGGCCGGCGCCGGGCACACGGACGGGCTCGCGAACTCGTCGGGGCTCGTCGGCAAGCGGCTGATGATGCATCCGTTCGCGAACGTCGCGGGGCTGTTCGAGGAGCCGCTGATGAGCTGGCAGGGCCAGTTCGGCGACCTCATCGAGTCGCTGGAGTTCTACGAGACCGACGAGAAGCGCGGCTTCGTCCGTGGCGCGCGCTGGGGCCTGGCCCCGACCGGCGGACCGATCAACACCGCGCTCCCGAGCCGCGCCGGCGAGCAGGCCTGGGGCCCGGGCCATCACCAGCACGTCCGGTCGCACCTCGGCCACGGCGCCAACTGGGGCCTGTTCGCCGAGGACCTCCCCGACGAGAAGAACCACATCACGCTCTCGACGACCGTGACCGACCCGTCGGGGATCCCGGCACCCGAGATCCACTACCGGATGTCCGACAACTCGCGCCGGATGCTCGACTTCCACATCGAGCGGGCGAAGGAGTCGATGGACGCCGCCGGCGCCTACAAGATCGAGGTCGACCGGCTGATGCGCTACTCGGGCTGGCACCTGCTGGGCACCGCGCGGATGGGCGACGACCCGACGACCTCGGTCCTCGACCGCTGGAACCGCACCCACGACGTCCCGAACCTGTACGTCGTCGACGGCTCGTGCTTCGTCACCTCGTCGGGCGTGAACCCGACGTCGACGATCGTGGCCATCGCGCTGCGCGCCGCCGACCACATGGTCGACACCCGGTTCGAGCAGCAGGTGCCGGCATGACCGACCAGCTCGAGGACATCGCGCCGGCCGAGCTCGTGACGCTCGCTGCGGTCGCCGACCGCTTGATCCCCGCCGCGGACGGCATGCCGTCGGCCGGCGACGTCGTCGGGGAGGAGCGGCTGCGGTTCGTGCTCAACGCCCGACCCGACCTCGCCGAGCCGCTCCGGGCGGCGCTCCGTCCCGAGCTCGGCGACGACCCGCAGGCCCGGCTCGACGCGCTGGCCGCGGACGATCCCGCGGCGCTCGGCGCGCTGCAGCTGGTCATCGTCGGCGGCTACTACACGGACCGCGACGTCCGCGACCGGATCGGCTACCCGGGCCAGGCCGCGCTGACGATCCGGTCCTGGGAATACCCCGCCTACCTCGAGGACGGCCTGATCGACGCCGTGCTGGCCCGCGGCCCGGTCTGGCGCGATCCTGCGACCGGGCAGCGCGCAATCGTCCCGAACGCACCCCAGACCTACGCGGAGCGCTTCGCCGAGGGCGAGGCGTCCGAAGGAGGACCCGATGGCCACGACGGCGCCTGAGCACACGACACCCGAGGCGGCCGGCTGGCTCGACCCGTTCCTGGCCGACTGGCGCCCCGGCACCGGCGTGCCAAAAGAGATCCGCGAGCCCGCCAGCGGCCGGCCGCTGCTGACCCTGCCGCAGTCCACGCCCGACGACGTCGCCCGCGCCGCCGCCGCGGCCGCGGCGGCCCAGCCTGCGTGGGCCGAGACGAGCTACGCCGAGCGCGCGGCGATCCTGCGGCGGGCGGCGGACATCTACGAGGCGCACCGTCCCGAGTTCGGGACGTGGACCCAGCGCGAGACCGGCGCGGTCCACAGCAAGATGTTCCACGAGGCCAACTTCGCGGCCGGCGAGCTCCACGCGGCCGCGACGATGCCGTTCCAGCCCTACGGTCAGCTGGTCCCCAGCGTGGTGCCCGGGCGCCTGTCGATGCTCCGGCGCGTGCCGGCCGGGGTGATCGGCGCGATCACGCCCTGGAACTCGCCGTCGGTGCTGGGCATGCGGATCGTCGCGCCCGCGTTGGCCGTCGGGAACGCCGTCGTCCTCAAGCCCGACCCGCAGACGCCCGTGTGCGGCGGCGCGATGTTCGAAGCGGTGTTCCGGGAGGCGGGGCTGCCCGAGGGCCTGCTCCACGTCGTCCTCGGCGGCGCGGATGTCGGCGAGGCGATCGTCACGGATCCCAACGTGACCCGCGTGTCGTTCACCGGCTCGACCGCAGCCGGACGCCGCGTCGGCGCGCTGGCCGGCGACCTGCTCAAGCGCGTCAGCCTCGAGCTGGGCGGCAACAACGCCTTCGTCGTGCTCGACGACGCCGACCTCGAGGCGGCCGCCTCGGCCGGCGCCTTCGCGTCGTTCCAGTTCCAGGGCCAGGTCTGCTTCGCCACCGGGCGCCACATCGTCCACCGCAGCGTGGCCGCGGCGTACATCGACCTGCTCGCCGAGAAGGCCGTGCGCCTGCGGCTCGGCGACCCGTACCGCGAGGACGTCGACCTCGGGCCGATCGTCAACCAGAAGCAGGTCGAGCGAGTGGACGGCATCGTCCGGCGGTCGGTCGAGGGCGGCGCCCGCGTCGTCGTCGGCGGCACCCACGAGGGGCTGTTCTACCGGCCGACGGTGCTGACCGACGTCACCACCGACCAGGCCGCGTGGCGCGAGGAGATCTTCGGGCCGGTGGCCCCCGTGGTCGTGTTCGACACCGACGAGGAGGCCCTCGCGCTGGCCAACGACAGCGAGTACGGGCTGACCGGCGCTGTCTACTCGAGCTCGATCTCGCGCGGCCTCGCGCTCGCCCAGCGGTTCCGCTCGGGGATGGTGCACGTCAACGACCAGACCGTGAACGACGAGGCGACGATCCCGTTCGGCGGCATGGGCGCGTCCGGGACCGCCCGCTACGGCGGCCCGGCCAACTGGGACGAGTTCACCGAGTGGCAGTGGGTCACCGTGCGCGACGAGCCCAAGTCCTACCCGTTCCCGTACTGAGCGGGCGACGGTGGCATCGATCACGGAGGTCGCGAGGCTCGCCGGCGTGTCGGCGGCGACGGCGTCGCGCGTCGTCTCCGCGTCCCACTACCCGGTCAGCGCCGCGACCCGCGAGCGGGTCCTCGAGGCCGCCCGGACGCTCGACTACGTCCCGAACGCGCTCGCCCGCGGCCTGCTCAAGAGCCGGGTGCCGGTGGTCGCCGTCATCGTCCACGACATCACCGACCCCTACTTTTCCGAGGTGGTCCGCGGGGTCGAGGACGCGGCCTCGGCGGCCGGCTACCTCGTGATCACCTGCAGCTCGGAGCGCGACGCGGACCGCGAGGCCGAGGTCGTCCGGCTGCTGCGCTCGATCCGCGCGGCCGCCGTCGTGTTCGCAGGCAGCGGCCTGGACGACCCGGTGCGCAACGACGAGATGGACCGCCACCTGGCGGCGATGCGCGCCGACGGCGCGGCGATCGTCCACCTCTCGCCGCACGCGCACGGCGAGCCGGAGGTCGGGGTCGACAACGCCGCCGGGCTCGCGGCGATGGTCGGCGCGCTGGTGGGCCTTGGGCACCGGCGGATCGCGTTCCTCGCCGGCCCGTCGTCACTGTTCGTCGCCCGCGAGCGGCTGGCGGGCTACCGGCAGGGGCTCGAGGCGGCGGGCATCCCGTACGACGAGCGGCTGGTCGTGCGGTCTTCGTTCGACGCCGGCGGCGGGGCCTTGGGCGTCGACGTCCTGCTCGATGCCGGGGTCACGTTCACCGCGATCGCGTGCGCGAACGACCTGCTCGCGCTGGGCGCGCTCCAGCGGCTGGCGGCACTCGGGATCGCCGTGCCGGGGGCCGTCTCGGTGGCCGGGTTCGACGACATCTCGACGGCCGCGCTGACGGCGCCCTCCCTGTCGACGGTCCGGCTGCCGCTGCGGGAGCTCGGGCGGCGGGGCTTCGCGCACGCCGATGCCGTCCTGCGCGGGGACCCCGCTGTGCCCCAACGACTGCCGACCACCGTGATCCTGCGCGACTCGACGGCCGCGCCGGCGCCCACCGTCCCGGCCCCGGCGACGGCGGTCCCGGCCGTCCCGGCCCGTTCGGCCCCCGCGCCTCGGCGTCCCCGGCGCCTGATGGCCGGCACGGGCACGGGAGCGCTCGCGGGGCGCGTGGTCCTGGTCACCGGCGGCAGCCGCGGGATCGGCGCCGAGGTGGCCGTCAAGGCCGCCGCCGAGGGCGCGCGCGTCGCCGTCCACTACCACCGCTCGCCGGACGGCGCCGAGCGGACGGTCGCGCTCGCCCGCGAGCTTGGGGCGGAGGCCGAGGCGTTCCCCGCGGACGTTCGCGACGGGTCCGAGGTCGAGGCGCTGGTCGCCGGCGTCATCGAGCGGTTCGGGCGGGTCGACGGCCTGGTGAACAACGCCGGCCGGACGCTGGTGGGGCCGTTCCTCGAGACGACCGTGGAGGACTGGGAGGACGTCCTGCGGACCGACCTGTCCGCGGCATTCCACACCTGCCGCGCGGTGCTGCCCTCGATGCTGGAACGGGGCGACGGCTCGATCGTGAACATCGCCTCGCGGCTCGGCCAGATGGGCATCGCGGAGACGGCGGCGTACAGCACGGCGAAAGCGGGGCTGATCGGGCTCACCCGCTCGCTGGCGCGCGAGTTCGGCCCCCGCGGCGTCCGGGTCAACGCGGTCGCACCCGGGCCCACGGTCACCGACATGACCACCGACCTCCTCGACAGCGATGAGGGCCGGCGCCGGCTGCGGGACATGCCGCTCGGCCGGTTCGGCCGCGCCGACGAGGTCGCCGACGCCGTGATCTTCCTGCTTTCCGACCGGGCCAGCCTGTTCCTCGGCCAGACCCTCAACCCCAACGCCGGAGGCTACATGCCGTGACGAGGGCCATGCCGTGACCACCGTGATCGACGTCCGCGAGGCGGTCGGGCTTGTCCACGACGGCAGCACGATCGTCATCGGCGGCTCGGGCGCCGGCCACGCGCTGCCCCAGCGCTTCATCGACGAGCTCGCCGCCGTGTTCGAGGCCGAGGCGCGGCCGCGCGACCTGACGACGGTCCGAGTCGTCGGGATCGGCGACTTCGCGGACCGCGGGTTCTCGCAGCTCGGGCTGCCCGGTCTCATGAAGCGGACCATCGGCAGCAACATCGGCAACGAGCCACGGCTGGGGGCGTTGGTCGAGGCCAACGAGATCGAGTCATACTCGTTCCCGCAAGGCGTGCTGTCGCAGCTGATGCGCGAGATCGCCGCCGGGCGGCCCGGCCTCGTGACGCCCGTCGGCCTGGGCACGTACGTCGACCCGCGCCAGACCGGCGGCAAGCAGAACGCGCGGACGACCGAGGACCTGGTCGAGCTGGTCACGCTGCGGGGCCGCGAGTGGCTCCTGTTCCACGCCTTCCCCATCGACGTCGCCGTGATCCGGGGCACGACCGCCGACGAGGACGGCAACCTGACGATGGAGGGCGAGGCCGTCCAGGGCGAGATGCTGGCGATGGCGATGGCCGCGCGCAACAGCGGCGGGATCGTGATCGCCCAGGTTCGCCAGCTGGCCACCCGCGGCAGCCTGCGGACGCGCGACGTGAAGGTCCCGGCAGCCCTGATCGACCACGTCTACGTCGACCCCGACCAGTGGCAGACCTACATCACCCGCGACTCGCCGTACTACGCGGGGGCCGTGCGCCGTCCGGTCCGGCCCGAGCCGCCGCTCCCCCTCGACGTCCGCAAGATCATCGCGCGGCGCTCGCTGCTCGAGTTCCCCCGCGGGGCGATCTGCAACCTCGGGTTCGGGATCAGCCAGCTCATCGGCCGGGTCGCCTGGGAGGAGGGCGTCACCGACCAGCTCGTGCTGACGGTGGAGCAGGGCATCTTCGGCGGCGTGCCGGTCGCCGGCAACGAGGGCGGGACGGGCTTCAACTACCAGGCGATGATCGACCAACCCGACATGTTCGGGTTCTACGACGGGGGCGGCCTCGACGTCGCCAGCCTGTCGTTCGCGGAGGTCGACGCCGAGGGCAACGTCAACGTGCACGCCTTCGAGGGCCGGGTCCGCGGGCCGGGGGGCTTCCCGAACATCTCGGCCAGGACCGGCAGGATCAACTTCGTCGGCACGCTCACGGCCAAGGGCCTCGAGCTCGAGATCGACGACGGGGTGCGGATCGTGCACGAGGGCGAGCTGGGCAAGTTCGTCCCGACGGTGCGCGAGATCTCGTTCAACGGCCGGCTCGCCCGCGAGCGTGGCCAGCAGGTCCGCTACATCACGGAGCGCGCGGTGTTCGCGCTCGAGGCCGACGGCCTGGTGCTGATCGAGGTCGCGCCCGGGATCGACGTCGAGCGTGACGTCCTCGGGCAGATGGGCTTCCGGCCGCGCATCGCCGACGACCTCCGGGAGATGGACCGACGCCTGTACGCGACGGGCCCGATGGGCCTCGCCGCCGACTTCGAGGCCCCCGCGCCATGAGCGAGCTCGTCCGGCTCGAGCTCGGCCTTGTCGCCCACCTCGAGCTGGTCAACCCGCCGCTCAACCTCGTCACGAGCGAGCTCATCGAGCAGCTGGGTGCGGCCATCGGACGGCTTGCGGCGGCGAGCCCCGGCGACGTGCGGGCGGTCGTGGTCAGCGGCCGCGGCGAGCGGGCGTTCTGTGCCGGCTCGCACGTCGGCGAGTTCGAGGGCACGCGCGGCCCCGGGGGCCGGGCGCGGCTCCAGCTCGAGGAGACGACCTGGCAGGCGCTCGCCGACCTGCCGATGCCGACGATCGCCGCGATCGAGGGCAACGCGCTCGGCGGCGGCCTCGAGCTCGCGCTGTGCTGCGACATCCGCGTGGCGTCGTCGCGGGCGAAACTTGGGCTGCCCGAGGTCCGGCTGGCGGTCATCCCCGGCAGCGGCGGGACGCAGCGCCTGCCCCGGGTCGTGGGGCCGGCTCGCGCCAAGGAGCTGATCCTGACGGGACGCGTGATCGACGCCGACGAGGCGTGGCGGATCGGCCTCGTCGCCGAGGTCGTCGAGCCCGGCCGGGCTGTGGCGCGGGCGCGCGAGATCGGGGAAAAGGTCGCCGCCCGCGGTCCGATCGCCGTGCGCGAGGCCAAGCGGCTGATCGACGCGTCGACGGATCTCGACATCGAGGCCGGCCTGGCGGCCGAGCTCGAGGCGTCGGTCCGCGTGTTCGCGACCGACGACCTGCTCGAGGGTTCGAACGCCTTCTTCGCCAAGCGCGAACCGGAGTACCGCGGCCGATGAGACCGCCCGAAGCGAGGATCGCAACCCATGACTGACGTCGGACGATTTGGGGTGTTCCTGCCCTCGTACGTCTGGGAGGGCGACGGCCCCGAGCGCGCCCGTGGCATCAAGACGTTCGCGCGACGGGTCGAGGAGCTCGGCTTCGACTCGCTGTTCGTCACCGACCACCTGCTGGCCGCCAGGCGGTTCTACTCGGTCAACTGGCTGGAGCCGCTGACCGCGCTCGCGGTCGCGGCCGGCGCCACCGAGCGCGTCCGGCTCGGCACCTCGATCCTGATCATGCCGCTGCGCAACCCGGTGCTCCTTGCCAAGGAGCTGGCGACCCTCCAGTTCCTGTCCGACGATCGGGTCATCCTCGGGGCGGGCGTCGGCTGGAACGACGCCGAGTACGAGGCGGTCGGCGTCCACAAGTCGGAGCGCGGCAGGCGGACCGACGAGATGCTGGACATCATGATGCCGCTGCTCGAGGGCGCGCGGGTCACGCACCACGGCGAGTTCTACTCGGTCGACGACGTGTTCATCGAGCCCCGGACGTCGCAGCGGCCCCTGCTCTGGATCGGGGGCGGGTCGCAGCTGGCCGACCCGAAGTCGCCGGACGTCCCGAAGTTCGTGAAGTCGGTGATGGCGCGGACCGTCAAGGCCGATGGCTGGATCCCGCGGCCGACCTGCCCGCCGCCGGACATCGCGCGCGACTGGCAGGAGCTGCAGGCGGCGATGCGCGAGGCCGGGCGCGACCCGGCGGACTGCCTCGTCGCCCACGAGAACTTCGTCCACGTCGTGCCCACCACCGACCCGGCCAAGGCCCGCGAGGAACAGCACCGGGCGTTCCTCAAGGTGATGAGCAACGAGCGCGGGCCCGCGTACCTCGAGTCCGTCTACCTGTTCGGGACCCCGGACGAGATCATCGCCTCGCTCCAGGCCCGCGTCGACGCCGGCGTCGAGTACTTCTTCCTGCACACGATGACGCCCGATCCGGCCCAGCTCCAGTACTGGGTCGACGAGATCATCCCCAACGTCGCGTTCCCGTCCACCGCGGGGCCGGTTCGCCGCCCGCCGACGCCGTGGCCGGGGCTGCGCGCCGCCTCGGCCGTGGGGTGACCGGCGCGTGACCCGGCGCGTCGCGCTGCTGGGCAAGCCGCTCCGGCGGCGCCACTCGCAGGTCATGCACGACGCCGCGTTCGACGCGGCCGGCATCGACGCGCGCTACGTCCTGCTGGAGCTGGACCCCGACGACGTGGCACCCGCCGTCGAGGCGGCGCGCGGTCCCGACTGGCTCGGGCTCGGCGTGACGGCGCCCTACAAGCTGGTCGTGGCCGGGCTGTGCGACGAGGTGGAGGCCGACGCGAATGCGATCGGGGCCGTCAACAACGTCGCCAGGACGCCCAAGGGTCGTCTCGTCGGGTTCAACACCGACGCCCCCGGCTTCCAGGTCGGGGTCGAGCTGGCGATGGGCCGTTCGATTGCCGGCGCGGAGGTCGTCGTGGCCGGCGCGGGTGGCGCGGCGCACGCCGTGGTGTACGCCTGCCTCCAGGCCGGTGCCGCCCGGGTCACCGTCGGCAACCGGAACGCCCGCACGGCCGCCGTGATGCTGGAGCGGTTCTCGACGATCGGCGACCGGCGGCGGGCCGCCGTGGCGCTCGACGACCCGGCGTTTCGGGCGGCGGCCATGAACGCGGATCTCGCGGTCAACGCGACCACCGTCGGGATGCTCGAAGGCGGTGTCACGATCCCGGTCGAGCGCCTGCCGGCCCACGCCACCGTGTTCGACCTCGTCTACGTCCCCGTCGAGACGCCGCTGCTGCGCGCCGCTCGCGAACGCGGCCTCAAGGCGGCCAACGGGTCCGAGATGCTGATCGCCCAGGCGGCCATCGCGTTCGAGCGCTGGACCGGCGTGGGCGGCATGGCGGAGGTGATGCGGGCCGCGGTCGCCCCGCTGCTGACCGACCCCACGGCGACGGCCTGATCGATGCGCCTCGACGTCCCCCAGCCGGGCGCGATCTACACCGTCGGCCTCAACTACGACGGAGCGGGCGCCGCGCCCCGGCCCGAGCGTCCACTGATCTACGGGAAGAGCGCGAGCGCCGTGGTGGGCGACGGAGCGACGATCGCCTGGGACCGCGCGCTGACGGCCAACGTCGACGCGGAGGTGGAGCTCGGCGTCGTGATCGGCACGCTCGCCTGGAACGTCGCGCCGGCCGAGGCCGCCGCCCACGTCCTCGGCTACACGATCGTGAACGACGTCTCGTCGCGCGACCCGTGGCTGGACGGCGACCAATGGCTGCTGGGCAAGTCGATGCCCGGGTTCTGCCCGGTCGGGCCCGTCGTCGTCACCCCCGACGAGCTCGACCCCAGGCGACCTCCGCCTCGGCTGCACGATCAACGGCGAGGCGATCCAGGACGGCCGGACGTCGTCGATGCGCTTCCCGGTCGCCGAGATCATCGCGTTCCTCAGCCGCCACCTCGTCCTCCGCCCCGGCGACCTGATCGCGACCGGCACGCCGGTCCGCCTCGCGTCGCCGCCCGGCCCCGATCGGCGCCTCCGGCCCGGCGACACGGTCACCGCGTGGATCGACGGGATCGGCGAGCTCACCACCCACATCGCCTGACCCGCACCCCGAGGAGAGACCGATGCCCAAGCCGCCGACCGTGTTCATGGGCCACATGACCGACCGCGAGGTGCAGGCCTTCCTGCGCGAGCACCAGACCGTCATCGTGCCCACCGGGTCCACGGAACAGCACGGGCCGCACGGACCGCTGCTGACCGACGCCCTGGTCCCGACCGAGGTCGCGCGTCGCGTCGCGGCAGACGTCGGCGCGCTCGTCGCCCCGCCGATCAACTACGCGCTGTCCTACCCGCACGTGGGGTTCACCGGCGTCGTGCACATCCGGATCCCGACCTTCATGGCCCTCATCGAGGACCTGTGCGCGGGCCTGGCCGCGATCGGCTTCCGCCGGATCGTGTTCCTCAACGGCCACTACGACAACACCTACGCGATCGCCTACGCGTGCGCCGCCGCCGCCCCCGGGCTGCCCGCGGGCACGCGCGCGTTCCCGGTCAACTACTGGGACGGGATCACCGCCGAGGAGGCCGCCGAGTACTTCGGCCCGACCGCCGGCCTGCACGCGAACCGGGCCGAGACGTCCGCGGTGATGGCGATCGACCCCGCGCTGGTGGACCTCGACGCCGCCAACGCCGAGATGCCGCCCTTTCCGGACGTCGCCAACGCGGCCGCCGTCCACACCGCGTTCTTCTTCTCGGCGCCCGGGTCCGTCCACGCGGCGAGCGCGTCGGGCACGTGGGGCGACGCTCGCGAGTCGAGCGCCGAGTACGGCGAGGCGTACCTCGAGGTCGTCACCCGGGCGACCCGCCGGATGCTCGACGACATCGAGCGCACGTTCGAGGCGATGCCCGGCCGCTGACGGCGCGTCGATCCGACTCGGCCGCTGAAGCCGCGGGTCGACTCAGCCCTCGGACGTCACCCGGGTGTAGGCCGCTGCGACGACCACGATGATCGCCCCGAACAGGATCTGCCGGACCGCCTCGGGGAACCCGAGCGTCGTCAGCAGCGCCGAGATCACCGTCAGGATCAGCGCCCCGACGATCGTCCCCCCGTAGCCGCCCCGGCCACCGAGGATCGACGTCCCGCCGATGACCGCGGCCGCGACAGACGGCAGCACGAGCGAATCCGCGAGGCTGACGCTGGCGGTGTTGGTCGCGCCGGAGAGGACGAGCCCGGCGATCCCGGCCAGCAGCGCTGAGATCACGTACAGCACGATCAGCACCTGCCACGACCGGGCGCCGGACAGCCGGGTCGCGACCGGGTTGTCGCCGATCGCGAACAGCAGGCGCCCATAGCCGGTGCGGCGCAGGACCAGGAGGATCAGGAGCACGACCGGGACGAACACGACCAGGCTGTTGGGGATCACGTCGAACGCGCGGCCCGACCCGATCGTCCGGAGGATGTCCGGCACGCCGGCCCCGGTCTGGACGGACTGCAGCTGCCACACGTTCGCGAACCCGAGCACGATGAAGCTCATGCCCAGCGTGACGATCAACGGGTGGACCCTGAACACGCCGACGCCGATCCCGTTGATGAGGCCGGCGAGCGCGGCGGCAGTCAGCGCGACCGCAATCCCCTCGGGCACACCGCCCGGGGAGTGGATGAGGGTGGCCGTCACGAAGCCGACCATCGACGCCACCGCGCCGACCGACAGGTCGATGCCCCCGGTCAGCATCGTGAGGGTCTGGCAGCCCGCGAGGATCGCGAGGGGGACCGCCGTGCGCAGGATCACGCCGGCCCACGAGGGCGTGACGATGCCCGGCGAGGCGATGGCCATCACGACCACGAGCAGCACCAGCAGCCCGGTCAGCGGGACGACGGGGCGATCGCGGAACAGCCGCCGGACCGCGTCGAGGCTCGACGGCTGGCGGGCGGCGGTGGCGGCGCTCACCCGCCCCTCCTGCGCAGCTCGATCACGCTGCCGATCATGACGACGCCGATCAGGATCGCGCCCTGCGCGACGAGCGTCATGTTCGAGTCGACCTGGAGGAACGTGAGGTCGGTCTGGATCAGCTGGAGGATCACGACCGCGACGATCGGGCCGAAGACGCCGCCGCGTCCGCCCGCGAGGCTGACGCCGCCGAGGACGATGGCGGCGACGCTGAGCAGCGTGTAGGGGCCCGGCACCGGCGTCCCGATGCCCGTGCTCGCGGTGAGCGAGAGGCCGGCGAAGGCCGAGAACAGGCCGGTCAGGACGTAGGCGATGATGATCGTGCGGTTGACCGGCACGCCGCTCCGGTAGGCCGCCAGCCGGTTGCTCCCGATCGCGTAGATGGAGAGGCCGACCCGCGACCGCCGGATCGGGATCCAGATGACGGCGACGACGATGATCAGGACGACGAACGCCCGTGGGATCCACTCGTTGCCCAGCGGCCCGGCGGCGAGATCCTTGAGCCACTTCGCGGCGCCGCCGCCCGGAGCGTTCCGGACGAGCAGGGCGAAACCTGCCCACACGAAGCCCATCGCGAGGGTCACGACGATGTCGGGCACCCGGGTGACGATGACGAGACCGCCGTTGACCGCCCCGAGCAGGACGCCGAGGAGGAGGACGAGCACCACGACCAGGATGGCGAACTGGTCGCCCTGGCCCTTCATCATCGTCGCGGACACGACGCTGGTGAGCGCCATCATCGACCCGATCGAGAGGTCGATGCCGCCGCTGATCACGACGATGGCCTGGGCGACGGCGGCCAGCGCCAGCGGCAGGATCGAGGTCGCCAGGCCCTGGAGCGGGATGGGGCCATAGCGCGGCTGGATCGCCTTCGTGAACACGAGCTGGACGATCAGGATCCCGACCAGCGCGATGATCCACGCGTTGTTGCGGAGCCCGGCGACGAAGGCGGACGCGGGCCGCGCCTCGGCGGCGTCGATCGGGCCGGCGGCGGCGGTCACTGGGCGTCTCGCTCGTTGGGGGCGTCGGAGGGGGCCGCGACGTCGGGGGCCGGTTCCGCGCCCGCGTCCGTGTCCGCGCTCTCGGCGGCCTCCGCCGATGCATCGGCGCTCACGACCTCGGCCGCCGTGTCCTCCGGCAGGACCGAATCGGCGCGGAGGTTGTACGCCGCGCGGAGCAGCGCGGGCTCGTCGGCCTCCTCGGCGGTCAGCTCGCGCACGATGCGCCCGCCGAAGATCACGATGGCCCGATCGCAGACGAGCTCGACCTCCTTGAGCTCGGACGTGTAAAGCAGGACGGCCGCACCCGCCTCGGCGAGGTCGCGCAGGAGGACGTAGATCTGGTTCTTGGTGCGGATGTCGATGCCGCGGGTGGGGTCGAAGCAGAGCATCACGTGGACGCCGCGGGCGACCCAGCGGGCGATGGTGACCTTCTGCTGGTTGCCGCCCGACAGGCGGCGGACCTCGTTCCCGGCCCGCGCGTCGATCTGGAGCGTCTCGACGGCGCCGTCCACCATCCTCCCTTCGCCGGACAGGTCGATGAGGCCCCAGTTGCGGATCCGGGCGTGGAGCGGCAGGGCGATGTTCTCGCGGACCGAGCGCTGCATGAGCAGGGCGTCCGCCCGGTCGGCCGCCACGTAGACCACACCGGCGCGGATGGCGTCCCCGGGATGGCGGAACGTCACGGGTGCGCCGTCGACGGCGAGATCGCCGCCGCTCGGGCGCTCGCTCCCGGCGAGGATGTCGAACAGCTCGTCCTGGCCCTGGCCCTCGAGCGCCACCACCCCGACGACCTCGCCGGGGTAGACCTCGAACGAGACGTCCTGGAGCTTGGTGCCCGAGGCGAGCCCGCGGGCCGCGAGCCTCGGCTTGGTGTCCTCGGCGCGGGCGGCGGCCTTGCCCCGCTCCCCGGCGGTCGGCAGGCGCTCGACGACCTCGCCCAGCATCAGCTCGACGATCCGGTCCTCGGAGCCGGCCGTGACGTCCACGACGCCCACCGTCGCGCCCTCGCGCAGGACCGTCGCCCGGTCGCAGACCGCGGCGATCTCGATCATGCGGTGGGAGATGAAGATGATGCAGCGCTCGCCGCCGCGCTGGCGGCCGACGACCTCGAGCACGCGCTCCGTGAGGTTCGCCGGCAGGGCGGCGGTCATCTCGTCGAGCATCAGGACGTCGGGCTCGATCGCCAGCGCGCGCGCCAGGTCGATGATCCGCAACGTCGCGAGGGGGAGGCGCTTGGCCAGCGTGCCCAGGACGGGCTGCTTCACGCCGAGCTCGTCCATCCAGTGGCGGAAGGGCTCGACCCCGGTCCCGGCCAGCCGCAGGTTCGACCGGATGTCGAGGTCGGGGATGAGGGCCGGCTCCTGGTAGACCGACACGATCCCGCCGCGCCTGGCCTCGCCGGGCGAGCGGACGGTCAGGCTCCGGCCGCGGATGGCGATCGTGCCGGCATCGGGCCGGACGGCGCCGCTGAGGATCTTGACGAGGGTGCTCTTGCCGGCGCCGTTGGCGCCCATGAGCGCATGCACCTCACCGGGCCGGACCGAGAGGGACGCGGACCGCAGGGCCACCACCGCGCCGTAGGTCTTGGCGACATCGGTGGCCTCGAGCAGCAGGTCGGTCGTCGCGACGGCCATGTGCTCCTTCGATGGATAGCCGTTGGGGGCCGGCGGTGCCGGCCCCCAACGATCGACTGGCTAGGGGTCTACGCGCCCTTGCAGGACGCGGGGACGGTATTCGGATCGTAGGTCGTCCAGCCGTCGATCGACAGGCTGAGCGGCCACAGGGGATCCATGCCGGGCACCGACTGCCAGGCCTTGAGCTGGGCCTGCCCGTCGGCGGTCAGGTTGTCCACCAGGACCGGGTCGAGCAGGACCGTGTTGGCCTGCGGCGCGTCGGGCGAGGTGGCGACGGTGGCGCCGTTGAGGAGCTGGAGCGCGAGCGTGACCCCCGCGCCGCCGACGGCGGCGGTGTTGGTCACGGCTGCGCCCTTCAGGTCAGGAAAGCCCGTGGGATCGAGGAGCTGCGCCACGAAGCCACCGACGTCCGCATCGGCGATCGGCACGAACGGCTTGTTCGCGCCCTTGATCGCGTCGATGATCTGCTTGCCCATGCCCGACGCCCAGATCCCCTGGATCTGGTCGTACTGGCCGCTGGCAAGGAAGTCGTTGGTGATCTGGGTCGCGGTCGCCGGGTCCCACTTGGTGAACACGCCGTCCGCATTCGGGACGACCTCGATGTTCGGGTAGTCCTTGAGGGCGTTCTTGAAGCCGATGTCGCGGTCGCTGTCGGCGGGGTTGCCGGCGATGCCGCGGGTGTACCAGACCTTGCCCGTGCCGCCGAGCTGCTCGAACAGCCAGCGCGCGCCGATCTCGGCGTACTTGATCTGGTTGTTGTACAGGTTGTAGGTGTTGGGGTCGGTCACGAAGGCGTCGACCGAGACGGTCTTGATGCCCGCGGCGGTGGCCTCGGCGAGCGCCGGGTTCAGCGCCTCAGGATCGTTCGGATTGAACACGATGGCGTTCACGCCGGCCGCGATGAGGTCGCGGATGTCCGACGCCTGGCCGGCCGCATCGGTGTTGCGGTGCTTGACGATCAGGTCTTCCGGCTTGCCACCGTACGCGGCCCACTGCGCCTTGGCGGTGCAGACCTGCTCCTCGCGGAAGCCGTTGCCCACGCCGCCGCCGTTCGAGTACCCGAGCTTGAACGTGCCCGCGGAGAGGCTCGGGGCGGCAGCTTGGCTGGCCGGCGCGCTGGCCGGCGCGCTCGCCGGCGCGCTGGCCGGTGCGCTCGCGGGCGGCGCCGCGGTCGGGGCGGCGGTCGGGGCCGTCGTGGCACCGCCACCGCTGGAGCAGGCAGCGACGATGACCGCGATCGCGGCCACCGAGGCGAGCCCCCTCCCAAATCGAATTCGATCCATGTGCAAAAACTCCTCCATTCGCCGGCCGGCCGCTCTCCGTTGAGCGCCGGTCTTGTCAGGTGCGCTACTCGCTCCTCGCTTCGTCACCCACCTCCTCGCTGGTCGATCGCACGGGCGAGCCGCCTCGCATGCTCTCGATAGGCTTCGTCGAACAGTTGCCGCGACCGCTCCGCGCCCACGGCGCTCGCGCGCGTGATCACGGGAGGCATCGCCCCGCGCTCCACGAGGAGCTCGGCGGTGCGGACCTTGATGGCATTGACGATGGCGATCGCGCCGACCGTCGAGCCGGGCCCGATCGGGGTGTCGAGGCCGTCGATGGTCACGAGCGCGTCCGCGGGCGGCGTGCACACGTCGATGACGAGATCGGCGACCTCCAGCAGGCGTTGACCCGCCGCGGGCTCCGGTTCCGCGGACATGGACTGTGCGATTGACGTCACGGCGATGACCCGCATCCCCCGGGCCTTCGCCCCACGGGCCATCTCGACGGGCACGGCGGTGAGGCCGCTCGCCGAGAACACCATCATGACGTCCTCGGGCCCAAACCGGAAATTCGAGAGGATGACCTCGGCGAGGCCTGGAGTCCGCTCGATGAACATCGCCTGGCGCTGGCCGTTCGCACCCACCACCTGGGTGTGGAACGTCATCGACAGCTCGACGATCGGGTTGAAGCCCGGATAGGAGCCGTAGCGGGGGAACATCTCCTCCACCGGGATCCGCGAATGGCCGGTCCCGAACAGGTGCACGAGCCCGTCGGCGGCGATCGCCTGCGCGCACCAGCGGCTCGCGGTCTCGATCGGCTCCGTCTGGGTCGTGGCGACGCGGTCGAGGACGCCGGCGGCCTCGACGAACCAGGTGTGCGGCCGCGGTTGCGACGCCGGTCATCCGGTCACCAGCGCGTCCCGTGGCTTCTTCATCAGTAGCCGCCCTCACCGGACCCCGACCGACGTCGCTGCGGCGCCCTCGCCCGACTTGCGGGCACGGAACTCGAGGATGATCGTCTCGGTCGCTGTGGCGCCGATGCGCGTGACGCCCAGCTCCATGACCGCGAGCAGCGCGTCGAGCGTCCGGACGCCGCCGGCCGCCTTGACCTGGATGTGGGGCGACGTGTTGGCGCGCATCAGGCGCAGGTCGTCGTGGGTCGCCCCGGACGGCGCGAAGCCGGTGCTGGTCTTGACGAAGTCGCCGCCGGCGGCCTCGGTGAGGTGGCAGGCGCGGATCTTCTCGTCGTCGGTCAGGTAGGCGTTCTCGAAGATCACCTTGACGATCGCGCCGCCGGCATGCCCGACGTCGACGACGGCCGCGATGTCGGCCTGCACGTCGGCGTCGCGGCCGGACCTGAGGGCGGCGATCTGGATGACCATGTCGAGCTCGGTGGCGCCGTCCTCGAGCGCGCGCCGGGCCTCGAACACCTTGGTCTCGGTCAGGTGGTTGCCGTGCGGGAACCCGACGGTGGTGCCGACCGCGACGTCGGTCCCGCGCAGCAGGGCGGCGGCCCGTCGCACGTCGGCCGGCCGGACGCACACCGACGCGACGTCGTACTTCGCGGCCAGCCGGCAGCCGTCCTCGACGAACGCGTCGTCGAGCTCCGGCCGCAGCAGGCTGTGGTCGATCGTCTTGGCGATGTCCCGCTCGGTCAGCGTCTCGAGTCGAAAGGCTCATCGGCAGTACGGCCGAAGAACGTCGCGGGCGATCAGGAAGCCCTGCTTGACCTTCTCGTCGGTGCCCTCGAACACCTTGTCCTCGTGCTCGATGATGCAGTCGCCCTCGTAGCCCTGGCGGTACAGCTCCCCGTGGACGACGCCCCAGTCGACCTCGCCCAGGCCCGGGATGCGTGGGATCTGCCAGCCCATCCCCATCGACATGATCCCGCGCTCGTAGAGCCCGTCGCGGTCGATCATCAGGTCCTTGGCCTGGTAGTGGAGGACGTGGGACCCGAACTCCTTGAGGAACCGACCGATGTCGATCATCTGGAGGACCAGGTGCGACGGGTCGAAGTTGAGCCCGATCGTGTCGTCCCACTGCTCGAGGATCCGGCGCCACATCCGCGGCGTCGTCGCGATGTTGTTGCCGCCCGGCCACTCGTCGTAGCTGAACAGCATCGGGCAGTTCTCGATCGTGATCTTCCGGCCGTGGTCGTTCGCGAACGCGACGATGTCGGGCCAGACGCGCAGCGCCTCCTCCCAGTTCTCGTCCTGGTTCTTCGCCGCGTCGCCGCCCATGAACGTGTTCACCAGCGGCAGGTCCATCTTCTCGGCCGCCTCGATCACGAGCTTGAGGTGGCCGATGACCTGCGCACGATGCTCCGGGTCGGGGTGGAGCGGGTTGGGGTAGTAGCCGAGGCCCGGAGATCGACAGGCCCTTCGCGGCGATCTCGTCGCGGATCTCGGTGGCCTGGGCTGCCGACAGGTTGGCGACGTCGATGTGGCTGGTGCCCGCGTAGCGGCGGGACGGCCCGGTCGACCGCGGCCAGCACGCGATCTCGAGCACCTCGAAGCCCGCGCCCGCCGCCCAGTCGGCGACGTCCATGAGCGGCGTCTCGGGGAACGGCGCGGTGAGGAAGCCGAGCTTCATCGAGGCGAACCCTCCGTGTCGTGGCCGGCGCGTCCGCGGATCATCGCGGAGAACCGGCGGACGCGCCCGCGGGGACCGCGTCGCGGACCACGTCGACCCAGGCGCCGGTGCGCGCGCTCTCGGCGATCGCGTCGCCGACCAGCATCTCGTCGTGCCCGTCCGCGAACGTCGGATAGCGTGGCGCGGCGGCCGGCCGACCCGCGGCGACGTCCTCGTAGATGGCCATGAACAGCGCGCCGAACGTGTCGAAGAAGCCCTCGACGTGGCCGCCCGGCAGCCGCGCCGCCTGTCCGCCGAGGGCGTTCATGAGCGCGGGGTTTCGGAGCAGGAGCTCGTTGGGCCGGTCGCGATGACCGATCCACAGCTGCTCGGGCTGCTCCGAATCCCACGCCACGGCGGAGGAGGAGCCGTCGATCTCGTACTGCAGGCTGTTCTTGCGGCCGGGGCTCAGCTGCGACACGGCGAACTGGCCGCGCGCCCCGTTCTCGAAGCGCAGCAGCACCGTCGCCACGTCCTCCGTGCGGATGTCGACCGGCACGGTGTCCGCCGCGCGCTCGGTCGAGAACGTCTCGACCGGCCCCGTGGGGCGGTAGCGGACCGGGATGAACGTGGTCAGGTCGGCCATCACCGACTGCACGCGCTGGCCGGTCAGGAACGTCGTGAGGTCGAGCCAGTGGGAGCCGATGTCGCCGACGGCCCGGAGGGCGCCGCCACGCTCCGGCTCGAGCCGCCAGTTCCAGTCGGTGTCGTAGCAGCAGCCAGTCCTGGAAGTAGCGCCCGGTGACCAGGCGGACATCCCCCACCCCGCCGTCGCGCACGAACCCCGCCACGTGCTGGTTGAGCGGGTAGAACCGGATGTTGAAGTTGACCGCGTTCACGAGGCCGCTCGCCGCGGCCAGGCGGACGAGGTCGCCCGACTCGTCCGCGGTCATCGCCAGGGGCTTCTCGCACACGACGTGCCGGCCCGCCGCGAGGATCGCCTTGACCTGCGGGTAGTGCAGCTCGTTGGGCGACGTGACGTGGACGACGTCGACCCGGTCGTCGTCGAGCAGCTCGTCCAGCGAGGCGTAGGCGCGGCCGACGTCGACCTGCTCCGCGCGGGCGGCGGCGCGGTCGCGCGTCGAGCCGAGCAGGCCGGTGACGTTGACGCCGATCCGGCGCAGGGCCTCGATGTGCACCGTGCCGATGAAGCCGCTGCCGATCACGGCGGTGCCGATGTCGCTGCGTCGTGTCACAGGTGGGGCGGGGCCTCCGGGTGGGTCGGACGGGTGCCGGCCAAGCAGTCTAGACGGCTTTCGGGTCGGGTGGCGCAGGATCCGGGGTGCCGAGCCGGTCGTTGCTCGGTGCCGACGGCCTTCGGGACTGCCCGGCGAACGCCGGATCCCGGTTCAGATCGGGCGTTCGGCGGCGTCCTGTTCGGCTTTCTCAGGTGGTCATCGTACTTCGACATGTCAAGCGCGGAAGTCCCTCGACCGGCCTGCGGGACACGCGTATGATCCCGTCATGGGCGGCGGCTCAATCCCACCCCGCGACACGGTCCCCGGGCCCGTCCCCGAGGAGGCGCTGGACGCGCTCGTCGCCGTCCTCGACGAGGTCCGGCTGGGCCACTCGCAGTCGCGCAGCGACCTCGTCACGCGCACCGGCCTCAGCCGCAGCATCGTCGCCCAGCGCGTCGCGGAGCTCCTGGATCGCGGGCTCGTCGTCGAGGGCGACCCGGGCCCGAGCACCGGCGGCCGGCCGCCTCGCCAGCTGACGTTCCGCGCCGACGCCGGTCACGTCCTGGTCGCCGACCTCGGCGCGACCTCGATCGACGTCGCGGTGACGACGCTCGACGGCCGGATCCTCGGCCACCACGACGAGCCGTCCAGCATCGCGGACGGGCCGGACGTGGCGCTCGATCGGGTCGAGGAGCTGTTCGGCCAGCTGCTCGCGACGACGCGCGGCCTGCCCGGCCGGATCTGGGGCATCGGCATCGGCGTGCCCGGACCGGTCGAGTACCGCACCGGCCGGCCGATCTCGCCGCCGATCATGCCCGGCTGGGACGGCTATCCCGTCCGCGAGCGGCTCGCGGACCGCTACGACGCGCCGGTCTGGGTCGACAACGACGTCAACGTGCTCGCGCTCGGCGAGTGGCGATCGGGCGTCGCCGCCGGCTACGACAACGTGGTGGTCGTCAAGGTCGGCACGGGCATCGGCGCCGGGATCATCGTGGACGGGCGGCTCCACCGCGGGGCGCAGGGGTCAGCGGGGGACGTCGGCCACATCCAGGTCTCCGAGGACCGGGACGTGATCTGCCGCTGCGGGAACGTCGGCTGCCTCGAGGCCCTGGCCGGCGGCGCGGCGATCGCCCGCGACGGGGAGGCGGCGGCGCGCGAGGGCAGGAGCCTGCGCCTGCGCGAGGCGCTGGACCGGCGCGGGGCGGTCACGGCCGAGGACGTCGCGCGGGCGGCGTCGTTCGGCGACCCGGTCGCGGTGGAGCTGCTCCAGTCGGCCGGCCGCCGGATCGGCGCGATGCTCGCCGGCGTCGTGAACTTCTTCAACCCGTCGCTGGTCGTGATCGGCGGCGGCGTGGCCCAGAGCGGCGACGTGCTGCTGGCCGCGATCCGCGAGGCGGTCTACGCGCGGTCGCTGCCGCTCGCCACGCGCGACCTCCTGATCCGGCGCTCGTCGCTGGGCGGCCTCGCGGGCGTCATCGGCGGCGTCGTCGATGGTGGTCGACCAGCTGTTCGCGCGCGAGTCGCTGGCCCGCTGGGCGGGCGCGGGCGAGCCGTCGGGGATGCCCGACGTGGTCCTCGCCTCGGCCGGCTGAGGACGATGGGCGGCGGCTGGGAGATCGCGCAGCTGAACGTCGGCCGGGCGGTCGCGCCGATGGACGCGGCCGCCGATGGCCGACTTCATGGCGCGCCTCGACGAGATCAACGCGCTCGCCGAGCGCAGCCCCGGGTTCGTGTGGCGGCTCAAGGGCGAGAGCGGCAACAACACGGACCTCAAGGTCACCGGCGACCCGCTGTTCATCGTCAACCTCTCGGTCTGGGCGTCGCTCGAGGAGCTCCACGCGTTCACCTACCGCTCCGACCACCGGACGGTGTTCGCGCGGCGCTACGAGTGGTTCGAGCGCCGGGACGGACCCAACACCGTGATCTGGTGGCAGCCCGCGGGCACGATCCCCGGCACTGTCGAGGCGCTCGGGCGGCTGCACCTGCTCGAGGCCCGGGCCCGACGCCCGAGGCGTTCACCTTCAAGCAGTCGTTCCCGCCGCCCGAGGGCTGAGCGCCGGGCTCAGCGCCGGGCTCAGCCGCCGGCGGTGATGCGGTCCGTGAAGTCGCCGGTCTTCGGGTCCTTGAGGATCAGCTTCTCGCGGCCGTCGGGCAGGACCTCGCGCTTGATCACGACCTGGCCGTCGTGGGTCTCGGGCGACTTCGCGATCCGCGGCGTCACGCCGCCCCGCCACTCGAACAGCTCGACCGGCTCCCAGGCGCGGCTCCTCGCCGACCGGTAGCAGGCGTCCATGACGGCGTTCACGACGTAGCCGTCGTACAGCGTCTCGCGCGGCGTCCCGCCGCCGTCGAGCGCGTTGAACATGTCGCTGAACATGTCGACGTAGCCGAGCTCGGACACCTCGTCGCCGACGGGGAACAGCCAGCCCGCGGCCGTCTCGGCCTTCTCCGCCACGTAGCCGCTCCCGCCGCCCGCCGTGAACATCTCGTAGCCGGTGCGCAGGAAGTGGTTCAGCCAGATCGTGCCGTGGGTGCCGGCCACCTCGTCGCGCAGGTCCATCCCGCCGCGGAAGGTCCAGCTGACCTCGAACTGGCCGACCGCGCCCGACTCGAACCGGATCAGCGCGATGGCGTTGTCCTCGTCGTCGATCGGGTGGACGAGGGTGTCGGTCGTGCACATGACCTCGACCGGCCGATTCCCCTTGCCGACGAAGTTGCGGATGATCTCGATGCAGTGGCAGCCGAGGTCGATGATGGCGCCGCCGCCCGTCAGCCGGCCGTCCCAGAACCAGGCGCTGTGGGGGCCCGGATGCGTCTCGCGCGAGCGGACCCAGGTCACGTCCCCGAGCGCGCCCTGCTCGACCGACGCGACGGCCTTGAGCGTCTTGGGCGTGTAGCACAGGTCCTCGAGGTAGCCGCCGAAGACGCCGGCCTTCTCGACGGCCTCGAGCATGCGTCTGCGCCTCGTCGGCGGTCCGGCCCAAGCGGCTTCGTGCACAGCACGGCCTTGCCGGCCTTCGCCACCGCGGTGACGGCCTCCTCGTGGAGGAAGTTCGGCAGCGCCACGATCACGACGTCGGTCGCCGGGTGCCGGATCGCGGCGTCCATGTCGGTCGTGCGCTCGGGGATCGACCACCGCTCGCTGAACGCCTCGGCCCGCTCCTCGCTGCGCGAGTAGACGACCTGCACGCGGTCCCGGCCCCGCTGCCCGTGGAGCGTCATCGTGTAGAAGTCGCCGATCAGGCCGGTGCCGAGGATCGTGACCGCGTGCTGCTGCATCGTCGCGTGGCTCCCTGCGTCGTCGGCTGGTCGGCTCGCGATTCGCCAGGCGCCGCAGGCCCGGCCGGATCAGGCGCGGGGCGGCGCGGTGCTCTCCCGGACGATCAGCTCGGTAGCCAGCTCGAGGCGCGCCTGGGCCGGCGACTCCCCGTTGGCGAGCCCGAGCACGAGCTCGGCGGCCGCCACGGCCATCTCGACCAGCGGCTGGCGGACGGTGGTCAGCGGCGGCCCGACCCACTGCGCGACCGGCAGGTCGTCGAAGCCCACGACGCTCAGGTCCTCGGGGATGTGCAGCCGCGCCTCGCGGGCGGCCTGGTAGACGCCCAGGGCCTGGAGGTCGTTGCCGGCGAAGATCGCCGTGGGGCGGTCGGCGAGCGCGAGCAGCGCGCGGCCGCGGTCGATCCCCTCCTCCACGTGGAACTCGCCGTGGCTGATCAGCTGCGGATCGATCGGCACGCCCGGCCTCGTCCATCGCCGCGCGATAGCCGTCGAGCCGAGCGCGGCTGCACAGGATCCAGCCCGGCCCGCCGATCACGCCGATCCGCCGGTGCCCGAGGCCCAGCAGGTGGCGCGTCGCGGTCAGGCCGCCGTTCCAGTTGGTCGCCCCGATCGACGGCGTGTCGTGGAGCGGCTCGCCGGTCGGGTCGACGATGACGAACGGGATGCCGCGCGTCCGGAGCTGCATCCGCATGGTCTCGCTGAGGTCCGAGAACACCGCGATCACCCCGGTCGGGCGGCGGGCGAGCACGCCCTCGATCCAGCTCCGGCCCGGCCGCCGGCGGCCCTGCATCTCGGACAGGACGACCGCCAGCTGGTGCTGCCCGGCGACCTGCTCGACGCCCCGGACGATCTCCAGCGCCCACTCCGACTCGAGTTCGTGGAAGATGACCTCCAGCAGCGGCGCCCGACGGGCCGTGCTCGCGGGCCGCTGGTAGCCATGCTCCCGGATCGCCGCCTCGACGCGCCGGCGCGTCTCCGCCGACACGTCCGCCCGGCCGTTGATCACCTTCGACACGGTCGGCACCGACACCCCCGCCAGCTCCGCGACGTCCGCGATCGTCGCCGTACCCGGCCGGCGCCTGGATGGAGGGCGTGCTCGAGATCACCACCCGCACAGCATACCGAAACTTTCAGGCGGCGAATCGGCCATTCCACGCGGTCGAGGCGCCGGCGGTGCGCCGGAGCACCCGGAGGACGCCCCGATCGGCGGGCTTGACGACCGATCTGTCGGACGGTTACGGTTCGCGTCGAAACCGATATGGAACCAGACCGAAACTTTCGCGGCACCTGACGTTGGAGGAGCGCCCGTCGCGCGGAGGATCGAGTCCTCCGGCGGCGAGCACAGGAGGAGGTCGAGTCGTGTCAACGCGCTGGCGCATGTTCGGAGTCCTGGCCACCACCGCGTTGGTGGTGACCGCCTGCTCGACTGGCACCGGAGCCACGAGCGCCCCGTCGGCCGCGGCACCATCGGCCGCAGCCCCGTCCACGGCCGCATCGGCCGCCGCTCCCTCGGCGGCCGCGCCGTCCGAGGCCAATGCCGCCCCGGTCGAGTTCGACTGGTGGCACATCACGACGGCGGCTGTCGGCAAGGCCGACTTCCAGGCCATCGCGGATGCCTACATGGCGGCGCATCCGAACGTGAAGATCAACCTCACCGTCCAGGAGAACGAGGCGTTCAAGACCAAGCTCGCCACCTCGATGCAGGCCGGCGACGTGCCCGACCTGTTCCAGTCGTGGGGCGGCGCCACCATGGCCCAGCAGGCCGACGCCGGGCTGCTCAAGGACATCACCGCGGACGTCTCGTCCTGGGCGAGCACCGTCAACCCGGGCGCCATGAGCATCTACCAGTACAACGGCAAGCAGTACGGCATCCCGTGGGACATGGGCATGATCGGCTTCTGGTACAACAAGAAGCTGTTCGAGCAGGCCGGCATCACGGCCCCGCCCGCCACCTGGGACGACTACCTCGCCGCCGTCGGCAAGCTCAAGGCCGCCGGCATCACCCCGCTCGCGATCGCGGGCAAGGACGAATGGCCGTCGATGCACCTGTGGACGTACCTCGTCCTCCGCAACGGCGGCGGCGACGCCCTCGCCCAGATGGTCCAGACCGGCGACTGGAACACCGACGCCTGCATCAAGGCCGGCCAGGACGTGGTCGCGCTGAACGCCCTCAATCCCTACCAGGACGGCTACAAGGGCGCGACGTACACCGACGAGGCGGCCGCGGTCGGCAACGGCAAGGCGGCCATGGAGCTGATGGGCCAGTGGGCGCCCTCGGTCCAGAACGACAACAGCGCCGACAAGAAGGGCCTCGGCGACGACCTCGGCTGGTTCGCCTTCCCGGCCGTCACCGGCGGCGCGGGCGCACCCACCGACGGCGTCGGTGGCGGCAACGGCATCGCGGTCGGCAAGGACGCGCCGCCGGAGGCGATCGACTTCCTGAAGTTCTTCATGAGCGTCGACAACCAGAACAAGCTCAACACCGACGGCGTCGGCCTCTCGACCACCGTCGGCACCGAGAGCACCGTCACCGATCCGAACCTGCAGGCCGTCCTCGCCGGACGCGGGAACGCGCAGTTCATGCAGCTCTACCTCGACCAGGCGACCGCCGGGACCCTCGGCCAGACCTTCAACGACGCGACGATGGCGCTGTTCTCCGGCGCCTCGACCCCCGAGAAGGTGTGCCAGGCGATCACCGACGCCGCGGCCACCCAGTAGGTCGAATCTGCGAGTGACGCGCTCGTAGACTCAGGCAAGGAGCGGGCCGGCCCCAGCCGGCCCGCTCGATTCCACGGCGCGGTTGAGGACCCCTGATGACGGCATTGAGCGTCCGCCAACGCGGGAGTCGCGGAGGCGGATCGAAGCGCTCGAAATGGCTGACGATCGCCCTGTTCCTGGTGCCGGCGCTGGCGCTGTACGGGCTGTTCGTGCTGCTGCCGATCGTCCAGGCCGCGCACTACAGCCTGTACAAGTGGAACGGGCTCCAGCCGCTCACCGACTTCATCGGCCTCAAGAACTACCAGGTCGCGCTGTCGAGCGACGTGTTCCGGGGGGCCATCGCCAACAACCTGTTCATCGTCGCGCTGTCGCTGGCGATCCAGATCCCGTTCTCGCTTGCGCTCGCGGTCATGCTCAACCGGCGGTTCCGCGGCCGGGCGGCGTTCCGGCTGCTGTTCTTCCTGCCGTACGTGCTGTCCGAGGCCGTCACCGGCATCGTGTTCCGGCTGCTCCTGCAGCCCCACGCGTTCATCGACACGTCGCTGACGGGCGTCGGCCTGGGCACCCTCGTCCAGGACTGGCTGGGCGACTCCAACATCGTGATGCTGACGATGTTCGTGATCATCTCGTGGAAGTACTTCGGCTTCCACATGATCCTGATGCTGGCCGGCCTGCAGGGCATCCCGCACGAGCTCGACGAGGCGGCGCTGATCGACGGGGCCGATCAACGTCAGGCGTTCCGGTACGTGACGCTGCCGCTGCTCGGACCGACGATCCGCGTCTCGGTCTTCCTCTCGATCATCGGCGCGCTGCAGCTGTTCGACATGATCTGGGTCATGACCGGCGGCGGCCCGCTCAACGCCTCGAACACCATGGCGATCTCGATGTTCAAGGCCGGCTTCAAGGGCACCCAGATGGGCTACGGCTCGGCGCTGGCCGTGATCCTGTTCCTGTTCAGCCTCGTCGTCGCCCTCGCGTACCAGCGGTTCGTGCTCCGGCGCGACACCGAGGGCGCGCTCACGTCGTTCGGTGGCTGACCCGATGGCGACGACGACCTCGGGCACCGGTGTGAGCGCGGCCGCGGACGCCCGGCGACGGACCGGCCTGCGCGTCGCCCGGCCGAGCCTGCTCGGGCGTGCTCGCGTACATCGTCCTCGTCGTCGTCGCGGTGGCGATCCTGATCCCGATCCTGTACGCGATCCTCGGCGGGTTCAAGACCAACGGCCAGCTGGCGGCCGACCCCGGCCAGGTCCTCCCCGACCCGTGGGTCTTCGAGAACTACTACGACGTCCTCGTCGGCGCCAACGCCGCCTCGTTCTGGGGCGAGCTCGGCAACAGCCTGGTCATCGCCGTCATCGCGGTCGTGGTCGCGGTCGTGTTCGCGTCGCTGGCCGCCTTCGTGTTCGCCCGGATGCAGTTCCGGGGCCGCGAGGCGCTGTTCACGCTGTTCGTGTTCGGGCTGCTGTTCCCGACGGCCGTCGCGATCCTGCCGCTGTTCATCCTGCTCCGGAACACCGGCCTGACCGGCACCCCGCTCGGCGTGGCGCTGCCCCAGGCGGCGTTCGCGCTGCCGCTGACGATCGTGATCCTGCGGCCGTTCTTCCGGAGCATCCCGGCCGAGCTCGAGGACGCCGCACGGATCGACGGCTGCAGCTCGTTCGGGTTCTTCTGGCGCGTCCTGCTGCCGCTGGCGCGGCCCGCGCTGGCGACCGTCAGCGTGCTCGCCGTCGTCGGCACCTGGAACGCCTTCCTCCTGCCGCTGGTCGTGCTCAACGGCGCGGACCAGTGGACGCTGCCGCTGGGCGCCCAGAACTTCTCGACCCAGTACTCGTCCGACCAGGCCCGCATCCTCGCCTACACCGTGGTCGGGCTCATCCCGGCGATCATCTTCTACGCCATCGCGGAGCGCCAGCTGGTCGGCGGCCTGACGTCCGGCGCGGTGAAGGGCTGATGACGACGGTCGAGGCCCGCTACCGCGACCCGAGCCTGCCGATCGAGGCGCGCGTCGCCGACCTGCTGGCGCGGATGACGCTCGACGAGAAGCTCGCCCAGCTGGGGTCGCTGTGGTCGTTCGAGCTGTTCAGCAGCGAGACCGACCTGGATCCCGAGCGGGTGCGCGCCCGGCTCGCGGCGAGGGATCGGGCAGGTCAGCCGGGTGGCCGGGGCGACGAACCTCGACGCCGCCGGGGCGGCCGAGGCCGGCAACGCGATCCAGCGCTTCCTGGTCGAGGAGACGCGGCTCGGCATCCCGGCCATCCTCCACGAGGAGGCGCTCCACGGCCTGCTCGCCCGCGGCGCGACCTCGTTCCAGCAGTCGATCGGCGCCGCGGCGGCGTTCGACCCGGAGCTGGTCGAGGCGATCGCGACGACGATCCGGCGGCGGATGCTGGCGATCGGCGGGCGGCTCGCGCTCGCCCCGGTGCTCGACATCACCCGCGACCCCCGCTGGGGCCGGCGTCGAGGAGACCTACGGCGAGGACCCGTACCTCGCGACCGGCCCTGGGCGTGGCGTACGTGCGCGGCATGCAGGGCGACGACGTCGCGACCGGCGTGGTCGCGACCGGCAAGCACCTCGTCGGCCACGGGCTCGCCGAGGGCGGGCTGAACCAGGCCCCGGCCCACGTCGGGCCGCGCGAGCTGCGCGACGAGCAGCTGCTCCCGTTCGAGGCCGCGGTCCGCGAGGCCGGGCTGGCGTGCATGATGCCGGCCTACTGCGACGTCGACGGGCTGCCCTGCCACGCCTCGCGCGAGCTGCTGACCTCGATCCTGCGCGACGAGTGGGGCTTCGACGGGATCGTCGCCTCCGACTACACCGCGGTCCAGATGCTGGTCGGCGAGCACCGCCTGACGGCCGACCTCGGCACGGCGGCGGCGATGGCGGTCCGGGCGGGGCTCGACAGCGAGCTGCCGACGACCGCCGGGTTCGGCGAGCCGCTCCGGGCGGCGATCGCGGACGGGCGGGTCGACCGCGGCATCGTCGACCTCGCCGTCGAG
The DNA here is from genome assembly GCA_963829155.1 of uncultured Chloroflexia bacterium. Lineage (GTDB taxonomy): Bacteria > Chloroflexota > Limnocylindria > Limnocylindrales > CSP1-4 > CAIXZV01. The sequence goes on along the minus strand of CAWHIA010000026.1, from coordinate 4,764 downwards.
CGCATCCTGCGGCTCAAGTTCCGGCTGGGGCTGTTCGAGCGGCCGTACGTCGAGGCGCCGTCGGTCGCCGATGCTGGACCAGCTCGAGGCGGAGGAGCGCACGCTCGCGGCCGAGCTCGTCCGGCGGTCGATCGTGCTGCTCGAGAACGACGGCGTGCTGCCGCTGGCGGCCGACGGCGGGCGGATCGCCGTCGTCGGCCCGATCGCCGACAGCGCCCGCGACCTCATGGGCGACTACGCGCCACCTGCCGCACATCGAGACGCTGGCCGAGCTGCGCCACCGGGCGAACCCGTTCGGCTTCCCGTCGAGCGACGTGATCCAGCCCACCGACGAGGCGGGCGCCTGGCCGACGATCCTCGACGCGCTCCGGGCGCGGTTCGGCGCCGACCGGATCGCGTACGCCGAGGGCACGGGCCTGCGCGACGGCACCGACGAGGCGATCGCCGAGGCCGTCGCGCGCGGCGCGCGACGCCGAGGTCGCCGTGGTCGTGGTGGGCGAGCGCTCCGGCCTGACCGTTCGACGCGACGACCGGCGAGTCCCGCGACCGGCGTGACCTCCGCCTCCTCGGCCGGCAGCAGGAGCTGCTCGAGGCCGTCGTCGCGACCGGGACGCCGACCGTGCTGCTGGTCGTCAGCGGCCGCCCGCTCGCGCTCGAATGGGCATTCGAGCACTGCTCGGCCGTGGTCCTCGCCTGGGTGCCGGGCCAGGCCGGGCCGGCGGCGATCGCCGAGGTCCTCGCGGGCGACGCGGACCCGGGTGGCCGGCTGCCGATCACGATGCCGCGCCACGTCGGCCAGGTGCCGCAGACCTACCGCCACCACCCGACGGGCGGCCGGTCGAACTGGAAGATCGACTACGTCGACGGCGCGGTGGCGCCGCTGTGGCCGTTCGGCCACGGGCGCTCGTACACGACGTTCTCGATCGAGGCGCTGCGGGTCGATCGCGCCACGCTCGACACCGCCGGCGACGAGGTCGTCGTCCGCGTCGACGTCACCAACACCGGGTCGCGTGCGGGCGAGGAGGTCGTCCAGCTCTACGTCCGCGACGAGGAGGCCACGGTCGCGCGCCCGGTGATCGAGCTGCGCGGGTTCCGGCGGGTCCGCCTCGAGCCCGGCGAGTGCCGCACGGTCGCGTTCCGGCTGTCGACCGAGCAGCTCGCGTACACGGGCGCCGACTACCGGCGCGTGGTCGAGCCCGGCCTCGTCCGGGTCTTCGCGGGACGCTCGTCGGCGGACCTGCCCCTGTCCGCGGAGCTGACCCTCACCGGGCCGACGGTCGAGCTCGTCGAACGCACGCGGTACCTCACCGAGGCGACGGACGCGACCCCCACCTGAACCCTGCGGGCGCCGGCGGACCTCCTCCCCGCCGACGCCCGTCGGGTCGCCCCGTCGCCGTTTGACGTAGGCCCGTCGGCCATCGGCGTCCATCACCCGCGGGCGCACCGCCGCGTGATGCTGGCGTCATCGCCTCGACGTCCGAGGCCGACGGAGCCAACTGACGTGCAGGACATCGCCCCCTTCTTCAACATCGTGATCGTGATCGCCGCCGTGGTCACCTCGGCCGTCGTGCTCGTGCGACTCGTGCGAGGTGGTGAGACGGGCTCGCTGGCGACGCTGTTCGTGGCGCCGGACCACAACGCCTGGCCGCGCGGCGTGCAGGAAGAGGAGCCCAGCCCCTGGGCCTTCGGCGCGCCGGCCCCGTCGGGCGCCTGACCCCGTCGACGCCGGTCGCCGTCAGCCGTCCAGCGGCGCGACGGCGAACAGGTGCGAGAACTGCTTGCACCAGATCAGGACGCTGCTGACGTCCGACACGTCGGTCCCCTCGGGGACCCGCATGTTGAAGCTGCCATCGGTCGCGCGCAGCCGGCCGACCTCGATGGCGTCGTCCGTGTAGCCCGTCCGATCGGGTGACAGGACCACGTACAGGTCCGGGCCCGTTCCGGACCGAGAAGTCCTCCAGCCGCACCACCCATCGGCCCGGCTCGACCTCGCGCAGGAGCGCGGTCCCGCGGCCGAAATGGAAGTCGTCGGTCCCGGCGAACCGCCCGGTCCGCGGGGCGGCCGGCGTCCAGGCGGGCTGCGGCGTCCCCTGACGACGCCGGTGAGGCCGGCCGAGCCCGCGGCGCGGGCGTCGCCCCGGGCGTCGGGATCGGTGGCCGGCGACGGCGGGCTCGGCGTCGTCCCGATCGGCTCGATCGCGACGACCGGCGGCTCGTTGAGCTCCGTCCGCAGGAACACCGGCGAGCCCAGGTACCACGCGACCGGGGCGCCGACCACCACGGCGATGGCGGCGGCGACGATGACGAGCGGATGACGGGCTCGGCGCACGGAGGGCTCCCGAGGAAGAGGGACGGTTCGCCGAGCAGGATCGGGGCAACGAGTGACGCGACGATGACGTGCGGCGGGAGGCGGCGCGTACCGCGGGGGTGCCCCGTCAGGCCGGCAGCGTCAGCCAGAACGTCGTCCAGCCGCCCTCGCTGCTGACGCCGACCCGGCCGCCGGCGGCCTCGACCAGCTGGCGCACGATCGCGAGCCCGATCCCGGCTCCGCCGCGCTCGCGGTCGCGCGACTTCTCGACCCGGTAGAAGCGCTCCCAGACCCGCGGCAGGTCGGCCGCCGGGATGCCCGGTCCCGTGTTCGCGACCCGCACGCGGACGCCGTCGTCGACGCCTTCGACCGACACCTCCACCTGGCCGCCGTCGGGCGTGTAGCGCATCGCGTTCTGGAGCAGGTTGGCGAGCACCTGCGTCAGCTCGTCGGGACGCGCCCGGACGACGAACCCGGCCGGCGCGTCGACGCGCAGCGAGATCGAGCGCCGAGCGAGCGCCGGCGCCACCAGGTCGGCGGACGCGGCCACGATCGCCCCGACGTCGACCTCGCGCGCCACCCCGGCGGCGCCCTCGGCGCCGGCCAGGACGTCCAGCGACGCCGCGAGGCGGGTCAGCCGGTCGACCTCCTCGCGCAGCGAGTCGAACGTCGCCGGGTCGGGCGGCAGGACGCCGTCGCGCAGCGCCTCGAGGTAGCCCTGCAGGTTGGTCAGCGGCGTCCGCAGCTCGTGCGACGCGTTGATGATGAACTCGCGCCGGACCGCCTCCTGCTCGGCGAGCCGCGCGGCCATCGCGTTGTACGACGCCGCGAGCGCCCGCAGCTCGGCGGGGCCCTCCTCGGGCACGCGGGCGTCGAGGTCCCCGTCCGCGATGCGCGCCGCGGCGGCGGCGATCCGCTCCAACGGCCGGGCGAGGCGACGGGCGAGCGCCATCGCGAGGACGAGGGCGACCACCGCCGCCACCAGCGCCGCGACCCCGAACACGACCGTGACGCTCTGGTCGAACATCTCGCGGGCGTGGTCCGCGCTCGCGCCGGCGGCCATCATCAGCGCCTCGAACGACGCCGCGCCGACCCGCAGGACCCCGATGCCGACGATCGCCAGCGCGACCGCCGGCGACGACCAGCGCCGCGACCAGGATCCGCGCGGACAGCCCGTCGCGGCGGCTCATCGCGGCCCCGCCCGCCGCACCACGGGCATCGCGGCCCGGTAGCCCGCGCCGCGCACGGTCGCGACGTAGCGCGGCTCGGCCGGGTCGTCGCCCGAGCTTCTCGCGCAGGCGGCGGATGTACTGGTCGATCGAGCGGTCGAGGACGTCGCCCTCGCCCGCGCCGTGGATCGCGTCGAGCAGCTGGTCGCGGGTGAGGACCCGGCCACCGCCCTCGAGCAGCGCCGCCAGCAGGCGCAGCTCGAGCGCGCTCGAGCATCGCCTCGCCCCGTCGACCGTCACCCGGTGGCGGCCGAGGTCGAGCTCGAGGCCGCCCATGGCGAGCACGATGTCGTCGGGCACGCCGCCCCGCTCCGTGCGCCGCAGGATCGTGGCGACGCGGACGACGAGCTCGGCCGGCGAGAACGGCTTGGGCAGGTAGTCGTCGGCGCCCTCGGTCAGGGCCTGGATCCGGTCGCCGACCGCGCCCCGGGCCGAGAGCACCAGGATCGGCACGTCGCCGTCCAGCCGCGCGCGCCGGATGACCTCGATCCCGTCGATCTCGGGGATCATCAGGTCGAGGACGACGAGCCGCGGGTGCTCGGCGATCGCCGCGAGCGCCGACCGTCCGTCGGCGGCGGTGATCACGCGGTACCGCTCGCGCTCGAGGTAGGTGCGCACGAGCGTCAGGATCTTCGGGTCGTCGTCGACGACGAGGATCGGGGCCTGCTCGCGGCTCGGGACGGGGACGAGGGGCATGACCGGGCATCATCGCCGGGCCAAGCCTCGCGGGCAACGATGACGCGGTGGTGACGCCGGATCGGCGCAACTCAGACGCGCATTCAGGCGCCCGAGGCGGCGGGCTCCTCGGCGGCCGCGGCTCATCCGTCTCGACCAGCTCGTCGGCATCGGCCGGCGCCGGCGCCCAGGCCGGGCCGGCGTCGTGGAGCAGGTGGTACGCGCGGATGCGGTCGCGGTTGACGAGCACGACGTCGTGCACGGTGCGCGGCATGTCCGAGCCGTCGACCTCGACCAGCGCGTCGGTCACGGGGATGGACCGCGACCACCGCGTGAGCGCGTTGAGCGACTGGACGCTCGGCAGGTGGTGCAGGTCGCCCGTGATCCGGAAGGGGTCGACCTCGAGCCGCACGTGCTCGGCGACGGGCGCAACGCGACGCAGCGGATCGCCGCGCCGGCCCTCGACCTCGATCAAGCGTGAGCTCGCGGCGTGCGACCTCGACCTCGTCATCGCGCACGATGTGCCCGTCGCGCAGCGCGACCAGCGTCGCC
>CAWHIA010000025.1:0-84865 GCA_963829155.1 uncultured Chloroflexia bacterium | reverse complement strand
GCCGGCGGCGTTCGAGTTCGCCCCGGCCGCGCCCCAGCTCGCGTACATCGGCGCCGGGGAGGGCGACCGCCAGGCGCCGCTGCCGCTGGGGCCGCTGCGGGTCGTCGACGCGGCGTCGGGCGACGTGCGTCAGCTCCCGGCCAACGACGTCGTCTCGTTCTTCTGGTCGCCGGACGGGTCGCGGATCGCGACGATCGGCATCTCGACGCCCGCCGCTCCGGGCTCCGCCCGCGTCGGCGGCCCGGCCGCTGCCACGGCGCGACTGGTCTCAACGCGTCCCGGCGGCGGCACGGGACGCAGGGTGGCCGACGCGGAGGGCGTCGACGTCGCGCTCCAGTTCGTCGACGTCGCCGCGGAGACGGCCACGCCGGCCCAGGTCGTGAGCCTCTCGCCGCTCTACGTCAACCAGATCCTGCCGTACTTCGACCAGTACGCCCTGAGCCACCGCGTCTGGTCGCCCGACGGGTCGTCGATCCTGCTGCCCGTCATCGACGCGGGCGGCAACGAATCGCTCGAGGTGCTGCCGGCGGACGGGTCGGCGCCGCGGGTGCTCGCACCCGGGTCGGCGGGGTTCTGGAGCCCCTGACGCGCGTCCCGCGCTGGTCCCCGGGCGTCAGCGCCGGGTCGGAGACAGCGCCCGCGCCAGCACGATCACGCCGACGATCAGGATCGCCAGCGGCCACACGATCTCGCTGAGGTTGGGCATGGCGATGCTCGAGGCCCCGATCGCGAACAGGATGAGCCCCAGCACGAGCTGCCAGCCCCACCCCGCGCCGCTCACGCCGCGCACGAGCGCGATGAACAGGAACGCGACGCCGAGGCACAGGGTGCCGACGCCCGGCCCGGAGACGACGCCCGCGGCGGCGAGCAGGTCGGGGGCGGCAAGCGCCGTGATGATCGCTCCGAGGTAGAGCGAGCCGAGCCCGCGGTTGATCAGCCATGAGACGAGGAACGCGACGCCGACCGCGAGGAACAGCAGCGAGCCGGCGGTCTCGAGGGCGGGGAAGACCTGGCGCAGCAGCAGGAGCGCGCCGAACACGACCAGGAAGATCCCGAACCACGGCAGCCGGCTGCGACCCCGCGGCCCGCCGATGTCGTTCCATTCCCAGCCGTAGATCTTGACGCCGCCGGCGTCGTAGACCTCGCCGGTCAGCGGCTGCTTGCCGGGCTCGCTCATGTCACCTCCGTGTCGAACTCAGGTCAGCGTAACGCGCGCATCGTGCAGACGCCCCGGGTTGGCCGATCGCGGGGCCACCCGGTCGACGAGCGCCGCGAGCTCGCGGAACCAGTGCAGGCGCTCGGCCCACGGCACCGCGGCGTTCGCGGGCGAGGTCGACGGCAGCACGAACAGCCGCGTGTCGCCGAGGGTCAGGGCCTGGAGGCCGAGGTCGGGCCGCGCCCCGAACGGCCCGCGGTACGCCTCCTTGCCGACGAAGGCCATCACCGCGGGACGGAGCTCGCGGGCGATCTGCTCCAGCCGCTCGGCGCTGCCCGCGAAGTCGGCCGCGCGCAGGTCGCCGGACCCGGGCGTCGTGCGCGCCGCCGCGTTGGTGATCCCGACGCCCAGGTCGAGGACCTCTGCCTGTCGCTCCGGCCCCAGCAGCTCGGGCGTGAGCCCGGACGCCTCGAGCAGGCGCCAGAAGTCGTTGCGCGGGTTCGCGAAGTGTGCGGCCGCGGCCGCCGAGACGCGGCCCGGGTTGATCCCGACCAGGACCAGCCGGAGGTCAGGCGCGAGCAGGTCGGGGACGGCGGACGGGGTCAGGGACGTTGCCCGGGCTTCGGCCGCGGTGGACGGCGCCCCGGCCGGAGCCGGGGCGTCCTGGGCGGTGGTGGGGTCAGGCCGGGTCGGCGGCACGCCTGGCGGCGCCGTCGCCGGAGGCCGGGCCTTCGTCGCCCGTCGGCACGGTCGCCTCGTCCTCCGCGTGGCTGAAGCCGAGCCGATCGGCGAACCGGGCCAGCGGCCCGGGCGCCCACCAGTTCCACTTGCCGAGCAGCCGCATCGTCGCCGGCACCAGCAGGATCCGGACGATCGTCGCGTCGACGAACACCGCGATCGCCATGCCCACGCCGATGCTCTTGATCGTGATCGTGTCGGCCAGGGCGAACGCCGCGAACACCGTGACCATGATCGCGGCCGCGCCGGTGATCACCCCGGCGGTCTTCGACAGGCCCTCGGCCACCGCGGCCCGGTTGTCACCCGACCGGCGGTACGCCTCCTGGACCCGCGACAGCAGCAGGACCTCGTAGTCCATCGACAGCCCGAACAGCACGCTGAACATGATGATCGGGTTGCCGGCGATGGTGAACCCGGGGCTCGTGAAGCCCAGCGGGCCGCTGAGGTTGCCTTCCTGGAAGATCCAGACCATCGCCCCGAACGAGGCGCTGATCGAGAGCAGCGTCATCAGGATCGCCTTGATCGGCAGCACGACCGACCCGAACAGCAGGAACAGCACCGCGAACATCGCGAGCAGCACGACCCCGACGGCGTACGGGATGCGCTCGGTCTGCGAGACGAGGAAGTCGTGCCCGGTGGCCGCCTGGCCGCCGATCATCGCCGTGAGACCCGGCCCGGGATCGACATCGCGGGCGGCGGCCACCACCGCGGTCCCAGCCGGCGACGACGGCTGGAGCGGGCTGATGGCGTCGAAGCGGACAGTGGACGCGTGGACGTACCGGTCCCACAGCGCGGCGAGCTGCGGCGGCCACGCGGCACGGGGCTGGCCGTAGAGGGCGACGAGCTCGTCGACGGTGAGCGGCTGGCCGGTGGCCGGGTTGGGGATGCCGGTGAACGGGCTCTCGACGCGCTCGACGCCGGACACGCCGCCCAGGCCCTCGCCGTACGCGACGAGCGCGCGGACGTTGGCCTCGGACGTGGGATCGCCCGGGACGTCCACGAGGGCGACGATCGGCGCGGTGGTGCCCGCCTCGAAGCCCGACTGGATCGCGACGGCCGCCTCGCGGCTCTCGAGGCCCGCGGGCAGCGTGTAGGCGTCGGGGATGCCCTGCTGGAGCCGGAGGAACGGGAGGCCGGCGAGCAGCAGCAGCGACAGGGTCGGGATGATCACGACGATGGGGTGGGCCATGACGGTGTTGGCAATCCACTCCCAGCGGGATCGCCGGGAGGCCGCCGCCTGCTCGCTCGACGGGCGGCCCAGCGCGCGCCGGATGCGGTCGACCAGGCCGGTCACGGACAGCGAGTTGACCCTCGGGCCGAGGATGCCGAGCAGGGCCGGCAGGAAGGTCATGGCGTAGAACAGGGACGCGAACACGGTCAGCATCCCGCCGATGCCGAACGAGCGCAGCGCCGGGGCGCTGAACACGAGCAGGCCGCCGAGCCCGATGGCGACCGCGAGTCCGGAGAACGTGACGGCCTTGCCCGACGTGGCGACCGCGATCTCGACGGCGCTGCCGACGTCGCGTCCCTTCTTCAGCTCCTCGCGGAACCGGCTGACCATGAACAGCGAGTAGTCGATCGCGAGCGCGAGGCCCAGCATCGTCGACACGTTCGAGACGTAGACGCTCATCTCGACCTGCTGGCCGACGACGTACACGAGCGCGAGCGTGGTCGGGATCGCGAGGCCGGCCACGAGGAGCGGGATGCCGGCCGAGATCAGCGACGTGAACACGAGGATCAGGACGAAGGCGGCGATGGGGAGGGAGACCGTCTCGGCGCGGACCAGGTCCTGCTCGGACTGGTCGGTCGAGTCGCGGGTCAGCGCCGCGTAACCGCCGAGCAGCAGCTTGGTGCCGTCGGTGGGCTCGTGGATCTCGGACTCGAACCGGTCGATCAGCGGGACCGACGCCTCGTCGGTGACGTTGAGGTCGACGACCACGTAGGCCGACTGCCCATCGTTGGAGATGAACCGGGCGTCGCCCGTCTCGGCGTAGCCGATGGTCCCCGACACGTCGGGATCCTCGACGAGGTCGGCGAGCGACGCCACGATGGCTGCCTGGAACGCGTCGCTGCGGGCGTCCGTGCCGTCCGCGCCGCGGTAGACCGCGATCAGCGCCCCGCGACCCGCGCCGAACTCGTCGGCGAGCCGGTTGGCGACGGCGGCGGACTCGGAGCCCGGGTCGAGCCAGCCACCCGCGGACAGGACCGACGCCGCGCGGCCCGCCGCCGACGCGCCGATCACGCCGACGACGATCGCGAGGACAAGGACGATCCGGCGGTGCCGGTAGACGAAGGCTCCCCAGCGGCTGAACATCGCGGGCTCCCGTTTCGTGGGTGGGGTCGATGGCGGTTGGCCCGCGGTGTTCTGCGGGTGTTGCTGGACAATAGAGAGCGACCATTCTCTTTGTCAACCCTGACATCCGACGTAGACGCGCTCGATCGTCGTGTCTTGCAGAACGAGCATTCGCTCTGTTAGCCTCCGTCGATGCCGAGAGTCAGCCCCGCCCACGAACAGGCCGTCCGTACCCGGATCGTCGATTCCGCGCTGCGCGTGTTCGCCGAGAAGGGCTACCACGGCGCCACGATCGGGGACGTCGTGCGCGACAGCGGGCTGTCCGTCGGTGCGATCTACACCTACTTCCGCGGCAAGGACGAGCTGTTCCTCGCGACCTGCGAGTTCTCCGCGGGGCAGGGCCTCGGCGAGCTGGGCAACCGCCTGGTCCGCGGCAAGACCGTCGCTGAGCGGCTGGCGATCGCGATCGGGTTCTTCCTGGACGCGATGGCCGGGGCGCCGGGCGAGCCCGACATGGCGGGCATGCTGGTGATGCAGTGGGCGCGCGCCGAGTCAGAGCCGACCGTGCGCGCGTCGCTCTCGCGCCGGCGCGACCAGATCGCCACGGCCGGCGAGCTCCTGATCCGCGAGGGCATCGCGACCGGCGAGCTGCCCGCCTGGACGGACGCCCCGGCCCTGGCCGCCGCCTACGTCACGTTCCTCGACGGGCTGCTGCTGTGGAGCCTCGAGCAGGGACCGGCCTATCGTCGCGAGGAGGCGGAGCGCAGGGCGCTCGCGCTGCTGCGCCCGATCCTTGCCTCGGCGGCGGTGGCCGACGCCCCGCTCGTGCCGCACGTGGCGCCCGAGCTCTGGAGCATCACCGAGACCGCGCCGAAGCCCCGCCTGTCCTAGGGGACCGGGTCAGGGGCGACGAGGACCGCGGGAACCTCGTGCTCGACCACGCCGCCCGGGGCGTGGTCGTCGGCCAGATTGTGATACTCGGAAGTAGCATGTATTCTGTCCGCATGGGCAGACCGACGACGCGCACAGCATGACGTCCGGGTCCCGTCCCGGCCGCCCCTTCCTGTCGATGCGCTGGCTGGACCTGCTGTTCGCGCATTGGCCGCTCGAGCCGGCGGTCCTCCGGCCGCTCATTCCGCCTGGCCTCGAGCTCGACACGTTCGACGGTTCGGCTTGGCTGGGCGTCGTGCCGTTCCGCATGACGCACGTCCGGCCGTTCGCGCTGCCGCTGCCCGGCGAGGCGTTCGCGTTCGCCGAGACCAACGTCCGGACATACGCGACCGCGCCCGACGGCACCCGCGGGATCTGGTTCCTCTCGCTGGACGGCGCGCAGCTCGCCGGCGCCACCGCGGCCCGGGTCGCGTTCGGCGTGCCCTACCACCACGCCGGTGTGACCTCCCGGATCGACGGCGACTGGATCGTCCATGCGAGCCGGTGCACCGAGGCGGCGCCGGCCGAGCTCCGGATCCGCTACCGGCCGATCGGCCCGGTTCGCAACGCGGAGCCCGGTGGCCTCGAGGCGTTCCTGACCGACCGCATGGCCCTGTTCGCGTTCCACCGCGGCCGGCTGACGGCGACCCGGGTCGAGCACGCCCCCTGGCCGCTCCAGGACGCGGAGGCCGAGATCGAGCGCAACACGATGTCCTCGCCGTTCGGCATCGCGCTGCCGTCAACCCCGCCGATCCTCCAGTTCTCCCGCCGCCTGGATACCGTCGCGCATCGTCCGACGACCGTCGCGCCGTAGGTCGCAGCCGTCGGTTCGGGCCATCGACTTCGCATCCCCGCGGCTACGATCTCGGGATGCCGCATGCGATGACGGTCCTCGGCCCGGTCGAGCCTTCGGCCCTCGGCTTCGTCCTGCCGCACGAGCACACGCAGATCGCCTTGTGGCACGTCCAGGACCGCTGGGACTACTGGGAGCTCACCCGCGACGAGCCGGTGATCCTCGAGGAGCTCGCCCACTATCGCGAGGCCGGCGGCGGCGCGCTGGTCGACCTCACGATGCCCGGCGTCGGGCGCGACCCCGAGTGGCTGAAGCGGATCTCCGAGCGCAGCGGGCTGCACGTGGTGATGGGCGGCGGCTGGTACCGCACCGCCTACTACCCGCCGGAGGCGATGATCGACCGGCGGTCGGTCGACTCGCTGGCCGAGGAGCTGGTCGCCGACGCGACCGTCGGGGTGGGGGAGACCGGGATCCGGACCGGGATCATCGGCGAGATCGGGACCGACAAGCCGTGGCTCTCCCCGTCGGAGGAGCGCGTCCACCGTGCCGCGGCCCGGGCCGCCCGCCGGACGGGCCTCGCGATCACGACCCACGCCGTCATGTCCGACGTCGGGGTCGCGCAGCTGACCGTGTTCGAGGAGGAGGGCGTCGATCCCGGGCGCGTCGTCATCGGCCACGCCGATAGCTACCCGGTGCTCGACCACTACCTGTCGCTGATCGGGCGGGGAGCATCGATCGAGTTCGACTTTCTCGGCATGTCGTTCACGCCCACCGAGCGCCACGGGGAGGGCCGGATCGTCGTCCTGCTGCTCGAGCTGCTGCATCGCGGCCACGGCGACCGGATCCTGCTGAGCCAGGACGTGTGCCACAACAGCCAGCTGCGACGCTACGAGGGCAACGGCTACACGTACCTGCAGCGGACGTTCCTGCCGCGCCTGCGTGAGGCAGGGGTGTCGGACGCCGAGATCGACCGGATGACGATCGCGAACCCGAGGCGGATCCTGACGATCGGGTAGCGCCGCTCGGGAGCGCGGCTTGCCTCCCGGCTGATCGCCGGCGCCCCGGCTTGCTCGCTGCTCGAGCCTCGCCGCTCGCGGACGTTCACCTGCCCCGGCTGCTCGCCAGGAGTTCACTGCAGCGGTTGAGCCGCTGGATCGCTCGCCGGGCGTGCAGAACGGCGGTCGAAGGGACCTGCAACCGGCGAACGGGCCGCTGGGCGCGCAGATCGCCGGGGGAACCGGCGCAGTGCACGCTGGGCGAGCAGCGGTGCCCGGGCGAGTAGTCAGCGTCGAGCAGCGGTGCGCCGTGCGATGGCCGAGTGGGCTGGGCCGGTCTCAGCCGGCCTTGCGCCCGACCACCGTGCGGAGCCCCTCGGGCATCGTCTCCTCGCCGAAGGCCGTGCCGATCGTCGCCTCGACCCCGTGTGCGAGGAGCAGCGGCGGGATCATGGTGACGTCCAGGAGTACGTTGTCATGGCGTTCGTCGTCCCGCCGCCATGTCCCGTCCGGGTTCCGGCTGAAGATCGCCATCTGGCGCACGAACCGATCGGGCGTGGGCAGGGAGACCAGGGTGACCAGCGCCCAGTCGTCGCGGACCCAGCCGCGCGACGGGTCGTCGCCGCGCTCTGCGCCGTACGCGAGGTCGCAGACATCCAACGCGAGGATCCCGCCGGGACGCAGCGCATCGGCCATCGCACCCAGCGCCTCGTGGATGGCGTCGAGCGAGGGCAGGTAGTTGATCGGGTGGCCTACGCCCACGATCGCGTCGGCTGGTGGGACCGGGTCGCGAGGCAGGGCCAGCACCTCGAACCCCACCGCGCCCTGAGCCGTCTCCCGCGCGAGGTCGAGCATCGCCGGCGACGCGTCCGTGGCGAGGACGCGGTGTCCGGCCGCGACGAGATGCCGGGTCAGGAGCCCGCTACCGCAACCGAACTCGACGACCAGGCCGCCGGATGCGCGCACGGGCTCCAGGATGCGCAGGATCCCGGGCGCCACGGCCTCGGCATGGAAGTCGAAGCCCTCGTGGTGCACGCGGGCAAGGTCGCGCCGGTAGTACGGCTCGTCCATCGGGCTGCCGTGGCGCGGCGCGTCGTCAGGCCAGCTGCGCGTCGACCGCCAGCGCGACGTTGCCCTTCAGGGCGACCGATACCGGGCAGTTGTCCTTGGCGTCCTCCGCGAGCTCGGCGAACTTCGCCTGGTCGATGCCCGGCACGGTGCCGCGCACCGTGATGTCGCTGCGCTCGATCTTCCAGCCGCCGCTGCTGTTGTCGAACGTGATCGTCGCCCGCACATCCAGCGACGTCGGCGGCGTCCCGTTCTTCGCCAGCCGGGCGCTGAAGGCCATCGAGAAGCACGAGGCGTGGGCCGCGGCGATGAGCTCCTCCGGGCTGGTGCGTCCGTCGTGGGCGTCGGTCCGCGAACCCCACGTCACCGCGAGGCGCGAGAACGCCCCCGAGGACACGTAGTTGATCGTGCCGGCGCCGTCCGTCAGGCCGCCGGACCAGTTCACATCGGCGTAGCGCGTGATGGCCATCCAATCACCTCCAATACCGGACACAGGGTGCCATGGGGCCGCCCGACGCGTACGCCGATGGCGGCTCGATCCGGTGCTGCTGGCGCACGAGGCGCTGGGAGCGCACGGCCACCGTCGGGAGAGCCCGGCGGCACGCTCGAGCGCCGTCAGCGGGCCTCCCCGCTCCCTGGGTCAAACCGACCGAGCCGGTCGAGGACCAGCGCGTCGGCCTCTGCCATGCTCGAGTGATAGCCGGTCACGGCCGCGAGGAAGTGCCGGCGATTGAGCGCGTACAACCGCAGCGGTGTCCGCGCCTGGACGGTCGTCGTCCGGACGGTGTTCCGCAAGAGCGCGATCTCACCGAACCCTTCACCCGGGCCCAGGACGCGGATCAGCCGGCGATCGCCGATCACCTCGGCCTCGCCGTCCTCGATCACGTAGAAGCAGTCACCACCGTCGCCCTGCCTGAACACCTGCTCGCCCGCTCCGACCTCGGCACGCATGACGTTGAGGGCGAGGTTGTCGATCACCGGCATGGGCAGCGGGCGGAACATCCCGACGTTCTCCAGCACCTCGACCTCCTCGTCCCGATAGGCGATCGAGGCATCGATCGAGCGGAGGCGCCGCCATGCCAGCGCCGCGACGAGGGGACACCCCAGTCCGAGCGCAACGAGCGCACCGCGTGTCCCCAGCAGGTCGATCGCCAGCGGGGTGGCCAGCGAACCGAGCGCGACCGCCAGCGCCGTCAGGCTCTCCTTCGCTCCAAACACGCGCGCGAGCACCTCGTCGGGCACGAGCCGCGCCGGCAGCGTATGGAGCCCGATGTCAACGAGCACGTTGCCCACGCCGATCACCACCATCAGCGCGATCACCGCGATCGGGTTCGGGAACACTCCAATGAGGCTGAGCGACAGGCCCCAGATGGCGACGCCGACCCCTTCCAGGGCGGCCAGCCGTCGTCCGGTCACGAACACGGTCGATCCGAGGGACCCCGCGACGGCCCCTGCTCCGACGGCCGCGGTCAACAGACCCACTCCAGGCGCGCCGAGCCCCAGGACGTCGAACGCGATGACGACGACGAACACGTTGAAGCAGCCGCGCGTCACGGACTGCACGAGCGCGAGCCCGATGAGCAGGCTCGCATCGCGATGCCGGGCGAGCGCTCGGAACCCATCGACGGTCTCGTGCGCGATTCGCCGCAAGGGTGCCGCCGGACCGCGTGGCGGCGGCTCGTAAGGAAGGCCAACCAGGAGGACCGCCGACAGGAGCGAGATCGCCGCGCTGATCGCGAAAACCGGCGTCACTCCACCCGACTCGAGCAGGAGCGCCGCGATGAAGGGGCCGACCAACGTGCTGAGCGCATCGAGCAGGCCGCGCACCAGGTTGGCGCTGGTCAACTCGAACGGCGTGGTGCACAGCTCGGGCAGCAGCGCCGAGTGGACGGGTCGGAAGCTCGTAAAGGCGAGCGTGGCGAGGATGGCGAGGGTGTAGAGCGCCAGCTCCGGGCCGTCCGTCGCCAGCACGCCCACGGCCGCGACGAGGATGGCGAACCTGAGGAGGCACGACCAGAGGAGGACACGGTCCCGCGGAAAACGATCGCCAAGCGCGGCCCCGAAGGGGGCGACGACCGCGGATGGCGCCATTCGCGCGAACGCAACGAGTCCGACGGCGGCAACTCCGCCGTCCTCGAAGGCCACGACGCCGATCGCGATGGTGAAGATCCAGTCCGCGGTCCATGCGGCGCCGAAGGCCGCTTGCGCCCGAAGCAGACCCGGATTGCGCGCCGTCACCGAAAACGCACGAGCTGACTGCGCGAGCCCGTGCCGCAGGCGATCGGTACGGGAACCCGCCACCACCCGGACGCTGCCTGTTCCCATGGTCTGTGGCGCACGGTAGCACCGTCGGGCGGCGTGCCCGACTGGCCGGGCGGGTGATTGCCATCACGGCTGAGCCCGCCGGTCGCGCGGGCGTGCCACCCGGGTCGGCCGAACCCGGGGCGGCTACGAGATCGGCAGTGCGTCCGTCAAGGACCTGACGGGACGAGCGATCAGGCGGTCGCGGCCGGCTCGGTCGCGGGCGGCTCGGCGCCGATCGCCGGCGCCTCCCGCCGCGAGAAGCGGCCGCGGACCCCGTCGACCAGCGAGTAGACCACCGGGATCACGAGCAGCGTCAGGAACGTCGAGCTGAGCAGGCCGCCGATGACGACCGTGCCGAGCTCGGCGGCGATGATCGAGCCCTGGTTGAAGCCCGCGGCGAGCGGGACCAGCGCGAGGATCGTCGCGATCGCCGTCATCAGGATGGGCCGGACGCGGGTCCGTCCGCCCTCGATCAGGGCATCGTGGGTCGACATCCCCTCGCGTCGCAGCCGCTCGACGAGGTCGAGCAGGACGATCGCGTTGGTGACCACGATCCCGATCAGCATCAGGAACCCGATCAGGGCGCTGATGCCGATCGGCCGGCCGGTCAGGAGCAGCGCCGGGAAGGCGCCGATCGTCGCGAGCGGGAGGGTGAACAGGATGATGAACGGCGTCACGAGGGAGTTGAAGGTCAGCACCATCGCGAGGTACACGATCAGGATCGCGACGCCCATCGAGGTGAACAGGCCGCCGAACGCCTCGTTCTGCTGCTGCGTGACCCCCGCGAGCCGGACGTCGACCGTCGACGGGATCTGGCCGGCGGTCACGAGGCCGTCGATCTCGGTCTGCACGGCCGCGCTCACCGCCCCCGTGTTGGCGTCGGCGATGTCGGCCGTGATGGACGCTGCCGGTGAGCCGTCGATGCGGGTGATCGAGCCCTGCCCGGCGGCCTCTTCGACGGTCGCGATCTGGCCCAGCGGGACCTTGACCGCCGTGCCGACGGGCAGCGCGCGCAGCGTCTCCACAGACGTCACCTGGTCGGGGTCGAGGCGGACGACGATCGCGGTCGTGCCGTCCTCCTCGGGCAGCTGGACCTGGGTCGCCGTGGTGCCGACGAGGGCCCCACGGACCTCCTGCGCGACCTGGGCCGTCGTGAGGCCGACGAGGATCGCCTTGTTCGAGTCGGGCGTGACGCGGATCTCCGGCGTGCCCTTCGACAGGTCGGACTTGAGGTTGAGGAGATTCGTGGTTGTCCCCGAGCGCCGCGAGGACCGCGTCGTTGGCCTGCTGGACCGCCGCGGGGTCGTCGCCCGAGACGATGACGTTGAGGCTGTTCGACGTGAACCCGGCCGCCTGGCGACCGCCACGTCGTAGCCGTCGGTCTGGATCGGCGCGAGCTCGTCCGCGAGGTGGATCGTGTACGCCGTCAGGTCGACGTCGGGCGCGAGGCGGACCGTCATCCGGGCGCTGTTGGCCGGCCGGCCGCTCGAGGCCGCGATGATCGTCTGGAAGCCCGCCTCGCCCTCGCCGGGGATGCTGGTCTGGACCAGCTCCACCTTGGGATCGGTGAGCAGGATCGTCTCGGCCTCGGTGGCCCGCTCGAGCACGGCCTGCGACGAGGCCCCGGCCGGCGGGGCGACCGTGACGGCCAGGATCTTCTCGGATCCCGCGTTGATGAACTGCGTCGGCAGGAGGGGGACGATCAGCGCGGTCGCGAAGAACAGCGCGACCGAGGCGCCGACCACCCCGAGCTTCGTCCAGCGGCTGCGCAGCGCGAACGTGATCGCCGGGACGTAGGTGCGGATCCAGAACGAGTTCCTGGGTTCCCCGTCCTCGTCGACGTTGGACTTCACGCGGTTGATGAGCAGGTACGCAAGGACCGGCACAACCGTCAGGGCGCAGACCAGCGACGCGAGCAGCGCGAAGGTCACGGTCAGGGCGAAGGGCAGGAAGAACTGGCTGACGAAGCCACCGACGAAGCCGAGCGGCAGGAACACGCCGACCGTGGTCACGGTCGCCGCGGTGATGGCGCCCGCGACCTCTTTCGGACCGTTGATCGAGGCTCTAAGGCGGTCTTCGCCCATGGCGCGGTGTCGATAGATGTTCTCGAGCACGACGATCGCGTCGTCGACGACGCGGCCGACGGCAACGGCGAGGCCGCCGAGGGTGAGGATGTTCAGCGTGATGCCGGTGATCTGCATGATCACGAGCGCCGCGAGCAGGCTCAGCGGGATGCTGACGGCCGCGACCAGCGTCGAGCGCAGGCTGGAGAGGAAGAAGAAGATCGTCAGGACCGCGAACAGGGCGCCCGTGCCGCCTTCGCGGAGCAGGCCGTCGCGCGACTCCTTGATGAACGAGGACAGGTCGGACACGACGGTCACGGTGACGACGTCGGCGTGCTGGGCGCCGAGCTCCGCGAGCTTGGCGGTCACGGCGTCCGCGACCTGGACCGTGTTGGCGGTCGAGGTCTTGGTGACCGACAGCGACAGCGACGGGTGGCCGCCGTCCTCGGGCGTCGCCGTGCGCGCGTAGCCGGTCGTCGGCACGCCGACGACCTCGACCGTGCCGAGGTCGCCGATCGTGATCGGCTTGGGGGCAGGCGGCGCGACCGGGCTGGTCGAGGGCTGCGCGGAGGCGTCCGGCTGGGCCGAGGCGTCCGGCTGGGCCGAGGCTGCAGGCTCCGCCGGCGCCACGGGCTGGGCCGGGGCCGCGACGCCGACCACCATGTCGCGGATCTCGTCGACGCTGCCGATGACGCCGATCGTCGAGACCGGGGTCTTCGTCCCGTCGCCCTGGACCTGACCGGACGGGATCGTGATGTTGTTCGCGGTGAGGACCCCGACGATCTGCGCCTGCGACACGTTCGCCTCGGCGAGCTTCGCCGGATCGAGGGTGATGGCGATCTGCTGCTCTGCGCCGCCGCTGACGTCCACGCTCGCGACGCCCTCGATGCCGAGGAGGGCCGGCTGGATCTCGGTCTGGGTGATCCGCGCGGCCTCGCTCAGGCCGTCCGGGGTCGTCGCGGCGATCGACGCGATGATGACGGGCGACTGGTTGATGTTGAGCGCGGCGACGGTCGGGTCGACGGACGGCGGCAGGTTCGCCGCCTGGATGTTCTGCTCGATAAGCGCGCGCGTCTCCTTGATGTCGGTCCCGAACGAGAACTGCGCGACGACGAGCGCGATCGAGTTGGCGGACGTGGACTGGAGTGCCTGGAGCCGAGGTGCGCCCGAGATCGCGCGCTCGATCGGCTTGGTCACCTGGTCCGCGACGTCGGCCGCGCCGGCGCCGGGCAGCGGCGCGATCACGGTGATCACCGGCAGCTCGATGTCCGGCAGGAGCTCCTGCTGGAGGTTGCCCCACGCGGCGATGCCCGCGATGAACAGGGCGGCGGCCAGGAGGAGCGTGACGCTGCGCTTGGCGACGGCGAGCTCGGACAGGCGGCTCATGAAGATCCCTTTCGAAGGCGTTCGCGGCTCGCGGCCGATGCGCGATCGGCGGCGCGGGCGAGGATGGAGAGGGTCTGGCTGACATTCGCGAGGTCGTCGTCCGGAACGTGGGCCAGCAGCTCACGCATCTGGGTGGCGCCCAGCTCGCGGAAGTGATCGATGAAGGCGGTCCCCCGATCGGTCAGTGCGACGACGACCTGGCGCCGGTCAACTGGATCGTCGCGACGGGTCGCGAGGCCCTGGTCGACGATGCGGTCGACGAGACCGCTGACGGTGGACAGCGAGACACCGAGGCGGGTGACGAGCTCCGACATGTGCATCTCGCCCGACACACCCAGCAGGTACAGCACCTTCGCCTGGGACATGGTCACGCCGATCTCGAGGAACTCGGGCGCGTGGCTTGACGCGAGGCTACGGAGCAGAACCTCGTATCCGTCGATGACGGCTTCCACGGCGCGGGCACGCGCTGAGCTCTGGATCATCGAATTCCTTTGCATGATGCTGATGGTTCGGTCCGACCAAACCATTCGGCGCACAAGATATCGCCCATTCGCCGATCGTGCCGGGTGCGCACATCGGCGAAGACTGCGTTGGAGGGGTTCGGCGGAGGACAGGGATGGCATCATCCCAGCAGGCGCGACGGCGACTGATGACCAGTCCGTGGTCGCGCCGTCCGAGGAGACGACCGAATGCACGATCGCAACCGACGCCCTTGGGCTGTCCACCTCGGGCCACTCATCCTGGTGGCTGCGCTCGCCGTCGCCGCCTGCGGCTCGTCCGGTGCGACGACCGCGCCATCGTCGGCGGCCGCGTCCGGGAACCCCTACGAAGGCTCGTGGCTGCTGACCGTCTACACGAGCCCCGATGGGACGGAGAAGAACGTGCCGGTCGCGGTCACGCCGACCCTCATCATCAGCGGCGACTCGGTGACGGGCAATGCCGGCTGCAACACGTACAGCTCAAGCATGACCGTCGACGGCGATACCGTGACGTTCGGCCCGGTCCAGAGCACGCAGCTGTCGTGTGACGGACCCGGCACGGCGGTCGAGCTTGCGTTTCTCCAGGCGCTCAATCTCGCCAACAAGTGGACGATCGCCAACGGCAAGCTGGTGATCTCGGCACCCGGCGGCGATCCGTCACTCACGTTCGTCAAGGGCCAGTAGCTCGCGAACGTGCCCGCGCACAGGGTGTTGCACTGTATTGTGCGGGCGTGACCAGGGATGGGTCGCAGGCGAAACACCACGTGAGGGAGAACACGCACCGATGGAACTTGCGGGCCTTCGACGAATGCTCATCAGGCCGGCGCTGCCGGCGCTGGCGGCCCTGGGCCTGCTGGTCGCCGCCTGCAGCAACGTCGGTGGGCCGACCTACACGTTCTGGGACGCGATCTGGACGCTGATCGCGTTCTTCTTCTGGTTCATGCTGATCTGGATCTTCATCTCGATCTTCGCGGACATCTTCCGGCGCAACGACCTGACGGGCGGCTGGAAGGCGATCTGGATCATCGTGATCTTCATCATCCCGTTCTTCGGTGCGCTGATCTACATCATCTCGCGACCGAAGGTCACGGCCCAGGACGTCCAGATGATGACCCAGGCCGAGGCGGCGCAGAAGGCCGCGGCGGGCGTGACCCCTGCGGACCAGATCGAGAAGCTCAACCAGCTCAAGGACTCGGGCGCGATCACCGTTCCCGAGTACGAGGCCCTCAAGAAGAAGGCGATGGAGGGCTGACGCCCATCTGACGCCATGACCCGGAGGGCGGCGCGTCCGCCAACGACGTGACCGCTGCGCCGCCCTCCGCCTCTCGCCCCGCCGTCCCGGTCTGGCTGGACCGGATGGCGGCGATCGGCTGGCGGGTGCTCGTCACCAGCGCCCTCGGCCTGGTGATCGCCCTCATCGCCCGCCTCCTCGCGGACGTCACGATGGGGATCATCCTGGCGCTCGTCGTCGCCGCGCCCCTGGTCCCCACGGTCGAGCGTCTCCGCCGGCGCGGGCTGTCCCGGTCGCTCGCGTCCGCCGTCGCGTGTGTCGCCGGTCTGACGGGGCTCATCGTCGTGGTCGCGCTCGACGCCCCAGAGGCGGCGGCATCGTCGGACGCGGGACCCGGGCTGCCGCCCGGGCGCCGGCAGCCGTCGCCCGGTACATGACAGCTCCGGGCGGCGTCGGTCGATACGATCGAACCCCGTGAGCGCAGAGCCCCGATCCATCTCCGCCGCCGTCGCGCGGCGGTTCCTCGTCATCCGCCACCTGCTCGTGCCGCCGCGCTCGCTGCCGGCCGAGCCGGGCTCGGTGATGCGCGTCGTGGACCGCCTCGGATCGCTGCAGTTCGATCCGATCGACGTCGTGGGCCGCAATCACGACCTCACGCTGCTGGCGCGCATCGACGGCTATCGGCGCACCTGGACCGACGGGCTCCTGTACCGCGACCGCGCCCTGTACGAGACGTACAACAAGATGCTGTCGCTGGTGCCCACCGCCGAGCTCCCGTGGTACCGGATCACGTGGGACCGCAACCACGAGGCGCACCGGGGCGGCGCGTTCGACGACCACGCGCCGCTCGTGGCGGAGCTGCTCGAGCGCATCCGGACGGACGGGCCGCTGTCGTCGACCGACATCGAGCCTCGCGAGGCGATCGACTGGTACTGGCGACCCACCAACCAGGTGCGCGCGCTGCTCGAGGCGCTCGCGGAGGCCGGGCTCATCGCGATCTCGCGGCGCGAGGGCAACCGCCGCGTCTACGACCTGACCGAGCGGCTGTTCCAGGCGGAGCTGCTGGCGCGACAGGTGCCGGCCGACGAGCAGCTGCGGCACAAGCTGCTGTCGCGGTATCGCGGCAACGGGCTGCTGGGCGCGACCGGCGAGTACACGCTGTGGATGGGCCTCGGCAAGGCGCCCGAGCGACGCCGCGTGCACCAGGAGCTGGTCGAGGCCGGGGCGATCACGCCGGTCGCGGTCGAGGGCCTGCGGGGACCGCGGTTCGTGGTCACCGACGAGCTGCCGCTGCTGGACGCCGCGGAGGCCGAGGTCACGCTCGAGGCGGGGATCGACAGGCCTTCGCGGCCGGGCGGCTGCGAGCCCGGCGCGGCCTTCCTCGCGCCGCTCGACCCGCTCGTGTGGGATCGCGACCTGCTGGAGCGGCTGTTCGGGTTCGAGTACCGCTGGGAGGTCTACGTGCCCGCGCCGAAGCGACGCTGGGGCTACTACGTGCTCCCGCTGCTGTACGGCGACCGGTTCGTCGGCCGCATCGAGCCGCGCGCGGACCGGGCGTCGGGCACGTTGCGGGTCGTGGGCCTGTGGTGGGAGGCGGGGTTCGATCCACTCGCGCCGGACCACGCCGGGCTCGCCGCGTCCGTCGCCGCCGCGCTGCGTGCGCATGCCGACTTCGCGGGGGTCGCGAAGGTGGCCCTGCCACGAGAGGCGCGGCACCGGGCGTTCGCGCGCGAGGTTCGCGAGCGGCTGTAGGGGAGTCCTGCGCAGCGCGCCTTCCGCCGCATCGGGTCGGCCGCGCGGTCTGGGCCGGTTCGCCCCGTGGACATCTGCCGATTTCGAGCAGGGCGGTGAAGGCGAGGGGCCGCTCGGGCGCTGGCGGGCGGCGAGGGCTGGCGGCTCGGGGGCGGTGAGGCGGGACCGCGCCGGTCAGCCGGGGAGGCGCCCGATCATGCCGGCGGCGACGGTCTTGTTGCTGGCCTCGTCGACCAGGATGAACGCGCCCGTCGCGCGGTTCTGGAGGTACGGGTCGATGAACAGCGGCTGCGTCGCGCGCATCTGGATGCGGCCGATCTCGTTCAGGGAGAGCTCGGTCGCCTCCTCGTCGCGGTGGAGCGTGTTGACGTCGATGCGGTAGTCGATCGCCTTCACCACCGCCCGCGCCCACCGCGTCGTGTGCTTGATGTGGTACTTGCGCCCGACGGTGAGCGGCGCGCTCTCGTCCATCCAGCAGATCTGGGCGTCGATATCCTGCGCGACCTGCGGCGAGTTGTGCGGGCGACACAGCATGTCGCCCCGGCTGAGGTCGATGTCGTCGGTCAGCCGTACGGTCACCGACATCGGCGGGTAGGCCTCGTCGACCGACCCGTCGGCGGTATCGATCGATGCGATGGTCGTCTCGAGGCCGCTGGGCAGCGCCCGCACGAGGTCGCCGGCCTTGAGGACGCCCGACGCGACCGTCCCGGCGTAGCCGCGGTAGTCGAGGATCTCCTTGCTCTGCGGCCGGACCACGTACTGGACGGGGAACCGGACGTCGACGAAGTTGCGGTCGCTCGCGACGTGCAGCCGCTCGAGGTGGCTGAGCAGGGTCGCGCCCTCGTACCACGGCGTGTGCTCCGATCGCACGACGACGTTGTCGCCCAGCAGTGCGGAGATCGGCACGAAGGTCATGTCGCGCACGCGCAGGCGCGTCGCGAACTCCTCGAACTCGAACCGGATCTCGTCGAACCGGGCCTCCGAGTAGTCGACCAGGTCCATCTTGTTGACGCACACGATCAGGTGCGGCACCCCGAGGAGCGTCGCCAGGAACGCATGGCGCCGGCTTTGCTCCGTGATGCCTTTGCGGGCGTCCAGCAGGATCAGCGCGACGTCGGCGGTCGAGGCTCCAGTGACCATGTTGCGCGTGTACTGGATGTGCCCGGGGGTGTCCGCGATGATGAACTTGCGCCGTGGCGTGGCGAAGTAGCGGTAGGCGACGTCGATCGTGATGCCCTGCTCGCGCTCGGCGCGCAGGCCGTCGGTCAGCAGAGCCAGGTCGGTGTAGTCGTTGCCGCGGTCGCGGCTGACCTGCTCGACCGCCGCCAGCTGGTCGCTGAACAACGACTTGGAGTCGTACAGCAGGCGCCCGATGAGCGTGCTCTTGCCGTCATCGACGGAGCCGGCAGTCGCGAAACGGAGCAACTCGCCGGCCATCAGAAATACCCCTCCTTTTTCCGGTCTTCCATCGCCGCTTCCGACACCTTGTCGTCGCCGCGGGTGGCGCCACGTTCCGTGACGCGGACGGCCGCGATCTCAACCACGATCTTGTCGACGGTGTCGGCGTCCGACACCACCGCCGCGGTCAGGTTCGCGTCCCCCACCGTCCGGTAGCGGACCCGGAGCACCTGCGGCGTCTCGCCGTCACGGAGCTGGATGAACGGGCTGACGGCGTACAGCATCCCGGCCCGCTCGACGACCTCGCGGTCCGCCGCCAGGTAGAGGTCGGGGATCTCGATCGCCTCCTCCGCGATGTAGGTCCAGATGTCGAGCTCGGTCCAGTTCGACAGCGGGAACACGCGGATGCTCTGGCCGGGAAACACGCGGCCGTTGTAGAGGTTCCAGATCTCGGGCCGCTGGTTCTTCGGGTCCCACTGGCCGAACTCGTCGCGGAACGAGAACACCCGCTCCTTCGCGCGCGCCTTCTCCTCGTCGCGCCGCCCGCCGCCGAACAGGGCGTCGAAGCCGTTCTTCTCGGCGGCCTCGAGCAGCACCGGGGTCTGGATCCGGTTGCGCGAGCCGTTGGGCTCCTCGCGGACCAGGCCACGCTGGATCGCGTCCTCGACCGAGGCGACGACCAGCTGGAGGCCGAGCTTCTCGATCCACCGGTCGCGGTAGGCGAGGATCGACTCGAAGTTGAGGCCGGTGTCCACGTGCATGACCGGGAACGGGATCCGCGCCGGGGCGAAGGCCTTGCGTGCGATGTGCAGCATCACGATCGAGTCCTTGCCGCCCGAGAACAGGAGGCACGGGCGCTGCATCTCCGCGGCGACCTCGCGGAAGATGTGGATGCTCTCGGCCTCGAGCGTCCGGAGCTGCGACATCGAGTGGGGCGCGATCCGGGGCGCGGTCATGCGCGCTCCGCCGAGGCGTGGTCCACGCCGGCCCAGGTCAGCAGGTCGCGAAGGTGGGCCGCGAGCGCCGGGTGGCAGACGACGAGGTCCGGCGACCACGGGGTCGGCTGGTTGTAGACGAGGGGCGAGGCGTCGAGCCGGGTGGCCACGAACCCGGAGGCGAGCGCGACGGCCACCGGGGCAGCCGAGTCCCACTCGTGCTGGCCGCCGGCGTGCAGGTAGGCGTCGACGGTCCCGTCCAGCACCCGCGAGACCTTGACCCCGACCGACCCCATCGGAACGAGCTCGACGTCGTCGCGCTCCGCCAGCCTCGTCGCGACCTCGGGCGGGCGGCTGCGGCTGACGGCGATCCGGAGCGGGCGGCTGCCCCCCAGGACATCGCTCGCCGCGCCCGCCGCGGGGACGATCCGCACGCCCGAGCTGTGGACCACGTCGCAGGCCGGCAGCGCGACGGCGCCTCCCGCGAGGCCGGCGTCGCGCCGCCACAGGGCGACGTGGACCGCGAAGTCGTCGCGCCAGCGGCCGTCGTCCAGGTGCTCGCCGAACTCGCGCGTGCCGTCCAGCGGGTCGATGATCCAGACGCGATCGGCGGCCAGACGGCGGGGGTCGTCGGCGGCCTCCTCGGACAGGACCGCGTCACTCGGGCGGGCCCCGGCGAGGGCCTCGGCGAGCCACGACTGCGCGGCGGCGTCGCCCGCGCGGCGGAGGTCAGAGGCCCCGGCATCGAGGGCGGTGCCGTCCCGGCGATCGGCGTCCGCCCGCCGACGAAGGCCCAGGAGGACGTGGCCCGCGCCGGTCGCCAGGGCGGCGGCGAGGCGCACGTCGTCGAGCGCGGAGAGGTCGTTCGGAGCGTGGGTGATCACCGGTCGTCGAGGGGCCTCGCTGCGTGGATGTTGGTCGGACGCGGCCGTCGGCCGCCGGTCCGGGACCCCGCATGGCGGGTGTCGGGCTGGTGCGGGACCGAAGGTATCATCGCCGCATGGTTCGCATCCCGGCCGTCGGCCAGCGGGCGCGGTTGACCGCGTGACCCTCGACGCCCCGCTCGCCATCGGCGGGCTGTTCGTCGGCATCATCGTCGGACTCACGGGCATGGGCGGTGGCGCGCTGATGACGCCGATGCTGATCTTCCTCTTCGGCGTCGACCCACTGACGGCGGTCTCGAGCGACATCGTCGTCAGCCTGTTCATGAAGCCCGTCGGCGCCTTCGTGCACCTCCGCCACGGGACCGTGAACCTCAAGCTGGTCGCCTGGCTCTGCCTCGGGTCCGTGCCGTTCGCGTTCGCGGGCGCCTGGCTGATCTCGCTGATCCCGCCCGACATGTCCGTTGACGTCTTCCTGAAGCGGGCCCTCGGCGTGGCGCTCCTGATCACGACCGGCGGGCTGGTGGTGCGCACGGTGATGCAGATGTGGCGCAACCGCCTGCCCCTGGGCGAGGGACCCGCCGTCGAGACGCGCCCGAGCGTGGTCATCCGGCCGATCCCCACCGTGATCCTGGGCGCCGTCGCGGGCCTGATGGTCGGCCTGACGTCCGTCGGCGCGGGCTCGATCGTCGTCGTCGTCCTGCTGATGCTGTATCCGCGGCTCAAGGCGTCGTCGCTGGTCGGGACGGACCTCACCCAGGCGATCCCGCTTGTCGCGGCCGCCGCGCTGGGGCACATCCTGTTCGGCAGCTTCTCACTGGCGATCGCGTCGTCACTGCTCGTCGGAGCGATCCCGGGGACGTACATCGGCGCCCACGTCTCCAGTCGGGCGCCTGGCGGCATCATCCGACGTGTCCTGGCGGTCGTCCTGCTGGCGTCGAGCCTGAAGCTCCTGGGCGTCCCCGACGCGGCCGTCCTTGCCGCCGCGGTCGTCGCCGTCCTGTTCGCGTTCGTGTTCTGGCGCCTGATCCGGGACCGGATCAGGCGGATCCCGGCCGGCGTGACCGCCGTGTCGATCGTGCCGGACCTCGGTGCGCTGCCGATCGCTGCGGACGAGCGCCTCCCGGAGAGCGACGCCGGCCGTCCATGACCCCAGCATCGAAGCCGGCTGACGCCACGGACCTCTCGCGAGTGCCTCGGGTGGTGCTCGAGGACGACGGGCTCGACCGGCTCGAGCTCGTGCTGGGTGGCTGGCTGCCGCCCTCGGCGCTGTCGGCGCCGCCGCCGGACGAGCAGCTGGTCCTGACCGACGCGGAGAACACGCCGCTCGCGCTCATCACCGGGGCCACGGCCGATGGCCTCCCCGCGGTCCGGCCGCTGGCGCCGATGGCCCGAGGATCCGGCCCGCAGTGGGACCCGGAGGTGCGCCTGTCCGCCGCCGGCGTGCGCGAGCGCCTGGGTGAGAGATCGAGAGCCGCGATCGCGCTCGTGGTCGACACCGTCCCGACCCACCGCCTGTCCGACCTCGCCATCGGGCTCATCCATCCCGACGTGATCGTCGTCGGGTCGAGGCGCGGTCCGCACCGATCGGGGGACGTCGGCTGGGCCGGGCGGACCCGGGCGGCATGGGCGCTCGCGGACGGGATCGACGCGGCCAATCCCGGAACCCCGGCCGTCCGCCTGGTCGTGCCGTGGCCGCCGGAGGTCGGCCCCCAGCTGGCCGATGCGGGCATCGGCGAGGTCGTCCACCTGTCGAGCTACCTGCCGGAGAGCGACGAGGCGTCGCGTCCGTGTCCGCGATGATCGAGGCCCGGGTGGCCGCGCTCTACCCGCCCGCGTCGGCGCGCGAGGTCCTGCGCTCGCTGCGCGGGTCCGAGGGCCCGGGCGCCGTCGTGTTCTTCACCGGGCTGTCCGGCTCGGGCAAGTCGACGATCGCCCGGGCGCTCGCCGACGAGCTCGCCGACTCGGGGCCGCGTCGGGTGACGCTGCTCGACGGGGACGAGGTCCGCCAGCACCTCTCGCGCGGGCTCGGGTTCGACGCGACGTCGCGCGAGATCAACGTCGACCGGATCGCCTGGGTCGCGGCCCTCGTCGCCGAGCACGGCGGCGTCGCGGTCGCCGCGCCGATCGCGCCGTTCGCGGCAGGCCGTCGCAACGCCCGCGCGCTCGCCGAACGGCAGGGCGCGTTCCTGCTGGTCTGGGCCAGCACCCCGCTCGAGGTGTGCGAGGCGCGCGACCGCAAGGGCCTGTACGCGCGCGCTCGGGCCGGCGAGGTCGCGGACTTCACCGGGATCTCGTCGCCGTACGAGCCGCCCGACGACGCCGACGTCGTGATCGACACCACCGAGGTCGACGTGCCGGAGGCCGTGCGCCGGATCCGCGCGGCGCTCGACGCGAAGTTGGGCGAGCCGCCCGCCGGCTGAGGCCGGTCAGCCCTTCGGCCTGCGCCCCGGGCGGAGGCGCCGGCGGATGCCGCGGAGGCGAGACGAGATCGCGCGACGCGCGCGGATGGCGATCACGCCCATGACCTGGTAGGTCGGGATCCGGACCAGCTCCACGGGCTCGGCGACCTGGTATCCGCCGAGGACCTTGCTGGCCTCGCGCGTCGCGCCGGTCGACACCAGCACGCCCATGGTCATGGCGGCCGCGACGACCGGAGGCACCGGCACGCTGCCGATCGGCGCGTCGTCGGCGCGGCTCGGGACCCGCTCGGTCAGCAGCTCGATGTCGCCGACGACCCGGACCCCTGACGCGGCGATCGCGTCGACCATGGAGCGCGCGATGCCGTCCACGTGGTCGAGCGCCCACGACGGCATCTCGACCCGCGGCTCGTCGGGCGATGGCTCGCGGGCCTTCATCTGCTGCGCCGCGCCGAACCGCATGACCCGTGCGTGGAGGGCGCGATCGAGCCGCTCCGCCTTGAACGCGACGTTGAACGCGCGGACCGCCTCGACCTCGGGCAGCGTCAGCGACCGGTTGGCCAGGTCCCGGTGGGCCTCGAGCGTCCCGTCGCGCAGCCCCAGGAGCCGTTCGAAGGTCCGGAGGACGAACTGATGGTCCCGGTCGTCCACGACGATCGCGGTGACCCGGTCGGGCCCCACCACCTCGGCCCAGCGCGCGATGAGCTCGTCGTGCCGGTGGAGCGTCCAGAACGGCGCCCGCGGCCTGTCGGGCGGGCGCTCGAGGAGCCCCCGCAGCCACGTGTCGAGCTCGCCGACCGCCCCCGACTGGATGTTCTGCTGCCACATCGACGGCATGACCCGCCCGAGCGAGCGCAGCGTCACGGCGATGTGGACGCGGTCGCCGCCGAGGTCGTCGACGACCCGGCGGATGACGTCCGGCTTCGCCCAGGCGAAGAACTCGCTGCTGATCACCAGGCGCGGGTCGTGCGCGGCGTTGACCTCCTTGACGAGGCTTCGCCAGTGCCGGATCGGCGGCGGGGTGTCGTCGGCGTAGGGCGATGACTGGCCGGTCACCGAGCGCACGGCGTTGGAGGGGTTCCTGGACGGGCCGATGTGGCGCACCCCCTGCTCGAGCATCGCCTCACGCCCTCGCCAGAGCGCCGCCTGGAGCGACGTCGTGCCGGTCTTGTGGGGCCCGATGTGGACGAGGAACGAGCCTTCGGGGACGAGCAGCGACGGCTCCTGCGCCCGATCCGGGCTAATGGTCAGCTCCATCTCCCTCGGGGTCCCTTCAGCCGTCACTGCGGCCTACCATACGCGTCGCCGCGGCCGTCGGGCGGGGTGCCACCGGACGCGCCCGATGCGGCGTTCGCGCCAGACGTCGCATTCCGGCCGGGTGCCGCGTTCGCGCCTTCGGATCGGTCACGCCGGCCGTGCCGGCTTCCGCGCAGGCTGCCGAGCCGACGGCCGGCCCCACGCAGCGTCCGCATCACCACCGCGCCGCCGAGGACGTAGGTCGGCACGCGTTCGAGCTCCGCCTCGCGGGTCTCCGGGCCGGCATCGACCCCGCTGCGAGCCGTGCCCGTCGCAAACAGGACGCCCATCGCCATCGCGGCCGCAACCTGGGGTGGTGCGGTCACGACGGACGGGGCGTCGTGGGCGGGAGGATCCGGCACCCGCGCGAGGCCGTCGAGGTCGCCGACGACGCGGACGCCTGACCGGCCGATGCCGTCGGCGATCTCGCGGGCGAGGCGCGCCGTTTCCGGCAGCGCCCAGGCCGGCAGCTCGACCGCCGGCCACGCCGGGTCCGGCGCGCGGCGCTTCATCGCTCGGGTCGCCCCGAAGTGCATCACCCGGGACAGCAGCGGGCGGGGCAGGCCCGCGCGCTTGAACTGGATGTTGAACGCGCGCACGGCCTCCGTCTCGGGCAGGGTCAGCGAGCGGTTCGCGAGGTCGGGGTCGGCCACGAGGGTGCCAACCGTGAGGCCGAGCAGGCGCTCGAACGCGCGGAGCACGGCGCCGCGCTCCGAATCGACGACGACGACGGTGACCCGCTCCGGCCCGACGACGGCCGCCCAGCGCTCGACCAGCTCATCGTGCCGGTGGCGGACCCAGAACCCCGGCGAGAAGCGCTGGTTGCCGGGCGTCAGCATCGCCTCGAGCCAGCTGTTGAACGGCGCCCCCATCCCGTCGGCGACGTACTGCGCCCACTGCGACGTGAAGATGGAGGCCAGCGGCCGGACCGTCACCGCTACGTGGATACGGTCGGGGTCGAGGGCGTCGACGATGCGCCGCATCGCGTCCGGCTTCGCGTCGGCGAAGAACTCGCTGCTGATGATCACGCGGGGCTCGGGCGCGTGCTGGACCTCGTGCAGGAGGCGTTCCCAGCGGGCGATCGGGGGGACCTCGCCGCCGATGAACATCGACGACCGCCCGGTGATCGCTTGCGCCGCGCTGGCGGAGTTGCGCGCGCGCCCGGCGTGGCGCACGCCCTGGGCCAGCAGCGCCGGGCGCGCGGCGAACAGCGCGGACTGGAGGGACGTCGTCCCGGTCTTGGGCGGGCCGATGTGGAGGAGTCGTGTGCCGTCGGGCAGCCGCACGTCGTCGGCCGCCGACGAACCGTGGTCGAGCCGGTCCACCGGCGCGCCCGGCGCGAACGCCTCGACTTGGCGTTCCGTCATCTGGGGCCAGGCTTCATCAGGCGCACCCGCCGCGCGGCCGCGGCGCGTGTCCGTTGCGCGAGGGCTCGGGCCATGTCACGAGAAGGCACGCCTGTGAGGTCGTGGGCCCTGCGTCCGCTTGCCGCTGCGCCGTCGGTGGCCAAGCCCCCCGCAATCAGGATGCCGAGCGCCATCTCGCCAGCGATCTCGGACGGGACCCAGTCGTGGTCGGGGCTCGCGTCCGTGGCCGACACGGTCGCTTGCATCGTGGACCCGGGCGCGACGACCAACGAGTCGAGGTCGCCGACCACGCGAACGCCCGACGCCGCGACCCCAGCGACGATCGCGCGGGCGATCGCGCCGGCGCGCTCGAGGGCCCATGGCGGCGTCTCGATGCGCGTCCACTCGGCCGACGGTTGGCGTAGCTTCATCCGCTCGCTGGCCCCGAGATGCATCACCCGGTTGTGGAGCCGCACGCCGAGGCCCGCCTTCCAGAATGCGGCGTTGAACGCGCGGACCGCCTCCGCCTCGGGCGTCGTGAGGGACCGGTTCGTAAGGTCGGGCCGCTCCTCGAGGGTGCCCGGCCGCAGGCCCGTCAGGTCCTCGAACACCCGGAGCACGTGGGACCGGTCGCGATCATCGACGACGATCGCCGTGATGTGGTCCGCCCCGACGACCTCGGCCCACCGTTCAACCAGTCGATCGTGCCGGTGGCGATACCAGAACGACCGCGGGCCTGCTGCCGCGTCGGACTCGACGGTCGTCGCGAGCCAGTCGTCGTACCGGATGTCGGAACCTGTCTGGACCGACTGCTGCCACGACGATGGGAGGATCCTGGCCAACGATCGCAGGGTCAGGACGACGTGAACGCGGTCGCCGCCGAGGTCCTCGACGATCCTCCGGATCTGTGCGTCGTCTGCCTGCGCGAGCGCCTCGCTGCTGATCACGATGCGTGGACTGGCCGCCGAACGGATCTCGTGAACGAGGTCGGTCCACTCGCTGATGGGCGGCGGTTCGCCCCCGACCCACCGACGCCCGGTCACCGCGAACACAGCCCGCCTGGGATGGCGGGACCGGCCGGCGTAGTGGACCCCCTGGGAGGCCAGCTTGGCGGCGACGGCATGGAACGCCGCCTGCACCGTCGTGGTGCCGGTCTTCGGAGGCCCGATGTGCAGCAGGCGCGTCCCCTCGGGCAGCAAGAGCGCGGCGTCGTGCGGTATCGCCTCCATGGCCTCCGTTCGTGGGTCCTCGACCCGACCGAGGATACCCGCCCAATCCGGCCCCGACGCAGCCCCGCCGCACGGTAGAGTCGGGCCATGGCGATCGAGATCCGCAACGTCCGGACCGACCAGTACGCCGACTACGTCCGGGCCATCGGCACCGGCTTCCTCGACCGCCCGGACGGCGATCTGGTCGCGGAGCAGGTGTCGACCGTCTGGGAGCCCGGCCGGACCTGGGCGGCGTTCGACGGCGACCTGATCTGCGGGACGTTCCGGTCCTGGGCGACGGAGCTGACCGTCCCCGGCGGCCAGGCGCTGCCGGCGTCCGCGGTCGCCGCCGTCACGGTGCTGCCCACCCATCGGCGGCAGGGCATCCTCACCCGACTCGCCGCGGCCGAGCACGGGGCGATCCGGGATCGAGGCGAGGCGTTCGGGCTCCTGTACGCCTCGGAGTACCCGATCTATGGCCGGTTCGGCTACGGGCCGGGCTGCAGGGTCGCCAACTGGACGCTCCAGGTCGGGCGCACCGGGTTCCACGGCGATCCCGCGTCGTCCGTCGAGCTCATGACGCCCGACGCGGACGCCGTCGCGACGATCCGGTCGGTGTTCGAGGCGTGGCGGCCCCGGCAGCCCGGCGAGCTCCGGCGCCGGGACTTCCGCTGGGAGGACGACCTCGGGCTGCGGGCCAGCCCGTGGGGCCGGCCGTGGAAGGGGTTCCTCGCGGTCCATCGCGACGCCGCTGGCCAACCCGACGGCTATGCCCGCTACCGGGGCGAGGAGCAGTTCGTCGATCGCCAGCCGGCGAGCACGATCACCATCGACGAGCTGCACGCGCTGACCGACGAGGCGTACGCCGCGCTGTGGCGGTTCCTCGCGGAGGTCGACCTGGTGATCACCGTCAAGGCGGAGGGCCGAAGCCCGTCCGAGCGCCTGCCGTGGCTGCTGACGAACGCCCGGGCGGCGATCCCGAGCGAGCTCGGTGATGGGATGTGGGTTCGCCTGTTCGACGTGCCCCGCGCGCTGGCCGCGCGGACGTATGAGCGCGAGGGCCGCGCCGTGATCGAGATCGTCGACCCCGATGCCGGCGCGCCGATCCGGGTCGAGCTGGACGCGACGCCCGATGGCGCGACCTGCCGGCCGACCGATCTCTCACCGGACCTCACGCTGCCGGTCGCCGCCCTCGGCGCGGCGTACCTCGGTGGCGCGCGGCTCCGGGACGCGACCATCCCGACCGGCGTGGACGAGCACCGCCCGGGCGCCCTCGCCGCGGTCGATGCGCTGCTCCGCACCGCCGACGAGCCGTGGTGCTCGACGTTCTTCTGAGTCGCGCGCGGGCCTGACGGTCGGCACGACCGGGTCGGCCGCCGGCGCGACGTTCGCCGTCAGCCGCCGTAGCGGTATCGGCTGCGCTCGATGGTCTCGAACCCGACCCGGCGGGTGTCGAAGTACTGGAACGCGAACGCGATCGCGCCCAGGCCGACCCAGGCCACGAGCGCGAGCGGCTTGCCGTTGAGGGCGCCGATGGGCCCGTCCTTGAGCTGGTCGACCGTGATCTGGTTCAGGATCAGGTACAGCCCGGCGACGACGTAGGCGGCGCCGCCGAACGCGGCGACCAGCGCCACCAGGAGCGTCGGCGCGTCGAGGACCACCGCGAGGGCCGCCAGCACGATGCCCACCGCGAGCCCGGCGATGAACGGGAGCAGGCCGGGGTCGTTGAACCCGATCGCCACCAGCACGCCGTAGCCGAGCTCGTAGCCGACCACCCCGAACAGGATCACGACGGCCGCCCACCACCACAGGCCGGCGAGCACGGCGAACAGGACGGCGACGACGAGGCCGGCGACCCAGCTCGTGAGCGTCGCGAACACCCCGTCGCCGAACAGGTTGGCGACCACCTGGGCGCCCACCAGGTAGCCCACGACGAAGCCGAGCAGCGGCAGCAGCAGGAAGAACCCGCGCGCGCCGTACAGCGCGATCAGCGCGCCCACGACGATCGCGAACAACCCGAGCAGCAGTCGGTCCACGCGAGCTCCTCCAACCGTTACTGGCGGCCGGCCGAGACGAGGCCGCTTCCCGATGATGGCATATCGACCCCGCGGGCCACCGCCGACCGGCGCGCCGACCGCGACGACGGAATCGTCGAGATCGAACCAATCGACCGAGCCGCCTCCCATCAGGGGTGTAGCGTCCCGTTCGGGACGCGAGAGGGAGCACCGGCATGGATCGAACGCTCGTCGAACGGGCGATCCAGGGTGACGAGGATGCGTACGCCGGCCTGATGGCCATCGCCGGCGACCGGCTCCTCGCGATCGCGTACCGGATCCTGCGCGATCTTCACCGTGCCGAGGACGCCGTCGAGGCCGCCCTCGTCAACGCCTGGCGCGATCTCCCGACGCTGCGCGACGCCGATCTGTTCGAGGCATGGCTCACCCGCATCCTCGTGCGGGAGTGCTACCTCGAGGCCGATCGGGGCCGCCGCTCGAATGCCCACATGCGGGTGCTCCCGATCGACATCGCCGGCAAGTCGGACCCGATGTCCACCGTCGTCGACCGGGATCGCCTGGATCGGGGATTCCAGCGCCTGCCGACCGACCAGCGGGCGATCGTCGTGCTCCATCACTACCTCGGATGGAGTCAGCCAGAGATCGCCCTCGCCCTCGAGATTCCCCTCGGGACCGTCAAGTCCCGCCTCTTCTATGCCACCCGGGCCCTTCGCGCCGCCATCGAGGCAGACGACCGGGCCATCAGCGCGGAGCGACCGGCATGACGCCCGACGACGACCTCGACCGCCAGATCCAGGCCTACCTGGAGTCCGGTCCGGCCGAGCTCGCGGATCGCGTGCTTTGGGCTGCCCGTGCCCAACTCAAGACGACACGACGGCGTCGCTCCGGGTTCGCCTGGCTCGCGCCGTGGAGGAACACGCAGATGACACAGAACACTCGTCTGTGGCTCGTGGGAGGTGCGCTCGTCGTGGCGATCGGTGCAGGCCTCATCGGGTCCATCCTCGCGCGACCCAATCCCGGGCCGGCCGCATCGGCACCGCCGTCGGCACCCGTCCCCTCGGCGGCGCCATCGGCAGCTGGATTGCTGGCCACGCCATCCGCACCGAGTTCCTCGGCGGCGCCCGGCCCGAGCTCGTCCGCCGTTCAGGCCAGGGCGCCCGGGTGGTCCGCCACCGGCGCGATGATCGAGGCCAGGAGCAACTTCACGGCCACGCTGCTGCCCGACGGCAAGGTGCTCGTGGCGGGCGGCAACATCGGCCCAGGAGGCCTGTCAGCGAACTCGGCCGAGCTCTACGACCCGGCCAGCGGAACCTGGAGCGCGACCGGGAGCATGCAGGGTGCCCGCGACGGCCACACCGCGACCCTGCTTCAGAATGGCACGGTGCTGGTGGCCGGCGGTAGCGACGGCGGGGGCGGCATTGAGAACCCGCTGGCCACAGCAGAGCTCTATGACCCGAGCACCGGGACGTGGACGACGACCGGGGACATGCCCGGGGGCAGCGGACGTCACACCGCCACGCTGCTCGGGAATGGCCAGGTGCTCGTGGTGGGCAGCACCTACGGCGACCCGCGCTCTGCCGAGCTCTACGACCCGAGCATCGGGACCTGGACCCTTACAGGGCGCCTTGAGACACCACGCTCTGATCTCACGGCAACATCGTTGCCCGATGGCAGGGTGCTCGTGGCGGGCAGCCCGCCGAACGGCCGCGACTTCGGTTATCACACGGCCGAGCTGTACAACCCGCGCACCGGAAAGTGGAGCGTCACGGGGAACATGGGCCGGATCCGCGTGGGGCAGACGGCCACGCTGCTGTCCGATGGGACGGTGCTCGTGGCGGGCGGCAACTCCCATGGCGGCAGCAAGACAACGGCCTCCGCTGAGGTGTATGACCCGACCAGCGGATCCTGGACGGCTGTCGGAAAGATGGTCGCGACCCGCTTCGGCGGCTGGACGGCAACGCTGCTGGCCGATGGCAATGTGCTCGTGGTCGGCGGCTTCAACGGCGGCAACGAGATGAGGGCTTCGGCCGAGCTGTACGACCCCGGCACTCGAGTCTGGACGGCCACCGCGAGCCTTGGGTTGGCGCGCGCGGGCCACACGGCCACCCTGCTGCCGGATGGCAGGGTGCTGGTGGCCGGCGGAGACAGCGCGTCCGCGGAGCTGTACGACCCCGGGCAGCGGTAACTGAGAGATGACACTCTCCAATCCGACACGCCCAGCCAGAGCGCGGTTGGCGGTCTTGCGTCGTCGCCCTCGCCCTGATGGCGGCGGCGTGCACTGGCGGCGCGGTCCTCACGACCGCGTCACCGGTCGCCGTTTCCAGCCCGTCGATCACGCTCACGGCTGCCGCCGATCCGTCGTCCTCGAGGTCATCGACCGCTCCCTCGATCCAGCCGTCCGCCCGGGCCGAATCGACGCCGATCCCGATCTGGACCGGTCCTCAGGATCGGGTGCCTGGAGCTCCCGGCCAGTGCGACGCTCCGGGCCGGCCCTGCCAGTTCACGGCCGGGACCTATC
Source organism: uncultured Chloroflexia bacterium (assembly GCA_963829155.1). Taxonomy (GTDB): domain Bacteria; phylum Chloroflexota; class Limnocylindria; order Limnocylindrales; family CSP1-4; genus CAIXZV01. Next base: position 53,660 of record CAWHIA010000025.1, on the reverse strand, counting down.
AGACGTACGGTCGCTGGGCGTTCCTGCCCGGCCTGACGATGTCCATCCCCGATGGCTGGAACAGCACGGAGCAGGACGCCGGCGAGTTCAACCTGCAACAATCCCGACTTTCCCGACAGCGGACTGCTTCTTCTGGCGTGACGTGATCCCGGTCGAGCCGGACGGCACCCTCCTCACGAACGTACCGTCGACGGTCGCCGGCATCACGGACTGGCTGAGGGCCGACCCCGGCTCGGGTGACCAAACCGAGGGAGGTGGTCATCGGCAAGGGTCTGGACGCCACGTCATTCGTGGTTGATGTGGCCAAAGGTGCGGTGAACAAGGACCCGAATGCGCCGCGATGCCCGCCAAGCAGACCTGCTTCCCCATCCTGACGGATCCTGCGCACTGGGGGGAAGGAGCCTTTGAGGTCGTGTCGACGGACAACTCCCGCTTACTACCTCGCCACCATCGGCCCGGAGACGAACCGCCACCTCCTGATGGTGGCAATCGTTGGTCGACGCCTCGGCGCCCGGTTCGAGAAAGCCGTCGCGCCGATCCTCGACAGTCTCGATGTCAGCCACGTGACCTTCAACTGAGGATCGGTCATCGGGCGTTGCGGGCGTCGTTGACGTATCGGCCGGGAATTCCGATAATTCCACTAGGGATTAGCCCGTGGCCCGGCTCGTGCGGTCGCGGCGTCCCGGATCACGACCCACCACGCGGCCGCCCTTGCCGCGATCGGAGCAGCGATGACCACGACCCGCGACCTCGTCAAGGACGAGCGCGACCAGTTCGCCTTCCACGACGACATCGTCTACCTGCGCGAGACCAAGCGCGGGCTGACGCGCGAGACCGTCGAGGAGATCAGCGGGTTCAAGAACGAGCCCGCCTGGATGCTCGAGTTCCGGCTGCGGGCGTACGACCACTTCCTGAAGCGGAAGATGCCGACCTGGGGCGGGCGGCTCGACGACATCGACTTCGACAAGATCGTCTACTACCGCAAGCCGTCCGAGCGCGAGGAGAAGTCCTGGGACGACGTCCCGGAGCAGATCAAGGCGACGTTCGAGAAGCTCGGCATCCCCGAGGCGGAGCGCAAGTTCCTGGCCGGCGTCGGCGCCCAGTACGACTCCGAGGTCGTCTACCACTCGGTGCGCGAGGAGCTGTCGAAGATCGGCGTCGTGTTCATGGGCACCGACCAGGCGCTCAAGGAATACCCGGAGATCTTCCGCCAGCACTTCGGCACGGTCGTCCCGCCCGAGGACAACAAGTTCGCGGCCCTCAACTCGGCCGTGTGGTCGGGCGGCTCGTTCGTCTACGTCCCCAAGGGCGTCGAGGTCCCGCTGCCGCTGCAGGCCTACTTCCGGATCAACGGCGAGAACACCGGCCAGTTCGAGCGGACGCTGATCGTGGTCGACGAGGGCGCGAAGGTCCACTACATCGAGGGCTGCACGGCGCCGATCTACGCGACCGACTCGCTGCACGCGGCGGTCGTCGAGGTCGTCGCGCTGCCCGGCTCCAAGGTCCGCTACACGACCATCCAGAACTGGTCGAACGACGTCTACAACCTCGTCACCAAGCGGGCGCACGCGCACGCGAACTCCATCGTGGAGTGGATCGACGCCAACACCGGCTCCCGGCTGACGATGAAGTACCCGGCGATCTACCTGCGCGGCGAGGGCGCCCGAGCCGAGGTGATCTCCGTCGCGGTCGCAGGCAAGGGCCAGCACCAGGACACCGGCGCGAAGGCCGTCCACCTGGCGCCGAACACCACGTCGCGGATCGTCTCCAAGTCCGTGTCCAAGGACGGCGGCCGGGCGACCTACCGCGGCCAGCTCAAGGTTGCGCCCGGCGCGACCGGCGTCACCGCCAGCGTCCGGTGCGACGCGCTGATGCTCGACGACCAGAGCCGCAGCGACACGTACCCGTACATCGACATCGGCGAGGACGACACGACCATGACCCACGAGGCCACGGTCGGCAAGATCTCGGCGGACCAGGTGTTCTACCTCATGAGCCGCGGCCTGACCGAGAACGAGGCCCAGAACCTGATCATCCAGGGGTTCCTCGAGGTGTTCACCAAGGAGCTCCCGATGGAGTACGCCATCGAGTTCAACCGGCTGGTGAAGCTCGAGATGGAGGGCTCGCTCGGGTGACGGAGGTGGCCGACCCCTCGGCCGCGGCGTCGCCGCGGCCCCGCCCGGCCCGGACGGGACCCCAGGACCTGACCTATCGGCTCGACGCGGCCCTCGTGGAGCGGCTCGCCTCAGCGGAGCCCGCCTGGCTCGCCGACGAGCGCCGCCGCGCCCTCCTCGCCTACGAAGCGCTGCCCGTCGAGCCGAACCGGCTCTACACGCCGTACGTGGACCTGCGCGCCGCCGTGCTGGGGGACGTCGTCGCGTCCGAGGCGCCGACCGCGTCCGCCGCCGCGCCGGCCGCCCGCGCCGCCGACGGCCTCGCCGCCCTGGCCGCGTTCGAGGAGGACCGGCAGGCCTCGATCGTCCTCTCCGACGCGGCGCGCCGGGCCGGCGTCACCGTGGAGACGCTCGACGCCTTCGTCCGTCGCGACCCCGAGACCGCTCGCCGCCTGATCGCCGGCACGACGGGGCTCGCCGACGACGACAAGCTCGCGCAGCTCAGCCTCGCGGCGTGGAGCCAGGGCGCCGTCGTGCGCGTGCCCGCGGGCGTCGTGCTCAACGAGCCGGTCGTCGTGCGCTGGACGGTGGGGGCCCCGGGTCGCGCGATCCACGCCCGCACGATCGTCGAGCTCGGCGATGGCGCCGAGGCCTCGCTGGTCGAGGAGCTGGTGCCGTCCGACGGCGTCGTCGCCGGTGGCCAGGCGCTGTTCACCAACACGACCGAGATCCGCCTCGGGTCCCATGCCCGGCTCGGCATGGCGAGCCTCCAGGAGCTCGGACCGGACCAGGTGGTGTTCCAGCAGCGGATCGCCGACCTCGGTGACGACGCCGACCTCCGCTGGGCGCTCGCGCAGCTCGGCGGGCGCCTCGTGCGCTCGCGGGTCGACAACGTGCTCAGGGGCGACCGCAGCCGGGTGGAGCAGGTCGAGATCGTGTTCGGTTCGGAAGCCCAGCTGCACGACCTGACGTCGTACACGCGCCACGTCGGCCGCGACACCACGGGCCAGCTGCTGAGCAAGGGCGTGCTGCTCGACCGCGCGCGGAGCTACCTCAAGGGGCTGATCACGATCGAGAAGACCGCGGTCGGCACCGACAGCTACCTCGGCGAGTTCGGCATGAACCTGTCGAAGTCGGCTCGTGCCGTGGCGATCCCGTCGCTCGAGATCGACCAGCCGGACTGCCGCCGGGCCGCCCACGCGTCGTCGGTCGGGCCGATCGACGAGACGCAGCTGTTCTACCTCGAGAGCCGTGGCATCCCGCCCGACGAGGCGCGCAAGTTCATCGTGCTCGGGTTCCTCGAGCCGGTCGTGACGCGGGTCCCGCTCGAGGACGCCCAGGACCGGCTGCGGGCTGCGCTCGAGACCAAGTGGGCCGACGGCCTGGCCGCCGGATCATCCGGCGGCGCCGCGGCCTGAGCCGACGACGGAGACGCGGGACCGCGTGAGCCGCCGGATCGACCTGCTCGGCGTCGACGAGCTCGCCGAGGGCGAGATGCGGATGGTCTGGGTCGACACCACGGACCCCGTCCTCGTCGTCCACGTCAACGGCGACTTCCACGCCCTCCAGGGCACCTGCTCGCACGAGTACTTCGAGCTCGATCGCGGGTTCCTGACCGCCGGCACGCTGACCTGTGCGCTCCACCTGTCGCGGTTCGACCTGACCGACGGCGAGCCCCTCGACCCGCCGGCCGAGCTGCCCCTCGCCGTGTACCCGGTCGAGATCGTGGACGGGCGGGTCACGATCGACGTGGGCGACGGCCCGCTCGAGATCAACGAGCAGTAGGCCGATGGACGAGCGCCCGGCGCCGGACGGGCCGTCACGTCCCCGTGGTGTACCTCGAGACCGAGCGCCTGGTCCTGCGCCGGTTCACCGCCGACGACCTCGACGACCTCGTCGCCCTCGACGGCGATCCGGCGGTCATGCGCTACATCACCGGCGGCCCGCCGACGCCCCGCGACGAGATGCGCGACGACTACCTGCCGGCCTGGCTGGCGTACTACGACCGCGGCGACCGCTACGGCTTCTGGGCGGCGATCGAGCGCGAGACCGGCGCGTTCCTCGGCTGGTTCCACCTGCGGCCGCTCGCCGAGGATCCCGACGACGAGCCCGAGCTCGGGTACCGCCTGGTCCGGGCGGCGTGGGGCCGCGGCTACGCCACCGAGGGGTCGATCGCCCTGGTCGACAAGGCGTTCGCCGAGCTCGGCGCGCGGCGCGTCCACGCCTCCACGATGGCCGTCAACACCGGGTCGCGGCGCGTGATGGAGAAGTCCGGGATGCGCTTCGTGCGGACGTTCGTCATGGACTGGCCGGTCCGGATCGAGGGCGACGAGGAGGGCGACGTCGAGTACGCGATCGACCGGGCCGAGTGGGAGGCCGACCGCGCCGCGGCGCGCTGACGCCGGCTCGGGCGCCGGCCCGGACGCCCGCTCGGGCGCCAGCCAGGACGACTAGACGACGGGACCCGCCCCGGCCTCGACGAGCGCGTCGCGCTCGGGCGCCGAGCGGATCTGCAGGACCAGCGCACCCGCGAGCACGAGCGCCGCGCCGAGCACCTGGACCGGCGCCAGGGGCTCCTGCAGCAACAGCGCCGCGAGGATCACGCCCGTGACGGGCTCGAACAGCATCAGGATCCCGGTCCGGGTGCCGCCGATCTGCCGGATCGCGGTCAGGAACAGCAGCGACGAGAGCCCCGCCGCCGCGACGCCGGCGAACAGCACGGCCGGCCACGGCGCCAGGGACCGGAGCGGCGCGACCAGCGAGTCCCCCTGTCCCGACGGCGACCGCGAGCAGCGCGCCGCCGACCATCGAGGTGCCGATGATCACCAGCGTCGCCGTCTCGGTCGGCACCGACCGGTACCCGTTGCGGCTGATCGTGATGAACACCACCTGGGCCGCCGCGGCGACGAGGGCGAGCAGGACGCCGACGGGGTCGATCGACGCGCCGCCGCTGCCGTCCATCCCGCCCGCGAGCACGAGCACGACGCCGGTCGTCGACAGCAGCAGGGCCAGGAGGCGGGTCGGCGTGATCGTCTCGCGCCCGAGCGCCGCGTCCACCACGACGACGCCGGCCGGGTACGTGTAGAACAGCATCAGGGCGAGGGCGATCGGGATCCGCTCGAAGGCCGTGAACACGGCGGCGTTGAGCAACAGGCCCATCAGCGCTGCGATCGCGAGCGCGGCCCGTCCGCGGCCGTCGAGGCGCTGAATGGCGCGCACGGACGAGCCGACCCCGCGCCGCGCCACGATCAGGATGACCAGGAACGTGACGCCGAGGGTGGCGCGCCACGAGGTGAACGCCACGCCCTCGACCCCGGCCTGGGCGGCGAACCGGGCGAGCGGCCCCAGCGTGCCGAACAGCGTCGCCGCGACGATCGCCGCGAGCGTGCCGGTGACGAGGTTCCGATCCCGCGGCATGGCGGCCCATGGTACCGGCGGGCCGCCCCCGGTCCTGCCCGTCGGCCGGGCGATCCTCAGCCGGTCGGCGGTCGCACCCGGTCCGCCGCCGCCCCGGCCAGCCAGGCGCCGCCGTAGGCGCCGGCAAAGCCCCCGAACACCGCGCTTAGCGAGATGCCCTGGCCACGACCTGCGCGGTCAGCGCTGCAGCTCCACGCCCAGCCCCATCGCCGCGGCCGTCGCGAGGATGGCGCCCCCGAACACCACGTCGGCGAGGCCCGTGCCGAGGTGCGTCGCGACCACGCGTCCGCTCGGTCTCGGGACGCCGCGCGCGAGCGCCTCGCCCATCATCGCCATCGGGTCCGGGTAGCCGTCGAACTGGCCGGCCTCGCGGTTGGCGAGGAACTGGTCGCGATGGTCGACGACGAACAGCGCCGCGTCGCGGGCCACCTCGGCGGCGCAGTAGGTGGCGTAGTCGATCGGCACGACGAGCGCATCCCGCGAGAGCCACGCGTTGGTCATCGTCTGGCGCTCGGGCGGCGGCAGGAACGACGCGGCGCTGACGACCACGTCCGCCCCGTCGACGGCGTCCCGCGCCGATGGCGCGACGGTCGCGGCCGCCACGCCGGGCGTCCCGCGGGCGATCCCGGCGAGGCCGGCCGCCCGGTCGGGATCGGTGTCGTAGATCGCGAGCTCCACGCCGTCGAGCACGTGGCCCAGGACGGGGACGTGGCTGCCGCCCTGCACGCCCGCGCCGATGAGGGCGGCGCGGATCGGCCGGCCGCCGACCGGCGGCGCCCAGGCCCGGATCGCCACGCCGGAGATGGCCGCGGTCCGCTGGGCGGTGATCGGCCCGGCGTCGAGGATGCCGGTCGGGACGCCGGTCGCCGGATCGTTGAGCAGCAGCAGCCCGTGGATCGCCGGCAGGCCCAGCGCGTGGTTCGCGTTGAACCCGAGCACCCACTTCATGCCCAGGCCGTCGCGGCCGTCCTCCCCCGGCATGAACGCCGGCATCGCGTGGGCGAACGACCCCGCGGGCCTCGGGTGGACCCCGATCTTGGGCGGCAGCTCGGCCGCGCCCGCGAGCCCGCGGAGGGTCTGCTCCGCGAGGCCGAGGCGCGCCTCCAGCGGCGGCATCGCGGCGGTCACGTCCGCGCCCGACAGGTAGCGCAGCGGCGGCAGGCCGGTCATGCCGGGAGTCTAGGCCAGCCGGCTACGGGGCACGTTCGCTACGCTGTCGGCGTGGACGTCGCGCAGAGCCTGGAGAACCTCAAGCTCGAGCAGGATGCGATCGTCCTGTACGACCGCCTCGCGACGATCGAGAAGGATCCGCGACGGGCGGCGGCCTTCCGGCACATCGCGACCAACGAACGGCGTCACGCGGACATCTGGGCGACCCGCCTGCGCGACATGGGCGCCACCGTGCCCCCTGCCGGGCGGCCGCGCGCCCGGGTGCGGCTGATCATCCTGACCGCGCGCGTGTTCGGGACACGGGCGGTCAGCGACCTCGTCAAGGCGCTCGAGGGCGACGAGGAGGCGCTGTACGACACCCAGGGCGACAGCCCGGACATCGAGGCGATCGCCGCCGACGAGCGTGAGCACGCCGAGATCTGGCGGCGCCTCGACGGCGAGACCAACGGCAACGGCCGGGCGCGCGAGGAGCGGCACGCCGCCGCGGTCGGCCTCGTGACGGCGTCGGATCACCCGTCGGTCGACGCCGGCCGTGCGCGGGCCCCGGAGGCGATCGCCGGCGGCGAGCGCTGGCACCGGAGCGCCCGCTCCGGGACGCTGCGGGCGATCATCTTCGGGGTCTCGGACGGCCTGGTGTCCAACCTGTCCCTGGTGATGGGCGTCGCGGGCGCCTCGGGCCAGTCGGACTTCATCCTGCTGGCCGGGATCGCGGGCCTGCTCGCGGGCGCCTTCTCGATGGCCGCTGGCGAGTACATCTCGATGCAGAGCCAGCGCGAGCTGTTCGAGCGACAGATCGAGCTGGAGCGCGCCGAGCTCGAGGCGATGCCCGACGAGGAGCAGCGCGAGCTGGCCGCCCTGTACATGGCCAAGGGGTTCTCGCGAGCGGAGGCGGACGCGATCGCCGAGCGGATGTTCCGCGACCCGCAGACCGCGCTCGACACCCTCGTGCGCGAGGAGCTCGGCCTCGATCCGGACGAGCTCGGCAGCCCCTGGGGCGCGGCGATCGGCTCGTTCCTCGCGTTCGCCGTCGGCGCCGTGATCCCGGTGATCCCGTACCTCGTGCTCGACGGGACGACCGCGTTCGTGGTCAGCCTTGGCCTTGAGCCTGGTCGCCCTGTTCCTGGTGGGCGCCGGCGTCAGCCTCCTGACCGGCCGCGGCGTCCTGTTCTCGGGCTTCCGCCAGCTCGCGATCGGGGCGGGTGCGGCGGCGGTCACGTTCGCGGTCGGGACGCTGATCGGCGTCACCGTGGGCGGGTAGGCGTGGCGACCGCCGATCCCGCCGCGCGCCTGCGGGCCGAGGGCCTCGACGCCGGGTCCTGGTCGAACGGCCCTGGCGATCGCTATGCCGCCCATGCCCATGGCTACGACAAGGTGCTGGTGTGCGCGTCGGGTTCGATCCGCTTCGGCCTGCCCGATCACGACGATGCCGTCGACCTCGTGGCCGGCGATCGCCTGGAGCTGCCCGCCGGCACGTCGCACGACGCGGTGGTCGGCCGGGACGGCGTGACCTGCCTCGAGGCCCACCTGCCGGCGGGGGCGCTGCCGGGGCTGCGACATCGGCCGCACGGGGAGTGGTGACGAGCCGCGCCACGAATCACTGATGCCCCGGCGGGTGCCGGGGCATCGATGGGATAGGCTGTGGGTCGCGCCTAGCGGCGACCGAGCATCGTCCACAGGTACGGGCTGTGGCGCGGATCGCTCAGGTGATCCGGCTCCTCGGCGCTCAAGACGATGCTGATGATCGAGAACAGCGCGAGGAGCGCGAACACGGCAACGATAGCCATCGTCGTGCACCCTCCTTTTCCAGAACTGCCGCGGACCGGATTGACCGGACCCACCGGCCGATCCGGCGGGGTCGACGTCCCAATGACCCTTGCCTCGGCATTCTATCCTACGAATCATAGGTCGAGCAAACGATCGCCCTAATGAACAGGGATCACGTGACCAAGAACGGATCGATCAGCCAGACCGACGCGAGAGTCCTGTCGCTCCTCCAGGCCGACGGCCGGCGCTCCTACGCCGAGCTGGGGGCCGACCTGGGCATGGCCGGCCCCTCGGCGCACGAGCGGGTCAAGAAGCTCGAGTCGCGAGGGGTGATCCGGGGCTACGCCGCGGATGTCGACCCGATGGCCGTCGGCCTCGGCGTCCTCGCCTTCACCTGGGTGACGCAGGCCCCGGGCACCGTGTCGAGCGACCTGACGCCGGACTTCGCCGCGATCCCCGAGATCGAGGAGTGCCACTACATCGCGGGCGAGGCCGACTACCTGCTCAAGATCCGGGCCCGCGACATGGAGCACCTCGGCTCGATCGTGCGTCGCGTCCAGACCACGGAGCACGTGTTCTCGACCGAGACCGACGTCGTGTTCAGCACGGGCTTCGAGGGCCGGCCGCTGCCGCTGGCCGTGGCCGCCGAGGCGGCCGGCGAAACCGCGCGGGACGAGGGCGCGTAAGGCATGACGGAGCGCCGGGACGGCGAGTCCGAGGACGCCACGCTTGTCCGGGCGGTGGCTCACGGCTCGGAGGAGGCCCTCGCGGCGCTCTATGACCGGCATGTCGACGGCGTCCACGCCGTCGCGCTCCGGCTGACTAGCGACCGTCAGGTCGCCGAGGAGGTCGTGCAGGAGACATTCCTGGCTCTCTGGAACCGCGCCGAGCTGTTCGATCCGTCGCTCGCGTCGCTCGCGACGTGGCTGCGGACGATCGCCCGCAACCGGACCGTCGACCGGCTGCGGGCGGCGGGCCGACGCCCACCGCTGGTCTCGCTCGCGGGTCGAGGGGACGGCGACGAGCCCGATGGCGACCTCGACCGGTTCGGATCGGCCGCGGTGGTCCTGGGCGGCGCCGTCCAGGACCCGAGCCCCGAGGCGGCCGTCGAGGCCGCCGACATCCGGGCGGCGGTCGGCGCGGCGCTGGCGGAGATGCCGGAGCCCGAACGAGTCGTGATCGTGCTTGCGTACCGCGAGGGGCTGACGCAGGTGGAGATCGCCGAACGGCTGGAGTGGCCGCTCGGTACCGTGAAGACGCGCACACGCAGGGCCCTCGCCCACCTGCGGGTCGCACTGGAAGGGGGCCACATGCCGGTCGGCAGCCGGAGCGGTGAGCCCCGAGATGGATGGTGATGGAACACGCTGAGGCGCTGGAGCGCATCGAGATCGCGGCGGCCGAGCCCGAGGGCCTGGACCGGCTGATGGCCGGGGACACGCCTGACGCCGCCGCCGTCGCCGGCCACCTGGCCGGCTGTCCGTCGTGCGCGTCGGAGCTGGTGCGGATCCGCCGGACGGCGGCCGTCGCGCGCGACGTCATCAGCGCCGAGCCGGACCCGGCGCTGCGCGAGCGGACGCTCGCCTTCGTGCGGGCCGTGGGTCGAGACCGGTCGCCGACCGGAGCGGCCGAGCCGGCGTCTGCGCCCGCCGCGCTCCCGCCGTCGATCACCGTCCTGCCGGCCCCGGTCGGCTCGGCGGCTGGCGCCTCGGCGGCTGCTGCCGTGCCGGCGGGCTCGACCCGCCGACCGGCGCGCCGCGGTCTCGCGCTGCTCGCGGTCGCCGCGGCGGTCGTGATCGCCGTCGGTATCGGCTACGCTGCCGGCGGTGCCGCGAAGCAGTCGGACCTCGATGCCAGCGCCCAGGAGGTCGCGATCCTGAGCGACGCCACCACCACCGCCGTCCGGATCCACGCGCAGCCCGACGCGGAGCAGGTGCAGCTCGTGCCGACGCCGCCGGCGGTGACGCGGCCGGCACGCTGGCATTCTCGGCCGACACCGGGGAGCTCGTGGCGGTCGCCACCGGGCTCGAGCCCGAGGCCAGCAACGAGGAATACGGATGCTGGGTCGAGGTCGACGGGCAACGCCACCGGCTCGGCCGCATGTACTGGGTGGGCGACGTCTGGACCTGGGCCGGACCGGTCGAGGGCCTCGACAACCTGCCCGCCGGTGCCACGTTCGGCGTGTCGCTCAACACGCCCGACGCCGCGGGCGAGCCGGTCCTCACCGGCAGCCTCTAGGCACGATCGGGCCCGGCGGGTCCGGCGGTCGTCAGGCCGGCGGGGCTCCACGCTCCGGCGGCAGGTCGGGCGGCGTGACCGTCGCCATCGGCTGGGCCGTGCCGGGGCCTGCAGGCGCTGGCCCCGCTTCCGCGCCCGTCTCCGGACCCGGCACGCGGCCCTGCTGCAGCACCTCGAGCTCCTCGGGCGCCACGAGCACGTCGGGCGGCGGGAAGCCCAGATAGCGGCGATGGGCGCGCAGGACGCGCTCGGCGGTGTCCGCGTCGACCGCGGGCTCGCCTGACGACTTCGCGATCCACGCGGCCTCGGCCGGCAGCTCTCGCTCGCCGACCTCCCGCTCGCGGCGGCTCGAGTCGGCGACGACCAGCCAGGTGAGCGCCGCGCCGGCGACGACGCCCACGATCAGCAGCCACCAGTTGAACTCTGCGCTCATCGGCGGCCGGACGGGATCGTGGGATGACCGTGCATCGCGGCCGAGGATAGCCGAGACGACGCGCACCCGCGGCCGGGCTGTACGCTGCGCGCCATGCCCTTCACCCCCGCCCTCGCGGCGCTCGTCCCGGTGCTCGCGCTGATCGCGCTCACCCCCGACCCGATCGCGTTCCAGCTCGGCCCGGTGCCGGTCTACTGGTACGGCGTCTGCTACGCCGTCGGGCTGACGGTCGCGTACATCGTGATCACCCGCGAGGCGCGCCGGCGCGGGCTCGACGCCCGCCTCGTCGACAACGGAATCATCATCGTCGCGGTCGCGGCGCTGATCGGCGGGCGGCTGTACCACGTCATCGATCAGTGGGTCCTGTACAAGGACGACCCGATCAAGATCTTCCTGCCGCCCTACACGGGCCTGGGCGTCTACGGCGGGATCATCACCGGCACCATCGCGGCCTGGTACATCACCCGCCGCTGGCACCAGTCGTTCGCGAAGTGGGCGGACGTCATCGCGCCCGGCCTGTTCGTGATGCAGGCGATCGGGCGCCTCGGCAACTTCTTCAACCAGGAGCTGTACGGGCCGCCGACCAACCTGCCGTGGGGCATCGCGATCGACTGCGCCCACCGCGTCGTCGAGTACCCGTGCACGCTCTACCCCGAGGCGACCACCGGCTTCCAGCCGCTGTTCCTGTACGAGTCGCTGAGCGGCGCCATCGGCGCGATCACGCTGCTGTGGATCGCCCGCCGATTCGGGAGCCGGATGCGGCCCGGGGACCTCATCCTGATCTTCTTCATCTGGTACGCGGCCGTCCGGTTCGCGCTCGAGACGCTGCGCGTCAACAACTGGACGTTCTTCGGTCTGCCGACGGCGATGGTCGTCTCGATCGTCGTGATCGTCCTGTCGCTGATCGTCCTCGCCTGGCGACACCGGCCGGGATCGACGGTCGAGCGTTGGGGCGACCCGCCGCCGCCCGAGGACGAGCTCCTCGACGACGAGGAGTGGATCGAGGACGACGAGGCCGAGGCGACGAGGCCGACGAGCCGACGAGGCCGAGGACGACGACGAGCCGAAGACGACGACGTGCCGAAGCCGACGAGAGCCGACGAAGCCGACGACGATGGCGCCGCCGGGATCGACGCCGCCGACGCCGACGGCGGGCCGGGGACGCACGAGGCCGGTGGCGAACCCGCCGCGGAGGACCCAGGACGTGGCGAAGGACACGACGAGCCCGGCGACGCCGCCGGAGCCGGCGAGGAGCCCGGAGACCGACCCGCCTGACGGCGAGCCCGCGACGCCGGCGCGACGCCGGCCGCCGCCATCGAGGCTCTCGCCGGAGGCCCTGGCGAAGGCGCGCAAGGACGGCGGCGCCGAGGGACTGGCGTGGCTCGGTCGCGAGCCCGAGGCCAGGGCCTCGCTGCTGTACCGGTTCCTGCGGCTCGTCGCCCGGTTCGTGATCTTCGGCCTGTTCCGGTTCCACATCGACGCGACCGGCCGGGAGCTCCTGCCGCGGTCCGGCGGCTACCTCCTGATCGGGGCGGCGCACCGGGGCTGGATGGACCCGTTCGTGGTGATGCACGCCCTGCCCGAGCAGCCGCGGTGCTGGTTCCTCGGCAGCGCGCCGTCGACGTTCACCTCCCGCTGGCGCGAGCGGCTGATCCACCGCGTGGGCGGGCTGCTGCCGGTCTGGCGCGGCGGCATCGGCGTCGACAGCCACGTGGCGGCGGCCCGCGCCGTGACGCGCAACGGGGCGGTCTTCGTCCAGATGCCGGAGGGCACCGTGAGCGGCCCGGCGGGTCGGATCGGCCCGTTCCGCCACGGGGCGGCGCTGATCGCGCTCCGGACCGGCGCGCCGATCGTGCCGCTCGCGTTCGCGGGCACCGAGGAGCTGTACGTCGGCCGCCGCATGGCGTCGCGCATCCTGCCGCCCACCAGCCCCCGCGAGCTGCTCGGGGAGGGCTGGGACGGCACGCTCCCGCCCGAGGGCTCGCGCGCGGAGCTCGAGCTCGCCCGCCGGCTGACGGCCCGGTTCGAGGCCGTGCTCGGCCCGGCCGTCGAGGCCCTGTACCCGGGCACCGTCGACCCGCCCGGTCATCCCCGGCGGCTGCGCAACCGGCTCACCTGGCTGCTGCTTCGTCCCGGCCGGCTCGATCGCGACGAGGCCTGACCCGGGCCCTGGTGCGGCGGGCGGCCGGGCCGCGGAGCGCGCCCGGCGGCAGGTATCCTCGCGGCCGATGCAGTACGCCGACTCGATCCTCGACCTCGTGGGCGACACGCCGCTGGTCCGCATCTCGCGGCTGACCCGGGACCTGGGACCCGAGGACCGCCGGCCGCTCCTGCTCGCGAAGCTCGAGATGCTCAACCCGGGCGGCTCGGTCAAGGACCGGATCGGGCTGCCGATGATCGAGGCGGCCGAGCGCGCGGGCCTGCTCAAGCCGGGCGGCACCATCATCGAGCCGACGTCCGGCAACACCGGCCACGGCCTGGCCATCGCTGCGGCGCTCAAGGGCTACCGCTGCATCTTCGTCATGGCCGACAAGCAGTCGTCGGAGAAGCAGGCGCTCCTGCGCGCGTACGGCGCCGAGGTCGTCCTGTGCCCCACCAACGTCGCCCCCGAGTCGCCGGAGAGCTACTACTCCGTCGCGGCCCGCCTGGCGCGCGACATTCCCGGGCGCGTTCAAGCCCGACCAGTACTGGAACGCCGCCAACCCCGAGGCGCACGAGCGCACGACCGGCCCCGAGATCTGGGCGCAGACCGCCGGTCGCATCACCCATCTCGTCGCGTCGGTCGGCACCGGCGGCACGGTCAGCGGCATCGCCCGGTACCTCAGGGCGCAGAACCCGGCGCTGCGGGTGATCGGCGCCGACCCCGAGGGCAGCGTGCTGTCGGGCGACACGGCGCGGCCGTACCTGACCGAGGGGGTGGGGGAGGACTTCTTCCCGGGCACGTACGATCGCTCGTCGGTCGACCGATGGGTCCGCGTCTCCGATCGCGACGCCTTCGCGATGGCCCGCCGGATCACGCGCGAGGAGGGGATCCTGGCCGGCGAGTCGTGCGGGACCGCGATGCTGGCGGCGCTCGACGAGGCGGCACGGGTCATGCGGGAGGAGCCCGACGCGGCGCCCGACGCGGTCATCGTCGTCATCCTCGCCGACGGCGGCCGGAACTACCTCTCGAAGCTCTACAACGACGAGTGGATGCGGGCGAACAGCCTGCTGCCGACGACGGGCGCGGTGGTCCGGGTCGGCGAGCTGCTCGAGGAGCGCCACCATGGCCGGCCGATGCCCGACGTGGTGCTCGCCCGGACGACGGACCTCGTGGGCTCCGCGATCGACCTGCTCCAGCGATACGGCATCAGCCAGCTGCCCGTGTCCGAACACGCCGACGGGTCGGACCTGGCGGGGATCGTCGGCTCGGTCGGCGAGCGGAGCCTGCTCGACCGCGCGTACCGCAACCCGGAGATCGTCGAGCGGACGATCGGCGAGGTGATGGACCGGCCGCTCCCGACCCTCGACGTGGCCGCGACGGTCGACGAGGCGTTCGGGCTGCTGTCAGGGGACGCGACGGCCCTGCTCGTGATCCGCGGTGGACGTCCGGCGGGCGTCGTGACCAAGCTCGACCTGCTCGAGTTCCTCGCCCACGGACGCGCCTGAGCGCACTAGGCGAGCGGCCTCGCGAGGCGGACGTGGAAGGCGCCGGCGAGGCGGCCGACGACGGACCGTCGTCCGGGCCCCGAGCTGGCCGGGACGGGATCGGGATCGACATCGGGCTGTGCGTTGAGGCGGCGTCGCGTGTCGGCGGCCTGGCGGTCGCGCCTGGCGCGGTCCTCGGCGATGAACAGGCCAACCGCGGCGACCGTGCTCGTGGGGCGCATGGTCTTGTCCTCGTGGGCACCGGCGGACGCCGGGCGTGCCCCGACAATCGGGCTAAGGGCACCGCTCGGCCATCGGGCAACGACTTAAAGACGGTGGACCGCCTACCTCAAAACCGGTGGCGACGATGCGATGATCGGCGCATGCAGGACGCCGATCCGCCCGACCGCAGGCCGCGCGACGCCTTCGCCACGCGCGCGGTCCACGCCGGCGCCGAACCCGACGAGGCCACCGGGGCGGTGTCCCCGCCGATCTACCAGACGTCGACATATTCGCCCAGGACGGCGTCGGGCGGCCCCGCAACGGGTACGAGTACGCACGCAGCCAGAACCCCACCCGCGAGCGGCTCGAGCGCGCCGTCGCGGATCTCGAGGGCGGCCGTCACGGCATCGCCTTCGCGAGCGGGTCGGCGACGACGGCGGCCATCGCCCAGCTCGCCGCCCAGGGCGACGAGATCGTCGTCGGCGACGACGTCTATGGCGGCACGTACCGCTACTTCGAGCGTGTCCATCGCCCCGGGGGCGCGGGCGAGGCGCGCTACGTCAACCTCGCGAGCGGCCCGGACGCCCTGTGGGAGGCGCTCTCCGAGCAGACCCGCCTGGTGTGGTTCGAGACGCCGTCGAACCCGCTGCTCAAGGTCACCGACATCGCCGCATCGGCCGCGCTCGTCCGCGACCGCGCCGCTCAGGCGGGTCGGGCGAGGCCGCTGATCGTCGTCGACAACACGTTCGCGTCGCCTGCCCTGCAACGTCCCCTGGAGCTGGGGGCCGACGTCGTGTTCCACTCCGCGACCAAGTTCCTGGGGGGCCACTCGGACGCCATCCTCGGCATCGCGGTCACGGCCGACGATGCGGTCGCCGAGCGGCTGCGGTTCCTGCAGAACGCGATGGGCGGCGTTCCTGGCCCGTTCGACTGCTTCCTCGTGCTGCGCGGCATCCGTACCCTGGCCCTGCGCATGGAGCGCCACTGCGCCAACGCCATGACCGTCGCCCGGTTCCTCGCCGGACGCGACGACGTGGCCTGGGTCGGCTACCCCGGGCTGGCCGATGGCCGCCATGCGCACGCCGGGCACGAGATCGCGGCGCGACAGATGCGGCTGGCGGGGACGCCGGCGTTCGGCGGCATGGTCTCGTTCATGCCGGCGGACGGCGGGCGGCAGGGCCGCAGCGGCGCGGATCGGGCGCGCGTCGTGTGCGAGGCCGTCAGGCTGTTCACGCTCGCCGAGTCGCTGGGCAGCGTCGAGTCGCTGATCGAGGTCCCGGCGGCGATGACGCACCTGTCGGTCACGGAAACGGCGCTGGCGGTCGATCCCTCCCTCGTGCGGCTGTCGGTGGGGATCGAGGCCGCCGAGGACCTGGTGGCGGACCTGGCCCAGGCGCTGGACACGGCCTAGGACGTCCCTCTTCCGCCGTCAGGTTCCGGCGCCGACCCGTCGATGCCCGCCCGCGCCGCGAGCAGCGCGGCCTCGGTCCGGCTCGACACGCCGAGCTTGGTCAGGATGTGGGTCACGTGGACCGAGGCAGTCTTGGTGCTGATGAACAGCGCATCCCCGATCTCGCGGTTGGTCCGTCCGTCGGCCACCAGGCCCAGCACCTCGCGTTCGCGGGCCGACAGGCCCCAGGGGTCGGGTGGCGCCGCGCTCGCGTCTCGTTCGGCTCCGTCGGGG
Source organism: uncultured Chloroflexia bacterium (assembly GCA_963829155.1). Lineage (GTDB taxonomy): Bacteria > Chloroflexota > Limnocylindria > Limnocylindrales > CSP1-4 > CAIXZV01. Next base: position 36,994 of record CAWHIA010000025.1, on the reverse strand, counting down.
ACGGCGCCGTCGGGGTCGAGGGTGATCCGGGCGGTTCGGGCCAGGCGCACGAGCGGCTCGCGCATCGCCGTCGCGCCCATCGCGTCGACATGTGCCAGCGCGGCGCGGATCGCGAGCGCGGCGGCTGCGTGGTCACCGCGCCGCAACCTGGCCTCGGCCTCTCCCTGGCGGGCCGTCGCGGCGAGCGGCCGGTAGGCGATCCGCTCCAGCTCGCGGGCCGCGTGCGCCCAGGTCACCGGGTCGTCGTCCCCGTCGCGGCGGGACAGCCACGCCGCGGCGAGGTCCAACAGGGGATCGATGCCGTCCCGGACCCGGCCGAGCTCGCGCGTTTCGTCGACGACGGACCGGGCGAGAGCGGCCAGGTCGTCGCCCGGATCGCCGCGGCGGCCCGCGTGCTCAGCCATCGCGGTCGCCGTCCAGGCCGCGGCGTGCGCAAGCTCGGCTCGCAGTTGGAGCGAGTCGGATCGGCCCCAGGCCTCGACCGCGGGTCGGAGTCGACGACCCGCGGCATCGGCGTCGCCGGCCAGGAGCTCGACGATCGCGCCCGCGATGCCGACCGGCAGGCTCTCGTCGATCATCGGCGTGCGCGCGAACCCGATCGCACGATCGATCGCTGACCGAGCCGCCGTGATGTCGCCCCGGCCGGCCAGCACCCGCCCGACGACCGCCTGCAGCACGGTCTCCGGGTTTGGGGCCTCGACGTAGATCTCCGACGCTGCGACCGTTCGCAGCGCGGCGTCCCATTCGCCGAGCCGGTATTCGGCTTCGGCACGGGGAGCCGTCAGCCAGCGTCCGCCGCCGAAATCCATGCCCCGGTCGACCGACAGCCGCATCGCTTCGACGCTGAATGCGAGGGCGGCGGGGTAGTCGCCCATCGCGATGTGGACCCACGGCCCGATCGTCGTCACGGCGAAGAAGTGATCCTCGGTCGCCGTGACCGCCAGCGCCGCCTGGGCCTCCGCGATCGCCGCCGTCGCGGCTTCGACGAGGCCAAGGTCGGCATAGGTCATCGCCAGGAACGCGAGGTTCGCCGTCACGGCCTGGACGTTGCCGATCGAGCGAGCCATGGCCAGCGCCTCCTCGAGGCGAGCTCGCGCCTCGAGCACTCGTCCCACGCCGAGCGACTGGGTGCCCAACGTTCCCAGGGCCATCGATCGCTCGAATGAGGGCGGTTCGGCGGGGATGATCCGCACGGCCTCGGCGCCGAGCTCGCGCGCACGTTCGACGTCGCCGCCTTCGAGCACGTACCACGCCTCATGGTCGATGAGTCGACCGAGCCGGCGCAGGTCGGCGCGGACATCGGGTTCGGCCTGTGTCCGCCGGTTGAGCTCGAGGGCGGCGCGCGTGTCGCCCACGTACCAGGCCATGGCGGCCGCATCCTGCAGCAGGCGCGACCGCGGTACACCCACCGCTCCCGGATCGGGAACCCGGTCCCAGAGCGCGAGCGCCTCCTCGTAGGCATGCCGCCCCTCGGCCCAGGCCATCGCGGTCAACGCCGCTCGCCCTGCCTCTACCAGCGCCGCGAACGCCTCGGGCTCGGAACGCGCGCCGAGCCAGTGCCGTGCAAGCTCCGCGAGCGCGACGACCGGCACCGGGTCGGCGAGGTCAGGGCTTGCGGCGAGGATCTCGGCGATCCGTCGGTGGAGCCCGATCCTGTCGACGGGACGCAGATCGTCGTAGACCGCCTCGCGCAGCAGGGCATGCCGGAAACGGTAGTGACGTCCGTCTGCGTCGGACACCAGGATCCGCGCCTCGACCGCGCTGCGGAGCCCCGCATCGACCTGCTCCGCGCCCGAGCGCGAGATGGACGTCAGGAGTCCGGCATCGACCCGCCTGCCGATCACGGCGGCCTCCCGGAGGACGTCGATCGTCACATCGTCAAGCCGGTCAAGCCGGGCGATCAACACGTCGCGCAACGACGACGGCAGTGGACCGTTGCCCTCGAGCGCGAGCAGCTCCTCGACATGGAACGGGTTCCCGTCCGCGAGCGCCACGACACGCGCGGCCTCGGCGGCGTCCACCGTCACGCCGGCGATCGCGGCAACCTGGGCCGTCACGGCGGCGTCGTCCAGCGCGACGAGCCGGACGTGGTCCAGGGTCGCGTGCCGCTCGAGACCGGCCAGGACCGGCGTGAGGGGGTGCCGGCGATGCAGCTCGTCGGAGCGGAAGGCCAGCACGAGGACAACGCCGCTTCGCGCCAGGCGGCGCGCGAGGAAGGTGACCACGTCGAGCGTCGAGCGATCGGCCCAGTGGAGGTCGTCGATGACGGCGACGACGTCGACATCCGCGGCGACTCGGGCGAGCAGGTCGCCCAGCCGCCGGAGCTGCACAGAGCGACCCGGTGCGGCGTCTCCGACCGAGGCGTCCGCCAGGCCGCCGAACAGGTCGTGGATGCTCGCCGCCTCGGCGCCGACGTCGCCACCCTCGTGTGCGAGCCCGCCGAGCCACTCGAGGATCGGGAGGTAGGGGAGCGTCTCGCCGACCTCGAGGCAGCCGCCGTGGAGGACCCGGACCGGTCGCTCGCCCGGCGGATCTCCGGTCGCCGAACCTGCGAGCTCCGCGATCAGCCGGCTCTTGCCGATCCCGGCCTCGCCGCTCACGAGCACGACGACTCGCTCGCTCGTGCGCGCCGCGGCCGTCGCCGCGCGGAGCCGGTCGAGGTCGTCACGTCGCCCGATGAGCGTGGGGCTGGATCCTCGCGTCATCGCCGCATCGTGGAGCACCAGGTGGGTCGGTGTCACCCCGGCGCTCGCACCGCGAGAACCGCAAGGCAGCCGTCACGGAACCGTGACCATCGGCGGCTGGCCGCCTGACGGATGGACGGCTACAATCGCCGAAACCGAATCGCAACCTTGACTGTGGAAGCCGACTCCCGGGCCTTGCGCCCGTCACGCGCGGCCGGTCAGCGAACCCCCGTGGGCGCGTGTCGCCCGCGGCGCAGTCGAGGACATCCGATCGTGACGATGACGAGGCCCGCCCCAACGCCCAGGCTCGGCGGCAACGTCCTGACCAACCTCTCGGTCGCCGAGCTCTACGAACGCGCGATCGCCGCCGACGAGGGCGTGATCGCCGCCGACGGGCCGCTCGTCGTCCGGACCGGCCAGCACACCGGCCGCTCGCCGCGCGACAAGTTCATCGTCCGCGAGCCGTCGAGCGCGTCCAAGGTCTGGTGGGGCGAGGTCAACCAGGAGCTCAGCGAGGCCAACTACGACCGCCTGCGCGGCCGGCTGATGACCTACCTCGCGGACCGCGAGCTGTACGCCCAGGACCTGTACATCGGCGCCCATCCGGACCATCGCCGGAGCCTCCGTGTCTACACCGAGACCGCGTGGGCCAGCGTCTTCGCGCGCAACCTGTTCCGTCGGCCGCCGCGCGAGGACCTGGCGACGTTCGAGCCCAACTTCACGATCATCAACGTGCCCAGCTTCGAGGCCGACCCGGCCACCGAGGGCACCCGCACCGGGACCGCGATCCTGCTCCATCTCAAGCGGATGGAGATCATCATCGTCGGGACGCGCTACGCGGGCGAGATCAAGAAGTCCGCGTTCACCGTGATGAACTACCTGATGCCCGACGAGGGCGTGCTGCCGATGCACTCCTCGATCAACGTGGGCGAGAGCGGCGACGCGTGCATCTTCTTCGGCCTCAGCGGCACGGGGAAGACGACGCTGTCGGCCGACCCGCTGCGCAGCCTCATCGGCGACGACGAGCACGGCTGGGGTGACGGCTACACCTTCAACTTCGAAGGGGGCTGCTACGCCAAGACGATCCGGCTGTCGCCGATGTACGAGCCCGACATCTTCGCGACCACGAAGCGGTTCGGGACGATCCTCGAGAACGTCGACATCGACCCGCTGACCCGCGAGCTCGACCTGGACTCGGAGCGGTTCACCGAGAACACCCGCGCCGCGTACCCGCTCAACTACATCGGCAACGCGGACCCGACGGGGATCGCCCCCGGCGCGCGCCACATCGTGTTCCTGACCGCCGACGCGTTCGGGGTGCTGCCGCCCATCTCGCGGCTGACCCGTGAGCAGGCCGCGTACCACTTCATCAGCGGCTACACCGCCAAGCTGGCCGGCACGGAGGTCGGCGTCCGGGAGCCCACCGCGACGTTCTCGGCGGGCTTCGGTGCCCCGTTCCTGCCCCGCCACCCGGGCGAGTACGCGGCGATGCTCGTCGACCGCCTCGAGCGGTTCGACGTCCCCGTGTGGCTCGTGAACACGGGCTGGACCGGCGGCCCGTACGGGACCGGCGAGCGGATGCCGATCGACCACACGCGCAACATGGTCCGCGCGGCGATCAACGGCGAGCTCGAGGGCGTCGCCACCGTCGAGGACCCGATCTTCCGGGTCGCGGTCCCGGTCAGCGTCCCCGGCGTGCCCGACGCCGTGCTGGTCCCGCGTGCGACGTGGGCGGACCCGATCGCCTACGATGCGGCGGCCCGCAAGCTGGCGACGATGTTCCACGAGAACTTCACGCGGTATGCGGACGGCGTCAGCGACGCGATCCGGCACGCCGGCCCGATCGAGGTCCACGAGGACCACGGCGACATCAGGATGTCCGCCCCGGGCGAGGGCTGATCGGCGCCCTGCACGCCACCGGCAACTGAATCGTCCCTGCCCGTCCCTGGAGGTTCCGCGCGACATGGCTCGCAACAAGGTCACCGTCATCGGCGCCGGAAACGTCGGCGCCACCACCGCCCAGCGGATCGCCGAGGCCGGCCTCGCGGATGTCGTCCTCGTCGACATCGTCGAAGGGCTCCCGCAGGGCAAGGGCCTCGACCTCGCCGAGGCGGCGCCCGTGGTTGGGCACGACGCGAGGGTCACCGGCACCAACGACTACGCGGACACCGCGGGCTCCGACATCGTCGTCGTGACGTCGGGCCTCGCCCGCCAGCCAGGGATGAGCCGCGACGACCTGCTGGCCAAGAACGCCGGCATCGTGGGCAGCGTCGTCGCCCAGGCGGCGGCCGTCTCGCCGGACGCGATCCTGATCGTCGTCACCAACCCGCTCGACGCCATGTGCCACGTCGCGATGCGCGCCTCGGGCTTCCCGCGCGAGCGCGTCCTGGGCATGGCCGGTGTCCTCGACTCCGCGCGCTTCCGGACGTTCATCGCGCTGGAGATGGGCGTGTCCGTCGAGGACGTGCACGCGTTCGTGCTCGGCGGCCACGGGGACACGATGGTGCCCCTGTCGCGGTACTCGACGGTCGCGGGCGTGCCGATCACGGAGCTCCTGCCCGCCGAGCGGGTTCGTGCGCTCGAGGAGCGGACCGCGAACGGCGGCGCCGAGGTCGTGGCGCTGCTCAAGACCGGGTCGGCGTTCTACGCACCCGCCGCGTCGACCTTCGAGATGGTCGACGCCATCCTGCGTGACCGGAAGCGCGTCCTGCCGTGCGCGGTCCAGCTCAAGGGCGAGTTCGGCGTTGACGGGCTGTTCGTGGGGGTGCCGGTGGTGCTCGGCCGCGAGGGGCTCGAGCGCGTGTTCGAGATCACCCTCACGCCGGACGAGCGGGTCGCCTTCGACGCCTCGGCCGCAGCCGTCCGCGAGCTGGTCGACAAGCTCCCGGCCTGAACGGGCCGCCCTCGTCGGCGGTCGACCGTCGGCGCGTCAGCAGGCCGGCACCCCTCGCGACGTCCCTAGCCGGCGAGGCCCTTGCACAGCTTGATGGTGCCGCTCTCCGCCGCGTGGTAGTCCAGCTGCTGGCCGCCCGCCTCGAGCTTGATCCGGTAGCCGGGTACGAGCGCCTGCGTGTACATCATGCCCGGCTCGGGGCACCCGAGCGCGCCGTTCGGCCAGGTCACGGGCTCGGCGGAGGTCACGGTGATCGCGGACGGGTCGACGCCGGTCTGCTTCGCGGCGTCCGCGATGGTGGCCTGGAGGATCTCGTCGGGCACCGCCCCAGTATCCGATCCGTTGGCCGGGGACGGGAGCGGGACCTGGCGGCTCGCCGGGACGCGCGACGGCGCCTCGGCGCTGGCGGGCGGGTTCGCGGACGCGGATCCGCCCGGCGCGCCGGGCCCGGCCGTGCACGCGGAGAGGGTGACGGCGACGAGGACGGCTGCGGCGAGTGTGAGGGGGTTGCGCAGGGTCGGCATGACCACCCGGACGCCCGATACCCCGGTCGCGGTTCCCCGGCCAGCCACCGGTCTTCGTTCCGGGCGTGCCCACCGGGCCGGTAGACTGCCCGCGTCGTGCTGCCGCCGTCGATCGCCGTCGTCGAGTTCACGTTCAGCCCCATCGCCCAGGTCGGCTCGTGGACCGTCCGGCTGGAGACGATCGCGCTGGCGGGCGTCGTGTTCGTGGCGCTCGTGCTGGCGGCGATCAGCGCCCGCCGGACGCCGATCGACCTGCGCCGGGAGCCCGACGCGCGACTGCCGCCGGACGGCGAGCCCAACCGCCTGCGCCCCGACGACCTGCTGTTCATCGCCGTGGCGACGATCCCCGGTGCGGTCGCCGGTGGACGGATCGGCTACCTGATCCTGCACTACGACTACTACGGCGCCAACTCTGCGGCCTTCCTCGACGTGACGCAGGGCGGCTTCGAGCTGTCGCTCGCGGTGGTGGGCGGCACGATCACCGGCGTGATCGTCGCCGGGCTGCTCGGCGCGCCGGTCGGTCGCTGGATGCATGCCCTGATCGTGCCACTGCTGCTCGCGCTCGGCGCGGGCAAGGTCGCGATGATGCTCGGCGGCGACGGCCAGGGACTGCCGTGGGACGGCGGCTGGGCGACGGCCTACCTCGGGCCGGGACCGTGGGGGTCGCTCGCGCCCGAGGTCCCCTCGCATCCGTCGCAGGCGTACGAGGCGTTCGGCACGGTGCTCGTGATCCTCGTCGTGCTCACGCTGCTCACGCTCGGCCGCTTCGAGCGCAAGGCAGGCGGCGTGTTCCTGCTCGGGATCGCGTTGTGGGCGATCGCCCGGGCCGCCGTGGCCACGACGTGGCGCAACCCGGCCGTGCTCGGGCCGCTGAACATGGGGCAGGTGCTCGCGCTCTCGGTCGCGGCCGGGATGCTGCTGCTGCTCGTGCTCAACGTGGTGGCCACGGCCCGGCGTCCGGACGTGCCGGTCGACGAGCCGGCGGTGGTCGACGAGCCCGACGAGCCCGACGAGCCCGGCGGTCCGAGCTGGGCCGATCCGACCTCGCGGCCCCGGATCTGACGGGCGGCCGCGCGGCGGCCTGCGGCGATCGGCCCCCTCGCTCGCGCGCGCGTGTGGCGCTAGAGTGACGGCCTGACACCGACCGCCAGATCGCCGCCCGGGAGGCACCCATGACCCAGCTCGCCGAGCCCAAGGACGCGACGTCCGCCTCGCTTCCGTCCGTGGGGCACTGGATCGGCGGTCATCCGGTCGCGGGCCGGTCGGGCCGGCGCGGGCCCGTGTTCGATCCGGCCACGGGATCGCAGGCGAAATGGGTCGACTTCGCGTCGGCCGAGGAGCTGGACGCGGCCGTGGCCGCGGCCAAGGCGGCGTTCCCGGGCTGGCGCGCGACCTCGCTCTCGAAGCGGACCGAGATCCTGTTCAAGATCCGGAACCTCGTCGATCACCATCGACGGGACATCGCGGCCCTGCTGACCGCCGAGCACGGCAAGGTCCCGTCCGACGCGCTGGGCGAGGTGGCCCGCGGTCTCGAGAACCTCGAGTTCGCGTGCGGCGTGCCGCACCTGCTGAAGGGCGGGTTCAGCGAGCAGGCCTCGACGGGCGTCGACGTGTACCAGGTCCGCCAGCCGCTGGGCGTCGTGGCGGGCATCACGCCGTTCAACTTCCCGGCCATGGTGCCGATGTGGATGTTCGGCAACGCCATCGCGTCCGGCAACACGTTCATCCTCAAGCCGTCCGAGAAGGACCCGTCCGCCTCGATGTTCATCGCCGAGCTCCTGCGCGAGGCCGGCGTGCCCGAAGGCGTGTTCAGCGTCGTCCAGGGCGACAAGGTCGCGGTCGACGCGATCCTCGCGCACCCGGACATCGCTGCCGTGTCGTTCGTCGGCTCGACCCCGATCGCGCGCTACATCTACGAGACCGGCACCCGCAACGGCAAGCGCGTCCAGGCGCTGGGCGGCGCGAAGAACCACATGCTGGTCCTGCCCGACGCCGACGTCGAGATGGCCGCCGACGCGGCCGTGTCCGCGGGCTACGGCTCCTCGGGCGAGCGATGCATGGCGATCGCGACGGTGGTCGCCGTCGGCGACGTCGCCGATCCCCTCGTGGACGCCATCGCGGCGCGACTCCCGAAGATCCAGGTCGGCCCCGGCACCGACCCGAAGGCCGAGATGGGCCCGCTCGTCACGCAACAGCACCGAGACAAGGTGGCCTCGTACATCGACAGCGCGACGAAACAGGGCGCGACGGTCGTCGCGGACGGTCGCGAGCATCCGCTCTATCGCGGCTCGGGCTACTTCCTTGGTGCGTGCCTGATCGACAACGTCGAACCCGGGATGGACGCGTACCGGGACGAGATCTTCGGGCCCGTCCTGACGGTCGTTCGCGTCGGGTCGTACGAGGAGGCCCTGCAGCTCATCAACGACAACCCGTACGGCAACGGCACGGCGATCTTCACCCGGGACGGCGGGGCGGCCCGGCAGTTCCAGTTCGACGTCAACGTCGGCATGGTCGGCATCAACGTGCCGGTCCCGGTGCCGGTCGCCTATTACAGCTTCGGCGGCTGGAAGTCGTCCCTGTTCGGCGATCTCAACATGTACGGGCCCGAGGGGATCCAGTTCTACACGCGCAGCAAGGTCGTGACCTCGCGCTGGCCCGACCCGGGGACGTCGTCCGTCGACCTCGGCTTTCCGCGGACCCGCTGACCCGCAAGACGGTCGAGCTCCGATCGGTCAGCGGGGCAGGATGTCGATCGACGTGACGACGAAGGTCGCTCGACACGCCAGCACGACCAGAGCCGGGTCTGGCTCCGGCTCCGCGTAGTCCGGGGCCCTGTTCGCCTCTGCGCGGCATCTCGTTGCGGCCGGGTGGTCGAACGATCCGGTCACCCGGACCCGCGGCCAGAGTCGGGGCTTGTACAGCGGGTACGGCGCGGCCTCATAAACGGCCTGGACGTCGATCTTCGGGGCGGTCGCGATCTCGATCTGCGGCGTGCCGTAATCCCTTGGCTTGTCGGGATCGACGAGGAACAGGGTCCGGGCGCACGGATCGAAGAACCCGGGACTGACGAACCACGCGACGTTCGTCTCGAAGCAGTTTCCTGTCTCGTAGGCGCCCAGCCGCGCATCCAGCGTGTGGCGCGTCGCTCCGTAACAGGTGAGCAGCACGACAGGTTGGCGAGCGACGAGGTCGCCGGCGTCGACTGGGAGCCGCGGGCAATCGATCGACGCGGGCCGCAGCCACGGCTCGCCGTCCTTGGCCGCGGCCGCGACCCATCCGATCGCCGGCGGTCCGCCCCTGAATTCGGTGCCCTTCGTCGGGTGGATCCGGTACCAGTCGAAGCCCGAGGCTCGCTCCGGTCCCTCGAGCACGTAGGCGAGCGTGCCCTTGTCGAGCAGGGGCTCGAGCTTCGTCGAGCGTTCATTGACCCCCGGTTCGGTGCGCATGCGCAGGCCGTCCGACACGACCCGTGCGAGCGAGCCGACGCTGATGTTCGGGGGGCAGGCGGGGCCGTCGCGGGCGTTGCCGCCTCGGGCGTCGCCGAGGGCGCGAGCGACGCGGAGGGGATGACCGGCGGAGCAGCCGTCGTGGCTGCCGAGGTTGACGGCGCCACGCTGGGCTTCCGGGCCTCCTCGCAGCCAAGCAGCGTGAGTGCCAGGAGCAGGCAGACGCACGAACGGATGACCATGGTCGAGCCTCTTGCGGTGACGGGCGGGCGGCTCTGCGACCAGCGTACGTCGCCGGCGATCGCGACGCGTTGACGCCCAGGCCGGCGTGAATGGGGCGCCGGCAGCGAACCGGAACGCGGTCATCCTGGGGCGTAGAATCTGACACCTGACCGGCCCGCACGCGGCGCCGCCCGCCGCCGGGCCCTGTGTCCGGAGGTGCGTCCATGAACGCCTTCATCATCGAGCTGGCCGACAAGCCCGGAGCGCTCGCGAGCGTCGCCGAGGCGATCGCCCAGAAAGGAATCAACATCACGGGCTTCGCCGGCGCGACGAGCGGCGGGTCCGGGACCGCGATCCTGATCACGAATGACGAGGCCGGCACCCGATCGGCGCTCGCGACCACCGGCTCCAAGGTGCGCGAGGTCGAGCTCGTGACCGTCGGGCTCGAGAACAAGCCTGGCGCGCTCGCGGAGATCACCCGCAAGCTCGCGGACGCGGGGATCAACCTCGAGGCGTCGCTGCCCACCGGCATGTTGGGGAACACCGTGCACGTCGCGTTCGCGACCAGCGACCCCGCGAAGGCGCGCCAGGTCCTGGGCGACAAGGTGATGGCCGGGACGATGGGCTGAGCCTGGGGGGCACGTCGCGCCGCGCCCGGTCCCGCGCCTCAGCGCCGGTCGACCTGCGTCACCGGCCAGTCGTCACGCGTCACGAGATCCGGCGGTCAGGCCAGGCGGGCGTAGTCCGCCGTCGCCCGCTTCACGAACCGGCCGTAGCCCTTCGAGCCAGTGAACTCGCCGTTCCGGACGACCACCGACCCGCGGCTGAGGACGACGTCGGAGGCGCCCTGCACCTGGCGCCCCTCGTAGCACGAGTAGTCGACGTCCATGTGGTGCGTCTTCGCTGAGATCGTGCGCCGGCGGTTCGGGTCGTAGACCACGAGGTCCGCGTCCGAGCCGACGGCGACGGCGCCCTTGCGCGGGTACATGCCGAACAGCTTGGCCGGCCCGGTGGAGATGACATCCACCCAGCGCTCGCGCGAGAACCGTCCGCCCACGACGCCGCCGTCGTGCAGCAGGTCGACCCGGTCCTCGACGCCCGGCAGACCGTTGGGGATCTTCCGGAAGTCGCCGCGACCGAGCTCCTTCTGGCCGTGGAAGTCGAACGGGCAGTGGTCGGTCGAGACCACCTGCAGGTCGTCCTTGCGCAGGCCGGCCCAGAGCTGCTCCCAGTGCGGATCCTTCGGCCGCAGCGGCGGCGAGCAGACGAACTTGGACCCCTCGAACCCGTTGCCGAGGTCGTCGAGGCTCAGGAACAGGTACTGCGGGCAGGTCTCCGCGAAGGTCTGGGCGCCCCGGTCGCGGGCGTCGCGGACCGCCTCGAGCGCCTCCGTCGCCGACAGGTGGACGATGTACACCGGCACGCCGGCCGCCTCCGCGAGACGGATCACGCGGTTGGTCGCCTCGCCCTCGAAGATCGGGTAGCGCGCGACGCCGTGGTAGTAGGGGTCGGTCTTGCCTTCGGCCACCAGCTGGGCGGCGACGACGTCGATGGCCGGCCCGTTCTCGGCGTGCATCATGATCAGGCCGCCGTTCTTCGCGGTCTGCTGCATGGCCCGGAAGATCGCGGCGTCGTCGCTGTAGAACACGCCCGGGTACGCGGTGAACAGCTTGAAGTCGGGGATGCCCTCCGCGACCAGCTGGTCCATCTCGGCGAGGCTGTCGTCGGTGACGTCGCTCATGATCATGTGGAAGCCGTAGTCCACGACGGCGTTGCCCTCGGCCTTGGCGTGCCACGCGTCGAGGCCGGCGCGCAGGCTCTGGCCCTTCGACTGGACCGCGAAGTCCACGACGCACGTCGTCCCGCCGAATGCGGCCGCGCGCGTCCCCGTCTCGAACGTGTCCTTGGCGAACGTGCCGCCGAACGGCAGCTCCATGTGCGTGTGGACGTCGATGGCGCCCGGGATGACGTACCTGCCCGCCGCGTCGATGGTCTCGTCGGCCGTCGTCCCGCTCCCCGCCAGGCCGGTCCCGATCTGCGCGATGGTCTCGCCGTCCACGAGGACGTCCGCCTCGTACGAGCCGTCGGCCGTCACGATCGTGCCGTTGGCGATCAGGGTGCGCATGCTGCCTCCTCGCGCTGGACCGGCCTCGACCGGCCGATGTGGACGGCGTGCCGGTCATCGTAGCGAGGCCGCGGTTGCGGCGGAGAGGGTGGTGCGGCTCGCCGCTCCGCCCGCGGATCGTCGGCGGTGGGCTGCCGCAGACGTGGTACGTCTAGCGGACGCGTTTCGGGTAGGAGCGGCCTTTCGCTGGGCCTGTCGACGCCGCCTGCCGCCCGCGGTAGACGTGACAGGTCTATCAGATGCGCCAGGGCGCGCGAGACGGTCGGTGGGCAGCGCATCGGCCCGGCTTTAGCCGCCTGCTAGACGTGGTACGTCTACGGGGCGAGCCCAGCCGGACCAGTGCCGCCGGGCGAGCGCCGCCGGCGAGCGCCGCCGGGGTCCGTCAGCCGAGGCCGAGCCTCGCGTGCAGGAACGCCGCGAGGCCCACCTGGATCGACCACGCGAACGCGGCGCCGATGACGGCGGCGATCGCGGCGACGAACGCGACGCTCGAGACGAACCGTTCCCGCCGTCGCTTGGCCCGGGCGGCGGGGCCATCCATCTCCCAGAACGGGTCACGGCGACGGAACACGGACAACGTCGACATCAAGCACCTCCAGGAGCGGCCAGTGTCGCCATTCGCGGGCAGGGAATCGAGAGTGACCTCTTGCCCCCTGACCCCCGACCGGACCGCACCGGAACGGCCGGGACCGCACCGCACCGCCCGGTCCCGCCCATGACCGGACCGAGTGGTGGTGCGCCGGTGCACCGGCACGAACGGTCAGCCGCCGGCCTTCCGGTGCCGCGAGCCCGCCCGTCGTCAGGCCCGGGCGGCCTCGTCGGCTCGCACGGCCGGGATGATCTCGCGACCCCAGATCTCGAGCTGGGCCTCCTCGTCGCCGTTCATCAGGTAGATGTTGAACTGGTCGACCCCGGCCTCGGCCAGCCGGCGCAGCTTCGCGACGTGGTCGTCGACCGAGCCCAGCACGCAGAACCGGTCGGTCACGTCGTCGCCCACGAAGCCGGCGTTGGACGAGCCCACCTCCGCGTGGTGGTGGTAGTCGTACCCCGAGCGGTCGTGGACGTAGCCCGTCAGCGTGTCCGGGAGCTGTTCGCGCGGGTACTTGTTCACCAGGTCGACGACGTGGTTGCTGACCAGCGCCGGGAACCAGCGCGTCCGCTCGCGGCCGTCGGCGAGGTCGCCGACGTGGGCGGCTGCCGCGGACTGCACCTTCACGGAGCCCGCCGGGCGGCCCGCCGCGGCCTCGGCCTCGCGCAGCTGTCCCACGAACCACTGGATCAGGTCCGGGTCCGCGAGCTGCAGGATGACACCGTCGGCGACGCGACCGGTCATCGCGAGCGCCATCGGCCCGTAGCCCGCCACCCACACCGGCAGCGTCCAGCCGCGGGTCCACGGGAAGGTGAGGTCGGTGCCCTCGAACGTGATCGTCTCGCCGGCCACCAGCGCGCGGATGACCCGGATCGCGTCCTCGAGGTGGGCCATCGTCGTCGGCGGCTTGCCCAGCACGCGTCGCGCGGAGTCCCCGCGCCCGATGCCGAGGTCCATCCGGCCGCCCGACAGCTCGTCGAGGGTGGCCAGGGACGACGCCGTGACCGACGGCTCGCGCGTCGCGGGGTTCGTCACGCACGTGCCCAGCCGGAGGCGGGTCGTCGCCTCGGCCATCAGCGTGAGCAGGGGATAGGGGTCGCGCCACAGGACGTGGCTGTCGAACAGCCAGCCGTGGTCGAAGCCGGCCGCCTCGGCCTGGCGGGTCAGGGCGAGCGTGCGCTCGATCGTGTGGTCCGGCTTGAGCGTGAACCCGAACTGCATGACCGCGTATGGCCTCCGGGGGTCGATGGAGGCGACAGCCTACACCGCGCTGACGGCCGCTCGTCGGCCCCGGCTGGCGTCGCTCGCGGGTCCACCGGCTCGCCGCCGTTCAGCCCCCGGCGACGAGTCGCTCACGATCGACCAATGGCGTCACGATCCGCCACGCGGCGAGGTCGCCGACCAGCAGGACCGCCCCGAGCCCGACCGCCAGCGCCGGCGTCGGCTCGATCGCATTGAAGGCGATGAGCGACGTGACGAGGACGAGCGGCAGGTTCCCGAGCAGGCTCAGCTGCTGGGCGACGCGGACGTCGCTCGATCGCGTCGAGATCGCGATCCCGACCCAGCTCGCCCACGCCGCCAGGAGCGGCGTGAACACGACCTGGACGGCGATGTCGGGAGCCTGGAGCAGCGCGGACGAGACGGCGGGGTTCGCGAACAGGGCCACGAGCCCCAGGAAGGCCGCGAACACGGCGTAGGCGATGACGATCGACGGCGCCAGTACCGCGAGCAGCTTGCCGACGAGGAGCTCCTCGGGGCGGATCGGCGTCGTGAGCACGGGCTCGAGCGTGCCCTGCTGGCGCTCGCCGGCGATCGAGTAGGCGGCCAGCGTGCCCGCCGCGAGCACCGGGATGCCCAGCATGTACACGAGCAGGTGCTCCTGGGACAGGCCGGCCGCGGCGTCGCCTGGCGTCAGGAACACCACGACCAGCGGCTGGATCAGGAACACGGTCGGAAAGATCGCCATCGTCATGACGACCGTCCGGTGACGCCGGTACTCGCGGAGCTCCTTGCGCAGGACCGCCCGGATGCGCCGCGGCCGCAGCGTCATCGGGCTCCGGCCTCGACGTCCACGTCGATGAGCTGCAGGTACACGTCCTCCAGGGAGTGCTGCGACTCCGCGATCCCGAGCACGTCGGCCCCCGCGCCGACCAGCGCGCGGGTGACGGCCGGCGCCGCCTCCGTCTGATCGGACACGGTGAGGAGGTACGCGGCCGGGCCCGTCGCCCGCCACGCGTCCACCCCGGGAAGCCCGTCGAAGACGCCGCCGGGATCCGCGAGCGGCGCGATCGTCGTGATCGAAAGCGTGCGTGCGAACAGCCGGTCGCGAAGCTCCCCGGGCCGGCCGATGGTGCGCAGGGTCGTGTTCAGGATGGCGACCCGGTCGCACAGGCGCTCGGCCTCCTCGAGCCGGTGCGTCGTCAGGAAGATCGTGACGCCGCCCTCGCGCAGGCCGGCGATCAGCTCGTGGACCTCGCGGGCGGCGACGGGGTCGAGGCCGGAGGTCGGCTCGTCGAGGAACAGCACCTCCGGCTCGGCGAGCAGCGCTCGAGCCAGCGCAACGCGCTGGCGCAGGCCCTTGGACAGCGTCCCGCAGCGGTCCCCGGCGCGATGCGCGAGGTTGACGGCGGTCAGCGCCCGCACGATCCGGTCCCCCGGATGGTCCACCTCGTAGAGGTCGGCGAAGCACTCGAGGTTCTCGCGCACGCTCAGCCGCGGGTACAGGCCGGGCGACTCTGGCATGACCGCGATCCGTTGGCGGATCGCGACGCCGTTCGCGGGCGTGAGCTCGAGCCCGCACACCGTCGCGGATCCCGACGTGGGCGCGAGGAGCGTCGCGAGCGTCCGGACGGTGGTGGTCTTGCCCGCGCCGTTGGGTCCGAGGAACCCGAAGATCTCGCCGCGCTCGATCTCGAACGACAGGTCCTCGAAGGCCGTGCGATCGCCGAAGCGCTTGCCGAGGTCCCGGGCAGCCAGGGCCGGCGCGCGACGTTGATCCACGCCCGAGATCGTAGGCCCGACGCACAGATCGCGGAAAAGAAAGGGGCTCGGCTGCCCTCCTCCTGGCAGCCGAGCCGCGCGGGATGATACCCGAACCGTGACTCCGAGCGGAAGCCCCGATTCGCGGGTGGCTACGGGGCGACGAGATCCCCGTACGCGTCGGGCCGGCGATCGCGGTAGAACTGCCAGGTCTGGCGGACCTCGTTGATGAGGTCGAGGTCCATGTCCCGGATGAGCAGCTCCTCGTCGTGCGGGCTGCCGACCGCGCCGATGAACTGGCCGCGGGGATCGACGAAGTAGCTCTGCCCGTAGAAGTCGTCGGGGCCGATGTCGGACTCGATGCCCACCCGGTTGATGGTCCCGACGAAGTAGCCGTTGGCCAGCGCGTGGCTGACCTGCTCCACCCGCCACAGGTATTCGGACAGGCCGCGGCTCGTGGCCGACGGGATGAACACCATCTCGGCGCCGTTCAGGCCCAGCGCGCGCGCGCCTTCGGGGAAGTGCCGGTCGTAGCAGATGTAGACCCCGACCTTGCCCACCGCGGTCTCGAACACCGGGTAGCCGAGGTTGCCCGGCCGGAAGTAGAACTTCTCCCAGAACCCCTGCACGTGGGGGATGTGGGTCTTGCGGTACTTGCCGAGGTACCTGCCGTCCGCGTCGATGACGGCCGCGGTGTTGTAGTAGATGCCCGAGGCCTTCGCGTCCTCCTCGTACATCGGCACCACGAGGACCATGCCGGTCTGCTTGGCCAGGTCCTGCATCCGCTTCGTCGTCGGCCCGTCGGGGATGAGCTCGGTGTAGCTGTAGTACTGCTTGTCCTGCACCTGGCAGAAGTAGGGGCCGTAGAACAGCTCCTGGAACAGCATCACCTGGGCGCCCTGCTTGGCCGCCTCGTGCGCGAAGCCCTCGTGCTTCTGGATCATCGACTCCTTGTCGCCGGTCCAGCTCGCCTGCAGCAGCGCGCCTCGGACGTTTCGAGGCATCGAAGCCCTCCTCGAAGGATGCGCGCCGGCGGACCGGGACGCGTCGGTGTTCGAACGGCCGGCGGGGGCCGGCGAGAGTGCGAAGAATACGCCAGCCGCCCAGGCCGAAGGCCGGTTCGCGGAACGCGGCCGTCGGCCGTCTCGCCGCACCGCGAGTCCGCGACGAACGTCCGGCGGCCGTTGTCGCGTGGTACGGTCGGAGAGCCCGGCCCACGCGGAATCGCGGCACGCTCGGAGACACGGATGACGTCAGCTCGGCAACCGGATCCGGCGGCGCCGCTGGTCATCGTCAACCGGCGCGCGGCGCGGCTCGCGAACCCGGCCCGACGGGCGGAGATCGTCGACGCCGTCCGGCATGCCGTGCGCGCGCGGACGGGCGCCGAGCCCGCGATCGTCGACGGTGACCACGAAGCGGCCAGGTCCGCCATCGACGCCGCGGTCGCCGCGCCCCTCATCGTGGCGGTGGGCGGCGATGGCACCGTTCGCGACGTGGTCTCCAGCCGCGTCGGGCGGACCCGACCGGTGGCCATCGTCCCGGGCGGGACCGGGAACGTCCTGGCCGCGTCGCTCGGGATCCGGGGCATCGGCCCGGCGCTCGATGCGATCCGGCACGGCGGTGTCCGGGCGATCGACGTCGGCGAGGCGCGTTGGGGAGCGCCGGGCGAGACGGACGCCGACGGCCGCACCGACTTCCTGGTGGCCTGCGGGATGGGCCTCGACGCCAGGGTCATGGCCGCGGCGGCGCACGAGTGGAAGCGGCGCCTGGGGTTCGGGGCCTACGTGGGTGCCGGCGTCAGGGAGCTGGCCCGCCTCGAGACGGCCGACTTCCACGTCACGGCCGACGGCGTCACGTTCCGGCTCCGCGGCCTCCTGATCCTCGTCGCCAACCTCGGCGAGCTCGTCCCCGGCCGCGTCGGCCCGAGGCGACCCATCGATCCCAGTGACGGCCATCTGGACCTCATCGTCGTCGGCGGGGCGGGCGTGGCGTCGGGCCTCAGGTCGGCGGCGCGGCTGCTGCTGAACACCGGCGAGATCCGGGACGACACCATCCGGATCCCGGTCCGGCAGGTCCGCGTCGAGGCGGATCCGCCGCAGCCGATCCAGACCGACGGCGACCACCACCCGGCCGGCTGGCTCGAGGCGACGATCGCCCCGGCGGCCCTCAGCGTCGTGGTCCGGGCGGCGTGAGGCGGACGCGATGAGCGACGGGGTCAGCCCGTCCGTGCGGACCTCCAGCGCATCGATCGGCATCGCGGTCGTCGTGATCCTCACGACCGTCCGGTGCGTGTTGTTCGTCCTCGCGCTGCTGATCCTGATCGATGGCTTCAGCGCCACCTGGGCGCGCGACAACTCGCCGATCCCGCTGCTGCCGATCGACGCGTCGGCAGGCGCGCTCGAGGCGATCCTGCTCATCGGGCTGCTCGTGCTCAGCGTGTTCAGCATCTGGGGGCTGATCCGGCGGCGCGAGTGGGGCTGGACGCTGGCGATCATCGCGGCGGGCGTCACGCTGACGCTGAACCTCGGCTGGTGGGCGAACGGCGAGCCGCGCTACCTGTCGATGCTCCTCAACACCATCGCGGTGTTCTACCTCAACCAGCGCGACCTGCGGGCCGTGTTCAAGGTCGACCCATGAGCGACGCGGCCGACCTCGAGCTGCTCCAGCGACACGAGCCGATCCTGCAGTTCACGCGGGGCGAGCTGTTCTATCCGATGGCCGCGTCGGCGTACGTCGGGCAATGCGACCTGCTCGAAGGGGCGACGCTCCGCGACGCCCGCATCGTCGTCCCGGCAGGCAACCTGGACCTCGGGTCGCTCGCCGCCGCGGCGAGCCACACGCCGGGTCAGGCGCAGTTCCTGCGGTTCGTGCCCAAGCCGTTCGGCTCGCTCGAGCTCGCCCGGTGGCGCAGCCGCCCCGGCCAGGAGCCGTTCTTCGCGCCCGGGCGGCTCGCTCGGGTGGGGTTGATCGCCCGCCTGGTGGACGCGGGCCTCGTGCTCTCGCTGCTGCTCCGTGGCCGGGTCCCCGGCGGCACCACGGCGGCGGCCTCCGTCCGCTACGACGCGGTGCGGGCCACCGACCCGCGGATGGTCTACCACGGCCGGGTGGTCCGGGAGGGTCGGTGGGTCGTCCTCCACTACCTGTTCCTGTACGCCATGAACGACTGGCGGTCGACGTTCGACGGCGCCAACGACCACGAGGCCGACTGGGAGCAATGCTTCGTCGTCTGCGAGGCGCTCGATGACGGGCGGATCGAGCCCGCGTGGTTCTGCGCGGCGGCCCACGACGAGAAGGGGGACGACCTGCGTCGCCGCTGGGACGACCCGCGACTGACGCTGGTCGACGGCCACCCCGTGGTCTACCCGGGCGCGGGGTCGCACGCGACCTACCTGGAGCGGGGCGAATACATCATGCGCCTGCCGTTCCCCGGCGAGCGCAACCTGCGCGGCCCGCTCGGGCTCCTCAGGCGAGTGTGGCGCGACACGCTCGGGCAGCCGGACCCCGGCGACCTGGCGCAGGGCGCCCGGTCCGCGCTCAGCGTGCCCTTCGTCGACTACGCCCGCGGCGACGGCACCATCGTCGGTCCGGGTGGCGAGCCGTGGACGCCGATCATCGTCGCGGACGAGGACGGGTGGGTCGATCGATACACCGGCCTGTGGGGCCTCGACACGGGCGACCGCTTCGCCGGCGAGCGCGCGCCGGCCGGGCCGAAATACACGCGGGTCGGGACGGTCCGCCAGTCGTGGCACGATCCGCTCGGCTTCGCCGGGCTGGACAAGGTCTCGCCGCCGTCGCAGGCCGTCCACGCGCTCCAGCAACGGGTCGGCGAGCTCGAGGCGGAGCGCCGGGAGGTCCTCGACGAGGCGGCGGGGCTCGAGGCCTCGCTGCCGCTGCTCGAGGCCGAGGTCGCGGCGATCCGGACGGCGCCGGGCTCGGAGGCCTATCACGCCGAGCGGCGGACCGAGCTGGCGCAGGGCGAGGGACGGTTGGCCACCCTTCGCGCCCGGTCGGTGGACCTCGCCACGGCCATCGCGGCGGCCCGGCGCCGGATCGCCGCCCTGGAGGCCGGCCAGCTCGACGATCCGCGGATCCACCTGCGCCACGCGGCCGAGCCCCAGCCGCCGGCCGAGACCCAGCGACGCGTCGTGGCCGAGACCTGGGCGGCGTTGAGCGTGGGGCTCCTCATCGCGTCGCTCGCAATCATCATCTGGTTCCGGATCCTGCCCCCGGGGGTGGCGGTCGTCGCGATGTTCGGCTCCTACCTCGCCATCGAGGCCTTCTTCAAGCGCGACGTGCGGATCCTGTTCCTGCGGCTCAGCCTGGTTGTCGCGTTCATCACCGTGGTGATCCTCACGGTGACGTTCCTGCGCGAGGTGCTCCTCATCGGGCTCCTCGGCCTCGGCGTGCTGTTGATCGCCGACAACCTCGGCGAGGTCCGGCGCCGCCTGCGCTGATCCGGGCCGTCGTTGTCAGTGGCAGGCGGCGGAGCCGGCGTCCGCGTAGGTCTTGCCCCGCACGGGCACGAACGTCCACGTGTACCCGCCGGTGCCGAGCGTGAGCTTCACGACGCCGTGTGCCGCGGCGGAGCGCGCGACGCTGTTCGCGGCCACCCGCCCGAACTCCCGCAGCGGCGCGCCGCCGGTCCCCACGACGAACTCGCGGATGCCATCGGGGGACGGGTCCCCGTCGACGGTCTGGGGCGCGAACCGCTCGTAGTCGTGGTCGTGGCCGCTCAGCACGAGGTCCGCGCCGGCCGCCGCCAACGGCGCCCACAGGCGCCGCGACCGGGCATTGCTGCCGTGCTCGCCGGACGAGAACAGCGGGTGGTGCCAGATCGCCGCGACGCACGCCCGGGGATGCGCCGCAAGGTCCGCCCGCAGCCAGCGCCCCTGCGCGGAATCCGGCCCGCAGCGAACGATCGCGCAGTTGGAGTTGAGCACGTAGATCCGCCACGTGCCGAGGTCGTAGGCGTACCAGCCCTTGCCCCGGGCGCCGGCCGAGGACCCGAAGTAGTCGAAGTAGCCGCGTGCGCCGGCGGTCTCGTACTCGTGGTTGCCGACGGCCGGCGACGTCCTCGATCGGAAGCGGCCCCACGTCGGGCCGTAGCAGTCGCGGAACTGCCGGGCGCTGCCGGTCGGGTAGGCGAGGTCGCCCGCCGCGAAGACGTGCCCGGCGATGCCGTCGATCAGCTCCGCGGTCCTGGTGTCGGCGGACCGGCGGCAGTCGGCGACGTCGCCGGCGCCGACGAGCACCGGATCGTCGTCCGCCGCCGTTGCGGTGATGGGGGATCCGGCCCCGGGTGCCGGTGCCGCCGACGCTCCCGGGACGACGAGCAGCATCGCCGTCGCCAGGCCGACGGCGAGCGGGACGACGTGGCGGCGCAGGCCGCCGCTCATCGCCAGGCGTCTTACTTCTGGGTCTCGAAGATCTCGGTGAACTCCCGGCACCGGCCTTCCGTATCGAAGGTGATGAGGAACACGTTGTGATAGAGGCGCTTGCCGTCCGCGTCGTCGTAGCGGCTTGTCCCCGTCGCGACGGCCCGGTCGCCCTCGACGGCCCATGCCTCGTACCTCGCCTCCCACGCGCCCGGGTCGTCCTTGTTGCCGAGCCAGTCGGCCACGATGGCGTCGCGGCCCTCGACGGGATCGTCCCACGGGTGGTAGCGATACCGGGCGTCGTCCGTGAACAGGGCCGCGATCGCGGCCGGATCGTAGGAGCGCCAAGCGTCGACGTAGGCTTGGAGCCAGCGGTTGGCGTCGTCGTGCGTCATCGCGAACCTCACATGGATGCCGTAGGGCCGGTGTAACCTATCACCAGCCTCAGTCAAGTTACAAGCCCCGGAGGCCAGAAGCTGTCATGAACCGCGCTCCGACCACCACCGCGACCGATGCCGCGCTCGAGCGTGCCGCGGGGATCGCCCGCGAGTTCGTCGCCGGCCTGCCCGACCGGCCGGTGCCGCCGACGGTGCCGCTGGACGAGCTCCGGCGACGGTTCGCCGGGCCCCTCCCGGAGGCCGGCCGGGACCCGGTCGACGTGGTCGAGGAGCTGGCAGCCAACGTCGAGGGCGGCCTCGTGGCCAGCGCCGGACCGCGCTACTTCGGGTTCGTGATCGGCGGGGGCGTGCCGGCGGCGCTGGCTGCTGACTGGCTCACCAGCGCCTGGGACCAGAACGCCGGCCTGTACGTGATCGGCCCGGCCGCCGCCGTCGCCGAGGAGACCGCCGGCGCGTGGCTCGCCGAGCTGTTCGGCCTGCCCGCCGGCGTGAGCGTCGGGTTCACGACCGGCGCGACGATGGCGTCGTTCACCGGGCTCGCCGCAGCGCGGCACGCCCTGCTGGCGCGGTCCGGCTGGGACGTCGAGCGCCAAGGCCTGTTCGGGGCGCCGGAGATCCCGGTCGTCGTGAGCGACGAGTCGCACGTCACGATCTTCGCGGCCCTCCAGATGCTGGGCATGGGGCGGGAACGCGTGACCCGCGTCGCGACCGACGACCAGGGCCGGATGCGAGCCGACGCCCTGCGCGAGGCCCTCGCCGCCATCGACCGGCCGGCGCTCGTGTGTGCGCAGGCCGGCAACGTCAACACCGGTGGCTTCGACCCGCTGCCCGCGATCGTCGACGCGGTTCGCGGCAACGGCGGATGGCTCCACGTCGACGGCGCGTTCGGCCTGTGGGCGGCCGCCGATCCCGCGCGCCGTCACCTCGTCGAGGGGGTCGGGGACGCCGACTCGTGGACCACCGACGCCCACAAGTGGCTCAACGTGCCCTACGACTCCGGCCTCTCGTTCACCGCCGACCCCGCTGCCCACCACGCGGCGATGACGCTGGGCGCGGCGTACTACGTCGAGACGACCGGCGGCGAGCGCGACGCGTACAACTGGGTGCCCGAGTCGTCGCGTCGCGCCCGTGGCTTCGCCGTCTGGGCGGCGCTCCGGCAGCTCGGTCGGTCCGGGCTCGCGGAGATGATCGGCAGGACGTCGGACCACGCCGGGCGGTTCGCCGCGGGGCTCGACGGCGCGCCCGGGACCCGCGTGCTCAACGACGTCGTCCTCAACCAGGTGCTGGTCCGGTTCGAGGACCCGTCGGGCAAGGTCGAGGCCGGCGACGCCCGGACGGACGCCGTGATCGCGGCGATCCAGGCCGACGGCACGCTGTGGCTCGGCGGCACCCGCTGGCACGGCCTGCGGGCGATGCGCATCTCGGTCTCCGGCTGGGCCACGTCGGAGGCGGACGTGGACGCGTCGCTGGCCGTGATCCGGCGCGTCGCCGCCGAGATCCGCACCGCCTGAACGCCCACTCCTGACCGCCCGCCCGAGGCGCCTCGCGCGGGCCGCTCCGCCCGGCCGTCGATCCGGCGGGCCGTGTGCTGTAATGGCCGCTGCGGCTGACCGGCCGCCGCCTTGGCTGACTGGCTGCGGCGGCAGGCCACGCCGCAGATCCCGCTTGCGGACCAGGGCTCGGGCGGCCGGCGTCAGCCGCCCGGAACGGAGGATCGATGGGCATCAGCACTGCGCCGGGCATGACGAGCGAGGAGATCGTCTCGCTGTCCAGGGCCCACACCCTGTTCTCGTGGTCGGTCCAGAACGCGCTCGACCCGATCGCCATCGACCACGCCGAGGGCGTCTACCTCTACACCCCCGAGGGACGCCGGATCCTGGACTTCAACGCCCAGCTGATGTCGGTGAACATCGGTCACGGCGACCGCCGCGTGATCGATGCGATGCACGAGCAGGCGCTGAAGCTCCAGTTCGTGCAGCCCGCGTTCGCGACGGAGATCCGCGCCCGGCTCGGTGCGAAGCTGGCCGAGATCCTGCCCGGCGACATGAACAAGGTGTTCTTCACGCTGGGCGGCGCCGAGGCGATCGAGAACGCGATCAAGCTCGCCCGCCACTACACCGGCCGGTACAAGGTCCTCGCCCGCTACCGCGCCTACCACGGCGCGACCTTCGGGGCGATGACGCTGACCGGCGACCCGCGCCGCTGGGCGAACGAGCCCGGCCTGGTGGGCGTCGTTCGCTACCCCGACACGCACCGCTGGGGCGAGGAGGAGCCTCGCCCGGTCGCGGAGTCGTTGCAGGGCCTCGAGGACGTGATCCGGTACGAGGGCCCAAGCTCGATCGCCGCGGTCTTCCTCGAGACCATCGTCGGCACCAACGGCATCCTCATCCCGCCCGACGGCTACATCCAGGGCGTGCGCGAGATCTGCGACCGCAACGGGATCCTGATGGTCTGCGACGAGGTCATGGCGGGCTTCGGCCGCACGGGTCGCTGGTTCGCGGTCGACCACTGGGACGTCGTGCCCGACCTGATGACGATGGCCAAGGGCCTGACGTCGAGCTACCTGCCGCTTGGCGCCGTCGCGATGCGCGACACCGTCGCCGAGGCCATGGAGAGCCGGATGTTCTACGGCGGCCTGACGTACAGCAGCCACCCGGTGAGCCTCGCCGCGGCGCTGGCGACGATCGGTGTCTACGAGGAGGACGACCTCATCGGCAACGCGGCGCGCCTCGACGGCGTGATGCGCGGGCACCACGAGGCCCTGGCGGCCAAGCACCCCTCGGTGGGCGCGCACCGCAACCTCGGGCTGTTCGGGATCCTGGAGCTCGTCCGCTCGCACGAGCCGTGGACGCCGATGACCGCGTTCAACGGCACCAGCGACGAGATGAAGGCGGTCGGCAAGTTCCTGCGCGACAACGGCGTGTACACGATGATCAGCAACAACGGGATCCACACCAACCCGCCGCTGTGCATCACCGCGGAGCAGCTGGCGGAGGGGTTCGACGTCATCGACCGCGCCCTCGACATCGCCGACCAGGCCGTGACTGCCTGAGCGATGGCCTCCGCGAGCGGGTCGTTGCGCCGCCCGTTCGGCAGGCCGGTCACCGCCGCGGCTGGCGCTCCGGCCAGGCCGTCGCGCGTCCGCCGCGCTTTCGGCCTCCTCGTCGTCGCGGTCGGTGTCGCCGTGGTCTGGGAGGGTGCGAAGTGGCTCGGGGGCGACCCGTGGCGCCTGCATGGCTCGATCGCCGGGCTCCAGATCGACTACGAGCATCGTCCGCCGCTGGAGTGGCGGATCGCCCGGGATTCCTCGTTGCCGCACCTGTGGCTGATCGCCATGGCGTTCGTCGACCCAGCCCAGCGCGGCGGGCCGCCGCTCGGGCTCCAGCTGATCGGCCAGGCGTTCTTCACGTTCCTCGAGGCGCTGGCCGGCTTCACGATCGGAGCGTTGCTGGGCCTCGGCCTCGGCCTCCTGTTCGTCCACTCCCGGCTCGCCGAGCGCGCCATCGTCCCGTACGTGGTCGCCTCGCAGACGGTGCCGATCCTGGCGATCGCGCCAATCGTGGTCGTGGCCATCAGGGCCGACTGGGTGTCGGTGATGGCCGTGTCGGCCTACCTGACGTTCTTCCCCGTGACGATCGCCTCGCTGCGCGGCCTGCGCGCCGCGGACCCGCGTGCCTTCGAGCTGTTCCGGTCGTACGCCGCCACCAAGAGCCAGGTGCTGTGGAAGCTGCGTATGCCGACGTCGGTGCCCTACCTGTTCGTCGCGTTCCGTGTCGCGGCGGCGGCGTCCGTGATCGGGGCGATCATCGGTGAGCAGACGGCCGGCGTGGGTTCCGGCCTCGGGATCGCGATCATCACGTTCAACCAGTACTACACGGCGGCGCCCGAACGACTGTGGGCCACGATCGTGATGTGCTCGGTGGTCGGCCTGCTCTTCGTCGGGCTGATCAAGGTGCTGGAGGCCCTGTTCACGCGAGGGCGATACCGCCCCATCGAGGGGTTGCTGTGAGCAATTCGGCGGCCGCCGTGCCGCCCGCCGGCCGGCTAGCCGAGCCCGCTGCCCCACCGGTCGTCGAGATCGATGCTCTGCGCAAGCAGTTCGGGGATGGCCCGTCCGCCGTCGTCGCCCTCGAGGGCATCGACCTGGTCATCCGGCAGGGGGAGTTCATCTCGCTGATCGGGCCGTCCGGATGCGGCAAGTCGACGCTGCTGCGGCTCATCGCGGACCTGATCGAGCCGACCAGCGGCACGGTGCTCGTCAACGGCAAGCCCGCGTCGAAGGCGCGCGGAGACCGCGACTACGGGATGGTGTTCCAGGCGCCTGTGCTGATGGAGTGGCGGACCATCACGAAGAACGTCGAGCTGCCACTGGAGATCATGGGCTTCGGCGCCGAGGAGCGAGCGCGGCGCTCCGGCGACCTGCTCAAGCTCGTCGAGCTCGAGGCGTTCGCGGATCGGCATCCCTGGGAGCTCTCGGGCGGCATGCAGCAGCGAGTGGCGATCGCCCGGGCCCTCGCCTTCGATCCCAAGCTGCTGCTGATGGACGAGCCGTTCGGCGCCCTCGACGAGATGACTCGCGAGCGTATGAACAACGAGCTGCTCAACATCTGGCGGCGGACCGGGACGACGATCGTGTTCGTCACCCACAGCATCCCCGAGGCGGTGTTCCTGTCCTCGCGGGTCGTGGTGATGTCGGCGCGACCCGGCAGGGTCTCGCAGGTGGTCCCGATTGACCTCCCCGTCGAGCGGACGATCGAGACGCGCGAGTCGACCGGCTACTTCGACCTCGTCACCCAGGTCCGCGAGGCCCTCCGCCGCCACGAGTTGGACGGCGGTCCCGCCAAGCCGGACGGGAGTCGGGTTCGTGCCGAGGGCCTGTCGTGACCCGGTCGACGTGGTGGGACTGGATGCCCGCGATCGTCGTCTTCGTCGTCGGCATCGTCCTGTGGGAGGCGACCCTGCTCGCCCTCAACGTCCAGTCATTCCTGGTGCCCCGACCCACGGTCATCGCGGAGAGCCTCGTCACGGAATGGTCGACGCTGGCGAGGGGGATCGTGTTCACGGCGACCGAGGCGATCCTCGGCCTACTCCTGGGCGTCGTCCTCGGCACGGTCGCCGGGATGGCGACCGCGCGCTGGGCCACCGCCCGCGACGTCCTGCTGCCGGTCGCGATCGGGGCCAGCACGATCCCGATCATCGCCTTCGCCCCGATCACGATCAACTGGTTCGGCCCCGAGAGCCTGCTGCCCCGGATCACGATCGTCGCGATGATGGTGTTCTTCCCAATGATGGTGAACACCATCCGGGGACTCACCAATGTCGAGCCGGCGGCGCTCGAGCTGATGACCTCGTACGCGGCCAGCGACGCCCAGACCCTGCGCAAGCTGCGGGCGCCGAACGCCCTCCCGTACTGGTTCACGGCGCTGCGGATCGCCACCACCCTGAGCGTCATCGGCGCCGTGGTCGGCGAGTTCTTCGGCGGCCCGTTGTACGCCCTGGGCATCTACATCACGCTCCAGACCGGCCACAGCCGGTACCCGTCCGCCTGGGCCGCCATCGTGCTCGCGTGCGTGCTCGGGATCCTCCTGTACCTCGCGGTCGTCGCGCTGGAGCGGCTCGTGATGCCCTGGCGCGCCGCCCGCGAGACGGCCCGGTGAGATGGGGCGCGCTAACGTAGGATCGGGCCGCTTCGAGACAGCGACGTCACGGCGTCCGGGATCGCGCCGCCTACCCCGAGGAGGACTTCAAGGGATGAGATCACCGCGGACCCTTATCGCCATCAGCGCCGCAGCGCTGATGCTGGCGACCGCCGCCTGCAGCGGCAGCTCCAGCTCCGGTTCGTCGAGCGCGGCGCTCACGCCGCTCAAGTTCCAGCTCCAGTGGGTCCCGCAGGCCCAGTTCGCGGGCTACTTCGCCGCCCTCGACCAGGGCTATTACAAGGACGCCGGCCTCGACGTGAGCCTGCTGCCCGGCGGGCCCAACATCAACAACGTCCAGATCGTCGCCAACGGCGGCGCCGACATGGGCACGGCCTGGCTGCCAAACATGCTCCAGTCGCGTGAAGGCGGCACGGACCTCGTCTCGATCGCCCAAATGTTCCAGAAGTCGGGCACGCGCATGGCGTCGTTCAAGGACAAGAACATCACCGACGCGGCGTCCATGGGCGGCAAGAAGATCGGCAGCTGGCTCGGCGGCAACGAGCCCGAGCTCTTCGCAGCGCTGACCAAAGCCGGTCTCGACCCGACCAAGGAAAACGTCATCAAGCAGAACTTCAACATGGACGGGCTGCTCAACGGCGACCTCGACGTTGCGCAGGCCATGATCTACAACGAGTACGCGCAGGTCCTGGAGGCCAAGAACCCCGACACCGGCAAGCTCTACTCGCCGGATGACCTCAACCTCATTGACTTCAACGATCCCGCCGTCGGCACCGCGATGCTGCAGGACCAGATCTTCGCCACCGACAAGTGGCTCAAGCAGGGCAACAACGCAGACGTCGCCACGAAGTTCCTCGAGGCGACGTTCAAGGGCTGGATCTACTGCCGCGACAATGCGCAGAAGTGCGTCGACATCGTCCTCAAGGCCGGGTCGCAGCTCGGCGCCAGCCACCAGGCGTGGCAGATGAACGAGATCAACGCGCTGATCTGGCCGTCGCCCAACGGCGTCGGCATGCTCGACAAGGCCCTGTTCGACCAGACGATCAACGCCGCGACGACGTATGGCGTGCTCAAGGCCGCGCCGTCCGCGGATGCGACCCGGACCGACCTGGCCCAGAAGGCCCTCGACGCCCTCGGCACCTCCGTCGACACGAAGGGCGCGAACTATCAGAAGCCGACCGTCACCCTCAACGAGGGCGGCAACTAGCGCCCCGTTTCGCTCCGAGCAGCACAGACGGCCGGTCCCGCGAGGGGCCGGCCGTCCGATCCCAGGGCTGGGCCGCCGTCCGCGGTCGCCTGGACGCTCAGTCGCGAGTCAGCCGCCGGTGGCGGCGAACCATGCGCCCGTGCCCGCCGGGGTCGTGACGAGCACGATCGGCGCGATGCACGGCTGGGGCAGCGTCAGCTGGCCCTCGAACTCCGCGTCGCCGCCGCCCAGCCCGGTCGTCGCCGGGAACGGATCGCTGAAGACGTTCTGGCTCGTGCCGTCGGCGGCGAGGCAGCTCACCACCGCTCGGAACATGGGGCTCGGGTTGGTACCGGCGCGACCCGCGGCGATCGCATCCGGATCGTTGGGGTCGATCACCAGGCCCTTGACCTTGACCTCGAGTACGCCACCCGCCGACAGGTCGCCCTTCGCCGAGTCCACGACCCACGGCAGGCCTGCGCCGGGGATGCCGCGGATCGAGCCTGCGGCGCCGCCGAGTGCCTTCGGGACGCCGACCATCGACTGGAAGTCGAGGATCTGGCCCGGCTTCTTGCCGGACACCGTCGGGACGGCCAAAAGCAGCAGCACGGCCACGAGCACCATGACCGAGGCGAGGAGTCTTCTTCGCATCGTTACCTCCGGGGCGCCGGCCGGGGGATTCGCTCGACTGTGCGGGGACCGGCGATGGCTTGAGGTACGGCGGTCGAACCGCCACGGTTTCACCACAATCGGCCGTATCCGCCCGGTTCGCGAGTTGCTATGGTGCGCATCCGCGATTGATCGCCAGCGAGCGATCACCAGGAAGGGGCGCCAAACAGCGATGGCCAACAAGGATCGAGCGGCCTCGGCCGCGCTGACGGCGCCAGTCGCCGTCGAAACAGCCACCAACGGCGCCGCCGCAGCGACCGCCCCAACGCCGCCGCCCAAGGTGGAGCACTTCTCGCCGGCCGAGCGCGCCGCCCGCGGCAAGGCGGCCCGGGCGGAGGTCCCGCGCACGTCGCACGCCGACTGGGAGCCGTCTTCGGTCCGGCCCGACCCCGTGGCCATCCTCGAGGCGCAGGCGGTGACGCGTGAGCCTGCCCTCGTCCCCATCCGGTACGGCCGGATGCTCGTCTCGCCGTTCACGTTCTATCGCGGCGCGGCGGCCCTCATGGCCTCCGACCTGTCCAACGGCACTCGGAGCGGCCTGCACACCCAGCTGTGCGGCGACGCCCACCTCATGAACTTCGGCACGTATGCGGCTCCCGACCGGCGGCTGGTGTTCGGCATCAATGACTTCGACGAGACGCTGCCCGGTCCGTTCGAGTGGGACGTCAAGCGGCTCGTCGCCAGCTTCGCGGTCGCGGGTCGCGATCGGGGCTTCAACTCGAAGGCGCGGGCGGGCATCAACACCGAGGTCGTCAAGTCCTACCGAGAGGCGATGGCGGGCTTCGGCGCCATGCGCAACCTCGACCTCTGGTACGCCCGCCTCGACGTCGACGCCCGGATCAAGGAGATCCGCAGCAGGCTGGATCCGGTTGCGCTCGAGCGCATGGAGAAGAACGTCGAAAAGGCCCGCACCAAGGACAGCCTCAAGGCGTTCTCGAAGCTGACCCATCTCGTGGACGGCGAGCCCCGGATCACGAGCGACCCTCCGCTGATCGTGCCGATCGACGAGCTCGCCCCGGAGGGCAGTGCGATCCGAACACAGGAGTCCGTCCAGCGGCTGATCCGGTCATATCGGCGGTCGCTGCCGAACGACCGGCGCAAGCTCCTCGAGCGCTTCCGGTATGTCGACCTGGCCCGCAAGGTGGTCGGCGTCGGGAGCGTCGGCACCCGGGCGTGGATCGTCCTGATGCTGGGACGCGATGGCCAGGATCCGCTCCTCCTCCAGGCGAAGGAGGCCCAGGCCTCGGTGCTGGAGCCGTATCTCGGCAAGAGCGCCTTCAACAATCACGGCCAGCGTGTGGTCGAGGGCCAGCGGCTGATGCAGTCCGAGAGCGACATCCTGCTGGGGTGGCTCCGCACACAGGGTCTCGACGTGGTCGATCGCGACTTCTACTTCCGTCAGCTGTGGGACGCCAAGGGCTCCGCCCTCGTCGACGTCCTGGAGCCGCCTGAGATGACGATCTACGCCAGGCTGTGCGGCTGGACGCTGGCGAAGGCGCATGCCCGATCCGGCGACCCGATCGCGATCGCGGCGTACATGGGCACGTCGGACACGTTCGACAGGGCCATGGCCGTGTTCGCTGAGAAGTACGCCGACCAGAACGAGCGCGACTACACGGCGCTGCAGGAGGCCGTCGACTCCGGCCGGGTTATCGCGCAAGCCGGGGTTTGACGCCCCGCAGGCGCCGCTTCGTTCAGCCGGCCGTCAGTCGTCCGAGAACGACACCGTCTTGATCAGCAGCCGGACGACGATCGCGACGATGGTCGCGAAGATCGCGGCGACCCAGATGCTCGTGATCCCGTCGGTGCCCACCACGTTGTCGAGCAGCCAGCCCGCCACGAAGGCGGCGACGAGGCCGATGGCGAGGCTGGGCATCCAGCCACGCATGTCGCGCCCGCCCGCGATGATCCCCGAGATGACCCCGGCGAGCAGCCCAACGACGATCCAGCCAACGAATGTCAAGTCCATCGGCGGAGTATGGCAGCGGCCGATGGCCACGGCGCGCCCGTCGCGCAGAAACCGGTGCGCGAGCGCGACGCGCTAGACGGACAGGTAGCGCTCCCGGATGGCGGCCATCGTGGCCGGGCGGAGGACCCTCGCGTCGAGCAGCTCCTCGACGGTCATCGACATGAACGTCGACGGGTCGGCGAGCAGCTCCCGGTACCTCGCGCACAGCTCGGCGACGTCCGTGTTGCCGGCCGGGTGGACGACGACGTAGCGGCCCCACCCCCAGGCACCGCTATCGTGCTGGACCATCGACAGCAGCAGCAGGTGGTCGAGCCACGTGACGCACAATGCCGACCGGCCCTGGACCTTTTCCACGGCGCCCGGCAGGAATGCGCCCGATCGCGCGGAGACCTCGAGGTAACGCCAGAGGTTGGTGGGCTTGGGGACCTCGGCCTTCAGCTTCTCGTGGTAGTTCACGTCGACGGCGACGATCCCCTGCGGCCCGCCGCGCCCGTCCAGCACGAACGCCGCGTCGAAGCGCCGGAGGCTGTTGAGGTAGGCGGGATCGAAGCGGCCGGGCGAGTGCTCGAACCTGACATCCGCGACGGTCCCGGGCGCGTCCGGCCACCAGGCGTGGACGGCACGGTCGGCGAGCGCGTCGTCGGCCGCGAGGTCGCCGAACAGGTTGATCGACAGCGCCTCCGACGAGAGGAGGTCGGCCCACGTCCGCTGGTGGTCGAGGGTCTGGTGGCGCTCGACGGTCCCGGTTCGGCGTCGCGCCGCGGCGAGGGCGTCGGGCGTGAGGAAGGTCGCGCCGGTCTGTTGGGCGAAGTCGAGCGGGAGCCGGCTGCCGACGAGCCGCGCCGGTGGGCCGTCGGGCTTGGGCCGGTACGGCTGGGTGCCGATCGGGTAGCCGCGGGCCTCCCGCCATTTCGCATGGTGGTACCGCGACCGGCGCCGGAACGCGGTCATGGCCGGCGTGCCGGCGCGGTCCTCCGCCTCCCAGCAGTGCGCGGCTTCGAGCACCTCCTGGGTCAGCTCGGGCATGTCCACGACTCGCCTCGCGCCTGATGCCCGATCGGGCAGACTCTCGCTCGCTGCACGTCGACGCATTGTGGTTGCCGACGTCCGCTGCGGATAATGCGCCAAGGATGTCGGCATTCGAGGGTCCGCGCCGCAGCCTGTCTCGCGCCTGCGACCAACGGTCGGGGCACGGCGCCGTGCGTGCCAACCGTGCCGGCGCCGTTGACCGGAGCGACGCACCGCTGGGGGCCCTGTCGACCCTCGTGGCGATGTCTCTCGACCTCGATCACGCGCCGCCGGATGGCCTCACGCTCCTCCAGCGATCCGTCGGCAACCGAGCCGTTGCCGAGCTGGTTATGCGGAGCGCTGTCGTACAGCGACAGGCGAAGTCGGGATCCGGCTCGAGCGCGGCCAAGACCACGAAGCCGAGTCCACCGCGCAAGCCAACCTGGGATGAGATCGCCCAGCAGATCGGGAGCGGACTCGGCGGTCCATACAAGACGTGGGCCGATTGGGAGAAGACGATGCAAGCCGGGAAGTTCCTCGGCCACGACATCGGTGGCGGCGTTCGCCCTGAGTTCCAGAAGCATCTCGACACCGCCAAGGGCAAGGTCGACGACGAGTTCAAGACGTCGGGCGACCCGATCCCGGCCGGATACGGCATCCAGAACGTTGGCGGGTACCGGAAGGGGTTTCACCCTCATGGCGCCGGGGTCGCCATCGACATCGACGTAAAGACGAACCCGTACGTCATGCACGAGGGCGCGGGGGATCAGAAGTACGCCAAGCAGGGTCACCTCACGCCCGTCGACCAGGAGCAGGTCCCCGTCTACGGCCGCATCGCCGAGTTCATGCTCAATGACCCGATCGACGGCGAGCAGTCGATCATCCCCGAGCTCATCCGTTCCGGCGGTCCGATCCCCAAGGGAACGAGGGTGACGCGGCGCGAACGCCTGGGCCAGTACTGGGATCGGCTGAAGCGCGAGAGCGATGCTATGGCGGACTACTTCAGGCTGATGAAGGACAAGCCCGCGCTCGAAACCCACCTGAAGGGTGACTGGGCCAGGATCCACCCGAAGGCAACGCCACCGGACGCCGACGCGACCATCAAGCAGATGTGGGCCGACTTCGCCACCCTCGGCGGTGCGATTCCGAAGGCCGGGGTCCCGGAGGCGCCCGGGGTCACGGACAAGGGCGTTCGCAATCCGTTCCACACGAGGAGCGGTCAGCAGGATCCGGCAGGCGGCTTCATCTCGATCCCGCGGGAGGTGGTGGTCGGGCTCGGGCAGGCGGTCGAACGTTGGGGGGCGATCGATTTCGGCCTCGAGAGCGGTGACGTGCAGCACTTCGACGACAAGGGCGCCCTCGGCTCGCCGTTCTACGACGCGATGCCCGCCGCGCAGGCGGTTATCGACGCCGCCGATGCGAAGGCCAAGGAGGAAGCCGAAAAGGCGAAGGCCGCCTCAGGCTCCGACGCGAAGGGCGCGACATCAGCCCCGCCGGCGGTTCAGCGCCGCGTCGAGCCCAGCAGCGACACCGACGTTCCGGCGGGTCCCGAGGAACCCGTTCCTGCGCCGCTGACCCGGGAGCAACGGCGGTCCGGGGCGCACTGGAAGCAGATCGCCGATGCGACCTGGGGCGGCGCCACCCCGGACATCGGCGAGCTCGAGTCGAGCTTCGGCAAGGATGTCCAGGCGTTCATCGACATGCTCGGCGCAAACGGAATCACTGCCTCGCTCGAGTCGGGGTACCGGCCGCCACAACGCTCCTACCTGTTCCACTGGTGCACGCTCCTTGCGAAAGGCAAGGTGAAGGCCGCGGACATCCCTGCGATGGACGGCGTCGATATCGTCTGGGATCACGGCAATGAGACGGATTCGCGACGAGGGGCTCGGGAGCTCGCGAGTGCTTTCGGGCTGGTCGGTGTGGCGGCCCATCCGAGTAACCACAACAGCGGAACGGCGGTCGACCTCAAGTTCGACTTCAGCGGAAATACGACGCACAAGATCACCTACGCGCTGGGTGGCAAGACGGTCACGCGCACGATCAAGGTCAGCGGCGAACCCACGGTCGGCAGCTCGGCGTCAGGCAGGTCGATCTCCGACATCGGTTCGCGAGCTCTGTCCAAGGCGGGCGCCGACTTTGGCCTGCATCGCGCGATCGACAACGACATCGTCCACTGGTCACGGACGGGGAGGTGAGGCCCGCGCGGGCGCTCGAGCCGCCGCCCGACGGGGCGCGATGACCCGGCGGTGGTAGTGAACGCTGAACCTTTCGTCTGTCCACCTCATGCATTCGTCCCTTCCGCGCAAGGATCTTGCGCATAGCGGCCGATCGGGTCGTTTCGCGCGCCTCCCGGACCGCGTTTGAAGGCGGGGCGCGGGCGTCATTCCCTTGGCGTGCCGAAAACGAACGAGCGGGTCCGCATCAGTTCGGGCAGGACCCGCGTTCGCCGCGATCCCGCATCTCGTGCCGCAATCAGTCGTCGGGGGTCCTTGTCGCGCTCGGGGGATGGGCCGGCGCGGACCCAGAAGGAGACCCCCTCACAAACGATCGCCTGGCCGGTTCGCTGACCAAGCTCGCCGCATACCGGAGCACGACGTTCGCCCTCGATACCCGAACGGCCGCGTATGTCGTCCGTCGCATCAACGGCGAGCGGTCGCCGGAGGTGGAGCGCCAGGACCGCCGCAGGGAGCTGCCTTCTGACGCTGCTAAGGCGCGGCTGTCAGCGCCTCGAGGGCTCCGAGGATCAGGTCGAGTCCGAACGTGAACTCGTCCGCGGGGTCGTATCCGGCGGCGAGGAGCGTTGCGGCGGCTTCGTTCAGGTAGGGGTACTGGTCGGGGGGTAGCTGTGGCATGTACACGTCCTCGCCCATGTCGGCGAACTCCTTGGCCGTGTCGAAGGGAAGGCTGGCTTCTTGGAGCGCGAAGCCGTAGACGTAGCTGTCGAGCAGCCAGTAGACATGGGTTGCCATCTCGACGGAGAAGCCGGCCTCCCGAAGGCATGCCAAGACTGCCTCGTGATGACGCAGGTTCGCCGGCCCTGCGGTGGTCCGTGATTCCATCAGGGTGATCGCCCACGGGTGGCGTCCGAGGACCCGCCGGGCGGACATCGCACGCTGCCACATAGCCGCCTTCCAGCCTCCTCGGTCGGACGGCAGCCCGATCTCGTCGAACACGACGTCGATCATGGCGTCGAGCAGCTCGTCCTTGTTCGCCACGTAGTAGTACAGCGACATCACGCCGGCCCCGAGCTCGTCGGCCAGTCTGCGCATGCTGAGCTTGTCGACCCCCTCGCTGTCGGCCAGTCGGATGGACTCGGTCACCACGCGCTGCTTGCTCAGCGGCACCTCACCGGCAGTGCGAACACTCCTCGCGGCCATGCGTGCCCCCTTCTTTGGAAAAGGTCCTTGACAGATCGTACACCGTACGAGCATAGTACGGCGTACGACGTACAGTGTACCAAAAGGCGGGGATGCTTCCCCAAGAAGGAGGTTCCGGTGGGATTACCACAGCAGCGACCGCAGGACACGGGCGAGGGCGCGGTCCGCGTAGCCGACGCGACCGAGGAGGGCAGGATGCGGGCGATCGTGCAGCGTTGCTACGGCTCTCCCGAGGTGCTCGAGTCCGCTGATGTCGACCGGCCCGCGGTCGGCGATGACGACGTGCTCGTCCGGGTGCGCGCAGCCTCGGTCCATCCCGGCGACTACTTCATCATGACCGGTGAGCCGTATGTCGTGCGACTGGCGTTCGGTCTGCGTCGGCCGCGCCATCCCATCCCCGGCAGAGACCTGGCCGGCGTGGTGGCGGCCGTCGGCAAGGACGTCGCTGACCTGCAACCGGGCGATGAGGTGTTCGGCTGGAGCACCACCGGAACGCTCGCCGAGTACGCGTGCGTCCCGGCGGACCAACTCGTGCGCACACCGGCCAACCTCTCCCCGGGCCAGGCCGCGGCGGTGCCCACGTCCGGCCTCACCGCGTTGCAGGCGCTGCGGGATATCGCGCACGTGCAGCCGGGGCAGGCGGTGCTGATCACGGGCGCATCGGGCGGCGTGGGGACGTTCGCCGTCCAGATCGCCAAGGCGCTCGGGGCAGTGGTGACCGGGGTATGCAGCACCCGCAACATGGAGCTGGTCCGGTCGGTGGGCGCCGACCACGTCATCGACTACACCCGTACGGACTTCACCCGCACGGGGCTGCGCTACGACGTCATCTTCGACAGCATGGAAGCGCAGTCCCTGTCGGAGGTCCGCCGGGCGCTCACACCCACCGGCACCCTCATCCCCAACAGCGGACGAGGCGGCCGATGGGTCGGACCTCTGGGCCGGATCGTCAAGGCGCGTGCACGGTCGGTGTTCACGCGCCAGACCCTGCAGCCGTTCCTCTCAGTCGGGAAGCGCCAAGACCTGCTTGATCTGGCCGAGCTTCTCGAGGCGGCGCACCTCACGCCGGTCATCGACCGTACCTACCCGCTGAGCGAGGCGGCCGAGGCCCTCCGCTACGTCGGGGCCGGCCACACGCGAGGAAAGGTCGTCGTCACCGTCTGAGCGACGGGATACGACGCAACGGCCAACCGCATTGCATCCATCCCGGGTGCAGCCGCCCCTGGCTGTGCACCTGGCCTTACCACCGAGCGAAGGAGCAAGACGATGAGCAAGGAAACGAACAGCATCAGCACCCTGCAAGACCCGGGTATCCCGGTGCAGGCGAAGCTCGCAGCAGCATGGACCAGCTTCATGTTCCTCTACATCTACGTCGACTACCTCCACCTGTACAAGCCCGGCGCCATCGACGACATCCTGGCCGGCCGCGTCTTCGAGTTCGACATCAGCCAAACCTTCGTAGTCATTGCGCTCACGAGCGTGGCGATCCCGATCTTCATGGGCCTGCTCTCCTTGACGCTGCCCGCCCGTGTCAGCCGCGCCATGAACCTCGTCGTGGCATCGCTCTACATCCCATACTCGATGTTCAACGTGCTCGGCGCCGGGTCCTGGATCCTCTTCTACGGCCTCGGTGTCGTGCTCGAAGTGATCCTCCTCGCCTACATCCTCCGCTCCGCCTGGACCTGGCGCCGCACAACCTCAGTGTCGATGCCAGACCCCGCCGCACCACACCGATCGCAGCTCCGGATGGGGCGGTAGGCCCTGTTCGCGGTGCTCGAGGAGCTGTATCCGTAGCGCAAGCCGATTCGTCGATCAGCCGTGTTCGGCTGGAAATCCAGCGAAACCTCGATTCAGCACGCGCACGAAACGACTGGCCTTCACTACCACCGGCCA
>CAWHIA010000024.1:0-43431 GCA_963829155.1 uncultured Chloroflexia bacterium | reverse complement strand
CACGCTCTACGTGGCCGGTCTCGCGGCGACCCAGAGCTACACGATCGCCAACAACCAGCTGACGACCAAGCAGGCCGACGAAGCCACGATGACCTTCAGCTGATCCCACGGCGCGGGCGGCGGCCACGGGGCGCCGCCGCCCGTCGCTACCCGACCGCAACGTCGCCGGTCGTTGCGGCTCCGGTACACTCCGTGCCGTCCAACCCCATTTGCGCGAATTGGTGATGCCCATGAAGGTCGGCGTCGCCAGGGAGACGGCCGCCGGTGAGCGCCGTGTCGCCCTGGTGCCCGAGGTGCTCGGCAAGCTGACGGCGGCCGGGCTCGAGGTCCTCGTCGAGGCCGGCGCCGGGGCCGGCTCCGCCATCCCCGACCAGGCGTTCGCGGACGCCGGTGCGACCGTCGTCTCGACCGACGACCTGTACGCGACGTCGGACGTCGTGCTCAAGGTCCAGAAGCCGAGCGCGACCGAGGTCGGCCGGCTTCACAAGGGCCAGGCCATCGTCGCCTTCCTGCAGCCGCTGATCGATCCGGCCGGCGCGAAGGCCCTCGCCGACGCGGGCGTGACGGCGATCAGCCTCGACGCGATCCCGCGCACGCTCAGCCGCGCGCAGACGATGGACGCGCTGTCGTCGCAGGCGAACGTCGGCGGCTACAAGGCGGTCCTGATCGCGGCCAACGCCTACCCCCGCTACTTCCCGCTGCTGACGACCGCCGCCGGCACGGCCAAGCCCGCCAACGTCCTGATCCTGGGCATCGGCGTCGCCGGCCTCCAGGCGATCGGCACCGCGAAGCGCCTGGGCGCCGTGGTCCACGCCTACGACGTTCGGCCCGAGACGCGCGAGCAGGCGGAGAGCCTGGGCGCGAAGTTCGTCAAGCTCAAGACCCAGATCGACGCCACCGGCGCGGGCGGCTACGCCCGCGAGCTGACCGCCGAGGAGCGCGCCTCGCAGCAGGCCGAGCTCAACGAGGCGATCGGCGGCATGGACGTCGTGATCACGACGGCCCAGGTGCCCGGCCGCAAGCCGCCGGTGCTCGTCACCGCCGCGGCGGTCGAGAAGATGAAGCCGGGCTCGATCATCGTCGACATGGCCGCGTCAGCCCTGGGCGGCAACTGCGAGCTGTCGAAGGTCGGCGAGACGGTCGAGACGCCCAACGGCGTCACGATCATCGCCCCCGACAACCTGCCGGCCTCGATGCCGGCCGGGGCGTCCGCGTTCTACGCCCGGAACATCTCGGCGCTGCTGCTCGGGATGGTCAAGGACGGGGCGCTCAACCTCGACTTCGAGGACGAGGTCACGAAGTCCACGGTGATCACGCGCGACGGTGCCGTGATCAGCGAGCCCGTGAACAAGCTGCTCAACCCCGGAGGCGCGGCGTGAGCCAGGAGCTCCTTACCTCGCTGGCCATCTTCACCCTGGCGATCCTCGTCGGGTTCGAGGTCATCAGCAAGGTCCCCGCGACCCTGCACACCCCGCTCATGTCGGGGGCGAACTCGATCCACGGCATCGTCCTCGTGGGCGCGATGATCATCGCCTCCGAGGCCGACAACCCCGTCAGCTACGTCCTCGCGTTCGTCGCGATGGTGTTCGGAGCCATGAACGTCGTCGGCGGCTACGTCGTCACCGACCGCATGCTCCAGATGTTCCGCAAGAAGCCGACGGCCGCCAAGGCCGGGACCGAGGGCGCGTCGGACGCCCCCGGGGCCTAGCCGAGGAGCCGGTCGATGTCCCAGGAGTGGATCTACACCTTCGTCTACCTCGCCTGGCTGGTGGGGGCCTCGTGCTTCGTGCTGGGCCTCCACCGCATGAACTCGCCGGCCACCGGGCGCAGCGGCAACCAGCTCAGTGCCGCAGGCATGGTCATCGCCGTCAGCGCGACGCTGGTCTGGCTCCTGACCCGTGAGGGTGGCCTGTCCGGCACCGCGCTCGCGATCATCGTGGTCGGCTTCCTGATCGGCGGCGCGGCGGGCCTGTACACGGCCCGGACCGTGAAGATGACCGCGATGCCGCAGCTGGTGTCGCTGTTCAACGCGGTCGGCGGCGGCGCGGCGGCCCTCGTCGCGATCGACGACTTCATCCGCCTGTCCAACGGCGCCGCGGTCGACACGACCATCTTCGTCGTCCTGGGCGCGTTGATCGGCTCGATCACGTTCACCGGCTCGCTGATCGCGGGCGGCAAGCTCCAGGGCCTGATCCCGGGCAAGCCGATCTTCCTGCCCGGCGGGCGGTTCATCACCGTGGCCCTCGCGGTCGTCGCGGTGCTCGGCACCGTGGCGCTCATCGCGGGCGCGGCCGGCGCGATCACGCTCACCAGCGAGGTCACGCTCGTCGTCCTCGGCCTCGTCGTCCTGTCCGGGCTGATCTTCGGGATCACGATGGTGCTGCCGATCGGCGGCGCCGACATGCCCGTCGTCATCAGCCTCCTGAACTCGTTCACGGGCACGGCCGCGGCGATGGCCGGGTTCGTGCTCGGCAATCCCGTGCTGATCATCTCGGGCGCCCTCGTCGGGGCCTCGGGCGCGATCCTCACCAAGCTGATGGCCGACGCGATGAACCGCTCGGTGATGAACATCATGGTCGGCGGGTTCGGTGGCGGGGACGACGCGGCCGGCGCGGCCGCGGGCGCGGGCGGGACGGTGCGCGAGATCGGCGCCGACGACGTCGCCATCCAGCTCGCCTACGCCCAGCACGTGATCATCGTCCCGGGCTACGGCCTCGCGGTGGCCCAGGCGCAGCACGCCGTGCGCGAGCTGGCCGAGCTGCTCGAGGAGCGCGGCGTCGACGTGAAGTACGCGATCCACCCGGTCGCCGGCCGGATGCCCGGCCACATGAACGTGCTGCTCGCCGAGGCGAACGTCCCGTACCCCCAGCTCAAGGAGATGGACGACATCAACCCGGAGTTCGACCGGGCGGACGTCGCCCTCGTCATCGGCGCCAACGACGTCACCAACCCGGCGGCGCGTCGTCCGGGCTCGCCGGTCTCGGGGATGCCGATCCTCGACGTCGACCACGCGAAGTCGATCGTCGTGATCAAGCGCTCGATGGGCAAGGGCTACGCCGGCATCGACAACGAGCTGTACTCCGATCCGAAGACCGGGATGCTGTTCGCCGACGCGAAGGACGGCCTCGCGGCGCTGACGGCGGCGGTCAAGGCGCTCTAGCGGCGGCCCTGCGGCCCGGCGCGACGCCGTACGCTGCCGGCATGGCCACGCAACCCACCTGGCCCCGGCCCGCCAAGATCGCATTCATCGGGTCCCATGGGATCCGCAAGACATCGGCGCTGCTCGCGTTCGCGGCCGAGGCGCAGCGGGCCGGGCGGTCCGTCGAGCTCGGCCGCGAGGTGGTCCGCGACAACCCGCTGGGGATCAACGAGGGCGCGACGGGCGAGGCGCAGCTGTGGGTGCTGGTGACCCAGATCCGCCAGGAGCTCGAGCTCGCGCGCCGGGCCGACATCCTCGCGACGGACCGCGGCGTGATGGACAACTTCGCGTACTACCTGCGGTCGTGTGGCGGCACGGACGAGTACGCCGCGGAGCCGCTGGTGCGGCGCTGGTCGGCGACCTACGACCTCGTCGTGCGGCTCCTGCCCGACGTCGCGCTCCAGGCGGACGGCGTGCGCTCCACCAACGACGCGTTCCGCGACGAGGTCGAGGCGATCCTCGACGACGTGCTGCCAGGGCTCGTTCCGGCCGACCGGCTGGTCACGGTCCGGGCGTCCGAGATCACGAGCCGGTTCGACTGGTTCGGGGTGCTGCAGCGGCTGGCGACGGCCGTCGGGGCCACGGTCGTCGCACCCGACCTCTGGCGATGACGACCCGCTGACCCCGCGCTCCTCTGCCCGGCAGGCGCCGCGCTACCAGGCCTCGGCCGGGGCCTCCCGCTCCGCGGCCACCAGCGCGAGCGTCGTCACGACGCCGCCGTCGGGGTCGATCGTGACCGTGAGCCCGGCCTTCCCGTCCTGCCCTTCCACGTCGAACGTCGCGGTCGTCCGGCCGTCGCCGGCCGTCGGCAGCCCGAGCCGCATCGGCCCGAACCGCGCGGCTGCGGCGCGGAACGACCGCTCGACGGTCGGGACGTCCACGTCGGGGCCGGCGACCACGTCCGCGGGCCAGGCCGGGACCGTCGAGCCGGCGATCGCCAGGATGCGTCCGGCGAGCTCGGTCAGCGCCGGCGAGGGGTCGGGCACGGCCGTCAGCTCGAGCCGCTGGATCCGCGCCTCGCGCTCCGGCGAGGCGAGGAGCTCGAGACGCACCCAGCCTGTGTCGCCGCGCAGCCACCAGCTCGAGGTGGGCCGGCGACAGCGAGACCTCCGGCCGGGTGACGTCCCGACGGAACGGGCCCAGGTCGGCCGCGATCCGCTGGGCGGCGGCGCGTCGCGCGTCCCGCGGCTCGTCGAGGTCCATGTTCATCGCGAACGCCCTGTCGGCGACCACGTCGTCCCAGCGCTCGAGCAGGCCCTCCGCGAGCGCCCGCAACGCCTCGACTGGCGCGGCCGGCCGAAGCCGCCGGCGCGGGACGGCGTCGGCCAGGACGAGGGCCCGCAGCTGCTCGGCGACCACGGGGCGGACCGGTGCGTAGCGGAGGTTGCCGAGGCCGATGACGCCGAGGCCGGTCGCGGGGTGCCAGGCCATGTGGGACCCGAAGCCCGGGTAGCCGCCGGCGTGCGACACGATCGTTCCCAGCTCGGTGTCGGCGTGGACGAAGAGGCCGAAGCCGTAGCCCATGACGTCGACGACGGGGGCGGTGTGGGCCGGGCCGGCGGGCAGCGAAGGCACGACGAGGCGATGCGCCTGCTGCATCTCCCGCCGAGAGGCGCGCCGGAGCGGGTGGCCGCCCTCCGGATCGTCGCGGGCGGGAAAGGCGTCGAGGAACCCGGCCACCCAACGGGCGAGGTCGCGGATGGACGAGAACACGCCGCCCATCGACGCCAGGGCGCCGTACGGGTCGCTCCCCTCGCGGATCAACGCCCCGTCGCGCCGCACGTAGCCGTGGGCGAGGCGCGCCTCCGGGACGTCCGCCGCGTGGTAGGCCGTGGACGTCATGCCGAGCGGCCCGAGGATCCGGTCGCGCACGAGGTCGCCGTACTCCTGCCCGCCGGCGGCCGTGACGACGCGCCCCAGGATCCCGTAGCCGAGGTTCGAGTACTCGAACGTGGTCCCGGGCGGCCAGGCGAACGGTGGGCCTTCAGAGAGGAACCGCTCGAACGCGTCGAGCGCGAGGCCCTGCTGCCGGTCGCCCCACGGATCGTCGGTCGCGAGGCCGGCCGACATCGTCAGGAGGTGCCGGATGGTGATCGCCGGCGAGTCGGCCGTCGGCGGCGTCCAGCCGGCCAGCGCGGGCACATGCGCGCCCACCGGATCGTCGAGCCCCAAGCGGCCCTCGTCGCGCAGCAGCAGGACGGCCGTCGCCGTGAACGACTTCGTCATCGAGGCGATCCGGTAGACCGAGTCGGCGTCGGGCCGGCGGTCCTCGCCGTCGCGGATGGTGCCGGCGCCGCCCGCGTGCGAGAGCGCGCCGTCGCGCACCACGCCCCACGCGACCCCGGGGATCTTCGCGTCGATGGCGAGGCGCTCGAACCGTTCGTCGACGGCCGGCAGCAGGTCGTCGAACGCGCTCATCCGGCCTCGACGAAGACGCGGAACGTCAGGACCTCACGGAAGCCCATCGACTCGTACAGCGGGCGACCCATGTCGCTCGACTGGAGGATGGCGACGGTCGCGCCGTCCCGGCGGCCGTCCACGATCGCGTGCCGGGTCATCGCCCCACCGTAGCCGCGGCCGCGAACGCCCTCGATCGTCGCCACGTTGTACACGCCGACCGTCGCCCCGTTCGTGAACCCGAGCGACGCGGACACCGGACGGCCGTCGACGTACCCCGCATACGCGGCCGCGCCCGGGACGTCCAGCTCTCCCGCGGGGACCAACCGGCGGGCGAGGTCGATCGGCATCCCGAAGCCGGCCGCGACGACCTCGACGTGGGCGGCCAGGCCGTCCAGGTCACGGGCCCGGCGGATCTCGAGCCCGGCCGGCGGTTCGGACGCCAGGGCGTCCGGGATCGGGTGGAGGACCATCTCCGGGTAGGCCTCGTCAGGCTCCTCGCGCAGGCCGAGGGCCTCGACGGTGGGGACGAGGGCGTCGTCGCCTGTCCGGAGGCGGACCTGGAACGGGACGCCGCGCTCGCGCACGTGGGCAACCGCTCGCGCGAGGGCATCGAGGCCGACGCCGTCGCCGACCGCGTCGACCCGATTGAGCGCCGCGATCGGCAGGCCGCTCACGAACCACCCGAACCCGTCGACACGACCGGCCGCGCCGTCCGGCATGACGGCGACGGCGCGCGCCCACAGCTCCATCTCGTTGTCGAGGGCGAGCCGGGCGAGGTCGATGTCGCCCGTCCGCTGCGGCGCTCCCATGCGGCAGCAGTCTGGGGGTTGGCGAGGGCGGCGTCACACCGCGCGCGTCATGGCATGCGCGCCCACCGTCGGCTTGTCGCGCTCGGCGACCCGCGGCCGGTTTGAACCAACCGGTCAGCCGCCCAGGCCGACGAGGCTGGCGACGACATGGAGACGGCCCTGACGGTCGACCCGCAACACGACCTGGCAACCCGGATCGGTCACGATCAACGCGCCGCTCGCATCGAA
This sequence comes from uncultured Chloroflexia bacterium, assembly GCA_963829155.1. Lineage (GTDB taxonomy): Bacteria > Chloroflexota > Limnocylindria > Limnocylindrales > CSP1-4 > CAIXZV01. Next base: position 36,795 of record CAWHIA010000024.1, on the reverse strand, counting down.
GCCGACCCCGGCGGGATCCTCAAGCTGTGCGTCCGGCGCCCGGCCGCCGTCGAACCCGGCGCAGCCCTCGACCCCGGATCCAACCAGTCGCCGGATGATGCCGTCAGGGCCGATCGCCCGGACACCGAAGCACTCGCCCTGCGCAGCCACGACCGTTCCGTCCAGCCCGATGGCCAGCCCGCCCACGTTCTGCAGCGACGCCGCCACGGCGGGCCCACGGTCGCCCCCACAACCGAGCTTGCCGTTGCCGGCGAACGTCGAGATGGTCCCCGACGGGCTCACCCGTCTGATGCGGGCGTTGTTCTCGTCGGCGATCAGGAAGCCGCCACCCGCCGGAAACGCGATGTCCATCGGGCGATTGAGCTTCGCCTCCGTCCCGGGTCCACCGTCGCCACCGAACCCCCGCTGACCGGTCCCGGCGACCGTGGTGATCGTGCCCCGTGCATCGACACGGCGAATCGCGTCATGGTCGCGGTCCGCGACGTACAGGTTGCCGGCGCGATCGACGCGAATGCCCCACGGCGCGTCGAGCACCGCGGCGGTCGCCGGGCCTCCATCGCCGACGCCCTTGAGGCCTGGAACCCAGGCTCCCTTCGACCAGCTGAACTTGGGCCCGCTGCCGGCGACCGTCGTGACGATGCCCAGCGCATCGATCCTGCGGATGACGTCGTTGAGATGGTCGACCGCCAGGAGACTGCCGTCGCCGGCCCAAGCCAGGCCGACGATGCCGCCGAAGTGCGCATCGATGGCCGGCCCACCGTCGCCGCTGTAGCCATTGTCGAACCCGCCGTCCCCGGCACCGGCGAACACCGTGACAGCCCCTGCCGACGACACTCGGTAGATCCGCCCGTTGCGCAAATCGGACCCGAGCAGCGAGCCGTCGGGTGCAATGACGAAGTCCCCAATGGAGGGGACGTCAAAGGTCCCCCACGTGCCCGCAGCGCGCACTGCGGACGGAACCAGCGTCGCAAGCACGAGAATCACGGTGGCCGCGGCGGTCCTGCGCCGGACGCGTGTCGTCATCGCACGACTCCCAGGAATGACGGCGCCGGTCTTCGGCGCCTTGTCTCCTAGATGCCGTGGACGAGCCAAATTGTTGCAAGCTGTTTCGACGCGAGCGTCAGGTCCGTCCGCTGTCAGCCGCCCAGGGCGTTCGGCGAGCCGACGATGGGGATGCCTCAGCGCGCTCGTCGCTCGCGGAGGCCCGGCCAGAAGTGCGCCCGGCCCAGACGATCGACCCAGCCGAGGTAGGCATGATGGTCGGGCGGTGGCTCAATCGGCGCCGTCGAGGTCACCGCTGCGGCGCGATTCTCGAGCGCCTCCTCGCGGCGGGCAGCAAGGATCGCGAGGCGCTCGCTCGGGTCGTCGAAATGCTCCGGCGGACGGGTGGTCAGGATGAGGAAGGCGCGGCTCAATGATCGTCCCCCTGCGGTGACGCGACCGTGGGCCGGCACGCGTCGGGCGATGCTGCAGGGGACGGACTGCCCGGTCAGCGACCTGTGTGTGCCGGCTGAGGAACCTGCGTCACAGGCGACGCGAACACGTCGGCCGCCAGGCGGTCCGCGTTGAGGATCTCGATCCCGCCGGACCCGGTGGCGACGAGGCCCTCCTTGCGCAGCTCGCCGAGCGCGCGGACCACGACCTCACGCACGCTGCCGATCGCGTCCGCCATCGCCTGCTGGCTGACCTGGGCGATGAGCCGCGTGCCGCCGCGCTGCTCGTCCGAGGCGAGGTCGAGCAGGTGCCGCGCGACGCGCTGCCGGACGGTCGCGAACGAGGCGCCGGGGAGCTCGACGACGAACTGGTAGACGCGGTCGCTGAGCTCGGCCATCAGGGCGTCGGCCATGGCGCGCTCCCGGTCCGACATCGCCCGGACCCGGTCCGCGCGGAGCACGAGCAGCTCCGTGTCGACGAGGGCCTGGATCCCGCCCGGCATCACGTAGCTGGGCCGGAACAGCGACACGGCGCCCACGATCGATCCCGGGCGGCAGTAGCGGACGGTGAGCGTTCGCCCGTCGGGAGACGAGACGAAGACCCGCACCAGGCCGTTGATCACGAGCTCGACGTGGGGACCCGGCTCACCCTCCCGGCGGACCATCGATCCGGCCGGCACACGCAGGCGCATCGCGTCGTCGATGAGCGGCGCGAGGAGCGGCTCCGGGACCTTTGCCAGGTGCGACAAGCCGATGGCCGCCCGAACCACCGGATCGCGCAGGTCTGCCCCCATGCACGGCCTACCCTATCAGCCCCGCTCGCGCTCCCAGGATCCGTGCGGACTGACGCCCGGCGCGGTGCCGGGCGTCATCCGGGTGGGCGGGCTCGACGGACCTATGGCTGAGGATCGCCGAACCGGATCGAGTCGAGGATGTTGCGCAGCTCGACCTGGTCGGCCGCGTGGAGAGGCGAGTCCGGGTCAAGGCCCTGGGACACCTCGTACGTCGACGGCCCCGGGAAGTCCGTCGTCCGGACGACGACCAGGTGCCCATCGACATCCACGATCCTGAATTGGGCGGGACGCAGGAGGCCGTCCGCATCGACCATCGGGTAGGTATCGATGAGGGTCCCGAGTTCGGTCTTCCACACGAAGGCCTCGCCATCGGGGCACTGCTTGAACCTTTTCGTCGAGGTGAGCTCGACCAGGAGCCCCTCGGCGCCGTCGATCGAGATCGGCACGGGGGTCGTCGCCTTGAACCCTGGCCACGTCGCCATCGCTGCCGCGAGCTCCGCCGGCGAATCGACACTCGTCGGCTCGAACATCGGGGCACTCGGATCACACGGGCTTCGCGAGACCTCTCCGACGGTCATGAACATGGCGCCCCAGCCCGATCCACCCGCGGCCGAGCTGTCTGCGAAGACGCCCTCGAAGTCCTCGAGGACGTTGCCGGGGAACCATTCCCACCAGCCCTCGGGCACGTCAAAGCTGATCGTGGTGGGCCAGTGGGTCTGCGACGACAGCCTGTACGTCCCGGGCTCGATGCAGGTCTCGGTGGTCCGGACCGGGCAGGGCGCCATTGGCGCATCGAGGAGGCCGAGGACAGATGGCGTGGGCGTCGGCGTCGGCGTGGGCGCGACGGTCGGAGTGGGGGTCGGCGCGGCGATGATCCCCTGTTGATTCCCCCTGTTTCCGAGGATGATCCCGCCGGCGAGGACCGAGACGACGATCGCCGCCGCCGCGAGTCCCCAGCGGGCCTGGGCAGAGTTGGACAACATGGTGAGCAATCTCCTCGGACCCGCGTCGGAGCGAACCTGGCGGATCCCTGGAAGCTCGGCATGGATCGCGTCGCGGACGTGATCGGGCAACGGCGTGGCGCCATCGAAGTCGTCGAGGTACGCCTCGAGCCGGCCGATGAAGTCGTCGGTTCCGTTCATGCCGTGCCTACGGTTCTCTCAAGGCGCGCGTCGGCCTCGACGGCCGCGCGCAGGTGTTTCAGGGCGAAATGCAGCCGGGACCTGACCGTGCCCACGGGCGTCCCCATGGCCTCGGCAGCCTCGGCCGCGGACAGGCCGATGTAGTGGATCAGCACGACGACCGTTCGGTGCTCGACGCCGAGGCGCCGGAAGGCCTGATCGAGCTGTTGCTGGGTCGCGATGCGAGCGGTCGCGTCCGGCTCGACCGGCTCGACCGGCTCGTCGGATGCCAGGAGCCGCAGGTTGCCGCGATGACGTCGTTCGCGACGGGCCTCCGTCTGGCAGGCGTTGACGAGCAGCCGATAGGCCCAGGCCTCGAACCGGTCCGGGTCCTTGAGGGTGGGCAGATACCGCCACGTGTCGAGCAGCGCCCGCTGCGTGGCGTCCTCGGCGAGGTACGGGTCACGCAGGATCCTGCGCGCCACTGAATGCAGGTGGTCGCCTTGGCGTTCGATCAACGTGTCGAACGCCGCTTCGTCACCCCGCATTGCTCGCTCGACGAGGCTTCGCTCCATCCGTCGGCCCCTCGGGGGTCGACCCCGAGTCGGGGCCGGTTCGCGGAGTATGAATCGCGGACCGGAGGATTCATTCAATGTTCGGCCAAGCGGCGGTCTGCCCCGGCCCGGGCCCGCGCGTCAGTCGGGCTCGACGAGCTCGATCCGGATGCGCTTGTTGATTCGGCCCTTCGACTCGTAGCCGGTCACCCGGATGCCGCCGACCTCGCGCGTGTTGGCCACGTGGGTGCCGCCGTCGGCCTGGAGGTCGAGCCCCACGATCTCGATCGTGCGGATCTCCGCGATCCCCTCGGGGAGCAGGTTGACCTTGGTCCGGATCAGGTCGGGGATGGCGAACGCCTCGGCCCGCGGGAGGACGTTCACGCGGACGTCGCGGGCCGCCCGAAGCTCCTCGTTGACGGTCGCCTCGATCGCCCCGACGAGGTCGCCCGACATCCGCTCGAACTCGAAGTCCATCCGGCCGGAGCCGGGCTCCATGTTGCCGCCGGTGACGAGGGCGCCGTAGTCGCGCCACACGACGCCGCACAGGGCATGCAGGGCCGTGTGGGTGCGCATCAGGGCGTGGCGGCGTGCCCAGTCGAGGTCGAGGGCCACGCGATCGCCCGGCCGCGGCAGCTCGCCGTCGTCGGGCGGCTCGAGCTCGTGGACGATCTCGCCGCCGGTCCGGCGGGCGGCCCGGACCACCCACGACCGGCCGTCCTCGGTCCGCAGGATGACGCCTCGATCGGACGGCTGGCCGCCGCCGCCCGGATAGAACGCCGTCGCGTCGAGGACGACGATCGGCGGCCCGTCGCCCGCCGAGACGTCGAGCACGCGGGCCTCGAGCTGCCGCGCGTACGCGTCGCGGTAGCAGACCTCGTCGACGCGGGGCGTCATCAGCGCGATTCGGACGGCGCCAGCCGGGCTCCCCGAAGGGTCAGCCGCCGACCTTGAGGGTGCCCGTCATGTTCGGGTGCACGGTGCACACGAACGGATAGGTGCCGGCCGCCAGCGCCGGGACGTCGTACTTCGCCACGGTGACGCCGGTGACGACCTGGCCCATGAACACCTGGGTGCCCGGCCGCGTCCTTGATCTCGACGTTGTGCGGTGTCCCGGCGTCGCCGTTGCGGAACTCGATCGTGAACGGGGCGTCGGCCGGCGCCTGCACCTCGGGCGTCGTGAACTGGATGTTGTGCGCCTCGATGACGACGTCCCCGCCGGCGCCACGCGCTACCGCCGGGGACGGCGGTCGGACCGCCCGACGCCTCGCCGGACGGCTGGCCCGACGGAGCCGCCCCGGACGGGCCGCCCGAGGCACCCGCGGACGCCACGACCGAGGGCGCCGGCGTCGGCGGGGCGTAGGTCCACGCGGGACCGGACGCGGACGAGCAGGCGGCGGCAACCAGGGCAAGGGCGACGAGGGTGACGGCGATCGGGATGCGGCGCATCGAAACCTCGGGCAGTGGCAGCGTCAACGCGGATCGCGTCGATCGTACCGATTCCCGGCCCGGCATGTCGCCCCTGCGCTAGTGGACGAGCCCCGGCATCGCGGCCCCGCCGTCCTCGAGCCCGAGCCGGATGGCGACCGCGGCCGCCTCGACGCGGCCCGACACGCCGAGCTTGGACAGGATGTTGCCGACGTGCACGCCGACGGTCTTCTGGCTGATGAACAGCCGGTCGCCGATCTCGCGGTTGGTCCGGCCGCGTGCGATCAGCGCCAGCACCTCGAGCTCGCGCTTCGACAGCCCGAACGTGTCGCCCGAGGTCGTGGGCCGTGCCACCAGCTGCGCGCCGGCGGGCGCGGTCGCGTCCTGGACCGGTCCCGGCGTCACGTCGGGCCGCGGGCCGACGGGCGCGGGCGCGGGCTCGGCGAGCACCGCGTCGACCTCGGGAGAGAGCTGGATCATGGCGCGACCGGCGAGCTGGCGGAGCTCGCGCAGGAGCGGCCGCGCGTGCAGTCGCATCGCGAGCTCGACGGCCGAGCCCAGCGGCTCGCGGGCATCGGCGCGGACCACGCGGGCGTCGGTCCGGCCACGCGAGCCGACGACCCCCGCCGTGGCGGCGCCCAGGATCGCCTCGGCCTGGTGCCACCGGGCGCGTGCCTCGCGGTACGGGTCCCCGAGGTCGCGCCAGCGCCCCGCGAGCTCGGCCCAGGCCGCGGGATCGTCGCGGCCCTGGAGGCGGGCGTGGAAGGCGCGCGCGGTCGCGACGCTCGCGTCCGGCTCACCGCGGCCCGTCCCGTCGTCGTCGACGCGCGCTCGGGCGACCGCCGCCTCGGCCTCCGCCAGGATGCGGCCGGCCCGTTCCCGCGACGCCGCCACGTCGCCGATCCGCCGCTTCTCGAGCGCCTCGGCGATGATGGCCGCCTCCACCTCGAGCGCGGTCGACGCCATGCGGGCCATCAGCACCCAGTCCTCGGTGCCCCGGACACGGGCCCAGCCGCGCTCCGCCGCCCGGCGCGCATCGGCGAGGTCGCCGCTCCACATCGCGTACGACGCGGTCGCCTGGTAGGCCGGCACCGCGAACTGGAAGTCGCCGCCGGTCTCGAGCTCGACCAGCACCCGGCCGAGGAGCCGGCCCGCCTCCTCGCCCGCCTCGGACTCGATCTCGACGATCACGAGGTTGAGGATCGCGTTCACGAACGGGACGCCGGCCGGGCTCCAGTCGAGCGCCCGGAGGCTCAGGTCGCGCGCCTCTGGCCAGCGGCCGACGTCGACGAGGATGCCCGCGACGTTGCCGCCGAGCAGGTTCGCGTAGACCGCGTCCAGGTCCATCGCGCGAGCCTCGGCCATGTCCGCGAACGCCTCGTCGATCGCCTCGCCAGGACGTCCCAGCAGCTCCAGCACGACCGCCATGTTCGCGCCGGCCCGCCACCATTCCTCGACCAGGCCGAGCTCGCGGGCCCGCTCGATCGCCTCGCGCAGCAGCCGGACGCCCGCCTCCGGGTCGTCGCCCCAGGCCCGGACCACGGCCAGGGTCGTCATCGCGTGGATCGCCTCGGGCTCCGCGGGCTCGCCCAGGCCACGCGCGATCTCGAGCGCCTCCGACGCCGCCCGCTCGGAGTCGCTGAACGCGCCGGCGATCATCCGCTCCTGCGCGAGCAGCGCGAGGATCCGGGCGCGCTCGATCGACGGCTCGCGCGGGGCGACGCTGGCCGCCTTGCGCAGGGCGGACGTCGCGCCCGCGGCATCGCCGGCCGCGACCCGGTAGCGCCCGAGCCGCGCCTGGAGCACCGCGTACGCCGTCCGGTCGCGCCGCTCGTTGAGCGCTCCCAGCGCGCTCTCCGCGTAGGCGACGGCGCGGGTCGGGCGCATCGCCGCGTAGGCTGCCTCCGCGGCGAGCTGGCCGATCGCCAGCACCGTGAGCGCCTCGCCCGTCAGCTCGTCGCCGTTCGCCGCGCTGCCTGCCTGTGCCGCCTCGACGTCGCGCTCGCCGCCGTCGGCGAGGTCGTCGTCGCGCACGGTGAGGGCGGTGGGGTCGATGGCGTCCGGATCGGCGGGGATGACGCGCTCGGCGGCCTCGGCGGGAGTCAGGTCGAGGCCCAGCTCGAGGGCCTCCATGGCGTCCTGCGGCGCCTCCACCAGGAGCGCGAGCCGGCCGGCCTCGAGCGCGGCCTCGCGCGCCTCGGGCAGCCGGTGGGCGGCCCGCCAGTGCGCCGCGGCGACCACCGGGACGTCCTCGAACGCCGCGGCAAGGGCGGTCCGGTAGCGCGTCCGCTGGGTCGGGAGCAGGTCCGTGACGACCGCGCGCGCCACCAGCTCGTGGCGGATCCGGAGCCGCTCGTCGGCCTCCGCGCGCACGAAGCCGTGCTCCAGCGCCTCGGCCAGCCCGGCGGCGAGGTCGCCCTCGAGGCCGCCCGCGCTGCGACGCGGCAGCGACGTCGACCGCGGCGGCAGCCCGCGCGTCAGCTGGGCCTCGATCTCGGCGGCCGCCCGGGCGAGGCGGGCGCGGTCCATCGGCCGCTCCGCCGGTGCCAGCAGACGCAGCACGCGGCGGCATTCGGGCGACCGGCGGGTGAGGCGGGCCGCGACGAGGTCGGCGAGCGAACCCGTGAGCGTCGCGCTCTTGAGCTCGCGGCGCGCGGCGACCAGCTCCTCGACCACCAGCGGCGACCCCGCCGAGCGCTCGGCCACGAGGACGACGATCGAGGCGGACGGACGCTCCCCGTCGATCCCCTCGATCAGCCCGGCGATCTCGCGACGCGCGAGGGGCGCGAGATCCACCCGGACGGGCGGCCGGAGGCCCGCCTCGATGACCGCGAGGTTCTCGCGCAACGGATGCTCCCGGGTCAGCCGGTCGGGCTGGTAGGTCAGGACGAGCGCGATCCGCTCGTCGCGCGAGATGCGGGCCATGAACGTCGCGAACGAGCGGGTCGCCGCGTCGGCGGCGTGCAGGTCCTCGAGCACGAGGACGATCGGCCGCTCGGCAGCGACCCGGCCCAGCCAGCGGAGCAGGGACTCGAGGGCACGCGGCTGGCGGCGCTCGGGGTCGGCGAGGTCGCTGGCGCGCGGTCCGGGCACATGCTCGGCACGCTCGGCCATGCCCGGGAGGCCCAGCAGGATCGGGCGGGCGTCGCGGGCCAGCAGCGCGTCGACCTCCTCGCCCGGGCGCTCGGCCAGCAGGGGCCCCAGCGCATCGAGCACGGCCGCCCAGGGCGGGTCGACGGGTCCGTTGGCCTGTCCGCGGAGGACCAACGGCGGCTCGGGGCGGGCGACGATCCGGTCGAGGGCCTCGTCGACGAAGCGGGTCACGCCCATGCCGGCGCCGCCCCCGACGATCACCGTGGTCGCCGGCCCCGTCGCGGACGCGGCGACGGCGTCGACGACCCGTGCGAGCTCCGGCTCCCGGCCGATGAACCGGCGACTGACCACGCGACCCGGCATGGGCGGCATTGTAGGGTCGCGCTCGGGCGTGGCGGGTTCGGCGATCGCACCGCCGTGCGGCGCGAGACGGCGTCTGACCACCGCGTGGCGCCGCCGACGAGCCGTCGCGGGCCACCCCGCCGGGTACGCTGGCCCGGTGAACGAGCGCCGAGCCCCACACCCGGCCAACGACCTCAACGAGCTCCCCGGCGAGGAGTGGCTGTACTTCACGAAGTCGGTGTGGACCACGGCCTACCCGTCCGAGCTCGGCCATGCCCTGCGACGGGCGCACGGCGCCAACAAGCCGCCGCGCCTGATGGCTCGCCTGATCGAGTTCTTCAGCCGCACCGGCGAGCTCGTCCTCGACCCGTTCGCGGGCGTCGGCGGCACGCTGCTTGGCGCCGCGATCGCCCGCGGCCCGCGGCGGGCGCTCGGCATCGAGCTCGACCCACGCTGGGCGGCGGTGTTCGCGGACACGGTCGCGGCGCTGCAGGCCGAGCACGACGGCGCGGGTCCCCGGCTGGCGGACCTCGGCGCCGCCGACCCCGGCGGCCCGCGCGGCTTCGACCCGTCAGGGATCGAGCTGCGCGAGGGCGACATCCGGGAGGTCCTCCCGACCCTCGCGGCGGCGTCCGTCGACTTCGTCGCCACCGACCCCCCGTACAACGTCCAGCTGCCGATGACGATGGCCGGCGGCAAGCTGGCCGAGACGCACGCGAACCGGCGCACCGACTATGCGATGCGGTCCGACCTCCCCGAGGACCTCGCCAACCTTCCCGACTACCCGGCCTACCTCGACGCGATGAGCGAGGTCCTGTGCGAGGTCCACCGGGTGCTGCGGCCCGGCCGCTACGCGGTCCTGATCGTCCGCGACGCCTACCAGGGCGGCCGCTACCTGTTCACCGCGGCCGACCTCGCGGCGCGCGGGGCCGCGGAGGGCCTCGTCCCCAAGGGCGACATCACGTGGTACCAGGCCGGGACGCGGCTGCGGCCGTACGGCTACCCGCGGTCGTTCGTCCCCAACATCGTGCACCAGCACATCCTGGTGCTGCGCAAGGCGCCCGAGCCCCGGGGGCGCCCGAAGGCCGCCGGCCGCTAGGACTCGCCGAACTGCCGGCGGTTCTCGTTGTAGGCGCGCATCACGTCCTCGAACCCGCCGAGCATCGGGCCATCGTCCCCGGCGGTCCAGCTGTCGGCCGCCGCCGTCGACGAGTCGATCACGACGTCGCCGAGCGTCATCTTGTGCAGCCAGCCCTCGCGGCCGTCCGGGCACAGGACACGCCAGTACGTGCCCCGCTTCTCGAGCAGGACGACCTCGTCGCCCTCGTCGAGAACCGCGATCTCGGTACCCCGCACCTCGTCGGGATCGCTGAGCAGGCTCACCAGGCGGTAGCGGATCAGGCGACGCTCCATGCCCGAGATCGCCGAGCTCACGTCCCCCTCGAAGGACAGCCGGATGTTCGTGGTCACCCTGCGCGTCGGATCCGTCTTGCGGGCCTCCATCAGCGAGGGACGACGCCAGCGGGGCATGTGCCCGTCGATCGACTCCATCTCCGGCACGACGCCGATCGCCGCCTGCACGGCGCTGGCCGCGACCGCGGCACCCGGCATGACCGTCGAGCCCACCATCACGGAGGTCGGCGCGACGCCGATGCCCCGCGCGGCCTGGGCCGCGAGCACGTCGTCGGGGGCGGTCGGCTCGCCGTCGCGGCGGCGCTTCCCGAACACCATGAACGCCATCATCATCGTGACGCCGCCGGTCGTGACGACGGCCGTCGGGGCGACCGCGGCGAGGATCGCCACCACGCTCCGGGGCGGCGCACCGAAGCTGTCGGAGACGGGCCCGGTGCCGCCCGGTCGCCCGCTGTCGCCGCCGGGGCCGGCCGAGCCGTCGCCGCCAGAGTCTCCTGAGCCCGTGGAGGCCCCGGGGCCGCCGATCCCGCTGTCGCCGCCCGAGGACGCGCCGACGATCACGGCCGCGATGTACGGGTCGAGGGTCGGCGAGGGTGAGGGCGAGGCGTCCGGTGACTCGGACGGCGTCGCGTCCGGCCCGAAGGCGTGCGGGTCGACGACAGGACGGTCGGTGGGCGACGGAGTCGGGTCCAGCCTCGGCTCGCGGCGCGGCTTGCGCGTCGGATCAGGTCTCGGATCCGGCTTCGGCGTTGGCTTGGGCGTGGGATCCGGCTTCGGAGTGGGCTTGGGCGTGGGATCCGGCTTTGGAGTGGGCTTGGGCGTGATCGACACCGTCGGGCCCGCGAGCTTCGACGTGAACTTGTCTCGCCCCCGAGATTCGAAGGAGACCGGCCAGGTACCGACCGGGAGACCCATCGTCCGGCTGTAGCTGACCCCGTGCTTCCAGTCCTGGTCGGCAGGATCGACTGCCGCGAGGTCGTACCGGTTACCCGCGACGTTTACGCGCACGTAATCGGGCCGGGAACCCTGGAAGTCGCGGTAGGTCACGGAGAACGTGATGGCCGTCGTCGGGTGGCCGTGGGTGGGCGTGACGGCGGCGTCCCGGAGGCGGATCGATCCCGCGAGCGCGGTCGCCGGCAGCAGGAGCGCGGCGATCAGCAGCAGGGTCGCGAACGCCGCGCAGGCCGGCGAACGGCCCAGCGCGCTGACGATCGCGCCGACGGGGTTCCAGCGATGCCGCAACCGGGTCTTCCCACTCTGGTCCCTCATGGGGCGTGAGGGCTCTGGGGCGGAGCATCGGAGGGGCGCCTGCGGGCCGCAATGGTACGGGGGTCAGATTCGAGTGGGACCGGCGGTGCCAGGCCGCGCCGCGGGTCGTCGTCGCACCCCTGACCCTTGACGGAATCGGGCCTGTGGCGGGGCCCGCGGCGGCCGCGTTAGGGCCGCCGGTGAGGATTCCGGTGCGATGGGTCACCGCGCGTGGGCGGTCCGGTGCGGTCCGGTGCGCTACCCCGGACGGTCGCCCGGCGCCGATAGCCCGATGTGGTCACTCGTCGCGGGCGCGCGGGACGGCGACCATGCCGTTCATGCAGATCCTTGCCGGCAGCACGCAGATCACCCGGGCCGACCGGTTCGCGGTTGCGCGCTCGGCGTTGAGCGGAATCCTGCTGGTCCTCGCCGGCGTCCTCGTGGGCTGGCTGTGCGTCGGCACGCCCCTCGTCAACGCGTTCGTGCCGCACGGCCGCCCGTCGGTCGCCGAGACCGCGACCGGCGTCGTGGCGTGGGGCTTCGCGATCATCGTCCCCGCGGCGTTCCTGATCATCGGGGTGGCGCGGATCGCCGCCATCATCGACACGGCGGCGAACATGCGGCCCCATACGGTCACCTCGCGCCTGGCGAAGGCGCTCGGCCCCGAGTACGTGGGCGTGACCGGCCTGATCATTCCCGGCGGCCGCCGCCTGCACGAGATGATCCTCGGCCCGTTCGGGATCCTGGTCCTCGCCATCGTCCCGCCGCCGAACATCACCCGCCACGTCGGCAGCCGCTGGGAGATCCGCGACGACCGCGGCCGCTGGCTCCCGATCGAGGCGCCGCTCGACCGCGCCTCCCGCGACGCCGAGCGCGTCCGGGGCTGGCTGGCCAGCGACGACCGGGACTTCGTCGTCCGGGTCTACGCCGCCATCGTCACCGACGACAAGACGGTCGACCGGACGCCCGCGTGCGCCGTGGTGGCGCCCGCGGAGCTCGCCGGCTGGATCGCGGCGCTGCCGGCGCAGCGTGGCCTCAACGAGGAGCGCCGGGAGCGCCTCGCCGAGGCCATCGGCGAGGTCGCCGCGCAGAGCTGAGCCACCGCGACGAGCCGATCGCCAGCGCCGTCGGGCCTGCGGGCGCGCGACCGGGTCGCAGGGTGGTGCGGTCGGAAGGGTGGTAGGGGAGCCAGGACTCGAACCTGGAACCGGCGGGATATAAGCCCGCTGCTCTAACCGATTGAGCTACTCCCCCACGGAGTCGGCGTCGGCCCGATCACGGTCGGGCCGCGGGCGGAATGCCGGTCAGCGCCCGTTCGTCGCGCCGTCGCGCCGTATCCGGCGCGTGATCGCGTTGAGGTGGAACGGCCGGCCCCGCAGCAGCGGCGAGCCCTCGCGCGACGCGGTGGGGGCGTCCGAGGCGGCCGTCCAGGTCGACTCGTCGACCTCCTTCGCGATCTCGCGGTCTTCCTCGGTCTGGTGCGCCTCGATCGGCAGCGAGTCGGGGTCGAACGGGCGCTCGGCGGTCACGACCTTCAGCACCGGCGGGCGCGCGTACGCGGGCGCGCCGTAGAGCTTCGGAAGCGCGACGTGAGCGTGTTCTTCGTTGGCCACGGACATCCTCGAGCACCAAACCCGTCGCGGGGCTGCCCCCGGATGATAGCGGGGGACGGAAGACCCGTCTCCCCCTTGTAGTCCCACAGCGTGGCCGGTACGCACCGCTCAGGGCAGGAGCGGCTTCACGATCTCGTGGAGCACGACCAGCACGAGGTAGGCGATCGGGACCGCGGCGAACAGGCCGAGCGCGGCGCTCCATGGCGTCCGCGTGGCCCGCCGCGACCCCGATCCGGTGGGCAGGGGGACGACGAGCCAGGTGATCAGCGCGCCCGCCACGAGCACGATCGCCACGTAGGCCGTGAGGAACAGCAGCCGGAGGTCGCCGCCCGGGAGGCGTGCGCCGCGGTCGAGGGCGACGTCGTAGGCGAGGAACGCGATCCCGACCACGATCGCCACCGTGAGGCTCGTCACGACCGCGCGGAACACCGGGCGCGGGGCGCGGCGGAACTGGCGCCAGCGGACCTCGAACCAGCCGCGCCGCCGGACCTCGACGGCCGGTGGCCGGTCAGCCGATGGGCCGGTCATCGGAGCCCAGGATCGTGAGCGTGCGGCGCGGCGGGATCGTCTCGGGCGTGTGGCCGGCCAGCGAGCTCGACGGCGTCGGCGAACCGGTCGAGCTCCTCCTCGGTCGTCCAGAAGCCCACCGAGATGCGGAGGGCGTCGATCATCGGCAGGTCCCGGAGGATCGCGAACGCACGGGACCCCAGCTCCTCGACCGCGATGGCGGCCGGCCAGCCCGCGATCCGGAAGGTGACCAGCGTCGCCATCGCCCCGCGCGGCGTCACGAGCGTGACCCCGGGGATTCCTGCCAGCCGGTCGGCCGCCCCGGCCGCCAGGCGGGTCGCGCGCTCGTGCGCCCACGGGAGCCCCACGTACATCGAGATCCAGCCGCAGCTGCGCGCCAGTCCGACGACCGACGGTCGGTGGTAGCCCGTCGCCTCGAACCGCCGGGCGCCGGCCCGCAGCACCGGCCGCTGCGGGTCGAACACCTCGTACGACAGGAACGAGGCGTGCGCGGGGGTCACCGAGTCGGCGAGGCCGCGGCGCACCCACAGCGCGGCCATCCCCTCGGGCCCGAGCAGCCACTTGTGACCCGCGAGGGCGTAGGCGTCCACCGCCAGCTCCTCCACGGAGACCGGGATCGCGCCGGCCGCCTGCGCCCCGTCGGCGATCATGACCGCCCCCGCGGACCGTGCCAGCTCGCCCAGCCGCCGGATCGGCAGCACGGCGCCCGTCGTCCACAGCACGTGGCTGGCGAGGATGGCCCGGGCTGGCCGCTCGAGCGCGGCCGCGAACGCCCCGATGGCCTGCTCGTCGTCGCCGCCGTCGCCCAGGTCGACGAACTCGACCTCGACGCCCAGCCGCTCGCGCAACGAGAGCAGCGGCCCGAGCCCGCCGGGGTGCTCGTGGCGCGTGGTCAGCACGCGGTCGCCGGGTGCCCACGGGAGCGCGTTGACCAGCAGGTTGAGCCCGTCGCTCACGCTGTGGGTGAGCGCGACGTCGTCGGCGCCCGCGACGATCACCGCGGCGACGGCCGCGCGGGCCTCCCCCATCCGTTCCAGGATCTCGGGCAGCAGGTCGGGCAGCCCGCGGCCGACCGCGAGCTCACGCTGCGCCTGCTCGTCCATCGCGCGCTGGGTCTCGGACGGCATCGGTCCCGCGGTCCCCGCGTTGAGGTAGATGCCGGCGCCCGTGGCGGGCAGCAACGCCCGGATCGCGGCCACCTTGGCCGGCTCCGGCATGAAGGGGGAGACCACGTCCGTATCATATCGACGCCGCCCGCCCGCACCGTCACCCCCCGCTCGGAGGATCCAGTGGCAGGTTTCGCCCGCCCCGAGCTCATCGCCACCCCGGAGTGGCTGGCCGAGAACATCGGCCGGTCCGACCTGCGGGTCATCGACGTGCGCTGGCGTCCCGACGGCAGCGCGGCGACCCTCTACGGAACCGGTCACATCCCGGGCGCCGTCCATCTCGACTGGCGCAGCTCGGTCGTCGACGCCGCCGACGTCGGCGACGCCCTGCTGCTGACCGCGCCCGATCACATGGCCGCCGTGATGTCCAGGGCCGGCGTCGGGGACGGGACGTCCGCCGTCCTGTACGACGACACGCTGTCGTACTTCGCGTCCCGGGTCTGGTGGAGCCTGCGCGCCTACGGCTACGAGTCGGCGCGGATCCTCGAGGCCGGCTTCCCCGCCTGGATCGAGGCCGGGAACAACGTCGCCAACGGGGAGGTGCAGGTCCCGTCGGCGACCTTCACGCCGCGGGCGCAGGTGCGCCAGCGGTTGACCACCGCCGACGTGCGCGGCCTGCTCGGCGCCCCCGACGTGCTGCTGGTCGACGCGCGCGGGCCGGCCGAGTTCCACGGCTACGAAGGCAACGTCCGTCGCCTCGGGCACATCCCGGGCGCGGTCAACATGCCGGTCGCCTCGTTCCACACGCCGGGGACCCAGCGGATGCGCGACGCGGACGAGCTGCGCGCCCTGCTGCTCAAGACGAACATCACCCGCGGTCGGCGCCTCGTCTGCTACGACGGCTCGGGCGTGGCGGCCGCCAAGCTGGCCTACGTGCTGACGATCCTCGGCCACGAGGACGTCGCGGTGTACGACGGCGGGTGGGCCGAGTGGGGCGACCGCCTGGACCTGCCCGTGGACCGCTAGGCAGGGTCGCCGCGGGCGGCCAGGGACGAGCCGCAAGCCCCGCGGTCAGCGGATCCGGTCGTCGGGCTGGGTCGGGTCGTAGTCGGGGTCGAGCGGCGAGGGCGGCGAGGCCGGGGGCTGACCCGGCGACGGGTCGATCCCCGCCCACGGGTCGACCGCCTTGTGCGGGGCCAGGATCTGCGCGCGCCGGTGGTTCACCGCGACCAGCAGGACGGTCTGGCGCGCCTCGCCCAGCATGTCGGACCAGTAGGTGGCATCGGTCACCGGCAGGAAGCGGCCGGTGAGCTCGACCAGGGCCTGGCGGAGGTCGTTCTCCGTCGGCAGGAGGTGGATGGTCCCCACGATCTTGAACGGCGGCACCGAGATGATCGCCTCGTTCGCGTGCTTGGGCGTCCGGAGCTCGGCCATCACGGGAACCTCGGCGTTCGACACGGCGAACAGCACCGCGTCGAGGTTCACCTGGGCGTAGTCGGCCTTGGTCGTCTCACCCCGGTGCCCCAGCTCCTCGACGATCACGTCCTCGAGGATGATGAAGGCGTCGTCGCTGTGGTTGAGGATGTCGGTCACGCGGTGCTGGCCGGTGCGGACCAGGCCGCGCGTGACCAGCGCGTCGGTGTAGAGGACGACCTCGACCCGGTTCTCGTCGCCGAACATCGAATACATGCGTGCCTCCGTAAAGCGCCCCCGGACGCGTCTGCGGTTCCGGGCAGCATACGGGGGCGCTAGCGTCTCGCGCTCGCCGTCACCAGGTGCTCCGCGCCGTGCTGCAGTCCCTCGAACAGGCGGGTGACCGTCGCCAGCGTGTCGATCTCCGAGGCCGGCTTGTCCGTGCGCAGCTGGGCGATCCGCGGGAAGCGGAGAGCGAAGCCCGACTTGTGGCGGGCCGATCGCATGATCACGTCGAACGCCACCTCGACGACCACCGTCGGCTCGACGGCCCGGTAGCGCCCATAGGTGCGCAGCGTGTGGGCCTCGAACCAGCGGGTCATCTCGGCGATCTCCGCGTCGGTCAGCCCGCTGTAGGCCTTGCCGATGGTCACGAGGTCGCCGGTCTCGTCATCGCGCACGGCGAACGTGTAGTCCGACAGGACCCCGTGGCGCTTGCCGTGTCCGACCTCGACCCCCACCACCACGCAGTCGAGCGTCGCCAGGGCCTTCTTCATCTTCAGCCAGCCGAGGCCCCGGCGGCCGGGCGAGTACCGGCTGTCCGGGTCCTTGACCATGAGCCCCTCGTTGCGGCGGGCGCGCGCCTCGAGGAACGCCGCCTCGAGGCCGTCCACCGAGTCCACCGACGCGAGGTAGCTGAGCGCGAAGCTCCCGCCGTCGCTGGCGAGCGGAAGGGCCAGCGCTTCGAGCCGGCGGCGACGTTCCGTCAGCGGCTCCTCGAGCAGGGACTCGACCGTCCGATCCTGGTCCGCGTCGAGGCCGAGCGCGTCCCAGGCCACGAAGATCACCGGGATCTCCGTGAGGATCTTCGCCGACGGGTTCTTCCGGCCGAGGCGCGCCTGGAGCTGCAGGAACGGCAGAACGACGCCGTCGCGCCAGGCCAGGAGCTCGCCGTCGAGGATCCCGGCCCACGGCAGCCCGCGGGCACCGGCCACGACCTCCGGAAACTGCCCGCTGATGTCGTGGAGGTCGCGCGAGTACAGGCGCACCTCGTCGCCGGCCCGGTGCAGCTGGGCGCGGATGCCGTCGTACTTGTCCTCGACCCACACGGTGGGACCGAGGCGGCCGAGGATCTCCGCGGCGTCCTCGGCGGGCGACGCGAGCATGAACTTGAGCGGGTGGAAGATCGTGAGCGCGGCCTCCCCCAGGCGGTCCTCGCGGGCGAGCGTCGCGGTCCGCCCCACGTCACCGGTCAGCATCCCGGCCCGCTTGACCGCGTCCAGCGGCCGGTCGAAGGCCTTCGCGACGGCGGCCTCGAGCAGGCCCTCACGGAGCCCGATCCGGAGCTCGCCGCTGAGGACCTTGACGATGCCGGTCGCCGTCCGCGGCGACGACCGGGCGATGAGCGCGTCGAGGACCTCCGCCTTGGCGGCCGGGCCGGACGCGGCCTCGATGGCATCGAACGCCGCCTCGACCTCGGGCAGCGTGGGCTCGTTGGCCGGGTCGGGCGCGTGGCCGGCCTCTGCCAGCACCTCGCCCACGGCGGTCGCGACGTCCGACGAGCGGTCGTAGGCGCGACGCATGGCCTCGGGGTCGGCGGCCGCCACGCGGAGCACCGAGCTGCCGAGCCCCGACCAGCCGACGCCGATCGAGCGCTGGTCCGCCTCCGGGAACGGCCGGCCGGTCAGGAACACGGCCGCGATCGGCAGCTCGGCGGGCGTCAGGCCGGCCAGGTAATCCGCGAGGATCGCCGTCTTCTCGGACGTCTTCGTCGTCGCCGCGACGCGCTCGGCGATCTCTGTCCAGCGGCGCATGATCGCGATGGTATAGGGTGTCCGATCATGCTCCATCGGCGGTGGTTCCCGGATCATCTCGAGGGTGATTCCGTCATCCTGCGGAGGCACGTCCGCGAGAACCTGCGCGACTTCATGCGCTGGTACCAGGATCCCGAGGTCGCCCGGCTGACGCGCTACCAGGACGGGCCGATGCGCGCCGAGGAGATCGAGCGCTTCTTCACGATGCGCTCGCTCGGGCCGGACTCGATGGCGATGGGCATCCACGTCCGCGACACGAACCGGCTCATCGGGTCGTGCGCGTTCTCGCAGCTCGACGGCGATAACGGCTCGGCGCTGTTCCACATCACGATCGGCGAGCGCGACGCCTGGGGCCACGGGTACGGCAGCGAGGCGACCCGCCTGATGGTCGACCACGCGTTCGGCTCGCTCGGCCTGCACCGGGTGGCGCTGTCCGTGTTCGCGTTCAACGAGCGGGCGATCCGGGCCTACCTGCGGGTCGGGTTCGTCACCGAGGGGCGGGCGCGAGAGGCGATCTGGCGCGATGGCCGCTGGTGGGACGAGCTCCACATGAGCGTGCTCGAGCCGGAGTGGCGGAGCACGCGCTGGCAGGAGCGGGCCGTCGCGGACGGGCGAGCCGCGCCCGAGCGCGAGGGGATCGCGGTCGAGAACACCGGCTGACGCGGAGGGACGAGGATGTCCAGCACCGGCCCGGCCGCGGACGCGGCGCGCACGGCGTTCCGCGAGGAGATGGACGCCAAGGGCCACGTCGTCGAGAACGCCCGTGCGGCGGCCGACGGGCTCGAGGCCGCGTTCGCCACGGGTGCGCTCGTGAAGACACCGGCGCTGGACGGGATGCTCTCGGACCTCTCGCTGGCGCTCGAGCAGGACGACGGCCAGAAGCTCGGCGGCAAGTCCGCGGAGGCCGCGCGGTTCATCCTGCGGGCGATCTCCCGCGAGCTGGACAACGCCTGAGGCGTCGCGAGGAATTCGGCCTTGACTCTCGGGTAGGTCGAGGGTTCACGATCCGCACATGGACGACGACCTGCTGCCGATCGGGCGCTTCGCGCGCCTGACCGGGCTCACGATCGGCGCGCTCCGGCACTACGACGAGGAGCGCGTGCTCGCACCCGCCGACGTCGACCCCGTCAGCGGGTACCGCCGCTACCGGCGGGATCAGGTCGTGACCGCGAGGGCCATCGCCGCCCTCCGAGGCCTCGAGCTCTCGTTGCCGGCGATCCGCGCCCTGCTCGAGGAGGGCGACGCGGACCACCGCGCCGCCATCCTGCGCGACGAACGCGCTCGTCTCGAGGCCCGGACCGCCCGACTGCAGCGCGCGCTTCACCGCCTCAGCGTTCTTGCCACCACCGATCCAACCCTCCACCCCGCGACGAAGGAGATCCCCGTGCCGACCCAGCCCCCCGAGCTCTCGCCCGACATGCACCGTGCCCTCGGCGCGGGTCTGTACAACCGCACCTGGGACCTGATGGAGATCGAGGACCGGACGCTCGACCAGGACGACGAACTCATCGCGACCGCCCACGCGTCGGCCTGGCACTGGCTCCAGGTCGGCCACGCCGCCAATCGCTCGCGCAGCCACTGGCTGTGTTCCCGGGTCTACGCCGTCCTCGGTCGCGCGGAGCCCTCGCTGTACCACGCGCGCCGGTGCGTCGAGATCGTCGACGGCGGCGGCGAGGGGATCGAGGACTGGGACGCCCCGGCCGCCTACGAGGCCATGGCTCGGGCGACGGCCGTCGCCGGCGACCTCGCCGCGGCGCGCGAGTGGAAGGCGAAGGCCGGCGTCGCCCTCGCAGCGATCGCGGAGCCGGAGGACCGGACCTCCATCGAAGGCGACCTCGCGACCCTCCCCGTCTGATGCTCCGGCGTGCGACCATGTCCGGATGCACGATCTGAAGCTGGGCGTTCTGCTCTGGAATCAGGCAACGGACTGGCCGTCCTACCTCGAAGCGGTCAGGAAGGTCGACCGGCTGGGCTACAGCCACATCTGGGCGTGGGACCACCTGTACGCGATCTTCGGCGATCCCTACCAGCCCATCTACGAGGGCTGGTCGAGCCTGGCGGCGTCCGCGATGGCGACGGAGCAGACCCGCCTCGGCCTCCTCGTCGGCGCCAACACGTTCCGCAACCCGGGCCTCGTCGCGAAGCTCGCGTCGACGCTCGACCACATCTCCGGCGGGCGCGCGATCCTCGGGCTCGGCGGCGCCTGGATGGAGCCCGAGCACACGGCCCACGGCATCGAGTTCGGCACGGGCTTCGGGCAGCGGCTCGACTGGCTCGACGAGGCCGTGGGCGCCTGCCGTGCGTTGCTTGACGGCAAGACCGTGACGTCAGAGCCGGGCGGGCATTACCAGTTCCGCGACCTGCGCCACGCGCCGACGCCGGTGCAGGCCCACCTGCCGATCATGATCGGCGGCAGCGGGGAGAAGAAGACCCTGCGCACCGTGGCCAGGTACGCCGACATCTGGAACGGCATGGGGCCGCTCGATGTCGTCACCCACAAGGTGCAGGTCCTGCGGCAGCACTGCGAGGACGTCGGGCGCGACGCGTCGGAGATCGAGTTCACGATCGGCTGCAAGGTCACGATCCGCGACTCCGAGGCCGAGGCGGTCCGCGTCTGGAAGGCGGCGGTGGAGCACAACCGGACCGCGCTCGCCAACGTGGAGGACGACCCGACCTTCTGGAACGGAACGCCCGAGCAGATCGCCGAGCGGTTGCTAGCGTTCCGCGAGCTCGGCTTCAACACGGCGATCACCGAGCAGCCCGCCCCGTACGACACCGAGACCCTCGAGCGGTTCATCGGCCAGGTCAAGCCGCTCGTCGACAACGGCTGACGCCTCTCCCGATCCCCCGCTGATTCGCCGCTGAATCGCGCGTCGCCCGTTCGGCGCGGGCGCTCGACGGCCGATCGGGTAGGGTTTCGTGGACCCGCCAGGAGCCCGTGCCGATGACCACCGCCTCGACGACCCACGCCGCGACCGTCGAGTTCGACCACGTCACCAAGGTCTACGGCGCGTCGGCGGCGAAGTCGGGGACACCGGGCGCCGTCAACGACCTGTCGCTCACCGTGCCGGCCGGCAAGATCTGCGTGCTCGTCGGGCCCTCGGGCTGTGGCAAGACGACGTCGCTCAAGATGGTCAATCGCCTGATCGAGCCGACATCGGGCCGCATCCTGCTCGACGGGGTGGACGCGGCGACCCGCAACGTGACCGAGCTGCGGCGGGGCATCGGCTACGTGATCCAGCAGACCGGCCTGTTCCCCCACCAGACGATCGAGGAGAACGTCGCGACGGTGCCGCGACTGCTCGGCTGGTCAAAGGCGCGGCGCCACGAGCGCGCCCAGGAGCTCCTCGCCCTCATCGGGCTCGATCCGGCCGCCTACGCCGGCCGCTATCCCGCCCAGCTCTCGGGCGGCGAGCGGCAGCGCGTCGGCGTCGCGCGGGCGCTGGCCGCCGACCCGCCGATCATGCTCATGGACGAGCCATTCGGTGCCGTGGACCCGATCGTCAGGGAACGGCTGCAGAACGAGTTCCTCCGGCTGCAGGAGCAGCTCGCGAAAACGATCCTGTTCGTGACCCACGACATCGACGAGGCGATCAAGATGGGCGACCTCGTCGCGGTCTTCCGCGCGGGAGGGGTGGTCGAGCAGTTCGGCCCGCCGTCCGAGATCCTGGCGGGCCCGGCGTCGCCGTTCGTCGCCCGGTTCGTCGGCGCGGACCGCGGGCTCAAGCGCCTGTCCCTGACGCGGGTCAACGACCTGGAGCTGGCACCGTCGGTGACGGCGCGGGTCGGCGACGACGCGGAGGAGGCGCGTCGACGCGCCATGGCCGATCCGTTCGGGTACCTGCTGCTCCTCGACGACGGCGGTCGGCCGCTGGGCTGGGTCGACCAGCACCAGGTCCCCGCGGAGGGGGTGCTCGCCGCCGAGCTCGTCGAGACGACCTCGCCGCTGCTCGACCGGCGAACCACGCTCAAGGACGCCCTGTCGATCCTCCTCGACAGCGACGTCCAGGCGGGCGTCGTCGTCGACCGTCACGGAGTCTTCCGAGGCGTCATCACCGTCGACCAGATCGCGGCCTACATGCGCGACACGGCCCGCCCGTCGGAGGCCGCGGACCTGCCTCCGGCGACCGCCGACCTCGTCGCCACGGCGCCCGCCGGGGACGGCTGAGTGCTGGAGTTCCTGCGCCGCAACGGCGGGCAGCTCGCGGACGGGCTGGTCGACCACGTCGTGCTGACGTCGCTCGCCATCGGCGTGGGCTTCGCGCTGAGCGTGATCCTGACCCTGCTGATCGTGCGCTGGCGCGGGCTGGGTGGCCCGATCATGGCAGCGACCGGCACGTTGTACACGATCCCCAGCCTCGCGCTGTTCGCGTTCCTCGTCCCGATCACCGGCCTGTCGCTGCTCACCGCCGAGATCGGGCTCATCTCGTACACGCTGCTGATCCTCGTGCGCAACACGCTCGCGGGCCTCGACGGCGTCCCGCCTGACGTCCGGGAGGCCGCCGACGGCCTCGGGTACACGCGGATGCAGCGGCTGCTGCGCGTCGACGTGCCGCTGGCCATGCCGCTGATCATCGCCGGCCTCCGGATCGCGACCGTGACGACGATCGGGCTCGTGATGGTCACGGCCGTGATCGGCGAGGGCGGCCTGGGCCAGGTGCTGCTGCGCGGGTTCAACGTCCGCAACTGGGGCATCGTCTACGCCGCGCTGATCGCGATGATCCTGCTGGCGATCGTCGCGGACGTCGGCCTCGCCCTCACCGGTCGCCTGCTCACTCCATGGTCGCGGCGGGGCGGCCGTTGATGGAGGTCATCGCCTGGTTCACGAACCCCGCCAACTGGTCGGGCACGAGCGGCATCCCGAACCGCGTCGTGGAGCACATCGAGCTCAGCGCTCTCGCGATCCTCATCGGCTGCCTGATCGCGATCCCCGTGGGGCTGTTCATCGGGCACACCGGCAAGGGCGCGGGTGCCGCGGTGGCGATCGGCAACCTCGGCCGGGCCATCCCGTCGTACGCCATGCTCGTGATCTTCGTGCCGCTGATCGGGATCGGCTTCTGGAACGCGCTCGCCGCCCTCGTGCTGCTGTCGATCCCGCCGATCCTCACCAACACCTACGCCGGGCTGCAGGGCGTCGACCGGGACATGGTCGAGGCGGGACGGGGCATGGGCATGCGGGAGCGGCAGATCCTGCGCGGGGTCGAGATCCCGCTCGCGCTGCCGGTGATCCTCGCCGGCGTGCGAATCGCCGCGGTGCAGGTCGTGGCCACCGCGACCCTGGCGGCGCTGGTCGGGGGCGGGGCGCTCGGCCGGTTCATCGTCGACGGCTTCGCCCTCCAGGACTACGCGATGCTCGTTGGCGGCGCCGTGCTGGTGGCGATCCTCGCGGTCGGGACCGGCCGGCTGATGACGTTCTTCGAAGGCCGGGCCGTGTCCCCCGGGCTCCGCGCCGGCGGCGACGCCGGGCCGTCGACGGGGCCGCAGGCCACGAACGCCACGGTGCCGGGCGGCGTCGCCACCTGATCGACACGTGGTTGTAACGCAGCGGCATCCGTCGCTGCGGGATACCTGACAGGTTCGATCACGGGCACCCTGTAGCATCTCGGGGCCCGGTCACCGCACGTTGCGGTTGCGGGAGCAATGGAAGGAGGACCCAATGCGGATGATCCGCATGGCTGCCCTCGGGGCGACGACCCTTGCGCTCGCCGTGAGTGCATGTTCGTCGGGTGGGAGCAGCTCAACACCGTCGGCCACCGCGGCCGCCGCAGCGTCGGCGCCCGCATCGGCGCCGGCCAGCGTCGAGCCGGCGAGCGAGCCCGCGAGCGCGGGACCCTCGATCGCCAGCCAGCTCGTCCTGGGCGGCCCGCCCGAGTGTCCCAATCGCCCGTTCTGCCTCCAGGGCCTGGAGAAGACGTACGGGCTGCAGTTCAAGGAGTTCAAGCCGCTCGACGTCGCCGGACCGCTGACGGTCGAGGCGCTCAAGAACGGCGACGTCCAGGTCGGCATGCTCCTGAGCTCGGATCCGGCCTACGCGACGAACGGGTTCGTGCTGCTGCAGGACGACAAGTCCCTGCAGCTCGCCGACAACCTCGTGCCGATCCTGCAGAAGTCCATTGTGGACGCCGATCCCAACGCCGCGACGCTGCTCAACAGCGTCTCGGCCAAGATCACGCAGGGCGAGCTGACCGGGCTCAACAAGGCGGTCACGGTCGACGGCAAGACGTCCGCCGAAGCCGCCACGCAGTGGCTCACCGACAACGGGTTCCTGCCCGGGGCCGGTGGCACGGGCAAGGGCAACGTCACCGTCGGCTCGACCAACTTCTACGAGCAGGAGGTCCTGGCCGAGGTCTACGCCCAGCTCCTCGAGGCCAACGGCTACACCGTCGAGCGGAAGTACCAGCTCGGCGCACGCGAGGTCGTGTTTCCGGCGCTCGAGAAGGGCGATATCGACGTCCTCGTCGAGTACGCCGCGACGGCGCTCGAGTACGTGAACAAGGGCGCCGGCGAGGCCACGACCGACGCGGCCGCGACCGTCGCCAAGCTCAACGAGCGCCTCGCGCCCCTCGGGCTGGTCGCGCTCGACCCGTCGCCGGCCACCGACCAGAACGGCTTCGCCGTCACCAGCGACACCGCCAGCCAGTACTCGCTGACCAACCTCAGCGACCTGGCCAAGCCCGCCCCGGCCCCGTAAGGCCGGCGCCGGTCGCACACCGATCCGTCGGGCGCGATCCGGAAACCCATCTCGCAACGACGAAGGCCCCGGCACCGCCGGGGCCTTTCGCTTGCGGTCAGCCCGCCGGCCGTCCGTCGGTTGTCGCGGCCTCGGCGGACGCCGGCGTTGCGGACGCCTCGCCGTCGGTCGTGTTGTTGCCGGGCGCCGGCGCCTCGTCCGTCTCCGGGCGGCGATGGCCGAAGATCAGGACGATCGCGCCGCCGACCGAGGTGACCAGCAGCGTCGCGAGGTGGACGAGCAGCCCGAACGCGAGCGCCGACTCCTGGTCGATGCCCACGGAGCCCGCGATCGTGATCACGGCGAGCTCGAACGTCCCGACGTACCCCGGCCCGGCCGGGATCGCGGTGGCGAGGTTCGTGCCGGCGGCCAGCAGCGCGGCCTGCCCGATCGTCGGCTGGACGCCGACTGCCTGGGCCGCCGCCGCGAACGCGAGGACCGTGCACGACCACGACGCCAGCGACAGGGCGACCGCGAGGCCGACGGTGCGGACGTCGCTCGCGACAGCCAGCCCCTCGCGAAGGCGCGCCAGCGAGGCGCGGACACGTGGCCAGCGGTCGAGGAAGGCCGCGACCCGCGCGGCGCCCGGGAGCCGGTGGGCGGCGATCCCCGCGGCCACGATGACCACCAGCAGCGCCGTCACGGCGAGCCCGACGAGCACGGCCGAGGCCACGATGCCGCGCACCGACAGCACGAGGATCGCGATCGAGGCGATCGCGACGACCACGAACGTGTCCACGACCCGCTCGATGACGATGGTGCCGAGGATCGCCGGGCGGGACAGCGTGGTGCGCCCGCCGAGGTCATGGGCGCGGACCACCTCGCCGAGCCGGGCGGGCAGCACGTTGTTGGCGAGGTAGCCGACGTTGAGCGAGGCCAGGGTCGTGCGGGTGCTGACCGGCGCGAGCGGGGTCAGCAGGATCCGCCAGCGCACCGCACGCAGCAGCACGTCCGCGATCACGAGCCCGATCAGGACGACGATCCACTGCCATTGCGCGGTCTTGAGCGTCTGCCAGGCGGTCGCGACGTCGACCGTCCGGAACACGAGGGCGAGCGCGACGGCCGAGATGAGCAGCCCGAGCGCCGCGCGCCCGAGGCCGCCCCGCAGGTAGCGCATCTCAGGCGGTGCCGGGCTCGCGCGACTGCGACCGGGGCTGCAGCTGGGCCGAACGGCGGATCCCGGTGCGGTGGAGCAGGTAGCGGGCAACCACGCGCAGCGTCGACAGGCCGTAGACGACGCTTCGCCGGAAGCCGACGGAGCTGGCCTCCTCGAAGTAGCGCGTGGGAACCGCGATCTCGTCGACGCCCAGCCCACCGATGGCGACCACCTGGGCGATCAGCTCCTGGTCGAACACGAAGTCGTTCGAGTTGAGCTGGTACGGGATGGCCTCGAGCAGCCGCCGGCTGTAGGCGCGCAGGCCCGTGTGGTACTCGGACAGGTGGAGACCGAAGGCGAGGTTCTCGACGCCCGGTCAGGAACCGGTTCGAGACGTACTTCCACTTGGGCATGCCACCCGCGATCGGGTCGCCCAGGAAGCGGCTGCCGAGGACGAGGTCGGCCTTGCCGGCCAGGATCGGCGCGACCAGCGCGGGGATGCGCGTCGCGTCGTACTGGTAGTCGGGATGCAGCATCACGACGACGTCGGCGCCGAACTCGAGGGCGCGGTCGTAGCAGGTCTTCTGGTTGCCGCCGTAGCCGAGGTTCTGGCGATGGACGATGACCTCGAGGCCGAGTCGCCGGGCGATGTCGACGGTCTCGTCCTTCGACACATCGTCGACCAGGATCACGTGGTCGATGAGATCCTGCGGCACGTCGGCATACGTCCGCTCGAGCGTCTTGGCGGCGTTGTACGCGGGCATGACGATCACGACCCGCGGCGTCTCAGGCATGGCGCACAGGGTAGTGCCTCCCGGCGTCGCGGGGCGACCCGCCGAAGGTCGTGGGCGCTGATGACCGCTTCCCGGCGTGTCGCGGTCCCGTCATCATTCGCGGATACTGTTGGCTCGTCCCATCTGGCACCCTGACGTCGGGCGCCCACGCCCGCATCGGAGATCTGCATGTTCGAGCGCCTGTTCGGGGATCGTCGCGGCGATCCCGCCCTCGCGAGCCGCGTGCCGCCGGGGCAGTACGTCACGGAGAAGTTCCCCGTCCTCCACTACGGGAGCGTGCCCAAGGTCGACCTGACGACGTGGGACTTCAAGGTCTACGGCGAGGTGGACAGCCCGCTCCGGTTCACGTGGGACGAGTTCAAGGCCCTGCCCCGGAAGCAGGTCACCACCGACATCCACTGCGTCACGCGCTGGACCAAGCTCGACACCCATTGGGAGGGCGTGGCGATCCAGACGATCCTCGAGCTCGCCCAGGTGCGGCCGACCGCGACCCACGTCGTCGGCCACGCCGAGCAGGGGTACACGGCCAACGTGCCGCTGTCCGTGCTCGACGACGAGGACGTGCTGCTCGCCGACACGTTCGACGGCGCCCCGCTCGAGGCCGAGCACGGCTACCCGATGCGCCTGATCGTGCCCAAGCGCTACTTCTGGAAGGGCCCGAAGTGGCTCCGGAGCCTCGAGTTCCTGACCCACGACATGCCCGGCTTCTGGGAGCGCTACGGCTACAACAACGACGCCGACCCCTGGAAGGAGCAGCGCTTCTCCGAGTAGCCGCGGCGCCCTGGGAGTGCTCGCCCAGCGGTCACTGCGGCGGTTCCTCCGCTTTCCTGCACGCCGGGCGAGCAGGACACCGGATATCCGGCCCGTTTGCCGCTGATCTGCACGTCGGGCGAGCGAACGCGCGGTTCGACCGCTGCAGTGCACGCTGGGCGAGCAGCCGGGTCAGACGCGACCGACGAGCGGCGCCCGAGCAGCCGGGGTCAGCCCGCGTCGACCACCCGCCACAGCTGGCGTGTGCCGGACAGCCCTTTGAGCTCGTGGGTGCCGGCGTCCTCGAGGCGGAGCCCCGAGCCCTCGACCAGCTCGGCCGTCGTCGCCGTCAGCCACACCTCGTCCGGCCCCGCGAGCCCCAGGACGCGGGCCGCGACGTGGACGGCGATCCCCCGCACGTCATCGCCCACCAGCTCGACCTCGCCCGTGTGCACGCCCACTCGGATCGCGACGCCCATCACCCGGCTGGCGTCGACCATCGTGGCCGCACACCGGACGGCCCGCGTCGGGCTGTCGAAGACCGCCAGCAGGCCGTCGCCGGTGGTCTTGACCTCCCGCCCGCGGAACACGTTGAGCTGCTCGCGCATGCGCCCGTTGTGGGTCGAGAGCAGGTCGCGCCACGGGCCGTCGCCGAGCTCGCGCAGGCGCGCCGTCGAGTCGACGATGTCGGTGAACACGACGGTCGCGAGCATTCGCCCGGGCGAGTCGTGGAGGGCCGCGAGCATCGCGCGTCCGCTGCCGCCCCACTCGATCGTGACCCACGGCTCGTCGCCGACGACCCACTTGTCGTGCCCGGGCGGGATGTCGAAGACCTCGTCGGGACCGATGTCAAGGGTCTGGCCGTCGTCCATGACCACGTGCATCGCACCCGACATCGCGTAGCCCAGGTGCCGCATCGGGCACGAGGTGGTGCCGAGCAGCGGGCCCATGTCCACCGACCAGCGCCACCCAGGATCGAAGCGGCAGTGCCCGACGGTGGCGTCGTCGAGCGAGATCGTTTCCACCCGGACCAGCGGCAACACCCGGACGTCATCGGGAGCGGCGAAGCCCTTGGCCTGGAGTCGCGGCATCGATCACCTTTGCGCGCGTCTACGCGCGCCGTACGACCGGCCCCAACGAACACGCCGGCCCCGCGAGGGACCGGCGCTCAGATGCGTTGGAGCAGCGGTATTCGGAGATCGGCGAGTCGGGACGCGGCGCCGTCGCCGGAGCCGCGTCCCGAGGCCGAGGTCAGCGCTTGTTGTAGGCCGCGAGGCCGGACCAATCTCCCTTCGCCGCGTACGTGGCCTGCGTGGGCCACGACTCGAGGCTCGAGGGCGGCAGCGCACCGCCGGTGGCGATGATCTGCCGCAGCTCGCCGGTGTTCGCGTGCTGTAGCTGGTTGTAGCTCGTGATCCCGCCGTCGTTGAGGATCGACGCGATCCGCGGACCGATGCCGTTCAGCTGGGTCAGGTCGTCGGACGGCTCGGCGGCGGCCGCCGGCGCTTGCTCGGGGGCAGGTCGCGACTTCGCGGCCTGGTTGTTGTACTTCATCAGGCCCTGCCAGTCGCCCTTGGAGGCGAGGCTGGCCTGCATGGGCCACGTCCCGACGTTGGCCGGCGGCGCCATGTCGGCATCGTGCAGCGCGCGCCGCAGCTGCGGCTCGTTCTGCTCCGCCAGGGCCGCATAGGTCGTGACGCCTGCCGCGGCGAGGGCCGCCGAGGCCTTGGGCCCGATGCCCACCAGCTGGGTCAGGTCGTCGGCCTTGACCTCGGCCGGGGCGGCAACCGCCACCGCGGCGGCAGCCGCCACGGGCGCGGGGGCCTCCGGGGCCGCTTCTGGCGTTGCCGCAGCGGCATCGTCAGTCTCGAGCTCGTAGTCCGACGTCACCTCTTCGCCGCCCAGCGCCTCGACGGCCGGCTCCACGAGGGCCTGCAGCGCGGCGGCCTTCTCGGCCGTCAGCGTGCTGTTGAACAGCACCGCATGCTCGTCGGTGATCGCCTGCTCGATGAGCCCGATCGAGTGCTCCCAGCTGCCCTCGTAGAGGACGAACAGGGCGCTCTTCTTCTTCTCGATCTCCTTGCCGACCGACCGCATGAACTTGTCGTCGATCCCGGTGTCGTGGATCCCGCCGCGCAGGCCCCCGAGGACGCTGCCGGCCGCGCCCATGGCGACGGCACCCGCGGGTCCGGCGATGATCGCCCCGGCGATCACGCCGAGCGTGCCGATGCGGGCACCACTCTTGAGCGCGCCGCGGTCGGTCGTCTGGTGGACGCTGATCCGGCCGAGCCGTCCACGGTCCACGATCGCCGCGTCGACGATCTTCACGTTGTCGTTGGCCTCGTCGATGCGCTGGACGGCCTTCAGGAGGCGTTTCGCCGATGCGTCGTTGTCGACGGTGAACGCCGCCAGGGTCTGGTGGGCCTGCCCGTTGTCGCTCATAGATGCTCGTCTCCCGTGGTTCGTCATGACGGGACGATGGGCGATGCGCTCACCGGATCCCGAGATCGCGACCGGGGACGGGGGGAACGGAGGACGATGTGGGTGACTCGCCGTCCCGCGGTCGCGTGGCGCGCCGGCCGCGCTCTACGGCCGCGTCGCGCCCCTGGTAGGCCAATGACCGACCGTTCGCGTACCTCCCCGCTGTATGGCGGTGCGGGACATCGGTGCCGCCGCAGCGGCCTGGCCCCGGGCCTAGTCCTCCGCCGGACTGTCGATGGTACGCGCTTGCCTCCCGGTTGGCACCGTCAATTCCGGGTGACGCCCGGAGGCAAGGGCGGACGCGGGCCGCGCCGCGAAGGGCAACGCGACGCGACCCGATCACGCTCAGTAGCGGTACGAGGCCTGGTCGAACTCGTACGTGTCCGGGCCGATCGCCGGCGCCCGCAGCTGCGCGAGGATGCCGGCCGCCGCGATGACTCCCCAGACGATGAGGTAGAACCAGCTGTCCTTGATCAGGTGCCCGACCTGCCACCACGTCACGTTGTCGGCCGGGATCTTGCCGATGAGCAGGAACCAGCCGGCCACGATCGCCGCCGCGCCACCGAGACCGGTCAGCACGATGACGAGGTACCGCGGCACGTTCAAGGCGAGCACGCCGATCGCGAGGACGACCCCGACGACGAGGCCGATCACGAACGCGATGACGCCCTGTTCATTGCCGATGATCCCCCAGGCCGCCGCGCCGATCGTGTAGCCCACCGTTCCGGCGAAGATCGCGACCGCCGCGTAGTAGAACAGGTACGCCAGCCCCGCGAACACCAGGGCGACGACCAAGCCGACCACCCATCCGGTCACGGTCGCGAAGGTCCCGTCCCCCGTCAGCGCTCGCATGCCTTCCGTCGCGAGGCTGAACCCGATGAAGAAGCCCCACAGCGGCAGCAGCAGCAGGAAGAACCGCCAGCCGCCGAAGGCAAACGCCAGCCCGATCACAACGGCCAGGATGGCCATCAACAGTTGCATCCCATCACCTCCCGGTGTCCCGGCCCAGAGCGTCCGGTCACGCCGCGATCATTAGGCATCCGTCAAGGGGCCCGCGCGGCGGTTCCCGCTCAGGCAGGGCTCGGCGCGGGGGCCGAACCGGCGGGCAGGAGGGTCTGGCCGGCGGCGGCGACCTCATCCCGTCTCGTGGGTACGACTCGAGTGACCGCCTGCGGGCCGTTGCATCGCAACGGGCGCGGCGGCGAGACTCATCCGCTGGTCGAGGCGTCCTCTTTCGCAGCGGCTGCGCGCGCCTGCTGGCGGGTGACGAGCAGGTACTTGACGCCAGCCATGGTGAGGAACGACGTGACCACGGCGATCAGGATGGGGGCGGTTTGCAGCGCCCCGACCTGCGTCATGAACGCGGCGAGCAGCACCATCGAAAACGGGGCCGCGATCGCGCCGCCCGGGACGGCAGCGAACAGGCAGGAGAACGCCAGTCCAAGGGGTACGCCCGGGAAGATCTCATGGACGGCGACCCCGGCCGTCCCGCCGATGAACAGGGCCGGAAAGATGGGTCCGCCGATGAACCCGCTCGCCTGGCTGACCGCGAACGTGAAGATCTTCGCGAACACGAGGACGACGATCAGGCCCAGGCCGAGGGTCCCTGCGTCATTGACCACGGTCTTGAGCTGATCACTGCCGGTGAACAGGGTCAGCGGCAGCACCACGCCGACGAGCCCGAAGATCGCACCGCCGAGCGTCGACTTCGCGATGTCGGGCACCTTCAGACGGCCGAACAGCCCGGTGGCCAGCTGGACGAACACGCCCAGCAGCGTCACCAGTCCGGCGGCGATCAGGCCCAGGGGCACCCCGGCGAGCAGCTGCCAGCTCTCGAACTGGTACGGCGGCACCTGGTAAGCGTCCAGGAACACCGAACCGGCGATGGCAAAGTAGATGCCAAACGACACGCTCGAGGCGACGATCGTCCCGAGCAGGGCCTTGGGGTACCGGCTGCCGCTGGGGTTGGCGACCTCCATGATCAGCGCGACCACGCCCAGCGTGACCGAGAACAGCCCGCCGTAGGCACCTGCGAAGCCGGAGAGCGTGTTCAGCTGCGCGTCTTCCTTGTTGACCCCTCTCCGCTGCGAGAGCCAGGTGCCGGCGCCGCCGCCGAGGGAACCCAGCGGCTTTTCCGGGCCGAGGCTGGCGCCCCCGATCAGCGACACCGCCGACACGAGCACGATCCCCGGGACCAGCCTCGGGTCGACGTGCTCCTCCTTCAGGTCGGCGACCAGCGTTGGGATCTTCTCGGGTAGCCGGGTCAGCCGACGCAGCAGGCCCACGGCGATACCCGCCCCCGCGGTGACCGCGATCCACCACCACTGCCCCCCAAACCAGCTCGGATCTGAATCGGTGTACCAGGTCTCGCCGAACCCGACTACGCCGATGAACACGAGGCTGGTGAGCGCGCCGAAGACCCCGAGGGCGATCGCATACGCGATGAGAACCCAGAACTCCCGCCGTTGGGTGAACGGCGGTGACGCCGCCGGCTCCGATGCGGTGGTCACTGGGCCGAACCTCCTCGCAGCCTGGCTTGCACGCGAGCCCAGTTCCTGAGGCTCAAGGACGGACGATACAGCGAAGCCGAAGTGCTCGGTGGAGGTGTCGACCTGTTCGCACTGAGGAGACGGGGCGGCGCAGCCAGCGTCGCCGGCTACCGCGTCGACACACTGACACGGGATCGGGCGCGTCTCACGCTGACCATCGGCATGCGCGGCTTCCAGGCCCCGATGAGCGCCTCGCTAGATCCAGCGCCTCGCGCGGGCGGCGAGCAGCACGACAGTCGCGAGGATCGCGATCACGACGACGACGACCCAGAAGCTCATCGGGTTGTCCTGGCTCAGTGGCACCGTGACGTTCATGCCCAGCAGTCCCGCGATCAGCGCCCCCGGCAGCAGGAGCACCGTGACGAGGGTCAGGATCTTCATCGTGTCGTTGGTCCGCTGCGATGTCCGGGTCATGAACACGTCGAACGAGCCGAGCAGCAGGTCGCGGCTGTTCTCCACGCTCTGGAGGGCGCCCTCGAACCGCGACGCCACGCCAGCGAACGCCTCCGCGTCGTCGCCGACCACGGTGCGGAAGTCGGGTGTCGCGAACGCCGCGAACACCTCGCGCTGCCCACTGAGCACGCGCCGCAGGCGGCTGATGCGCCGCCGGATGGCGACGAGGTCCGCCAACAGGTCCCGGTCGGGATCGCCGGCGAGCGCCACGGCGTCGAGCTTGTCGACGACCTCCTCGATCTCGTCGACGGACCTGAAGTAGCTCGTCACGGCCGAGTTGACCGCCGACGCCACGAATGCCGCGGCGTCGAGCTCGCCGATGGTGGCGTCGGCCTCGATCCGGTCGTCGATGTCGCGCAGGATCGCCACCGGCTCCGCGTGCCACGTGACGACGACGTTGCCGGCTGCGATCAGGTCAAGCCAGCACGGGCTCTCGCTTGGGTCGTGGTCCGCCTCCGTCGCCACGCGTATGTGGAGGTAGTCCCCGTGCAGCGCGAGGTGCGCCCCTGCGCTGCCGCCATCGCCGAGCAGGCCCCGGGTCAGCGGCCGCAGGGCGAGGCGCTCCGCGATCGCGGTCGCGGTTGCCGCATCGGGCATCCCATCCACGTCGATCCACAGCAGCTGGCGGTCGCCGACCTTGCCGCCGAGGGCTTCATCCAGGTCGAGGGTCTTGTCCGTCCGATCGGCATCGAACAGCCGGATCGTGATCGTGCCGGGCCGCGGCTCGTTGGCCGGCTCCGATCCGGGCTCCACGTTCGCGTCGGCATCGATCGGACGCGCGTCCACGCGCGTGGACTGCGGGACCGCAGCGCCGCGAGCGAGCTCACTCATCATCGGAGCGTGCCCGACGGCGGTTGCAGCCCGGCTTCTTCATGGGCGCGCGGCGTTGCATCGGCGCGGCAGGACCCGATCCACCGCGCGACCGGCCGACAGCACGCCTGCCTGCCATGAACCTGCAACGCGGCGAGCGCAACGAGTCCGCGCACCGTCGGTGCGGGGCGCGGCAGGCTCGTGATCGGGGTCGCGACGGGCGGGTTCCCTTCGCGGCCCCCCGATCCATCCGTAAGCCGGCAAGTCGCTCCGGGCCGCCTCCACCAACCGCGGCCCGCGGGGCGGCCGCAAGGACTGAGGCCGGCAAGACCGCCGTCCTGTTATGGCATCGCACGGCGCGGGGCGCGACCCGCGAGCCCGCTGCGAGGTCCGTCCACCCACGATCCGGCAATGGTCGACGGCGGTCGCGGGAACGGGATAGCGGGCGGGATGCCGGTCGGCACGGCCCTTCGGGCCACCGACACGACCGAGCGGTGCCGGCGCTGCGGCGGCGACCGGCGGCTGATCCTCCACGACGGGCCGCCGATCTGCCGGACCTGCGTGATGGCCTGGGTGTGGCTGGCCCGGGCGATCACCAGCGGCGAGACGATCGCCGAGCCGCACATCACCGCGATGCGCCACGCCGAGCACCTGCGGCCGCACCTCGGCTGCCCGCTGTGCGGGCCGATTGCCACGCGGCGACGACTGGGCCGGCTCGACGAGCGGTCCAGGCCCTTCTGACGCCCTAAGCGGGAGGGTCGACGGCCATCGGTCGCCGGACAGCGAGCGACGGCCGGTCGCCTCGGCGGCCGGCCGTCATGCGGCTCGAAGAGGCTAGATCGAGCGCTGGTACGAGCGGAACGCCCGCGTCGCCCAGCCCGTGGCCAACACCGCCAGGACGAACAGGCCGATGATCCGGGGCACCACGAACGACCAGTCGGGGGTCGCGGTCAGGGCCTCGCGCCCGGCCTCCACCGCCCAGTTGACGGGGTTGTAGTGGGCCACGGTCTGGATCCACTCCGGCGCGAGCGCCAGCGGGATGAACGCGGCCGACAGGAACGTCAGTGGCAGCGTCATCAGGGTGTTGATCCCGATCACGGACTCCCGCTGGCGCAGCGTGAGCGCCATCGCATCGGAGAACGATGCAACCGCCGCTCCGACGAGCATCGCGCACAGGGTGAGTGCCGCGTAGCCGAGCAGCCCGCCTTCGAAGTGGGCGCCCAGGAGCAGCGCGAGGCCGCCGATGATCGCCGCCTGGATGACCAGCGACACCAGCTGGTAGATCGTCAGCCCGCCGATGATCGCGCTGCGGTGCACGGGCGTGACCAGGAACCGGTCGACGATCGAGCGGTCGAGGTCCTCGATGATCGACATCCCGCTCCAGCCGCACGAGAACAGCGCCGTCATCACGAGGACGCCGGGGACGAGGTAGTCGAGATAGCTGCCGCCGGCGGCGAAGCCGGGGATGAGGGTGACGTTCTGGAACAGCGCGCCGAACAGCAGCAGCCAGATCACCGGTTGGATGATCGCCATGAGCACGAACCACGGCTGGCGCACGAAGGCGCGCAGGTGGCGTTCGGACTGGTACATGGTCTGGGCGACAGCAGTCATCGGGCGAGCTCCAGGGTCTCCGGGCGGAACGACCGGCCGGTGTGGCTGAGGTAGACGTCGTCGAGCGAGGGCCGGGCGACGGTCACGGTGGCGACGGCGACGCCGGCACCCTCGAGCGCCGACAGGACCGTCGGGACGCGGGACGCGGCGTGGTCGGCGCGAGCCGTCACGCGGGCGCCATCGACGGTGGGGCTGGCGAGCCCGTCGATGCGGGCGAGGACCGAGGCGGCGATCTGGCCGCCGGCCGGGCCTTCGAGCACGATGTGGATCGCGTCGCCGTGCAGCTCGGCCTTGAGGGCCTCGGGCGTGCCACCGGCGACGATCCGGCCGTGGTCGACAATGGCGAGGTGGTCGGCCAGGTGGTCGGCCTCCTCGAGATAGTCGGTGGTCAGCAGGATCGCGAGCCCGCCGTCGCGCGACAGCGAGGCGACCTCCGTCCAGAGCTCGGCGCGGGCCTCGGGATCGAGGCCGGTCGTCGGCTCGTCGAGGAACAGCACGCGCGGGTGGTTGATCAGCCCCATCGCGACGTCGAGCTTGCGGCGCATGCCGCCCGACCACGTGCCGACGAGGCGGTCGGCGGCGTCGGTGAGGTTGAAGCGCTCGAAGATGCCGGTGATCCGGCTCCGGAGCTCGCGCGGCCCGATGCCGAACATCTGGCCCTGGAGGACCAGGTTCTCGCGACCGGTGGCGCTCGGGTCGACCGCGGAGCGCTGGCCGACCACGCCGATCGAGCTGCGGACGCGTTCCGGGTGACGGAGCACGTCGTGCCCCGCGACGGTGGCCGTGCCCGCGGTCGGTCGCGACAGCGTCGACAGGATGCGGACCGTCGTGGACTTCCTGCCCCGTTGGGGCCGAGGAGCCCGAAGATCGATCCGGGCGCGACGGTGAGGCTGACGCCGTCGAGGGCCCGGATGTCGCCCGGGTACACCTTGACGAGATCGCTCGCCTCGATGCCGGCCGGTGGCGAGGTATGATGCTGAGCGGACAGGCCGTCCCTCCTGATACCAGTGCTAAATATCCACATGATGAACGACAACGCCGCCATCCGTCAAGCCATCCGCACCGTCGCGTTCGACGAAGCGCTCGCCGAGCGCCTCGGGCTGAACGCGACCGACCTCCGCTGCCTCGAGCTGGTCGTCACCGACCCCGGCCTGACGCCGAGCCGCCTCGCCGAGCTGGCCGGGATCACCAGCGGCGCCGTCACCGGCGTCGTCGACCGTCTCGAACGCTGGGCTACGTGACCCGCGCGCCCGACCCGGCGGACCGCCGGAGCGTCACGATCGCGCCGGTGCCCGCGCGCGCGGCCGAGGTCGTCGACGCGGTCGCCCCCCTCGCCGATGTCGTCGACGGCCTGCTGGCGGCCGTGTCCCCGCCCGAACGTGACGCAATCGGCACCTTCCTC
>CAWHIA010000023.1:0-19777 GCA_963829155.1 uncultured Chloroflexia bacterium | reverse complement strand
GCTACGCCAGCTCGGCCAGGTTGGCCGCCTCGGCCTCGAACTGCTCCTCGTAGAGGCGCGCGTAGAGCCCGCCACGGGCGATCAGCTGGCGGTGCGTGCCGCGCTCGACGATCCGGCCGCGCTCGAACACGAGGATCCGGTCCGCGCGCAGGATCGTCGACAGGCGGTGGGCGATGGCAATCGTCGTCCGCCCCTCGGTCAGCCGCCCCAGCGCCGCCTGGATCAGCCGCTCGCTGACCGTGTCGAGCGACGACGTCGCTTCGTCGAGGATCAGGATCTTGGGGTCCTTGAGCAGCACCCGCGCGATCGCGACCCGCTGCTTCTCGCCGCCCGAGAGCTTGTACCCGCGCTCGCCGACCACCGTGTCGTAGCCGTCGGGCATCTCGGTGATCCGGTCGTGCATCGCCGCGGCCGTCGCGGCGGCGATCAGCTCCTCCTCGGTCGCGTCGGGCTTGGCGAACAGCAGGTTGTCGCGGATCGAGGCGTGGAACAGGTACGTCTCCTGGGTCACGAACCCGATCACGCGGCCCAGCGACTCGAGCTTGACCTGGCGCACGTCGACGCCGTCGATCGTCACCCGGCCGTCGGTCACGTCGTACAGGCGGGGGATCAGGTAGGTCGTCGTCGTCTTGCCGGCGCCCGACGGACCCACGAGCGCCACCAGCTCGCCCGGCTTCGCCTCGAACGAGATGTCGTCGAGGCCGAACGGCTGCACGGGCTCGTCGGTGCGGCCGCCGGCCACGACCTCGAGCCCGGCGGCGCCGGCGAACGCCTCGGCGTCGCCCGACTCCAGCACCGCGCCCACGAGCTCCGGGTTCGACTCGAGATCGACGGCGGCCGCTCGCGTCGCCGACGGTGGGCCGGGTCGCGGGCGGCTCCGGCTGGTAGTGGAACGAGACGCCCTCGAGCGCCACGGCGCCCCGCATCGTCTCGGGCCGCAGCTCGATCGCGTCGGGCGCGTCGGTGATCTCGGGATCGAGGTCGAGGTACTCGAAGATCCGGTCGAACAGCGCGAGCGACCCCTGGATCTCGACCTGGACGTTGAGCAGCTGCCCGAGCGGGAAGAACAGCCGGCTCTGGAGCGTCGTGAACGCGACGATGTCGCCGGCCGTCGGGGCGTTCGGCGAGCCGTTCGCCGCCATCGTGCCCGCGAGCCAGTACACGAACGCCGGCATGATCGAGAAGATCGTGCCGATGATCATGAAGAACCAGCGGCCGACCATCGCCTGGCGGATCTGCAGGCGCGCGAGCTCGCGGTTGAGGTCGCGGAAGCGCGACACGGATCGGTCCTGGGCGGCGAAGGTCTTGCCCAGCAGGATCCCCGAGACCGACAGCGTCTCCTCGGTCACGGCCGTCATCTCCGCGAGCCGCTTCTGGGTCTCGCCGCTGACCTCGCGCCGGACCTTGCCCACGCGGTAGGTGAGGTAGATGAAGAACGGCGTGATGCCCAGCGACAGCAGCGTCAGCTGCCAGCTCAGCAGGGCCATCGCGATGACCGTGCTGATCGTGATCGCGACGTTGGACGTCACCGAGGCCGCGGTGTCGGTGACGACCGACTGCACGCCGCCGACGTCGTTGGCCAGCCGGCTCTGGATCTCGCCCGTCCGGGTCGCCGTGAAGAACCGCAGCGGCAGGCGTTGCAGGTGCGCATACAGGGCGTTGCGCAGGTCCTGCATGACGTTCTGGCCGATGACGTTGTTGAGATAGCTCTGGCCGACGCCGATCAGCCCCGACACGATCGGCACGACGATCATCAGCCCGACATACAGGTTCAGGTCCTGGTACTGGCCGCCGACGATGACGTTGTCGATGAGCAGCTTGAGCAGGTACGGGTTGACGATGCCGAGGAGGCTGGTCGTGATGATCGCGACGAGCACGACCCCGACCTGGAGCCGGTAGGGCCGGAAGAACGCGACGATCCGCCGGACGGTCGCCGCGCGGCGCTCGGGCGGGACGCGCTCGAAGTCGCTCGACGGGGGCGTGAGGCGCCCGGGCGAGGGGCTGCCGCGGGACATGGAGCGGACGCCGCCACCGCGCAGGGTCATGGTGAGGCGGTCGCCGCTACCAGGCGGTGGCCGTCGACGCCTCCGCGATGCCCTGGGACTCGAGCCAGCGCTCGGCGTCGATCGCCGCCTTGCAGCCGTCGCCGGCCGCGGTGACCGCCTGGCGATACCGGTGGTCGTGGACGTCGCCGGCGATGAACACGCCGTCGATCTTGCTGCGCGTGTGGTCGTGGGCCACGAGGTAGCCCTTGGCGTCGACCTCGAGCCAGTCCTTGAACACGTCGGTGTTGGGCTTGTGCCCGATCGCGATGAACAGGCCCTCCATCGCCATCTCGCGCTCGTCGCCGGTCTCGGTGTCGCGGACCCGCAGGCCCTCGACCTTCGCGTCGCCCAGGACCTCGGCCACCTCGGTGTTGGTGTGGACCTCGATCTTCGGATGCGCGAACGTGCGGTCGACCATGATCTTCGACGCCCGGAACCCGTCCCGCCGGTGCATCAGGTGGACCTTGCGCGCGTACTTGGTGAGGTAGTTCGCCTCCTCCATCGCCGAGTCGCCGCCGCCGACCACGGCGATCTCGCGGTCCCGGAAGAAGAAGCCGTCGCAGGTCGCGCAGGCGGACACGCCGCGGCCGCGCAGCCGCTGCTCGCTCTCGAGGTCCAGCCAGATGGCCGACGCGCCGGTCGCGAGGATCACCGACTCGCCGCGGTACTCGACGCCCCGCGCCCAGACCCGGAACGGCCGGCTCGAGAAGTCCACCCGGTCGATGTCGACGTCGACGAGCGTCGTCCCGAAGCGCTGCGCCTGCTCGCGGAACCGGTTCATGAGGTCGGGGCCGTCGATGCCCTCGGGGAAGCCCGGGTAGTTCTCGACGTCGCTGGTCAGCATCAGCTGGCCGCCGGCGGCCGAGCCGGCGATCACGATCGGCTCGAGGTTGGCTCGCGCGGCGTAGATCGCGGCCGTCAGGCCCGCCGGGCCGGAGCCGATGATCAGGACCTTGGACTCCGTGCGGCCGCCGCCGCCGGCCGTGCCGCCCGGTCCACCCGTCGCGGGCGTCGCCGCGCCCGAATCGTCGATGA
Organism: uncultured Chloroflexia bacterium; assembly: GCA_963829155.1. GTDB lineage: Bacteria > Chloroflexota > Limnocylindria > Limnocylindrales > CSP1-4 > CAIXZV01. The sequence goes on along the minus strand of CAWHIA010000023.1, from coordinate 16,697 downwards.
TCGAGATCGCCGCCGCCGAACGGCGTCGACGCGGCCGGTGCGGACGCCATCGCCACCGCCTCACCGCCGCCCAGGCCGGTCGCGCCGTCGTCGGCGCCGAAGTTGATCGAGATCCCCGCGAACGGGTTCGCGGCCTTGTCGCCGCGGTCCGGATCCGCGCCGTTGCGCGAGGGCTGGACCCCGTCGGTGCGGGGCTGGGTCGGGTCGGTCATCGAGGCCATTGTCGTCCGTGTCGGGTGTTCATGCGCACCTCAACTGTAGCACGCGATTCGCATACTCCCGGGGGGTATCTGGATCGAGCCGTCAGCGGTTGGTACCCTCGCGGCGTGTCCACCCTGCAGGAGCGCCCCGAGGCGGGCGTCGTCATCCCCGGTCCCGTCGGGCCCGAGGAGGTCCCGGTCCATCTCGCGCCCGCGGCGTCGGCGACGGTCGCGGAGGCGCCACGGCTGCGCGACAACCACGACTTCCTGTGGTCCTGTTCGGCCAGGGGATCAGCTCGTTCGGGGACTCCATCACCAACACCGCCATGCCGCTGCTGGTGCTCGCCCTGACGGGATCCGGCCTCGCGATGGGGGTGGTCGGCGTCCTGACGACCCTGCCCGACCTCATCGTCGGGCTGCCCGCCGGCGCGTACGCGGACCGCTGGGACCGGCGCCGGATGATGTTCGCTGCCGACCTCGGCCGGTGCGTGCTCACGGCCCTGGTCCCGATCTCCGTCTGGCTCGGCGGGCCGACGCTGGTCGTCATCTTCGCCGTGACCTTCCCGATGAACGTCCTGCGGGTGCTGTGGCTGGCCGCCTACACCGCCGCCGTGCCCGGCCTCGTCGGGCGTGCCGAGGTCCCGCGCGCGAACGCGATCTTCGAGGCGGTGTTCAGCACCGGCTGGATCGTGGGTCCGGCGCTGGCCGGGTTCCTCGCGGCGGCCATCGGGCCGGGCGCGACGATCGCGATCGACGCCCTCACGTTCCTCATCTCCGCCGGCACGATGCTGCTGGTCCGACGCCCGCTGCGCGCCGAGGGTCGGTCCCTGGAGACGCACATCCTCACCGACATCCGCGAGGGCGTCGCCTACGTGCTCGGCCAGCCCACCCTGCGCGCCTGCATCGCGCTGTGGACGACGACGTCGGTGATCTCGACCGGCCTCACCACGGCCACGATCTACTACATCACGATCGACCGCGGGCTCAGCTCCGCGGTCGTCGGCACGGTGCTGTCCGGGTTCGCGCTGGGGGCCATGCTCGGGTCGGTGGCCGCGGCGCGGCTCGCGTTCCGCGCCACGGGCCTGGTGATGCTCGCCGGCGCCGTCGTGTTCGGCGGCTGCCTGCTGGTCATCGCCGTCGGGGTGCCCGTGCCGGTGATGATCGCCGCCGCGTTCGTCGCGGGCGCCGTCAACTCGAACATCCTCGTCGCCTACATCACCATGCGCACCCTGGCCTCGCCCGACGCCCTGCTGGGCCGCGTGGGTGCCACGGCCAGGACCGTGTCGGTGGGCCTGACGCCGATCGGCGCGCTCGCGGCGGGGGCGCTCCTGGACCGCATCGGCGGCGCCGCGACGCTCGCGCTGATGGGCGCGGCGCTCGCGATCACCGGCCTGCTGTTCGCCCTGGTTCGGACCGTGCGCACGGCACGCATCCCGGCGCCGACCCATGCCGCGTAGCGAACGAGCGCGCGGGCGGGCGCTGGGAGGCGCTACGCTGCGCGCCATGAGGGGAATCGCGCCTCGATGACCTGCCCCAGCTGCGGCACGCCGAACGAGCCCGGACGCAAGTTCTGCGGCGAGTGCGGCACGAAGCTCGCGGCCGTCTGCGCCGCGTGCGGGACGCCGAACCCGCCGACCGCGCGCTTCTGCGGCGAGTGCGGGACGCCCATCGTCGGGTCGCCGGCGGCCGCTGGCGGCGCGCAACCGGCGGCAGGCGCCACGCCGCCGGTCGACGGGCCCGTGGCCGAGCGACGCCTGGTCACCGTGCTGTTCGCCGACCTCGTCGGCTTCACCGCGCTGTCCGAGGGCCGGGACCCCGAGGCGGTCCGGGAGCTCCTGTCGACCTACTTCGAGCTCGCGACCGACGTCATCAAGCGCTATGGCGGCAGCGTCGAGAAGTTCATCGGCGACGCGGTCATGGCCCTGTGGGGCGCGCCCGGTCGCGCACGAGGACGACGCCGAGCGGGCGGTCCGCGCGGGCCTCGACCTCGTCGACGCCGTGCAGGCCCTCGGTCCCGGGATCCAGGCCCGCTGCGGCGTGCTCACCGGCGAGGCGGCGGTCACGCTCGGCGCGACCAGCCAGGGCATGGTCGCGGGCGACCTCGTGAACACGGCCTCGCGCCTGCAGTCGGTCGCGCCGGCCGGCGCGGTCCTCGTGGGCGAGGCGGTCCAGCGGGCCACGAGCGTCGCCATCGCGTACGAGGAGGCCGGCGAGCAGCTGCTCAAGGGCAAGGTCGCGCCCGTGCCGGCGTGGCGGGCGGTCCGGATCATCGCGGAGCGGCGCGGCCGCGGCCGCGACGACCGCCTCGAGGCCCCGTTCGTCGGCCGCGACACGGAGCTGCGCCTGCTCAAGGACCTGTTCCAGGCGACGTCCCGCGAGCGCCGGGTCCGGCTCGTGTCCGTCACCGGCCAGGGCGGCATCGGCAAGAGCCGGCTGGCCTGGGAGTTCCAGAAGTACCTCGACGGCCTCGTCGAACGGATCTTCTGGCACGAGGGCCGATCCCCGTCGTACGGCGAGGGGATCACGTTCTGGTCGCTGGGCGAGATGGTGCGCTCCCGCGCGCACCTGCTCGAGACGGACGATCCGGTCACGACGCGCACGCGCATCGGCGAGATGCTCGCGCAGCACGTGCCCGACGAGGAGGAGCGACGGCGAATCGAGCCGGCGCTGCTCGCGTTGCTCGGGGCGGGCGACACCCCGGCCGGCGGGCCGGCGGAGCTGTTCTCCGCCTGGCGCACGTTCTTCGAGCGGGTCGCGGCGAACGGCGTCGTCGTGATGCTGTTCGAGGACCTCCAGTGGGCGGACCCGGGGACCCTCGACTTCATCGAGCACGTGCTCGAGTGGACCCGGAACGTCCCGATCCTGATCGTCACGCTCGCCCGGCCCGAGCTGCTCGAGCAGCGCCCGGGATGGGGCGCCGGCAAGCGGGCGTTCCTCGCCCTCGACCTGCAGGCGCTCGACGACGCGTCGATGCGCGAGCTCCTGGGCGGGCTCGTCGTCGGCCTGCCCGAGGCGGCCGTGCGCTCGATCGTCGCGCGCGCCGAGGGGATCCCGCTGTACGCGGTGGAGACCATCCGCATGCTCGTCGCCGACGGCCGGCTGCGCGAGCGGGAGGGCGGCATCGGGTACGAGCCGGTCGGGGAGCTGGGCGAGCTCGCGGTGCCGGACACGCTGCATGCGCTGATCGCCGCGCGCCTCGACGGGCTCGACACCGCGGACCGCGCCCTGGTCCAGGACGCAGCCACGCTCGGCCAGTCGTTCACGATCGGGGCCGTCGCGGCGGTCGCCAGTCTCGAGGCGGCGGAGGCGACGAAGCGGCTCGACCGCCTCGTCCGGGCCGACCTCCTGCGCCGCGAGGTCGATCCTCGTTCTCCCGAGCAGGGGCAGTACGCGTTCGTCCAGGCGCTCATCAGGGAGGTCGCCTACTCGACGCTGTCGCTGCGCGACCGGCGCAGCCGCCACCTCGCGGCCGCGCGGTACTTCGAGTCGATCGGGGACGACGAGCTCGCCGGCGCCCTCGCCGCCCACTATCTCGCCGCCTACCGCGCGTCGACCGAGGGTCCCGAGGCCGAGGCGCTGGTCGCCCAGGCGCGGATCGCGCTGCGCGCCGCGGCGGAACGCGCGATCTCGCTCGGCGCCCCGGCTCAGGCCGTGACCTTCCTCGAGCGGGCGATCGAGGTGACCGACGCCAGCGCCGATCGTGCCGAGCTGCACGAACGGGCGGGGGCGGCCGCCTCGAATGCGGCCACGCAGGAGGTCGCCCTCGGCCACTTCGAGGCGGCGCGAGGCCTCTACGAGGAGCTGGGCGACCGCCCGAGCCAGGCCCGGATTGTCGCTCGCGAAGGCAATGCGCTGGGCTCGCTCCGGCGCCGCGACGAGGCGATGGCGCGGCTCGAACGCGGTTGGCTCGAGTTCGCGGACCTCGGCGACGACGACCCCGACCTGATCGGGATCGGTCGCCAGATCGCGAGCACCGCCATCGTCCAGGGGGACTACAAGCGGGCGACGGAGATGGCCGACCTGGTCCTCGGGCTCGCCGAGCGCCAGGGGCTGCCCGACCTGGCCGCGAACGCGATGCTCACGCTTGGCACGGCGGCGTTCTACAGCGGTCGGCAGTGGCAGGCTCGTGCCCTGGTGGAGGGGGCTCGAAAGATCGCCGAGGAGGCGACGCTCACCGAGACCCTCTTCCGCGCGCTCGTGATGCTGCCCTCGATCACCGCCCTCGACGACCCGCGCGGGGCGCTCGTGACCGAGCGCGACGGGATCGCCCTCGCCCGCCGCGCGGGCAACCGGACCAGCGAGACCACCATCATCTACAACGCGGTCGAGGACGCGCGCCGGACCGGCGACTGGGACTGGGCGGTCACCGAGCTCGCCGCCATCGCACAGCTCGACATCGACGAGTCGAGTCTGGTCGGGGACCGGGCGCAGCAGGTGTTCTTCGAGGTCTACCGGGGCACATTCGACCGCACCGAGCTGCCCGACCTGCACCGTCGGACCGAGGTGCTCGAGGACCGCGACCTGCAGTCCGGGCTGATCGAGATCGATGGCACGATCGCACATGCCGACGGCGACTGGGCCGCCGCCGCCAAGGCCTGGATGGCGGTCGCCGATGTCAGCGACCTCAACGCGCCGTACAGCCTGCCGAGGGCCGGCCGCGCGGCGATCCTCGCGGGCGACGCCGCCACCGCGCAGGCGGCCGTCGACCGCCTCGCCGCGATCGGCACGAAGGGTCGCGCGATCGACGCCGACCGCGCCGCGATCCGCGCGGGCCTGGCGGCGCTGGCGGGGGATCGCACCGCCGCGCGTACGGGCTACCGCGTGCGCGCTGACCGCATACCGGGACCTCGGGCTGCCCTGGGACGAGGCGCTGGCGGGCATGGAGGCGACCCAGTGGCTGGGCGACGGCGACGCCGAGCTCGCGGCCTGGACCGAGATGTCGCGGGCAACGTTCAGCCGGCTCGGCGCCGTGACGCTCCTCGCCCGGCTCGACGAAGCGATCGAGCACGGCAACGCGGCCGTGGCGACCGATGCCGTCGCCGCGCCCGGGCAGGCGGCCCGCGAGGCCGCGGCTTCGGCGGACGCGTCCGTCTCGATCGGCGAGGGCTGAGCCCTAGAGCTTCGCGACCTCGGGGAGCACGTCCCGGCGCAGGCGCTCGATCGTGCGCGGGTCCCAGACGTCGTGGACGCCGAAGATCACGTGCTGGCAGCCGGCGTCGGCGAGCTCGCCGAACCGGTCGATGACCTGCTGCGGGCTCTCGCCGTCGTTGCCGTCGACCGCGATCCGGACCGACTGGAGCGTCGAGCGCTCGATCTCGTCGGGGTCCCGGCCGATCGCCTCGCAGTGGCGCCGCAGCACCTCGTACTTGTGGTGGATCGTCTCGGGCCCGCCGAAGACGTTGGTGGCGTCGGCGTACTTCGCCACCAGGCGCAGCGTCTTCTGCTCGCCGCCGCCCCCGATCATGATCGGCGGCCGGGGCCGGCTGATCGACTGCGGGGAGTTCAGCAGGTGGGTCGCGCCGACATGGCGACCCTCGAACGCCGCCTCCGTGCCCCGCTCGCCCGACCACATGTCGTGGGCGTAGCGCAGGGTGTCCTCGAGCATCTCGAACCGCTCGCCGAGCGGCGGGAACGGGAACCCGAGCCCGATCGACTCCTGCTGGTTCCAGGCGGCGCCGATGCCCAGCCAGGCGCGGCCGCCGGACAGCACGTCGAGCGTCGTCGTCGCCTTCACCCAGAGCGGGGCCTGGCGGTAGTGGACGCCGCCGACCATCAGGCCGATCCGCGCCCGGCTCGAGTGCGCGGCCATGAACCCGAGCGCCGTCATGCCCTCGAGCATCGGCTCCTCGGCGCGACCCACGCTCCGGATCTGGAAGAAGTGGTCCATCACCCAGATGGAGTCGAACCCGGCCTCGTCGGCGTCGTGGACGATGCGACCGAGGGTGGGACCGATGGCCTCGGTGCCGCCCGGCCAGGTGAACGAGGAGATCTGCAGGCCTGCCTTCATGGTGCGAGCGTAGCGCGAGTCGGCCTCAGCGGAAGAGGTCGTTCTCCGCGGGCATGACGAGCTCGGCGATCCGGCCCTCGCCGCGCTCGGGGCGGGCGCCGCGGACGAGCGCCACCGGCTGCCCGGCCGTCTTGCCCAGGGCCAGCTCGGCCGCGGAGGCGATCTCGTCGGCGACGGCACGGACGGTGGTCCGCATGACGCGGCCGTCGGCGTCGGGCGTGGCCGCGCAGGTCGTCGAGCGGCAGCAGGCCCGAGACGCCAAGGGCGACGTCGACGATGCCCCAGCGCCACGGCCGGCCGAAGCTGTCGGACACGATCACGGCGACGTCGGTGCCGAAGCGCGCCTCGATGGCGGCGCGGATCCGGTCGGCCGACGCGTCTGGATCGCGCGGCAGGAGCGTGACGACGTCGCCCGACCCGGGTCCGACGTTCGAGGCGTCGACGCCGCCGTTCGCGCACACGAAGCCGTGCTCGGTCTCGGTGATCAGGACGCCGTTCTGCATGCGCACGATCCGCCGCGCCTCGCGCAGGACGACCTCGATCTGGCGCGCGTCGCGGCCCCACGCGTCCGCCCACTCGACGGCCTCGGGCCGCGGCTCGACGGTCCGCAGGTCGACGACCGCGCCCTCGGCCTTCGAGACGACCTTCTGGGTCACGACCAGGACGTCGTCCGCGCGCAGCGGCAGGACGTCCCCGGTGGCCTCGAGCGCGTCGCCGATCATCGCCGCGAGGTCGTCGCCCTCGCGGATCTCGGGCAGGCCCGGCCAGCGCGAGGATCTCGACCCGGCCGGCCGCCGTCAGTCGCCAACGCCGACCCCGTCGCGCCCGTGGGCGGCCGCCTCCGCCTCGGCCAGGAGCAGGTCGTCGGGCGTGTCCACGTCGAGCGCGAGGACGCCGGGCACCTCGACGAAGGCCGCGTCCGCCGACGACGCGAGCCACGCGTGGCCCGACCGGCTGCTGACGCCGAACGCCGGGTCGATGACGTCGGGCGGGTCGAGCAGCAGGGCGTTGGTCCCGCGGCCGTGCCGGTCCGGCGCGAGCACGACGCTGGGGGTCCCGGCCGCGTCGCCGGCCGCGAGGATCGGGGCGAGCGCGGCGGCCGACACGCCCGGCAGGTCCGCGGGCAGCACGAGCAACCGGTCGGCGTCGACGGCGCCGCGCGCCTCCTGCAGGGCGGGGTTCAGGCCCGCGCGATCGCTGGGCGACGGGGCGGGCGCCGGCGGCCTCCGCGACGACCAGGACCTCGGCGTCGGGCGAGACCACGACCACGTCCGTCACGCCGTCGGTGTCGAGCGCCGCGGCGACGGTGCGGCGGAGCAGGCGCTCGACGAGGTCGCGGCGCTCCTCGGGATCGAGGACCGCGCCGAGACGGGACTTCGCGTCCTCGAACGAGCGCACGGGGATGACGACCGCCGTCGATCTGGTCGCCGGGCCGGTCGCCCGCGCCTGTGCCGGTTCCATGGCCCCGATCGTAGCGCGCGACCCCGCGCCGGCGCGTCAGGGGCCGCAGTCGGTCTCGTCCGAGGCGATGACGTCGCCCGCGCGGTTGACCAGGACCCAGTCGGCGTCCTCGAGCTCGGTCCCCTCGAGCGTCGGCTCGATGACCTCGCACGCGAGCCGGGGGCCGTCGGCGGCGTCGATGCCGCGGGCGGCCTGGAAGGTGACGGTGGTGCCGCGTGTTGCCGGTGAACACCCGGAACGTCTCGATCTGGCCGCCGGACGCCGCCACGACCGAGAGGCCGGTGCCGAAGCTGCGGACGAACAGCACCGTGCACGCGCCGACGCCGACGATGACCAGCAGCAGGAGGACGCCGCAGCCGATGACCCACCGGCGGCGCGACGAGCGCCGGGGCGCGGCGGGCGCGTTCCAGGACGACGGGGGACCGCCGGGCCAGGTCGCGTTCGCCGGTCCGACGGGCGGCGTCGCGGGCGGCAGCGGCGGCGCCGGCGGCAGCCCGGGCGGGGTTGCCGGTCCCGGCGGCGGGCCGGGCTGTGGAGGCGGCGGCTGTGGCTGCATCGTCACGATCCTAGCGACCCCGCGGCCGCCGATCCGGCTCAGGTCGTGAGCGTGACCTTGCTGATATGGCGCGGGGCATCCGGGTCGAGGCCGCGGGCCCGGGTCGCGTGGTACGCGAACAGCTGGGCCGGGACGATGGACACGATCGGCGCGAGGTGGTCCGGCACGCCCGCCGGGACCGGGATCGACCGCTGGCCGATCGCGCGGACGTCCTCGCGGTCCGAGACGACGACGAGGTCGGCGCCGAAGTCCTCCCGGATCTCGCGCAGCAGCATGACGAGGTCGGCGGCGACGGCGCCCGACGTCGCCACGGCCAGCACCGGGTAGCCGCGCTCCACGAGGGCCAGCGGCCCGTGGCGGAAGTCCGCCGCGGAGTAGGGGTCGGCGACGACGCGCGCCAGCTCCTTCAGCTTGAGCGCCCACTCCCGCGCGGTCGCGTACTCGTAGCCGCGCCCCAGCACCGTGCACACGCGCCACGCCGCGTGGGCCGCCGCCGCCTCGCGGGCCGCGTCCTCGGTCGCGAGCGCGGCCTCGATCGCGGCGGGGATCCCGGCGAAGGCCGAGGGTGCGTCCTCGCCGCCCAGCGCGGCGACCAGCAGCGCGATCGCGGCGAGCTCGGCCGTGTAGGTCTTGGTCGCGGCGACCGCCCGCTCGGGCCCGGCACCCAGGTCGATGACGTGCTCGGCGGCCTGCGCGAGCGCCGACCCGGGCTCGTTCGTGATCGCGATCGTCGGCTGGCCCTGGCGGCGCGCCGCGTCGACGACGCTCACCACGTCCGGCGAGGCGCCCGACTGGCTGATGCCGATCACCAGCGACCGCGCGAACACGGGCTCCACGTGGTACAGCGACACGATCGACGGCGCCGCCAGCGCGACCGGCAGCCGCAGCCGGATCCCGAACAGGTACTGGGCGTAGATCGCGGCGTGGTCCGAGGTGCCGCGGGCGGCGATGACGACGTGCTCGACGTGGTGCACGCGGACGGCCCGGGCGACGGCCTCGATCTCGGCGGACCGGGCGACCAGGCGCGCGACGACGTCCGGCTGCTCGCCGATCTCGTCGCGCAGGCCCATCGGTCAGTGCTCCCTGGTGGGCCCGTCCGTCAGCCCGTGCCCGACAGGGTAGAGGCCGGGGATCGGGGCGGGGAGGTGGCCGGCGAACGGGATCTCGCCGAACAGCGCCGCGGCGACGGCCTCGCACGTCGGCTCGAGGATGCCGTAGGCGCAGACGTGGGTCGCCGACGACGGGTAGGCGGCGAGGTCGAACGGCGTCCGGAGGGCGACGGTCACGGTGGGGATGCCGAGCTCGAGCAGCGCGCTGGCGTGCGCGGCCTGCGCGGGATCCAGCGAGGCGCTGACGGTGCCGAGCACGAGCATGTCCGCACCCGCGATCGCCGCCCGGATCGCCGCGAAGTCGGCGCCGGCCTGGACCACGATCTCCTCGGTGCGCGGATGGCGGCGCCGGATCGCCGCCGCGAGCAGCGGCGGCACGTACGACGACGTGTCCGCCGGCGTGAGGTCGCGCGGCACGGGCTGGACGACGACGACGCGCGCATCGGCGGACAGGCGGAGCGGCAGCAGCCCGGCGTCGTCGCGGACCAGCGTGACCGAGCGCTCCGCGACCTCCCGCGCCAGCGCCTCGTGGGCGGCGGATCGGACCACCTCGATCGGCGGCTGCTCGACCCCGCCCAGCCGTCGCCGGAGCCCGTGGATCCGCTCGGCGGACGCCCGCATGTCGTCGGCATCGAACAGCCCGCGCGCCGCGGCGTGCCGCAGCCCGCCCTCGATCCGCGCCTGGGCCACGGGATCGCCCATCGTCAGCAGCAGGTCGACGCCCGCGCGGATGGCCGCGATGACGTCGATCACCTGGGCGTCGCCCTGCGGGAGCGCCCCCATGTTGAGCGCGTCCGTGATCGTGAGCCCGCGGAAGCCGAGGTCGTCGCGGATCAGGTCGTGCATCACGGTCCGCGACAGGGTCGCCGGCAGGGAGGCGTCGCCGGTGACCGCCGGGAGCGCGAGGTGCGCCGACATCACGACCTCGGCGCCCGCCTCGATCGCGGCCCGGAACGGGACCAGCTCGGCGCGGTCGAGCCTCGCCCGGTCGTGGGCGACCACCGCCAGCTCGTGGTGCGTGTCGAGGTCCGAGCCCCCGAGGCCCGGGAAGTGCTTGCCGCCGGCCGCGATCCCCGAGCCGCGCATGCCGCGCACGATCGCCGCGGACAGCCGGGCGACGTCGGCGGGCTCGCTGCCGAAGGAGCGGATCCCGATGTGCGGGTTGGCGGGGTTGTCGGCGAGATCGCAGACCGGCGCGTACGAGACGTTCGCCCCCATCGCCAGCAGCTCGAGGCCGGTGGCCCGCCCGACCCGCTCGGCGAGGTCCTCGTCGCCCGCGGCGCCCAGCGCCATGTTGCCGGGGAACGGCGTCGCGCCGCCCAGCGCGTCCAGCTGCCCGCCCTCCTGGTCGGCGGCGATCAGCAGGGGCGGCGCGCCCGGGTCGAACGCCGACGCCGCCCGCTGGACCGCGGCGGTCAGCTCGCGGACCTGCGCGGGCGACCCCGAGTTGAAGAACCGGAACAGCGTCATCCCGGCGGCCGGCGCGGTCGCGAACCGCCGCCCGACGTCCTCGGGCAGCTCGTGCCCGTCGAACGCGAGCATCAGCCGGCCCAGCGGGTCGAGCGGGTCGCCGGCGTCGCCCAACCGCGTCAGCCCTTGACCGCGCCCGTCAGGCCGCGCACGAAGTAGCGCTGCACGACGATGAAGAACAGCAGGATCGGGATCACGGTCATCGTCACGCCGGCGGCGATCGATCGGAAGTCGGCCGAGAAGAAGCCCTGGAGGGTCGCGAGGCCCACCGGCAGTGTCATGCCGTCACGGGTGTGGAGCATCAGCGACGGCCACAGGAAGTCGTTCCAGGTCGTGACGAACGTGAAGATCGCGACGGCGGCCAGCGACGGGCGCACGACCGGCAGCACGATCTGCCGCCAGATCCGCCACTCGCCGGCGCCGTCGACCCGGCCGCGTCCAGCAGGTCGTTGGGGACCCCGCGGTAGGCCTGCCGCAGCAGGAAGATGTTGAACGCGCTGACGAGGTTGGGGAAGATCAGCGCCGGCAGCGTGTCGTAGTAGTGGAACACGTTCACCGCGAGCACGAAGCTCGGGATGTACGTCAGCTGGGCGGGCACGATCAGCGTCGCCAGCAGCACGTAGAAGATCGCGCTCCGGCCGGGGAACCGCATCTTCGCCAGCGGGTACGCGGCCAGCGCGGCGACGAGCACGTTGAGCAGCCCCACGGACACCGACACGATCACGCTGTTGAGGAAGAACCGCGGGATCGGCAGGGCGCCCAGCACGCGCTCGTAGTTGGCGAGCGTCGGGTTGCTGGGGATGAACTGCGGCGGCACCGACGAGATGGGGTCGAGCGGGCCCTTGAGCGAGGTCGACAGCATCCAGAAGAACGGGAACACCGTGATCACGGCGATCGCGGTCAGGACGACGTACCAGCCGACGGTCGACGCCAGTCGCCGGGGGCGGATCGTCCGCGGCTCGCGGCGCGCCTCGGCGACGATCGGGGCCACCTCGACCCGCTCGGCGAACGAGCCGCTCATTCCTCGGCCTGCCCGCGCTCGAGGATCCGCACGTTCAGCGTCGAGAACGCCAGCGTGATCCCCAGCAGCACGATCGCGATCGCCGACGCGTAGCCGGCGTGGCTGCGCTGGAACGCCTGCTGCCACAGGTAGAACACGATCGTCACGCCGCTGTCGAGGATCCCGCCGGTCTGGTTGGTGAGGACGTAGATCTCGTCGAACACCTTGAGCGCCGCGAGGCTCGAGATCACCGCCACGAACACGATCTGCGGGCGCAGCCCGGGAATGCTGATGTAGCGGTGCTTCTGGAAGTCGCTGCAGCCGTCGATGCGGGCCGCGTCGTAGAGCTCCTCGGGGATGTTCTGCAGCCCGGCCAGGAAGATCACCGAGTAGAACCCGACGCCCGCCCAGATCGTCAGCAGCATCGCGATCGGCAGCACGAGCGCAGGGGTCGCCAGCCACTGGATGGGCTGCGAGATCAGGCCCCACGAGAGCAGGACGCTGTTGATGAAGCCGGTGCGCTCGAACAGCCACGTCCAGGCGAGGCCGATGGCGATGCTGCCGCTGACCGCGGGCACGAAGTACAGCGCTCGGTAGATGTGGATCCCGCGCAGGGCGCGGTTCACGACGATCGCCAGCATGATCGAGAGCACGATCAGGATCGGCGTCACGAGCAGGTACACGATCGAGTGCTGGAGCGCGAGCCAGAAGGTGTCGTCGGTGAGCAGCTTCTGGTAGTTCGCGAGGCCGACGGGGACCGGCGGCCGGACGATGTCGTAGTCGGTGAAGCTGTAGTAGACGACGGCGATGATCGGGTACACCACGAAGATGCCCAGCAGCGTCAGGGCCGGCGCGAGGAACAGGTAGGGGGTGGCGGTGAACCGTCGCTTCATCGTCGGGATCCGCTGGTGACGAGCGGCCCGCCCCTCGGGGCAGGGACGGGCCGCATCGTTCGGAGGAGGAGGGTTGCTACTTCAGGGTAGCGTTGGCCTTCTTGACGGCGTCCGAGAGGGCCTGCTGGGCGGGGACGTCGTTGAACAGCGCCGATTCCACCGCGTCGAGGACGATCGCGTTGACGTCGGCCTTGTTGGGGATGGTCGGGACGATGTCCGCGTAGGTCGAGACGATGCCCTTGGCCAGCGGCCGGGCGCTGTCCTCGACGGCCGACGGCGTCTCCGAGAAGAACGGATCGTCGTACGACGCGGACGTCGACGGATAGATGGCGACCTGCTTGCTGAAGTCGGTCATCGACCGGGCGTTGGTGAAGAACTGGGCGAGCGCCATGGAGGCGTTCGGGAACTTGGTGTCGTTCTTGACCGAGATCGACATCAGGCCCTTGCCGGTCACGTTGGACTTGCCGATCGGGGCCGGGACCATCGCGAGGTTGTCGTACAGCGTGGCGTTCTGGTCCTTGACGACGCGCGCCAGGTTGGGGCCCGTCTGGTAGAACGCGGCGTTGCCCGCGGCGAAGGCGTTGAGCCCGACGCGGTCGTCGGCGACCGTGAGGACCGTCTTGTCGACGGTGCCCGCCTTGACCATGTCGACGTACATCTGGAGCCACGCGACCGCTTCGGGCGAGTCGAACGTGAACGTCTTGCCGTCGTCGCTGAGGACCTTGACGTTGCCCTCGTAGACCATCTGGGCGAGCAGGTCGTCGACCGTGAGCCGGATGTCGCACAGGGTCTGCGGTCTTGTCGAGGATCGTCTTGCACAGCGCGGGCAGGCCGTCGATGGTCTTCGGGAAGTCCTCGGCTGCGACGCCGGCCTTGTCCATGATGGCCTTGTTGATCAGCTCGACGCTGAGGCCCTGGTACCACGGGAACTGGTAGTTCACGCCGTCGATCAGCTGCTCCTTCCACAGGCCCTCGAAGTAGGTGTCCTTGATCGGCCTGCGGGACCTTGTCGTCGAGCGGGAGCAGCAGGCCCTTGTCGGCGTACTCGCTGACCCAGCCCGCGGCCGTCGAGAGGTTGATCACGTCCGGCGCGTTGCCGGCGGCAAACGCGTTGTTCAGCTCGTCCTTGAAGGTGGCCTGGTGGTCGCTCCCAGTTGACCTTGACGCCCGGGTACGTCGCCTCGAAGCGGTCGATGGTGTCCTTGATCCAGGGGTCGAACGGTCGGCGACAGGTAGAACGTCCAGAAGCCGATCTCGGCGTTGGGCTCGACGCCCTGGATCACCGCCTCGGCGGGATCGGGGGCGAGGGCCTCGGCGCTCGGGCTCGCGGCCGCCGCGCTCTCGGACGGCGCGGCGCTCTCGGGCGCGGTGCTGGCGGGGGCGGCGGTGGGTGCCGGGGCCTGGCTGGCCGGCGACGGGGTGGCGCTGGTACTCGTGCAGGCGCCTACCGCGAAAACGGTGGCGAGCCCGAGGGCCAGGAACTTGCGTGAGCTCATCGTGTGTTGCTCCTCTCTTGCGATCGTGTCAGCGAACCTCCATGCCCGTGACCGCGGCGGGGATCCCGCTGGCGGTCCGGGGACGCGGGGTGTCTCGTGCGATCACCTCCTCCAGGTGCACGGGCGGGCGGCTCGAAGAGGGCCCGGCCCTCGTCTTGCTACCCGGTCGCCACCTCCCTTCCCTTGATCGCCGCAGGCCCGGTCCGAGCCGCCACCGCAGTGACGGCCGAGCGCGCGAGGATCACGGCTCCCCATCCGCCGGCATCGGCGTCCGGGGGCAGGAGATGGACGACATCGGATGGCAGCGCCTCGCGGGCGAGCTCGGATCGGGACCGGAGCTCGTCGAGGGCGCCCAGGACGGGTCGGAGGAACGTGTCGCCGGCGCCCGCCACGCCGCCGCCGAGGACGACGCGGCGCACGTCGTAGGTCATCACCAGCTCGTGCACGGCCCGGGCCACCCAGCGGCCCGCGGTGTCGGCGATCTGGAGGGCGAGGGCGTCGCCGGCGGCGGCCTCGCGGTAGACGTCGATCGCGGTGACGGGTCGGTGGGCCGCGAGCGAGCTGGCGGCGCCGGCCTCGAGAGCGGCCTCGGCCTGGACCCCGACGGCCCGCCCGGAGGCGACGGCCTCGAAGCAGCCGCGCAGGCCGCACTGGCACACGGGCCCGGCCGGGTCGAGGACGACGTGGCCGATCTCTCCGGCGAGCCCGCGCACGCCGCGGTGGAGCTGCCCGTGGAGGACGACGCCGGCCGAGATGCCCGGTGCCGATGCTGAGGTAGGCGAGGTCGCCGACGTCGGGCAGGACCCGCCGCTCGTGCAGGCCGGCGGCCGCGGCCCGGACGTCGTTCTCGATCTGCACCGGGATGCCGTAGCGCTCGGACACCAGGCGGACGAGCGGGAGCTCGTGCCAGCCGAGGTTCACGGCGAGGGTCACGCGGCCCGCGACCGGGTCGACCCGGCCGGGCACGCCGACGCCGATGGCCACGAGGTCCGCCGAGGTCCGGCCGCCGATGGCCAGCGTCGCGTCGACGGCCTCGGCGATGCGGTTGACCGCGTAGTCGGCGTCGCCGACGCCCGTCTCGATGGTGTGCCGGGCGACCGGCTCGAGATCGCTCGTCGCGAGGACGACCGCGATCTTGCTGCCGCCGACGTCGACGCCCGCGAGGAGGCCGCCGTTCACCGCTCGCCCCGTCATCGCGTCGGCACCAGGGCCAGCTCGCGCGTCATCAGCAGCGCGGCGGCGCCGAGGATCACGACGTTGTCGACGGGCCGGCCGATGTCGATCCGCGTGTCGTCGGCGAGCAGCCGCAGCGATCGGCGCGAGGCCTCGTCGCGGACGGCGGTCAGCCACGGCTCGCCGAGGGTCGTCACGCTGCCGAGCAGCACGACCCGGCTGATGTTCAGCGCGCCGATCAGCGCGGCGACCGACTGGCCCAGCCAGCGCCCGGCCGCGACGACGACCCGGCGGGCGGTCTCGTCGCCGTCGTCCAGGGCCTGCGCGACGTCGTCGAGCGCCAGGGTGCCGGTCGCCGACGCCGCGAGGCGCCGTCCGAGCGTCGAGTCGGGGGCGTCGTTCGCCGCCTCGGTCGCGGCGCGGACGATCGCGCGCGAGCTGGCGACGGTCTCGAGGCAGCCGAACCGGCCGCAGCGGCACTCCGCGCCGTCGTCGACGATCACCGTGTGCCCGATCTCCCCGGCGCCGAAGCCGTCGCCGTTGAAGACCTCGCCCTCGATGACGATCCCGGCGCCGATGCCCAGGCCGACCTTCACCGCCACGAGGCTCGGGGCGCGCCGGCGCCCCTCGAACAGGTACTCGGCGAGCGCCGCGGCGCGCGAGTCGTTGGCGACGCTCGCCGGCAGCCCGGTGCGCTCGGTGAGGATCCGGGCGAGCGGGAGGTCCTGCCAGTCGAGGTTGACCGCCCAGCGGATCGTGCCGGTGGCGGCGTCCACGAGGCCCGGCGTGCCGACGCCGATGCCGAGGATCGGGCTGGTCTCGGGGGCCAGCGCGACGAGCTCGTCGACGAGGGCGGTCAGCGCCGCGAGCGCCTCGTCGCCGTCGAGGCCGTCGGCGGACACCTCGCGGGTCGCGCGGACCTCGCCGCGGAGGTTGACGAGGGCGCCGGCGAACACGCGCTCGCCGAGGTCGACCGCGACGACCAGCCGGGCGTCGTCGACGACCTGGAGCAGGATCGGGGCCTTGCCGCCGCTCGACGGCCCGAGGCCCACCTCGCGGACGAGGCCCTCGGCGAGGACGTCGGCGACGAGCTCGCTGACGGTGGTGCGGGTGAGCCCGGTGAGGCGGGCGACCTCGGCGCGGCTGACCGGCCCGTAGTCGTACAGCGTGCGCAGGACGAGGCCGCGGTTGAACCCGCGCGTCTGCTGGTGCGTCGCCTTGCCCGGGAGCGTCACTCGCGCTCGTCCTCCTCCGGTTCACTCGGCCGGTCGGGGAGGCCGTGACGGGCCACCGCGACTTTGCCAAGTGAGTTGACAAAGCGGAGGATGGCGC
>CAWHIA010000022.1:0-119081 GCA_963829155.1 uncultured Chloroflexia bacterium | reverse complement strand
CGTCGCCGCAGCACGCGTGAGTTCGGTCTAACCCAGGGCGACCACCGACAGGGCCTGGGTCGTCAGGACCACGCCGACCATCAGGACCAGGACGGCGGCGCCGGCGGGGACCAGGCGGGCGGCGCGCGTCGCGCGGATCCGGGTCGGCGCGCGCTCCAGCAGGCCGCGGGCGTGGACGAAGGCGAGGCCGACGCCGGTCATGACCGCCGCCATGCCGAGGCCGAACGCGGCGACGAGCACGACGCCCCACGCCGGCCGGCCGGCGGCGATGGTCGCGAGCAGGATCAGCAGCGCGCTGGCCGACGGCACGAGGCCGCCTGCGAGGCCGAGCACGAACAGGCTGCGCCAGCTGATCGTCGAGCCGGCGGGTGGCACGTGGCGATGGCGGACGCCGCCATGGGAGTGCTCCAGGCCGTCGTCGGCGACGTGATCGTGCGCGGCGTCCGCAGACGGGTGCGGATGTTCGTGGCCGTGCTCGTGGACCGTGCCGTCGTCGTGCGCGTGCTCGGTGCGGCGTGGACGTCGGCATCGGCGTGATCGTGGCCGTGGCCGTGCGCGCCGGCGTGCGCGTGGTCGGCGGTTCGGCGGGCCGCCACGCCGCGGCGGACCTCGGTCAGGAGCATCCAGCCGCCGACGAGCACGATCGAGACGGCGGCGACGAGCGGCGCCACACGGACGACGAGGTCCGGCGGCAGCGTCGACTCCGCGGCGAGCACGACCGCCGCGAGCCCGAGGATCCCGAGCGTGTGCGACACGCTGACCGCCAGGCCGAGGCCCACCGCGTGGCGCGGCGTTCCGCGCGTTCCCACGAGGTACGCGGCCATCAGGGTCTTGCCGTGGCCGGGCGTCAGGGCGTGGCCAGCCCCGAGGACGCCCGCGGTGAGAAGCCCGATCAGGGCGATCAGCGGCGTCGCCGGCGCGCTCCGCAGGACCTCCGGGATCGAGCTCTCGCCGCTCGGGACGGTGGTGGTGGATGACACGACTGACGAGGCAACAGACGACGCAACCGGCATCGAGCCGGGGCAGCCGCAGTCGACGGGAGATCGACAGGCGCCTGATCGGCGACCGTCGCGGACCCGGCCGTCGCCGTCAGCACGTCGATCGGGCCGACGGGGTCGGCGTCCGGTACGTCCAGCGGCGCGAGCGTTGGGCCGCCCGGGGACACATTGAACGACACGGAGCGGACGTTGGGCGCACCGGCGAGACCGGTCGGGTAGGCGGTCAGTCGACCCGTCACGCTCGCCGCCGCGACGCCGGATCCAGTTGCCGTCACGCCCGAGCCGACCACCGTCATCTCGCGCCAGCCGATCCGCGACGCCTCGAAGCCGTCCGCGAACTCGATCGTCGAGCCGGCGACGATCGGTGACGCGAGCGGAGCCTCGTAGGTGCAGACGCTGCGCATCGTCGACAGGCCGCCGTTGCCCGGCGGGAACGAGAGCCCGGCCCCGATCAGGCCCAGCCGCGCGGCGATCCCGTCGACGGTCAGGCGCAGGGCCCGGCCCACCGACACGCAGGTCGACGTGCGCGCCGCCGCCGTCTCGGCCGCCGACAGGGTCCCGTCCCCGTCGAGGTCGAAGCCCTGGCTCGCCTGGAAGGTCGGGATCTCGGCCTCGTCGATGACGACGTCGAGCACCACCCGCGACGGCTCCACGCGGATCCCCGCGTAGTGGTTGATCGTGAAGTTGCCGAGCGGGTGCGCCAGGGCGACGGCCGCGACGACCGGGACGAGCACGACCGCCAGGAGGGTGCCGCGGAGCGCCGCGCGGACGGGCGACCTCATCGGATCGTCGCCAGGGCGTCGGTCGCCCGCGCTGCGGGACATCGGGTCCAGGGCCGGCCCGAGGGCAAGCGCGCTGCGGAGGTCGGTGGCGGCCTCGTCGGGACGTCCGTTGGCGAGGGCGATGAGCCCGGCGTGGTACCAGAGCCGGGCGTCCTTGGTGCCGGCCGCGAGCGCGGACTGCATCGGCGCGTCGGCGCCGGCGGCGTCGCCCGCGTTGAGGAGCGCCCAGGCGAGGGTGTCGTAGCCGTAGACGTCGGGCCGGATGGCGAGCTCGTCGCGGGCCAGCTTGACCGCGCGCTCGGGCTCGAGGCCGTGGTCGGACAGGTACAGGGACAGCCCGCGGTCGTAGACGGAGCCGGCCTCGCCGGCGAGCTGCGCGATCGCCTCGACCGTGGCCATGTCGGCCTGGGCCTTGCGGGCGTCGCCCGGCTCCCCGCGGAGGGTCAGCAGGTCGGCCCGGCGCGCCAGCGAGTCGGGCAGCGGGATCGCGGCGATCGCCGTGTCGAGCTCCGCGATCGCGGCCGACAGGTCGCCGTCGAACGCGTCGAGCTTGGCCAGCCCGACGAGGGCCGCCGGGAGGTCCGGACGGACCGCGAGGGCCGCCTCGAACGCCGCTCGGGCACCGGCCGGGTCGCCGGCGGCGATGAGCGTCTCGCCCAGCGTGACGTGGTAGAAGCCGAGCGCGTCGCCCTCGAGGCCCTCCTGGGTCGCGGACGCCACCGCGGTGCGGTCGCCGGCCACCGCGGCGGCCGGGTCGCCCTCGACGAAGGCGAGCCGCGCGGCGCGGACCTGGGCCGCGGAGCCGTCTGCGACGATCGCCAGCCGCGAGTAGGCGGTGGCCGCGGTCGTGAGGTCGCCGAGCTCGAGCGATGCGTCGCCGAGGACGCCCAGCGCGGTCGAGTCGGCGGGGGAGCGGAACAGGATCCAGCGGGCGAGCTCGCGGGCCTGCGGGAACCGGTGGAGCGACACGAGGATGCTCGCGCGCATCGACTGCGCGGGCAGGTAGCCGGGCTGCGCGACGATCGCCGCATCGGCGGCCTGCTCGGCGCGCAGGTAGGCGGTCACGTCGCCGGTCAGGCGGGCCTCGGCGACGTCGGACTCGGCCAGCTTCACGGCGGACACGATGTCGTTGGGGTGGGCCGTCAGGCGCGCCGCCCAGAAGTCGACGTCGGCGCGGATCCGGGTGAGCTCGGCCGTGGGGTCGAAGCCCTTGGGGGCCGGCGTTGGCCGGGGCCGCGGGAGCCGGGTCCACGTGGGTCGGGACGACGGGAGCGGGGTCGACGGCCGCCGCATTCACGCCCGCGACGGGGACCGCGCTGGTCGGGGCAGGGACCGCGACGGCGTTCGCACCGGCGCACCGCACGCCGATCGGGCCGGCATCGGTGTCGATCTCCGCGGCGGGCGGCGCGGCGAGGAGCGGCTCATCGAGCCCGGCCTGGTCGCCGTTCCACACCGAGGCGACCTGCGTCCCGATCGCGATCGCGAGGATGCCGATCACGACGACGAGGGGGCGGCGGGACGGGCGTCGGATCGTGAAGGCGGTCATCGGATGCTCCTGCGCGCGATGGGCTCGGTCGGATCAGGACGGGGACGTGTCGGGGTGCGCCGCCCCGTCGGACGGCGCACCCCGGACGGCCTCAGTGCGGCGAGGCCAGGAACGGGAAGGACGAGGAGAACGTCTTGTCGTTCGCGTTCACGCCGTCGCCGGTCGTGATCACGAAGTTGGTGAGCAAGGCGAACTCCGCGTCGATCACGTCGTCGGACAGCCCGCGCCCGTTGAGCGCGAGGGTGCCGAGCGACGAGCCCGAGGCGAACGGCGCACCGCTGTTGAGCGTCAGCGTCAGCTCGTCCGGCAGGAGCACGGACGCGATGGCCGAGACCTCGCCCGCCGTGTACGCCGTCGCGCTGTTGGCGGTCAGCACGTTGCCGATCGCGTTCGAGCACGGTGGTGACGTTGTCGGTCGTGGTGCTGGCGTCACTGGTCGGGCGCTGGAAGTTGAAGGCGTCCTTCTCCAGGCCGTTGTACGGCGAGGCGGAGGGCAGGAGCAGGCCGTTGAACACGGTGTTGATCGCCGGGCGACCCATGCGGTCGATCTGCGACCAGCCACCGTTGGACATGACGGACGTCGTGCCCCAGACGCCGATCGAGTTCCCGTTGCCGCCGAGCTCGGCTGTTCGGCAGCTTGATGGCGATCGAGAGGACGTTCGTGCCGGCGAAGGTGTCCATCGCCGTGAAGCCGCCCAGGAGGTCGCCGAGGTCGGTCGACCCGCCCAGCAGCTGCTCCTTGAACTCGATGAAGCCCGGGAGGTCGAAGAAGAACGGATCGTCGCGGGTGCCCGCGAAGACCGATCCGCCGTGCTTGACGTGCGCGGTGCGCACGGCGTGCTTGTACGGCGTGGTGCGGCCCTTGGCCACGACCTTGCCGTTCCACACGTTGCTGTTGGCCGAGGCGCCGGTGTCCCGTCGGACCACGTAGGCCTGGGTCTTGGTGCCGTCGCCGTTCGTCGTTGCCGGCGAGAACCGGACGCGATAGGCGAGGTCGGCCTTGCCGTCCTGGTTGCGGTCGACCTTGAGCTCGTACAGCGAGTTCGCTCGGTACGTCGCGGTCTTGCTGTCGGCCGGCGTCATGAGCCCGTCCACGTCCAGGGCGAGCGTCGTGTGTCCCGCGCTCGACTTGAAGGCGTAGACGTCGGTGATGTCGACGCGGTGGTCGGCCTTCGCCGCCGGTGCGTCGAGATGGTCGGCGGCGCTGGCGAGGAGCGGCGAGGCTCCCACGACCAGGGCCATCCCCGCGACGGCCGCGATGCCGGCCCGCGAGGCGATGGGCGAGATGGGCGAACGCATCGGGTGCGCTACCTCCTCAGGGGACCGACTGGGCGCCGGCCGCTGGTGGGGTCTGCGCACCTCTTGGGCGATCGGATCAATCGCCTACACTCGGGACGTGGCTGAGAGCGGCGAGACGCGACCCGGCGTGTTCATCACGCTCGAGGGCCCGGACGGCTCCGGCAAGTCGAGCCTGCTCCAGACGCTGGCCGCGGCGCTGCGCGACGCCGGCTGCGACGTCGTCGCCACCCGGGAGCCCGGCTCGACGCCCCTGGGCGAGCAGGTCCGGCGGCTCGTCCTGGACACCGAGCCCAAGATCGACCGGACCGGTCGCGCCGACGCGCTCCTGTTCGCGGCGTCCCGCGCCCAGCACGTCGAGGAGGTCATCCGGCCGGCCATCGCGCGGGGCGCGGTCGTGCTGTGCGACCGGTACGCCGACTCGTCGCTCGCCTACCAGGGGGCGGGATCCGGGGTGCCGATGGACGAGCTGCGAGCCGTGCAGCGGTTCGCGACCGGCGGGCTCGTGCCGGACCTCACCGTCCTCCTTGACCTCCCCGTCGAGGCCGGCCTGGGGCGGAAGTCCGCCGAGGTCACCCGGTTCGAGGCCTACCACGACCTCGCCTACCACGAGCGGGTCCGTGCCGCGTTCCTGGCCTTCGCCGCCGAGGAGCCGGAGCGGTACGCGGTCGTCGACGCCACGCTCGACGCGGCGGGCGTCCTCGCCGCCGCCCTCGAGGCCGTCGGCCGGCTGGGCGATCGCGCGCCGTGCCTCTCGGACGCCGCCGACGCCGGTGCCGAGGAGCCCCACGACGGTGAACCGATGGGCCATCCGGTGCGCATGCCACGATGAGCGAGTCGCGCCTCGAACCTGCGGCCGTGCGAGGGGCCTCATCGGATTCGTCCGATGAGGAGCTCCTTGCCGGGCTGGCCGCGGGCCGTCTCGAGGCGCTCGACGCGCTGTACGAGCGTTACAAGTCGATGGCCTATGGGATCGCCCGCCGCATCACCGCCGACGACGTCCTCGCCGAGGACGTGGTCCAGGACGCCTTCCTCGGGGCGTGGCGCAGCGCCGACCGCTACGTGAGCGGCCGCGGCAGCGTCAAGACCTGGCTGCTGTCGATCGTCCACCACCGGGCCATCGACGCCGTCCGCCGGCGCCGTCCCACGAGCGAGTTGCCCGCCGAGGACGAGGGCAGGTCGGTGCCGCAGGCGCTCACCCTCCCCGACGTCTGGGGCGAGGTCTCCGATGGCATCGACCGCGACCAGGTGGCCACGGCCGTGGCCGTGCTGCCGGACGCCCAGCGCGAGGCGCTCGAGCTCGCGTACTGGGCGGGCCTGTCACAGACCGAGATCGCGGAGCGGCTCGGCGTGCCGCTCGGGACGGTGAAGAGCCGCGTCCGGCTGGCGCTCGTCGCCCTGCGCCGCGAGCTCGCCGTCGAGATGGCCGAGGGGCCGCCATGAGCGACCGCCGGACCCTGACCTGCGACGAGATCCGGGACCTCGCGCCGCTGTTCGTCACCGGCGCGCTCGACCCGGACGAGATGGACGCCGTCCGCGAGCACCTCGCCGGCTGCGACGACGCGCACGCCGAGCTGCTCGAGCTGGGCGAGGCGGCGACGTCGCTGCTCGAGACCGTCGAGCCGGCCGACCCGCCGGCCGATCTGAAGTCACGGCTGCTCGCCGCGGCCGCGGCCGACCTCGAGTCCGGACGCCATCCGTCGACCGCCGCGCCGGCCGCGGCCGTTCCGGCGACCCCGGCAGCAACCGCCACGCCACCGGGCCGACCGCCCGCGACGAGCGCGGCGCCGGTGGTGGACCTGGCCGCCGAGCGCACCAGGCGCCGCTCCCGGTTCGCGTGGGTCCTCGCGGCCGCCGCCGTGATCGTCGCGGTCGCGCTGGGCGGCTGGAACATCGCGCTCAACAACGAGCTCTCGAGCGCCCAGGCCTACCGCAGCGGCGTCGAGCAGGCGCTCGACCTCGCGGCGCAGCCGGGCAGCGTCACCGCGCTGATCCGTGCGGACGACGGGTCGTCGTCGGGCTTCGGTGTCATCGGTGCCGACGGCACCGTGAAGCTCGCGATGCGCGGGATGGCGGCCACCACGGGCTCGCAGGTCTACACGGCCTGGTCGATCGCGGAGGGGTCGGCACCGGTGTCGATGGGCGACTTCAGCGTCGGATCGGACGGGATCGCCCTGGCCACGGCGCACGCGCCGGCCGCCGCGCCGGGGCTGGTGATGGCCATCACCCTCGAGCCGAACGCCGGCAACACGGCGCCGCAGGGTCCGGTCGTGGCCAGCGGCGTGACCCGCGGTCCCGCGGGCTAGATCGTCCGGCGTGCCCGCAGCCGCGCGGGCCGGTGGTCCCCCTTCGGCAGCGTCTTAGGCGCTCGGCTCGCCGACCGCCTCCGCGAGCGGCCTCGTCGCCGGCCTACGCGCTGGGCTCGCCGACCGCCTCCGCGATCGTGGCGTTGCCGCCGGCGCCCGCCAGCGCAGCCCGCGCCGCGGCGAGGAGCGACTCGGCGTCGGGCCCGTCCTGCGGAAACCGCGCGATCCCCGCGCTGATGCTGACCGGGTGGCCCTCGATGGCCTCGAGCTTGCCGATCCCCTCCAGCACGCGCCGGGCGACCGTGACGCCCGCCGACCCCGGCGCCACGACGACGAACTCGTCGCCGCCCGTCCGGGCCACCGTGTCCACGAGCCGAACCGTCTCCGCCAGCACCGCGGCGACCTGGCGCAGGACCTGGTCGCCGGCCCGCGACCCGGACGCCTCGTTGAGCGCGGTGAAGCCGTCGACGTCGAACATCGCGACCGAGACCTCGCTGCCCTGGCGCTGCGCCCGGGCGACCTCGAGCTCGAGGACCCGGCCCAGCGTGCGGCCGTTGGACAGCCCCGTCAGCGGGTCGGTGTGCGCGACGCGCTCGAACCACTCGGCTCGCTCGGTCGCCATCGAGGACGTGCGGAACGAGGCCACCGCGGCCGCCGCGAGGTCCGCCACCGCGACGAGCAGGGTCTCCTCGGAGGCGCTCACCTCGTGCTCGCCCTCCCACCCGTACGACAGCACGCCCACGCACGCCTCGGCGTCGCCGCTGGCGACGACCAGCGGCAGGTCCGCGAACGTCACCGAGGCACCGGCCGGCGAGACCCACGTCCGGCCCAGCGACCCGGTTCGATCGAGCGCCGCCTTGTGGATCGGGTGCGCCGGATCCTCGGCCACCATCGACTCGAACCCGGCGCCCTCGTCGTCGGACATGCCGATGGTCAGCAGCAGCTCCAGCCGGGAGCGGTCCGGGTCGTCGCTGAACAGCGCGGCGATGGCGGCGCCGGTGGCCGCGGCCCCGGCCTCCACGATCAGGGACAGGGCGCCGTCGAGCTCGGTCGATCGGGCGAGCGCCGCCGCACCGGCTGAGAGGACGGTCAGCGGCCCGGCGGCCGCCTCGGACGGTTCGGTCACGAGAAGTCTCCGCGTGCAGTCTGCCCGGCGCGTCGGCCGGCCCCACCGCCGGCACCCGTCGCGCCCTGTTCGAGGCGAGTCGGCATCGTACACCTCCCGCGGCCCCGCCAAGCCCGATCGGCCGAGGTCCGGTCGGCTATCCTCGCCGCGATGAAGCTGGTCGTCGCGATCGTGCACAACGAGGACGCCGGCGCCCTCGTGGACGCGCTGCTCGAGCGCGAGTACCGCGCCACGCGGCTCCACTCGTCGGGCGGCTTCCTCAAGCAGTCGAACGCGACCGTCATCGTCGGCGTCGAGGACGCCCAGGTCGACGAGGTCATCACGATCGTCCGCGAGAACTGCAACGCGCGGACGCAGGTGGTGAACCCGATGCCGCCGATCATGGAGCCCGGCGAGTTCTTCATGCCCTACCCGCTCGAGGTCGAGGTCGGCGGCGCGACCGTGTTCGTCCTCCCCGTGGAGCGGTTCGAACGCCTGTGAGGCCCCGATGAATTGCCTGCTGCGCAAGGTCTTCCTGGCGTTCGCGCGCAACCCCTGGATGCGCGAGCGCCTGCCGACGCTCCCGTTCATGCAGAAGGCCGTCCGGCGGTTCATGCCCGGCGACACGATCGAGGACGCCCTCGGCGTGGCCGCCGACCTGCAAGCCGCAGGGATCGGGACGATGTACACGAGGCTCGGCGAGAACATCGCCGACGCGGCCCAGGCCCAGGCGGTGACCGACCACTACCTCGAGGTGCTGGACCGGATCCAGGCGGCCGGGATCGACGGCGAGATCAGCGTCAAGCCCACCCAGCTGGGCCTCGACATCGACGAGGACATGTGCCTCGGCCACCTGCGGACGCTGTCGGCGGCGGCCGAGGCCGTGGGGTCGTACCTGTGGATCGACATGGAGGACAGCAGCTACGTCGACCGGACCCTCGACCTCTACCAGCGGCTCCGCTCGACGCACGCGCGGACCGGCATCTGCCTCCAGGCCTACCTGCGGCGGACGGCGCGGGACGTGGAGCGGCTGCTGCCGCTCGCCCCAGCGGTCCGGCTCGTCAAGGGCGCCTACGACGAGCCGGCCAAGGTCGCCTTCCGCTCGCGCAAGGAGGTCGACGCCAACTACGTCGGGCTCGCGGTCACGCTCGCGCGGGAGAGCCGCACGCGGCCGATCCGGCTGGGCCTCGGCACCCACGACGTCGAGCTGATCGAGCAGATCGCGGCCCACGCCGGCGCCGCCGGGGTGCCCAAGGACGGCTTCGAGGTCGAGATGCTGTACGGGATCCGGACGAAGGAGCAGCTCCGGCTGGCGAAGGCGGGCTACCGGGTCCAGGTGCTCATCGCGTACGGCGCCGCCTGGTACCCGTGGTACATGCGCCGGCTGGCCGAGCGGCCCGCGAACGTGCTGTTCGCCCTGCGGCAGCTGCTGCCGGGCTGACGCCCGATCAGCGCGGCAGGGGCTTGATCAGGAGCGAGTAGGGGCTCGCGCTCCAACCGTTGTCGGGGGACGTCACCCGGATCCGGTAGGTCCCCTTCGAGAGGTGACGCTTCAGGGTTTCGGCCTGCTTGCCGGGGTTGTTGGACGACGCCACGCGGTTCGAGCACGACTTGTACAGGTCGAGCCGCCCCTTGACCGGCAGGTTGTCGAGCGTGATCCGGACGTCGCGCTGATGACCGATGTGGAACGCGAACCAGTCCGTGTCGCCGTTGCCGCTCGACCGCTCGGCGATCGCGACCTGCTTGGGCGAATTCGTCGTCACCGACGTGCACCTGTCCAGGGCATCGCGGACGTACGTCGCCGTGAGGCTCTTGTTGGAGCTGACGGTGATGTCGCGCACGCGCTTGTGCGAGTCATTCCATGTGCTGAACCGGTACCGCTGGCCGCCGATCGTGCGGGTCAGTGGGCCGCTGATGCTCGCCGACCCGTTCCGGATGAAGGTCGCATTCCATGGCGCCGGATCGGTGTTGTTGCCGGCCGACAGCGGCACGCCGGCGGGCGCCGAGCTGAGGTGCAGCGTCGAGGTCCTTGGCTGCAGCGCAACCGAGGTCGAGGCGGAGGTGCCGTCGCTGTCGGTGACGGTGAGGCGAACCTCGAGCCAGGACGGGTACTCGTGATCGGGCGCGTCGAACGTCCACGACTTCGTGTTCGACTTGGTGAGGATCGTGTGCGTGTGACAACCCGCCGGGCAGTGGTGGATGATCAGCGGCCCAGTCGAACCGACCGGCGCCCAGGGACCCATCCTCGGGGTCCGTCGCGGTGCCGCTGACGCCGATGTTGTCGCCGACCGACCAGCACGGCGGGTCGGGGTCGTCGCATGAGGCGGGTGCGTTGATGGTGGGGACGGGCGCCGCATTGTTGGCGTCGATCGTGAGCGTCACCGTGTCAGTCAGGCCGCTCGTGCTGTGGACCCGCAGCTTGACCTGGTACTGACCGGGGGTGTCGATCTGCCAGTCCACCTGCTGGCCCGAGTCGTCGAAGCTGCCGTCGTTGAAGAAGTCCCAATCCCAGCCGTCGATGGCGAAGTCGGGATCGGGATCGGTTGACGATGCGCCGTTGAGGTGGATGGAGATCGGTGCCTGGCCGCCATCGGGATTGGCCGTGGCCCTGGCGATTGGCGCGTTGACGTACTTGACTCGCACCACGCGACCGCCGTTGTGATCGACGTAGTACAGGTCGCCGCCGGGCCCCGTCACGATGTCCACGGGACTGCCGATCCCGCTGGCGACCTGCTCGACGCTTGCCGGGGTCCGGGATGCCGCTGACCTGCGGCAGGATCGCCCCGAGGCAGTCGCGCGAGTAGTCGACGAAGAACAACGCGCCGTCGTACTTGCTCGGGTAATCGATCGAGGCTCCGGAAGCGCCCTCGTAGAACGCCAGGCCCGAGATCGACGAGGTCTGGTCCGCGCTGCCCGGGAAACACGGGCCCTTGGGCGTCAGGGTGCCGATGTGGGTGTACTTGTACAGCGGGCCCGTGGCGCCCTGGGCATAGAGGCTGGCGCACATGTCGGTGCCGACGTCCTCGAACGCCTGCTGACGCACGGCACCCTCGTAGCAGGGCCAGCCGAAGTTCGGGATGTTGGTCGGGGTGCTGCCCGACATCGTGAACCGGTCGACCTCCTCCCAGGTGTTCTGGCCGACGTCCCCCACGTAGAGGTCGCTGTGACCAGGCCGGAACGTCATCCGGAACGGATTGCGGAAGCCGGTGGCGACGATGCGCTTCGTATTCGAGTCGGCGCCCGCGAAGTCCTTCATCGGGTTGTCCGCGGGGGCGTTGCCCGTGTCCGGGTCGATGCGCGCGATGGTGCCGTCGAGGCTCGTCGGATCGCCCTGTGTCCGGACGTCCTGGGCGCGGAGCATGCCGCCCTCGGCGGTGGATTGGACTCCACCGGGAAATGGGTCGCCGCACGGGTTCACCGGGGTCGGTGAGCCAGCGTGGCCGCCAAGCTGGCCCCAGTCCATGCCGTTGAAGCTCGCGCCGTCGCCACCGGTCACGTACAGGTACCCATCGGGGCCGAAGGCCAGCGCCCCGCCGGCGTGGCTCGGGAACTGCTGGCACCACTCGCCGTTCGCGCCGTCCCCGATGAGGTTCAGGCGGCTGGCGGGATTGGCCACGTTCGACGTCAGGTTGACCGTGTACCGGTCGAGCTTGCTGCGGACGGTGCAGCCGTCCGTGGTGGCGCCCGGCGGGTTGGGGCAGGCGTCGTTCCAGACGGGCGCCGTCTGACCCGGCGGCGCGTCGTAGACGTAGAAGAGGTAGATGTACGGGCGGCCGCTGAGGAAGTCGGGGTCGAGGGCGATGCTCAGCAGGCCCCGATCCCAGAAGTCGTGGACGACGGTGCGGATGTCGAGCACCTGCGTCGCCGACGCGTCATCGACGGAGTCGTACGCCTTGATGATCCCTCGCTTCTCGGCCACGAATGCGCGACCATCCGAGGCGAACCGCACCGTCGTAGGCATCGTGAGAGACGAGAAGACCGTGGTCTCGGTGAAATGGGCGATCGGCGAACGAGCCCGCGGCCGCGGCCGTGGCCGGCTGGACGAGATGGGCGACGGGCGCGACCACGACCGAGGCGGCGGCCAGGGCGGACGCAAGCCAAGCGGTAACGGCGCGGCGGTGCCACGAGCGGGCAGAAGATGAGGGCATGAAGATCGCCGATAAACCCCGGAAGAATGTCGCAACTCTACTGGCAGTTGCACCAACTGTCATGGTGGCGACCGGGACTTTCGGCGGCTAGTCCCAATGACCGATCCGGACCCCACCGAACCCACCACGCCGGTCGACGTGGGGCGCGCTGACACCGGCCAGTTCGTCGTCGCGCCGGCGCACCCCACGGCGCCGCCCGGACGGTCGGCGGCATGGACGTTCGTGGGCGCCTTCGCCGCGGTGGCCGTCGTCGCGCTGACGGCGTGGGGCCTCGCGGGCCAGGGGTCGCCACCGCCGGCCGCCGCGCGGCCCGTGCCGGCCGCCGCGGCCCCGTCGCCCACGGGCCCGACGATGCCGGTCGTGGACGTCGCCACCAGCGAGGAGGCGCTCGACGAGCTCGCCCGGCTCGCCGGCTGGGGCGGCTGCCCCGTGTGGCGCTCGTTCGACGTGGCCGCCACGGTCGCGCCGCGCGAGGTCGAGGCGGCGATCCGCGGCCAGGCGCAGGCGCACGGCCTGATCGACGTGCCCGACGCGGCCGGCGCCTCGCAGCGGGTGTGGGTCGGCGGCGAGGTCGAGGTGGCGGCGCGCGGCTTCGGCGGCACGTTCGTCGTGCGCGAGCCCGACGCGGCCTGGACGGTCGTGCCGTGGGGCACCGGGGAGGCGGCCGTGCGGCTCAAGCCCACCGCCCGGCGGGACGGCGGCGCGTTCTGGCAGATCAGCGGGCGGGCCGCGCCGGCGCCCTATTGCCTCGACCGGACGGTGCAGGTGGACGGGCCCGTCCGCGTGCTGCACGTGGCCGGCGACGCCCAGAAGGGCGTGTTCGAGGCCGCCGGGTTCGCCGGCTGCAAGACGTGGCGGCGCGACGCGAGCCAGACGGTGCCGACCTCGGCGGCGATCGAGGCCGCGGCGGCGGCGGAGCTGATCCTGCCCGGCGGCCACGGATGGATCGACCTCCCGGCGGCGGCGGTCGGCGGCGACCGGCCGATGCGGGCCTGGCTCGGGTCCGACGAGCACGCGGCCGCCGCCGCCCACGGCTCCAACCTCATGGTCGTCGGCGACGCCGAGCCTGCCGGCCCGTGGCTCCTGGTCAGCCTCGACGATCGCCCGGCCGCGATCCAGCTCCTGCGGACGGAGACGACCGGCGGCTGGGACGCCTGGCTCCCGACCCGCAACGCGGCGGGCCTCACCCGCGCGTCGGACGGGACCCCGGACGGCTGCGGCGCGACCACCCCGTGATGGCCGGCGCCCGATGAGCCTGCGCCCCGACCTGGTCGAATGCTGGCTGTTCCGCGTCCCGCCCCCGACCGGTCCCGCCGACGCCCGACCCGACGCGGAGCGCCTCGAGATCCTCCTCATCCGCCGGTCGGCGACGAGGATCTTCCCGGGCCTGTGGCAGTGCGTGACGGGCGGGGTCGAGCCCGGCGAGCGGGTGCCGATGGCGGCGATCCGCGAGGTGGAGGAGGAGACCGGCCTGCGCGGCGCGGACGTCGAGGGCTGGTACGACCTCGACCAGGTGGCGCCGTTCTTCGACGAGGGCGTCGACGGGATCGTGGTCTCGGCGATCTTCGCCGCCCGGATCCGGCCCGAGGCGACCGTCCGCGTCTCGCACGAGCACGATGCGCAGCGCTGGGTCGCGGCGGCCGAGGCGCCGGCGCTGGCGATCTGGCCGTCGTACGCCGAGTCGGTGCGCCGGATCGGCGATCTGCTGCTCGATCCGGCGCTGGCCGGCTGGTTCGAGATGGACGCCGACGGCCGGCGGATCGCGCGTCCTCCAGTCGGCGTGACGCGGATCCCTGTCAGCGTGTCAGTAGCGGTCGGGCACGAACGACTGCTCGTCGATGGGCGGCCGGACGTAGCCGCGATCCGGCTCGCGCGGTGGCAGCGCGATCTGGGGCGGCGTCAGGTCCTGGTAGGGAATCTGCGACAGCAGGTGGTGGATGACGTTGAGCCGCGCCCGCCGCTTGTCGTCGGCGTTCACGACCCACCATGGCGCCTGCTTGATGTCGGTGTGCCGGAACATCTCGTCCTTGGCGATCGAGTACTCGACCCAGCGCGCACGCGACTGAAGGTCCATCGGGGACAGCTTCCAGCGCTTCGTCGGATCCTGGATGCGCGCCTCGAACCGCCGCTCCTGCTCGGCGTCGCTGACCGAGAACCAGTACTTGATCAGGCTGATCCCGGACCGCACCAGCATCCGCTCGAACTCCGGGCACGAGCGGAAGAACTCCTCGATCTCGTCGGCCGTCGCGAATCCCATCACGCGCTCGACGCCGGCGCGGTTGTACCAGCTGCGGTCGAACAGGACCATCTCGCCGGCCGCTGGCAGGTGCGCCGCGTAGCGCTGGAAATACCACTGCGAGCGTTCGCGCTCAGTTGGCGCCGGGAGGGCCACCACGCGCGCGATCCGCGGGTTCAGGGCGAGCGTCAGCGTCTTGATCGCGCCGCCCTTGCCGGCCGCGTCACGGCCCTCGAACAGGACGACGACCCGGAGCCCGCGCGCGTGCACCCACTCCTGCAGCCTGGCGAGCTCGACCTGCAGCCCGGCGAGCTCGCGCTCGTAGACCTTGCGCGAGAGCGGCTGCCCGGCATCGTGCGCCGCCCCGTCGCCGGCCCGCTCGCCCGATCCGTCCGTTCCGCCGTCGCGATCGGCGAGCTTCGACGTGCCCTTCGCCATCGACCCGTCCTCGGCTGCGTGTCGCGCGCGCTCGGTCGCGCCTCGCCACGATTATCCTCCCGCCTCCGCGTGATCCCGGACTCGCCGACATGGCCCGGGCTCGGTCCCGCTGCCGCTAGACTGGGCGCCACCCGGCGGGCTCCCGGGGCGCTCGAGAGGACGATGCCTTGACCGAGACACTCGCCAACCGGCGCGTCTTCCGCTCCAAGCTCGACACGATCCGGACCACGTACGGCTTCGAGGACGTGTCGCTGGCGCCGGGCACCGACACGATCGACCCCGACGACGTCGTCCTCAGCCAGTCGTTCTGCGGCATCGAGCTCGGCATCCCGGTGCTCGCCGCGGCGATGGACGCCGTCGCCGACGTGCGCCTCTCGGCGGAGCTGGCGCGCCTGGGTGGGCTCTCGATCCTCAACCTCGAGGGCGTCCAGACGCGCTATGACGACCCGACCGAGGTCCTCGAACGGATCGCGTCCGCGCCGGACGACGCCATGGCCGACGTGCTCGCCGAGGCCTACGCCCCGCCGATTCGCGAGGAGCTGATCGCGCGCCGGATCGACGAGCTGCACGCCGCCGGCTCGAAGGCGGCGGTCTCGGCGACCCCGGGCGTGGCGCGCCGTTTCGGGCCGTTCAGCGCCGAGCACGGCGCGGACCTGTTCCTCGTCCAGTCCCAGGTCTCGTCGGCCCGCCACCTCGCGACCGGCTACGAGCCCCTGGCGCTCGAGGACTTCACGCGGTTCATGCCGATCCCCGTGGCGGTCGGCAACACGACCAACGCCCAGGCCGCCTACATGCTGATGGAGCAGGGAGCCGCGGCGATCTTCGTCGGGGTCGGCCCGGGGGCCGCGTGCACGACGCGCGAGGTGCTCGGCATCGGCATTCCGCAGGTCACGGCGATCGCCGACGTGGCCGCCGCGCGCGACCAGTACCACGCCGAGACCGGCACGTACGTGCCCGTTGTCGCCGACGGCGGCATGAAGCGCGGCGGCGACCTCGCCAAGGCGTTCGCCGCGGGCGCCGACGTCGTCATGCTCGGCTCGCCGCTCGCGCGCGCGGCCGAGGCGCCGGGTCGTGGCACGAACTGGGGCATGGCGGCGCCGTCGCCGGTGCTCCCGCGCGGAACGCGGATCAAGGTCGGCACGGTCGGGCCGCTGGAGCAGATCCTGCACGGGCCGTCGCACGTGACCGACGGCACGCAGAACCTCATCGGCGCGCTGCGCCAGTCGATGGCGGCCCTTGGCGCCCGGACCATCGCGGACATGCACGAGGTCGAGATCGTGTACGCCCCGGCGGTCGTCACCGAGGGCAAGTCGTGGCAGCGCGGCCGGTAGGCGTCGCCACCGGCACGTTCCGCGGCCGCGAGGCCGACCAGAAGGGCTAGGCCCGGCGCGCGTCCTCGCCCGGGACGCCGCGCGCGGCCAGCGCTGCCGCGAACCCCGCGAGATCGTCCGTCGCGACGTAGAACGCGGGCACCCTGAAGGCCGTCCACTTCACCGGCTCGCGGACGTCGATCCTGACGCTGCCGTGCGCGGCTGCCGGCGAAGGAGACGTCGCCGTGGCGGAAGCTCCGGCGCACGCCGATCGCGGTGACCCACAGCCACGGGCCCTCGATGCGATACCGGGCGACGTTGGCTACCGGGGTCGTGAACGAGAACCGCCCGAACCGCGCCGACACCACCTCATCGTCGACGGCCGCCCACGCCGTCTCGGCCGTCACCCCGAACAGGACGCGCAGGAGGCCGGCGGACCGGGCGCCGACCCGGATCGGGAATCGCTCTCCGGCCATCCGTCGCAGGGTAGCGCTACGTCATCTGACCGGCGCGATTGCCCACGCCCGTCGATGGGGTCCGGGCCCGTGGACGCGCAGGATGCCCATATTGAACGCACGCGGTGCAGGGCCGAAGGCCCCGAGAACCGAAGCGGTCGAACAACTGAAGAACAACCGAATACACAACTGAAGAACAATCGAACACGAGCCTCCTCCGACTCTGCGACCGGCCGTCCCTCTCCCAACCTCGGGGCGACCGGTCGCATCCGTTTGTCCCGCGACGGGTGCGCACCCGCCGTCAGATGAGACCGAGGGCCCGCAGGACGCCGTCCCCGCCAGGGAGATGACCCTGCTCGGCGAACCGCCGCAGGTGCTCCCCGGCACGCGGCTCGACCACCGAGGCCCGGGCCAGCTCGGCGCGCGCCTCCTCGACCCGTCCCGCGAGGACCAGGCCGACGGCGTGCCACAGCAGGATCTGGTCGTCGTCGGGCGCCAGGCCCTCGACCGCTCGCTCGCCGCCGCCGCGGCCGCCACGTCGCCACGGCCGCCCGCCGCCTCGGCCTCGTCCATCGCCTCGTAGGCGCGCGCCACCGACAGGACCCGTGCCAGCTCGTCGACCGGCGACCGGTGGTCCTCGACCCGCACGTCGAAGCGCCGCGCCCACGGCTGCGGCGTCGACCCGTCGCCCGGCCCGGGTGCCACGACGAGGGCGGCGGATTGGCGCCCCCGCACGTCGCCGCCCTCGCCCTCGGCGGCGAACAGCGCCGCCAGGAGCCGCGTCGCGAGGTCGCCGTCGGTCGCGCCAAACGCCGCCAGCATCGCGGCCGGGACCGTCGAGCGCTCCATCATGTTCGCCTGCACGGCCACCCCGTCGCCGGCGAGATGCGAGGCGTAGCGGACGCAGCGCGACCCGGTGTGCGCGGCGGCGTCGCCGCTCGCGTCGACCATGCCCACCTGGCGCACGGCCTCGCCGGGATCGGATGCCAGCACCTCGGCCAGTGCCTCGGTGGCCGTGCGGCCCTCGCGCATCAGCCGCAGCCCGTTGGGCCCGTGGCCGACCTCGGTGAACGACTGCGTCACGACGGCGCCGACGCCCGGCTCGACCCACGGGACGCTGCTCCCGACGCCAAACCAGCGGCTCTGCACGGCCGCGCCCAGCTCGCCGGTCGCGGGGTCGAAGGCAACGATCGAGTACGTCATGGGGCACCTCCGGAACGGCTCGGGCGGCTAGACTCTCCATACACCATCGGAGCTCGCGTGGGGAGGGGTCATTGACCGAGACGGCGGAGGAGCAGCAGCCCGCGGCCGGGACCGAGGCGGACGAGACCCGGCAGCGCGGCAAGACCGTCCACGGCGAGCCGGCGAACGCGGGGCATCGCGTGCTCGCTCCCGACGACGCGGAGGTCGAGGCGTATCTCGAGGTCGCGCTTGACGCGCCGGCCCCCGAGCGCACTCCCCAGGACCGCCCGCCGGCCGCGACGTCCGCCGCGCCGGGGACCGTCGCCGTCCTCGACTTCGGCAGCCAGTTCGCCCAGCTGATCGCGCGTCGCGTCCGCGAGCTCAACGTCTACTCGGAGCTCCTGCCCCACGACATGCCGATGGCCGAGCTCGAGCGGCGCGGCGTCCGGGCGGTCATCCTCTCCGGCGGCCCGATGTCGGTGTACGACGACGGCGCCCCCAAGGCGGACGCCTCGATCTGGAGCGGCCGGCTGCCCGTGCTCGGCATCTGCTACGGCGCCCAGCTGATGGCGCTCGAGCTCGGCGGCGACGTCACTCCGGCCACCCGCCGCGAGTACGGGCCGGCGACGGTGCAGATCACCCGCGACGACGGGCTGTTCGGTGGCATCGACCGGGAGCAGCCGGTCTGGATGAGCCACGGCGACACCATCACGCGGATGCCCGAGGGCTTCCACGCGACGGCGCAGACCGAGTCGACGCCCTACGCGGGCCTCGACGCGCCGGCGAGGAACCTGTACGGGATCCAGTTCCACCCCGAGGTCGTGCACACGCCCCGCGGTCGGGAGGTCCTGCGCAACTTCGTCACCGGCATCGCGGGGATCGAGCCCAACTGGACGCCCGCGAACTTCGTGGAGTCGACCGTCAGCGCGATCCGGGAGCGCGTCGACGCGCACGCACGGGCGACCGGCTCCGACGGCAAGGTGATCTGCGCGCTGTCGGGCGGGGTCGACTCGGCCGTCGCGGCGGCGCTCGTCCACCGGGCCGTGGGCGACCGGCTGACGTGCATCTACGTGGACCACGGCCTGATGCGCAAGAAGGAGTCCGAGCTGCTGCGGGTCACCTTCGAGGCCAACCTCGGCATGCGGCTCGTCATGGTCGACGCCCGGGAGCGGTTCCTCGCCCGCCTGGCCGGCGTCACCGATCCCGAGGAGAAGCGGCGGATCATCGGCGACGAGTTCATCCGCGTGTTCGAGGAGGAGGCCGCGAAGATCAAGGGCGATTCGGGGCGGATCGACTTCCTCACCCAGGGAACGCTCTACCCGGACGTCATCGAGTCCACGGCCCCGGAGACCAAGACGGCCCAGAAGATCAAGACCCACCACAACGTCGGCGGCCTGCCCGCGGACCTGCAATTCCAGCTGATCGAGCCGCTGCGCTACCTGTTCAAGGACGAGGTGCGCCTCGTCGGCATCGAGGTCGGCCTGCCCGACGCGATGGTCCAGCGCCAGCCGTTCCCTGGTCCCGGGCTGGCGATCCGGATCATCGGCGAGGTCACCGCCGAGCGGCTGGAGACGCTGCGCGACGCGGACTGGATCGTCATCGACGAGATCAAGGCGGCCGGCCTGTACCGCAGCGTGTGGCAGTCGTTCGCGATCCTGACGCCGGTGCGCAGCGTGGGCGTGATGGGCGACGGCCGGACCTACGCGAACGTTGTCGCGATCCGCGCGGTCACGTCGGAGGACGGCATGACCGCCGACTGGGCGAAGCTGCCGTACGACGTGCTGGGCAAGATCAGCTCCCGGATCGTGAACGAGGTGCCGGGCGTGAACCGGGTCGTCTACGACATCAGCAGCAAGCCCCCCGCAACGATCGAGTGGGAGTGACGGGGCAGGACCAATTGGGGAGGACTGGCCGGGATTCGAGCGAGTAGAGTGCGCAGATGACCGATGCGACACCCCGCTGCCCCTGGTGCTCGGCCGAGCTTCCCCCCGGCGCGCACGAATCGTGCCCGTCCTGCGGCGCGACGCTCCTGGGCCCGGCCGGAGAGCCCGACATCAAGGGCGTGACCTCGCTCGACCCGATGGCGATCATCCAGGCCAGGGCCGACGTGGCTCGTCCCCGCAACCGGATCATGTCGTTCATCACCGGCGACACGCCGACCGAGCAGGACCCGACCGCCAACGCCGAGTCGCTCGCCCCGCCGGACCTCGCCGTCCGGCGCGAGATGCGGCGGCTCGAGATCGAGGCCGAGCGCGCCGACCTCGAGGCCGAGACGGTCGCCCTCAAGACCGACGTCGTCGTCGAGATGGGCATCCCGCTGTCCGCGCTGGGCGGCGCCGACGCCGATCTCGCCCAGGCCGCGATGGCCGACGACGAGGCCGCCGAGGTGGCGGCCGAGTTCGCCGCGGAAGACGCGCAGGCGGGCGACGCTGCCGTGGCCGCTCCGGGCGGCTCGCTGCCGGCTGCGTCCGTGCCCACCCCGCCGCCGCCGCCCGCGTCCGCGCCCGCCGACGGCGATGCCCCGGCACCCGGCGGAGGCGTGGCCTCGGCCTGAGGCCAGCTCCCGGCGCGCCCCGTATCCTCGGGTCGTGCCCGACCGCCTTCCCCATCCCGGCCCGTCGTTCCTGCGCGAGCAGGAGGTCCGCGTCGGCGACCGCCGACTCGAGGCCGGCATGGCGAAGCCCGTGGACGGTCCCGACGACTGGTGGCTCGCCATGCTGTGGGTCGCGGATGCCGACGGTGTGGTGAGCTTCCGCGACGTGGCGCCGGCGGCCGGGCCGCCGCCGGAGCCGCCGCTCGCGCGCATGGGCCCCTCGTTCGCGGGCGGGCTGTCGGGGCTGATCCGCGAGGAGGACGGCCGCCTGGCGATCCGGCTCACGCCGCTCGTCCCGCCGGAGGACGACACCCGGCCCTGGCGCTGCCCGCTGGTGATCCGGGCCGCATTCCGTTGGGAGCCCGCGCTCGCCGCGACGCTTGGCTCGAACCAGATCGCGGACCGGGTGCTTGGCGCGTTCGGGCGCGCGGTCGAGGACCTGTCGAGGCCCTGAGGCTCGCGTCCATAGGCCATGAGGCGCCTGTCCCGCACGGACCGCTTGGCAGGGTCGACCGGGACCGCCGATCCGGTCGCGAGCGATCCGCCCTAGACTCCGCGCGATGGGTGACCTGTTCGACGACTTCATGCGCGAGCTGGAGCGACGCCGCGCTGAGGCCGAGGGCCGGGCGCCCAAGGACGATTCCGGCGACCCGCAGGAACCGGACGACCCCGACCAGCCCGACCCGGACGACGAAGGCGACAAGGCAAACGACAACGGCACGCCGGACGAGCCTGCCGCGGCCGACGACGACGAGACCGGGGCGGCCGATCGCGATGACGAGCCGAAGCCCGCCGCACCTGCGGGCGCGGGCCGCCCGACGTCGCTCGCCTCCCGCCGTCGGCGCCGGAGCGCGGGCACGCCGCCGCCGAAGACCGGCCCGCGTCCCGTCGGCGGGCCTGATGACGGAGCCGGGCCGCCGAGCGTCGGGCATATCGTCCGCCGGGCCGGGATCGGGATCGCCCTCATCGCGATCCTCGTGATCCTCGTGCTGTTCGCCGCGGGGATCAACCTCTGGACCGACGCCATCTGGTACAAGAGCGTCGGCTACGACAGCGTGTTCTGGACACGCCTCGGCGTCCAGGCGGGCCTGTTCGTGGGCGCCGGCCTCCTCGCGCTGATCGTGCTCCTGGGCAACCTCCTGCTCGCGGACCGCCTGACGCCGCCCGTCGATCCCGAGCGGCCGGGCCGCCTCAAGACCGTCGCCGGCCGGCTCGTCGACGCCCAGCGCCAGGCCGAGCGCAGCGCCCGGTCCCGCGCGACCGGCGGCTCGCTCGGGCCCTTCGGAGCGGCCGGCGCGCGGTCGGGCGGTGGCGAGCTCAGCTTCAGCTTCGACGCCGAGGACATGCCCGACGTCGTCCCGCTCGGGACGTGGGCCATCGCCGGGGTCGCCGTGCTGCTGGCGCTCGGGGTCGCGGGCGCCGTGACGGGAGCGTGGGAGACGCTGCTGCTGTGGATCCACCGCGTGCCGTTCTCGCCCACCCAGACGGTGGTCGACCCGATCTTCGGCCGCGACATCGGCTTCTTCCTGTTCGAGCTGCCGTTCTATCGCCTCGTCCAGTCGCTCGTCAACGGGCTGCTCCTCGCCTCGCTGGTCGTCGCCGGCGCGCGGTACCTGCTGGCCACGACTCGCGGCGGCGAGGTGTTCGTGACCCGGGTCCGCGTCCACCTCGCGGTGTTGGGCGGGCTGTACCTGTTCTCCGTCGCCTTCGGTTACCAGCTCGACAAGTACGAGCTCGTGTACAGCCAGGCCGGCGTGGCGACGGGCGTGGCCTTCGCCGACGCGAACGCGCGCTTCCTGGCCTACGACGTCCTGACGTTCCTGTCGGGGCTCGCCGGGGCCCTGCTGATCGCCGGCGCCTTCACCCGCTGGATGTGGCCGCTGGCGGTGATCCTCATCGTGTGGTTCTCGGCGTCGATCGTGCTCGGCCGCCTCTACCCCGAGGCGATCCAGCGATTCAGCGTCGACCCCAACACCTACGCACAGGAACAGCCGTACATCGCGAACAACATCTCGATGACGCGCCTCGCGTTCGGCCTCGACCAATGGCAGTCGCGGTCCTACGGCGGCGCGGCGCCGCTGACCGAGGCGGCGATCCAGAGCGAGGAGGACACATTCACCAACGCGCGCCTGTGGGACTACCGCCCCCTGCAGACGACCCTCGACCAGCTCCAGGCGGTCCGCCAGTACTACGACTTCCATGACGTCGACACCGACCGCTATCTGATCGACGGCACGCTGCGGCAGGTGATGCTGTCCGGGCGCGAGCTGGCGATCGACAAGGACCCGGACGCGCCCAACTGGGTCAACCAGCGGGTCATCAAGACGCACGGAATCGGTGTCGCGATGGTGCCCGTCAACGAGGTCACCCCGGAGGGCCAGCCGAGGCTGTGGATCCGCGACCTGCCGCCGACCTCGAACAGCGGGGCCCCCGAGATCACGCAGCCGCGGATCTACTTCGGCGAGAGCGACAGCCACTACGTCGTGGTGCGCGCCAACCAGCAGGAGTTCGACTATCCGGCCAATTCGAACACGGGCCAAGGCGACCCCACGACGTCGTGGACCGGGCAGACCGGCATCCCGATCGACTCGACCCTGTCGCGGCTGCTGTTCTCGATCCGGTTCCGGGACTTCGACCTGCTCATCAGCAACCAGGTCCAGGCGGGGAGCCAGCTCCTGTTCCACCGGACCATCTCGGAGCGGCTGGGCATGGTCGCGCCGTTCCTGCGCTTCGACAAGGACCCCTACCTGGTGGTGGTCGACGGCAAGCTCGTCTACGTCCAGGACGCGTACACCCTGAGCGACAAGTTCCCGAACGCCAACTCGTTCGACACGTCGCAGCTCTCGGTGGGCGGAACGGCGAGCGGGCTCGGCTCGGAGGACATCAACTACATCCGCAACAGCGTGAAGATCACCATCGATGCCTACGACGGCACGATGCACTTCTACGTCGCGGATCCCACGGAGCCGCTCATCCGCGCCTGGCAGGGGATCTTTCCCCAGCTGTTCGAGCCCCTGTCGAAGATGCCGGCCGAGCTCCAGGCGCACCTCCGGGTCCCCGAGGAGCTGTTCAACGTCCAGACCCGGATGTACGGCCAGTACCACGTCACGCAGCCGGTGACGTTCTTCAACAACACCGACCGCTGGACGGTGCCCACCGAGCAGACCAACCAGCAGAGCCTGCTGCCCGAGGCGTACTACGTCGTGATGCGGATGCCCGGCGAGCCGAAGGCCGAGTTCCTGCTGCTGCAGCCGATGATCGCGCGCAGCCGGCCGAACATGATCGCCTGGGTCGCCGCCCGCAACGACGCCCCGAACTACGGCGAGGTGCGTGCGTACCAGTTCCCGGCGGACACGACGATCTTCGGGCCATCCCAGATCGAGGCGCGGATCGACCAGGACCCGACGATCAGCGCGCAGATCTCGCTCTGGAACCAGAGCGGCAGCGAGGTCATCCGGGGCAACCTGATCGTGGTTCCGGTCGGCGATTCGCTGATCTACCTCCAGCCCGTCTACCTCCAGTCCACGTCCTCGGCGTTCCCCGAGTTCCAGCGGATCGTGGTCGCGAGCCCGACGACCGTGGTCTGGGGCCGAACCCTGGCCGAGGCCCTGAACCTGCTGCTTGCCGCCCAGGGGGGCGGACCAGGCACCTCACCGAGCCCCGGTCCGACGCCCACCCCGGGTCCGAGCACCACGCCCGGACCGTCGGCGACGCCGCAGCCGACGCTGCCGCCGGGTGGTGGATTGCCGACCGACGTGACGGGGCTTGTCAACTACGCGAACGCGCACTTCGAGCTCGCCCAGACGGCGCTCAAGAACGGAGACTTCGCGACCTACGGGACGGAGATGGACAACGTCCAGCGAGCGCTCGAGGCCCTCGGCCAGCTGACCGGGTCGCCGGCCCCGAGCCTGGCGCCATGACCTCGGCGGCCGTCGCCACGAGCGCCGCCGCCACGAGCCGCACCCGCCGCCTGCCGATCCGGACGGCGATCTCGGGAGCCGTGGTCGTCACGCTCGTGCGGCCGCTCACCTGGCTGCTCGGCCTCACGGGGTTCCTGGCGGGCGGCGGCCTCCTGGTGCTGACCGTCCCTGTGGTGGTGCTGCCGACGCCGACGGGGATCCAGAACGCCCTCGGGGCGCCGATCAGCACGCTCGTCGTCGGGACCCCGTCCCCGACCATGGTGCTGCTCATCGGTGGCAGCGTGCTCGCCGGGCTCGGCTTGCTCATCGGTGGCCTCGTGGTCGGCGCCTGGGCCGAGCGCCACCTGATCGGGCTGCAGCTGGAAGCGGCGGGGGACGAGGGCCTGCTCGACCCGCCCGACATCGACGGCGCGCCGGGGGCGCTGCGCGTCGCCGTCGTCCGGGCGTTCGCGCTGCTGCCGGTCGCCGCCGTGTGCATCGTCGCCTGGCAGCCGCTGTACGACGCCGCGTACCACGAGCTCGTGCTGCCGGACGAGCTCACGACGCCACTCGGCCTGCGCGTCCTGGGCGATGTGCCGTGGGTGGTCGCCGCCGTCCTGGTGGCCTGGGCCCTCGGGGACGCCGCCGCGGCACTCGGGGTGCGGCGCCTCGTGATCGGCCGGCGCCCGATCCTCGTCGCGTGGCTGCTGGGCTGGATCGACATCGTCCGGCGGCCCGTTCGCGTGATCGCGATCGCGGTCTTCGGAATCATCGTTTTGACGCTCCTCACGGTGCCGTCGATGGCCGCCGCGGCCACCGGCTGGACCCGCGTCCGCGACGTCATGACGCACCCGGACGACGCCGCGGGCATGCTGACGACGGTCGCGATCTGGGTCGCGGTCTGGCTGGGCGGGCTGGTCCTCGCGGGCGTCGGCGCCGCGGTGCGCGCCGCGGCCTGGTCGCTCGAGTCGACGCCTGTTCCACCGGCCGGTGACCCGAGCGGCGCGGAGGCGACTGCCGACGCCACCGCCGACGCCACCGCCGACGCCTGACCCGCACATCCCGACCGTCACCCGGCCACGCTCCGGGCCGTCGATTGCGTGGTCCGGTCCAGCCGGGCGTCCCTGTTAGACTGCTGCTCGCCGCGCGCCCCCGGGCGCGTCAAGCCCGATGGAGGCCGCATCCCCGCGTATGGACGAGATCCTCAACACGATCGGTGACACGATCGGCGGCTTCTTCGACAACCCGATCGTGCAGTTCGCCCTCCAGGCGCTCGTCGTCTACTTCGTCATCCTCTGGCTCGCGGCCGCGTACTGGGCCTTCCGCGACATGCAACAGCGGAGCGAGAACCCGGTCCTCCCGTACCTCGCGGCCGCCCTGATCGTGCTGTTCACGCCGGTCTTCTTCGTGTTCGGGATCATCGTGTACCGGATCATCCGGCCACACGAGAAGATCGGCGAGGTCTACGAACGCAACCTGGCCGAGGAGGCCCTGCTCGCCGAGGTCGAGGCGATCAAGACCTGCCCGTCCTGTCGCCGGCGCGTCAACGACGAATGGATCATCTGCCCCACCTGCCGCACGCAGTTGAACCGCGTGTGCGCCAACTGCGGCCGCCTCGTCGGGCTCGACTGGGCCCTGTGCGCGTGGTGCGGCCGCGACTTCGAGCGCCCCGACCTCGCTGCCTACCAGCCCATCGCGGCGTCGGTGCCCGAGCGGCTCCCGTCGACGACCCCGGCGCCCGCCGAGCGCGCGAGCGCGAGCACCAGGTCGGGCCGCGTCCGCCAGCCGCCGTCCGCGAGTCGCGGCGCACCGGGCACGATCCCGGAGCCTTGACCGAGCCGGCCGCGCCGGACCCCGAGGCGATCGCGCCGCGCCCGTCGACGTTCAGCCTCGAGGGGCGCACGGTCCCGGCGCTCTACCTCATCGGATGGATCGGGTCCGTCCTCGGCCTCGCCGTCATCCTGGTGTCGGTGCTCGCGGGTGGCGCGCCCGCGGCCCCGTGGCTGTTCCTCGCCGGG
Source organism: uncultured Chloroflexia bacterium (assembly GCA_963829155.1). Taxonomy (GTDB): domain Bacteria; phylum Chloroflexota; class Limnocylindria; order Limnocylindrales; family CSP1-4; genus CAIXZV01. The sequence goes on along the minus strand of CAWHIA010000022.1, from coordinate 92,769 downwards.
CTGATCCTGCTCGCGGTCGGGCTGCTGAGCGCGACGGGCTCGCAGGCGATCGAGGGCACCCACCGAACCGAGCTCCCATATCACGGCCCGTCACCGGTCCTCGCCTTCGCCGCCGTCATCGCGATCACGCTGATCGCCAGCCTCCTCGTGCTGGCGCCGCTCGCGGTCCTCGGCCTGGACCCGCGGTCGCCGGCCGCGACGACCATCGGGCTGCTGGTGACGATGCTCGCGTACGTCGGCGTGGTCCGGATCGCCGTCGTCGGGCCGGGCGCGCTCTCGTGGGCCGAGATGCAGGTGCGGCGGCCCGACGTTGCGGCGCTCCGCGACCTGCTCGTGGGCGCCGTGCTCGCCCTCCCGGTCCTGCTCGTCACCCTCGTGCTGGCCGCCGTCCTCGCCCGGTTCCTCGAGCCCGCCCCGAGCCCGCTGCCGGAGACGGGCGATCCGCTTGGGGCTGCTCGCGAACCTCGTGACCGCGGCGATCCTCGCGCCGATCGGCGAGGAGCTGTTCTTCCGCGGCTTCACGACGACCGCCTGGGCCCGGTCCGTCGGGGCGCGCCGAGCGATCGTGCGGGGCGCGGTGTTCTTCGGGATCGCCCACGTTCTAACGCTGTTCGACGCCTCGTTCGAGGTCGGCGCCCAGCGCGCGCTGTTCTCGTTCCTGTCCCTGATGCCGGTCGGGATCGCCCTCGGCTGGGTGTTCCTCGCCCGGCGGTCGCTGTACGCGTCGATCGGGCTCCACGCGGCGTTCAACGCCATCCAGGTCGTCCTGCTCTACGCGGCCGCGCGCGTCGCCTCGTAAGTCGCGGGTAAGGGCCGCCGCGTAGGCTCCGTCGTGTTCCCGGATCCGGATGGCGGGGGAAATCGGCGGGCTTCCGTTGTCCGGACCCGGGGACGCCTCGCTCGTTGCCGCGCGAGATCATGACACCGTCCCGGCCCGCCACGACGCAGCAGGTGGGCGATGGGGACGCGCGACGGTGGACGGCCCGACCACCCGCTCGGCGAGGCTCCCGTCCACGCGCCGGCCCGACGATCGGTGCGGGACCTGCCGGCCACCGAGCGGCCCCGCGAGCGGCTCGCCCTGCGCGGGCCAGCCGGACTCTCGGCGCCCGAGCTCCTCGCCATCGTGCTCGGGACGGGCGCTGGTGGCCGGGGCGCGATCGAGGTGGCCGAGGACGTCCTCGGCCGGCACGCGGGCCTGGCGGCCCTCGCCCGGGCCACCGACGGCGAGCTCGCGGCGATCCCGGGCGTCGGCGCGGCCAAGGCGGCTCGTCTGGCGGCCGCGTTCGAGCTGGGACGGAGGTCGGTGGCGGAGCGGCCATCCGGACGATGGACGATCCGGTCGCCGCGCGACGTGGCAGACCGCCTGCTCCTCGAGATGGGCCGCCTCGAGCGCGAGGAGCTCCGGGTGCTGAGCCTCAACGCCAAGAACGTCGTGCAGCGCGTCTCGACGGTCTACGTGGGGAACGTCTCGGCGTCGCTGGTGCGGGTGGGGGAGCTGTTCCGCGACCCCGTCCGGCTCGACGCCTCCGGCGTCGTCCTGTGCCACAACCACCCGTCCGGCGACCCGACGCCGAGCCCCGACGACCTCCACCTCACCGCCGAGGCCATCGCCGCGGGGCGGCTGCTCGACGTCGACGTCCTCGACCACGTGGTCATCGGCCACGACGCCTGGGTGTCGTTGCGCGACCGCGGCGTGGCCTTCGACCGCACCGGGCCTGCGCGGCCGAGGTAGCCTCACGACGGAGGTGGCGATGCGACTGCTGGAGCGCGAGGACTCGCTGCTGGTGGTGATCGACGCCCAGCGGTCGTTCGCAGAACACGCCGTGGGCGCGGCTGCCGCGGCGCCGTCCGTCGTCGACCGGATCGCGTGGCTCACGCGGGTCGCGGCGGTCCTCGGCGTCCCGGTCGTGATCACCGAGGAGGACCCCGACCGGAACGGCACGACCGATCCTCGGATCCTCGATGCCACGGCGGCGGGTACCCCGGCCCCGTTCCGTAAGCCGGTCTTCGGGCTCGCGGCGGTGGACGAGATCGTCCAGGCCGTCGGCTCGACGGGCCGGCGGACGGCCGTGCTCGCCGGCTTCGAGACCGACGTCTGCGTGGCGCAGTCGGCGCTCGGGCTGCTCGACCTCGGCTACCGCGTCGCCGTCGTCGTCGACGCCACCGGCTCGCCCGGCGAGATGCACGAGCACGGCCTGCGCCGGATGCGCGACGCGGGAGCGATCGCCGTCCACGCGAAGGGCGTGTACTACGAGTGGGTCCGGTCACTCGAGGCCGCACGCGCGTTCCAGGCCGCGCACCCCGAGCTGACGGACCCGCCGGGCTTCTCCCTCTGACCCGCCCGACCTGCCCGATACTGGTCAACGAGCCGGCACGGGCCGGGGACAGTGGGAGTCGCCGGTGACCGATACGGCGGACGTCATCATCATCGGCGCCGGCGTCCACGGCACGAGCCTCGCGTTCCATCTCGCCGAGCGCGGCACGTCGGTGATCGTCCTCGAGCGAGCCTGGATCGGCGCCGGCGCGACCGGCCGCTCGAGCGGCCTCGTGCGGATGCACTACGACCTCCTCGCCGAGACGAAGCTGGCCTGGGCGTCGTTCCCGTACTTCACGGACTGGGCGCAGCGCGTCGGCGGCGAGTGCGGGTTCACCAACACGGGCTTCCTGTGGCTCGAGCACGGCGAGGGCGAGGCGCGCGTGCAGGCCAACGTCGACTCGCACCGGGCCCTGGGGATCGACACGACCCTCGTCCAGGCGGACGACATCGCCCGGCTGGCGCCCGCGATGGCCCTCGACGGCGACGAGGTCGCGGCCTACGAGCCGGCCTCCGGGTACGCGGACCCCTCGGTGTCGGCGACCGGGTTCATGCGGGCCGCGAAGGCCATGGGCGCACGGCTGGTGCAGGGCGCCGAGGTCACCTCGATCACGACCAGCGACGACGGCACCCGGGTCACGGGCGTCGGGACGACGGTCGGTGACTTCGCGGCGCCGATCGTGGTCAACGCGGCGGGCCCGTGGGCGGCGGGCGTGGGGGCGATGGTCGGCCTCGACGTCCCCGTCACCGTCTGGCGCCATGACACCGGGTACATCGGCGTGCCCGTCGCCGCCCCGCGGCCGATCCCCGTCGTGATCGACAACGCCCGGTCGATGTACATCCGGCCCGAGGGCGGCGAGCTGCTGCTCATCGGGCTCGAGGACGGCAGCATCATCGGCGGGTCACCCGACCGGGACACCGCGACCGCCGAGCCCGGGTTCAGCGACGTCGTCACGGACCGGATCGTGCGCCGCCTCCCGGCGCTCGCCGACGGCACGTTCCGGGCCGCCCACAGCGGCCAGGACGGCCTGACGCCCGACCAGCGGTCGATCCTGGGCCAGGCCGGCCCGGATGGCTTCTACCTCGACTGCGGCCACAGCGGGACGGGGTTCAAGACCGCCCCGGCGATCGGCCTCGGGATGGCGGAGCTGATCCTGGACGGGGCCGCGACCTCGGTCGACATCGCGCCGTTCGGGCCCGCCAGGTTCGCCGAGGGCCGCCTCCTCGTCGGCGAGCACGGCGGCACGCCGATCTGGCGGTAGCCCGCCCCCTCGTCAGCGCAGCAGCCGGATCCCCAGTACGACCGCGGTCGCGACAAGCACGGTGCCCGCGGCGACGAACGCGCCGAGCTCCAGCACCGAGCGGCCGCGCGGCAACCGGGACCACCACGTCGTCGGGTGGTCGTCGGATCGCGTGTCCGAGGACGGCGATGCGCCGTACCGGTCGAACTTCACGCCCTTCTGCGAGCGCCCTTCCTTCTGGGCCTTCTTCTGCTCCTGCATCGTCCCGTCGGCCCAATCCATGAGCGTCGCCGCCGACGGGATGCTCGGCGCCGGCCGGATCGGCAGCGCGCCGATCGAGACACCGACGCGCACGGCCCCGACCGAGGTCCCGACCGGACGCCGGATCGCCGCTTCCACCGCGGCCGCGAGCCTGAGGGCGGCCGAGGCGTCGATCGCACCCCGGTAGAGCATCGCGAGCTCGTCCCCGCCGAGGCGCGCCACGACGTCCGTCGTCCGCACCAGCGCACGGAGGCGCTCGCCGATCTCCGCAAGGACCTCATCGCCGACGTGCATGCCGAAGTCCTTGTTGAGCTGGCCGAAGCCGTCGAGGTCGATGATCAGCAGCAGGCCGCCCGGCGCGAGCCCGCGCCGCGTTCGAGCGACCGTGGACTCGAGCTCCCGCTTGAACACCGTCCGTCGGGGTAGCTTCATCAGCGGGTCAATGCCCTCGAAGCCTTCGCCGGGCCAGATCAGCAGCACCACGACGGCCAGCGCGAGGGGCGCCCACCAGCCGACGGCGACGTACGCCACCGTGAACACGGACGCCAGCACGATCTCGGCCAGCGTGACGCGCCCGAGTGACCGCACGAGGATGTCGATGACGGCCATCGGCGCGAGCCGCTCGCGCAGGATGATCGTGCCCGCGGCGACGCCGTTCACCGTCACGGCGAGCACGAGGGTGCCGGCCGCGATCGCCAGGACGCCGGCGGCGCCCGGATCGATGTTGATGGACGCGAGTGCGCCACGGACCACGAGCACGGTGAGCCCGCCGACGACCGCGCCGAACGCGATCACCGCATGGTTGGCGAGCGTGCCATACCAGGGCTGCGATTCCAGCTCGCGTCGCTCGAGGGTGGCGAGGAAGCCGACCCACGCCCCGGCCGTCGGCCCGCCGAGGACCATCGCGGCGGCGACGAACGGGAAGTGGAAGGTCCACACGGCGGAGCTGCCGGGGATGGGGAGCACGCGCAACGACCCGATGAGGCCGAAGGCGATCCAGAGCAGCAGCCCGCCGGAGGGGCCGGTCAGGCTGGTGCCGTCGAGCCCCGGATTCAACGCGGGCAGCAGCGGGACGGTCGCGGTCGTCCAGGCGAGCGCGGCGAGCCCGATGACGATCGAGGACCCGGTGTAGGCGAGGAGGAGGCGCCGCGTGGTGTCCGCGGCCTTTGCCTCCGGACCTCGCGGATCCGGCCTTGCCGCGGCGCGCGGGCGCCTGCGGCGGCGGGTGGTGCGCGGGCCACCCATGGGGGCAGTGAGTTGCAGCGAGTGGACGTCCATCAGGTAGGCACTTTCCTGGGGTCGACCTTCTGATCGGGCGACGGAACGCCCGAATGCTGCCGGCTGCCGTCGTCCTGCCCAATCCGACTCCCCGTGGGCACGTCGTCGGCGGGCTTCGCGTGCAACCTGGTGGCAGCTCCCGACGGGGGTCCTCCCTCTCCGTTCGGTCGCTGCCGCCCTTCCTGGCAGGTGCGGTCTTGCTCGGTGAGGGCACACCGATGCATCAACCGCACCAAAGTCATCCTCAGCCCACCGAAACCCCAGCGCGATGGGACCTCCGTACCGGGACCGCCCGCCAGAGGTCCTACCGCGCGTGGTTTCGTGCTCGGCGGGTAGGTGCCAGGTGTCACCAGGGTCGCTCGGCTGGGCGTCTGGCGAGCCCCGGTATACTGCTCCCCGCTCGTGCGCCCGTCTCGCGTGCGCGCCCGGACCCGACCCGTATCCCCGCTCATCCCCCGTGCCGTCACCACGGCCCCGCGCCGCGCGGCGCGTGCGCCACGCAACAAGGACCTGTCCGCCAGCATGCTCGACCGACTCCTCGGCCTCTTCTCCCGCGACATCGGAATCGACCTCGGCACCGCCAACACGCTGGTGCACGTCCGCGATCGCGGGATCGTGATCTCCGAGCCGTCCGTCGTCGCCATCGACGCGAAGACCAAGCGCGTGCTCGCGATCGGCGCCGAGGCCAAGCGGATGGTCGGCCGGACGCCCGCCTCGATCATCGCGGTGCGCCCGCTGCGCGACGGCGTCATCAGCGACTTCGACGTCACCGAGCAGATGATCAAGTACTTCGTGAACAAGGTGCACGACCGGATCGGGCTGATCCCGCGGCCGCGGATGCTGCTCGGCATCCCGTCGGGCGTGACCGAGGTCGAGAAGCGGGCCGTCCGCGACGCCGCGCTCAACGCCGGCGCGCGATGGGCCCGGCTGATCGAGGAGCCGATGGCGGCCGCGATCGGAGCTGGCCTGCCGGTGTCGGAGCCCTCCGGATCGCTCATCGTCGACATCGGGGGCGGCACGACCGAGGTCGCCGTGATCTCGCTCGGCGGCATCGTCGTCAGCCGGTCGATCCGGATCGGCGGTGACGAGATGGACCAGGACATCGTCGCGTTCGCGCGGCGCGAGTACAACCTGTTCCTCGGTGAGCGCACGTCCGAGGACATCAAGATCGCGATCGGCTCCGCCTACCCGGGCGAATGGGACTCGCAGCGCGTCACGCTCCGTGGTCGCGACCTGCTCACCGGCCTGCCCCGGTCGGTGGAGGTCGGCGCCGACCAGATCCGCGAGGCGATCGAGGTCTCGGTCGCCCAGATCGTCGACACCATCAAGGACACGATCGAGGAGACGCCCCCCGAGCTGGTGGCGGACATCATGGACCAGGGCATCGTCATCGCCGGGGGCGGGGCGTTGCTCGCCGGCCTCGACCGGCGGGTCGCCGAGGCGACGCAGATGCCGGTCCACGTCGCCGACGACCCGCTGACCTGCGTGGCGCGCGGCACCGGCGTCGTCCTCCAGGAGCTGGCCACGCCGACCATGGAGCGCGTCCTCGTCGCCGAGACCTACAGCCGCCCGCCGCGCTGATCGCCGGCTCGCGACCGCGCCGGCGGTCGGGCCGGTCACGGAGCTCTCGTCATGACCCAGATCCTGTCCAGCCGCCAGACACGCCGCCGGGGGATCGTGTTCGCGATCCTGATCGCGATCACCCTGCTGCTGATGGCGTTCTCCGCCAACCCGTACATCCAGGAGGCGCAGCGCGCATTCTCGTTCGCGCTGCGGCCGTTCCAGGGCGCGCTCGCCGACGTCGCCGACAACGTCTCCGGCGTGGTCAGCGCGATCACCGAGATCGACTCGCTGCGGATCGACAACGCGTCGCTGCGCAACGAGAACGAGCGGCTCACGAACGAGAATGCGCGGCTCCAGGCGCTCGGGCGGGAGAACGACGAGCTGGCCGCGGCGCTCCAGCTCCAGGGTGGCTTCAACCATCAGACGGTCGCGACCCGCGTCATCGGGCGCGACTCGCTCGACACCCGGCAGATGGTGACGCTCGACAAGGGCACGGACGACGGGATCGCGCAGGGCGACGTGGTCATCGTGCAGGGCGGCGCGCTGGCGGGCCGGGTCACCGATGTCGGGCCGACGTTCGCGAAGGTGACGCTGATCAGCGACGGGACGTCGACGGTGGTCGGGCAGCTCCAGAGCTCGGGCAAGACGGGCGAGATCGTGGGACAGGCGGGCGGCGTCCTGGTCATGCGCAACATCGACTCGACGGTCCAGATCGGGAACGACGAGGAGGTGTTCACCCCGGGGATCGAGATCAACGGCGGGATCCGGTCGCCCTACCCGAAGGGCCTGGTGATCGGGAGCGTGGTCGACGTAGAGCGGGACGCGAACGACGTGGTCCAGACCGCGTTCCTCGCCCCGGCCGCGAACCTCGACTCGTTCGAGGTGGCCCTCGTGATCACCGACTACGACGGCGGCCTGCCTCCGGTCGACGAGCAGGCGGTCCCATGCGGGACGAACGGCACGGTGCCCCAGGGCGAGGTCCCCTGCTACACGCCTACCCCCAAGCCGCCGGCCGGCCCGAAGGCGACGCCCAAGCGCTGATCGCTTCCGGCGGGCCTCGCGCCGCTGGGCGCCGCACCCTCGAGGCTCGCGCCGTCGCCGCGCGCCCCGCCGTGCGCCGGGTGCCGCGGCCCGGAACGAGTTGCTCGGCCTTGGTCCGCCGAGCGGACGAGTCGTGGCATGGCCGCATAGACGGTCCGCCGAGCGGCCGTAATTGGGCCCCGGGGCCTCTCCATGCCATATCCGGGCCGCTGCGCGCGCAGACCGCGCTGTCGTGCCACCGGTTGGCCGCCCAGCGGCCCGCCGACCGAACCCCCGGGACGCCCCGGGTCGGCGTACGTGCGCGGCAAGTCCCGCCCGCCATGCTCCCTTCATGCCCTCGACGCAACGGCGCGGACAACTCGGTGCCGCTGACGCCCGGCGCCTCGCCCAGCGGCTCGCCGACGAGCTCCGCCTGACAAGGATCGCGGCTGGGCTGAGCCAGGCGACCGTCGCCCATGCCGCAGGGATATCGCGCTCGCAGCTCGGTCGGCTGGAGCGTGCTTCGACGGCTGCCCCGGATCTCGAGCAACTGTGTCGGGCTGCTCGCGCTCTCGGTCTCCAGGCTCCGTGCCGGCTGTACCCCGTCGGGTCACCGGTCCGCGACGCGGCCCACCTCGCTCTGCTGAGCCGGTTCGAACGGCGGCTCGGTGATCCACTCCGGCTTCGCCGCGAGGTGCCGCTTCCCATCGAGGGTGACCGACGGGCATGGGACGCCATGGTCGACGGCGGCGCGTCGCCCTTCTTCGCCGAGGCGGAGACGCACATCCACGACGTGCAGGCGCTCGAGCGCGGCGTCGAGCTCAAGCTGCGCGACGATCCGAGGGCGTCCGTCGTCGTGCTGGTGGTGGCGCGGAGCGACCACAACCGGCGGGTCATCGCCGAGCACCGGGAGTCGCTGCGCGGACTGTTCCCGCTCGATGGAGCCGCGGTGCTCCGGGCGATCTCGGTCGGGCTGGCCCGGCGGCCGGCGGCATCGTGCTGCTCTGAACCCGAGCCCGGCAGGCGCCAACCCCGACGACCGGGGCACTGCGCGGCGGTTGCCCCCTGCTAGGCTCTCCCCGATGAAAGGCCTCGTGCTTGCCGGCGGGACGGCGACCCGGCTGTTTCCGCTCACGATCGTGACCAACAAGCACCTGCTGCCGATCTACGACCGGCCGATGATCTACTACCCGCTGGACACGCTGGCGGGCATGGGCATCCGCGAGGTGATGGTCATCGTCGGCGGCAAGAGCGTCGGCGACATCGTCGAGCTGCTGGGCGACGGCCGGCACTTCGGGCTCGACCTGACGTACCGCTACCAGCGCGGCGCGCTGGGCATCGCGCACGCCATCGGCCTCGCCCGCGACTTCATCGGCGACGACAGCTTCTGTGTCGTGCTCGGCGACAACATCCTCCGCGGTGGGCCGCTCGAGGACACCGCACGCAGCTTCGACGCCGGTCCGTGGGGCGCGGGCACGCTGCTGTACAAGGTGGCGGACCCGCAGCGGTTCGGCGTCGCGGAGCTTGACGCAGCCGGCAACGTCGTCGGGTTCGAGGAGAAGCCGGCGAGGCCGAAGTCGGACCTGATCCCGATCGGCGTCTACTTCCTGCGGCCCGACGCCTTCGACGTCATCGAGACCCTGGCGCCGTCAGGGCGCGGCGAGTTCGAGATCACCGACGTCCTCAACCACTACATCCCGGAGGGCGGGCTGTTCACCGAGGTCTACGACGGCCACTGGGCCGACGCCGGCACCGTGGCGAGCCTGCTGCGGGCCGCGGAGATCGCCGAGGCCGACGACCAGGCCGGCCGACTGCCCGGGCCGCCGGCGCATCCGAACGACGCGAAGTGACCGACCGCCCGACCGCCCCCGAGGATCGCATCGGCCCCGACGCCCACCTCCTGGTCACCGGCGGCGCCGGGTTCATCGGCAGCGAGCTCGTGCGCCGGATCCTCGGCCGGCGCGACGGGACGCGCGTCACCGTCCTCGACAAGCTGACCTACGCCGGCAATCGCGCCAACCTGGCCGCGGTCGAGTCGGACGCCGGCATGGCCGGGCGATTCGCGTTCGTCCACGGCGACATCGCCGATGCGGACGTCGTCGAGCCGCTGGTCGCCGGTGCGGACGCCGTGATCAACGTGGCCGCCGAGACGCACGTGGACCGGTCGATCCTCGACCCGGAGGCCTTCCTGCGCACGGGCGTCATCGGGGTGCACGTCCTCCTGGAGGCCGTCCGCCGGGAGGCCGAACGCACGCGGGCCGGCGAGCGTCCGGTGGCGCCGCGGTTCCTCCAGGTCAGCACCGACGAGGTGTACGGCGATGTCGGCGAGGGCCGGTCCGTCGAGACCGATGGGCTCGCCCCACGCAGCCCCTATGCCGCAGCCAAGGCCTCGAGCGAGCTGCTGGTGCGCGCCTACCACGTGACGTTCGGGCTCGACGTCGTGATCACGAGGGGCTCGAACACGTACGGCCCGTTCCAGCACCCCGAGAAGCTCATCCCCCTGTTCGTGACCAACGCCCTCGCGGGCGAGCCGCTGCCGATGTACGGCGACGGGATGCAGGTCCGCGACTGGCTCCACGTGTCCGACCACTCGGCGGGGATCGAGTTCGTCCTCCGGCACGGCGAGTCGGGCGAGGCCTACAACCTGGCCGGCGAGAACGAGCGGCCGAACCGAGACGTCATCGGGCAGCTGCTGGCGGCCACCGGACGCGACTGGTCGCTGGTGCGCTCCGTGCCCGATCGGCCCGGGCACGACCGGCGGTACGCGATGGACGGCTCCAAGACGGCGACGCTGGGCTGGCGGGCGAGGGTCGCGTTCGAGGACGGGCTGCCCGACACGGTGGCCTGGTATCGCGAGCACGCCGAGTGGGTCGCGGCCGCGCGATCCGGCGACTGGGACGCCTACTACGACCGCCAGTACGGGGACCGGCTGGCGGCGGGCCTGGCGGTGGACGAGGCCGGCTGACCGATGCGGGTCGCGGTCACCGGCGCCCGCGGCCGGCTGGGCCGGGCGCTGATCGAGGCGCTCGAGAACGCACCGTTCACCGGGACCCGCGGGCCGATCCCGTGGTCGCGCCCCGACCTCGACCTCGACACGCTCACGGTGGAGTCGGTCTCCGCGCTGATCGTGCGCGACGAGCCAGAGATCGATCATCCACGCAGCCGCCTGGACCGACGTCGACGGCTGCGCCCGCGACCCCGACCTCGCCCTGCGGCGGAACGCCGACGCGACGGGCTACCTGGCGCAGGCCTGTGCCGATCGCGGGATCCAGCTGGTGCTGGTCTCGACCAACGAGGTCTTCGACGGCGAGCGGCGCGACGGTCGCGGCTACCGGCCGGACGACCCGCGGCGCGCGATCAACGCCTATGGCCTCAGCAAGCTCGCCGCCGAGGCGCTCGTCGAGGATGCGGCCTCGCGGGGTGCCGCCGCCGCGATCGCGCGGACGTCCTGGCTCCACGGGCCGCCGGGCAACGACTTCCCCGAGAAGATCGCGCGGGCCGCGCTCGGCGCCAGGGACGCCGGCGAGCCGCTCCGCGTCGTCGGCGACGAGATCGGCACCCCCACCTACACGCCGGACGTCGCCGACGCCCTCGTCGAGCTCATCTGGGAGAACGGCCTGTTCGACGACACGGGCACGGCGACGATCCACCACCTCGTCAACGGCGGCCGCGCATCGAGGGCCGACTGGGCGCGCGAGGTTCTCCGGGCCACGAGCATCGACGTCGAGATCGAGGAGGTTCCCGCCTCGACCTGGCAGCGCGCCAGCACCCCGCCCCTGTGGGCCGTCCTCGAGCCCACGCCGCTCCCGTCAGGCGAGCCCATGCGCGACTGGCGGCTCGCGTTCGCGGACGCGGTCCCGGCCCTGAGGCGGGGGCTCGCGCGCGCCGGCTGAAACGGCGGGCCTCGATTTGAAACGCCACTGCAACCCGATTTCGACGTGATCGGCCAGCGGTGCCCGTCTGCACCACGGCATACTGCCCCAGACCTCACCGCACTCGACAGCGCCAGCCCGAAAGGGCCAACCGGGACCAGACCATCCCGCGATTGGCCCGACGCTCGCCCCGCGCGAGTCTGAGCCGGCACTGATCTGCGCCCCCGGTCGATCCTGGGTGCGCCGCGCTGTCCGACTCGTCATGGAGCCACCTGTTGCGGAAGCTCGCGCTCGTCCTCGCCGCTGCATTGCTCGGGCTCGGCCTCGTCGGTCAAGCGGTGTCGGGCGTCGCGGCCGCGGAGAGCCCCAAGGTCGCGATCATCGTCGGTGCCACGGGCACGACCACGGCGAAGTACCGCACCTATGCCGACGAGATCTACAGCGAAGCGATCAAGTACACCCCGAACGTCGTCCGTGTCTACAGCCCCAACGCCACCTGGAAGCGGGTCACGGCGGCCGTCAACGGCGCCTCGATCGTCGTGTACCTCGGACACGGCAACGGCTGGCCCAGCCCGTACACGTTCGATCCGCTGTTCTCGACCAAGGACGGCTTCGGGCTCAACAAGGACCTGAACCACGACGGCAAGCGCACCAACTCCGAGCTGAAGTACTACGGCGAGCCGAAGCATCCGAACGCTGACGCCCGCACCGAACGCCGTCGTGCTGCTGTTCAGCCTGTGCTACGCGTCGGGGAACTCGGAGCCCGGGCGCAACGACCCGAGCCTGGCGACGGCGAAGCAGCGCGTCGACAACTACGCGTCGGCGTTCCTTCGGACGGGCGCCGCCGCCGTGATCGCGAACGGCCACAGCCACGACCCGTACTACATCGCGGCGCTGTTCACGACAGACCAGACGCTCGACGCGTACTGGCGCGGGGCCCCGGACTTCCACGACAAGGCGGTCAGCTACGCGTCGTCGCGCACGCCCGGCGCCACGTACCAGATGGACCCGGAGAGCGCGGGCAAGTACTACCGGTCCGTGACGGGCAACCTGGCGCGCACGACCGCCGACGTGACCGGCGCCCCGTTCGCGCCGCCGCCGACACCGGACCCGACCCCCGAACCCACGCCGGCGCCGTAACGCCGACGCTGGCGCCGTAGCGCCCGCCGCGTCCCGCACCGCACCCGCCCGCACCGCGGCAGGCCCCTCCGGACCGCACCGGACCCGCCCGTACTAGTCCCAGCGGGACCATGGGGCACTGGGACGGGTGGACACGCGGGCCTACCGTAGGCATTCCTCGCCGGTTCGATCCGTCAGCGGATCAGGCACCGGCGCTGGCGTCGGCCCGACCCGGGGCGACGCACGACGACCCGCTGCAGAGGAAGGTCTTGCCGCGACCCCGCTTCCTGCCCGCTGCCTCGCGCCCGATCGCCTCGCTGGCGCTCGCCGCGGTGCTGGCAGGCGGCGCGCTGCCGGCGCCGGTCGCGGCGGGTGACGTCGCCGGCCCGATCCCTGAGGTCGGCTCCGCGCAGCTCGACACCACGATCTCCGTGGATCCGGGTGCGGCGGTCCGCGACCCCGGCGACCCCGAACGTGACCGGTGACGACTCGACGGCCGTGCCGGACCTCCACCCGTCGATCGCCTACGAGCAGGCGATGGCGCACGAGCAGCGACCGGATCGACTTCAAGCCCGGCGGTCGCGTCACCGTCGGTTTCACGCCGCGCGCTCGCGATCGCTGGCCGGTCGACGGCCGTGCGCCGGCGGCGCTGCCGGCGGGCAGGGCGACCGGGCGCGAGATGGCGGCGAGCCCCCAGGGCAGCCTGTGGGCGAGCAGGACGGGGTCAACCGGCGCGCCCGGCGACGCGACGGACGGGGCCGACGGGAGCGGGACCAGCTCGCCTGTCGACGGCCCCGGCGGCCGGCCGGCCGTCGACGCGTCCGGCGTCGCCTACACCGCGCCGCCCGCCACGGCCGACGCCGACCTCGCCGCCGCCTCCGGCCTCCGCCGCCAGGTGTTCGGCTTCCTGCCCTACTGGGAGCTCTCGGGCGCGTCGACCAAGATCAACAACGCTGTCCTGTCGACCATCGCCTACTTCTCGGTCGGGGCCGATCGCGCCGGCAACCTCCGCAAGAAGGATCCCGACGGCACGAACACGACCGGCTGGGGCGGCTGGACGAGCTCCAACCTGACGTCGGTCATCTCGAGCGCCCACCAGCACGGCACCCGGGTCGTGCTCACGGTCAGCGTCTTCGCCTGGACCACCGCCCAGGCGAACGTCCAGCGCGCGCTGCTCGGCAGCGGCTCCGCGCGGCTCACCCTCGCCAGGCAGATCGCGGCCGCCATCCGCGATCGCGGCGCCGACGGCGTCAACCTCGACTTCGAGCCCCTGGCGAGCGGGTACGCGGACGAGTTCGTCGCGCTGCTCAAGACGGTCCGGACGCAGCTGAACAAGGTCCGCAAGGGCTACCAGCTCACCTACGACACGACCGGGTTCATCGGCAACTACCCGCTCGAGGCCTCGGTGGGCTCGGGCGCGGCCGACGCGATCTTCGTCATGGGCTACGACTACCGCACCTCCGGGTCCGGCGTCGCCGGGTCGGTCGACCCGATGTCGGGCCCCGCCTACGACCTCGCCGACACCGTGCGCGCGTACACGGCCCGCGTCAGCCCGAGCCGGATCATCCTCGGCCTGCCGTGGTACGGCCGGGCGTGGTCGACCGCCGACGCCTCCGCGCGTTCGAAGACGCTCAGCGGTGCCAAGTACGGCTACAGCACCGCGGTGAACTACGAGAACGTCACCGCGCTGGTGGCCAAGTACGGCCGCAGGTGGGACGCGCTCGAGCGCAGCCCGTACGTGGCGTACCGGCGCCAGAACTGCACGTCGGCCTACGGCTGCGTCACCAGCTGGCGGCAGGTCTACTACGACGACTTCGCGTCGCTCAAGCAGCGCTACGCGATCGTCAACGACTACGGGCTGCGCGGCGCCGGGATGTGGGCGCTCGGGTACGACGGCGGCCACTCGGAGCTGTACCGCGCGGCGTCGGAGTCGTTCCTCGTCGACAAGTCGGCCCCGCAGGCGGGCATCCGGATGCCGGCGGCGACCCAGGGCGACGAGGGGTTCGTGGTGTCGTGGGCCGCGCGCGACACCAGCGGCGTGGCCTCGTACGACGTCCAGGTCTCGGTCGACGGCCGACGCGTGGGCCACGTGGCTGCGCGCGACCCGCGCAACGTCCAACGTCTGGCTGGGGGCCGACGGCCACGGCTACGCGTTCCGCGTCCGCGCGATCGACCGCAAGGGCAACGTCGGGCTCGTGGAACGTGGGCGCGACCTGGGATGCCTCGCCCTCGCTGGCGACCGGCGGATTCGGGCGCGTGGTCGACGATGGCCTGTCGTACCGCAGCGGCCCCGACACGAACGCGGCGAAGCTCGGCACCCTCAAGGCCGGCACGATCGTCGCGATCACTCGCGGGCCGGTGTCGTCGGACGGCTTCGCCTGGTACGAGGTCACCGAGCCGATCCGCGAGTGGTCGCCGGTGTCGTTCGTGGAGCGCGGCGTCTGGATCGCGGCGAGGTCGTCCTCGGACACGATGGTCAAGCCCTATCGGGCGCCCAACAGCACCACGGTCGACGCCGGCCTCCGCGACCTCGACTTCGGGTCGGGGCCCGGATCGGCGCTCGGCTCGGGTCCCGCCGCGCTGGCGATCCGCGCGTTCTCGCCGAACGGCGACGGGTCCGAGGACGCCATCCGGTTGCGGTGGCGCAACGCCGTCGCCCTCGACTCGCTGACGCTCAACGTCTACCGCACCAGCGGCGCGTTCGTCGGGTCGCGCTCCGTGCCGGACCTTGGCGGTGGCGCGCAGACATGGGACTGGAACGGCCGCACGGGGAGCGGCACTGTCAGGAACGGGCGCTACGTCCTGCAGCTGGTCGGGCACGCCGGGGGCCGGACCTTCCACGCGCCATCAAGCCGTCCGACGACGCTCGCCCAGGTCGCCGCGTTCGGCGTGACCGTCGACACGGTGGCCCCGACGGTCAGGGCCGCCTCGGCGTCGACGACCCTGATCTCGCCCAACGGCGACGGCAACCACGACGCGGTGCGGCTGGCGATGACCTCGTCCGGCGCGACGCGCTGGGCCCTCCTCGTCGCCTCGCCGGCCGGCACCATCCGGACCGCCCACGGCAGCGGCGGTTCGATCGCGTTCACCTGGCGCGGCGAACGGGACAGCGGCGCTCGCGTCGCCGACGGCCGCTACACGGCCACGCTGGGCGTGATGGACGCGGCCGGCAACCAGGCGCGGCGCTCGTTCACGATCGTCGTCGACACGACGGGCCCCGTCATCTCGACGGCCGCGGCTCCGGGCCTCCTGTCCCCGAATGGCGACGGCGCCCAGGACGCGACGCGGCTTTCGTGGTCGGCCAACGAGCGGGGCAGCGGCACGGTGCGGATCCTGAAGGGCAGCACGGTCGTGCGCTCGTGGACGGTGCATTCGGTATCCGGCTGGGCCACGAGCTGGGACGGACGAACCGCGGGCGGCAAGCGCGTCGGCGACGGCCGCTACGTGCTGCGCGTCGACCTCGTCGATGCCGGCGGCAACCGGCGTGCGGCGACACGCACGGTGGTCGTGGACCGTACGGCGGGCTTCCTCCGCTGGTCGCGCAACTTCTATCCGCAGGACGCCGACCCGCTCGCGCCGAGCTCGACCCTGTCCTGGAAGCTCACCCGCGACGCGAAGACGACGCTCCGCCTGTACAACGCCTCCGGGGCGCTCGTCCGGACCGTGTGGACCGGGAAGCTGCTGCACGCGGGCGCCCGCCAGTGGGCGTGGAACGGCCGGCTCGCGAACGGCGCCTTCGCCCCACAGGGCCGGTACGAGGCGCGCCTGACCGTCTCGTCGTCCCTGGGCACCGCCGTCCTCGTCCGTCCCGTCTGGGCGAGCGCGTTCGCCGCGTCGACCTCGGCCACGAGGCTGAAGGCCGGCCAGACGCTGCGGGTGACATTCACGACGCTCGAGCCCCTTGGGACGAAGCCGACGGTCTCGTTCAAGCAGCCCGGCCGCGCGGCGAAGGTCCTGACGGCGACGCGGCGCACCGACGGCTCGTACGTCGCCACGTTCAAGGTGCAGGCCGGCGCCGCCGGCGCGGCCTCGATCCAGATCTCCGCCCGCGACACCGGCGGCCGCCTGAACCGGTCGACGCTGTCGGTCCGGGTCGTGTCCTGAGCCCCGGACCGGCCCGTACACTCACGCCCCGATGACGATGGAGCCACGATGACGATGGAGCCCGAGACGCCCGCGACGACCGAGGCCGAGCCCGGTCCTGCCGGCGCGCCCGCCGCCGCGGATGCGACGAAGCCCGCCACGGACGCCGGGACGCCCGCGCTGGGCTCGGGCACCTGGGTGATCCTGCCGACCTACAACGAGGCCGACAACCTGCCCGGGATCTCGGCGGCGATCCTCGATTCGCTCCCCGGCGCCGTGCTCCTCGTCGTCGACGACGGCTCGCCCGACGGGACCGGCGACCTCGCGGACGGGCTCGCGGCGGCCGATCCGCGCGTGCACGTGAAGCATCGGGCCGCGAAGCAGGGCCTCGGGCGGGCGTACCTCGACGGGTTCGGAGAGGCGCTCCGCGGCGGCGCGACGACCATCGTCCAGATGGACGCCGACTGGTCGCACGATCCGAAGGCGCTGCCCAGCCTCATCCTGCCGATCGACGCCGGGAAGGCCGACCTCGCGATCGGCTCGCGGTACACGAAGGGCGGCGGCGTCCAGGACTGGGGCATGGTGCGGCGGATCATCTCCCGCGGCGGATCGACGTTCGCCCGGATCGTGCTCAGCCTCAAGCCGCACGACCTCACCGGGGGGTTCAAGGCGTGGCGCGCCACGACGCTCGAAGCCGTGCCGTTCGACGGCGTCCGTGCGGGCGGCTACGTGTTCCAGATCGAGATGACCTACCGCGCCTCGCGGCTGGGCGCCCGCGTGATCGAGGTCCCGATCACGTTCCGCGACCGGCGCGTCGGCCAGTCGAAGATGAGCCGCCGGATCGTCGCCGAGGCGCTCGTCGTCGTCGTGAGCCTGCGCTGGGACGAGCTGCGCGGCCGCGGTCCGGTGCCGCGCGGCACATGACCCCGGCCGAGCGACCGGGCTGGCGACCCGGGACGAACCCCGCGGTCGGCTCCGGACCCGGCGCCGCCCCGGGCGCGGTCCCTGGCGCAGTTCCGGGCGCCCGCGTCGTCATCGACCTGCGGCCGCTGCAGGACGTCGAGCGTGCGCCGCTGACCGCCGCCTACCTCGAGGCCCTCCTCGACGCCCTCGACGCCGATCCGCAGCCAGGCGAGTCGTTCTCGTTCCTGCTCGCCGCCGACCTCGACGACCCGTCCGGCCGGTGGCCACACCTCGAGGCCGCCGGCATACGGCGCCTCCCGCCCACCCGGCTCCTCCGGTCGGGCGCCCTGACCGTCGATCCGTTCGTGCTCCGCGGGGCGTCGATGGGCGCGGGCTGGCGCCCGGACCGCGACGGCGGCGCCCTCGGGACCGTCTATCACGCCGCCGGCGCCGGCCTGCCGATCGCGTCGGGCATCCCGGTCGTGGCCTCGCTGCTCGACCTGGCGCCGTGGGCGATGCCGGAGGCCTACCAGAGCGGCACCGTCGCCCGCTTCGGCCAGCGGCTTCGCGCGCGCCTGCTCAAGGACGCCCGGGCCGTGCTCGTCCCGTCGCGAGCGACCGCGGCAGAGGCCCGGCGGCTGCTGCACGTGCGCCAGGCGCGGCTGCGGGTCATCCCGCTCGCCGCGCGGCCGGCCTACCGGCCGGAGGCGGCGGCCGGCGCCCGCCTCGAGCGCGAGCGCCTCGGGCTGGGCGAACGCTACGCCGTCTACGCCGGCCGCTACGACGCACGCCAGGACCTGCCGACGCTGTTCGCCGCGCTCGCCGCGCTCGCCGAGGAGCCGCCGCCAGCGTCGGTCCCCGAGGCGCAATGGCCGCCGCGCGTGTGCCTGGTCGGCGCGACCCCGGGCGACCGTGCCGCAGTCTCGCGTGCCGCCGTCCGTGCGGGCGTCCCGGACTCGATCGCGTACGCGCCGCGGCTGCCCGACGACCGCCTCGCCGCGCTCGTCGCCGGGGCCCGCTTCCTCGTCCAGCCCGTTCGTTCCGAGGCGTCCGGGATCGCGGCGCTCGACGCGATGGCCGCCGGCGTGCCGGTCGTGGCCAGCGCGATCGGGGCCCTCCCCGAGATCGTCGGGCCCGCCGGCGTGCTCGTCGAGCCGGGCGATCCGGCGCGGCTGGCCACGGCGATCCGCGCGGTCTGGTCGGACGACGCCCTGCACGAGACGCTGGTCGCCGCGGCACGGGAGCGGGCCGACGGCGCCCGGACGTGGGCGGACGTCGCGCGCGAGACGCGCGCGGTGTGGGCCGAGATCGCGCGACCGGCGCCGATGCTCTAGGCGGCGAACCCGCCGCGCGACGCGCGCCGAGCGGCCGGCCCTAGGAGATGAACCGGCCGACGGCCCCGATCGGGCCCCAGGTCACGGCGATCGGACTCGTCGTCGACGCCGTCGGCGCCTGGCCGGGCGTGACGGTGATCTTCGCGCTCAGCGGCACGACCTGGACGAAGGTCTGCCCGCGGGTCAGCGTGACCTTGTTGCCGTTCCGGTCGAAGAACTGCGTCTTGCCCCGGAACCCCGGCCTTCTTCCACGTCCCGCGGATCGTCTTGCCGTTGGTCGAGATCCAGGCCTTGCCGCTGCCCGTCACCTGGGCCTCGAGGCGGCTCTTGTGGCTGCCGTCGTTGAGCGGCGCGAAGCGGACCGCCATGACGATCACGTTGGTCGGCGCGATCCGGGTCTTCGTGCCCGCATCGGTCTGCTTCTTCTCGCCCGTGACCGAGCGGCGGTAGGTGTTGCTGACGCGGTCGTACTTGTAGCTGACCTTGTTGGCGAGGTACGGGACGGCGAGCCCGCCGCCGACCGGCCGCTGCTCGAGCGGGAGCGGGTCGGCGAAGTTCCAGGCCGGCTTCTGGCCGGCGACCGGATCGGCCCCGACGCGCTTCGCCAGTCGCCGCAGATGCTTGCCGTCCGTGTACACGTTGTGGGGCGCGACTCGCGTGTGGATCCGCCACAGGTACCCGGCGCCGCCCCAGCGGAACTCGTCGGCGTTGTAGACGAAGGAGCCGCGGCCCTTCGACGACGCGAGGAGCGCCTTCGCCTGCGGCGAGCCACCGGCGTGCACGTACAGCGGGCGCCATTCGGATGCCCACGCGATGAAGTACAGGCGCGAGCTGCGGACGGGGCCGACCGCGGGCGGATCGCCGGTCTGGAAGAACGCCATGTAGCGCGGGATGCCGCCCTCGGCGGGCGCCTGCCACACGACGTCGGCGCCCGACAGTCCCGACTGCGGCCGGGCGTCGAACTGATCGTCGACCATGACCACCATCACGCGCCGATCCGCGATCGCGGGCTTCACCGGCATGCCCGTGAGCGGGGCCGGCACGGTCTCCGGGGTGGGGACGGGCGTCGCGGACGGGGAGGCGGAGGGCTCCGTGCTCCCCGACGGCTGGGGCTCGGTGCCGGTCGATTCGCCCGGGACGGGCGACCCGGAGGCGACGGGCCCTGGCGACGAGGACGGGACGACGGCGACGGGCGACGGCGAGGGCGTCGTCGACGCATTCAGGAGGCCGGCGGCCCCGGCTCCGGCGAGGAGGCCCACGGCCACCACGGCGACGATGACCGCGCCCATGACGTTGCGATTCAAACGGCTGCCCCCTGCTGCCAACCCACTCGATGGTGCATGCAGATCCCCGGCCGCGCGTCTCGGTCGCGCGACCCCGCAGCCGGCCGATGGGGCCGGATCCGGTCGGGCCGGAGGATAGCCGAACTCGCGGCGGTCTGCGCTTGGGCGCCCGGCAGCGGCTCTTGGGCGCCCGGCGGCGGCTGCGGTTCGCGCGCGACAGCGGCTGCGGTTCGCGCGCGACACGCGTTGGGGTAGGCTCTGCGCGGGATCCGCCCGTCACCCGCGATGCTCGAGGTCAGACCCGATGCCCGACCCGACGACCGACGACACGCCGAAGCCGCCCAAGCGCACCCGCAAGCGGTCGACCGCGAAGGCCGCGAAGCCGGACCTCATCGGCGTCATGGCGCCCGACGCCGACCCGGAGCCGCCGCTGCCCGATGCCGGCTCGGCCACGGCCGAAGGCGGCGAGGCGGAGGCCGGAGCCGCCTCGGAGGCATCCTCGACCGGCACCGCCGCGACCGCCGAAGACACGCCGCCGGCCGAGGAAGAGACGACGACGTCGGCCGACGACGCTGCGGCGTCCGCCGCGGCCGAGGACGCCGGCGACAAGGCGGCCGGACAGGCCTCCGGCCCGGAGCTCCCCGACACCGTCCTGCGCGTCGAGCGCGGGGGCATCGGGCAGGCCACCGCCGGCAGCGTCGAGGTCCACGTTGGTGGGATCGGCGCGCTCGAGGCGAGCGACGTGTTCGTCGAGTGGGGCGGCGTCGGGGCCGCTCGTGCCGACACCCTGAGCGTCGAGTTCGGGAGCGTCGGGGCGTCGCTGACCGGCGAGATGCGCCTCACCCAGGGCTACGCCGGCGCCATCGCGGCGCGCGAGGCGACCATCGAGCAGGGCCTGGTACGCACGCTGATCGCTCAGCAGGTGACGATCAACCGGCCGACCGGGGTGCTGGTGATGATCGCCCAGCGTGTCTCGGGCGACGTCCGGCCGGTGCTCGACTGGCGTGGCGCCCTGGCCGTGGGCGCGGCGTTCGCCGTGGTCTCGGTGCTCCTGCGAGCGGTCCGCCAGCGGGACTGAAACGCGGCTCGACCTGGGTCGTCTTGAGGGCCTGGCCCTCAGCCCCGCCTTCGGCTGCGCCGCGGACCGGTGCGGAGGCGGAGGACGCCCTGCTCCTTGGCCTCGGCCTTGCGCTCGGCCATGTGCTCCTTGTGGATCGCGACGACCTCCTCGGGCGCTCCCTGGTGCACGATCCGGCCCTTCTCGATGAGGATCGCGCGGTTGCAGTACTCGGTGACCCAGTTCATGTCGTGGGTGACGAGCACGATCGCCTTGGCCTCGCGCACCAGCTCCAGCACGCGCGCCTTCGACTTCTCACGGAACGCTGCGTCGCCCGTCGCGAGCACCTCGTCCAGCAGCAGGATGTCCGGCTCGACCGAGGTCGCGATCGCGAACCCGAGCCGCGCCCGCATCCCCGCCGAGTACGTCTTGATCGGCGCGTCGATGAACTGCCCGATCTCGGCGTAGTCGACGATCGCGGGCAGCCGCTCCTCGACCAGGCCGTGGTCGAGGCCCATGAACGCGCCGGCGAGGCGGATGTTGTCGGTGCCGCTGAGGTCCTCGTCGAAACCCACGCCGAGGGTCAGCAGGCTCG
The DNA here is from genome assembly GCA_963829155.1 of uncultured Chloroflexia bacterium. Lineage (GTDB taxonomy): Bacteria > Chloroflexota > Limnocylindria > Limnocylindrales > CSP1-4 > CAIXZV01. Next base: position 70,846 of record CAWHIA010000022.1, on the reverse strand, counting down.
AGACGTGTCCGTCCACGTCGACCACGCCCTCGGACGGCACGAGGATCCCGGCCAGCACCTGGAGCAGCGTGCTCTTGCCGGCGCCGTTCGGCCCGAGCACGCCGACCGATTCGCCCTGCATGATCGCGAACGACGCGTCGCGAAGCGCCCAGAAGTCGGGGTCGCCCTCCCGGCGCACGCGCCGCACGATCGTGTCGCGGACGGTCTGCTTGCGGGTCAGGTGGAGGCTGTACTTGACCCCGAGCCGGTCGGCTCGGATCACGACGCGCTCCTCTGCGGGCTGGTTCATCGGGTCGGCGGCCATCTCGTCACAGCACCTTCGCGAACGAGGGTTCTGCTCGCTTGAAGACGTAGATCGCGACCAGCGTCATGCCGATCGACACCAGCAGCAGGATGCCCAGGGCCGACCAGTGCGGCGCCGTGCCGTCGAACAGCAGGGCGCGATAGGCGCCGAACAGCACGGTCCACGGGTTGATCGCGAAGACGTCCGCCGAGGAACGGGTTGTTCTTGGTCAGCTCCTTGACCATCTCGACCGGGTACAGCGCGGGCGACAGGTAGAACCACATCCGCAGGACGTGCCGCGCGAGGTTGCCGACGTCGCGGTAGAAGACGTTGACCGCCGAGATGAGGATCGCGATCGACATCGAGAACACGAGCTGGACGATCATGACGATCGGGACCAGCACCGGCCACGCGGACAGGTGCTGCGGGTAGAAGATCGCGGTGATCGCGAACAGCGGCACGAGCCCGAACGCGAAGCTCACCACCCCGCCGACCGTGGTCGAGATCGGCAGCACCATCTTCGGGAAGTAGATCTGCTTGATCAGGCGTTCCCGGGTGACGACGGATCCGACGCCGTCCTTGACGGTCGAGTCGAACCACTTCCAGGGCAGGATCGCGCACAGCACGAACAGCGGGTAGTCCGGTGTGCGCCGCTGCAGGATGATCCCGACGAAGATCACGTAGACCAGCATCTGGAGCAGCGGATCGAGGAACCACCACAGGTTGCCAAGCAACGTGTCGGAGCCCTTCTTGTGAAGGTCCGCACGGACGAGGTAGGCGATCAGGCGCCGTCGGGACAGGACCTCGCGAATGCCACCCTGAACCAGGGAGAACGCACCGGGACGAACCGACGACGACCGAAATGAGGCAGGTGCCTCAGATGTGGCGGTCACGGCCGGGAGGGTAGCACGGGGTCGCCGGAGGGGCTCGGGCCTGTGCCGGAGGAGTTGGGGTACCATTGCGCGCCGCGCCGTCAGCGAAGCTCACTCCCGTCGCCGTCACGGCCGTCAACCTCGTGAGGACCCTTCGACCCCGATGAGTTTCCGCGCCCGGCAGACCTCGAACAAGTCCCACACCTGGGACGACCGGGATCGCCGCTCGATGCTCCTCAACATTGGCTTCGCCGTCACCGTCGTCGTGGCCGTCGTCCTGCTGCTGGTCGCGTTCGGGGTCTCCTGGTACAGCGACCACCTGGCGTCCGCCGGCAGCGTGAACGGCCAGACGATCACGCGGGACGCGTTCCGCAAGCAGTTCGCGATCAACGCGTTCCGCAACGACTACCAGAACCGCCGCATCCGCACGCTGCTGACCGCCGGTCACCTGCGCACCGCCGACGCGCAGGCGCGCCAGTCGATCCTCCAGCAGCGCAACCAGCAGGCCGCCACGATCTCGCTCGAGCAGCTCGTCGACGGCGACGTCATGGCGCAGCTCGCGCAAACGCAGAACGTGACCGTCACCGACGCCGACGTCGACGCACGACTCGCCGACGACGCGACGACCCCGGAGCTGCGCCACGCGTGGATGATCGCTGTCGCCCCTGAGCTCGCCACCGGCGCGACGGAGTTCACCGCGGAGGCGAAGGCGGCCGCGAAGGTGAAAGCCGACCAGGCGCTCGCCGACCTGCAGGCCGGCCAGGACTGGGACACGGTGGCCAAGTCGGTGTCCACCGACCCCACGAAGGCCCAGGGCGGGGACCTCGGCTTCATCGACAAGGACGCCGCGCTCGACCAGCCGTTCGTGGACGCCCTGGTCGCGGCCAGCGCCAACACGCCCACCGCGGTGATCGAGGGCGCTGACGGCACGTACCGGATCGGGCGGGTCACCGACATCGTGGCGCCGGCGGTCGATCCGACCTACCAGGAACAGATCAAGGACGCCGGCATCGATCTGGCCGACTACCGGGAGGCGCTCCGGCGCGACGTCCTGCGCACCAAGCTGAGCGACGCGGTCGTCGCCGGCTATCTCGCCGCGAGCCCGCAGCGCGAGGTCTCGGAGATCTGGCAGCAGGAGGGCCAGAGCGAGAGCGGCGAGGGCGCGATCCGCGTCCGCCACATCCTCTACTCGCCCAACGACGACCCCTCGGCGGCGTCGACCGTGGCGGCCACCGACCCCGCGTGGGCCAAGGCCGAGCAGGACGCCAAGGCCACCTACGAGAAGCTCAAGGCCGATCCCTCGCAGTTCGACGCCATCGCCCGCGCCGAGAGCGACGAGGCGTCGGCGGTCACGACCGGCGGCAAGCTGCCGTACTTCTCGACCGAGGATGCCGTCGACCCGGCATTCGCCGCGGCGATCCACGCGCCGGGCCTCGTCCCTGGCCAGCTGCTGGAGCCCGTCAAGTCGGCGTTCGGGTGGCACGTGATCCAGGTCATGCACTACCCCACCGACCTCGAGTGGGCGGCCACGCTCAAGACCCAGATCGACGGTGGGACGCTGACGTTCGCCGACGCCGCCCGCGACAACTCCGACAAGGAGGACGCCGTGAAGGGCGGCGACATGGGCTGGGTCGCGAAGGGCCAGCTGGACCCGCAGGTCGAGGCCGCCATCTTCGCGGCGCCGATCGGCAAGGTCAGCGACCCGGTCAAGATCGACGGCGACGGCGTCTACCTGTTCCTCGTGAGCCAGGAGCAGACCCGCACGCCGGACGCGACACAGAAGCAGACGATCGAGACCAACGCGTTCTCGACCTGGTATTCGGCCCAGAAGGACGCGTTCAAGATCGATCGCGACCCCGCGATCACCGCGTCCGACACCACGAGCTGACGTCGGCGCGGGCGGCCTGACGATGCTCGATGCCCTCCTTGCTGAGGCTCGGCTGCGGTGGGGCCTCGACCCCGCCGCGGGCATCGCCGTCGTCGTCACGGAGCGCCTCGCGGCGACCCCGATCGAGCCCTCGGTCCCGCTCCTGATCGTGCCGGCCTGGCGGATGAAGGCCGGGCCGATCCACCCGCCGACGGCGGCCCTCCCCGGGCGCCATGGGCACGGCATCGGACAGATCGATCTCCTCCGGCGCCTCTATCCAGCGGAGCACCCGGTCGGCATCATCGGGATCCCGGACGGGATGACGGTCGGCGGACTCACCGCGGACGAGCTGAAGGACACGCTGTACCTGGGGCCCGTCCAGCCCGTCGCGGACCTCGCCTCGCCCTGGGGGATGCCCTGGATCTCGGCCCGCCTCCGGGAGCCGGACGGCTGCCCGTGGGACCGGGAACAGACGCACGCCTCGCTGCGGAACCACCTCCTCGAGGAGGCGTACGAGGTCTACGACGCGCTCGAGGGCGGCGCCACCCCGGAGCTGGCCGGCGAGCTCGGCGACCTGCTGCTCCAGGTGGTCCTCCACGCGCAGCTGGCCGCCGAGGCGGGCGTGTTCGACATGACGGACGTCTGGACCGCCCTCGCGTCGAAGATCGTGCGTCGCCACCCGCATGTGTTCGGCGACGCCGAGGCCCGCACCGCATCCGACGTTAACCGCCAGTGGGAGAAGATCAAGGCCAGCGAGCGTGCCGAGGCAGCGGCCGCCGATGGCGAGGGTGCTGACGGGGCCGCGGCGCCCAGGAGCGCGCTCGATGGGATCAGCCGTTCCCTGCCCGCGCTGGCCGCGAGCCAGGAGATGCAGGAGCGCGCCGCCAACCTCGGCTACGACTGGCCGTCGATCGACGGCGTGCTGGACAAGGTGCGCGAGGAGGTCGGCGAGCTGGTGGAGGCCGAGGACGCCGCCCACCGGACCGAAGAGCTCGGCGACCTGTTGTTCGTCCTGGTCAACGTCGGCCGCAAGACCGGGATCGAGGTCGAGGGCGCGCTGCGCGCCGCCAACGAGAAGTTCCGCGGCCGGTTTCGGCACGTGGAGCAGTCGGCCGCGGCGCGGAACGTCGCGTTGCGGGACCTGTCGTTCGAAGAGTTGGACGCGCTGTGGGACGCCGCCAAGGCGGCCGAGCGCGGGGAGGCGAGGGCATGAGCATCGGGAACCGGCCGCCTGTCGGCCACATACGCGCGGACGGCCGCGCCCCCGCGGACCTGCGGCCGATCGAGATCACGCTCGGGGTCCAGAAGTGGGCCGAGGGGTCGTGCATGATCCGCTTCGGCGACACGCAGGTGCTGTGCGCCGCGACGATCGAGGACCGCGTCCCGCCGCACCTCCGTGGCAAGGGCACGGGCTGGGTCACCGGCACCTACGAGATGCTGCCGCGAGCGACCGCTGAGCGCTCCGAGCGCGAGGCCGCGAAGGGCAAGATCGGCGGTCGGACCCACGAGATCCAGCGGCTGGTCGGGCGCTCGCTGCGCGGCGTCGTGGACCTGACCCGGCTCGGGGAGCGGACCGTCACCGTGGATTGCGACGTCATCGTCGCGGACGGCGGGACGCGCACGGCGTCGATCACGGGCGGCTACGTTGCCCTCGCGGCCGCGCTGATCACCTACGGCATGGACCGCCACCTGGTCGGCCACGTCGCGGCCGTGTCCGTCGGGATCATCGACGGCATCCGGATGCTCGACCTCGACTACTCCGAGGACTCGCGGGCCGAGGTCGACTTCAACGTCGTGGGCACCGACGCCGGCGCCTACGTCGAGCTCCAGGGCACCGCCGAAGGCAAGCCATTCGATCGCGCGGGCCTCGACGAGCTGCTCGACCTCGCGGGTGCCGGCCTCGCCAGGCTGTTCGAGGCGCAGACGGCGGCGCTGGCCACCGTCCGCCGCTAGCCGCGATGGCGAGGTGACGCTGACGGGGCGCCGCTTGCTCGTCGCGACGCGCTCGAGCCACAAGCTGCGCGAGCTGCGCGAGCTCCTCCAGGTCGGGCCCGACGTCGAGCTCGTGTCGCCCGACGACGTCGGCATCCCCGACGAGCCCGAGGAGACCGGCGAGACGTTCGAGACCAACGCGCGCCTGAAGGCCCGGTTCTACGCGCGGCGCTCGGGGCTGCCGACGCTGGCCGACGATTCGGGCCTCGAGGTGGACGCGCTTCGCGGCGGCCCCGGGGTGCGGACGCGCCGCTACGCCGGCCCGAACGCGACCGACGCGGCCAACAACGCGAAGCTCCTGGGCGAGCTGGGGAGCCCTGCCGGCCGACGAAGCGTGGTGCGCGCTACGTGTGCGTCCTCGCGCTGGCCCTCCCCGGCGACGGCGGCCCGCGCGGCGGCCTCGAGCCGCTCGTCCGGCGCGGCACGTGTCGCGGCCGCATCGCGACGGCCCCGAGGGGCGACGAGGGCTTCGGCTACGACCCGATCTTCGAGCCCGACCCGGAGCCGCCCGGCGGACGGACCCTGGGACAGTGGTCGGCGGCCGAGAAGCACGCGATCTCTCACCGCTCGCGCGCCGCGCGCCGCATGGCCCCGGTGCTGCGCGAGCTTGGGTTCTAGCGCGACAGGAGGCGACGATGCCCGACGACGCGATCCACGAGGCGGCCCAGCTCGCGGGCCGGGCGGTCATCCCGCTCGACGACCTCGAGCACACCCGCCACGCGCACGAGGTCGAAGGCGCGGCGCTCGATCCGGACGTGCCGTTCTCGGTAATCCTCGTGCACTCTCGGCCCGGCGTCGGCCCGAAGGTCCACCGCCATCCCTACCCGGAGGTGTTCGTGGTCGAGTCGGGCGAGGCGACCTTCCAGCTGGGCAGCGAGGCGCTGGTCGTCGGCGGCGGGCACGTGGTCGTGGCGCCGTCCGGCGTGGCCCACGGGTTCACCAACACGGGCGACGGCGAGCTGCGGCTGACCGCGATCCACGGCGCCGGCCGGTTCGACACCGAGTGGCTCGAGGGCGACGACCCGGCCTGGACGTCGCGCCGCCCGGCCCTGACCGCCGTCGCCGTGCTGCCCGAGCTCGGCTTCTAGCGGTTGATCGACCGGAACTTGCGCACCCCGAGCGGGCCGAAGACCGCGATGAACACGACGACCCAGACCAGCGTCACCAGGATCGGCTCCGTGGTCGCGAGGCTCGTCCCGCCGCCGGGGTTCGGGTTGCCCCACAGCTGGCGCAGCGCGTTCGTGAGCGTGCTGGTCGGGTTCCACTCGGCGATCGGCTGGAGAAAGGTCGGCAGCGCGGCGAGCGGCACGAACGCGGTCGAGATGAACGTGATCGGGAACAGCACGGTGAAGATCACCTGCTGCCCCACCTCCACGGTCGGCACGTGCAGGCCCAGGAACACGCCCAGCCAGACCATCGCGTAGGCGAACAGCAGCAGCAGGCCGAAGCCCGCGATCAACGACCCGATGCCGGTGTCGACGCGCCAGCCGATGACGAAGCCGGTCGCCATCAGTACGAACAGGATGCCGGCGTTGTAGATGACGTCCGCGAACGTCCGACCGGTGAGCACGGCCGAGTGCGCGATCGGCAGGGACCGGAAGCGGTCAATGATGCCCTTGGCGACGTCGTCGGTCATGCCGATCGCCGTCGTTCCCGCGGCGAACACGATGGTCTGGGCGAAGATCCCGGGCATCAGGAACGACTTGTAGTCGCCGCCACCCGGGATCACGATCGCGCCGCCGAACACGAACGCGAACAGCAGCACGAACATGATCGACTGCAGGATCGCGAAGATCGCGAGCTCCGGGATGCGCGGGATCCGCTTCAGGTTGCGCCAGCCGATCAGGAGGCTGTCGTTGGCCGCGCTGGCGAAGCGCTCGCGGCGACCGAGGGCCACCGGCACCGGCGTGGCGCGGGCCGCGGCGCTCACGCCGCCCTCCCGTCGCCGGCGGCGCGCTTCTCGCCCACCTCGTCGTCCGGCTTCTCCTCGGCGGCGTGCCCGGTCAGCGCCAGGAACACGTCGTCGAGCGTGGGCCGTCGCAGGCCGATGTCGTCGATGGCGATCCCGGCGTCGTCGAGGTCCCGCAGGACCTGCACGAGGGCCTTCGCGCCGCCCTCGGCGTGGACGGTCAGCTCGCGCGTGTGCTCGTCGAGCACCACGTCCCCGCTGCCGCAGGCGGCGAGGATGCCGGTTGCACGCTGGAGGTCGTCCCGACGATGGACGATCACCTCGATCCGCTCGCCGCCCAGCCCGGACTTGAGCTCGTCCGCCGTGCCGCGCGCGATGATCTTGCCGTGGTCGACGACGGCGATCGTGTCGGCCAGCTCGTCGGCCTCCTCGAGGTACTGCGTCGTCAGCAGCAGCGTCGTCCCTTCGCGGACGAGGTCGCGGATCACGTCCCACATGCCGATCCGGCTGCGAGGGTCGAGGCCCGTGGTCGGCTCGTCGAGGATCAGCAGCCGCGGTCGACCGATGAGCGCCGCGCCCAGGTCGAGGCGCCGCCGCATGCCGCCCGAGTAGGTCTTGACGACGCGGTCGGCGGCGTCGGTGAGCTCGAACTGCTCGAGCAGCTCGTCCGCCCGGCGCCGGGCCTCCGGCGACGACAGGTGGTAGAGCCGGCCGAACAGCCACAGGTTCTCGCGCCCCGTCAGGTTCTCGTCGACCGCGGCGTACTGGCCCGACAGGCCGATGACCCGCCGGATGGCGTCCGCCTGCGTCCGGACGTCGAACCCGGCCACGGTGGCGCGGCCCGCGTCGGCGCGGAGCAGGGTCGCCAGGATCCGGACGGTCGTGGTCTTGCCCGCGCCGTTCGGGCCGAGCAACCCGAGGACCGTGCCCTCCTCGACCACGAGGTCGACGCCATCGAGCGCGCGGACCTCGCTCTTGCGGCTGCGGTAGACCTTGACCAGGCCCTCCGCGACGATCGCCTGGGGGCGCTGGGACGTGGCGACCACGACCGGCGAGGCGGGTGGAGTCGAGACAGCGATAGCGGGACCTCCGATCGTGTTCCGGTCACTGGGGCCAGTGGCGCATCGATCGGCGCCGGGCGGCGGGAGAGGAAATCCTGCCCGGCCTTCGTCGCATCGGTCAAACCCCGACCCGCGACCCCTCGGCGCGGCAGGTGCCGCCGGCGGTCATCGTCGCGGTCTTCGGGGCGGCGGCCGTCCGGCGTCGCTCGAGGCGCTCGAGCCGCCACGGCTGCGGCTCCTCCTCCTGGACGCCGCGCGGCCAGGGCATCGGTGTCGCGTGCCCGAACAGGGCGGCGAGGTCGATCGGCTGGTCGCCCGCCAGGCGGCGCACGACGACGAGGGACGCAACGAGGGCGATCGCGGGGACGAGTGACAGGATGGATGCGAAGTCGAACACGGGGCGGCTCCAGGGGCTGGCGTGGATCCCGGAGGACCGGAATCGGCCTCGGTCGTCGAGGTCATGGCCCAGCCTGCCCCTTGGAGCGAACTCCAAGTCAAGACCCATTTTTCGGACCGCAGGACCCGCCGCGGAGATCTCGGATCCGACCCTTGACTTGGAGTGGACTCCAAGTTGTAGGTTGCCTGCATGACGGACACGCGCACGATCCAACGAGCCGCGGAGGAGACCGGCCTCACCGCCGACACGCTCCGCTACTACGAGCGCATCGGGATCCTCCCGGGCATCGGCCGCTCCCAGAGCGGCCACCGCCGGTTCACCGACGACGACATGGGCTGGATCAAGCTCGTCCAGTGCCTCCGCGCCACCGGGATGCCGCTGGAGGACCTCCATCGCTACGCCGAGCTGGTGCAGGAGGGCGAGCACACCGCAGCCGAACGGCTGCGCCTGCTGGAGGACCACCGCGGCCGCATCCAGGCCGAGCTGGCGGACCTCACGGTCGCGCTCGACCTGGTGGACATGAAGATCGCGGGATACACGAAGCTCGTCGCAAAGGGTTTCGATCTCCAGCCGCCCGACCACCGGCCCGGCCTCGCCGGGTGCGCCCGAGGACCGAACACCAGCACTGAGGCGCCGTTGCGCGGCGAGCTCGCGCGATCGGTCGAGATACGGTACAGTCTGTTCAACTTCGTGCTCGATGGGCGCGCCGGTCAGCGCCCCCGGTCCTTCGACCGTCCGATCCCGATCCCTACACAAGCGCCCAGACCGGGCCCCGCAATCGTGCGGGATGGGCCCCGTCAGGAGCGTTTTTCCTTCATGTCATTCGATACCCTCGGGCTCGCGCCCGAGCTCCTTCGCGCGGTCGCCGACGAGGGCTACACCGAGCCCACCCCGGTGCAGCGCGAGGCCATCCCGCTGGTCCTCCAGCGCCGCGACCTGCTCGCCGGCGCCCAGACCGGCACCGGCAAGACCGCGGCCTTCGTCCTCCCGGTCATCCAGATCCTGCACGAGACGCGCCAAGGCCAGCCCGCACGCAACCTCCCGTCGCAGCAGGGCCGCCGATCGGCCCCGGCCACCGCCCGTCCGCCCGTCCGCGTCCTCGTCGTCGTCCCGACCCGCGAGCTCGCCATCCAGGTCGAGGAGAGCGTGCGGACCTACGGCAAGCACCGCCCGGTCCGCTCGACCACCATCTACGGTGGCGTCGGCTTCGAGCCGCAGGCCTCCAAGCTGCGTGCCGGCCCCGAGATCGTGGTCGCCACGCCCGGCCGCCTGCTCGACCACGTCGGCCAGCGGACCATCGACCTCTCGCGCGTCGAGATCCTCATCCTCGACGAGGCGGACCGCCTCCTCGACATGGGCTTCATCCGCGACATCCGCAAGATCATCGACCTCCTGCCGCCCCGCCGGCAGAACCTGCTGTTCTCCGCCACGTTCTCGGACGACGTCCGCGGCCTCGCCACGGGCCTGCTCCACGAGCCCGCCCGCGTCCAGGTGACGCCGCGGAACTCGACCACCGAGCTGATCGAGCAGGTCGTGATCCCGGTCGACCGCGACCGCAAGCGCGAGCTGCTCTCCCACCTCATCACGTCCGGGCGGATCGACCAGGCGCTGGTGTTCACGCGGACCAAGCACGGCGCCAATCGTCTCGCCGAGCAGCTGGGCAAGGACGGCATCAGCGCGGCCGCCATCCACGGCAACAAGAGCCAGGGCCAGCGCGTGCGGGCCCTGGGCGACTTCAAGGCCGGGCGCGTGGCCATCCTCGTCGCCACCGACCTCGCGGCTCGCGGGCTCGACATCGAGCAGCTGCCGCACGTCGTGAACTACGAGCTGCCGATGGTGGCCGAGGACTACGTGCACCGGATCGGTCGAACCGGCCGTGCCGGCAAGGACGGCGAGGCGATCTCGCTCGTGTGCGTCGACGAGCGGCCGCTCGTCCAGGACATCCAGGCCCTGCTCCGGCGCCCGATCCCCACCGAGACGATCGCGGGCTTCGAGCCGAACCGCAGCATCCGCCCCGAGCCGATCAGGCTCCGCTCGACCCCTGCCGAACGCGCCGAGCGACTCGCGACTCGCGGGCCGCAGTCGTCGGGGCGCGGCAACCACCCGTCGAACCGCGGCGGTCAGGCGTCTCCGTCGAACCGCGGCGGCCAGCCGCAGCGCGGCGGCCAGCCCGGACGAGGCGGCCCCGGCCATCGTAATCGTCGCCGTCCGGACGAGCGTCCGTCGGGCGCACCCATCCCGGGCAGCTCGATCGGCCAGGCACCGGCCGGGTCCGGTGGGCATCGCCGTGGCGACCAGCCCCGCAGCCGGAACGGCGGTCAGCCCCGATCGTTGCCCGGTGAGCGCCTTCGACAGTTCGACCAGCCGCGCTGACGTGCGCCGGCCGGTGCCGGCCGCGGCCTGACCGCGTCCGCTCAGTGGCAGGTCCCCGACGCCTCGTCGTGGGTCGAACCGTCGGCGCCGACGAAGCGCGATGACCACGAGTCGGCCGAGAGCGTGAGCTCCAGCACCCCGTAGGTGTCGTTGATCCTCACCAGCGAGTTCGCCCGGGGGTCCTTGAACGCCTCGAGCGGGGCCCCGCCGGTCCCGGCGACGATCTCCACGATCCCGCGTGTCGGGTCCGCTGCGCCACCTGGATCCTGCGGGCCGAAACGCTCGTAGTCATGGTCGTGGCCGTCGAGCACCAGGTCGGCACCGCCCGCATACAGCGCGTCCCACAGCGGTCCTACTCCGCGATCGTTGCCGTGCTGGCCGCTGCTGAACCGCGGCTGGTGGAGCAGCGCGATCGTGCACGATGCGTCGCTCGCGGCAAGGTCGTCCCGGAGCCACGTCGCCTGATCGGAGCCGGTGCTGCACTGACGGGCGAAGAGACCGCAGTTCCCGTCGAGGACGACGACGTGCCACGCGCCGAGGTCGTCCGAGAACCAGGTGTGTCCGTCCCGGGTGGCCGCGCTGCCCATGTACGCCTGCATCGGCGCGCCATCGTCGGTGTGAACATCGTGATTGCCGGTGACGGCGAACCCGATGCGATCCTTGACCGCGCCCCATGACCCGCCGAAGCAGTCGTTGAGCTCGGCCGTCGTCGCGTCCTCGTAGGCGGTGTCACCGAGCGTGGCGATCACGCCTGGCAGCCTCGCAACCAGCGCGCCCGTCGCGTCGTCGTGGGTCGAGTCGCAGCGACCGATGTCGCCGGCCGCCAGCAGGACCGTCGGCGCGGCCGCGTCGTCGCTCGGGGTCGGGATGGGAAGCGACGCGGCCGACGGCGGGGCGGGGGTCGCCGCTGGCTCGGATGGGGCGGTCGGGGCCCCGCAGCCGGCGAGGCCCGCCGCGGCGACGAGCACGGCGGCGATCGCCAGTCGTCCGCTGCCTGGCCTCCGAGCTCCGTGGATCGCGATGTCGGCCCCTCTTGGCGTTGCTATCCGAAGGATGTCACGGCAGGCGGGGATGCGGGACAATGCGCCCAGGGCCGATCCGGGCCGAACGGGCACGTCGAGCTGCCCGGCGGTCGGCGGTCGGAGGGATGTGATGGCGGATGCTCCGTACCGGCGCATCCACGTGGTGATCAACCCGGCGTCCGGCAAGGACGAGCCGATCCTCAACACGCTCAACGACGTGTTCCGCCGAGCACGGCGTGGACTGGGACGTCAGCCTCACCAAGAAGTACGGCGACGCGGCCGCCCAGGCGAAGGCCGCCCTCGCGAGCGGCGCGGACCTCGTGGTCGGCTACGGTGGTGACGGGACCCAGCACGAGCTCGCGAACGCCGTCCTCGAGGCCGCGGACGCGTCCGGCGAACCGGCGCGCATCGGGATCCTGCCTGGCGGCACGGGCAACGGCTTCGCCCGCGAGATGGGGGTGCCGGGGACCCTGCGCGAGGCAACCGAAGTGCTGTGCCGGAGCACACGGGTCCGGTCGATCGACGTGGGCAGGCTGGTCGACGTCGGGGAGGCCAAGGTTCCGGATCGGTACTTCATCCAGCGCTTGTACGTGGGCGTCGAGCCGGAGGAGCAGACAAGCCGCGAGATGAAGGATCGCTACGGCGTGTTCGCGTACGCGGTCAACATGGCCCAGGGCGGGCCGGCGACCGAGGTCGCCTATCGGGCGGAGATCGACGGTGAGCCGTCCGAGTTCCAGGCCTCCAGGGTCTACGTCGTGAACTCCGGGATGATGGGCACGGGCCTGCGGATCACCCACAGCTACGCGGTCGACGACGGCCTGCTGGACGCCTTCGCGATCGACGCCAATACGCGCGACACGATGGTCGCGGCGGCCTCGCGATTCCTCGCCCTCCACACCGCGAGCGCGTCGCGGTACCACCGCCAGTGCCGGACGCTGCGCCTCGAGACGACGCCGGACCAGCCCGTCTGGACCGACGGCGAGTACATCGGGCGGACGCCCGTCAGCATCGAGGTCGCCCCAAAGGCGCTGTCCGTTGTCGTCCCGTGACCGCGCGCGCCGCCTGGGCCTGTTCCATCGCGGGTTCGACCGCCTGTACCCGGCGATCCGGTTCAACTACGAGCGCATCCAGGGCCACGCCTGGTTCTCGGAGGTCACGCCAGAGCTGTGGGTGGGCGGCGCGCCAACATACGAACGCGACTACCAGCTGCTGCTCGCCCTCGGGATCACGGCCGTCGTCGATCTTCGTGCCGAACGAACCGCCGACGCCGGGTTCTTCGAGGCGCACGGCATCGCCTTTCGCCAGTACCGCGTGCCGGACGTGACCGTCCCGGCTCCCGAGGTGCTGACCGACGCTGTGGCCTGGATCGACGCGCAGGTCGCCGGCGGCCGCACGGTGCTGGTCCACTGCGCCAAGGGGCGCGGTCGGTCTGCGACGGTGGTCGCGGCGTACTTGATGCGGGAGCGAAACATGACCTTCGACGAGGCCAATGACCTGCTCCAATCGAAGCGCCGGCTCGTCAAGCTCGAGACCCGGCACCGCCGCGTGCTCGAGTCGTGGATCGCCGCGGATCAGGGAGGCGGGGACGCCCAGCCCTAGCGTCGCGCGGGTCGCCGAAGCGATCGTGTCGCCGCAGCGCGCGCGTGCCGGGACACCCAGGCGATGGTGGATCGCTCACCGTCGACTGGCGCGACATCGTCGCGCTCGGTTAGGCGGCGCCAAGGGCCTCGCGGAGCTGGTCGATGACCGCTGACTCGACCGTCGACTTGCCGCCCTTGGCGTCCGCGACCGCCTCTGCAACCTCGATGACCAGCTGCCGATAGGGATCGAGCTCCGCCGGCGCCTTCGCGTTGAGCGTGGCGACGGATGACCGCAGCGAATCGAGCGTCTCGGTACGGACACGCTCCGGCGATGCTGCGAGACCGAACCCCGTGCCGTGAGTCCCGGCGAGGGCGCGGACCAGCTCGCTCGACGACGCGACGTGCAGCTGCGCCAGGTGCTTCGCCATGGCGTTGACCTCACCGAACGAGTCGCTGAGGTCGCGATCGCTGAGCGAGACGAGGAGCCCGCTGCCCGTCACCCCTTTATGCAACGCCGTCCACTCCGGCTCCGTGAAGTCCTGCTTCGTCGCCATGCCGCGTCGTCCTCCGCATCAATCCGATTCGGTCCCGATTATCGGGTCCGGCCATCGTGGCTCGCGTCGTGGATCGCCCCGCGGGATGCGATCGGTGGCGTGGGATCTCCGGACGAGAGCGCCGCGCACGGTGGGGCGGTCGGCGAGCGGTGTAGCCTAGCCTCTCGCTGCCTGCCCGAGGAGCACATGCGCTTCCCGGGCACGAAATCGATCGGGGCGTGGCGCAACGGTGGCGCACGTGCTTTGGGAGCCGCTGGGGCCCGAGCGGCCTAGTGTCGGTGGCTCCGAGCATGAGCGTGCGAGCGGCGAAGGCACCGATTATTGGGGGCTACCTGAGCGGGACCGTTGTCGTCCATCGTCGGCGGACCCAGCTACGCAACTGACAACCGCCGAACAGCTCCCCGCCCGCGGGGCGTGCTTCCCACGCGCGCGGCGGCGTGATTGGATGATCGGCACCCCGATGAATCACTTGCCGCGTCGCCAGGCATCAACTCGCCGTGAATGCCATGGCTGATGACAGCGCCGCCATCGATCTCCTGGTGTCCGGGGCGCGCGCCGGCGACGAGGCAGCCTTTACGAGGCTCGTCGCCGCGTACCACGCGGACATGCTCCGCGTGGCGTTCGTCATCACGGGGGACGCCGACGTTGCGTCGGACGCGGCCCAGCTCGCATGGCAGACCGCCTGGCGGAAGCTCGGACACCTCCGTGAGCCGGACCGCATCCGATCGTGGCTGGTCGCGATCGCCGCCAACGAAGCGCGCCAACTGACGCGTCGCCAGCGGCGGCGGACGATCGTGGAGATCGCCGTCGTGCCCGAGACGGATGGCGCGGGCGATCCCACCGCCGGCATACGCCGGCTCGATCTGGTGAATGCCCTCGCCCACTTGAAGCCGGAGGACCGGGAGCTGCTGGCGATGCGCTACGTCATCGGCCTCGACTCGTTCGAGATCGCTGCGGCCCGGGGAAAGTCGGCATCCGGGACCCGCGCCCGGATCGCCCGCGTCCTCGCCCAGTTGCGCAAGGAGCTGGACCGTGAGTGAGCGGCAGACCACCCGAGACTTCGAGGACGACATCCGGCGCGCCATCCGGTCGTACGCGGACGAAGGCGCGGGCGCGTTCGACCCGGGACGCATCTCAGCGCAGGCACGCGCCGCCGGAGCGGGTGTCCGGTGGTGGCCCGGTCGCACCCGACCCGTCGAGCTCCCTGTCCTGCGCTTCGCGCTGCTGGTCGTCCTGCTCGGAGCGGCGGTCGCGGCCCTCGCCGTCGTGGGCTCAAGGCTGGTGACGCCACCGGCGCCGGTCCCCGGACTCCTCGCGGTGGCCGTCATCGACCAGATCCTGGTCGTGGACCCGTTGTCAGGGACGTTCGACGAGATCACCGATCCCACGCCACACGACGCCTTCCCGGTCTGGTCGCCGGACGGGACGCGACTCGCGCTCTCGCAACACGACGGGCGAGGCACCCTCCAGCTCATCGACGCCAACGGTGGCAACCGGCATTCGATCGCCGGTGACCTGACGTCCGGGAATCCGGTCGCCTGGTCGCCCGATGGCTCGCGCATCGCGTTTGTCGGTTACCACTACCCCGGGGGCGACAATCCGGGGCTCTACATCGTCGATGCCGATGGCACGTCGCTGACGCTGCTCGTGCCGGGGACCGGACCATGGGGGATCGGCCGCCTCTCCTGGTCGCCCGACGGATCGACGATCGCGTTCGCCGCCGCCGCCGAAGCTCAAGACGACCCCGTCGTCCGCGGGTACGTCAACGTGGTCGATGTCGCGTCTGGCGACGTCAGCTCTGTCAGCACCTCGCACGTCAGGGTCATGGAGGACGCCCCGCTCGCCTGGCGGCCGGGCGGGATGGAGCTGCTGTACGCGCGGCAGGACAAGCAGTCCGGCCAGCTGGGTCCCGAGGCCATCGTCCTCGCGGAGCGAGTCGGCGATGGCTGGCAAGAGCGGCCGCTGGTCACCGATCTACGCCCCAGCGCGGTCAGCTACCCGATGTGGCTGGACGGCGACAGCTTTGTGTATGTCCGGGACAACGGCCTGTGGGCCGCCAATCTCGATGGTCGACCCGAGCTCCCGATCGGCGATCCCGGCCTGAACCTGACCGGCCCTGGGTGTGTGGCACCGGACGGGTCGGCGGTTGCCGTCCCCGTGCCGGACGGTGGGACACCGGAGGAGCCGAAGGACGCGCTCCTCCTGGTGCCCACGGATGTCGGCCCGACGATCCGCACAGCCACCGGTTGGCTCGACCCTTCCAGCCCCGCCTGCTCGTGGCAGGCAGTCCGCCCATGACGCACCACGCCACGTTCGCCGGTGTAGCCTAGGTCCCCGATCGGGGCGTGGCGCAACGGTGGCGCACGTGCTTTGGGAGCCCTGAGGGCTTAAGCGGTGTACGGTCGAGGCCACTGAGCACGGCGGTCGAGCGGCGTAGGCGCCGATTATTGTGTGGTTCGTAGTCCTTCGCGCTCCGCCTCGTCGAGATCCAACGCCTCACCTTGCTCGACTGCGCGATCGAATGTCGCTCGATCGACCAACCGCCGAGCCCGCTCCAGGGGCGGCTCCATGTTCGAGATAGCGGTCGACGTTCCGCCCCCGAAGTCGCGGCGCAGCCGATCGGCCAAGGCTCCGAGGCGGACCGCTCGGACGGCGTCGCCAGTCTCGATCGCGATCAGCGCGAAGTAATCGAGAGCGAGGGCGATTCCGAGGTTTGCGCCAGCTGCGCGGAACCCCCGCAATGCTTCGACAAGGACCACCAGCGCCCCGGCGGTGTCGGCGCGCTGCAACTTCACCTGCGCGATCCCGAATCGGGCATAACTCGCGTTGTAGATGTCACCGGCTCGTTCATTGAGTTCGACGGTCTCGATCGACGCAGCCATGGCATCGTCGAGCTCGCCTAGATTGAGGAGCGCAAGTGAAAGGCCGCCCAGGGAGGTCCGGACGAGCCGATCGTCGCCGATCTGTCGAGAGAGCTCGAGCCCTCGGGCAAAGTAGCCGCGCGCGATCGCCGGCTGAGGTCCGACGGTCGCCCAGCCCATCCGGGAGTTGGCCTCGATCAACAACGGCGCGTCGCCCAACTCCTCGGCGAGGCGCAACGCCTCGGCACCGAGCACGGCAGCAGTCGCGAAATCAACGTGCCACGCCGCGAGTCCCGTCGCCACGATCGCGGCCCGCGTGGACAAGGGAGTCGGAGGTCGGTCCGCCGTCGACTCCAGGAGCATCTTGAGAGCGGTCCGCCCCTCGCCGATGTGGCCGCGCGAATGCCAGAAATCCTCAAGGTCACTTGCGATCGCGAGCCCGGTGTCGGGATCGCTGCCTTCGAGCGACCAGCCCAGGGCCGCCCGGAAGTTTGGCAGCTCTCGATCGAGTTGATCCAGGATCTCGTCACGACGCGGGTCGGTCAGGACGTTCCGGGATGCCTCGGCAAGTCGCCGGAAGTGGGCCGCATGCCGGTCGCGCACGAGCCGCTCCTCACCAGATGACGCCAGCTGCTCGGCGGCGTATTCGCGGATCGTCTCCAGCATCACGAGTCGGTTCTCGTCGCCCACCGCGAGTGATTGCAGGAGGCTCTGATCGACCAGCGCCGAGGCCAGATCCAGGAGGTCAACGTCCAGCTCCTCGCCGGGATCGACCACCTGGGCAAGCGCGTCAAAGGCTGCGCCACCCGAGAAGACGGAGAAGCGACGGAAGACCGCCCGCTCGGGTGGGGAGAGCAACTCATGGCTCCAGTCGATCGCTCCGCGCAGCGTCCGCTGCCGCTCCGGAAGGTCTCGATGCGAGCTTGCCAGAAGCGTAAGACGATGATCGAGGCGCGAGAGGATCTGGTCCGGCGAGAGGAGGCCGACGCGGGCAGCCGCGAGCTCGATGGCGAGGGGCAGTCCGTCGAGCCGGCGGCAGATGGCCGCGACCGCAGACGCATTCGCATCCGTGAGGCGAAAGTCCGACCGCACCGACCTCGCTCGATCGACGAACAGATCGACCGCTTCCAGGCCCTCGAGCTGCGCCGCAGTCGGCTTGCCTGGCTCGGCGGGAACCGCGAGCGGAGGGACCATGTAGATGGTCTCGCCCGCGATGGCCAGGGGTTCCCTGCTCGAAACGAGGATTCTCAGCTCTCGCGCCGCGGCGAGCAGCCGCCCGATCTCGGAAGCCGCCTCCGTCACCTGCTCGAAGTTGTCGAGGAGCAGAAGAGATTGTTTCTCGGCAAGGCGCTCGGTCAGGACATCTGCGATCGATCGGCCCGGCTGCTCGGGTATGAAAAGTGTTGCGGCGATCGTGGGCAGCACCAGCGCGGGCTCGCGGACGATATCGAGCGCCACGAACCAAATGCCGTCGGCGTAGTTCCGGAGGAGCCATCGCGCAGTCTCGATCGCGAGACGCGTCTTGCCCGTGCCGCCTGGACCAGTGAGGGTGACAAGTCGCTCGGTTCGGAGGAGCTCGGAAACCTCGCCAAGCTCTCGCTTCCGGCCGACGAACCGGGTCATCGCCGCGGGCAGATTCGTCTGGGTGTTCGGCGACTGCGTCCGCAGGGGTTGGAAGTCCGAGGCCAGATCCGGGCCGATCAGCTGGCGGATGCGTTCGGGTCCCGGCAGGTCGCGAAGCTGATGGATGCCCAGGTCCCGATATGACACGCCGGCGACCGGGTTGTCGGGTGCCAGCGCCCACGCAGCTTCAGAAACAAGGATCTGCCCACCGTGCCCAGCCGCGGACAGACGCGCCGTCCGATGGACGTCGATACCGGTGTAGTCGCGGCCACCCAGGACCGCCTCACCGGCATGAATTCCCATTCGCACCATGAGACGGGCTCCCCCCGGCCACTCGTGGGCTGCGGTATCACGCTGCGCCTGGACCGCTGCCGCGATTGCGAGCCGCACCGAGGGGAACACCGCGAACACGGAGTCGCCCTCACTTGAGACCCACGTTCCGCCGTGCCCGTCCACCGCCGCATGCATCAGCGCGAAGTGCTCGTCCAAAAGGCGCGGCCAAGCATCCCCAAGGCGACCGACGAGGAGCGTCGACCCCTCGATGTCGGTCATGAAGAACGCGACCGTTCCGACGGGCAGCGAGCTCTTGGGGCTCGAAGAGGGCATTGACCGAAAGATAGGCCACACACCGCGGCCGCGTGAACTGCGAACCTCCATCGCGATCCCGGCCCACGCTCGCGCGTGGTCGGGTCAAGCTCTCGGTTGCTACGGATCGAGCCGAGCCACGGCTGACGCGTCTAGGTGGTCGGAATGGGCTGCGAGGACAAGCCCTTGACCGAGGGCATAGCCATCGGAGGAAGAGGTTGCGGGGCGACGCTCAACTCATGGGCCAGGCACGCCTTGAGTGCCAGGCCAGCCGCTGCCCCGTACTCCAGCATGTCGAACTCGCACTCGTCCTACTCGGGTGGGTGCCCGACGAACCGAGGGGCGCTGACGAGAAGGAGCGCAGCGGCGAGGATGACAACGATCGGTCCCGAGATCATCGGTGACGGCGGGGCTTGACCGGGTGCGACACCGAATGCGAGGTTCAAGGCGAAGACCGAGGCCGCCCAGATGGGCAGGCTCCACATCGCCCACCAAGCCCAACGCCGGTTGTGCCGGAACCCGAAGACAAGCACAGTGCTGAGCAGCGCACCGATCATGATCAGATCAAGGCCACCGCTGCGCACGCCAAAGTCGATGAGGCGGAAACCTTGCGCGCTCTCCACTTGGAGTTCCGAGGCCGACAGCCCGGTGATTCCAAGCGGGACGCTCGCGTCCTCGTTGATCCCGCTGATGACGGGGTTGAGGCCGATGACCGCGACGAGCATGGTCAAGGTCAGCAGCAGCCACCATGCACTCCGTTGAAGCCTCAGCATCGTGCCTCCGGTGGATCAACGGCAGCGGCCAGAACCAAGGCGGCGCGCAGGAAACGCTTCACCTGGGCCTCGCGATCTCGGTCCCGAAGAGCTCGAGCGATATCGTCGCCACGATCCAATCCCGCCATGACTCGTGGGTCCAGGCCAGGTCATGGACGAGCACCCGGTACACGTCCATGCCCATGTAGAGCAGCAGCAGGTGCGTCGCCACCTCGGGCGTGAGGCCAGGGCGGAGCGGTGCCTGCGACAGCAGGATGTCGAGCATCTCCCGATAGCCTTCCGCGCGCCACCGCTCGTGGAGCGCCCGGACGCGGGCGGTTTCGGGATCGCCGGTGACACTGCCGCGGACTACCGTGTCCAGCGGAGTGGCGCGCGCCAGGATCGCGCCGATGCCGGGAACCAGGTCCCGGAGTGCAGCCGTCACGTCAGGCGCAGCGGCCGCGGCCGCCCACCACGGCTGCTTCTGGGGCGGCACTGGCTCACCTTCGCCAAGCACGGCGTAGTCATAGGCTCGGCTGAGCAGCTCACCCTTCGTGTGGAAGTTGAACCGGACCGTCTGGACGGCGACACCAGCAGCGGCGGCGACATCAGACAGCATCGTCCCGGCATAGCCACGCTCGCAGAACAGCTCGTAGGCGGCCTTGACGATCCGCAGCCGCGTGGCATCTGCCCGGTCGCGCCGCGTCGGTGGGTTCGGCCCGTGTGGGGTCTTGACAGTCGTCACATCGTCGGCCATCGTACTCCGTCGATGCTAGCGTCAATGCTAGCGACGCTGCTGACATGGAGGGGACACTGCATGCCGATCACGGTGCTGATCTTCCTGCACGTCCTCACCTGGTTTGCCGTGGTCACGCTCCACTCCGGACCGCAGGTCCTGATCGTGGCCGCACGCCGGAGTCAGCCAGCCGCGATCCCAGGCATCGCGATGGCCTACGCGCGGAGCGGCCGCCTCGTCCCACCCCTCGGGATCCTCGGGGGCCTGCTCGGGCTGGCGGCGGCGCTCGTCGGCGGCTACGACCTCGGGGCCCCATGGCTGCTCATCGCCTACGCGATGTTCCTGGCGATCATCGTCTACGGAGCGCGGGTGAGCGTCCCGTTCGTATCGGCGCTCGGCGACGCCGTCCGAGAGGGACGCGACATCGAGGCCGACGTCCTGGGATCCCGGCTGCTGCGGATCTTCGCGATCGACGCGGGGATCTACGTTCTGGTCATCGCCGACATGGTGCTCAAGCCCCTGTCATGAGCCCGGTCACAGCTACCGGCATCCTGCTCATTCTGAGCACGCTCATCTATCACGGCGGCCTGGCCTACCTGTTCACCAGGTCCGAGTTCGGGGACGTGCTCAAGGCTTCCCAGAAGGAAAAGCTCGTCATCATCGCCAAGCATCCGGGAGAGTATCGGCGGGGATGCAACCTCATCCTCCTGGGGTGGATCGTGGCGGCCGTGGGGTACGTGATGCTCGCGATCCTCCTCGGCGACGCAGGAGACACGATCGTCTCGACGCTCTCCGCGGTGTTGTTCCTGATCGCGATCGTCCTGACCTGCGTCTTCTGGGCGCTTCATGTGCCGCCGACACTACTGGCGGCGGAGGAAACGGCTCGCACATCGGTCGAGCCGGCCTACTACGAGCCGCTTCGAGTGGCGGCCGACGCATCGTTGCGGATCTATCTGGTGCTCGGCTTGGTGGCGACGGCGGGCTTTGGATGGGCCCTCCTCCAGACCGGCTTGATCCCAGCTTGGGTCGCATGGGCCACCGTCGGGTGGGGAGTGGCTTGGGCAGGAGTGTCCTTGGTTACGTCAGAGGGGATCCCATTGCTGCCTATGGTGACGCCTATCGCGATCGGCCTATGCCTGCTCGTCAGATGAAATCACCATGGTGGTGCTGGGCGCCCCAATCGTTCAGGAGGTCGGTGACGCGCACCTCGATACGCTCGCGACGGATCAGCGGCGCGGCTCGCGGCATGACCCGGCCGGCCAGAAAGCGTGCATAACGCGCCGGCCGCCTCGGCCTTAGCGATGAGTTGGCGCACCGTGGTGCGTGCGTATGGTTCCTGAGCACGAATCGACGGGGAGTAGCGTGGCCTGGTAACGCACGTGCTTTGAGAGCCGCTGAGGCCTAAGCGGCCTAGGGTGGGCCCGTGGGAGCTTGAGCGGGCGAGCGGCGAAGGAGCTGCGTGATGCCTCGTGACGAGGCCAGGAGGATGGCGGGCCGAGCTGGCCGTATGATCAGGGCGAGGCATCCGACGATTGGCAATTGGATCGCTGTGGGCGCAGGGTGATCGAGCCGATGACCACCGATTGCGCTTCAGCGGCGTAGGCCATCGTCAAGGGCCGAAATCAGGAAGCACATGCGCTTCCTGAGCACGAAACTTGTCGGGGCGTGGCGCAACGGTGGCGCACGTGCTTTGGGAGCCGCTGGGGGCTAAGCGGCCTAGGGTGGGCCCGCCCGAGCACGAGCGGGCGAGCGGCGAAGGCATCGATTATTAGGGGCTATCTGAGCACGGCTCGGAGCGACGGACCCTCCCCCTTCCCCGACGCAATCTGGATCGGGACCGACGGAGCCGCTACATCCGCGCGAGCAGCTCGGCTTTCTTCCCTCGAACTCGGCGCCGGTCACGATGCCTGCTGCGCGCAGCTCGCCGAGTCTTCTCAACTGGTCGGGGACATCGGGTACGTTGCTCGTGGGCGGTAGAGCGGGGTAGGCGCGGGCTTGCCTTGCTTCTTGCATCAGGCGGTCCACGGTCCCGCGAACGATCTCGAACGCAGGCTGGTTCGCCTTGGATGTGCCGGATCCGAAGCTCCTCCAGAGCCCGCCGAGCGAGAGGCCTCGCTTGGAGCGCTTGTACTGCCACGGGGAGAAGGAGAGAATTCGCCTGAAGAGGCCGATCGAAAGCTGCGATGCCGAGAGTCGCTGTCAACGGGACCGAGCTCTATTACGAGATTCGGGGTACCGGACCGCCTGTCCTCTTGATCATGGGAGCGACCGGGGACGGCGGCCACTTCGACGTACTCGCGGACCTGCTGGCCGACGAGTTCGCCGTTGTCAGCTACGACCGGCGAGGGAACGGGCGCAGCCCGGTCCCGGATGGCTGGGAGACGACCTCACCAGAGGAGCAGGCTGATGACGCGGCGGCGCTATTGGATGCGCTCGGGACGGGTCCCGCGGCGGTCTTCGGCACGAGCGGCGGGGGCAATTTCGTGCTGTGTCTGATGGTCCGTCATCCTGGATCGGTGCGCGGGGCGATCCTGCATGACCCGGGGTTGTACGCTTTGGTCGACGACTTCGACGCCGTTCGAGCCCCTGTGAGGGCGCTGACCCAGGAGGCGATGGAGACCGGCGGTCCGCCGGCTGCCGTGGAGCGATTTTGGTGCTACGTGGCCGGAGACGACGGCTGGAACGGGCTGGCGCCTGCGCTCCGTGAGCGCCTGCGCGCTTCCGCCAGCACCTTGTTCGGGGTGGAGCTTGGGACCTACGAGCTCTACCTGCCCAGCGAGGAGGCCCTGGCCGGGCTTTCCGCGCCAGTGCGACTGCTCGTCAGCGAAAATGGCCTCCCCTTCTTCGCCGAGATCGCCGGCCGGCTCGGTAAGCGGCTGGGCGTCGATGTCACGAGCACTCCGGGCACGCACGCCGCGTATCACGACCACCCCTACGAGCTCGCCGAGGCAGTACGCCCATTCCTCCGTGAGATCAGCCGGGCGAGGAGCTAGAAACTCAGATCGCGACGGCTGCCGCTACGACCTCGCCGCCTTCTCCAAGCCATGACCAGGTCGCGGTTCGCGCAGTACCCTGCTCGGCCCACTAGAAGCTCCAAAGAGGGCGGCCATCTACCACTCGCAGCACCGCTGGGCCGAGGAACTGCGGGTCCTCGCAGCGGCGTGGAAGGCGATGGAGCTCACCTCGGACCCGACGCAGCCTCACGAACAACGGGCCGCCGATCTTCGAGGGCGAATGGAGCAGTGCACGCTCGCTCTGGACGTCCCTCTCGCAAACGGTTCACATGACTTGCGGCGTGACAACACCGAGATCGATGAACCCCGCACTGACGGCTGACGGGCTGTAGACCGGCCCTGATGCGATCCGACCCTGCCGGCGTCGAGGCCGCGGTGCGCCCGCACGATCGGGACCTGGCGGAGGGTGGCAGTGCTCATCCGCTGGGCGACGGGGTGCCGCCGCCCCGACGCCCGGAGCCGGAGCACGTCGCAGGGCGCCGTATGATGCTCATCGGCGGTCGGGGGCGTGGCCAAAGCTGCTCCGAGTGCGTCGTTGGTGGCTCGAATGGGCGACACGCAAATGCACCAAGAGCGGCGGAGGCCATCGTCAAGGGCCGGAAACAGGAAGCACATGCGCTTCCTGAGCACGAAATCAGTCGGGGCGTGGCGCAACGGTGGCGCACGTGCTTTGGGAGCACGAGGATGTGGGTTCGAATCCCACCGCCCCGACCATGATCGGGTCACTCACGCCGGATCTCTGGTCACATGGACGCGGGTTCGCGGGTCAACGGCATGACCCCATCAACCGCAGAGATGTGACTCGATGAACGATCAGGACTGGCTCGCCGAGCGTTTCGAGGCCAACCGCTCACACCTGCGCGGCGTGGCGTTCCGCATGCTCGGCTCGGTGAGCGAAGCCGACGACGCGGTCCAGGAGGCCTGGATCCGCCTGAGCCGGACGGACACCAGCGAGGTCGAGAACCTGCGGGCCTGGCTGACGACGGTCGTGGGCCGGGTCTGCCTCAACATGCTGCGGTCGCGCAGGACGCGGCGCGAGGCGCCCCTCGAGACCCACGTGCCGGATCCGATCGTGAGCCCCGAGGCGGGCATGGATCCCGAGCAGGAGGCCCTGCTGGGCGATTCGGTGGGGCTCGCGTTGCTCGTCGTGCTCGACTCGCTGGCGCCGGCCGAGCGCGTCGCGTTCGTGCTGCATGACGTGTTCGCCGTGCCGTTCGACGAGATCGCCCCGATCGTCGGTCGCACGCCGACGGCCACCCGCCAGCTCGCGAGCCGCGGGCGTCGTCGGGTTCAGGGCGCACCCGTGCCCGACGTCGATCTCGATGGCCAGTGGGCCGTCGTCGACGCCTTCCTGGCGGCGGCGCGCGACGGGGACTTCGAACGGCTCCTGGTCGTCCTCGACCCGGACGTCGAGCTGCGTTCCGATGGCGGGATGGCGCGCCCGGCCCTCGCCACGCGGGTCCGCGGCGCCCAGGCGGTGGCCGAGCAGGCGATGTCCTTCCGCGCCTTCGCCGAGACCGCGACGCGGATCCTCGTCAATGGCACGCCCGGAGGTGTGGCGTGGGCACCCGATGGGAGCCCGTTCGCGGTCCTGGCGATGACCGTCAGCGGCGGCAGGATCGTCGCGATCGACGTGCTCGCGGACCCCGACCGCCTTGGCCAGCTGGATCTCACGGTGGTCGCCGGCTGACGGTCTGGTCAACCGGGCGGCGGTCACGTTCCGGCCGCGGTCGGGGTCCCCTGTGTGACACCGGAATCCAGATCGATGCCCGAAGGAGGCTCAGCCATGAGCGAACGGATCACCAATGCCGGCGCGGTCACCGCCGGGCGCGCACCCCGTTGGGTGACGATGTTCGGTGGGGTCGCCAAGCGCGTCCTCGCCGCCGGCGTCCCGCTTGGGTTCAACGGCCTGATCACGATTCGTGGCCGGACGACCGGGACCCCCCGCACGACTCCGGTCGCGATCATCGACGTCTCGGGCAGGCGGTGGATCTGGGCCCCGTGGGGCGACGTCAACTGGGTGCGCAACCTGCGCGCGGCCGGCGGCGCCACCATCACCGTTCGCCGCAGGTCGGAGGAGGTCACAGCGACCGAGCTGGACCGAGCCCAACGGGTCGTGTTCTTCCGCGACGTCCTCGACCCCGCCGCACGGGCCATCCCGTTCGGTCGCAGCTTCATCCGGATCGTCGACGGGACCGATCTCGATGACCCGAACAGTGCCGCCGAGGGACGTCCAGTGTTCGAGCTCCATACCCGCTGATCAACGCTCCGCGGCGGCCGGATACCGGGACGCGATGCCGAGCGTTTGCCATGCGGGCATAAACTCCGCCTGCACGGAGGGCATCGATGCGTCGCCTGACAGCTCGTCGGTTCGCGGCCATCCTGCTCGCGGGGGGGGCCCTTGTGGCCGTTTCCATCCCGCGGGTGGGGTATGCGGCCGTCTCCAACGTGCGGATCGTGACGCCGGCAGGCATCGACATCGACGGGCACAACGGAGACTGGGACAGCCAGGGCGCCGACTTCCTGTCGGACATGTACCAGGCCGCCAACCCCGAGAAGCCGGTGTTGTCGAAGCTCTACGGCCGCTATGACTGCGGCACGAACACGTTCTATGTCCACGTGGTGGCGGTCCAGGGCTGGTCGATCCTGCCGTCGGACAACGACAACTACGTCAAGCTCGGCCAGACGGACAAGCTCGTCGACGGAAGTGATCCGCCCGGCGGGAGCCCGCCGAACTTCGCCTACATCGGGGCGAAGGCGTGGGAAGCGTCGTTCAACCTGGATCCGGGCAGTTACCTCGGCGATGGCGGACTCAACGTGCACGCCGAGGTCCAGCCCGACGGGAAGGGCGACACCTCGGCCGTCGCCAACCGCCGGCTCGATGTCGTGATCACCTGCCCGAACCCCACGCCCACGCCGACGCCCAAGCCGACGGCCACCCCGACCGCCCCGCCCACGCCGACCGCGCCCGCGTCGGCGTCGGCGAGCGTGAGCCCGCCCGAGCCGCCCAGTGAGGCCCCCTCTGCGTCCGCGAGCGAGGCGCCCGCCAGCGAGGCGCCTTCCGCGTCGGCCAGCGAAGAAGCCTCGGCATCGGCGAGCGCGGAACCGTCCGCCAGCGTCGCGCCGTCCGAGCCGACGCCTGTCGAGAGCGAGATCCCAAGCGAGGGCAGCGAGCCGCCGCCGAGCGAGAGCGTGGCCCCGAGCGGGAGCGCAGGCCCGAGCGAATCCGCCACCGCGTCGTCGCCGGTCGAAAGCGAGATCGCGAGCCCGAGCGAAGCCCCGTCAGGCAGCGTCGAGCCCACGGAGTCCGTGAGTCCGTCGAGCAGCGCGGAGGAGGAGACCAGTCCCCCGCCGCTGATCATCGCCAAGGTCAACGACAGGGGCACGAGCACGCGCAATGACGACAAGTTCGTCGGCGGGGCGGTGTTCGAGATCCGCGTCGACGACGGCGACGGCAAGTACGAGCCCAACGCCGACGACGGCGGTGTCGTCGCCACGCTCAAGGCGACCCACGGGTACGCGGTCTACAACCCCGGCCTGCCCGGCGACTATTGGGTCAAGGAGGTCGACGCGCCCAACGGGTTGTCGAAGGCCGACGCCATGCTGGTGAAGTACCGGACGCCCGAAACGCCGGAGAACTGCTTCGTGGTCGACGGCAAGAAGCAATGCAAGCCGGACACGGACAACACGGGCGGCTTCACCGTCGCGGCGATCGTCGACTCTCCGATTGGGGCCCCGCCGACCGAGGCGCGCCCTGCGGCCCCCGCGACCGATACCGATCCCTCGCCAGATCCCACGCCACGCAACGACATCGTGTGGCTGCTCCTCGGTCTGGTCGGCGTCGCATCGGCCGCCGCCTACCTCGCCCGCACGGGCCCTCGGCGGCAGCCCTAGCCGGACGCCGGGTCGCGTCAGCAACCCGGCTGCCACCGCCGCCGACTCCGTGTGGCGCCACCGCGAGGCGCGTTGACGAATGCTCCGACCGCCCGGAATGACAGAAAAGGACGTGCCCATGCTCCGCGATACTCAGGCCTTCTCGGGCTTCTCGGTCGACGACCTGGAGGCCGCCAAGCGCTTCTACGGCGAGACCCTCGGTCTCGACGTCACCGACGGCGACGGCAACCTGTCGATCGCGCTGTCGGGTGGAGGCACCCTGTTCCTCTATCCCAAGCCCGACCACCAGCCGGCCACCTTCACCGTCCTGAACTTCCGGTCGAAGGACTTCGACGCCGACCGCGCCCACCTGAGCAACGCAGGCGTCGAGTTCGAGCGCTACGACATGCCCGGCCTCAAGACCGATCCCGACGGCGTCATGCGCGGGCAGGGCCCGGAGATCGCCTGGTTCAAGGACCCGGCCGGCAACGTCCTGTCACTGATCAAGGCCTGACGGCGCCCCGGCGCCCTCTCCGCCGCGTCAGACTCTCTTCGAGGCGCGACGGCCTCGGAGGGGGTCAGCGGAGGGCGTGACCATGGGCCTGGACGCGGACGGGCCGACGCCGGCCGGCAACGCGTGGGATCGGATCCCGAAGGTCGAGCTGCACTGCCACGTGGAGGGCTCGGTCCGGTCGACGACGGTGGTCGATCTGGCGCGCAAGGCGGGCCGGGCGCTGCCGGTGAACGACCCCACCGAGCTCTACCGCTACGACTCGCTCGACTCGTTCCTGTCGATCTTCTGGCTCGTGCAGGAGCTGCTGACCGATCGCGACGACTGGGCGCGGATCGCTGAGGAATCCCTGGTCGACGGGCACGCCCACGGCCTCCGTTACCGCGAGATGTTCTTCACGCCTGCGCGCCACCTCGCGGCCGGCCAGGACCTGGGCGAGATCGTCGCGGGACTGAGCGAGGGGATCGCGCGGGCCGAGGCTGCCACCGGCGTCCGCTGCGTGCTGATCGGTGACATGGACCGCGCCTACGGGCCCGAGGCGGGCCTCCAGCTGGTCGAGGCGCTGGACGAGCTGCGGCGGGCCAGACGCGCCGAGCGCGTGATCGGGATCGGCGGCGATTCGACAGAGCTCGGCGTCGACTTCCGGGCGTTCCAGCCCGCGCTCGCCGCGGCCAAGCGCCACGGGTTCAGGCGCACGTTCCACGCCGGCGAGGCCGTCGGGGCCGGCCCGTCGAACATCGCGATCGCCCTCGACGTCCTGGGCGCGGAGCGGATCGACCACGGGGTCGCGATCGTCGAGGACCCGGAGCTCGTCCGCCGCATGGCCGGCGAACAGATCCCGCTGACGGTGTGCCCATGGAGCAACGTCGTCATCGCCAACCGCTTCCCGTCCCTGGCCGAGCACCCGTTCCGCTCGATGCGCGACGCCGGCCTCCTGCTCACGGTCAACACGGACGACCCGGCGATGATGGAGTGGGACCTGGGCCGGGAGTACGCGGCCCTCGCGGCGGGCCAGGGCTACGACCTGGCGCAGGTGGCCCGGATCGGGGTCGAGGGCATCGCATCCACGTGGCTCGACGAGGGCGAGCAGGCCGCGCTCCGGGCGAGCTTCGAGGTGGAGCTGCTAGAGCTCGAGGGCACTGCCCAGTGATACTGTGGGGGAGTATCCGAGCTAGGAGCGCCCGATGACCGACACCCGAACGATCGCCGACGACGAGGACCCGGTCTGCGGCATGCATGTGGACCCGGACGACGCGAAGGCGCG
Source organism: uncultured Chloroflexia bacterium (assembly GCA_963829155.1). Taxonomy (GTDB): domain Bacteria; phylum Chloroflexota; class Limnocylindria; order Limnocylindrales; family CSP1-4; genus CAIXZV01. Next base: position 41,717 of record CAWHIA010000022.1, on the reverse strand, counting down.
CGGCCTGTCGCTCGTCCACGCCGACCACGAGTACGTGTTCTGCGGGAAGGGCTGCTTCCTCGAATTTCGGGACGACCCGGACCGTTTCCTGGGGGGCGAGTACACGCCCTCCATGTAGCGCCCGGGCCGAACCGGGGGGAACCGGTCGCGGCGGGTCGGCGTCAGGACGCCACGCGGACACTCCTCGTCCGCCCGTCCTGGAGATCGACCGATGCGACGACTCGGCATCATCCTCCCGGCTGCGGCCCTTGGCCTCCTCCTGTCGGCGGCACCCGTGCTCGCCTGCGGCGGCCTCATCGGGCCCAACGGCGCCGTCAACCTGCTGCGGACCACGACCTTCGCCGGCTACCACGACGGCGAGGAGCACTACGTCACGGCGTTCCAGTTCGCCGGCGGCGGGGGCGCCTTCGGCTCGATCACCCCGCTGCCCGGCGTCCCGTCGAGCGTCGTCAAGGGCGGCGACTGGACCCTCCAGCGCCTGATCCGGGAGACCAACCCGCCCGTGCCGGAGGCCTTCCGCGCCGCCGATCTCGCCGCAGCGTCCGCCGGCGCCGTCGAGCTGATGAACGTCCAGATCGATGCGCTGGACATCACCGTCCTCAAGGGCGGCTCGGCGGACATCGGGGCCTGGGCCAAGGCGCACGGCTTCCGCCTCCCGCCGGACGCCCCCGAGGTCCTGGACTTCTACGCCCGGCGCAGCCAGATCTTCCTGGCCGCCGCCTTCGACGCCGATGCCGCCGCGGCTCGCGGTCAACAGGTCGGCGACGGGACGCCGGTGCACATCACGATCCCGACCGACAACCCGTGGGTGCCGCTGCGGATCCTCGCGCTCGGCAAGACCGGCGACGAGCCTGTGGAGGCCGACGTCTACCTCATGACCGACAACGCGCCCGCGCTGCTCCCCGTTCCGACCGGCGAGAACGGGATCCGGCTGGACCACAGCGCCGCCGCGACCGCCACGCTGCTCGACGACCTCCGCAGCGACCGCGGCATGGAATGGATCCCGGATTCGGCGTGGCTGACCAAGGTCGCCGTCGAGGCCACCGCGTCCCACCTCACGTACGACCTCGCGATCGACGCGAGCGGCGCCAACGCCCCGTCGCGGATCGACGCCGGGCTCGTCATGCCCGGGATCGGCCCGGTCGCCCGGACGATCGAGGACGCGAGCCGCGGCCTCGACCCCGACCGCCTGCTGCTCGCGATCACCGTCTCGCTGGTCGGGATCCTCGGGATCGTGTTCCTGGCGCGCTACCAGCCCGGCCGGCGGGCCGGCTAGGCACCGAATCGCATGTCGCCCGTTCGGGCTGCCGTCTCGCTGGGCCTGGGCATGGTCGCCGTGCTGGGCGCGGCCGTCATGGTGCTCGCCGTGGCCAGCGAGCCGGCGCCGCTCGAGATCGACATCTCGATCCACTACTCGCACTACCAGCCGGCGGCGATCGTCGTGCCGGCGAACCGGCCGATCACGTTCGTGATCGACAACACCGACCCGATCGACCACGAGTGGATCGTCGGCGACGAGGCGGTGCACCAGCGCCACCGGACCGGGACCGAGCCGTACCACTCGGCACGGCCGACGGAGGTCAGCATCGACGCCGGGACGACGCGGACGACGACCGTCACGTTCACGACGCCCGGCACGCTGACCTACGTCTGCCACCTGCCGGGCCACGAGGCCTACGGGATGACCGGCACCCTCGTCGTCACCCCGGATTGATCGGGGGTCGCGGCCGACCCGGCTCGGCGTCGCGTGGGCGCTGCGGCGACGGCAGGGGACGGCCGCGACGCTCCGCTGAGCGTCGTCAGGCGCGCGGCGGGCCGACCGCGATCCGTGCGCGAAGCGCGTCGACGGTGTCGGCGGACCAGTCGGACTCGATCCACCACGTCGCGCCCGCCGCCTCGTGGGCGCCGGCGATGGCCGCGGCGCGCTCGCGGTCGGCGGCCGGCGTCACGCCGTCGACGACGACGTCGAACGGCTGGTCGCGCAGCTCCGGCGGTCGTTCCCGCCGCAGCCAGTCCACGATCGGCGGCAGCACCTCGGGTCCGCTCGCCGGCTTGCCGTCCGGACCCTGGGCCTGGACGAAGATCCCGTCCCAGCGTGCCGCGCGCCGCATCGACCGCTCGTGCGGCCACGCGCCCACGACCCAGACGGGGATCCGCGGCCGCTGGACGGGGCGTGGGAGGAAGGTCATCGGGGCGAACCGGTAGTGCTCGCCGTCGAACCCGAACGGCTCGCCGGACTCAAGGCCGTCGAGGATCGCGAGGGTCTCGTCGAGCCGCTCGGCCCGCTCCCGTGCCGGCGTCGGCTCGCCCACGTTGCCGAAGCCCGCGTCGTCGAGCGTCCCGAGCCCCACCGGGAGCACGAGGCGGCCGCCCGACAGCACGTCCAGGGAGACGGCCTCGCGGGCGAGCTTCCACGGCCGGCGGCGCGCGGGCGCGAACACGATCGCCCCGAGCCTGACGCGCCGCGTCCGCATCGCCATCGCCGCGAGCACGATCCACGGGTCGTACATCGGGTCCGCGCCGATCGCGATCGCGTCGAAGGTGAACACGCCGTCCCAGCCGGCGTCCTCGGCCTCCGCCGCGAGGTCGGCCGCCAGCCGCGGGTCGCCGGTCGTGAGCACGATGCCGTAGCGCATGCCGAGATGATCGCCGCTCTGGCGTCGCGCCGCGACGGCACGGGCCGTCGAAGCCCGGAGACCAGCGAGGGAGGATCGGATGCTCGGCGGCGGCGTGGCCTACATCGCGGCGGTTCCGGCCGTGTTCGTGGTGCTCGCGCTTCGCCTGGGCGCGTGGCGCACGCTGGTTGCGCTGATCGCCGTGGCGCACCTGGTCGTGCTCGCGTCGGTCGCGCTGTTCCCGCTCCCGGTCGACCCGGGCCTGATCGCCGGCGGGCGGGCGTGGGCGGCAGGGACCGCAGGCGAGTCGCTCAACCTCGTCCCGTTCGCGACGATCGGCCCGGCCCTCGCGGGCGTCGGCGGGACCGGGGCCCGGGTCATCGCCCTGGCCAACCTGTTCGTCCTCGCGCCGGCGGGCGTCTACCTGCCGATCCTCGTCCCGCGACTGCGCAGCTGGCGCGTGTTCCTGCCGGCCGCGCTCGTCATCGGCGGCTCGATCGAGGCCGCCCAGGCCGCGATCTCCTTCGCTGCTCGGCTTCCGGTACCGCCACCTCGACGTGGACGACTGGATCCTCAACACCGTCGGCCTCCTGCTCGGGTTCGCCGCGTGGTGGGCCTGGCATTCGATGGCCGGCCGGAGCCCGCGCCGCCGCTGATTGCCCGCACCGGTCGGGTGGACCTGCCGGCCGGCCCGGCGGGATCGGGCCGTTGCGCCCGGCCACGATCGGCGCAGAACTGCGAGACTGCCCGCGATCCCCCTGCGGCCACCGGCCGCGGACCATGAGCTGTCGATGACCCCAGCAGGACCTCGCCCGAGCGCACCCGTGCCGCCCGCCCCGGTCGACCGTCGCGCCGTCGTCGCCGGCGCGATCGTGCTGATCGGGTTCGCGCTCGTCGCCGTGAGCCTGGTCGGGCTCGTGCTGCTCGGCCGCAATGACACCGCGGGCTTCGAGGTCGCCGCCCGACCCGCGCCACCGCTCGAGCTCACCGACCAGGACGGCCAACCGTTCACGCTGGCGTCGCTCGCCGGCCGGCCGGTCCTCGTGTTCTTCGGCTACACGCACTGTCCCGACGTCTGCCCGGAGAGCATCGGCCTGATCGGCCAGGCGCTCGCGGCCAGCCCTGCCGGCGCGCGGGCGGTGTTCGTGTCGATCGACCCCGACCGCGACGACGTTGCCGCCATGAAGGCCTACCTGCGGTACCTGCCGGCGGCGTTCACGGGCCTGACCGGCGCCCCGGACGAGGTTCGCCGGAACGCCGACGCGTGGTCGGTGCGGTACGCGAAGGAGGAGGCGGAGCCCGGCTCCGGTGCGTACGGCATGTCGCACACGTCCGACATCTTCCTGGTCGACGGCGCGGGCCGGCTCCGGGCCTCGTTCCCGTACGGGACGCCGGTCGAGTCGATCGAGGCGTGGCTGACGCGGCTCATGACCGGGCAACCGGCGCCGTCCGATGCCGCGCCTGCCGTCGGCCGCGCCGTCGTCGGCCGCCGGGTCGCCGCAGGCCTCGGCGGCCGCGGTCGCGGCGACGTCCGTGCCGATGCCGATGGGGGACCTCCGCGCCACGGTCGTGTCGACCAGCGTCTGGGCGGGCGGGCAGAGCCCGGTCATCCTGTCGCTCGCCGACCCGATGGGCATGCCGCTTGACGGATCGGCGCCGGTCTCCGTCCAGGTGGTCGGGGCGGACGGCGTGCCGGTCGGGTCCGACGTCGCGGCGGTCGCCGTGCGGCCGGCGGGCGAGTCGCAGGTCTCCTACGTCGCCACCGTCGACATCCCCAGCCCGGGGTCGTGGCGGCTCGACGTGACCGCAGGGACCTCGACAGGGCAGGTGACGCTCGACGCGCTCGACCCGGGTGGCTCGGCGCCGCTCGGTGGCCCGGCGCCTGACGTCGACACGCCGACGCTCGCCGATGCCGGCGGCAACCTGCTGGCGATCTCGACCCAGCCGCAGTCGGACGTCCGGCTCTACCAGTCGTCGACGGCCGACGCCCGCGCCGCGGGCCGTCCCTACGTGATCGTGATCGACTCGGCCCGGTTCAAGGTGTCGCCGGCGTGCGGCCGCGCGATCTCGATGGTGCGCTACCTCATCGACCGCTGGCCCGACGTGACCTTCATCCACCTCGAGCCGTTCCCGTACCAGATCGTGACCGGGGAGCCTGTGCTCGACGGCGATATCGCCAGCCCGCCGGTCAACGCGTCGACCCGCGCGTTCGGGCTGGGCGACGCGACATGGCCGTCGACGAAGATGCCCTGGGTCTTCGTCGTCGACGGGAACGGGATCGTGCGCGCGAAGGCGACGGGCATCGTCGGCAGCGCCGACATCGACCTCGCGCTGAGCCTGATCACGGGCGAGGGCGTGCTCGGTCGATGAGCAGGGCCGGGTCATCGTGCCCGGGCGCGAACGAGCGGCGGACGGTCAGCGCGGCCCGGCGGTCAGGCGCGAGCGGCTCGCCGGGAGGCGCACGAGGCCGACGGGCGTGCCGCGGATCTCCCAGGTGTCGGGCAGCGCGTCGTCGAGCGTGGCGTTGACCAGCGTGACGCGCGTGGCGTACCCGAGGCGGACGAGCTCGGCGGCCGCGTAGGCCTGGTCGTCCCCGTTGGGCAGGTCGGCCGGGACGGCCGGAGCCCGATACGGGACCGGCTCGGCGACGGGCGCGTCGAATGCCGTCGCAGGCGCGTCCATCGCGCCTGGCACATCGGTGGGCTCGCGCCGAGGCGCGAGGATGCCGGGCAGGGATAGCCCGACGTTCGTCTCCATGCCTCCAACCTAGGCGGCCCGCCCAAGAGGGATGGCCGCGCGAAGGGCCACCGAGCGCTCAACAACCGCTCAACCGTCGCGCCGGTCGCCGACCTCACCGTCGCCTTCGTCGTCGCCGTTGCCGATCCGATAGCCGACCCCTGGCTCCGCGACGATCAGGCCGCTGGAGCGCCCCGACGGGTCGGCGGCGTCGAGCTTGCGCCGGACGCGGCTGACGTAGACGTGGAGGTAGTGGCCCTCGTCGCCGTAGGCCGATCCCCAGACCGCGCGCAGGAGGCGGCCTTTGGTGAGGAGACGTCCCCGGTGCGCGATCATCGTCTTCAGCAGCTCGTACTCGCGCGGGGTGAGGTCGAGGACCGAGCCGTTGCAGGTGATGGTTCGACGCGCAGGGTCGAGGACGAGCGGACCCACCCGCACGATCCCGGCCTGGTCGGCGTCGGCCCCGCCGGCGCGGCGGAGCAGCGCCGCCACCCGCGCCCGGAGCTCCTCCAGGCCGAACGGCTTGGTGACGTAGTCGTCCGCGCCGATCTCGAGCGCGCGAACCTTGTCGGACTCCTGGCTGCGCGCCGAGATCACGAGGATCGGCACGGTCGACTCCTTGCGCACGCGGCGGATCACGACGTCGCCGTCGCGATCGGGGAGGCCGAGGTCGAGCAGGATCACGTCCGCGCGATCGTCCGCCCAGGCCGTGAGGCCGTCGCCGGCCGTGGCGGCCGTCGTCACGCGGAAGCCGTGCTCCCGGAGGCTCGACGCGGTGGGCTCGCGGACCGCCGCCTCGTCCTCCACGTAGAGCACGTGGGGTCCGTTGGTCACGGCGCGCCGGGATCCTCGGCCGGGGGCGGCATCGCCGGCAGCCGCATGCGGATCAGGAGCCCGCCGGCCGACCCGCGCGCCGCGGACACCGTCCCGCCCATCGCCTCGGTCAGCCCGCGGACGATCGCGAGCCCGATGCCCATCCCGCTCGTCCCGGGCCGCGCCGCGCGACCCCGGTAGAAGCGCTCGAACAGGTGCCGCGCGGCCTCGGCGTCGACGCCCGGCCCGTCGTCCTCGACCTCGATCTCCACCCCGAGCGGCCCGCCGTCGTCGAGCGGATGGGCCCGGATCCACGCGGTCGCCGTCTCGGGCGTGTGCCGGGCGACGTTCTCGACGAGGTTGGCCAGGCACTGGTCCACGAACGCGGCGTCGCCGGCGACCGGCGGCAGGTCGCGCTGGATGTCGACCTCGACGTGCCGCGGCCCGACGACCGGGGCCATCCGGACGAGCACGCTCCGAACCGCGTCCTCGACGTCGAGCGCCTCCCGGTCGGGCTTGATCTCGCCCGCCTGGATGCGGCTCAGGTCCAGGAGACCGCCGACCATCCGGTCGAGGCGCTTGGTCTCGTCCTCGATCAGGGTGGCCGTCGCGCGCACCTCCTCGGGCGTGCGCTCGAGCTCGGGATCGGCGAGCGTGCCGGCTGCCGCGCGAATGCCGGCGAGCGGCGTCCGCAGGTCGTGGGACACGGAGTCGACGAGCGCGCTCTTCAGCGCCGCGTCGCGGCGGGCGACCTCGGCGGCGAGGGCCTGCTGGCGCAACCGCTCCCGGCCGACGGCCAGCCCGACCTGGGCGGCCGCCAGGGCGAGGAGCCGGGTCTCGCCATGCGACGGCTCGGGCCGGTCGGCGGCGCGCGTCCCCCACAGGGCACCGACCGGCTCGCCGTCCGACTCGAGCCGGACCTTGTAGCGATGCTCGCTGCCCGTGCGGAGCCCCGCCGGCAGCCGGCGCTCGACCCCGGGCGTCCGTCGTCCCTCGTCCGGCCCCCGACGGTCGGCGCCCGGATGCGCCCCGTGGGTCCGGACCCAGGCGGGCTCCCCGCGGTCGGCCATGAGCACCTGGACGACGGGCGGCGCCGGTCCGACGGGTCCATTCCCGGTGTCGGCGACCGTCCGCTCCCCGCCGCCGTCCTCGAGCGTGCACCAGACGCGGTCCATCCCCGCGTCGGCGACGAGGCTGCGCGCGACGGCCGGCAGCGCGACGTCCGGGCCGTCGGCGGCGAGGATGCGCGTGATCCCGTACAGGGCCTCGGACTCGGCGGCGCGTGACTCGGCCTCCGCCGCGCGGTCCGCCCCGATCCCCGCCAGCCGCCCGATGACGAGCGCGACGAACAGGAACAGGACGAGGTCGAGCCACTCGCGGGGGTCCGCGACGGTCAGCGTGTAGCGCGGCTCGGTGAACAGCAGGTTGTAGATGACGAACGCGGCGACGGCCGTGACGATGCCGGCCGCCGTGCGCAGCCGGGTCGCGACGATGACCACGGCGACGAGGTAGATCGGCGAGCCGTCGAGGTCGGCGCCGCCCGCGCCCTCGACGATCGCCACGAAGACGGTGGCGATTGCGAGCACGACCACGATGAACAGGCCGGCCCGCGCCAGCGTGGCCGCCGAGGGGCGTGACGAGACCGGGGCGATCGAGGGCGTGGCCATGGACGCATGCTAGTCCGTGCCGGAGGCCCGATGGAGTAGCGTGGGACGATGTCCGAGCGCGATGGCCAGCCAATGTCCGGGCGCACCATCCCCCGCGCCGCCGGACGGCCCATCGGCGTCGGCATCCAGCTCCCCGAGGTCGAGCGCGAGGTCCGCTGGCCGGAGCTGCGCGCGATCGCACGGCTGGCGGAGGCGGCGGGCTTCGACTCGATCTGGGTGGGCGACCACCTGCTGTACCGGTACGCGAGCGGCGAGAGCCGCGGACCATGGGAGGCGTGGACGACCCTGGCGGCCCTCGCCGAGGCCACCGATCGGGTCGCGCTGGGACCGCTGGTCGCCGCGTCCGCGTTCCACGCGCCGTTCATGCTCGCGAAGCAGGCGGCGACGGTCGACGAGGTCTCCGGCGGCCGGCTGGTGCTGGGGCTCGGCGCGGGCTGGAACGACGTGGAGTTCGCCGCCCTCGGCGCCCCGTTCGACCACCGCATCTCGCGCTTCGAGGAGGCGTTCACCGTGGTCCGGACGCTCCTCGCCGAGGGCGCGATCGACTTCGACGGCACCTACGTCCAGGCCCGCGACGCGGAGCTGCTGCCGAGGCCGGCGCGGCCGGGCGGCCCCCTGCTGCTGATCGGGTCGAGCGGCCCACGCATGCTCGCGGCGACGGCCCCGTACGTCGACGCGTGGAACGCCTGGTACGCGGACACCGGCAACTCCCCGGCCGGCGTCGCGCCGCTGCGGGCGACGGTCGACGCGGCCGCCGTTGCCGCGGGTCGCGAGCCCGCCGCGATCGAGCGCACCGTCGCCGTCCAGGTGCGGATGCCCGGCGGCACCGGCCGGATCATGGGCGACACCGATCCCAAGCAGGTCGTCCCGCCGCTCGAGGGGCCGCCCGAGGCGATCGCCGAGGCGCTGCGAGGCTACGCGCGCGAGGGCATCGGGCACGTCCAGCTCGTCGTCGACCCGATCACCGAGGCCTCGGTCGCCGCGCTGGCGCCGGCGCTCGAGGCGCTGGACCGTCAGTGACGGCAGCCCATGGGATGACACGGGCCGGGCGCCGCGACGAGCCTCACGCGCGATCGTGCGCGTGCTAGCATCCGCGCCCACCGCGCATTCAGGCTCCCGCCCTGCAGGGGATCCGCCCATGCGACCACCGACCCAGTGGCCCTCGCGCCCCTCGACGAGACCGCCCGGTGAGTGACGGACGCCCGCGCACCCGCGCCCGCTCGACCAACGGTCGCAGCGAGGTCTCCGACCTCGACAAGCGGATCATCGAGCACCTCCAGCAGGACGGCCGCCGCCCGTTCACGCAGATCGCCGTCGACCTGGGCGTGTCCGAGGCCGCCGTCCGCGCCCGCACCAACCGGCTGATCGAGAAGGGCATCCTCCAGGTCGTCGGCGTGACCGACCCGCTGAAGCTCGGCTTCCAGCAGTGGGCGATGATCGGGGTCCGGGTCGAGGCGGCGCGCCTGATCGAGGTGGCGGAGGAGATCGCGGCGTTCCCCGAGACGGACTACGTCGTCGTGACCGCCGGCAGCTACGACATCCTCGTGGAGGCGGTGGCCGAGGACAACGACGCGCTGCTCCAGTTCCTGTCCGAGCGGCTGCGCAAGATCCCGGGCGTGCGCGAGACCGAGACGTTCGTGTACCTGCGCCTGATGAAGCAGAGCTACCAGTGGGGGACGCGCTGACCGTCCGGACCCGCTGACGGCCTGACCCCGAGGCGGTGACCGCCCGCCCCGCGGTGCCGCCGGGCGCCGCCGATGGTCCCAGGACCCCGTTGATCGGCGGCCACGCGGTGACGGCACGCACCGGATGCGGCATGTGCCTCAGTGGCAGGATCGGCCGAGCGGGGTAGGATGCGCGCACTCGGCCCGGGGCCGTACGCACGCGGGGGAAACACGTGCCGCTCGACACACTGCTCGCGCTGCTTGGGATCGCGTTGATCGCGTTCCTTGCGCTGATCGTCGTCTCGCCCGGGCCACTGGGTGAGCGGCTGCGCGGCGCGGCGCGCCGGGCGCCGGCCGACGACGGGACCCGGGGGCGCCCGATCCACGAGGACGACGGGTTGCGTGGCACCTTGTCGAGCGCACCCGGCGACCTCCGACCCGACGCCCTGTACCGGGTGATCCGCGTCGCGACGTGGGTGTTCATCTTCGCCGCGTCGACGGTGGTCGCCGTCACCGACCTGTGGGCCGCGCAGCAGGGCGCGATCCTCGTGCTCCTGGCCATCGCGGCGATCACGCTGCTGGTCATCCAGCAGGTGCGTGGCCGGATCCGCGAGACGCTCCTGTTGACGATCGAGGGCGCGATCGGGCTCGGCCTGTCCGGGATGCTGATCGCGCTCACCGGCGGCGCCATGAGCCCGTTCGCGTTCACCCTGCCCCTGATCGTGGTCGGGGCCGCGATCGTCGTGACGCCCGAGGCGACCCTGCTGCTGACCGCCGGCGCGGGCGCCACCTACCTCGCCGCGATGGCGTTCGACGCCCAGACGAAGTCCGGCCCGCCGTCGGAGGTCGCGCTCGCGACCGCGGGCATCAACCTCATCGCCCTGTGCCTCATCGCCTACGTCGGGATGGCGATCGGGCGCGAGCAGCGGCGGGCCCGCGAGGACGCCAACCGGCAGGCGACCGAGGACCCGCTGACGGGCCTGCGGACGCGGCCGTACCTGTTCGCGGCGCTCGATCGCGAGGTCGACCGCAGCCGCCGCACGGGCCGCAGCTTCTGCCTGCTGATGATCGACCTCGACGACCTCAAGTCGATCAACGACGGCGTCGGCCACCTCCACGGCGACCGCGCGCTGCGGCTCGTCGGCGACGTCGTCCGGACCGGCATCCGGCGGATCGACACCGGGGCGAGGTTCGGCGGCGACGAGTTCGTGGTGCTCCTGCCCGAGACCGATCCGACCGGCGGCTGGGTGCTGGCCGAGAAGATCCGCCAGGGCGTGGCGGAGGCCGAGCTGGCCGTCGACGGCGTGCCGATCCCGACCTCCGTCTCGGTCGGCATGGTCACCTACCCGCAGGACGGCCAGACGGTGCGCGCCCTGCTCGAGTGCGCCGACGCGGCGATGTACCGCTCCAAGCGCGCGGGTCGCGACCGGGTGAGCGGCGTGCCCGTCATGGACCCCGAGGCCGTGGTCGCGAGTCGTTCCGGCGGCCCGGTGTAGCATCCGCGGGTGACCAACGAGCGACCGCGGCCGGGCCCGTCCACGCGCGCCGTCCGGGCGTCGTCGCGCCAGCCCGTCGTGCGCCAGGCGCCCACCTCGGTCCCGATCTACCAGACGGCGACGTTCTCATCGGGTGACGCCGAGGAGCTGGCGGCGGTGCTGTCGGGCGAGCAGCCGGGCTACGCGTACAGCCGGATCGACAACCCCACGGTCGTGGCCCTGGGCGACGCCGTCGCCGAGCTCCACGGCGCCGAGGCCGGGATCGCGCTGGCGACCGGCATGGCGGCGATCCACGCGAGCTTCCTGTCCCTCCTTCGGGCCGGCGACCGGCTGGTCATCGGGCAGGTGGGCTACGGGACGACGCGGACGCAGGCGGCCGCCGCGTTCGGACGGCTCGGCGTGGACGTCGCGTACGTCGACACCACCGACGTCCATGCGGTCGAGGCGTCGCTGGCCGCCGCCCGGACGCGGATCCTCCACGTCGAGACCATCGCCAACCCGACCTGCGTCCTCGCCGACCTGCCGGCGCTCGCCGAGGTCGCCCACCGGCACGGGGCGCTGCTGACCGTCGACAACACGTTCGCGTCGCCGGCGGTCTGCCGGCCGCTCGAGCACGGCGCCGACCTCGTGATGGAGTCGGGGACGAAGTACCTGTCGGGCCATTCCGACGTGATGGCCGGCGCGGTCGTCGGGTCGCGCGACCGCGTCGCCGCGGTGCGCTCGGCACAGATCGACACCGGCGCCACGCTCGGGCCGTTCGCCGCCTTCCTCGTCCTGCGCGGGATCGCGACGGTCGCGGTGCGGGTCGAGCGCCAGTCGCGCACGGCCCTGGCGCTCGCCGAGTTCCTCGAGCGTCGCGACGGCGTGGCCGCCGTCACCTACCCGGGCCTGCCGAGCCACCCCCAGCGCGCGGTCGCCGAGCGGATCCTCGACCACGGCGGCGCGATGCTGTCGGTCGACCTGGCCGGCGGTCGGGCCGCGGGCCAGGCGTTCATCGACGCCCTCACGATCCCGGAGCGGACCGCCAGCCTGGGCAGCGTCCACACGATGGTCGTCCACCCGCCGACGTCGTCCCACCGTTCGCTCGACGCCGCGTCGCTGGCGGCCGCCGGCATCACCGAGGGCCTCCTCCGGGTCTCGGTCGGCCTCGAGGACGAGGCGGATCTCATCGCCGACTTCGGGCAGGCGCTCGACGCGGCGAACGCCGCGAGCCCGAGCGCCCCGACCCGACCCGGACCGCGGCCAAGCCGACGCCGGTCGCCACCGCGTAGGGAGGCCGCCATCGCGACCATCGCCGCCCGGCGGTCGGCGGAACGTCCCGCGCCGGGCTTCCCGACGCGGATCGCCAACGCCGTCTGGGGCCTGCTGACCTCCGTCGACTTCGCGGTCGTCCAGATCAGCGTGCTCGCCATCCTCGCCGTCATCGGCATGACGCTGCGCCAGCTGCCGGGCTTCGCGTTCCGGTCGCCGACCGACTACGCCAACGAGATGGACAAGCTCCACGCGATCTACGACCCGACGCTGACCACCGGGGTCGTCGACGCGCTCGAGCGGCTGCAGCTGTTCCGCGTGTTCAGCTCGACCTGGTTCAGCATCGGGCTCGTCGTCCTGATCCTGTCGATCATCGCCTGCACCATCGACCGCCTGCCGCGGCTGTGGCGCCAGTCGGCCGACATCCGGGTCGTGCAGCCGGACCCCTACTACGACCCGACGCTGCCGGACCGCGCGCTGCTCGCCGGCGTCTCTGCGGACGCGACGGCCGCCATCCTCCGCCGGCACCGGTTCGTCGTGCGGCGCGAGACGGTCGACGGGACCACCTATCTCTACGGCGACCGTCATCGCTGGACCGAAGATGGCCACGCTGCTCACCCACACCGGCCTCGTGCTGTTCCTGGTGGCCGCGGCGGTGACGTCGCGGCTGGGCGACGAGCAGGGCCTGGTCGTCGCCGAGGGCGACTCGCTGACGGTGCAGCCGATCGGGACGCCGGGGCTGCTCCTCGTGCGCAACCTCGGCTTCGACGCCCCCGGCTTCGACACGGGCCGGCCGACGGACTTCACCACCCACCTCGCGGTCTACCAGGACGGCAAGCAGGTGGCCGACAAGACGATCCGGGTCAACGACCCGCTGACGGTCGGCGGCTACACGTTCCACCAGAACGGGTTCGGGCCGGCGCCCGACGTCGTCATCCGCGACCAGGCGGGCAAGCCGCTGTGGACCGGGCCGATCGCGATGACCGACTCGGCGGCCGGGTTCCCGCTCGCCGAGTTCGCGGTCCCCGGCCGCGACGTCGCCCTCCAGCTGCTCCTCCAGCGGGCGAGCGACGGGACGGGGATCCTGCTCGTGCTCCCGTTCCGGTCCGTCGGGACGAACGCCGACGGCACGCCCAACGTCGTCGGCCTCGGCCCGGTGGCGCTGGCCCGCGGCGAGTCCGCAACGCCCGATGGCACCGACTTCTCCGTCGAGCTCCGCGGCTTCGGCGACTACACGCTGCTGATCGCCAAGAAGGACCCGGGGCAGGGGATCGTCTGGGTCGCGTTCCTCAGCCTGATCGTCGGGATCGTGATCTCGTTCTGGCTGCCGCGACGCCGGGTCTGGGGCCGCCTCGACCGCGACGGCCGCCTGTCGCTCGTGATGCGGGCCGATCGCTACGTGGACGCCGGTCGCGAGTTCGGTCGCCTGCTGGACGACCTCGTGGCGGCGCGGCGGGCCGGCCCACCGGGCGGCACGCCCGCGTCCCCGGCCACGCGGCTGACCCTCGTCAGCCGAGCCGCTGACCCTCGCGCGGGCGCCGGGAATCCGTCGCAGCACCCTCTCGTACCTGGTCCGCAACATCGCCGGTGGAATCGGCTGGCTACACTCCGGGGTACCGGCCAGACCCGGGTCGACTGCCCGTGCCATCGACGGCTCCCGCGGTTCGTCGAAGGCCCCGCAGGGACTCGGGCCCGCTTCCATCCCGCGCCGGTGACGAGCTCCTGCAAGCTCCGGCGCGACCTCGAGGCCTACCAGCGACCGTCAACCGCAAGCCGCAGCCAGGGAGTCTCATGTCCGCTCGTCAGTCGGCCATCGCGGCCATCGCCACCCAGTCCGTCGCTCCGACCACCGACTACGTGGAGCACGCCGGCGAGGAGATCTACGGCGAGTACGTGTTCCACGAGGCGGCCCAGCGGCAGTACCTCGCCAAGCCGATCTTCAAGGCGCTGCGGCGCACCATCGACGGCCTCGAGCCGTTCGATCCGGTCATCGCCGACGCCGTCGCGCACGGCGTCAAGGAATGGGCGCTGGAGCACGGCGCGACGCACTACACCCACTGGTTCGTGCCGATGACGGGCTCGACCGCCGAGAAGCACGACTCGTTCCTGAACCCGATCGGCGACGGCCACACGATCGCCGAGTTCTCGGGCCGGATGCTGATCCAGGGCGAGCCCGACGCGTCGTCGTTCCCGTCGGGCGGGATCCGGGCCACGTTCGAGGCCCGCGGCTACACCGCCTGGGACGTCACGTCGCCGATCTTCCTCCAGGTCGAGCCCAACGGCGTCACGATGACGATCCCGACCGCGTACGTGTCGTTCACCGGCGAGGCGCTGGACCACAAGATCCCGCTGCTCCGCTCGCAGGAGGCGCTGGGCAAGGAGGCGCTGCGCGTCCTCCGCTGGTTCGGCAACACGACCTCCACCCGGGTGTTCACGACGATCGGGCCCGAGCAGGAGTACTTCCTCGTCGACCGCCGGCTGTCCGACCAGCGGCCGGACCTGCTGCTCACCGGCCGGACCCTGTTCGGCGCCCCGTCGCCCAAGGGCCAGGAGCTCGAGGACCAGTACTTCGGCTCGATCCGCGAGCGGATCCTCGCGTTCATGATGGATCTCGACCGGGAGCTGTGGCGCCTCGGCGTCCCGGCGAAGACGCGCCACAACGAGGTCGCCCCGGGCCAGTTCGAGATGGCGCCCGTGTTCGAGCCGACGTCGGTCGGGTCCGACCACAACATGATCGTCATGGCCACGATGCGGCGGATCGCCGCGCAGCACGGCCTGGCGTTCCTGATCCACGAGAAGCCGTTCGCGGGCATCAACGGCTCGGGCAAGCACAACAACTGGTCGATGTCGACCGACGAGAACGAGAACCTGCTCGATCCGGGCACCGACCCGCACGCGAACGCCCAGTTCCTGGCGTTCCTGTCGCGGTGATCCGCGCCGTCAACGTGCACGCCGACATCCTCCGGGCGTCGATCGCCGACGCCGGCCAGGACCACCGCCTCGGGGCCAACGAGGCGCCGCCGGCGATCATGTCGATCTTCCTCGGCTCGCAGCTCGAGGACGTGATCGGGCAGATCGAGAAGGGCTCCGCGTCGGCGTCGAAGAAGGGCGGCAACGTCGAGCTCGGCGTGACGTCGCTGCCGGTGCTGCCGAAGGACGCCACCGACCGCAACCGGACCTCGCCGTTCGCGTTCACCGGCAACAAGTTCGAGTTCCGGGCGGTCGGCTCGTCGGCGCCGATCTACTGGCCGCAGACGGTGCTCAACACCGCGGTCGCCGACTCGCTCAAGCAGCTGGCCGACGAGCTCGACGGCCTCAAGCCCGGCGACTTCGACGGGCTGACCAAGGTGCTGTCGCCGATCGTGAAGGACCACAAGCAGGTCCTGTTCGAGGGCAACGACTACTCCGAGGAGTGGCACGCCGAGGCCGCGAAGCGCGGGCTGCCGAACAACCGGACGACGGTGGACGCGCTGCCGTCGCTCACGACCAAGAAGGCCAAGACGCTGTTCTCGTCGTTCGGCGTGCTGTCCGAGCGCGAGCTCGCGTCCCGCGTCGAGATCAACTGGGAGCGCTACGTCAAGGTCTCGAACATCGAGGCGTCGTGCGCGCTCGACATCGCGAAGACGATGATCCTGGCGTCGGCGGTCCAGTACCTGGGGCAGCTGGGGGACGCGCCGCAGTCGCGGGGCGTCGCGGCGGTCTGCGAGAAGGTGGCCGGCCTGACCGACCAGCTGGTCGACGCGATCGACGCGCTCGAGCGTGCGCAGCACGAGGCGCACGAGGCGGGCTCGGTCCACGAGGAGGCGCGTGCCTTCGTCGAGTCCGTGATCCCCGCCCAGGCCGCGTTGCGCTCGGTGGCCGACGAGCTCGAGACGGTGGTCTCGGACGACCTCTGGCCGCTGCCGAAGTACCGCGAGCTGCTGTTCCAGTACTAGGGTTCGCGTCTGGCGTTCAAACCCGAGCCCGTCGGCCACGCCGGCGGGCTCGTTGCTGCGCGGCGCTGGCGGCTCTGCCCGCGCGGCGCGCTCCGCGCGGCTCCGCCGCGTTCAGCGAGCCGCTCGCCGCGGCGCGCCTCGCCGCCGAAGCGTCGCCCTATGCCGCCGTTCCGGCGCGCGCCGTAGACGTACCAGGTCTAGCCGGCACGCGATGCGACTCGGTGAGAGTGATCTCGGCGCCAGATCCGACCGCGGATGGCGCTCGCCAGACGTACCACGTCTGCGCCGGACGGTCGGAGCGGCGGAACGCCGGGTGAGGCCGCGATAAGTGCTGCCTGCTAGACGTGGTACGTATGCAGGAGCGTCACTGGCCGACCGCATCCCCGTCGCGGGCGCGCGCGAGCGCCGCCGAGCGCCGTGGGCGTGCCCGGGCCGACTATCTCGCCCGGCGGATCGGGACGGCGCTGCGGGAGGCACGCATCGCGCAGCGGCTTCGCCAGCGGGACGTCGCGGCCGCTGCAGACATCGCGCAGTCCTACTACAGCCGGATCGAGCGTGGTCGAGAACCAGGCGTCGCTCTCGAGACGCTGTGCGCGTGCGCGGCGGCGCTCAACGTCCAGCTGGCGGCGTTCGTCGAGGCGATGCCCGGCGCGGACCTGCCGCGGGACATCGAGCACCTGAGGCGGCAGAACCTCGTCGTCGCGACGGCGCAGGCCGGCGGCTGGACGGCGATCCCGGAGGCGACGCTCGACGAGGGACGCTGGTCGCGCTCGATCGACGTGCTGCTCAGTCGCGCCGCTCGCCGGGAGGCGGCGGTCGTCGAGATCTGGGACCTCCTGCTCGACGGCGGCGAGGCGATGCGGGGCCTCGCGGCGAAGGTCCAGGCGCTGCGCGCGCAGCTCGAGCCCGCGTGGCGCGTGCAAGGCCTGCTCGTCGTGCGCGGGACGCACCGGAACCGGGCGCTCGTGCGGCGAGCTGCGCGAGCTGTTCGCGCGCGACGCTATCCGGCGTCGTCCAGCGCGTGGCTCGAGGCGCTGACGGACCGGCGCACGCCGATGCCGAACGCCGGCCGGGTTCGCGCTGGACCAGCGTCGACGGCACCCGACTGGTCGCCGCACGCCTCTGAGCCACCCGCGCCCATGCAACACTCGATCGCGTGGACGTCGCGGTGACCGTGGGCAAGCAGGTCCGCCCCCGCGTCACGCTCAGCCTGCTGTCCGTCCAGCACGCGCTGATCCACGGGCAGTCGGCGCTGTACCCCCTCGTCTACCTCGCCGTCATCGACGAGTTCGGGGTCTCGGCGGCGTCGATCGTCATCCTGTCGACCATCGGCAGCATCTCGAGCGGCTTCCTCCAGTACGGGTTCGCCGCGCTGACCCGGCGGTTCCGGCGGCGGACGCTGCTCGGCTCCGGCGGCCTCGTCATGGGGGCGGCCACGGCGGCCCAGGCGTTCGCCGCCTCGTTCCCGCCGTTCGCCGTCTTCAACATCGTCTCGAGGATCGGCGGGTCGCCCCAGCACCCCGTCGGCAACGCGCTCCTCGCCGAGCAGTTCCCGGCGACGCGCATCGGGTCGGCGATCGCCGTCCACGTCGCCGGCGGCAACATCGGCACCGTGTTCGTCGGCTTCGCGGCTGCGCTGACGATCGGCCTCATCGGCTGGCGAGGCGCGGTGCTCGCGCTGGGCTCGGTGGCGGTCGTCGTCGCGATCGCGATCCTGATCGCCGTCCGCGAGGCGCCGCCCTCCGAGGCCGACAGGACCGCGGCCGAGACCCCCGTCCGCCACCTGTATCGAAAGGTCCTCGTCGACCGCGACCTCCGGTGGGTCTACGCCGCGGCCGTCCTCGGCGGCGGCTCGCGCGGCCTCGGCGTCCTGAACATCTTCGTGCCGCTGTACCTGGCCGAGGCCGTCGGGCTCGATGCCGGGACGATCGGCCTCATGTACGGCGTGCTCCTCGCGGCCAGCGTGCCCGGGCCGCTCGTCGCCGGCTGGCTGTCGGACCGCGTCGGGCGCAAGCCGGTGATCATCGGCGTCTACCTCGGCGGGGCGGCGTCGATCGCCCTGTTCGTGCTCGCCGGCCAGGACATCGTCTGGCTGTGGGTCGGGATCATCGCGCTCAGCCTGTTCTCGTTCGTCGAGAGCCCGCAGCTCCAGGCGCTGCTCGCCGACGTCACGCCGAGGCACCTTCGCGACGCCGCGTTCAGCACCTACTTCGCGCTGGCGTTCGGGGTCGGCTCGATGTGGGGCATCGTGTACGGCGTGGTCATCGACGTGGCCGGGCAGGGCGACCAGGGCGGCGGGCTCACGACGGTGTTCTGGCTGATGGCGCTGGCGTCGATCCTTGCCGCGCTCGCGACGCTGAAGATCCGCATCCCGAAGGACCGGGGAACGTACGCGACGCCCGAAGCGGCGGTGTCGGCGGCCGTAGCGCGACCCGCTGCCTCGCGAGAGCGACCGTGGCCATCTGGCGCGGCCGCCTGTGTCTTTCGCGGATGCTGCCGTGGGCCGCTCGGCACGCCATGTCCCAACGCATGGCCCTAGCGCGGCGTGAAGACCCTGCGCCATGATCGGCAATGGATCGATGTGATCTGACGTCATCCGGAGGGACGACCATGACTGCTTCGCCGGGCATGAACCCGCCGCCCGCCTACCCCGACGCACCGACCGCCGCGGTCCGCGGCGAATCCTCCGTTCGCGCACGAACCGCATGTTCGCGGGCGTCTGCGGTGGCCTCGCGGAAACCTACGGCGCCGACGCGACGGCAGTCCGCCTCCTGACGGTCATCTTCGGCGTGATCACCGGCATCTTCCCGGTGCTCATCGTCTACCTGGTCGCCGCGATCCTGATCCCCGAGCGTGGTGACGGCGGCGTGCCCGTCGGCGGTCCGAGCGCTCCGGTCATCGTCACCCGCGGACAGGGCGGGGTGATCGCGGGCATCGCCCTGGTCGGGTTCGGCATCGTCGCGCTTGCCAACGCGTGGTTCGACGTGGACTGGGCGCTCCTCTGGCCGGTCGCGCTGATCGTGCTCGGCGCAGCGGTGGTCGTGGCCGCCCGCCGCTGATGTCGCCGCGACGGCAGCGCTATCTGATGAGCTCGCCGGGACCGTGTCGCGTGGCCGCGACTCCCGGCGACCGGCTCCATCCGCCACGCACCACCGGAGGTCCGACATGACCGCATTCACCGACGTCCTGGACGAGGCGCGCGACGTCATCGGCGTTCGACGCGTGTACGGCGAGCCGTTTCAGAAGAACGGCGTGACCGTCATCCCGGCGGCCCGCGTCATGGGCGGCGCAGGCGCCGGCACCGGCGTGGTGCCCCGTCGGAGGGCGAGACGACGTCGAAGGAGACCGGTTCGGGCACCGGCTTCGGGATGATGGGCAGCCCGGCCGGCGCCTACGTCATCAAGGGCGAGGACGTCCGCTGGGTCCCCGCGCTCGACGTCAACCGGATCGTCCTCGGCGGGCAGATCGTCGCGATCGTCTTGATCCTGGCCGTCCGCTCCATCTCCCGAGCGCGACTCGCCGCCTGTTCGGAGGCATAGTTCCCGAGCCCGAGAGCTACGGCCGGGCCGATCCCGACCGTGGCTCGTCGCTGAGCTGCGTTCCCGCTGCCGAGGGCTGCGAGGACGGGTCTCGGCGCGTCGGGGAATCCGTCTGATCCGGGGTCGACAAGGCGAGCGGTCAACGGGGATGCGCTATCATGCCCCGGCCCTCAGCGGCACTTACGGTCGGGGCGTGGCGCAGCTTGGTAGCGCGCATCGTTCGGGACGATGAGGTCGGAGGTTCAAATCCTCTCGCCCCGACCAGACCTACCTCATCGCTGCGATCATCCGCAGAACTCGCGGATCGTCAAGCGAGGGGAATGCCCCGCCTGCCTCACCGGGCGCGTGTCTCCCGTTCCCTGATCAGTACGAAGCTTGGGCGGTCGAGGCCGGTCTCTCAGGCGAGAGCGGCTAGCCGGTGGCGCGTGACGAGACGCGTGGATTCGTGGCCGTGAAGACGGCCATCGAACCGACGGTCTCCACCTCCACCCGCGCGAACGATGCTTCGAGGATCTGGCGCAGGCCGTCCTCGGTGTCGTCGAGGTCGTCGAAGGTGCCCCGCCGGTTGTTGGCCCTCAGCATGTTCCGCGCCAGCCAGGTGTGTCGCCCGGTGTCCCCGAGGATCGATGCACCGAACAGCACGCCGGTCGGGGCGAGCACGGCGGCCACGTTGCCGACGGCAGCAGCCTTGCGCGAGCGTGGCCCCGGCAGGCAATGGAGAACCCCGTTGAGGGCGGCCGAGTCGAACGGCCCTTCGACGGGGAGCGGCTTGAGCACATCGGCCTCGATGGTCGTGACGTCCAGCCGCTGCAACCGCCGCGACGCGTGATCGAGGACGTTCCTGTTGGGGTCGAGGAGGGTGACAGGACTCCGATCGGCCAGGCCCGCCCGTTCGAGGAAGTAACCCGTACCGGGACCGACGTCGAGGTGCCGCGGACCGACGTGCTTTCGGTATCCCTCCACGAGGTGCGTCGTCGGGCAGCGCCACACGAGTGGCGAGAACACACCGAGGATCAGGGGGTCGTAGATCCGCAGGAACGCGGGACCGTACTCTCGCTGGCCGGCGTAGGCGGGGTCGTCACGGTCCATCGAGCTCGGGCCCTCCTCCGCCGCGACGCAACTGGATGGATCGAGCCACGATGGGCTCGCCCCGGAGCCCGGTCAAGGCCTCGCGACACGCTCGTTCGCGCTCGCCGGCGAGCGCAGCCCGTCCGCGTCCAGCCAGCGCACGACGAGCGTCCTGGTCGGCCGCTCGCGCTCGCCTGCGGCACCCGGCAGCAGTACGGTTGGACTGCCGGGCGTGGTCGGCGCAGCGGCTGCCCGCGCGGCTGGTGACGACACCACAGACCGTGCATAGCTTCACCCGCCAATCGTCTGCGGGCTGGCTGGTGGGGTCTATTCGCCTGCGGTGCTAGGCCCTGCGCGCGGGGCTCCACGTCGGCTCAGAACCAGACGCGCCGGGGCTGTCAGGGCGCTATGTGCCCACGCCGCTTGGTAGTAGGTGCGATCAACGGCCCCCGCACGGCGGCTACCGGTCGGCAACGCACCGACTTCCGAATGAAGGGGCTTTCGCATTCGGGTCGAGCCGTGGTCCAGTAGCAGCAGGGATCGACGCCGTGGCACTCGACCGGTGGTTCCCACCGCGGGACCACCGCGGACCCCAAGCCCTCGTGCCGTCAGCCGCCAGGAGGCCTGCGTGGACCAGTCGCTCATCGTCAACACCCGCACTGGACAACGGATGCGTTTCATCGAGCCAGGCGTGAACGGCGACCTGCCCGGGCCGAAGCCCGGCCAGACCCTCCGGATCGAGTGCTGGAGCCCGGCGATGCAGGAGCGGGAGCCGACCCACAGCCACCCCGAACAGGTGTCCGGAGTTCGAGATCATCTCGGGTGAGCTCGCGTTCTGGGTCGACGGGATGGAGTTCCGGGCGGGACCGGGCGAGAGCTTGACGATTCCGGCAGCAACGGACCATCGGTTCTGGAACCCGACCGACACCGAGGCGCACTACATCGGGACCTTCACGCCCGCTCTGGACACGCGCGGCTTCTTCAAGGTCTGGTTCCGTCTTGCGAACGAGGGCAAACTGTCCAAGGGAGGGATGCCGAAGCCCCTCCACCTGCCGGTCCTCGTCCGGGCCTTCGGCCGGGAGATCCGTGCCTCGAACCCGCCGTGGCCGGTGACGCGCGTGGCCGTCGCCGTGCTCGGTCCGGCCGCGGCGATGCGCGGCTACCGCGCACCGGGTGATCTCTAGCCACGTCGCGACCGGATTGACGCCGCTCCGGGCATGCCCGATGGTTCGGGCATGGAAGGCGCCATCCGCGACCGACGCGGCGTCTACGAACGCGATCGGGGCCGAAGTCCGACCGTGGGGGATGGCCCCGGATCCGCTCGACATGCGTCGCCGGGAGATCTTCGCCTTGGCAGGCGCCGGTCTTCCGGCGTCTGGCTACCGGCGGAGCGACCATCAAAGCCCTGGCACATGCCTGCCACCTGTCGCCGGCGGGCCTGTATCACTACTTCGGCTCCAAGTCCGACCTGGCGACCTACATCGTGCGGCGACCGCATCTCGACTGGCGGACGGTCCACGTGGACCCCACGGTGGACCCGTTGGTCCAGCTGCGCGGGCTGCTCGACCTCGCCATTCGGGAGCTCCCGGACTTCCTACTCGCTCTCGATATGGCCAAGGAGCTCGAGGTGCCCGGGACGGCCCGCCTTCGCCGTGGGATCTTCGCGGAGGGAGAGACGGTCATCGGTCGCTACATCGCCGCGGTTCGGCCCGGCATGACGCCGGAGGCTGCCAGGGATGTGGCGGGGCTGGTGTTGGCGCTGTTGGTCGGGTCACACGAGATCGGTGACGCCGTCCCCGCGACGGTCGCGACCACGCGCGAGCGAATCACTGCGTCTCCTTGCGCGCCGAGCTCGTCCCTGTCGCGGTCGAGTCGGCCCGCTTCGATCGGGCCATGGGGGACGGCTGACCCGAGCCGCGGAACCGTACGATCGGCGCTCGGGTTCGGTCGATCTGGCGCCATCCTCCCGACGAAACATCGTTTGCGAGAGGAGCCGAGATGATCGACCGTTCGCCTCCGTCCGCTGCCGCCGTCCTCGCGGCGTCGGCAATCGCCGCAGGCGGGATGCTTGCCCACAATGTCTTGGAGCTGGGGCCAGCGTTCCTTGTCGACCCACAGACGCTCATCCCGCTCGCGATCTTTGCCATTCTGGCGATCCTCGCGGCACGAGAGACGGCGGGACGAGGCACGTGGCTTGCGCTGCTCGCCTGGGGCGCCCTCAACCTAGTCGCTGGCGGGATCCTGTCGGTCCTGCCGATCGGCTTGTTCCCGTTCCAGCCCGACCAAACGATGGAGCACTACGGCGTGCACGCCGTCTATGCGCTGACGGCCGTGCCGCTCGTCGTGGTCGCCTGGTCCGGTCTTCAAGCCTCGCGAACGAGGTCGACCGGAAGCGGACGCCCCCGACCCGGCCAGCGTCAGGTGAGGCGCTCCGTTTACGACCTCCTCTATCGCGTCGAGCGCTCCGTGGGACGGGCCGCCGCGAACCGAGCTCGTCCGGCTGGTCGAGGGCGGCGCCTTGACCCCGGCCAGCTCCCGCCCCGGTCGCGCGCGCTCGATCTCGGATGCGGCACCGGTGCCAACCTCCGCTACCTGGCGAGTCATGGGTTCGAGGTGACCGGTGTCGACTTCTCCACCGTCGCGCTGAGGGTCGCCCACCAGCGGGCGGCGGAGGATGATCGGGAGACCTCGATCCGGCTCGTGGACGGTCTCGTCAGAGGACCAGGGGCCAGTACCGTGCCGTCGCCATGGCCGCCGCAGCCACGATGAGAAAGGCGAGGACCGTGGGGCCCAATCGGTTCAAGACGCGCTGAGAACTGGCGAGGATGCGCTCCTCATTCTCGCTCGGCGGTCGCCGCTCCACCTCGAGCCGACTGCCGATCACAATCATCCGCCGCCCGGCGGGGTATCCGACAACCAGGAACAGAAGGAACTGCGATGGCCCCCGCGACGGCACCGACGGTGAACCCAAGAGTCTGGGGCTGGGTCATCAACTCCAGCTCAAAGCCGTTGGTGTTGCGCCAGAACAGGACCGCGCCTGCCGCCCCGGTGAGGAGGGCATCGACCAGGACCACTTCGCTGAAGTGGCGATTGCGCAGAACGTGGAGCATGAAACGCTGGCCTTCCGGAGCGGTCGCCAGCGCAGTGGGCTGCAGAAAGAGGAACAACGTCGCGGCTGCACCCAGCCAGAAGGCACCGCCGACGACATGGATCAGCCGCAACACCACGAAGTCCATTCGGCCCTCTTCATATCAGCGGCGTCAACCCGGAGGCGCCCTCGGGGCCTGGAGGGTCATCCCGGTTCCGTCTCTCACCCGGTGCCGGGGTGTTTCCGTGTCCCGCAATGCGGACTACTTGACATTAGTGCACGCTCTTGTCGTTGTCCTACGAGCGGCCTGGATCCGGCCTTCGATCGCGATCAGCTGCCCCTTGCTCAGGTAGCGGCGGCACGTCTCGGCCAGCCGGCCCAGGCCACGACGTTGTGGTACTCGGCGACCTTGAGTCGCGCAGGATAATTGGCTCCGGGGGAGGCGGAGATGCGCATCGAAGGAATCACAACCGGTTAAGGCCACGCAGCAGCAAGTCTTTGACGCGTGGACCGACTACGAGGCTTGGCCGAGGTTCTCGACACTGTTCACCCGTGTCGCCGTACTGGAACGTGTAGATAACGCAGTCCGGCTCGACATCGACATCAAGGTCATGGGCCGGACGACCAGGCGGATCGAGCGTCACGTCGTCACGCCGCCGCAGGAAGTACGCGTGGAAGGTGAGATGGATGGTGCCGCCAACACCTCTGTCTGGACATTCGAGCCGACGGCCGAGGGAACGCTCCTCCGGGCGGTCGTTGAGGCCGAGCCGACCGGCTGGAGGCGGCTCATCGGACCGTTCGCCAATCGCATCCTGACGAAGATGCTTCGCGACGAGATGCGAGCCTTTGCGACGTATGCAGAGTCGGAGAAATAGGCCGACTGGCGCCGAACCCCTTCGCTGTCTCGGATGATCGGGTGGCACGGAGCCTGGGCTAAAGCTTTCCCTTGCACTGCTGCCTGCGTCGTCTCGGTCCGCAACACCTGGGACCCTGCTCGTAACCGTCGCGGCGGGCTCGGGAGATGACGACCGCTAGACCGGGTGCCTGCCCGATGGGAGAAGTCACCAACGCGCCGGACCGATCGGCAGGACCGGGTGTTGGGCGACTAGTCATCGCGACACTTGGCCCCCCACCCTCGAACCGTTCCGCGACTCCAAGCTGATCGTCGAGTGGCCTCGCGTGTATGCATGCGCCCGCGTGTCGCGACCTCGAACCATCTTATTCACCACTCACCCTGCTCGACGCCGCACCTCGGTTCGGCTCCGCGGCGAGTGCCTCCAGACCGCCGACCAAGAGCTCGATCGTGAGACGATCGGCGTCCGCCCCCGCGGACCAATCCATGAACTGGTCCGTAGTGCCCGCGAGGTAGGGGAGCTCGCCAGCGGACAGCCATTCCATGGACGCCCGCTGGCGGTCGGCGTCCGGCGGACGATCGCGCGAAGCCGCCGCCCACGTGGCTCGATTGATGGCCGGGCCAAGGACGATGCCGGTGATCACCTGCAGCAAGCGCACTGACTGGCCGGCGTCGAAGCCCGCGCCGTGGAGGGTCGCCAGCAGCACCTCGCTCACGCGCAGGGCGGCCGGGGAGACGAACGGTCTCGAGAGCAGCAAGGCCGTTGCCGGGTGTGCCGCCGCAACGGCCTGGAAGCTGGCCAGCAGCCGGCGCAGCCGGTCCTGCCAGGTGGCCGCCTCGACAGGCGCAAGGTCCACCTGATCCAGCAGCCGCTCGGCCATCAGGTCGAGCAGGTGGGACTTGTTCCGCACGTGCCGGTAGATGGCCATCGGTGTCACCTCGAGGGCCCCTGCGAGCCGTCGCAGGCTGACCGCCTCGATGCCGCCCTCATCCGCTGCCCGCAGCGCGGCATCCACCACACGCTCCGTGGTCAGTCCGCGGTGGGCCTTGACGTCACGAACCATGCTGGCTAGTCTACACCGTACACATAAGTCTACGACGTAGACATCCACGGTGGCCTGACAGCGAACCCTTGCGGCGCAGAGGCATGGGGAGGGGGGTGCACCGCGTGGGAGGCAGAGACGAAGTGGGAGGAACGAAATGAATAGGCTCGGAATCGCTGGGGCCCTGTGGCTCGTGGCGGCCGGATCCGCGATCGCAATGACGATCATCTTCAGGACGGACCCGGCCCAGATAGTCGTCACGACCGCGGTGGGTGTGGTCGCCGCGATCCTGGGTGTCTGGCTGATGGCGCGCCCGAATGCCCTGGTCGTGTCCGCGTCGAACGGCGTCACCGTGGTGTGGATCGTCCTCTATGCCGTGCTCACCGTGCAGCAGGCTGACGAGATCGCGGCATGGGCGACGGACGTCTTCCTGATCGTGCTTGGTGTGGTCGCGGGAGTCGCGGCATATCGCGCGGCAGCGAGCGCGAAGGTCGTGCGAACGATCTCATGACCGCTGCCGGCGAGGTGCACGATTCGCGACGCCTGCGTTGAGCGGGAACGCTGATGACGGGGACAAGCGACGACGCTGAGCGATCGGCAACGGCGTCGGCCCGCGGACACGTGGCCGCGGTTGTCTCCCGACGTGCGAGCCGGAACCGGACACCGGGACGCTGGCGTGCATCGGGCGAGATCGCGAAGGGGCGACGGCGCGCTTCCTCCGGGGACCGAGCCACCAAGCGCGCTCCTCCACGATCCTCGCCGTCGCCTGCTACGCGATCTCCGAAGTCCGATTCAGGTCGCTCGGAATGTTCATCACCGGGATCAGCAAAGATCGGGACGGTGTGTCGGCCTTAGCCCTCTCGCCCCGACCAATCCTACCCCGTCGTCGAGCTTCGGCTCCGACGGGACTTGCCCCAACCA
Source organism: uncultured Chloroflexia bacterium (assembly GCA_963829155.1). GTDB lineage: Bacteria > Chloroflexota > Limnocylindria > Limnocylindrales > CSP1-4 > CAIXZV01. Next base: position 15,028 of record CAWHIA010000022.1, on the reverse strand, counting down.
CATTTCCAAAGGCCTTGACGCCCGACAACCTCGCGGCCTGGCGGGGGGCCGTGGGCAAGACGCGCCTCAGCGAGCGCTCGACTGGCTTGCCCGTGTCACGGGACGCCTTGATCGACCCGGATCGACTTGGCTCGGTCGCGCCGCACAGTACTCTGACGCGTGGCCCGTATCTTCCCGGACGCCAAGTTCTACATCCCGCGTCCGCGCGAGTCTTTGGTGCCACGCACCCGGCTCACGGCGCAGCTGACTCGTGGGATGGGAGCGAAGTTGACGCTGGTTTCCGCCCCGCCGGGTTTCGGCAAGACCACATTGCTTGCTGAGTCGCTGGCGGCATCCGGGTCAGACGATCTGGTCACTGCGTGGCTGTCCCTCGACCCGACCGACAACGAATCCGGCTCCTTCTGGGCGGCCGTTGCCACTGCGATCCATCGGGCCCTGCCGGACGCAGGCGTAGCCGTCTCGATGCTGCAGGAGGCCCAACCGCCGCCGATCGAGACGGTCGTGACCACGCTTGCAAACGAGATTGGCGCGGCTGGGTGCGACCTCGTCTTGGTCCTCGATGACTACCACGTCATCGACGCCGCGGAGATCCACGACCAGGTGGCGCTCCTACTGGAGCGGCTGCCGCCGTCGGCGCACGTCGTGATCACCACTCGCGCTGATCCACCGATCCCGCTGGCGCGTCTACGGGCTCAAGGTCAACTCGTCGAGGTACGAGCCGCCGACCTTCGATTCACCCGCGACGAGGCCACGGCCTACCTCAACGGGGCGGCGGGCCTGGACCTGGACGTCAGCCAGGTCGATGCGCTGGAGGAACGCACGGAAGGATGGATCGCGGCGCTTCAGCTGGCGGCCTTGTCGATGCAAGGCCGCGCCGATCTGGACGGTTTCATCGCGGGCTTCACCGGTGACGATCGCTTCGTCGTCGACTACCTCGTCGAGGAAGTCCTGGAGCGTCAACCCGAGCGACGTGCGCCGGTTCCTGCTGTGGACGTCCATCCTCGATCGGCTGACCGGTGCCCTGTGCGATGCGGTCACGGGACAGAGTGACGGTCAGGCCACGCTCGAGGTCCTGGATCGGCGGAATCTCTTCCTGATCCCGCTCGACGCTCGCCGCGAGTGGTACCGATACCACCATCTGTTCGCGGACGTCCTGCAGGCGCGGCTGCTGCGCGAGGAGCCGAACCGCGTCCCAGACCTCCATCGGCGGGCGAGCAGGTGGTACGAGCAGCGCGGCGAGTTGTCCGACGCCATTCGTCACGCTCTCGCGGGAGCGGACTACGAGCGCGCCGCCGACATGATCGAGCCGGCGATCCCGAGCCTTAGACAGGCGCGCCAGGAAGGCACGATGCGGCGTTGGTTCGAGCAGCTTCCCGATGAGGTGTTTCAAGTTCGGCCAGTCCTGAGCGTGGGGTATGTCGGAGCGCTCATGGCCACGGGCGAGTCTGCCGAGGTCGAGGTGTTGTTGCGTGGCGCCGAGCGATGGCTGGAACCAGCGTTCGACGATCGGCAGGGTCCCCAGGCCGTGCCCCTGACGATGGTCGTCGTAGACGAAGCCGAGTTCCGGCGTCTGCCCAGTGCGGTTGCCCTGTATCGAGCGGCCCAGGCACAGATGACAGGAGACCGCGAGCGGACAGAGGCGTTCGCCCATAGGGCGTTCGACCTTGCCGGCGAGGACGACCCACTTGGGCGCGGTGCAGCGGCTGGGTTTCTTGCCCTGGCGCACTGGGGAGGCGGCGATCTCGACGTTGCCGCTGACTTCTGGGCCGAAGCCAGGGCCTGTCTTCAACGCGCAGGCCACACCGTCGACGCGATCGGTTGCAGCCGTCCGCTGGCGGAGATCCGGATCGCCCAGGGGCGTCTGCACGAGGCGTTGAGGAGCTACGAACAAGGCCTGCGGATGGCGACGGACGATAGGACGACCGTCCTTCGCGGTGCGGGTGACATGCACGTTGGCTTGGCAGAGTTGAGCCTGGAGTGGAACGACATCGACGCTGCCGCCGAACACCTTCAGGTGAGCGACGACCTCGGCGATGCGGGTGGCTTGGCGCAGAACCCCTATCGATGGCGCGTCGCCCTGGCCCAGCTCCGCGTAAGCGAGGGTGATCCCGAGAGCGCTATCGCGTTGCTCGAGGACGCTGAGCAAGTCTTCGTCAGCGAGTACTACCCCGTCACCCGGCCGCTTCCGGCGCAAGCGGCCCGGATCCACACTGCCCAAGGTCGTGTGCGCGAGGCCGAAGCCTGGGTCCGTGACCGAGGTCTGTCGGTCGATGATGACCTCAGTTACGTCGGCGAGTTCGAACACATCACGCTTGCAAGGGTGCTGATGGCCCAGGGCACGAGGACCCACGACCCGCGCCGGACCCAAGAAGCGATCGCGCTCCTTGATCGCCTACTCGTTGCGGCCGAAGCCGGAGGGCGGTGGCGCAGCGTCGTCGAGATCCTTGTCCTGCAGGCCCTCGCCCAGAACGATCGCGGTCGCGGTGCTGCGGGACTCGGTCCGCTCGGCCGCGCGCTGGCATTGGCCGAGCCCGAGGGATACGTCCGAGTGTTCGTGGCTGAGGGCGCCCCGATGGCCGACATGCTCGGCTCGGCGGCGAGGCGTGGAATCAACCCGAATACGTTCGACGCCTGCTTGATGCGCTCGGACGCGGCGCCCGCCTTCGGCCCGAGGTCAAGGGCTGGTGGAGCCGCTCAGTGAACGAGAGCTTGATGTCCTACGGCTTCTTGCCTCCGACCTTGATGGCCCAGGTATCGCGGACGAGCTGGTCGTCGGGCTAAGCACGGTCCGGACGCACACGAAGAGCATCTACGCCAAGTTGGGGGTCAACAGCCGCCGAGCGGCAGTTCGGCGCGGCGAGGAACTCGGGCTCATTCAGGCCAGCGGGTACCGCTAACAATCCCCATCGCGCTCCCCACCGATGGGGAGGCGCCGTCCCCACCTTCCCGTCCACCTTGGACTTCTCGGCCGTCGGAGATGCCGACCACCCGGGACGTGGACCGCGGAAGGAGCCAGATGGACAAGCACAGCGGATCGCCCAACGACCGCCGTGAGGGCGGGCGTTACGAGATCCGCCTGAAGGGACGCCTCGACGGCACCTGGGCCGATTGGCTCGGCGGGATGTCCCTGACTCACGCGAGCGACGGGACGACGGTGCTCACCGGACCGGTCGCCGATCAAGCGGCCCTCCACGGCCTGCTCCAGAAGCTGCGCGACCTTGGCGTGACGCTGATCTCGGTCAACGAAAGCCAGGCGCGACTCGCCACGCGCGGCCTCGGACCCGGGAGGGAACCAGACCCCATGACCGCTTCTCCCATTGGACATGAACGGAGGACACGATGAAGATCACCGCCCCTGGACTGATCCGTTCGACAGGCGTCGCGGCCGTCGCGGCCGGGCTCCTGTTCGTGGTCATCCAGCCGATCCACCCACCGGACGCCCTCGCTTCGGTCACGACCCCTGCGTGGTCACTCATCCACCAGTTGACACTTGTCATGACCGTCCTCTTCCTGGTCGGCATCACCGGGATCTACGCCAGGCAGCTCGAAGAGTCCGGATGGCTCGGTCTCGCTGGATACGTCGCTCTGACCCTGGGCCTGCTGCTCACCGCTGGCTTCGTCTTCGTGGAAGCCTTCATCGAGCCGCTGCTGGTGAGCAGCTCACCGGCGTTCGTTGAAGGCGTCCTGGGCATGGTCGAGGGGAATCCAACCGCAGTCGACCTGGGGGCACTGCCCACGCTGTGGTCAGCGTCTGGCGCCCTGTTCCTTGGTGGGTGCATCGTCTTCGGGATCGCCACAATCCGAGCCCGAGTCCTGTCGCGGGCGGCTGCGGCCGTCTTCGCGTTCGGGTTCATCGCCTCGGCGCCGATCTCCGCCGGCCTCGACGCGCCCCGGCTCACCGCCGTGCCGATCGGCATCGGCCTCGCGTGGCTCGGCTACGCGCTCTGGTCGCAGGCCCGAACGCCCGCCGTCTCGTCGCTTGGCGCGACGGTCGTGCGGTCCGAGCAGACAACCGCGGCCTAGATCGACCCTCATCCAACGACAAGGAGACCGACATGAACGACACCGTACGCATGAAGGGAACTACCGGCGTCCCGACCGACGCGTGGAGAAAGCTCGCCCTCGCTGGGGGCGTCCTCTACCTGATGACCTTCATCTTCTCGATCCCAGCCGTCTTCCTGTATGGCCCGGTGCTCACCGATCCGGCCTACATCCTCAGTGCTGGAGCCGACTCCCAGGTGCTGCTGGGCGCGCTCTTCGACCTCATCACCGCCCTCGCTTGCATCGGGACTGCCGTCGCGCTCTATCCCGTGATCAAGCGCCAAAGCAGTGCCGCATCGATCGGCTTCGTCGCAACGCGGATCTTCGAGGCGGCCGTCATCGTCATCGGCGTCGTCTGCCTCATGGCCGTCGTGAATCTGCGGCAGGCCGGCGCGGCGGCCGGGACAGATGCGTCCGCGTTGGTCGCCGTGGGTCAGGGACTCGTTGCTGTGCGGGACGTGACCTTCCTCGTCGGCCCCGGGGTGATGCCTGGCCTCAACGCACTGCTGCTCGGCTACGTGCTGTATCGGTCGCGCCTCGTCCCACGTGCCATCCCCGCACTGGGGCTTGTCGGCGCCCCACTGTTCCTGGTCCTCGCAGCGGCATCCATCCTCGGCCTGAACGAACAGGCGTCCCTGATCTCCGGCATCGCGGTCATCCCGATCTTCTTCTGGGAGCTGTCGCTCGGCCTCTGGCTGACCTTCAAGGGCTTCCGGCCCGCGGCCGTAGCCGCACTCGCCTCGGACACGGGCGATGCGGATCCGTCGTCGATGACAACCTCGTCGTCGGTCGCGACCACGACGGCGGGTGCGGCGTGACGGCCGAAAGGGAGCGGACGGCAACGCTCCCTCCCCGCGTAGTCGTTCGCTCGGCCTGGGTGTTGCACCGCGCCCTCTACCGGTTCACCGGTGGGCGGATCGGCCTCCGTCCGCCTCAGGCCGGAAGCAAGTTCGGGATGCTGCGCCTCAGGACGCTCGGCCGGCGGTCCGGCGAGCCGCGGGTGGCGATCGTCGGCTATCTCGAGGATGGCGCCGAACTTGGTCACCCTTGCCATGAATGGCTGGGCCGAGGCGGAGCCCGCTTGGTGGCTGAACCTCCAGGCGCATCCGGACACGACGGTCGAGCTGAAGGGCGGTCTTCGTGCCGTCCGCGGTCGCGCCGCCGAGGGCGAGGAACGTGACCGGCTCTGGGCGCGATGGCGTGAACTCAGCGACGACTACGACGCGTGGGCGGCGCTGCGATCCGGACCCACCGTCGTCGTCGTGCTCGAACCGCGTACGGACGGCACAAGCTGGTAGCGTCGTCGACCGAGTCTCTCCGAGTTCTCGTTCGCTCGGCCTCGTTCTGCTAGGGCCGGCCCTTCGTGGTCACGCGAAGGCCGCCCCCGGCGCCGAGGCCGCCGGCGATCGCCCGATACTCGTGGACTTGTCGGATGGCTGTCGACCCATCGCCGACCGCCGCCGCTACCCGCTTGACCGGCTCTTCCGCACATCACCGACCGCGAACACGCCGGACATCGTGGTCGCGAGCGACCATCCATCGCCGGAATCGGGACGATCTTCCCCGGTAAGGATGAACCCGTGCTCGTCACGGGCGACTTCCTCCGGGAGCCAGGAGGTCCGTGGCTCGGCGCCGATCAGGATAAGGACGGCCGTGGCAGGTACTGGCTTCGTCGCTCCCGACGATCGGTCGCGGAGCACCAATCCGGTACGTCGGTGGGCGCCCTCGACGTCTACGATCTCGGTCCCGAGGCGCACCTCGATGTTCGGCGTGCTGGCGATCGCCTGGATGAGGTAGTCCGACATCGTGTCGGCGAGCGAAGCCCCGCGGACCAGGAGCGCGACCTTCGCAGCGCGCCGAGCAAGGTGGAGTGCCGCCGAGCCGGCAGAGTTCGCGCCACCGACGACGACGGACCCCCCGGCGGCGGCGAGCGCCTCACTGGTTCCCGAGCCATAGAAGGCGTCGCCGCGATCGTCCGCCCGGAGTGCGCGACCTGCCACGCGCCGCCCCTGGAAACGAGACGCCAGCCCATGCCCTCAAGGGTGGATGGGGCTTGCCGCAATTCCTATTCGATCGATTGGGCCATATCGACCGGATGGCAGATCGCGCTGGACGGCCAGCGGAGCGCCGTGACGAACGAAAGATGAACCACCCCACTGGATTCCGCGGGCGCGACGACCGTGCCGGGAACCGTTCGGGTTCGATGGCGAGTCATATTGGTATCCGCGGTCGTTCGCCGCGACAAGACATGAGGACAGCGTGGACCAGACGCGTCTCTTCGAGCGGGCGAGCCAGGGAGATCATGAGGCCTTCGGGATGCTCGTCGGCGAGCACCTCGCGCGACTGGACACTGCGGCCCGGCTGATCCTCCGCGACCCGGAGCTCGCGCGCGATGCGGTCCAGGAGGCGACGCTCCGGGCTTGGAAGAACCTGCGGGGGCTTCGCGACCCGGGCAGGTTGGGTGCCTGGCTCCACCGGCTGACGGTCAACGCGTGCCTTGACATCGCTCGGAAGCGACGAGGCCGAATGTTCGAGGTCGAGCTCACGGCGCTCCACGACGCACCGGTCCCGGACCCTACGTCCCGGGTCGCCGACACGCTCTACGTCGAACGCATGCTCGCGGCCGTCGACCCCGCCCAACGTGCGGTCGTCGTGCTGCACTACTACCTCGACCTCACGCTGCCCGAGACCGCAGCCGCGCTCGGCATCCCGGTGGGGACGGCCAAGTCCCGCCTGAACCGAGCGCTCGACGCGATGCGCATCAGGGTCGCCGACGAGAACGAGCTGCCGGCCGCGGCCACCGCCATGGAGCGATTCGCATGAACCGTTCGAACACGACCCCTCGCGCCTTCTCCACCGATCAGCTGCATGCCGCCCTTGGCGAGGTCGGCGGGCCGGCGCGGCCCGACTACCTCCCTGACATCGTCGCGCAGGCCGGTCGCATCCGACAGCGGCCCGCGTGGACGTTCCTCGGTGGGTGGCTTCCCATGGACATCGCATTGCGACGCCAGGGCGTCCCGCGAGCGGCAGTCCTGTTCGCAGTCCTGTCCCTGCTGGTTGCGCTCCTCACCGCCGGCCTCGTCTATGTCGGCTCGCAGAGGACGCAGCCGGAACGACCGCTTGGCCTGCCCACGACACCGGATGCCTGGGAGCGGGTTGCGATCGAGACGCCATCGGTCACCGGTCGAGTCGCCTCGCTGGCCGTCAGCCCACGCGGGCTGCTCGCCGCCGTGGGTGGGGATGAACCAGCTCGTCTCGCCTTCTCAACCGACGGTCGGAACTGGACGCTCGTGCCGGAAGATCAGCATCCCGCGCTCAGCAACGACCGCAGTTTCGGAATGCCTTCCCTGGTAGGCACGGATCGTGGGTTCCTGATGCTGCAGCTCAACGAGGTCTGGCTGTCCGAGAACGGCTTTGACTGGGAGCGCCTCGCGAGCGCGACGACCGACCCGGATCTGTACCCGTCCGGGCCGGACACCGCAGTGCTTGGCGGACCGGGGCTGGTGGCCGTCGGTGACGACAAGGCGTGGCACTCCGTGGATGGCTCGGACTGGTCCTTGGCGGCAGTCCCGCCGCTTCCAGCGGAGATCCTGGCGCGACCGGAGCTCGAACAGCCCGTCGCGATGACCGGGGTCACCGCTGCGGGCAACGACCTGGTCGCATGGGGATTGGCGGAGGTACCGCCCGCGGGCAACAACGACGAGCACCTCGTGATGCCCCTCCTGTGGGCCTCACACGATGGCCGCACGTGGGTCGATGTTGTCCGTCCGGAGATGGACTCCGTAACGGCGGTGACGGGCGGACCGCATGGCTTCGTCGCGACCGGCCAGGCAGGTGGAGAGGCCGCGGTCTGGCTCTCTGCCGACGGCGAGGTCTGGGAGCGGGTCGCTGAAGGCGGCTTCACCAGTCCCGTCAGACTCGAGCTCAATGCAGCTTCGGCGACCCGTGCCGGGTATGTCGATTGCCGCCACCGACGGTGAGTGTGTGTGGTACCCGTGCCCAGAACAGGACGTCGTGATCTGGACCTCGGAGGATGGACGATCGTGGTCGTCCGTCCCGAGCGACGACCGTTTCACCAGGTCACAGGCATCTGCGTCCGTCGCTTGGGGATCAACCTTCGTCATCGGCGGCATGGCTGACACCAAGCCGGTGATCTGGATCACCGACTCACGGCCATGACCACGCTGTCCCGAGTCGGGAAGCTCTGCAGCATCGGCGTGGTCCTCGTCGCAAGTGGTTGCGCCACGTCGCCTTCCGGGAACCGCCACTCCGTCGGCCACCGCCGGGGCGTCCGCTGCCGCAAGCCCGACGCCGGCACCGAGTGCCACGCCCACGCCGAGTTCCACGCCGTCGATCCAGGACATCTGGGGGTTCGAACCCTTAGGCCCGATCGAGCCCGGGGCCTACTTCATCGACCCCGACCGCGACCCCTCCACGCCCCTCCGCGTCGTGTACGAGGTCCCCGCCCAGGGATGGTCGATGTGGGTCGGCGGCACGAAGTTCAATGACGCCGGACACGTCGGCGTGAGCATCACCACCGTGGTCAACCTGGTGCGCGATGGCTGCCATAGCTCGTGGGCCGATCCACCGGTCGGACCGAGTGTCGACGACCTCGCTGCCGCGCTGGCAGCCCTGGCGCCGTTCGAGGTGACGTCACCCCCGACCGACGTGACGATCTATGGTTACCGCGGGAAGCATCTCGAATGGACCGTGCCCGACCTCCCGGTCACGGGAGAGGGAGACGACACAATCTTCATCGGATGTGTCGACGGCAATCTCAAGAGCTGGGTCGCGCCCTTCGACACAGCCGAACCAGGGGACGCGTTCTACGGCTACACCGGACCTGGCTACCGGGAGGAGTTCTGGATCCTCGATGTCGAAGGGACCCGTCTGATGATCGCGGCGGAACAGTCCCCCGGCTCGCCTGCGGAAGATCTCTCCGAGTTGCGGGCCATCCTCGACAGCATCGCCATCGAGCCCTGAGAGTGCCCGAATCCTCCCTTCGAACACCCGAAGCCGAGAACCAGGCCTTGGCTAGGCGCAGGCCGGGCGTGTTGGCGGCCCGCGCCTCGTAGCTCGGTGAGTATCCAACGTGGGGCTTCGTGGCTGAAGGTCTCAAAGCCCGGATCGAATCCAAGGAACGCCTCCTCATCCGTCTGCGCTCCGTGGTCGGGTTCCGGCAGACGCGGAGCCAGGATCCACACGAGCTGCGCCGTGGTCGCCGCCCCCACCTTGGACCGCGCGTTCGACAGGTGATGCTTCACGGTCGAGTGCGACAGCCCGAGTCGTCGAGGCGATACGGACCGGACCGCCGCTCGCGACGATGAGGTAGGTTCCGTCGGGCCGAGTCCTCTCGCCCCGACCAGACTCCACCTCGCCGCACCGGACCGCACTATCCCGCCGCGCGCGCCCCGCGCCCAGCTCGCACATCGGTCCACGTCACGTCCCGGATCGCTCGACTCGCCCGGTGCGGACGCTGCCTGACGTGCACGCCAGCCCGGACATGGCGAGCAAGCCGACCATAAGAACCGAGGCGGCCCAGCGGAGGCTCAGCCGAAGGAGCAGCCCTCGACGGTGACTTTGTCGAGGGCGACGTGAAGCGCCTCGAGCTCCTGATCATCGAGCCCAGCGACGAATAGTCGCGCAACCCCGCTCGCGTGCACTGGCACGGTGCTCACGGAGGCGATCCACACCGGCGTCGGTCAGCCCCACCACGATCCCACGTGCGTCCGAAATCGGCGTTCGCCCGGTGGACGAGGCCCTCGCCAACCGGGCGTGCGACACGCCTGGTCATCCCGGATCGTGCGGTCACGGCGGCCACCCGGCGCGCCGCGCCGGGTGGTCCGATGGGGCCTGGTTCCGGGGGCGTCAGCTGCCCGGGACGTACATCAAGAGGAGCTGGCCGAGCTCACGGCGGGCCGTGTATACGACCCCGTTGTTCGGGCCCGGGCCACCGTAGACCTGACCGGGCACAGCGCCGGGCAGGTTCTCGTGCGACTGCACATCGAGCGCCCACCAGCCCTCGCCGAACCAGCGCGAGACGTCCACGATGCCGCTCGTCTCGGCCGGCTGCTGCGTCCCCGTGGCGACATGCGGTCCAGGTACCGGCCGCGAGTGAGTAGGCCCAGATCTTGCTGAAGCTGGAGGTGTCCTCCTGGACCATGAGCGTGTCGTGCGAGACCGCGACATTGTCGGGGCTCCGCATGCCGATGGACGCGGCGTCGAGGAGGACGCTGAATGAATCGACGACCGTCGGGTCGTTCGCGTTCATGACCATCTTGAAGATCCGGCCCCCGGCGAACGTGCCGCCGCTCGAGGCTCGGTACAGGCGCCCGGTCCCCGGGTCAACCAGCCGGCTGTTGCCGGTATCCGCGAAGTAGACCGTGCGCGGGCTGTCCGGGTCGTAGGCGATGTCCTCGACTCGGACGAACTGGAACACGTTGTTGGCGTTCGACCAATCCTCCAGCGCGTCCTGCGGGAGGTCGGCCGTGTCGCCCCGCGCGACGTCGGCGGGCACCGGGATGAACTCGCCCGTGAAGTCATCGCCGGGCAGCATGTCGAAGTAGTCGTTGGCGCCGTTCATCGGATCGGCCGGATCGACGGTATGGCCATTAGCGCCGGTCACCCGGAAGGCCCGAAGCGTGCCATCGTCCTTCTGGTACGACTTCCAATTCTTGCCGCTGAACGCGTACAGTTGGCTGAGGTTCGGCCGCTCCGGCGTGGATGGGAAGGTGAACGTGTCGTCGCCCGAGAGCGAGACGATCCCGTCCCAGCCGCCCGGCACGATGACCTGGTTCTCGTGGTTGTGTCGACCGGCGCCTGCGATGACGCCGATCTTGCCGTTGGCCGTGTCGAGGTAGACCGAGTAGCCGGCCTGCCGGACGTTCTCACCGCCGTAGGCAGGATCGGCCCCGTAGACCGCGCCCGGCCGCACGGCCAGCGGATCATTCGACTCCTCGTTCGTCAGCAGCGTGTAGTGCGGAAAGCCCTGCTCCGGACCGGCCATGAACGACGAGCAGAACCGGATGAAGCCCTCGTCCGAGGACAGGGCGACGTTGAGATCGAGGATCCCCTTCGACGCGATGTCCACGCGGACTCGCGACACGGACGAGTCGTTGAAGTCGGCGAAGCCGCCGAACGGCACCCGCGACTGCTCGTGGTTGACGTACAGGTCGACATAGCCATGCGGGGCCGGGCCCGGCACCACCCCGATCCCGTCGGGGATGCCCTCGAACAACGTCCCGAAGGCCTCCTCTCCGGAATTGATCAGGGGCGTGAATGTGACGCCCTCGATCGCTCCGCTCGACACGACGAATGGATCGCTCGACGTAACGTAACCGGTCGCATTCGGGTCAACCGGGCCCGAGCCTGCCGCGCCGAAGGCCCGGCCGGGCACGGCGATGGCGAGTGCGGCGATCGCGACGGCGAGTCGACCACGACGGGGCGCGATGCGCGTGATCCTCACGGTGCGTCCTCCAGCTGATGGCTCCCGCGCGAGCCACGTTCCAACGTGTCCGCCTATGGTGCCCGGCCGCACCGACCGCGACCAGTCGGGCGACGTCAACCGGCGTGAGTAACGTTGCCCCGGTGCACCGGAATCCTGCTGTCTCCACTGTGATCCTACCCACCTCGAGTGACGACAGTTGGATAGTGTCGGCTCCAATCCTCTCGCCCCGACCAGATCTCACACACGCCGACCCTGCGGTCCGGCCTTCTTGTCGCAGGTGGGGTCGCGTGTCGCTGCACCTCGCATGTGGCTGTCGGCGACCGTGCCGGCCGTTGCGGCGCTCAGCGCTTCTGCCCCCGAAACCGGGGACCATCACACAGATCGGATCGAAACCCGAGGAGACCAACGTGCCCGCTGTCTACACCTTCGACGTCTACTCCACCCTCGACGGCTACGGCTCCTACGGTCCCGCAGGTGATTGGGGCGGCTACTGGGGCAAGCAGGGACCGGAGTTCCTCGACCGCCGCCTCGTCCTCTATCGCCAGCCGCAGCGCCTGGTCCTCGGCGCGAACACCATGCGGATGTTCATGCAGTCCATTGGGCCGCAAACCGGGTCCTTGAAGGACGTCGACCCGGTCAACGGCGCGATGAGGAGCCTGCCGACGACGGTCGTCTCGACGACGCTCGAAGGACCCCTCGATTGGCCCGACTCGACACTGGTACGCGGCGACGCCGTCGACGTGGTCGCCAGGCTCAAGGAGGAGTCGACGGTGCCGCTGCGGTCGCACGGCAGCCTGTCGATGAACCGAGCGCTCATGGCCGCCGGCCTGGTCGACCGCGTGCAGGTCACCCTCTTCCCCGTCGTTACGGGCCAGACCGGAACGCGCCCGATCTTCGAGGCTGCGGCCGACTTCGACCTCGAGATGATCGAGAGCAGGACATTCGACGGCCACACCCTGGAGCTCATCTACCGGCCGACGCTGCACGCCTGATCTCGTCCATCGCGACGCCGATGAACCTCGCACGCCCGCACAGGTCCGGCTGATCCTAGGGTCCGTCGTCGTAGCGGTTGATCAGCAGGGCCGTTCCGTCCGGTGTCCAGGAGACCGGGTTGAAGAAGGAAGCGACCCTGGGACCAACGGTGGTGGTGTCGCCGGTGGCGACATCCACGACTACGACCCGAAGAAGCGCCAGGTCGGCGTCCTGGCGGATGGCCGGGTCGAACAGGGCTCGCTTGCTCGCGTCGTACTGGAGGACCGCGATCTTCGAACCATCGGGTGACCAGCGCGGGTTGAACCCGATATGCGACGGGATCCCAGCGAGCCGATGCTGCCCGGTCCCGTCGGCGGCCATCGTCCGGATCTCGCCACCCTCCCAGTAGACGACCGTCCCGTCCGCGGCCACGTCCGGCTGGAGGTCCGCCTCGGTGTTGTCTGTCCAGTCGCTGCGGTGTCCCGCCGGTCGCGGGCACGCGCCAGATCTCCTGTGTTTCGGAAAATCCGGAGGTATCCGCCGCCGTGGCACCGTCGTTGGTGTAGTAGATGGTCGTACCGTCCGGCGACCATGCCGGCCAGCCATCGACGCCGGGATCGGTCGTCAGGCGCCTGGCGTTGCTTCCGGACATCCCGGAACCGTCATCGACGACGGGCACCACGTACACGTCGACGTTGCCGTCCTTGCCCGTGCGTTGGTACGCCAGCTGACTGCCGTCCGGTGACCAGGCGGCCTGGTCGAATCCGTCGGTGTCGCAGCAGATGTAGAGGCCGGATGACTCGCCGACCGGGACGACCGCCGGCCAAGCGCCCGGGTTGCCGCACCCGAAGCAGTGCACCACGTCCATCGAACGCGTGAGAAGGAAGACGCGGTCGCCGTCGGCGCTCAGGTCCGGACCCCACGCATCCGATGGCAGACCGAGGTCCTGTCTCAGGGTCCCGTCGATGCCGACGATGGCCATGCCGAGCGGCGTCTGGTACGCCGGCGCTGCTGATGTCGCGGACGGAGCGGGCGTCCCTGAAGGTGTTGGCGGGACTGATCGCACGAGGCCATTGCCGGCCCCGCCGGTGGCTGACGGGCTGCCGCGGAGAAGGAGCCCGCCGACGGCAAGGACGGCGACGAGCGCCGCGCCGGCCACGGCGAGTCGTGGGATGTTGTTCATCAGAGTGGTCCTCCACGGAGCGCGCCAGGCACCCCGCTGTCTGGCTGGAACCCGCGTCGAGAAGGTCGCGCCGGGCCACTGCCTCGGCGGCGTCGGCGGTCATCGGTTCGATGGCGACATCGAGTGGCACCAGATGGACCGCGGACCGTCGCTTCGCGTGCGAGAGCTCGAAACCGATACGGACCAGGATCCGCGTCGACCAGGACCCGAACCGGTCGGCCTCGCGCAGGCTGGCAGTTCGCGCCACGCGACGACAAGCGCCCGTTGAACGGCGTCGCCGGCGAGATCGATGTCGCGGAGGATCCTTCGCGCGACCGCGAACAGTCGGTCCCCATGCGTGCGGACCAGGACGGCGAAGGCGTCCCGATCACCACGCTGGGCCAATTGCACGAGGTCGTGATCCACCCTGGTCACCGATGGTGCGCGCCCGACATGGGCACGTCTACTCCTCCAGAGGGATCACGCGGCTCGATTGTTCGATCCAGTCGCGGGCAGTCCGAAACCAGCAGACGCGCGCCAAAAACCACACCACGAGGCCCATCACCTCGCCCCGTCTGAAGGTCAGGCCGTCATGAGGCGTCGCGTCGATAGCTGATCGGTCGTCCCTGGCGGCGGCCCCATGCCACCCGCAGCAGGACCACTGCCCACATCCGGTACGGCCGCCATGCCTCGCCGAGGCGGGCGACGTCGGCCGCGGCGGCATCGGGGATCCCGTACAGGTCGCGGACGACCTCGCGTCCGAGCTCGTCGGCGTCGGGGATCCCGTCGGCGATGCCGCAGCCGCGGTAGTAGACGCCCTGGGCCGTGAACGGGCCGACGCCCGGCAGTTCCTGCAGTCGAGCCAGCGCCGTTTCGGGCGACAGCATCCGCAGGACCTCGGTGTCGAGCCGCCCGTCGATCGCGGCCCGCGCGAGCCCATGGAGCCGCTCGACCTTGGTCTGGTTGAGGCCGCGCGCCTCGCGCAGCTTCAGGAGCCGCTCGGGCCGCGGAAATGCCGGGAAGGGCGTGCCAGCCACCGTCGGCCGGTCGCCCAGCTCCTCGGCCAGGCCTCGCTTGATGACAGCGGACTGGCGGCGTGCGATCCGCTGGCCGATGACGAACGAGGTCGCGGCCTCGTAGGCCGAGTAGAAACAGACGGGGCGAAGGTGGTCGAGCTCGCGCTGCGCTGCGCCCATGACCGCGTCTCGGGCACCGACCGCAGGCCAGCCGGAACCGTCGTGGTCGAGCGAGAGCGAGCGGGCCGCCTGGCGCAGTGCCGTCTCATGGATCGCCAGCGGGGCGTCGGTGCGGCCACGGACGACGCCGTCCGCGTCCTGCCACAGCTCCAAGGCAGCGCTCTGATCCGTGCCCTCCGTCGGGAATGCGAGCGTGATCGACTCCTTGCC
>CAWHIA010000021.1:0-162499 GCA_963829155.1 uncultured Chloroflexia bacterium | reverse complement strand
GTTCTGGTACGTCGCGAGGTTGTTGAGGTAGTTGTCCGGGCCGCCGGCCGCGATGAACGGCAGCCACAGCAGCACGATGACGACCGCCCCGACCGCCGCGGCCTTGATCGTCCCGCGGATGCCCTGGGTGGCCAGGAACCAGGCACCGAACGGGACGAGGAACGGCAGCGCCTGCGGCTTGGTCATCAGGCTCACGGCGAGGAGGGCCGCGGTGACCAGCGGCAGGCCGCCACGCGCCGCCAGGAGCGCCAGGACGGCACCCAGCACGTAGATCGACTCGTACTGGCCCCACCACGCGGACACGTACCACGTGGCCGGCCAGAGCAGCACGGCGCCGGCGGCCAGCAGCGCGAGCTTCGGCCGGTCGCGGAACCACCAGATCGCGGCCGCGGCGATGCCCAGGTCGGCGAGCGAGGCCGGGATCTTCATCAGCGACCGGATCCCGGGATCGGCCGAGTCGGTGACGGTCTTGAACGCGGGCTCGAGGGCCGCGAGCGCCCCCCAGACCCACGCCATGACCGCGGGGAAGCTGAGGTTCTGGTCGTAGGCGCGGTCCCAGCCGTTGACGGCGATCCCGTGGACCCACAGGACGAACTGGTCGATGTCGCCGACGAGACCGCGCGCGGGCAGCACCCACAAGCGTACGACGACGCCGGCGAAGAACAGGACGGGGATCGCGAGCAGCAGCCAGGCGGTCCAGCTCGAGCGCTCCTCGAACCCCTGTCCGCGCGGCGGCGGCAGGCCGCTCAGCACGCCGGGCCGCCGACCGGGTCAGGAACGGGTGGTCACCCAGTAGCGCTCGGCCGCGCCGCCCTGGACGCGCCCGAGGTCCGCCACCCTGGCGCCGAACCCGCGGACGGCCTGGGCCATCGCGCGCTGGCCGGTGAACAGGCGCTCGATCTGGCTCTGGTACAGGTCGATGCCCGTGATCTTCCGCTCGAGCTGGTCGCCGATGTCGGCGAACTCGGCGGTCAGCGAGACGTCGGCGGGGAGGCCGTCGAGCGAGCCGTCGGGGAGGTCCTCGAGCCGCCGGAACTCCTCCCACCACGCGTACGGGAAGTCCTCGTAGAACACGAGCTGGCCGGTCCAGTCGACGCCCGGCATCACCCAGCGTCGCGCGTCGTGGAGGAGCGCGATGCCGGCGTTGCGGGTCAGCTGATGGTCGACGTGGCCGCCGATCCCCAGCGGCACGTACACGCGCTGCGGCTCCAGCCGGGCGAGCTCGCGACGGAGGGCATCGACCGGTGCCGGGTCATCGTCCCGTGGCGCGCCCAGGAGCTCGTCGTCTCCCTCGTAGCCGCGGAACACGGCGTCCGGGAGGTCGAGCCACACCATCGAGATCTCGGCGAAGGCCGCGTAGCGCTCGTCCTCGAGCCGGCGGGTCGCCATCAGGTCGCCGGCGTCGGCGGCCTCGGTGCGCTCGGTCGTGAGGACCGCGCCCTGGGCGGAGACGTCGTCGATGATCGGCTGGCCCGCGAGCGACTCGTTGTGGATGGCCGCGCGCCGGTACCACGAGGAGCGCTGCCAGAACCGCTTGGCGGCGGCATCCGCCTCCGACTGGGTCGCGTCGAGCGAGCCCTTCGTCGCCTGCCACGGCGGGATCGCGGCCGGGTCGTCGAGCGGGTAGTCGGCCTCGAGATGCGCCCGGTTGAAGGCCTCGGTCGACCGGCCAGATGCTCTTGGACCCGAAGCCCAGCGCCTCGCGCTGGTAGTCGCTGAGGTCGTCCGACCCGCCGCTGCCCGAGTAGAGCGTCAGGATCGCCACGTTCTGGCCGAGCTCGCGGAGGCTCGCGATCAGCCCGCCGCAGGAGAGCGCGACGTCGTCGGGATGCGGGGCGACGAACACGTGGGTCATGGCGCGCCGAGTATACCGACGACCCCCGGTCAATTCAGTGCGTAGTGCTCGCCCAGCCCGCAGCCCCGACGAGCGGCACGAACACGCACGGCCCGTCCGAGCGCTCCCGCCATTCGTCGCCGTGTCGCTCCACGACGATCAGGCTCTGCTCGCGGGCGCCGCCGACCGGGATCACGAGCCGTCGGCCGTCGCCGAGCTGCTCGCGCAGCGGGTCGGGGATCGACGGCGCGCCCGCGGCGACGAGGATGCCGTCCCACGGCGCGCCATCCGGCGCCCCGAGGCTGCCGTCGCCGACGCGGACCACCACCCGGTCGCCGTAGCCGGTCGCCTGCAGCCGGTCCATCGCCTCGAGGGCGAGGTCGGGGTCGCGCTCGATCGACGTGACCAGGCAGCCGATCTCCGCCAGCACGGCCGCCTGGTAGCCGGATCCTGTCCCGACGTCGAGCACGTGGTCGCCCGGGCCAACGGCCAGGAGCTCGGTCATGCGGGCCACGATGTAGGGCTGGCTGATCGTCTGGCCGCCCCCGATCGGCAGGGGGCCATCGGTGTAGGCGGCCTTGCGCTCGCCCTCGGGCACGAACGCGTCGCGCGGCACGGTGGCCATCGCGGCGAGGACGCGGTCGTCACGGATGCCGCGGCGCTTCAGCTGGTCGGCGACCATCCGGGCCCGGGCCTCGCTCGCGCGCCCCCGGGCCTCGTCCATCGCCTTGGCGTCAGCTCGCCGCGGGACTCGGCGATGGTGCCGCCGCGCTCGACGACGGCGCGGCGCTGCTCGACGGTTGGGTCGACGGCGATGCGGGGGTCGACGGGGCGGCCGAGGGGGCGCTCGCGGACGGCCCGCCGCTGGCGGCGGCGGAGGCGCCGGCCGAGGGCTCGCCGCTCGCCGGGACGGATTCGCTGGCCACCGGCGTCGAATGGGGGAGCAGGCCGGAGAACAGGCCCTTGTGCCCGAGGAACAGCGCGTTCACGAAGATCAGGGCGAACACGGCCACCACGACGATCACGAACACGGCCGAGGCGCGGTCGTTGACGTGGACGGCCTGCTCGGACACCGACGGCGCGACCGGCGCACCCTTGGCGGGCGGGCGGGTCTTCGCGCCGCGCCCGGTCGGGGCCGCGACGACGGCTGCTGCCGCGGCAGCCGGAGCGACCGCCGTGTCGGCCGCGTCTTCGTCTTCGTCTTCGTCGACGTCGTCGGCCTCTGGCTCCTCGCCCACGTCGCCGTCGTCATCGGTTGCTTCGTCGGCCTCGTCGACCGCGGCTGCATGTTCGGCGGACGCGGCCTCGGTGTCGGTGACGACGTCGCCCTCGTCGCCCGATGCCTCGGGCTCCGCGGGTTCGGGGGTCGCCGGCACCTCGGGCGCGGGCACGGCCTCCGTCGCGTCGTCCGCGGCCGGCTCGGCCTCCGGGTCGCGCTCCTGATCGGTCATCTAGGTGATCGGTCTCCTCTCGGCGGGCGTCGCCTCGCCGGCGGGGCCTCGCGCGGCCGCCAGTGTACCGACCGCCGCCCCACGGCTGCCCGATCGCGGCATCACGCCTCGCGCAGCTGCTTGACGAGCAACCCGCCGAACCCGGCCGCCATCGAGATCAGCCCGGCGGCCGCGATCACCGGCCCGGGCCCGAACGCGGTCGTCAGCAGGCCGCCGACGGCCATCGCGATCGACATCCCGCCGAACACGATCGCGAACCTGAAGCTGACCACGCGACCCATCAGCTCGGGCGGCGTGCGCTCCTGGAACAGGGTCTGGCTCGGGATGATGAACGCCATGTTCGCGACGCCGACCCCGAACAACAGCCCGAGCACGACCAGCACCGACGACACGTTGCCCACCAGGAAGATCAGCGCGCCGAACGCGACGTAGGCGGCGATGATCAGGCGCCCCTTGCGGACGCGCGTCGTGATCAGGCCCAGGGCGAACCCGCCGATCAGGTTGCCGAGCCCGACGGCCGTCTCCATGAACGCGTACGTCGCCCGGTACTCGTCGCCCGGGGCCGTCGTGATCTGCTTCGCCAGCACGATGCTCGTCACCGTGAACACGCCGACCGCGAACTGGCCGACCGTGCCCTGGAGCGTGTTTGCCAGCAGCACCGTCTCGTGGCGAAGGAACTGCCAGCCGACGCGGAGGTCGCGCCCGATCGAGCCCACGCCGACGCCCGGCTCGGTGTCCTCGAGCCCGTCGCCTGCCACGTCGTCATCGGCACCCTCGGTCGCCTCGCCGTCCTCCGTCCGTCGCGCCCGCTTGACGATCGGCGGGACGACGATGGTCGCCAGCAGCACCGCGGAGCCGAGGTACGTGACGGCGTCGAACCAGAACGCGAGGGGCAGCGACGAGGCGAGGAACACCACGAACAGGCCGGCGATCGGGTAGTTGATGACGTCCGCGATGGTCTCGCCGACCCACATCGCGGAGTTCGCCGACAGCAGGTCGCCCTCGTCGACGATGCGCGGCAGGATCGCCACCCGGGCGGGCCGGAAGAAGATCGACACCGTCGTGATCAGGAACACCAGCGGGTACGCCAGCCAGACGTTGATCAGCACGGCGACGGGCACGAGCAGCACCAGCGCCGCCCGCAGCAGGTCCGACACCACGAGGACCTGCTTCTGGTCCCAGCGGTCGACCAGGGTCCCGGCGACGGGCGAGAAGATCAGGTTCGGGATCGTCGACACGAGGAAGGTCACGGCCACGGCGGTCGGCGAGTCGGTGATCTCGAACACGAAGGCGATCAGCGCGAGCTGGTTGACGCGATCGCCGAACAGGCTGATCACCTGGCCGACCCACAGCGCCGAGAAGGAGCCGTTGAGCGCAAGCCGGATGTATGGGTGCTGCCGGATCCCCTCGAGTCGCGAGGGCCGCGCGACCGGGACGCCGACGTCGATCGGCACGACCCCGACCGCGTCGAGGGCGATCGCCTGGCTCGACGAGCTCGTGGCGGGCGCCGCCATGCCGACGCCGCGGCCGCCGAGCATGAGGGGTCGCTGGAGGACCGACGCCTCCTCGAGGCCGGGGGAGAGGCCTGTGCCCCCTGCAGCGCGGCCTCCGAGACGGTCTCGCCCGGCGGGAACAGCGACCACGTGGGCTCGACGGCGATGGCGGCGGCGGTCGCTCCGGCGGGCGATCCGGCGACCGGGGCGTCGAGGACGGCGGTTGGCGCGCCACCGGACGGCATCGCCGCCCCCGCCCCCGTCGATCGCGCCGCCTTGGCCTGGTCGATCGCCTCGCGCGACTCCCTGGGCACCGTGAGGACGGTCGAGAACAGGAAGAACGACAGGCCCGCGGTCAGGAACAGATCGCCGATCGAGGCGACGTTGTTGAGGGGTGGGATGGGTAGCGGTATCAGGTCGGCGAGCGGCCCCAGCCGGAGCAGGAACTCGGCGCCGAGCGTGGGGGGCAGCGGGACGTGCAGCACGGTCCCGAGCGGGCCGCCCAGCCCGGCCGCCTGATACGCCGGCAGCCAGACCGGCATGTAGCCGCCGTTGACCATGATCACGAGCGCGTTGCTTGCGACCCCGACGAACGCCAGCGCCATGCCCGGGTAGCTGCGGTTCTCCCAGAGCGTGAACAGCAACAGCCCGTAGGCGATGCCGAACAGCGGCAGGCGCAGCTCGCCGACGAGGTCGACGCCGTAGACGATCGCCGCCTCGGTCGCGAACCGGAGGATGACGCCCGCGAACAGAAGCGGCAGGAACTTGAGGCGGATGTCCGCCAGCCGCTCGATCCTTCCGCCGAGGAAGAGGCCGAGCAGGAGCCCGACGGCGATGCCGGCGATCAGCATCGTGGGATTCTGGGGTGGGGGACGGTGGCGATGTCGGGCGTCAGCGGCGAGAGGCGGACGCGACCGACTGGGTCCGCTCCTGGGCGTTCAGCCGCCGACCAAAGGGCGAAGCGCTGGGGCCGACCCCTCAGCTCGGATCCACCGAGCCAGATCCCACGGGGCTGGCCGTGACCACCCGGTTCGCGTGCTGCGAGATGAGCGGGATCGGGCGTGGCTGGACGGTTCGGCCGGGATCCTGGACGTCCTCGACCCATTGCGTCCGGACGAAGGCGTCGACGACCTTGGGATCGAACTGGATGCCGGCGAACTTGCGGAGCTCGCCCAGCGCCTGCTCGGCGGTGAGCGGCGTCATGCGGTACGGCCGCTGGGCGGTCATCGCCTCGAACGCGTCGGCGACGTGGAGCACGCGCGCGAGCAGCGGGATCTCGTCGCCGATCAGCCGATCGGGATACCCCGAGCCGTTGTACCACTCGTGGTGGTGCCGGATGATCGGCAGCTCCCGCGAGAGCCGGGTGACCGGGGCGATGATCTGGGCGCCCAGCACCGGGTGGGCGTTCATGATCATCCGCTCCTCGCGGTTGAGCCGCTCCTGCTTGAGCAGGACGTTGTCAGGGACGCCGATCTTGCCGACGTCGTGGAGCAGGCCGCCCCACTCCAGGGCCTCGAGCTCGGAGTCGGTGAGGTGCATCGCCCGCCCGATGTCGCCGCCGATCTCCTTGACCCGCCAGGAGTGCTTGCTCGTATACGGGTCACGCTTGTCCACGGCCCCGGCGAGCGCGGTGATGGTCTGGGTGAACATCTCGCGCATCTCGATGAAGTTGTGGTACGCGAGCCGCGTCGTGTAGAGCGGCAGGGCGAACAGCAGGCTCGCCCACCACGCCAACGTGTACATCTGTGCCATCAGCCAGGCCAGCGGCGCGAGAGCAATCAACGATGCGGCGAAAACGCGCGGATCAGTCAGGAGTAGCTGACGCAGCGGCTGCCCGGTGCGGATCCTGAGGAGCCCGGAAACCACTAGAAGATTCAGCACGAGTAGCACGACCGCGCCGAGCATGATCCCGACTAGCTCGATGAAGAGCGACCCATGCCCGACTGCCGCGATCACGAGGCCAGCGCCGACTGCGGGCGGAACCATGCCCGCGTGATTTGCGACCGTGCCGTACCAGGGGATCCGGCCTCGGATCTCCCGAACCTCAGTTGTGCCGATCAGGGCGACCCATGTGCCCACAGCGGGCCCGCCGAGTGACAACGCAGCGAGTACGGGTGCGATCGAGACCGCAACCAACATGCCTCGCGGCATCCTCACGGGGAGGGCGGACGCGAAGAGCGTCACCACAATCCAAAATGCAATCCCGAGCGCTATCTCGGGTTGGGTAACGACCGCGTCACCCGTGAGATTGATGGCGATCGCCGGATCCGCGCCAAACGAAGAACTCGTGGTAATCAGCAGAACGGTGCTGATGGCCACGAGTCCGGCGATATAGAGCTGCAGGGAGCGGGTCATGCCACCTCGGGGTCTCGCAGCCGGCAGGTTACCACCGTCAGTCACCCCTTCAATGGGACCAAAGTTATCCCTAGAAGCCCCTCAGAGAAGCCCCGCCAGCGAGCGCCAAAGCGGCCACGCTGCCGAGTACGGTCAGGACCTGGACGACCCTCGATCGCATTTGAATTCCTCCTGCGACCTCTGTCCTACCAGCCCTTGACCAAGCAATTCGGTGCCACGCTCGTTCCTCCTCGCGGCCTCCGTGCCTGTTAGACACGAAAACCGACCTGACTCGAAAGTCGGTCGGTTGCACTACTCACTCCACCTCCACCCTAAGTGCCCAATTCAGGTGGGGGCATCGGCGCGTTCCGAGCGTTTCCTATGTGCACCGTACCTTCGTACTAGTGCGGGCCGGACTATAGGTTGGCCGGTCCGCACCGGTCAATACGCAACCCTACCTATGGGCACTCGGTGTCGCGAATCATCCAGCGCGAGCGCCGTTTTGGTTACAGGTCGTCGATGCTTGGCGCGTCGACGTCCAGCTGGTCCTTCAAGAGCGACGCGTAGTGCGCGTACTGCTCGGCGGCTGCGGCGGGTGCTCCGAGCCTCCGGTAGAGGGCGACGACCGCACTTTCGATGCTGTCCGCTTCGGGATCGACTGCCAAGACTCGTTGGCCGATCCACAAGCGCCATCGAGGGTCTGGAGATCCGACCTGACCGGCGACAGCCCTCTCGACAACCCCAAGAAAAGCCGCATGGAGGGTGTCTCGATATGGTGACGCCCAGTCCTCGTAGTAGAAGTCGCCGGCGAAGCGTCCCCGGTATTCGCTTACGAGTTGCTCGATTGATCGTTGCGTCTCAGGACGCGCGTCGATGAGCCGTCGGCACCGCCAGCTTGCGCAATCCATGAGGCTCCGGTCGAAGGTAACGATGTCGTCGTCAAAGTGGAGGTAGTCGGCGGACCGGCCGGCGCGATAGTCGGGGTCGATAATCCGCCGAAGGAAGTAGATCGTCTGGTGGACGGAGTTGATGCCCTGGTCGGGCCGCAACTCAGGCCACAAAGCGTCGAGAATTTGGTCAGGAGTGGCCGATCCTCCCGGTTGACAGGCGAGAAACGCCAGCAACCCGAGCACTTTCTTGCGGACCTGATGCCCTGCGACTGTCCGATCGCCGATCACAATCGACATCGGGCCGAGGTCATTCAGCAACACTGTCGGCGCCAGTCGCCTAATGAGGTGGTCTCCCCAGGTCGCACCTGTCCGCTTCAATCGTCGCCCGACCTCTCGTAGGGAGGCGATGTCGGAGCGTTCGCCAATCTCATCCAGGATCGTGGCGGCACGCTGTAACCCAAGCCCTGACTCTCGTGCCAACGCGTCGCGCGTCGTGTCAAGCCACCGTTGTGGCGATCCGAACGCCGCTCGCTCTACCGTCGCAAACGCCACATCTGGCAGGTCGCCGACTCTCTCCATGATGTCCGGCGCAAAGACTCCGAGGATCGTGTCGCGACCCGCGGGCCACCCTGCCAACAGCCGGCCCAGTTGTTCATTGCCGTCGCGCAGGGCGTGGAGCAACTCGGCGAGCCGCCGCTGTACCGGCGACTTCTGGGCAGCAACGACTTCATCGAGAGGCGCGAGGCTGGCGTCGACCCCATCGAGGTCTCCGAGGACGAGTTGGGCGCGTGCTACAGAGACGTGCCACCGGAACGCAGCCGCGACTTCTAGCGACTGGGGAGGTTCGGACGGCAGGTCTGCGAGAACGGCTGCGAGATCCGCCTTCGATACCAGCCAGAGATCGAGGACGCGCCAGTGTTGGGCCCAAGAGCTTGGCAGCCGTGACCGATCGACTTTGGCGAGGATCTCGCTTGCAAGCCCACGAGGGCCGTACCACGCGACGACGGACGCCGCTTCCAGGGCGGCCTCGACCTCGCCCTCCGGATGCTGGCTGTCGAGCGCAATGCCCAACGACCTGAGAGCATCGTCCCACCGACCGACCTGAGCGTGTGCCTGCGCCTCTGCAAGCCGAACCGATACAGCTTCGTAGCCGCGCGATGACTGCTTCAGCAACCGCTCGGCCTCGGTCGCCCTGAGAATGGCCTCCTCGGGTAGGTCGAGCCACACAAGGCACTGCGCGAGGTTCAGATTCGTGATCGCCGCGTAGTGCAACTGGCCGCGCCTGATTTGACTTGCAAGCAGTCGTTCGAACTGGCGGGCGATCGCTGGCAAGCTGCCACTCGAGGAGGCACTCAGGATCGACACGTAGGCAGAGGACATCTCGCGCTGAACAGGGTCGTCACTGAGGTCTACGGCGCGTTGAGCCAGTTCTGCTACGAGATCGAATGTTCGGGCCCCATATGCGATCGAGGCAGCATTCTGAGCGGCGAGCGCACGGAATTCGTGATGGATGCCCTCGGCAGCCTCAAGAGTGGCGGTTGATTCTCGGACGGCGTCGTCGGTCGCACCCAATTGCAGCAATAGCCTGGATCGGAGAATGCCCCGAACAATCACGTCACCTTGGTCGCCCGCAAGTAGATCGTCGGCTGCCTTGTATTGCCCCTCCCCAAGGATCCTGTCGAGTGATCCACAGACCACATCGCTTGCTCTCTTGGGGTCGCCGCTCCGTTGATAGTGCGTCGCCGAGATCCGCCAGTTCGTGCCTTCGAACTGCTGGGCCAATCGCAGATGCATCTGCTGGATCTCGGCGTCGCTCGTCACGGTCGACAGGCGGGCGCGCAGAAACTCCCTGACGAGTGGCACGAAGCGATAGTCCGTAGCGGCGTCGCGCCGAGATACAAGAGCCAAGTCCTCCGCCATCGCGATCATCTGAGCGGCCTGCTCTCGGTCGGTCGAGGCGAGGACTGCCGCGGCATGAGGGTCGATGTCCTCGAGCAGCGACGCGCGGACCAAGAAGTCGGCGAAGGTCCTATCGAGGTGGTCGAGCACTTCCTCGGCTAGATAGTCGTGCATGTCTCCGGCAGCACCCGACAATCCCCGGACGAGGTCCGGAATACGGAGTTTCGAGGTGCCGTCAGCATTGGCGCGGACGAGGCTCAGGAGCGCCGCCCAGCCTTCGGTGCGCTGGACGAGCTCGTCCACGACGTCGGGGTCGATCGGCATGCGGTAGGCGTCGCGGAACAGGCGATCCGTCTCGGGGACGTCGAAGCACAGGGCCTCACCGCTGATGCGGGAGACGGCGCCGCGGGCACGAAGCCTGCCGAGCGGGAGCTGGGGCGTCGATCGAGCCGCGATCACGATGCTGAAGCCCGGGCCGGTTCGGTCGATCAGGGAGCGAACGATCGGGACCACCTCGTCGCTGCCGTCGACCACGTGGTAGTCGTCGAAGATCAGCGTCAGTCCCTGCGGATGGCTCGCGCCGAACTCGGCGTATTCGCGCACAAGGCTGGCCTCGATGTCGGCTCGGGTCGGACCGCCGGGCCCAAGTCGCAGCAGCAGGGCGTACGTATCCGGTGCGAACTCCGGGTCGAGCTCGCGGCCGCTCGCGACGAGATGCCGGCAGAACGTGAGCCAGTCGCGATCGTCCGGATCGAGCCGGTACCACGCCGTCAGGCGCTCGCTGTTGCGGGCCCAGTCGCCGAGGAGCGTCGTCTTGCCGAACCCGGCTTCCGCGACGACGAGCGCGACGCGACCCGTGGCGGCCTCATCGAGCCACGCGTTGAGGCGATCGCGCGTGAGCGTGTCGGCGCGCAGGAGCGGTGGGTGGATCCGCGCGCCGATGATCGGGAACGGGTTCACGCCGACGAATCCCGCGCGGCCGCCGAGCAGCACCGACCCAGGCAGCCCCGGTCCGATGCCGTCATGCCCATTGCCTTCCTGCCCCAGGGATCGGCTCGACGGTGCCTCCGCTCCCGGCCCGTCGCCGTCCGTGGCGGCGAACGATACGGACGGCGGATCGGCCGCGTCAACGTTGGAGGTGGGACGTTCGCGACGGGGCGCGTCCGCGGTCCTCGGCCCGCGCGCGATTGACGGTCGGTCGTGAGGCGGACCGTCGCGGTCAGGTGCGTCGCGATGGTCGCCAGCGGCCGTCCTGGGCATGCCGGGAATGTTGCCCGGCGCCGCTCATCGGCGGCTTATCAGCCCTCGTACTCGAAGCCGATCTTGAGCTCGACCTGGTACTCGACGATCTCGCCCCCTTCGATCCGAGCGGTCGACTTCACGACCTCGATCGTCCGGATATTGCGCACGGTCTTGGAGGCGGTCGCGACGGCCTGACGGGCGGCGTCGCTCCACGATCGGGGGCTCGACCCGACCATCTCGCGGATGATGATCACGCCCACTGGGCTCCTCCTGCTTCGGACGATCCCAGCATAGGGCGCGGCGCCGGCGTCCGGCCGCTCGCCGCGTGACGACGGCGATCGAGTCCGGGCTCCGGCCCCGGTGGCGACGGGCCGCGAGAGCTGCCCGGGTCAGGCCGGCGTCGGCGCGCTGTCGTCGCCGGCGCGAACCTTGTCGAAGCAGGTGCTGCAGTAGACGGGCCGGTCGTTCCGTGGCTGGAACGGCACGACCGCCTGGCCGCCGCAACTGTTGCAGATCGCCGCGTGGTACTCGCGAGACCCCCCCGGACTCGCGTTCCTCGCCCGTTTCGCCGCCGCGCGGCAGGTCGGGCACCGCTGCGGGTCATTGGTCAGGCCCTTGCTCGCGAAAAACGCCTGCTCGCCCGACGAGAAGACGAACGACTCGCCGCAATCGCGGCAAGTCAACGTGCGGTCCTCGTACACCCCTCAGTGGCCTCCCTCAAACCGACGGTATGCAAGCTCCGGTCCGGCGTCGGGGGGCCGGCACGGCGTCGTCAGGAGGGTCGGCGTCGGGCAGGCGGGCTACGCGAGCCCGGAACTCTTTGCGCGGAGGATACGCGCGTCGTCAAGCCGTTTTCCCACGTTCGGGAACCCGTCCGCGCCCGGGCGCGTCCCTTGGCCCATGTCGATCTCCGTTCGCCCCGTGGCAGCCGCTATCCTCGCCGCCGCCACCATCGTCGCCTGTTCCGCCTCTGCGCCGGCCACCGCCGGCCCCTCGGGTTCCCCCTCCTCGCCCCCGGCCTCGCCCACGCCGGCGCCTGTCGGCATCGTCCATCCGACCGGTGCGACCGACGTCGTCCTGCGCTTCGACGAGGCGGGCGGCTTCGTCCCCGTCGAGTTCCTCGCCGCGCACGTGCCGTACTTCACGCTCTACGGCGACGGCACCGTCGTCTTCGTCCAGGCGTCCACGTCGGCCGAGCCATCCGACGACGGCATCGGCCGCGGCAATCCACTCCGCACCGGCAAGCTGACCGAGCCGCAGATCCAGGACCTGCTCGAGTTCGCGCTCGCCGACGGCGGCCTCGCGATCGCCCGCGCCGACTACCAGAACCCCCTGGTGGCCGACGCCCCGACCGCGATCTTCGAGATCAACGCCGACGGCGCCACCAAGAAGGTGTCGGTGGTGGCGCTCGGCATGGACGATCAGCAGCCCGGGCCGGACACCGCGATCAAGACCTCGTTGGCCAAGCTCGGCGAGCGGCTGCGCGACTTCGATCGCGGCGGCACGCTGTCGAGCGCGGCCTACGCGCCCGCGGCCTTCCGCGCGGTCCTGACCGACGCCAGCGGCGGCGCCGGCGCCCCGGTCCGCCCGTGGCCCTGGCCGTCGATCACCATGGACGAGTTCACCTTCCCCGCCGACGCGAGCGCGCTCCGCCAGGGGACGCGGGTGATGACACCGGACGAGCTGGCCGCGATCGGGATCGACGGCCTCGAAAACGGCGCCCAGTCAGGGATCTACGTCACCGGGCCCGACGGCAAGCCGTACTCGCTGGTGATCCGGCCCCTGCTGCCGGAAGAGACCGCCTAGGCTGAACCCACGTCCGCGAAGCGGTCGCCCGCGTAGTTCACGAACCGCGTCTGGGCCTTCCGGAACCACAGGTCGATCTCGCCGGTCGGTCCGTTGCGGTGCTTCGAGAGCTTCAGCTTGACGACCTCGCCGTCGGCCGACTGGTCCTCGGCGCCCGCGCTCCTTCTCGCGCCACAGGAACATCACGAGGTCCGCGTCCTGCTCGATGCTGCCCGACTCGCGCAGGTCCGAGAGCCTGGGCTCGCGTGACTCGCGCATCTCCGGCTGGCGCGAGAGCTGGCTGAGGGCGACGACGGGAACCTTGAGCTCACGCGCGAGCGCCTTGAGGCCACGCGAGATCTCGGAGACCTCCTGGACACGGTTCGCGTCGCGGGTCGTGGTCGACGACTGCATGAGCTGGAGGTAGTCGACGATCACGAGGTCGAGTCCCGACTCGGCCTGCAGGCGGCGCGCCTTCGTCCGGAGCTCCATCGTCGTGATGTTGGGCGTGTCGTCGATGTAGATCGGGGCCTCGGACAGAGCGTTCATCGCCGGAGCGATGCGCGCGAAGTCGAGCTCCTCGAGGAAGCCCGACCGGAGCCGCTGGCTGTCGATGTTGGCCACCGACGACAGCAGGCGCAGCACGAGCTGCTCCTTGCTCATCTCGAGGCTGAAGATGCCGATGCTCTTCTTGTCGCGCACGGCCGCATGCTCCGCGATGTTGAGCGCGAAGCTCGTCTTGCCGATCGACGGGCGGGCGGCGAGGATCACCAGGTCGCTCTTCTGGAGCCCGGTGGTCAGCGCGTCGAGGTCGCCGAAGCCCGTCCGGATCCCGCTGATCTCGCCGCGGTGCGCGTGCAGGTAGTCGAGCCGGTCGTACGCGTCGTGGAGGAGGCCACGCAGGAGCGAGAAGCCCGCCGCCACCCGCCGCTGGCTGACCGCGAACAGCTCCGACTCCGCTCGATCGATGGCCTCCTGGACCTCGGCCGGGTCCTCGTAGCCAATGCCGGCGATCCGGCCCGCGGCCCCGATCAGGTTCCGCAGCACGGCCTTGCGCTCGACGATGCGGGCGTACTGGGTCGCATGGACCGCGGTGGGGGTGGCGTTCGAGAGCGTGCCGAGGTAGGCGCGCCCGCCGATCGCCTCGAGGTCCTCGGAGCGCTCCAGGGCCTCGGCGACCGTTACGATGTCGATGGGCTCGCGTCGCTCGAACAGGTCGAGGATGACCGCGTAGACCTTCGCGTGGGCCTGCCGGTAGAAGTCCTCGGGCTTGAGGAACTCGGCGACCTCGATCACCGCGTCGCGGTCGATCAGGATCGAGCCGAGGACGGACTGCTCGGCTTCGACGGATTGCGGGGGCAGGCGATCGATCATTCGGCTCGAAGAATGCGGAGCCGGCGTGTCAGCTTGTCTGGCACGGATCGGCCGGTTGGCGCGAAGGTCCCCGCATGGTCGCCGGGATGACGGGCGCGGCCATCAACGAGACGCGGCATGTCGCTCGCACTCATCCACGGGATCGCGCCCGATGTGGATCGGCTGTGGACGGTTCTGTGGATCGTCTGAGGGTTCGCAGCTAGCGCCGGTCAGGCGCGGCGAGCCCAAGGCGCCGGCTGAGTACACGAGCGAGCGCACTTCAGTGTGCGTGAGCGAGTGGAGGAAGCTGGCAACGCCGGGATCGCCCGCATCACCGGCGCTAATCCAGGCGGCGGATGACGCCGATGAGCTTCCCTTGGATCCTCACCGACGGGTAGAACTGGGGCGGGTAGTTCGGGTTGGCGGGCTGCAGGCGGACCCGGTCCTTCTCGCGGAAGAACCGCTTGAGGGTGACGGCGTTCTCCTCCACCTGGGCGACGACGATGTCCCCGTCTCGCGCCGTCTCCTGCGGCCGGATGACGACGAAGTCGCCGTCGGCGATGTGGGCCTCGATCATCGAGTCCCCGCGAACACGAAGGACGTAGGCATCGCCGGCCGGGGCGAGGATGTCGGGGACGGCCATCGTCTCCGAGGCGTCCTGGTACGCCTCGATCGGGCCGCCTGCGGCGATCTCACCGATGACCGGCAGGCGGTGCGACTCGCTCGTGATCGCCTGCGGCGTGAGCTCGCTCGCGAGGCCGAGCCGGAGCGCGGCGGTCGGCGTGAGGCGGATCGCCCTCGACTGCGGGGAGCCCTCGTCGGACACGCCCCGCTCGAGGTAGCCCTCTCGCTCGAGGATCTGGAGGTGATGGTGAACGGCGGACGTGGAGGCGAGTCCGACGGCCTTGGCGATCTCGCGAACGGACGGCGGATAGCCGCGCGCGCGGATCGTCGCCGCGATCACGTCGAGGATCTTCCGCTTGCGTTCGGCGTCGTGACGGGTCAATCGGCGCCTCCTTTCGCGACGATCATACCGAACGTCCGTTCGATGTCAACTCGCGTCGGCCGCCCGTTCCGAGGGATCGCTGGGACCGGCTGCTAGACTCGCCATCCCTGTTCGCCCGCGCGGACGCGTGCACGGGAACCAGCGACGAGACGAGGAGACGAGCGCGGTGGCGCAAGCGGCATACGACGGACCGGAGCAGACCGCGCAGTCGGCCAGGTCGACGCGCAACCAGCGCATCGGCCTCCGCCGCCTCGTTGGCTGGGCCGCGTTCCTGCCCCTCGCGAGCCGTGCCCCGATCTACGCCCGGCTGTTCTGGGAGCTCATCCTCGACGACCGGACGCCGGCGGGCCGCAAGGCGCTGCTGGCCGGGGCGCTCGGGTACCTCGTGCTCGGCCGCGACATCATCCCCGACGACATCCCGATCGTCGGCGGCCTCGATGACCTCGTGGTCGTCGTGCTCGCCGTCGACCTGTTCCTCGATGGGGTCCCGACCGACGTCCTCGACGAGAAGCTCGAGCTGCTGGGCATCGACCGACGGGCGTTCATGGAGGACGTCAACCGGATCCGGCGATTTACGCCGGGCCCGCTGCGCCGCGCGCTCCGAGGGGCGCCTCGCGCCGTCGCGTTCGCCGGGGATACGCTTGACCACAGCAGGATCGGATCGAGGATCCGGACCTGGATCAACAAGGAGGATTCGATCGCGTGAAGGTGATCCTGACCAAGGACGTTGCGACGCTTGGCAAGTCGGGCGACATGAAGACGGTGGCCGACGGATATGCCACGAACTTCCTGATCCCCAGCCAGCTTGCCGTGCCCGCTGCCGGCGGTGCCTATCGCGCGTACCAGCACGACATCGCCAGCCGCGAGGACAAGCGGAAGCGCGAGCGCGAGGACGCCGAGATCGCGGCCACGCGCATCGCCAGCACCACGCTCACGATGGGCGTGAAGGTGGGCGAGGGCGGCAAGCTCTACGGCTCCATCAACAACCAGGACATCGCCGAGGCGCTCGGCCGGCGCGGGATCGTGGTCGACAAGCACAAGATCGACCTCGAGCAGCCGATCAAGTCGCTGGGCACCTACAAGGTCGCGATCAAGGTCCTCGCGGGCATGACGCCCGAGGTGACGATCGTCGTCGAGCCGAAGGGCTGACGCGACGGCACCCTCGGGTGCCCGAGACCCCGACCAGGGCGCCATTCACGACCGAGTGAATCGCCGCGCGTTCCGAGCGTCGTCGCACGCAGAAACGTGCAGTTCAGGAGCGGTCGTTCCACGCTCGGGCGATGCGCCTCGCATCCGGTGGCGAATACGGCGATGAACCCGCCCGCGTGACGGCGTTTGGCGCGGGAGTGTGCCAGGAGCGCCCCCGATGACCGTCGCCTGATCGCCGGATCGGCGTTTCGCAGACAATTCCACGCTGGCCGGAGCGGCCCGTGGCACATGTTCGTGCCGGGGGCCTATTGACGGGGAGAGAATCCTGCGCGTGAGCGAGCGCGTCATCCTCCACGTCGACCTCGACGCCTTCTTCGCGGCCGTCGAGCAGCGGGACCGACCGGAGCTGCGCGGCCGGCCGGTCATCGTCGGTGGCGGCGGCCCGAACCAGCGTGGCGTCGTGTCGGCGGCGTCCTACGAGGCGCGGGTGTTCGGCGTCCAGTCGGCGATGCCGCTGCGGACCGCCGGGCGGCTGTGTCCGCAGGGCGTGTTCCTGCCCGTCGACGGCCGCAAGTACCAGGCGGTGAGCCGCGAGGTCATGGCGATCCTCCGGCGGTACACCCCGCAGGTCCAGCCGATCTCGATCGACGAGGCATTCCTGGACGTCACGGGGTCGCGGGCGCTGTTCGGCGACGGCGAGCAGATCGGCCGGCTGATCAGGGCCGCGATCCGCGACGAGGTCGGGCTGACGGCGTCGGTCGGCGTGGGGTCGACGAAGCTGATCGCCAAGATCGCGTCGGAGCTCAGGAAGCCGGACGGGCTGGTCGTCGTGCCGCCGGGCGGGGAGGCGGCGTTCCTGGCGCCGCTGCCGATCTCGCGGCTATGGGGCGTGGGCGGCAAGACGGCCGAGGCGCTCCGGGACTTCGGGGTGGTCACGATCGGCGACCTCGCGGCGCTCGATCCCGACGTGCTCGTGCGGCGGTTCGGCAAGCACGGCGGCGCGCTCGTCGACCGTGCCGTGGGCCGGGACCCGGATCCCGTCGCGACGGGCGACCCCGCGAAGTCGATCGGGCACGAGCACACGTTCGACGTCGACACCGCGAGCCGCGACAAGATCGAGCGGACGCTGCTGGGCATGGCCGACGGCGTCGCGTGGCGGCTGCGGTCGGCCGGCCTGAAGGCGGTCACGGTGACGCTCAAGTTGCGCGACTCCTCGTTCACCACGATCACGCGCCAGGTCGGGCTCGAGGTGCCCGCCGACCTGACCGAGCCGATCTACGAGGCCGCCGTGACGCTGCTGCGTCGCGAGCTGCACGGGCAGCGGATCCGCCTCGTTGGCGTGACGGCGTCGAACTTCCGCGACCGCGAGCAGCTGGCGCTGTTCGGCGACGAGGACCCGCGTCGGCACCAGACCGCCGAGGCGTTCGACCGGATCCGCCGCAAGTACGGCGAACGCTCGATCACGAGGGCCACGCTCGTGCGGGCCGGGGTGCCCGCGCCGTTCGAGCGGGACCCGATGTCGGCCGCTGAGGTCCGGCCGGACCTGGCCGGCGAGGCGTCGCGGCGCGGACGGCGCGGGGCGGGAGTTTCGCCAGTGGCGGCCGCGGACGACGGGTCCGACGACGACCTCGATCCGGCCGATGACCGTGACAGCCTAGGTGACACGGACGTGCTCGAGGATCTGGCCACGGACGCTTGACATCGAACACCTGTTCGACTAGCGTTCGGTCAAGAAACGAACAGGCGTTCGCATCCGACGTGCCCGCGGGTGACGACGTTCCCGCTGAGGGAAAGGAGACACCGATGGCGATGGTTCGCGTCGCACCAGTCAACGTAGCAGTTCGCACGGACTGGTTCAGCGGCACACCCAGGGAGATCACCTGGGGCGCCGATCGACTTCCAATCACCCGTGTCGTCGCGGTCCGCGACGAGCGCTCGGCCTACCCGGCCATCACGGGACCGCGCACCCTGTTCGAGGTGGACACCGCGTCGTTCCGTCTCGCGCTGACGTTCCGCCACCGGTCCCGCCGGTGGACGATCGACGGGCTCGACGAGGCCGGCAAGGCGGCCTGAGGGCCAACAGATACGGGGCCGCGGCTCCTCCCCGTCGGCCCCTGGGTCGGCTGCGGGGCGGGCGCGGCAGCGCTCGCCCCGCGGGCCAATGGCTCATGGATCCGAGGCAACGTCTCGGACGACGAACTGCATCCGGCACCGCGTGACCGCCTCGTCACGTGAGATGAGGTCGCGACCGCGGTCGTCGACGACGCGACAGTTCTGCGCCTGCCGAGCATCCATCGCAACGGTCAGCGTCATCGCTGTTTCCTCGGGCAGCTTCCTGATCCTGTCGGCCATCGCCCCCTTGGCGGCAACGAGGAGGGTTCGGCCCGATGCGCTCGGCGCCGCGAAGTTGAGGGCAAGGCCGTCGAACAGCCACTGGGGACGCGGCGTGCAGTTGATGTCATCGCCGGTGTATGGGCACAGTGGGCCGCCTTCGGTCCCGGGCTCGGACGTCACTCCCTTGCGCGCTCGCACGCTCACGGGCGTGTCGCCATAGCAGACGAAGAAGTCGATCGGGTCGACGGTCCAGAGCGCCGACTCGTCCAGGTCGTCGGTGCAGTTGGCGGCCGCCGGCGCGATCCAGTCCTCGCCGTCCTTGCCCGCCGCCACCCAGCCGAACAGGTCGTTGTCGGCCCGCACCTCGTACCAGTCGTAGCCGTCGGCGGGAACGGGGCCGTTGACGACAAGCATCCGGCTGCCCGCCGCCAACAGCGGGGTCAGCTTCTTTGAATCGGCGCTCACCTCGGGCCGCGACCTGACGCGCAGGCCGTCGCCGGCAGCTGTTACCACGGCGATGGGGACGCCGGGCTCGGGGGTCGCCGCTTGGCTTGGAGTGTCACTGGCTTGCGGCGCCTGTGACGGGTTCGCGGTCACAGAGGCGCTCGGCGATGGCGCGAAGCCGATCGCCGGTTGCGTCGCGGCCGGGGCGCGGTTCATGAGCCTGCCCGTCACGAGCATGCCCGCGGGGAGCGCGAGCAACACCAGCGCGGCCACCGCGACGAGGGCGAGGCGACGACTCCGCCCGCGCAGACGGATGCCGGGGAGCGAGGGCCGGGCCCTGGCCTGCCGGGTCTGCCGTACCTGCTCGGCGAGGCCGGGCAACAGCCAGCCGGGAGGCGGCGCACCCGCCCGGCGCTCGAGCATCAGCCGCAGCAGGTCCTCGGTTCGATCGGGGGTCGTCATCCGACCGCCTCCAGGGCGTGCTGCAGCACATCGCGCGACTGGTGCAGCCGCCACTTCACAGTCCCCACCGGCATGTGCAGCAGCGCCGCGATCTCGGCCAATGGCCGACCTTCGAGGTGGTGGAGCACCACCATCGCCCGGTCGTCGGGCTCGAGGCGCTCGAACGCCCCTTCGAGCAGGTCGAGCACGTCAACCAGCTGCAGCGTCGAGGCGTCGGCCCCTTGCGGGTTCGAAGGCACGGAATCCGGACCGGTCCCGGCGATCTCGACCTCGTGCTGTCGCGGCTGGTGGCGGACCTGCATCCGGCACTCGTTGACGAGGATCCGGTGGAACCAGGCGTCGAACCGCTCGAGGTCGCGGAGGTTCGGGAGCTCCCGCCACGCCGCGAGCAGCGCGTTCTGGGTCGCGGCGGCTGCCGCCGCCTGACTGCCAACGATCGCCGACGCCAGCCTGTACGCAACGGGGATGCGGCCGGCCGCGAGCGCCTCGAACGAGTCGGCGCCCCCGTCGCGGGCTCGTTGGATGAGCCCCTGGTCGTCGAGCCGGGTCGCGTCCGTGACGGGATTCGTGGTGGGCTCCATCGCTCGCTCCGATCCTGCGGGCACATCATGCCGGTCGGGCGGCTCCGGTTGAGGACGATTCGCAGGCCGCTCCGTGACGGGATCGGCCGCGGATCGAAGGCGAGATCACGGTCCGGGGGCCGCGCCCGCCATCCCGGTGGGACGCAGCCGCTCCTACAATCGGCGCGTGGAACCCAGCCCGCGCTTCCGCGACCTGACGGTCGGAGCGTTCGTCGATC
The DNA here is from genome assembly GCA_963829155.1 of uncultured Chloroflexia bacterium. Classification (GTDB taxonomy): domain Bacteria; phylum Chloroflexota; class Limnocylindria; order Limnocylindrales; family CSP1-4; genus CAIXZV01. The sequence continues at coordinate 142,024 of CAWHIA010000021.1, read as the reverse complement.
GCCTCGCGTCGGCCGAGCCGGTGCCGGGCGGTGGCAGCGCCGCAGCGGTGGCGGGGAGTCTCGCGGCCGCGCTGGTCGCGATGGTCGCGGCGCTGTCCGAGGGACGGCCGAAGTACGCCGAGCACTCGGCCCTTCACGCCGAGGCGACCGGATCCGCCAGGGCGCTCGCGGACCAGTTCCTGTTCCTCGCGGACGAGGACGCCGAGGCGTATGCAGGGTTCGGCGCAGCGAGGCGCCTGCCGCGCGACTCGGATCTTGAGCGGGAGGCGCGCAGCGCCGCGATCCGCCAAGCCGCCCGGTCCGCGTCGGACGTGCCATACCGGACCGTCGAGGCCTGCCTCGAGGTCGTCGCACTGGCCGAGGCACTCGCCGGGCGCAGCAATCCAAATGCGTCGTCCGACCTCGAGGTCGCGGCGCTGCTGGCGCTCGCCGCGTCACGAGCCGCGGCAGCCAACGTGTACGTGAACCTGCCGTCGATCGAGGACGAGGCCGCATCCGAGGAGCTCCTCGTCGCAACAGACCGCCTCGTCAGCGACATCGACCGATTGGTCTCCCAGACCCGGGAGACGGTCCGGAGCGGAGAGGCGCGCCCGCCGATCGAAGCCGGACGCGGGTGATCGCCCGATGACGGACGAGGGGCCGCGGCTCCTGCTGGGAGCGCCGATCGCCGCCGAGATCCGCGCGACGGTCGCCCGCGACATCGACGCGATCCGCGGCCGCCGCGGTCACGCGCCGGCGCTGGCCGTGGTCATCGTCGGCAGCGACGCGCCGTCGGCCGTCTACCTCAACCAGATCCTGCGCTCGTGCGAGAAGGTCGGCATCGAGGGCCGGCTGGTCGAGATGCCCGGCCGCGCGTCGTCGACGGCGCTGCGGTCCGAGATCGAGCGCCTCAACCGGGACCCGCAGGTGGCCGGGATCATCGTCCAGATGCCGCTGCCGAAGCGGATCCCGCTGTCGACCGTGATCGACACCCTCGATCCGGCGAAGGACATCGACGGCCTCCACCCGCGCAACGCCGGTCTCCTGAGCCTCGGCTACGAGGGGTTCCTGCCGACCACCGCGCACGCCGCCGTCGAGATCCTCAAGCGCTCGGACATCCCGCTCGCGGGCAAGCGGGTCACCGTCGTCGGCCGATCCAACGTGGTCGGCAAGCCTGCGGCCCTGCTGCTGCTCCGCGAGAACGCCACCGTCACGGTCTGTCACTCGAAGACCGTCGATCTCGCCCGGCATACCCACGACGCCGAGGTGGTGGTCGTGGCCGCCGGCGTCCCGGGCCTGATCACCGGGGAGATGCTGAGCCCGGGCGCGGTGGTCGTGGACATCGGCATCAACGTCGTGGGCGACAGGCTCGTCGGCGACGTGGACTTCGACTCGGCGAGCGGCGTCGTGTCGGCGATCACCCCGGTCCCCGGCGGCGTCGGCCCCGTCACCAACGCCCTCCTCCTGACCCACCTCGTCCGCGCGGCCCAGGCCCAGGCCTCGAACGGCCGCAGCCAGCCCGTCCTGCAGCTCGCCGGGAGTCGTCCATGACCTCCACCGCCCCCTTCCCGTCCGACCTCGACATCGCCCGCGCCACCACGCCTCGGCCGATCCTCGACGTGGCCCACGACCTCGGCCTGCACGACGACGAGATCGAGCTGTACGGCGGGACCAAGGCCAAGGTCACGCTCGACGGCATCCGGCGGGTCGAGGCGGCAAACGCGCGCGGCAAGTACGTCGTGGTATCCGCGATCACCCCGACGCCGCTCGGCGAGGGCAAGTCGACCACGACCGTCGGCCTTGCCCAGGGCCTCCACCGGATCGGCCGCCGGGCGGCCGTCACCATTCGCCAGCCGTCGCTTGGGCCCGTGTTCGGAATCAAGGGCGGCGCCGCCGGCGGCGGCTACAGCCAGATCATCCCGATGGAGGACTTCAACCTCCACCTGACCGGCGACGTCCACGCGATCGGCGCGGCGCACAACCTGGCCGCGGCGTTCATCGACAACCACATCCACCACGGCAACGCGCTCGCCATCGACCAGCACGCGATCCTGTGGCCGCGGGTCATCGACATCAGCGACCGGGCGCTGCGCGAGGTGGTGATCGGCCTCGGCGGCCGCGAGAACGGCTACCCGCGCGAGACGCAGTTCGTGATCACGGTCGCGTCGGAGGTGATGGCGATCCTGGCCCTGGCCTCGGATCTCCAGGACCTGCGCCGGCGGCTCGCCCGCGTGGTCCTGGCCACCACCCGCGACGGCACGCCGATCACCGCCGAGGACCTCAAGGTCGCGGGCGCGATGACCGTGCTCCTCCGCGACGCGCTCAAGCCCAACCTCCTCCAGACGCTCGAGGGCGGGCCGGCCTTCGTCCACTGCGGGCCGTTCGGCAACATCGCCCACGGCAACAGCTCGGTGCTCGCCGACCGGGTCGCGCTCGCGACCAACGACATCGTGGTGACCGAGGCCGGCTTCGGGGCCGACATGGGCGCCGAGAAGTTCTTCGACATCAAGTGCCGCGCATCGGGCCTCACGCCGGATGCGGCGGTGATCGTGGCCACGGTCCGCGCCCTCAAGATGCACGGCGGCGTCGGGCGCATCGTCGCCGGCAAGCCGCTCGACCCGGCGCTCCTCGAGGACAACCCGGAGGCCGTGCGGCGCGGCGGCGCCAACCTCGTCGCCCAGATCGAGAACATCGGGCTGTTCGGGGTCCCCGTGGTCGTGGCCATCAACACGTTCCCGACCGACACGCCGGCCGAGCTCGCGGCGATCCGCGAGGTCGCGCTGGCGGCCGGGGCACGGGACGCGGTCGTCGCCCGGCACTTCACCGATGGCGGCGCGGGCGCCGAGGACCTGGCGGCGGCGGTCTGGACGGCGGCCGAGGAGGGCGCTCCGGACTTCCGGCTGCTGTACCCCGACGACATGGCCCTGTCGCTCAAGATCGAGACGATCGCGACCCGCGTGTACGGCGCCGAGGGCATCGACATCTCGCCCGCCGCCGCGAAGCAGCTGGCGCAGTACGAGGCGATGGGCTTCGGCAACCTGCCGATCTGCATGGCCAAGACGCAGTACAGCCTCAGCCACGACCCCAAGCTGCTGGGCCGGCCGACGGCCTTCCGCGTCCCGATCCGCGAGGTGCGGCTGGCCGCCGGCGCGGGCTTCGTGACGCCGCTCGCGGGGGACATGCGCACGATGCCGGGCCTCAACTCCAAGCCGGGCGGCGAGCGGATCGACATCGATGCGGACGGGAACGTCGTCGGGCTGTTCTGACCCGCGCCGATCCGGGGCTATGCTCGCCCCGTGATCGTCGTCCAGGTCGTCGCCGCGCTCGTCGGCGTCTACATCATCGCCCGCACGGTCCTCAGCGCCGTCCGCACGTTCGTGGTCCCGCGCGGCGACAACGATCCGCTGTCGCGCTTCGCCTTCCGCGTGATGTTCGCCGCGTTCCGGCTCGCCGCCCCGCCGTCACGGCCGTACGAGATGCGCGACCGGATCATGGCCTACTACGGCCCGATCTCGCTGGTCCTCCTGCCGGCCTGGTGGCTGGTGCTGATCGCGCTGGGCTTCGCGCTGATCTTCTGGGTCCTCGGGGAGCCGCTCGGCGACGCGATCATCACCAGCGGGTCGTCGCTGCTCACGCTCGGCTTCCTCCGACCGCCGGCGCAGTTCGGTGAGATCATCGCCTTCGTCGAAGCGGCGCTCGGACTCGCCCTCGTCGCCCTCCTGATCTCGTACCTGCCCACCATCTACAGCGCGTTCTCGCGGCGCGAGCTGCTGGTGAACCTGCTCGAGGTCCGCGCGGACTCGCCGCCGTCGCCGGTCGTGATGATCACGCGCATGCACCGGCTGTCCGGGCTCGACGCCCTGCACGACCTGTGGGAGCGCTGGGAGCAGTGGTTCGCGGAGGTGGAGGAGACCCACAGCTCGCTGCCCGTGCTCGTGTTCTACCGGTCGCAGCAGCACGATCACTCGTGGGTCAACGCCTCGGGGGCGGTCATGGACACGGCCGCGCTGATGCGCTCGGCGGTGGCGGCGCAGTGGGACGTCCAGGCCGACCTCACGATCCGTGCCGGATACATCGCGCTCCGCCGGATCGCGACCTACTTCCGGATCGACTTCGACCCCCATCCCGGCCCGATGGACGCCACCAGCATCTCCCGCGCACGGTTCGACGAGGCCTTGGCGGTCCTGGAGTCGTCCGGCGTGCCGCTGGTCGAGGACCGCGACCAGGCCTGGCGCGACTTCAACGGCTGGCGGGTGAACTACGACGCGGTGCTGCGTGGTCTCGAGAAGCTGACGATGGCGCCGACGCCGTGGTGGGACCGCCCGATGCACTCGGCGTGGGAGACGGACGAGCCGCTGCTGGACGCGGACGCCCAGGCGGCGCCGGCCGACGCGGCCCCGACCGACGCGGCTCCGGCCGAGGCGATCCGGGAGGCCGCTACCCCGCCAGCCTGAACCCCGTGGCGGTGCTGAACCCGGAGGCGGCGACCAGCCCCGCGGTCACGATCAGCGCCACGATCACCCCCAGGACGCCGACGCTCCACATCCGCCAGTCGATCGGGCCGAGCGCCTCGGTCTCGTGGGCATGGTCGTCGTGGCCGTGGTCGTCGCCGTGATCGGCCGCGGACCCGTGGCTGCCCTCGACGGCGTGGGACGTGCCGTGCTCGTCGCGGATCGTGTGCTCGTCGTGGGCGTCGGTCATCGCGGGCCACTGCCTCCTTGCGCCACCCATTGTCCCACCCGCGAACCCTAGACTGGCGCCGATGCTGACGCTCGTGCTCACCCGTCACGGCCTGACCGATCGGTCGTCGCCCGAGCAGCACCTCGGCCAGCGGATCGACGTCTCGATCAACGAAGTCGGCCGACGCCAAGCCGAGGCCCTGGCCCGTCGCCTGGCGCCCGTCGCGTTCGATCGCGCCTTCACCAGCCCGCTGTTCCGCGCCCGCGAGACGGCCGCGATCGTCGCCCACGGCGTCGAGGTCGAGGCCGATCCCCGGCTGCGCGAGATGGACTACGGCGCCTGGGAGGGCCGGACGTACGAGCAGATCCGGGAGGCCGACGGGGCGTACCGCGAGGCGTGGGAGCGGGACCCGGACACCCTCCCGTGCCCCGGCGGCGAGTCCGCGAACGACGTCGCGGCGCGCGTCCGCGGCTTCCTCGGCGACCTGCTGGACGAGCACCGGGCGTGGCACGCGAAGGCGTCGTTCCGCGCGGCGACCTCGGGCTGGGGCGCCACGACCGCCCGCGTCGAGCGGCCGATCCTCGCGGTCGCCCACGCCACGACCAACCGGATCCTCGTATGCGTCGCGCTGGACATCGAGGTCCGCGAGTTCCGGCGGCGCCTGACGCAGGACCAGGCGAACGTCACGGTCCTGCAGTGGGACCTCGAGGCGGCGCCCGACGAGGGGCGGATGCTCGTGCTCAACGACACGGCCCACCTGCGACGGGCCGACGAGGCGCCCTGGTCCTAGGCCGGGGAGTTGGCTCGGCCGCGGACCCTAGTCGACCGGGGTGGCCTTGCGCCGCAGGCCGGGCGTGCCGAGCCGCCACCACACGAGCAGCACGAACAGCACGATGACGCCGACGAGGATCGCGAGGTCGAACGGGCGCAGGAACTCCCGGATCTGCTGCCAGCTCGCGCCCAGCTGCATCCCGGCGTAGACGAGGGCGATCGACCACGGCAGCGCGCCGGCCGTCGAGAACAGGAGGAACTTGCCGATCGGCATCCGGGTCACGCCGGCCGGGAACGAGATGAACGTCCGCACGATGGGCAGCAGCCGGCCGAAGAACACGGTGGCCGCGCCGTACTTGCGGAAGAACTCGTCCGCGACCTCGATCTCGTGCGGGCGGATCAGCAGGTAGCGCCCGTAGCGCTCGAGGAAGGGCCGGCCGCCGTAGGCGCCGATGCCGTAGGCGACCAGCGACCCGAGCGTGTTGCCGATGGTGGCCACGATCACCGCGATCCAGAAGTTCCAGGGCTGGCCGGTGATCGGCTCGATCGACTTCGGGTCCGAGATGAGGAACCCCGCGAAGGGCAGGATCAGCTCCGAGGGCAGCGGGATCATCGCCGACTCGATCGCCATCGCGGCCCCGAGGCCCGCGTACCCGACCGCGGCGTAGAGGCTGGTCAGGAACGGGATCACGACCTGGTCGATGAAGGACAGCACAGGCGGTCGAGGCTCCTCGTCGGGGCGGGCGGACGGTGCGACCGGGAGGATAGCCGACTATCCTCGGCACGGTGACCGAGGCCCACTTCGTCCCCGAGCGCGCCGATGACGGCCGTCGCGACCTCGTCGTCCTCACCGGTGCGGACCTGACGATCGCCGACGTCGAGGCGGTCGCCCGGCACGGGGCACGCGCGGCGCTCGACACCCACGCGCGCGATCGGATGCAGGAAGCGCGCGACGTGATCGAGGCGCTGGTCGCCCGGGGCGAGGTCGTGTACGGGGTGACGACCGGCTTCGGCGACCTCGCGACGACGTTCATCCCGCCCGGCGACGAGGCGGGGCTGCAGGCCAACCTCATCGCCTCCCACGCGGCGGGCGTCGGTCGCCCGTTCCCGCGCGAGGTCGTGCGCGCGATGCTGGTGCTGCGCGCGAACACGCTCGCGCTCGGTCACTCGGGCTGCCGGCCGCTGCTCGTCGACCGGATCTGCGAGCTCCTCGCGCGCGGGATCCACCCGGTCGTGCCGGAGCAGGGGAGCGTCGGGGCGTCCGGTGATCTCGCCCCGCTCGCGCACCTCGCGCTGCCGTTGATCGGTCGCGGCGAGGTCGAGGTGGACGGCCGACGGGTCGCGTCGGCGACGGCGTTGCGCGACGCGGGCCTGGAGCCGCTCACGCTCGAGCCCAAGGAAGGCCTCGCGCTGCTCAACGGCACCCAGCTGATGAGCGCGCTCGGCGCCCTGATCGCCGCCGACGCCGACCGGCTCGCGCGCACCGCCTCGGTCGCGGCGGCGATGTCGGTCGAGGCGCTGCTCGGGACCGAGGTGGCCTTCGCGGCGCCGTACCAGCTCGCCCGCCCGCATCCGGGGCAGATCGAGGTCGCCGCCGAGCTCCGCCACCTGCTGCGCGGGTCGGGCCTCCAGCAGGCACACCACGACTCCGCCCACAAGGTCCAGGATCCGTACTCACTGCGCTGCGTGCCCCAGGTGCACGGCGCCGTCCGGGACGCGCTCGACCACCTCCGCCGCGTGCTCGACATCGAGCTCAACTCGGCCACCGACAACCCGCTGGTCTTCCCCGGGGGCGGCTCGGTTCCCGTCGACGCGCTCGCGACCGGGGGCGGCCTGGTGATCTCGGGCGGCAACTTCCACGGCGAGCCGATCGCCCTCGCGCTCGACTTCGCGAAGCTCGCCCTGAGCGAGCTCGGCTCGATCTCCGAGCGACGGACGGCGCTGCTGCTCGACGCCCGGCTCAACGGCGGCCTGCCGGCCTTCCTGTCGCCCGATCCGGGTCGCAACACCGGCCTGATGCTGCTGCAGTACACGGCGGCGGCGCTGGCGTCGGAGAACAAGGTGCTGGCCCATCCGTCGTCCGCCGACTCGATCCCGACCTCCGCCAACCAGGAGGACCACGTCTCGATGGGCGCCACGGCCGCCCGGCACGCGTGGACCGTCCTCGGGCACGTCGAACAGATCCTGGGCATCGAGCTGCTGTGCGCGGCCCAGGCGCTCGACCTGCGCCTCTCGTTGCTGGCGGGCGACGGACCCGGCGCCCCGCTGCCCGGCGACGGCGTCGCGGAGGCCCACCGCCGGGTCCGCGCGACGATTCGGCCGCTCGGGCAGGACCGCGAGCCCGGGCCGGACCTTGCGGCGGCCCTCGCGCTGGTCCACGACGGCGCGCTGGTCGACCTCGCCGGACCGTAGGCGCGCGGTCACCGTAGACTCGCCGCCATGGCGATCCGGATCGTGGACGTGACCGACGAGGCCTCGTACGCCCTGCTGCCGCCGTGCGCGGACGCAGGGTTCGACCACCGCTCGTGCGACTACTGGGAGAACGCCGATCGCGGTTCGAAGGCCGCTCGCGCCTCGTGGCTGGAGCGGTCGCCCGAGCCGAAGCCGCCGGCGGCAGCCACCGGCGCCGCCGCCAACCCGTTCGCGCCGGACCGCAGCGCGGAGGCGTTCAACCCGTTCGCCGCGACATCGAAGCAGACAGCCTTCAACCCGTTCGCCGATGACGACGAGGCGCCGATCGACAACCCGTTCGCGCCGCGGCGCGAGCCGCGACCCGGCGTCTCCGGGGACGCGCCGCCCAAGCTGCGGCTGCTCGGGCGTGGCCTCGCCGTCTTCGGGAGCTACGCGAAGGTCCTGCTGGACGACGACCGGCCCGCGGTCTACGCGCAGTTCGGACCGCTCTCCGCCTATCCGCGGGCGCTGCGGACCCGCGAGCTCTACCCGCGCCTGCCGGACTCGCCCCTGCCGGCGGTGATCAGCTGCATCGCGTCGACCGCCGAGGCGCGCGGACGTGGGCTCGCGGCGATGCTGGTCGGCGCGGTCTGCGACGACCTCGCGTCACGCGGCTTCGCCGCGGTCGAGACCTACCCGGAGGTCGGGGCGAAGCCGAACGCGACGAGCGCGGCCCAGCCGGCGTTCTGGGAGCGCCTCGGGTTCGTGGTCGCCGCACCCGACGATCGTTTCCCGGTGATGCGCCGGGAGCTGGCGTGAGGTCGACGACTCCGCAGTCGTTGCCCCACCCCCTCATCCTCGTGTTGGTGATCGCCCTCGTGCTCGCCGGCTGCGGCTCCGCCCCCGTCACGCCGACTCCTGCTGTCGTGCCGACCGCACCGGGACCCGCGTCCCTCGCCCCGGCCGCATCGAGCCCGCTGCCGCCGACGCCTGCCGCTCTCTCGAGCTCCAGCCCCGACCCGGCGGCCTCCGTCGCCCTCGACGAGTCGCTCCTGGGGGTGCTCCCGCCCGACGTCGGCGGCGCCCCGATCCGGCTCGAGCCGGACGCCCTGGCCTCGGCCCTGTCGGACCCCGACTTCGCGCGCAACGTCGAGGCCGCGGCGTTCGCCGTCGCCGTCGACGCGGGCGACCTCGCGTCGGGCGTCGTCGCGCGACTCCGGCCCGGGGTCTACACGGACGCGCTGTTCCGCGACTGGCGCGACACGTACAACGCGGGCGCGTGCGGGCAGGCGGGCGGCGTGGCCGGCAACGCGCAGGCGGACCTGGGCGGCCGCACCGTCTACATCGCCACCTGCGCCGGCGACCTCCGCGTGTACCACGCGTACCTGCCCGAGCGCGGCGTCATCGTGTCCCTCCTGTCGGTCGGCCCGCGGCGGTTCGGGGAGCAGCTGATGGGCGGCCTTCGCCCCTGAGCCGTGCGGCCGCCCGGGCCTCCACGACGCCGTGCACGCGGTCGAGGAGGCGGTTGATCGTCGCGAGGTCCCGCACGCCGACGTCGGCGCCCAGCCGGTCCGACCACGGTCGCTGCTCGTCCTGGATGCGCCGCAGCCGATCGAGGCCCGCCGCGGTCGGCACGACCAGGCGGGCCCGCCGATGCCGTGGGTTGTCGACGTACCCCACCAGGCCGCCCGCCTCGAGGGCATCGGCGACCCGCTGGACGCTCTGGCGGGCGAGGCTCAGGACCCGCGCGATCTCCGCCACGGAGCGCGGCGTGTCCTCGACCGCCGCCAGCACCTGCCAGCGGGCCGTCGTCTGGCCGGCCGGCCGGGCCAGCGCGTCGCCCTCGTCCTCGAGAAGCCCGTTGAGCCTGAACACCCGGATGACGAGGGCGCTGAAGGCGTCGCCGGCGGGGGTCCGAGGGGGGCGTCCGGCGTCGTCAGTCTTGACAGCATGCTGTCGATCAGGTACCGTACTCATGACAGCATCATGTCATATCGGAGGGCATCCCGAATGGACTGCAGGCTCGAGCTCATCGCGGTGCCGGTCTCGGACGTCGACCGGGCGATCGCGTTCTACCGCGACCAGGTCGGCTTCAACCTCGACTACGACCACAAGGTCAGCCCGGAGCTCCGGTTCGTCCAGCTGACCCCGCGCGGGTCCGCCTGCTCGATCGCGATCGGCGTCGGTGTCACGCCCGCCGAGCCCGGCAGCGTGGTCGGCATGCAGGTCGTCGTCGACGACGCGGCCGCTGCCCGGGAGAACCTCGTCGCGCACGGCGTCGACGCCAGCGAGGTCGAGACGTTCCCGTGGGGGCGGTTCACGTTCTTCGCCGATCCGGACGGCAACCGGTGGGCCGTGCAGGAGATCATCCGGCCGTCCTGACGCCTGGGCGAACGCGACGGGGCGCGTCCTAGACTGGCCGCCATGACGACCCAGGCACCCGGGACCGCCCAGAGCGGCCCGCGCCCCGTCCGCGCCCCGCGCGGCACCGAGCTGTCGACCCGCGGCTGGCCGCAGGAGGCCGTGCTGCGGATGCTCATGAACAACCTCGACCCCGAGGTCGCCGAGAACCCGGACGCCCTCGTCGTCTACGGCGGCACCGGCCGCGCCGCGCGGAGCTGGGAGGCGTTCGACGCGATCGTCCGCGAGCTGCGTCGCCTCGCCGACGACGAGACGCTGCTGGTCCAGTCCGGCAAGCCCGTCGCGGTGTTCCGGACCCACGAGTGGGCCCCGCGGGTCCTGATCGCGAACTCGAACCTCGTCGGGCGCTGGGCGACCTGGGAGCACTTCCGGGAGCTCGAGCGGCAGGGCCTGATGATGTACGGCCAGATGACCGCGGGGTCGTGGATCTACATCGGCACCCAGGGGATCCTCCAGGGCACGTTCGAGACGTTCGCCGAGCTCGCGCGGCAGCACTTCGGCGGGACGCTCCGCGGCCGCGTGACCCTCACGGCGGGCCTGGGCGGGATGGGCGGCGCGCAGCCGATGGCCGTGACGATGAACGACGGCGTGTGCCTCGCGATCGAGGTCGACGAGTCGCGGGCGGCCCGGCGCCAGGAGATCGGGTACGTCGACCGGCTCACCCACTCGCCGGACGAGGCCCTCGCGATGGCCCGATCCGCGGCGGCGGACGGCGTCGCGCTGTCGATCGCGCTCGTCGGCAACGCCGCGGAGATCGAGCCCGCGTGGGCCCGGGCGGGCGAGCGGTTCGACGTCGTGACCGACCAGACCTCCGCCCACGACGCGCTGGGCGGCTACGTGCCGTCCGAGATCTCGCTCGACGACGCGGCGGACCTCCGCCGCACCCAGCCCGACCTCTACGAGGATCGGGCGCGGCGCTCGATGGCCGACCACGTCCGCGCGATCCTCGCGTTCCAGGCGGCCGGGGCCGTGGCCTTCGACTACGGCAACAACCTGCGGGCCCAGGCCCAGGAGGCGGGCGTCGCGAACGCGTTCGACTACCCGGGGTTCGTGCCGGCGTTCATTCGGCCGCAGTTCTGCGAGGGCCGCGGCCCGTTCCGGTGGGCCGCGCTGTCGGGCGACCCCGAGGACATCGCCCGCACCGATCGCGCGGTCCTCGAGCTCTTTCCCGACGACGCCGGCCTGCGCCGCTGGATCGAGATGGCCCAGGCGCGCGTCCCGTTCCAGGGCCTGCCGGCGCGCATCTGCTGGCTCGGCTACGGCGAGCGCGCGAAGGCCGGCCTCGAGTTCAACCGTCTCGTCGCCTCGGGCGAGCTCCGGGCGCCGATCGTCATCGGGCGCGACCACCTCGACGCCGGCTCAGTCGCCTCGCCCAACCGCGAGACCGAGGCGATGGCCGACGGCTCGGATGCGGTCGCGGACTGGCCGCTGCTCAACGCCCTCGTCAACACCGCCGCCGGCGCGACGTGGGTCTCGATCCACCACGGCGGCGGCGTGGGCATCGGGTACAGCCAGCACGCCGGCATGGTGTGCCTCGCCGACGGCACCGAGCTGGCGGCGCGCAAGCTCGAGCGGGTGCTCACGACGGACCCGGGCATGGGCGTCGTGCGCCACGTGGACGCGGGCTACGAGCGCGCGATCGACGTCGCTCGCGAGCGCGGCATCCGCATCCCGATGCGCGACCCTGGCTGACGCGTCCGGCTACGCGGGGCTGGCCCCGGCGGGCGCAGCGGGCGGCGCGTCGTCGTCGACCGGCTCCGGCATCGTCACGATCTCCCGCACCGACGACAGGGCGACCGGCAGGAACGCGAGCAGCCCGCCGATCGCGCCGACCCAGATCGTCGCGTGGAGGCCGATGATGTCGCCCAGCGCGCCGCCGACGATCGCGCCCAGTGGGATCGTGCCCCACACGATGAACCGCATCGTCGCGTTCATCCGGCCCTGCATCCGGGGCGGCGTGATCGCCTGTCGCAGCGAGATCTGGTTGATGTTCCAGGCGATCGCGAAGAAGCCACCCAGAAAACCGGACAGGGCCAGCGCGAAGAAGAGGTACGACGACGACGCGATCGCGACCGGCAGGCCGGACACGCTGAACCCGATCGCGGCCAGGACCAGCATCCGCCCGACGCCGACGCGGGCCGTCAGGCGCCCCGTGATCAGCGCGGCGATGAGCACGCCAACGGAGCCGATCGAGAACGCGAACCCGATGCCCTCGGCGGCGAGGCCCTCGCGGCTCACGTACAGGATGAGGATCGCGCCCATGACGTTGCTGAAGAAGTTCGAGATCCCGGTAGTCGCGGCGATCGAGCGCAGCCAGCGATGCCCGGTGACGTACCGCAAGCCCACCGCGATCTCCTGGCGCATCGACGGCTTGGGGCCGTCGGTCGCCGGGTCGTGCGCGACCACGGGCGGCTCCGGGCGCCGGATCAGGAACACGAAGAACGCCGACCACAGGTAGCTCAGGGAGTCGATCACCATCGCGAACGGCGCGCGCAGCACGCCGATCAGCACGCCCGCGATGCCTGGTCCCAGGATCTGCGCGGCGGACCGGGTGATCTCCAGCTTGGAGTTGCCCTCGACGAGCTGGTCGCGCTCGACGATCGACGGCAGGTAGCTCTGGTACGCGACGTCGAAGAACACCGTCAGGCAGCCGTTGATGAAGCCGACGATGTACAGCTGCCAGATCGTCAGGGCATCGAAGGCGAACGCGATCGGGATCGACGCGATCGCGATCGCCCGGCCGAGGTCGCCGATGATCAGGATCGGGCGCCGGCGAAGTCGGTCGACCCAGACGCCCGCCGGCAGGCTGAGCAGGATGAACGGCAGGAACTCGATCGTGGTCAGCAGCCCGAACTCGAACGCGCTGACGGACAGGACCGTCGCGGCGATCAGCGGCAGGGCGAGCTGCGTGATCGCCGTCCCGAACACCGAGACGGTCTCGGCGGTCCACAGCTTCAGGAAGTCGGGGTGGTGGAGCAGGCTCCGTCGCGGCTCGGTCATCCACCAGCGAGTGTAGGTCGGGCGGCGGCCGCGTCGCCATGCCGGCGACTCGGGCGAGTAGGATCGGCCCGTGCTGGTCGAGAGCGTCCCCAACGTGTCCGAGGGCCGGCGGCACGAGATCGTCGACCGCCTGGCCGAGGCGCTCGTGTCCGTGCCCGGCGTCTACCTCCTCGATCGGACGTCCGATGCGAGCCACAACCGGTCGGTGTTCACGGTAGCGGGCGAGCACGAGCCGGTCGCCGCGGCGCTCGAGGAGATGGTCGGGCAGGCGCTCGACGAGATCGACATGGAGACGCACATCGGCGAGCACCCGCGCATCGGCGCGGTCGACGTCATCCCGTTCGTCCCGCTGGCCGACACGCCGATGGACGCCTGCGTCGAGATGGCCCGGACGTTCGGCCGCAAGATCGCCGCGCGCTGGGACCTGCCCGTCTACCTGTACGCGCAGGCGGCGACCCGCGCCGACCGGGTGCGCCTCGCCGACGTCCGGCGAGGCGGGTACGAGGGCCTCAAGGTCGAGATCACCCACAACGGTCGCCAGCCCGACTTCGGCCCCGAGCGGATGCACCCGCGAGCCGGCGCGGTGGCCGTGGGCGCGCGGCCCTTTCTCATCGCCTGGAACATCAACCTCGACTCGGACGACGTCGAGCTCGCCAAGCGCATCGCTCGCCGGGTCCGCGAGTCAGGCGGCGGCCTGCCCAAGGTGCAGGCGAACGGGTTCCGCGTCGAGGAGCCCGAACGCGGCCATGCGGCTCGCGCCCAGGTGTCGATGAACCTGCTCGACTTCCGGACGACGCCGATGTGGCGCGCATGGCAGGTCGTGGGCGAGCTGGCCGCGGAGGACGGGGTCGAGCTCGCGGAGTCCGAGCTCGTCGGCCTCGCGCCGCTGGCCGCGTTCACGGACGTCGCCGACCACGTCGACGCCCCGGCCCGCGCCACGGTGGAGGCGCGCCTCGAGGCGGCCGCGACCGCCATCAAGCTGCGCGACTTCACCCCGCTGATGGCCCTCGAGCTCCGCCTGGCCGCTGCCCGCGACGCCGTCGGCGGCGAGGCATGACCCTCCGCCTGATCGAGGGCGGACGCGGCAACACGGACGCTCCGGGGCTCCTGGTCCACGGGGCCGCGCAAGTGGCGACGCTCGCCGGGGGCCTGCGCCGCGGCCCCGCCCAGGCCGACGCCGCGGTCCTCGACTCGGCGATGGTCGGTGGCCCCGGGTCGCCGGACGCGCCGGTCGTCGCGTGCTGGGAGGGCCGGATCGTCGGTGTCGGGCCGCGCGCCGACGTCGAGCGCAGCCTCGAGGCCGGCGGGTATGCGCTGTCGCGCTTCGCGCGGCTCGACGCGGACGGCGGCGTCGTGACGCCTGGGCTCGTGGATCCGCACACGCACCTCGTGTTCGCGGGCACGCGCGAGCAGGAGCTCGTCCTGCGCCAGCGCGGCGCCGGCTACCTGGAGATCCTCGCCGCTGGCGGCGGCATCCTGTCGACGGTCGCAATGACCCGTGCCGCCGACCCGGCCGACCTCGCCCGCAACGGCCGCCGCTGGCTCGACGAGATGCTGGCCCACGGCGTCACCACGGTCGAGGCCAAGTCCGGCTACGGGCTCGACCTCGCCACCGAGCTGCGGCTGATCGACGTCGCCTGGCAGCTCGGCCGCGAGGGCCCGGTCGACGTCGTACCCACGTTCCTCGGCGCCCACGCCGTCCCACCCGAGTTCCGCGGCCACCCGGACGGCACCGAGGCCTACGTGCGGAGCGTCATCGAGGAGCAGCTGCCGGGCGTCGCCGCCCACGGTCGCGCGGCGTCATGCGACGTCTTCTGCGAGCAGGGCGTGTTCTCGGCCGACCAGAGTCGCCGGATCCTCCAGGCGGCGGCCGGCTACGGGATGGCGCTCCGCCTGCACGCCGACGAGCTCGCCCCGTCCGGCGGCGCGGAGCTGGCGGCGGAGCTCGGCGCGTTGTCCGCCGACCACCTCCACACGCCGAGCGACGAGGGCGTGGCCGCGCTGGCGGGGGCGGCCGGCGGCGACCACCCGACGGTCGCGACGCTGCTGCCGGCCACGACGTGGTTCCTGATGGCGGACGAGGCGGCGCCCGCGCGGCGGTTCATCGATGCCGGGGTGCCCGTCGCGCTTGGGACGGACTTCAACCCCGGCACCTCGCCCACGCCGAACCTGCCCCTGGTGATGACCATCGGCTGCCTGGAGATGAAGCTCAGCCCAGAGGAGGCGCTCGTCGCCGTCACGATCAACGCCGCACACGCTGTCGGCGTCGCGGACCAGGCGGGGTCGCTGGAGATCGGCAAGCAGGCCGACCTCGTCGTCTGGAAGGCCGCCAGCGTCACCGAGCTGCCCTACTGGGTGGGCGCAAACCTGGTCGACGCCGTCGTCAAAGGCGGCCACGTCGTCCACCGTCCCGGCGGCTGATCCCACGCCATCGCGGCGTTGTCGCCTGCGCTCCTCGCTCGCGCACCTCGGAGGGCGCTCGCTCCGGTGCTCGGCTCCGCCTTGCGCTGACGCGGGCTGAGCCGCCGGGATAGGTTGCGGGGCGCCGCCTCGCGGCTATACCTTGCCGCGGGCCTCGAGCAGGACGGTCGTCGTCTCGGGCGGGAGGCTCGATGTGGTCACCGCGAGCTTCGACTGGACCGTGGGCTGGGCGCCCATCTCGTGGAGGAAGGTCTTCAGCGCCTCCTCGCAGTCGGCCTCGTCCTCGCAGACTGTCATCGGGACGACGATCTTGGGATCGAGCTGCGCGATCAGCGCCGCGGCGCGGGTGGCGCTCAGCGCTCCGCCGATCGGCACGCACGCGACCTCGACCCGCCCGATGTCGGCCAGCTTCTCCTCGGTCAGCTGGTGGCCGATGTCGCCGAGGTGGATCGTGTGGATACCGTCCAGCTCCGTGACGAACGCGACCTGGCGGCCGCGCTCCGCGCCCTTGGCGTCGTCGCGGTACGTCCGGACGCCCGTCAGCAGGACGTCGTGGACCTCGTACTCGCCGGGCCCGTCCAGCACGAACGCCGCCTCGAGGCTCGATGGGACCGCGGTCCCGCCGTCGCGCGACAGCTTCGTCGCCTTCTTCGGCAGCGGCGCGTCGTCGGGATGGCTGAACGTGATGACGTCGCCGGTGATCCCCCGGCCGGTCGGCCCGACGATGGCGGGGTAGGGGTCGTTGACGACGACGGCGTCCTTGCCGCGCAGGCGGATGCAGGTCCGTCCGTACCAGGTGAGCTCCATGCCCCGATTCTTGCACAGGGCACCTGCCCCGCGATCACCGCGGCGACCGCTCGTCGGGGCCCCGGGAATCGAAAGGACCGGAAGCGCCTGCCCAATCGGCGCCTCCGGTCCGAGGGAGGGAGGATGGAACCTGTTGAGGTGTTCCGAGTCGAACCATAGGCCGCCCCCGATTCAGCGCCGAGACACCGAACGGTTAAGAAACGCACATCTCGACCCGGCGCCGGCCGTCCGAACGGGGCTCGAGACCATCTCATGGCAGAATGCCGCGCCATGACCTCGAACCCCCACCGCGCCGCGACGCGCCGACTCGCCGTCCTCGCCGCGCTCCTCACGCTCGTCGCGGCGTGCGGCCAGGCATCGCCCAGCGCCTCCCCCGCGCCGGCCTCCCCGACGGCCGCCCCCTCGACGCCCGCCCCGACCGCATTGCCCAGCGCCCGGCCCTCGGTCGCGCCGTCGTCCTCGGCCGCCGCCCGCGTCTCGTGCACCGACACGGCCGAGTCGCCGGCCCCGTCCTCTTCCCCCCAGGAGCAGGCGAGCCCGGACACCAACGACCCGAACGCCGCGACCTACTCGGAGATCGAGAGCCAGGTGACGGCGATCCGCGGCTTGACGCTCAACAGTCCCGTCCAGCGGGCTACCTTCGACCGGGCGGCCCTCGGCAAGTTCATCGAGGCATCGTTCAACCGCGACAACCCCGCGACGCTCGTGGACAGCAACGAGCGCCTCCTCAAGTCCCTGGCGCTGATGCCGCAGGACGCCTCGCTGCGCGACCTCTACGTCGAGATGCTCACGAGCTCGGTCGCCGGCCTGTACGACGACACGACCAAGAAGATGTACGTGGTCACCGAGACCGGCGAGATCGGGCCGTCCGAGGAGATCACGTACGCCCACGAGTACGCGCACGCGCTCCAGGATCAGGCGTTCAACATCGGCGCGATCAAGGGCAAGGCCACCGACCAGAGCGACCGGGCGCTCGCCCGGACCACGCTGATCGAGGGTGACGCGACGCTGCTGATGTCGATCTGGGCCCAGCAGCACCTCACCCAGGCCCAGCTGCTCCAGGTCGCCGGCTCCGCCGACCCGGCTTCGCAGGCCGTGCTGGATCGCCTGCCCGCGATCCTGCGCGAGACGCTCCTGTTCCCGTACACACAGGGGCTCAACCTGTCGCTCGGCGCCTTCACGTCGGGGGGCGGCTACTCGGGCGTCGACGCCCTGTTCGCAAACCCGCCCGACTCGACCGAGCAGGTCCTCCACCCCGAGAAGCTGAACCCGCGCGAGGCGCCGGTGCCGGTGTCGTTCCCCGACGACCTCGCGAAGCGGCTCGGCGACGGCTGGTGCGTGCCGCTCCAGGACACGCTGGGCGAGCTCCAGCTGCGGATCATGCTCGGCGACGCGGCCGGCGTGGACAGCGCGACGGCCGAGACCGCGGCGGCCGGCTGGGGCGGCGACCGGGTCGCGCTCATCGACGGCCCTGACGGCGCGACGGGCGTGGTCCTCGACACCCGCTGGGACACCGACGCGGATGCCGCCGAGTACGCGGCGGCCCTCGCGGGCATCGTGCCGAAGCTGCAGGCGCTCGGCAGGAACGCCTCGATCCTGACGCCCGAGCCCAATCGCGTGGTCCTCGTGACCGCGAGCTCGGATGACACCATGGGCCGGCTCGCGAACGTCCTCGGCCTCGCCGGCTGATCGGCCTGCGGGCGGCCGCCCGCGGCTACATCGATTCGGGGGCCGAGATCCCGAGCAGCGCGAGCGCGTTCGCGAGCGTCGTCATCGCCGCGAGCGCCAGCGCGAGCCGCTTCGTCGAACGCTCCGGCTGCTCCGCGTCCACGACCCGCGCGTCGCGGTAGAAGGCGTGGAACTGGGTCGCCAGCTCGGTCGCGTAGGCGGTGATCCCCTGGGTCTCCTGGGCGGCGACGGCGTCCTCGACGACCTCGGGGTACCGCGCGATCGCTCGGACGAGGAGCGCCTCGGGCTCGCCGGAGAGCAGGCCGGCGACGTCGGACGCCGGGGACAGACCGCTGGCGGCGGCCTTGCGCAGGATCGAGGCGATCCGCGCGTGGGCGTACTGGACGTAGTAGACAGGGTTCTCGGACGACTGGCGGCGGGCCAGGTCCACGTCGACCTCGATGTCGAGCTGCGTGCCGCGTGACGCGAAGAACCAGCGGGCCGCGTCGTTGCCGATCTCGTCCAGGAGCGTGTCCAGGAGGTAGATGTCGCCGGCCCGCTTGGACATCGCGACGACCTGTCCCCCGCGCAGGATCGACACCCAGCCGGTGAGCAGGACCTCGACCCGGGCGGGATCGAAGCCCATGGCCTCGGCCGCCCCCCGGGTCCGCGTGATGTACCCGTGGTGGTCGACGCCCCAGATGTAGATCAGGTGGTCGAAGCCCCGGCTGAGCTTCTCGACGACGTAGCCGACGTCGGCCGCGAAGTAGGTGGGCTCGCCCGTCGACCGGATGAGCACGCGATCCTTGTCGTCGCCGAACGTCGTCGACCGGAACCACAGCGCGCCGTCCTGCTCGTACAGGTGCCCGCCGTCCCGCAGGAGCTCGATCGCGCGATCGACCCAGCCGCTCGCTGTGCAGCGAGCCCTCCGACTTCCAGACGTCGAAGTGCACCCCGAGCCGCTCGAGCGAGGCCTCGATGCCCGCCCGTACCCGCTCGGAGGCCCAGCTGCCCGAGGACGTCCGCGCCGTCGGCTCCCGGCGCGGCCGCGGCGGCCGCGACGTCGGCCGGCACCGCCGCCGCGAGGTCGGCCACGTACTCGCCGTGGTAGCCGTCGTCCGGTACCGGCTCGCCGTTCCGGGTCGCGAGCACCGACTCGCCGAGCTTGCGCACCTGGGCACCGAAGTCGTTGAAGTAGTACTCGCGCGTCACCCGCTGGCCGCCCGCCTCGAGCACGCGGCTGAGGAGATCGCCGACGAACGCGCCCCGCGCGTTGCCGATGTGCAGCGGCCCGGTCGGGTTGGCCGACACGAACTCGACGTCGACGGCGCGCGGCTGGTCGGGCTGGAACCGGCCCCACGAGCCAGGGGCCGCGAGGACCCCGGCCACGGTCGACTCGAACGCCGAGTCCGCCAGCCGCAGGTTCACGAACCCCGGCCGCGCGACCTCGGCCGAGGCGATCAGCGCGCCGTCGGGACCCGTGCGGATCGCGTCGGCCAGCGCCTCGGCGATGTCCAGCGGCGACCGCCGCAGCGGCCGCGCGAGCTGCATCGCGAGGTTGGTGGCGAGATCGCCGAACGCCGGGTTCGAGGGACGCTCGATGGCGACAGCGGGCCGCTCGACTCCGTCCTCGATCGCGGGCAGCGCCCCCGACCGGACGGCCGCGTCCCACGCCCGGGCCACGGCGTCGCGCACCTGCGACCGGATGGCGGCCGGGGCGGCGCTGGACTGGCCGGGGCTGGGCACGGATCGTCTCCTGGGGGTCGCGCGGGGAAGCGTCATCGTAGCGGGTCGAGTGCGGCGCGCCGAACGCAGCACGGACCCGTGCCGCAGGCTCCGATCCGCCCGACGACGGGCGTCCTCGGCCGTCATGCCGGTCCTCGCCGCCCGGCCTGTCCGGAGGTCGTTGCGCGCTCGCACCGAATCGGCGCTGCGGATCCTGTCGGGTGGGTGACAGTTGGTCGGTTAGGACTGGTTATTCGGGGTTTTGGCAAGTACTTTCGCAAGGTCGGACATGGTACGTTCGGCAGCGCGGCGCATCACGGTGCGCCGGCATTGACTCTGGGTCCCCGAGACCCGGACGGGACGCACAAGCCTGAGTGCGTCCCGTCCGTTTCATCCGGGGCACAGAAGGGATCGCGGGGTAACGACCCGGGATGCCCGGGCCGGGGAACCCCGGCAGCACTTATCGGTCTATCCAGGTCGCGACAGGCGGCGGCAACCCGGATCGGCACATTTTTGGCCGGATCCGGTGCCCAACTCAGCCATGGCGGTCTGGCACGGCCGCGAAGAGGAGAACACAGGACCACATGAACAAGATCAGGCTTGCGGGCTGGCTGGCGGTCGGAGGGCTCCTCGGGGCCGCGCTCCTGGCCCCGTCGGCAGCCCTCGCCACCGACCTCCACGCGTCCCAGCAGGGGACCGCCTGGAACGACCCGCAGTTCCAGGGCAGCGCCGAGGACTGCGACGGGCTCAAGCTCGGACCGGGCGACGTGGTCTGGCACTTCGTGCTGACCAGCCCCGATGCCGACTCGGGCCACCTCACCGCCACCTTCGACAAGGCCGGTGCCAAAACCGTCGCCAACGGCGACAGCTCGGCGGCCGTCCTGCACTTCTACGTGTGGACCGGCCACGACACGCTGCTCGACGCCGAGACCACCGACGTCGACGGCAACCTCCTCAACCTCAGCCACATCTGCGCGGGCAAGGAAGTCGAGTCCGAGTCGGTGCCGGTCGAGACCGCGAGCGTCCCGGTCGAGACCCATCCGGCCGAGTCCCACCCGGTCGAGACCGCGTCGGTCCCTGTTGAGACCGCGTCCGTCCCGGTTGAGACCGCGTCGGTGCCGGTCGAGACCGCTAGCGTCCCGGCGACCGCGTCCCACAGTGTCCCCAAGGGCTCCGTCGAGGCCGCCACGGGCACGCCCAAGGAGGACGTCACCCCGCCGTCCACCGACACGCTGACCCCGGCCGGCAGCACCCCGTCCAACGACGGCTGGCAGCTGGTGCTCATCGCCCTGGCCGCCCTGCTCGCCACCGCGCTCGTCCTGACCCCGGCCACCCGCAAGGTTCGCCGCTAAGGGACGAGGCGCCCGGACCCGCACCGCGGGATCCATCCCCCAGAGCCACCCGGAGGACCGGGGCCGCGAGGCCCCGGTCCTCTGCTGTTCACGCCGCTTTTGGACCACCCCGGTACTCCCGACCCCTGACCCGCAGTGTCGAGGCGCACCTGCCATCGCGAGCCGATGCTTGGGCGCGGTGATGACCGGTGTTGTTGAGTAGACCCGAAAGTACTGGACACCGACCACACGATCCGCCACGATCAGAGGCACGGATTCGGCGTTCGTGCTGCAGCTGGCTCAGGGGGACCCACAGGCAGGTCACGACCACCGCCACGTCTCGCACGACGGCGGCTGCCGGACCCCCTAGAGGCAGGGACCTATGAACAATTTCAGGCTCTTAGGTTGGCTGGCGGTTGGAGGGCTCTTCGGGGCCGCGCTCCTGGCGCCGTCGGCAGCCCTCGCGACCAATCCCGGCAACGAAGGAGCGACCGGATCAATCCCGGTCGAGACTGCGTCGGTCCCGGTCGAGACTGCGTCGGTCCCTGTTGAGACCGCGTCCGTCCCGGTTGAGACCGCGTCGGTGCCGGTCGAGACCGCTAGCGTCCCGGCGACCGCGTCCCACAGTGTCCCCAAGGGCTCCGTCGAGGCCGCCACGGGCACGCCCAAGGAGGACGTCACCCCGCCGTCCACCGACACGCTGACCCCGGCCGGCAGCACCCCGTCCAACGACGGCTGGCAGCTGGTGCTCATCGCCCTGGCCGCCCTGCTCGCCACCGCGCTCGTCCTGACCCCGGCCACCCGCAAGGTTCGCCGCTAAGGGACGAGGCGCCCGGACCCGCACCGCGGGATCCATCCCCCAGAGCCACCCGGAGGACCGGGGCCGCGAGGCCCCGGTCCTCTGCTGTCACCCCGCTTGTTGGACCACCCCGGTACTCCCGACCCCTGACCCAACGGTGACGAGGCGCAACGGGAACGGAGCCGTCGTCCCGGAGCGGTGAGGTCTGGTGGCGTTGGGTGGAGCCCGGAAGTACTAGACACGGGACAACCCGTTCCGCACGATCACGGCACGGATTCGGCGCTCGTGCAGCCGGCCCAGGCGGACCCACAGGCAGGTCACGACCACCGCCACATCTCGCACGACGGCGGCATGCCGAACCCAAACGTGAAGGCAGGGGACCACATGAACAAGATCAGGCTTGCGGGCTGGCTGGCGGTCGGAGGGCTCCTCGGGGCCGCGCTCCTGGCCCCGTCGGCAGCCCTCGCCACCGACCTCCACGCGTCCCAGCAGGGGACCGCCTGGAACGACCCGCAGTTCCAGGGCAGCGCCGAGGACTGCGACGGGCTCAAGCTCGGACCGGGCGACGTGGTCTGGCACTTCGTGCTGACCAGCCCCGATGCCGACTCGGGCCACCTCACCGCCACCTTCGACAAGGCCGGTGCCAAAACCGTCGCCAACGGCGACAGCTCGGCGGCCGTCCTGCACTTCTACGTGTGGACCGGCCACGACACGCTGCTCGACGCCGAGACCACCGACGTCGACGGCAACCTCCTCAACCTCAGCCACATCTGCGCGGGCAAGGAAGTCGAGTCCGAGTCGGTGCCGGTCGAGACCGCGAGCGTCCCGGTCGAGACCCATCCGGCCGAGTCCCACCCGGTCGAGACCGCGTCGGTCCCTGTTGAGACCGCGTCCGTCCCGGTTGAGACCGCGTCGGTGCCGGTCGAGACCGCTAGCGTCCCGGCGACCGCGTCCCACAGTGTCCCCAAGGGCTCCGTCGAGGCCGCCACGGGCACGCCCAAGGAGGACGTCACCCCGCCGTCCACCGACACGCTGACCCCGGCCGGCAGCACCCCGTCCAACGACGGCTGGCAGCTGGTGCTCATCGCCCTGGCCGCCCTGCTCGCCACCGCGCTCGTCCTGACCCCGGCCACCCGCAAGGTTCGCCGCTAAGGGACGAGGCGCCCGGACCCGCACCGCGGGATCCATCCCCCAGAGCCACCCGGAGGACCGGGGCCGCGAGGCCCCGGTCCTCTGTCCTCCAGGCCCAGCCACGTCGAGGACCACCGGTGACCCACGCGTCCATCGCTCGCAGCCTCCGCCGGTCCTTCGCCGCGGCCGGCATCGTGATCGCCCTGGCGCTCCCGGCGGTCGCGCTCGCCGAGGAGCCCGAGCCTGACCCCGGCTCCTCGACCATCGCGGCACAGGCGCCGTCTGCGGCCGCGACCGAGCCGTCGCCCTCAGCGCCGGGTCCGACCCTCGCGCCCGGCGAGCCGGGCGACGGCCAGGGCGAGGTCGTCATCGACGGCCCGTTCGTGACGCCGACACCCGAGGGCAGCGTCCTCGACGCCGTCTCGGAGCCCCGGCTGACACCTCCGCCGACCGACGCCAACGTGCGGACGGGATCGCCGGCCGCGGCGGGCGCCCGGGGGCTGCTGCTGACATCGGTGGCGGGCGCACTGGCCTTGGCGCTTGCCCTTGGCACCATCGCGGGGCGCGAGCGCGGCCGGCCCCGAAGGGACGCGGTCAGAGCTCGAGCTGCGTCCCCGGCCAGACGAACGACACCGGTCCGTCGTACTCCGCCCTGACCGAGGCGACGGTCTCGTCCGGGTCGAAGCCCATCTGGATGTGGGTGAGCAGCACCCGGGCGACGCCGGTCGACGCCGCCAGGCGACCGACGGCCGGCCCGTCGAGGTGGAGCACGTCGGCCGGGACGGGGCCCGGACCGAAGGAGACCTCCGTGAGCAGCGTGTCGCCCTCGGCGACCAGCGCGCGCAGGTCATCGGCGCGTCCGCAGTCGCCGGAGTAGACGAGCCCGGGTGATCGACCGCCCGCGGCGGCGGCCGCCGCCGGCACGACGCGGACGGCGTAGCTGTCGTCCGTGTGGGCGACGCGGGCCGCGCGGACCTCGAGGTCGCCGATCCGGTGTGTCCCCAGCCCGATGGCCTCCGTGTCCAGCGCCCCGGCGGTGAACGATGGATCGTCGTGCAGCGCGTCGAGGCGGGCGGCGAGCGCGCCCGGCCCGAGGACGCGCACGCGACGAGGCGGCACGAGGTGGTACCGCAGGTAGTGACGGAGCGGGACGAGGTCGATGAAGTGGTCGGGATGGAGGTGGCTGACCACGACCGCCGCGATGTCCTCCGGTTGCGCCTCCCGGAAGATGCGCTGGAACGACCCGTGCCCGAGGTCGAGCAGGATGCGCGTCGAGCCCTCGCTGACGAGGTACGCGGCGCCCGAGGCGCCCTCACGATCCGTATAGGCGGGACCGGCCCCGAACACCGTCAGGATCATGCGTGCGCCGTCATCGCACGAGGGTAGCCGCGCGTGGCCCGGCGTGTCCGCGGTTCCCGGCGCGGCCGGAGGTCTCCGCCGCCGCGCCGGCCGAGGTCAGTCGCTGGGCGCCGGCTCGTGCTTGGGCGCCTTCTGGGGATCGGGCTTGGGCGTCCGATCAGGCTTGCCGCCGTTCCCGCCGCCGTCACTCCCGCCACCGGCGTTCGGGTTGCCGCCGCCGCCGTTGCCGCCACCGGCGTTCGGGTTGCCGCCACCACCGTTGCTGCCACCGGCGTTCGCCGCCACCGGCGTTCGGGTTGCCGCCGCCGTTGGAGGTCCCGCCACCACCGCCTGCGTTGGGGTTGCCGCCGCCGGCGTCTGGGTTGCCGCCGCCCGCGTTCGGGTCGCCGCCGCCGGCGCCGGCCGGCGCGCCGGGCGGATGCGACGCCAGGTCGAGGTGGTCGATCGCGACCGTGCTGTTGGAGATGGCGCGTTCGATCCCGGCCTGCGCCTGCGTCGGCACCCGCAGGAGGAGGTCGCGCAGCACCGCCTGGTGGAGGAGCCACGGCGTCACGAGCGCGGCCGGCCGACGTGCCGGTCTCCGCATCGAGGTCGATGAGGGTCGACGCGTAGGCACGCACCGCGGCGTTGACGGCGCCGTCGTCCCCGCGCGAGGCCGCCTCGGCGATCTCGGCGATCCGGCTCTGGGCGCGCGCAAGCTCGGCATCGAGACGGGTGGAGGGGTCGCTGGGCAGCGTGAGCGCCTCGAGCGACAGCCGCGTGTCGTACAGCGGCCCGCCGGCCCGGGATGCCGCGAAGGCCGAGGACCCGATCATCAGCCCGGCCAGCGAGGCCGCGACGAGCGCCCCACCAAGGCGCCGCCCGCCCCACGAGGCGAACAGCCCGCGCCGCCCGGGTGCCGCCGCGGTCCTTGCGGCGGCCTCGGCCAGCTCGGGCGCCAGTCGCCGGCGCCAGGCCTCTTCCATCACGGCCGCGCGCGCACGCCGGGACTGCGCCGGGCTGGGATCCAGCCGGACGCGTCCGTAGCGTTCGATCAGTCGCTCGAGCTCGTCGCCCGCGCGCGGTTCCAGTGCCTGCATCGGATCCTCGTTCACCGGTCCATCCCCGAGACCCGGGCCTGGACCTCGTCGGCGCCGGGCTCGATGCCCAGGTCCCGACGGAGTGCCGCGATGGCCCGGAACTGGAGGCCCCGAACGGTGCCTTCCTGCCGGTCCATCGCCACCGCCGCCTCTCGCGCGGACAGTCCCGCGAAGAAGCGCAATTCGATCGCCTCGCGCTGATCCGGCGTGAGCCGGCGCATCGCCGCGGCGACACCGTCCAGTTCCTGGCGGAGGGCCGCCAGCTCGTCCGGTCCGTCGTCGGCGCTCGGTCGTTCGGTGGCCAGGTCGAGCGGCGTATGGTCCCGACGGGTCCGGATGTGGTCGATCACAACGTTCCTGGCCAGCCGGAACAGCCAGCCCCCGAATGGGACGCCCCGCGATTCATATCGTGGGATCGCCTCCAGGGCCTTGACGAAGACGAGCTGCGCCAGGTCCTCCGCGTCGCTCGGGCGGCCGACGCGGGCGGCAACGTAACGGTGGACCGGCCCGTGGTAGTGGTCGAACAGCAATCCGAAGGCCTCCGGATCACCGGCCCGAGCCGCTTCCACGAGGCGCTCGACCGCCTCGTCGTCCACCGTCATAACGATCCGCCAACCCCCGTGTTAGGCCCCGACGACTACGTCGTGGTGCTCGCTGGCAGCGGGACGAGCACGCGCTCGGCACCGCGCCGGAACGCCAGCGCCTCGAACCCGGCGCCGGTCGCGTGACGATACGCCTGCCGCAGCCCATATGAGAACCACTCTGTTCGGTGCGCATCCGAGCCGATCGTCACGTTCAGGCCACCCAGCTCTCGATAGCGGCGGACGATCGACGCGGAGGGGTACGTCTCCCGCGGCAGCTGGCGCAGGCCCGACGCGTTCACCTCGAGGGCCGTCCCGCCCTCGATCAGCGCCCGCAGCACGGGCTCGTACAGCTCGGGCGCGGCGGCGAGGTCCGCAGGCTGCACCAAGGGGACGAGATAGCGCTTCACGAAGTCGAGGTGGCCGAGGGTGTCGAACAGCCCCGACTGCGCCGCGCCGATCACCTCGTCGAAGTAGGGCTCGACGATCTCCGCCAGCGACCGCCCGGCGACGAACCCGGCGACCCGGCCCGCCTTGTACGGCGAGCGAGCGCTGACGTGGACGCTGCCGATCACGTAGTCGTGCGGGTGCCGGCGCAGCCAGCCGCGGATCTCGCCCTCGTAGCGGCGCTCGTACGTGACCTCGACGCCGAACCGGACGGCGAGCCCACGGTCGGCCCAGCGCTCGGCGGCACCCCGCACGTCGCGCTCCCGGTCCGCGAACGAGGCGAACCCGTAGGCCGGCATCGTCGGGTCGAAGTCCACGTGGTCGGTGATCGCGAGCTCCCCGATGCCTCGTTCGACGGCCAGCGCGCAGTACGCCTCCAGCTGCGCGTTCGCGTCCGGCGACCGGACCGTGTGCAGGTGTGCGTCGAGCGGCAGGTCGCGGCCGTTCCCGAGCCCGGCGGCGATCCCCGCGAGGTAGACCTCGCGCTCGACCTCGGCCCGCTGGCGCGTGTCGGCCGCGGCGTCCTCCCCGGCGACCGTCACGCGCGGATCACGCCCAGCTCGCGTCCCACGCGGTCGAAGGCCGCCAGCGCCTGGTCGAGCATGTCGTCGGTGTGGGCGGCGGTCACGATCGTCCGGATCCGCGCCCGGTCGAGGGCCACCGTCGGGAACACCACGGACGTCCCGAACACGCCCTCCTCGAACAGCCGGCCCGAGAACCGGATCGTCGTCTCGACGTCGCCCAGGATCACGGGCGTGATCGGCGTCTCGGAACGGCCGATGTCGAATCCCAGCCGGCCCAGCTCGGCCTTGAACCGGCGGGTGTTGGCCCACAGGCGCTCGATGAGCTCCGGCTCCTCGACCATGATCCGGATCGCCTCCCGACAGGCGCCGACGACGGCGGGCGGCTGCGACGTCGAGAACAGGAACGGCCGTGCCCGCTGGATGAGCACGTCGCGCAGCGCCTGCGAGCCGGCCACGTACCCGCCGACCGCGCCCACCGCCTTCGACAGCGTGCCCACCTGGATCGCGACCCGGCCCTCGAGGCCGAAGTGGCTGACCGACCCGCGGCCGTCCGTGCCCAACACGCCCGACGCGTGCGCGTCGTCGACCATCACCGCGGCGCCGTATGCCTCTGCTGCTTCGACGATGCCGGGCAGCGGCGCGATGTCGCCGTCCATGCTGAACACCCCGTCGGTGACGACGAGGATCAAGCGGTGGGGCTCGCCGTGGCCGTCGCGGCCGTGGTCCCGCGCCTCGCGGAGCACCTCGCGCAGCGCGTCAACGTTGGCGTGCGGGAAGACCTTGCGCGGGGCCTTCGACAGCCGCATGCCGTCGATGATCGAGGCGTGGTTCAGCTCGTCCGAGACGATCAGGTCGGTCTCACCGGTGATCGTCGGGATGACGCCGGTGTTGGCGGTGAACCCCGACTGGAGGGTGAGCACGGCCTCCGTGTGCTTGAACGCCGCCAGCTCGCCCTCGAGCTCCTCGTGAATCGTCATCGTCCCTGCGATCGTGCGCACGGCCCCGGAACCCGCTCCCAGCTGCTCGACGGCCTCGATGGCCGCGCGCCGCATGCGCGGGTGGTGGGTCAGGCCCAGGTAGTCGTTGGACGAGAGGCTGATCACGCGCCGGTCGTCGATCGAGGCGATCGGGCCCTGGGCCGACGACATCACGCGCAGTGGCCGGTACAGGTGGCGCTCGCGCAGCGCCGCCAGCTCGTCGTCGAGGTAGGCGAGGGGGTTCGGGCGCGTTGCGGTCATGGCGTGGCCTCCTCGGTTGCGTCCCTGGGGACCCAGTCGAGGATGACCTTGCCCGAGCCGCCGGAGCGGGCCGCCGCGAACGCCGCCTCGTGGTCGCGGAACCCGAACCGGTCGGTGATCGCCGGGGTGATGTCCAGCCCCGACTGGAGCATGACCGTCATCTTGTACCAGGTCTCGTACATCTCACGGCCGTAGATCCCCCGGATCGTCAGCAGCTTGAACACGATCTCGTTGACGTCGAGCGAGATCTCCTCGCTCGGGATGCCGAGGATGGCGATGTTGCCACCGTGGGCCATGTTGTCGAGGGCGGTCCGGAGCGCGGCCGGGTTGCCGGACATCTCGAGCGCGACGTCGAAGCCCTCGACCATGCCCAGCTCACGCTGGACGTCGCCCATGTCGCGTTCCCGCGGGTCGACGACGACGGTGGCGCCCATCCGGGCCGCCAGCGCGCGACGGACGGGGTTGGGCTCGCTGACGACCACGAACCGGGCCCCGGCGTGGCGCACGATCGCGGAGGCCATCAGGCCGATCGGACCGGCGCCGGTGATCAGCACGTCCTCGCCCAGCACCGGGAACGCGAGCGCGGTGTGCACGGCGTTGCCGAACGGGTCGAAGATCGCGGCGACGTCCATGTCGATGCCCGGCCAGTGGTGCCACACGTTGGTCATCGGGAGCGCGACGTACTCGGCGAACGCGCCGTCCCGGCCCACGCCCAGGCCCGACATGTGGGCGCACAGGTGCCGGCGACCCGCCAGGCAGTGGCGGCACAGCCCGCAGGTGACGTGGCCCTCGCCGCTGACGATGTCGCCCGGCCGGAAGTCGTAGACGTTCGAGCCGACCTCGACGATCTCGCCGACGAACTCGTGGCCCACGACGAGCGGCGGGTGGATCGTCTTCGCGGCCCACGCGTCCCAGCCCTCGATGTGCAGGTCCGTGCCGCAGATTCCGGTCCTGTGGACCCGGATCAGCACGTCGTTGATCCCGATCACGGGATCCGGCACGGTCGCGAGGGTGAGGCCCGGACCGGCGGCGGTCTTCACGAGGGCGAGCATCGACGCTCCTGTCTCCGGTTGCGGCGCCCGCCGGACGGCATCCTCAGGCGTCGCCGCGCGGGTCGTCGGTCCAGTCGACGATGGGATTCTCCACCGCGCCGATGCCGTCGATCTCGCACCGCACGCGATCCCCCGGTTCGAGGAACACGGGCGGGTCCCGGAACACGCCGACGCCGGCCGGCGTACCCGTCGCGATCAGGTCGCCGGGCTCGAGCGTGATCTGCTGCGAGATGAAGCTCACGAGGGCCGGGACGTTGAACAGCATGTCGGAGGTGGTCCCGTCCTGCATCGGGGTCGGGGTGCCGGCGTCCGGGCCGCTGCCGGGGATGCGCCACGATCGCAGTCCGAGCCCGCTCGCGGGGTCCAGCTCGTCGGGCGTGACGAAGACCGGGCCGACCGGCAGGAACGTGTCGCTGCCCTTCGCGCGCAGCCACTGGCCGTCGCCCTTCTCGCCCTCGCGCAGGGCCGCGATGTTGCCCTGCCAGTCGCGGGCGCTGATGTCGTTGACGACGACGTAGCCCGCGACGTGGTCCATGGCCGACGCCTCGGTGACGCGCCGCGCGCTGCGGCCGATCACGACGCCCAGCTCCACCTCGAGGTCGAGGGCGTGGGTGCCGGGCGGACGCACGATCGCGTCGCCGTCGCCGATGAGCGCGTTGGCGAACTTCGCGAACAGCATCGGCCGGTCCGGTGCGGAGCGGCCGCCCTCCCTCGCGTGGTCGGCGTAGTTGAGCCCGACGCACACGACCTTGCCGCCGAGGCCGAACCGATCGATGACGGCGACGGGCGTGCGCTTGCCGGGCTTGACCAGCGGTGCGCCGTGGGTCAGCGCCCGCCGCGTCGCCTGGTCGAGCGCGTCGCGCCAGGTGTCGATGACCCGGATCGCCGAGCCGAGCCCGTCATGGGGGTCCAGATCACGAAGCACGTGCCCGCGTTTCTCGAGCTGGCGGCCCGTCAGCAGCCGATCGCCGACGAGGACACCGAACGTCGGGTCACCCGCGCGGTCCCTGTAGGCGTAGATCCGCATCGGCCGATGATCAGCTCGGCGACGGGCTCGGCTGGGGCTCGACGGCCGGGCTCGCCGGGCTCGCCGCTGCCGACGGGCTCGCTGCGGCCGACGGGCTGGCCCCCGCCGACGGGCTTTCGCCGGCGGACGGGCTCGGAGACGGCGGGTTGCACTGCGGCTCGGGGGGCGCCAGCGTGTTGCCCTGG
The DNA here is from genome assembly GCA_963829155.1 of uncultured Chloroflexia bacterium. GTDB lineage: Bacteria > Chloroflexota > Limnocylindria > Limnocylindrales > CSP1-4 > CAIXZV01. The sequence goes on along the minus strand of CAWHIA010000021.1, from coordinate 111,408 downwards.
CTGTCGACGCGCTCGGCGTAGCGCGTGAAGAACTCGTAGATCTGGTCGACGTTGAGCTCGTCGAGGTACAGCACCCGGTCCCAGACGAGGGCGGCGTACTTGGTCGGCATCTGCTCGAACGGCGCGACGACCGGCCCGATGGTCCCAGGCGCGAGGCCGCACACGGGACTCGTGGGGAAGCCGTCGTAGAAGGCCTGCAGCTGCTGGAGCGAGGCGTCGTCGCAGGCGCCCTTGTCGCACGAGTACAGGAGCACCAGGCCGCCGTGCTCGAGGTTGTGCACCCAGCCGTTCGGCACGACCCCGCTGTCCGGCGCGTACACCTTGGGCGGGATCGGCCCGTAGGGCGGGTTGTTGATGTGCTTCCCGGATGCAGGCGGGCACACCGGGTACTTGACCTGGTCGCCGCGGGCGACGTGGGTGTTGCCCATGTCGCCCTGCACCTGTCCGAGCTCGCCCGGGACGGCCGGCTGGACGGTGTCGATGGAGCCGCAGGTGTACGAGGCCGAGGCGGCCGACATGAACACGAACGCGCTCACCGCGACGACCACGAGGACCACGCCGATGACGAGGATCGGGGTCCGGAACCGCTGCAGGAGCGACGGCTCCTCGTAGCGGTGGCGGGTGACCTCGCGGCGACCCGAACGGCGGGTCCCGGTGGGGCTGGTCGACGGCCGGCGCTTCGACCCGGCCGACCCGGCCGGGCGCGGCGCGGGGGACGTCGACGTTCGTTTGGGTTCGGTCACGGTCAGGTGCTCCACGTGCTGCAGCGGCGATCGCCTCGGGTCGATCGTCGTCGCTCCCCGGCCGTGGCCGCGGTGCGCTGCGCGAAGGGTAGCGTCCCCGCCGGATGCGCGCCGCCGCACCCGCCCCCGCCAGAGGCGCTCAGGGCTCGTTGAGCCAGTCGCGGATCTCGGGTCGGGTGAGCCCGAAGAACAGCAGGCCGGCGAGGATCGCGACCACGATCGCGAACAGCGGCTGGGCGGCCAGCAGCAGCAGCGGGATCGCCGGCACGGTCAGCGTCGCCAGGCCCAGCGCGAGGACCCGCGAGGCCTCCTTGCGCTGCAGCACCAGCGTCGTCGTGAAGATCGTGTACGCCAGCAGGACCATCGCCACGACGCCGATCGGGGAGATCGGCACGCTGATCGCCTGGTCGATGACCCAGCGCATGGACAGCCCGATCCCGCCCAGGACCAGGAACGCGTAGCCGAGGAAGATCCGGATGCCCGGCGGCATCGCGCGCAGCTGGGTGAGCATGACCCGAGGATCATGCCATCGACGTGCGGAAACCCGTGAACAACGTGCTTGACACCAAAAGGAATCCTTGTATCGTCCGTGACTAAACCGGTTTGCTAAACCGGTTTCACGCACGCATGGCGCGCCCTGTCGTGGCGACCACGGGCCGATCCCGGGACCTGGATCGCCCGCCGTCGACCGGGCCCGGGCGCCGCACCCGAGGTAGCCGTGGAGGAGCGGACCGGGCGCCGTCCGCGCATCGCCGACGTCGCCCGCGAGGCCGGCGTCTCGAAGACGGCCGTGTCCTTTGCGTTCAACAGCCCGGGCCGGCTGGCGCCCGAGACCGCCACCCGGATCCGGACCGTCGCCGACTCGCTCGGCTACCGGCCCCACCCGGTCGCCCGGATGCTCTCCCAGCGCGCGACGCGGACCATCGGCGTGCTCACCCCCCAGGCGCTGTCGGTCATCTTCTCCAACCCCTTCTTCGGGGCGTTCTCGGAGGGCGTCGCGCTCGCCGCCGAGCAGGAGGGCTACGCGCTCCACTTCATCTCGCCCCTGCACGGCTCGCTCGCCCGCGCGATGAACCGGGCGACGGTCGACGGGGCGGTGATCATCGGCCTGTCGGCGCGCCACCCGGAGATCGAGCAGCTTCGCGCTGCCGGCCTGCCGATGGTCACGGTCGACTCGAGCGCCCTGCCCGACCAGCCGACGGTCGAGATCGACGACGTCGGCGGCGCGCGCCAGGCGGCCGAGCACCTCATCGGCCTCGGGCATCGCGACGTGCTGGTCGTCGACATCGAGCCCCTCAGCCCGGGCGTGGGCATGGACTTCGAGGGCGTCGGGACGCGTCGCATGCGCGGCTACCTGAGCGCGTTCGAGGCGGCCGGCATCGCGCTCCCGGACGCCGCCTCGGTCGTCGCGCCGGCCACGATCGAGGGCGGCATCGCGGCCCTCCGTCGGGCCTGGGAGGACGGCCTCCGGCCCACCGGCGTGCTCGTGATGTCGGACGCGATGGCGATCGGCGTGATCCGCGCCGCGCGGGAGCTCGGCCTGCGCGTGCCCCAGGACCTGTCGGTCGTCGGGTTCGACGACATCGACATCAGCCAGCACACGAACCCGCCGCTCACGACGGTGCACCAGCCGATCCGCCTCAAGGGCGAGACGGCCGTTCGCCTGCTGCTGGCGATGATCGAGGGTCGCGACCGGCGGCCGGCGGCGGTCCGGCTGGAGACGCGCCTGATCATCCGCGAGTCCACCGGCCCGGCGCCCCGAGGGGCGGAGCCCGGCCGATGACGCGCGCCCGCCATGCCAACCACAACGTTCGTCGGGGCACCCCGAATCCGCATCAACGAGGCGGCGTACCGACCGCACGAAAGGAGTCGATGCACGAGAGCTGACGAGTCCCAACTACCTGTTTTCGGAGGAGGTTCAAGCAACGTGATCAAGCGATTGGGAATTCTGCTGGCGCTGATGGCGATCGTCGTCGCGGCGTGTTCCAGCGGTGGATCGGGCGGCGCGACGGCCGCCCCGGCGACGGCCGCCTCGAGCGCCGCCGCGCCGTCCGAGGCGGCGCCGTCCGAAGGCGGATCGCCGGCGTCCGCCGCGCCCGGCGGCGACGCCGCGAAGCTCGTCATCTGGGCCGACGACAAGCGGGCCGCGGCGATCAAGCCGCTCGCCCAGCAGTGGGCCACCGACAATGGCGTCACCGTCGAGGTCCAGGCCATCACCGAGAACCTGACGACGCAGTTCAAGACCGCCAGCCAGCAGGGCACGGGGCCGGACATCGTCGTCTGGGCGCATGACGCCGTGGCCGACTTCGTCCAGAACAGCGCCATCGACCCCGTGACGATGCCCGACACGTCGATGTTCGATCCGCTGGCCGTCAAGGGCATGACCTACCAGGGCCAGCTCTACGGCGTGCCCTATTCGATCGAGAACATCGCGCTGATCCGGAACACGGACCTGGCGCCCGACTGCCCCGCCACGATGGAGGACCTTGTCTCGGCCGGCCAGGCGCTGGTCAAGGACAAGAAGGTCACCAACATCATGGCCCTCCAGGTCGGCCAGAAGGGCGACGCCTACCACATCTACCCGCTGTTCACGTCGGGTGGCGGCTCGTTCTTCGGCACCACCGCGACCGGCGACCCGGACGGGACCAACGTGACCGTCGACTCCGCGGAATCCATCGCGGCCGGCCAGAAGCTCTACGACCTGGGCGAGAAGGGCGTCGGCGCCCTCAAGCGCTCCGTCGACGACAAGAACGCCATCCCGCTGTTCACCGGCGGCAAGACCCCCTTCCTCGTGTCCGGCCCGTGGGCCATCGCGGACATCGAGAAGGCCAAGGTCAACTACGACGTCTGCGCGATCCCCGCGTTCGCGGACGGCAAGCCGGCGTCGCCGTTCATCGGCGTCAACGGCTTCTACCTCGCCAGCAAGGGCAAGAACAAGACGCTCGCCCAGGAGTTCCTCACGAGCGTCGTCCCCACCCCCGAGTTCCAGTCCGGCCTGTACGCGGTCGACCCGCGTCGCCCGGCGCTGACCGAGTCCGCCACGGCGGCCGCGGCCGACGACCCCAACATCCCGAAGTTCGCGGACGCCGGAGCCAACGGCACGATCCTGCCCGCGATCCCGGAGATGGGCCAGGTCTGGAGCCCGTTCGGCATCGCCGAGTCCGCCATCGTCGGCGGCACAGATCCCAAGATGGCCCTCACGGCCGCCGCCAAGGCGATCCGCGAAGGGATCGCCAACCAGTAGTCGACGTTCCGCGCGAGGCGGCCGGGCGATCCGCGAGGGTCGCTCGGCCGCATCCGCCGGGACGCCTGACGACGGGATTCACGGTGCCTGCCCGCGCCGTGCGGGGTGACGGAGGAGGAGCGATCCGGTGACTGCGATATCCACCACGCCGCGCTTCGGCCTGGCCGCCGGCAGCACGCGGGGGCTGCTGGGGAAGATCCTGTTGCTCGCGATGGTCGCCGCGATCGCCGTCGCGGGCGCGATCCCGCTCGTCGCGAACCAGGAATGGTTCTGGCTCACGGTGCTGGTCCTGGTGACCCTGGCGATCTTCGCCGTCTACCTGCAGCCGTGGCACATCCCGCTCAAGTACATCATCCCGGGCACGATCTTCCTGGTCGCGTTCCAGGTCGTCCCGGTCGTGTCCACCTTCGGCGTGTCGTTCACGAACTTCGGTGACGGCCATCGGGGCTCGAAGGACGACGCGATCACGGCGATCGAGGGATCGTCGGTCAAGCAGGTGCCGGGCTCGGCCGAGTACGTCCTGACGATCGCGACCGCAGGGCGACGTCGCGACCGGCAACCTGATCTTCCTGCTGTACGACCCCACGACGAAGACCGTGCAGCAGGGCACCGAAGAGGGCCTGACCCCGTGCACCGACTGCACCGTGAGCGCCACGGGCAAGGTGAAGTCCGCGGGCGACCTCACGTTGCTCAACCTCGGCCAGGCGGCGTCCCGGACCGCGGACGTCCAGGCGTTCAGCGTCCCCACCGACAACGGCGCGATCAAGGCGTCGGGGGTGAGCAAGGCCTACGAGGGCATCGCCACCTCGAGCTATGACCCGGCCTGCGACTGCATCACCGACGCGGCCGGGACGGTCTACACCGCGGACAACTCGAGGGGCAGCTTCGTCAACGCCGCGGGCGTCGCCCTGCCGCAGGGGTGGCAGGTCAACGTCGGCCTCAGCAACTACACCCGGGCGTTCACCGACTCCTCGGTCTCCGGGCCGTTCCTCGGCATCCTCGGCTGGAACTTCGCGTTCGCCATCCTCACCGTCGTCACGACGTTCACGGCAGGCCTGCTGGTGGCGATCGCCCTGAACTCGCCGCGGCTCCGCGCCCTGCGGTTCTACCGGCTGCTCATCGTCCTGCCCTACGCCATGCCGTCGTTCGCGATGCTGCTGGTCTGGCGGGACATGTTCAACACCGACTTCGGGCTGATCAACAACCTGACCGGCCAGACCATCAACTGGTTCGGCAACGTGTGGACCGCGCGGTTCGCCGTGCTGCTGGTCCAGTTCTGGCTCGGCTACCCGTACATGTTCCTGGTCTGCCTGGGCGCGCTCCAGTCCATCCCGGCGGACATGACCGAGGCCGCCGCGGTCGACGGGGCCAGGCCGTACCAGGCATTCAGGGCGGTGGTCTTCCCGCTGCTCCTGGTCGTCGGTTGCGCCGCTCCTGATCGCGTCGTTCGCGTTCAACTTCAACAACTTCAACGTCATCCAGCTGACGACCGCCGGCGCGCCGTTCCCGCCCGACAACGTCAAGGCGGGCGGCACCGACCTGCTCGTGAGCTACACCTACCGGCTCGCGTTCACTGAGGGCGGCGCCCAGTACGGGTTCGCCGCCGCGATCTCCGTCCTGATCTTCGTGATCGTCGCCGTGTTCTCGATCATCGGGTTCCGGCGCACCGCCGCCCTCGAGGAGATCAACCGATGACCGGCCAGAACTGGTTCATCGCTCTCGGCTGGCGCCATCTCGTCGCCATCGGCGCGATCATCTTCGCGCTGATCCCGATCCTGTTCGTCGCGTCGGCGGCGTTCAACCCCCTGGGCACGCTGAGCTCGACCGACCTGATCCCCAAGCAGTTCGGGTTCGACAACTTCCAGAACCTGTTCTCGAAGACGGACTTCGCGTGGTGGTTCCTCAACTCGATCCTGATCGCCGGCTGCGCGACGCTGTTCTCGCTCGCGCTCGCCACGTTCGCGGCGTTCGCGTTCTCGCGCTACCGGTTCAAGGGCCGCCGGCCGGGGCTGCTGTTCCTGCTGATCGTCCAGATGTTTCCCGCGTTCCTGGCGATCGTGACCATCTACATCATCTTCACCAAGATCACGGACCTGTATCCGATCATCGGGTTCAACACCCCGTGGAGCCTCGTGCTGCTCTACATGGGCGGCGCCCTGGGCGTCAACACGTGGCTCATCAAGGGCTTCTTCGACACGGTGCCGAGGGAGCTGGACGAGTCGGCCAAGGTCGACGGCGCGTCGCACACCACGACGTTCTTCCAGATCATCCTGCCGCTGGTGGTGCCGATCCTCGTCGTCGTCGGGCTGCTCGGGTTCATCGGGGCGATCAACGAGTTCCTGATGGCCAGCGTGTTCCTCACGCAGGGCGAGAGCAAGACGCTCGCGGTGGGCCTGTACGGCCTGATCGCCGGCGAACGCAACGCGAACTTCGGGATGTTCGCCGCGGGCACGCTGCTCACGGCGATCCCGACGGTCGTCCTGTTCTACTCGCTCCAGCGCTACATCGTCGGCGGCCTCACCTCCGGTGCGGTCAAGGGTTGACGGGGCGCCCGATGGCGGACACGCCGAGGACCCTCCTCGCCTCGGTCCACCACGACGGCTCGATCCGCTACGTGCAGCCGGTCGGTGACACCGACCCCGACCGGCTGCGCTACGGGGACGAGGTCCGGCTGCGCGTGCGGGCGGGCCTCGACGCCCCGGTCGACCGCGTGTTCCTCCGCACCGCGCCGGACGGCGAGCAGGTGCTCGAGGCGCTGGTCGAGGCCGCGCCGGGGCCGGCCTGCCGCTGGTTCGAGATCGTGACCCGGCTGACGATGCCGGTGACCGACTACCGGTTCCTGGTCGTCGGGTCGGCGGGCACCTGGTGGCTCAACGGGCGCGGCCTCCGCGGCGCCACGGAGACCGACCGGGACGACTTCCGGCTGGTCGTCGGGTTCGACCCGCCGGCGTGGCTCGCGGACCGGGTGTTCTACCAGGTGTTCCCGGACCGGTTCGAGAACGGCGAACGCCGGCAACGACGTGCACGACCGCGCGTGGGTCTATCGCGGCCAGCCCACCCGTCGGCGGGCCTGGGAGGACCGGCCGTCGGACGGCCCGGGCGGCTCGGTCGAGTTCTTCGGCGGCGACCTCGCCGGGCTCGAGGCCCGGCTCGACCACCTCGTGGACCTCGGGGTCAACGCGATCTATCTCAACCCCGTCTTCGACTCGCGGTCGAACCACGGCTACGACACGATCGACTACGGGCACGTCGCCGCGCACTTCGGGGGCGACGAGGCCCTCGTGTCCCTGCGCCGCGCGACGCGCGCGCGCGACATCCGCGTGATCCTCGACATCGCGCCCAACCACACCGGCGCCGAGCACCCCTGGTTCGTCGCCGCGCAGGCCGACCCGTCGGCGCCGACCGCCGGCTTCTACACGTTCCGCTCGCGGCCCGACGACTACGAGTCGTGGCTGGGCGTGAAGTCGCTGCCCAAGCTCGACTACCGCGACGCCGGGCTGCGCGAGGCGATGTACGCGGGCCAGGGTGCGATCCTGCGCCGCTGGCTCGAGCCGCCGTTCTCGGCCGACGGCTGGCGCATCGACGTGGCCAACATGCTGGGCCGCCAGGGCCCGGTCCAGCTCGGGCCGGAGGTCGCCCGCGGGATGCGCGCCGCCGTCAAGGACGCGAACCCCGACGCGTACCTGATGGGCGAGCACTTCTACGATGCGACCGACGCGCTCAACGGCGACCAATGGGACGGCGTCATGAACTACGCGGGGTTCACCAACCCGGTCCTCGAGTGGCTGAGCGTCGTCGAGCACCGCAGCGCGGGCTTCGGCACGGTCGTCGCCGGCGGGGCCCGGACCACCGACGAGATGGTCGCCTCGCTGGACGCCTTCCGCGCCGCGATCCCGTGGGCGGTGGCCCGCTGCCAGTACGACCTGCTCGGCAGCCACGACACGCCGCGGGTCCGGTCCGTGGTCGGCGACCCGGGCCGGCTGCGGGCGGCGTTCGGGCTGCTGTTCGGCTACGTCGGCGTGCCCGGGTTCCTGTACGGCGACGAGGTCGGGCTCCAGGGCGAGGAGGGCAACGCGAGCCGCCTCGCGATGCCGTGGAACGAGGAGGCCTGGGACCTCGACCACCTCGAGTTCACCCGCGCCCTGGTCAGGTTCCGCGCCCGGTCCCGTGCCCTCCAGGCCGGCGGGTTCCAGGTCCTCGAGACCGGCGCCGACTCGCTCGCCTTCGTGCGCGACACGGACGACGAGCAGGTGATCGTGATCGTCGTGCGCGGCCCGGGGTCGCGCACGGGTGACCTCCCGGTGGCGATCGGGGCGATCGCCGACGGCACCGAGTTCACCTCGCTCCTGACCGGTGAGCGCGCGACGGTCGCCGGCGGCCGCCTGCCGCTGCCGCCGACGCCGCCGGGGGCGGCCTTCTGGAGGACCGGCAGATGACCGCGGACGTGCCCACGCTGGTGGCCGGCGCCGTCGGCGTCGCGGTGATCCTCGTGCTGGGCAAGGTGGCCCTGCTCCCGTCGAACCGGCTCGGCGTGAGCGTGTTCCACCCGTATCGCGGCGACCCGTGGCCGGTCGGCGTCCAGGAGGACGACGACGCCCGGTTCAGCTGGACCCGGCGGCCGGAGGCGATCCGGGAGGCGGAGCCCGACGACGCGCTCGAGCACGTCGCGTTCCGCCCGCCTCGCGCCGCTCGCCGGGACCCGGAGACGCCCCGGTTCGAGGAGATCGCCGGACCGGACGTGGACGTCCAGCCCCTGGCACGCGACGGCGTCCACCGTGCCCGTCGCTGATCCCCGTCCGACGCGCCGCTGATCGCCCGCGATGCCGATCGACACGCCCCGCTGGGTCCGCGACGCCGTGTTCTACCAGGTCTTCCCGGACCGGTTCGCACGCAGCGGGCGCGTGCCCAGCCCCGGACCGCTCGAGGCGTGGGACGTGCCGCCGACGGGAACGGGCTTCAAGGGCGGCGACCTGTACGGCGTCGCGGACCACCTCGACCACATCGCCGACCTCGGCGCCAACGCGATCTACCTGAACCCGATCTTCGCCTCGACCGCCAACCATCGCTACCACACCTGCGACTACCTTCGGATCGACCCGCTGCTCGGCGGCGAGGCGGCGTTCCGGCACCTGCTCGACGCCGCGCACGCGCGCGGGATGCGCGTCGTCATCGACGGCGTGTTCAACCACTGCGGCCGCGGGTTCTACCCGTTCCAGCACGTCCTCGAGACCGGCGCGGCGTCCCCGTATCGCGACTGGTTCTTCCTCAACCCGGCGTTCCTCGAGCCGGGCCGGTCGATCCGCGCCTATCCAGACGGCATCGAGCCCGTGCTCGAGCTGTCGGCCGTCGACCTCGGGGACCGCGACGGGTCGGCGACCTTCCGCGACCTGGGCTACCAGGCGTGGTGGGACCTGCCCGCGCTGCCGAAGCTGAACGTCCGGAACCCGGAGGTGCGCGAGTACCTGCTCGCCGCCGGGGAGCACTGGATCCGGTTCGGGGTGGACGGCTGGCGGCTCGACGTCCCCGAGGACCTCGAGGACCCCGACTTCTGGCGCGAGTTCCGGCGGCGCATCCGGGCCATCGATCCCGAGGCCTACATCCTGGCCGAGATCTGGTTCCCCAAGGCCGAGGTGCTGCGCGGCGACCAGTACGACGCGACGATGAACTACCCGTTCCTGACGGCCGTCGTCTCGTTCGCCGCCGGCTCCCACCTCGACCTCGCGGTGGCCGCCCAGCACGGCTGGCTCGGGGCAGCGGTCCGGCGGCTCGACGGGCCAGGCTTCGCCGCGTTGCTCGGGCCGCTGATGACCGAGCTCGATCCCGACGTGGTCGCGGTCCAGTACAACCTGCTCGGCAGCCACGACACGCCGCGCCTGCTGACGCTCATGGGCGGCGACCCGGCGAGCGTCGGCCTCGCCGCGCTGGTGCAGGCGACGCTGCCCGGCGCGCCGGCCGTGTACTACGGCGACGAGATCGGCATGACGGGCTCGATCGACCCCGCCGCGCGCGCGGCGTTCCCGTGGGACCGGCCTGAGACCTGGGACGACTCGATCCGGGCCTCCCTGCGCGTCGTCTTCGCGCTTCGCCACGAGCAGCCGGTGCTGCGCGACGGGTCGTTCAGGGTCGCGGGGGCGCAGGGCTCGATGGTCGCCTGGGTGCGGGCGCTGGACGGGGTGGTCGCGCTGATCGTCCTCAACAACGGCGACGCGCCCTGCGACGCTCGTCGTCGAGGCCCCGGAGCTCGCCGGCTGCCCGCTCCAGGCCGTGCCGCTCCCGGGCGACGACGCGCCCGCCGCGTTCGTGCCCGCATCGGCCGCCTTCGACGTCTCCCTGCCCGCCCGGACCGGGCGGGTCTTCCTGGGCCATGCGTGATGTCGATCGTCACGCCGGACTGGGTCAGGGACGCGGTGTTCTACCAGGTGTTCCCCGATCGCTTCGCGCGCAGCGGGCGCGTCGAGGCGCCCGGGCCGCTCGAGGACTGGGACGCGCCACCGACGATGCACGGCTTCAAGGGCGGCGACCTGTACGGCGTCGCGGACCGGCTCGACGACCTCGCCGACCTCGGGATCACGGCCATCTATCTCACCCCGGTGTTCGCGTCGGCCTCGAACCACCGCTACCACACCTACGACTACTTCAGGGTCGACCCGCTGCTGGGCGGCGACGCGGCCCTGCGAGCGCTGCTCGACGCGGCGCACGGGCGCGGGATGCGCGTGATCCTCGACGGCGTGTTCAACCACGCGAGCCGCGGCTTCTGGGCGTTCAACCACATCCTCGAGTGCGGCCTCGCGTCGCCGTACCTCGACTGGTTCCGGGTCGACCGCGAGGCGCTCGCCCAGGGCCGCCCGCTGCGCGCCTATCCCGACGAGTCCCTGCGCCACGCGGCGGGCGGCGACGGCGGACCCGAGGGCTTCGGGACCGAGACGAGCTTCTCGCTGGGCTACGACGCGTGGTGGAACATGCCGGCCCTGCCCAAGCTCAACACCGACAACCCGCAGGTGCGCGAGTACCTGATGCGGGTGGCCGAGCACTGGATCCGGTTCGGGTCCGACGGGTGGCGTCTCGACGTCGCCGCCGAGATCGACGACGACGAGTTCTGGCGGGAGTTCCGGCGGCGCGTGAAGGGCGTGAACCCGGACGCCTACATCGTGGCCGAGGTGTGGAACGAGGACCACCGCTGGCTGCAGGGGGACCAGTTCGACGCCTACATGAACTACCAGCTGGCGTTCGCGATCCTGTCGTTCGCGGCCGGCGACCACCGCGACCAGTCGGCCATCGACGCCCACATGGACGTGCGGGCGGGGATCCGCCACGACGACGGCACGGGGCTTCCTCCACCGCGTCGAGCACCAGCTCCGCACCTACGACCCGGACGTCGTCGCGGTCCAGCTGAACCTGCTGGGCAGCCACGACACGGCGCGGATCCGCACGATCTGCGGCGACGACCTGGCGGCCGTCCGGCTCGCCACGCTCGCGCAGCTGACGCTGCCGGGCGCGCCGTGCATCTACTACGGCGACGAGATCGGGATGGCCGGCGGCCACGAGCCCGCGTCGCGCGGCGCGTACCCCGCTGACCCCGTCGCCGGCGACCGGGAGCTGCGAGCCTTCGTGCGCGCCGCGGTCCGGCTCCGGCACGACCACGCCGCCCTCCGGCGCGGATGGTTCGCGCCTGTCTCGGCCGACGGCATGGCCGCCGCCTACCGGCGCGGCGACGACAACGAGGCTTTCGTCGTCTGCCTCAACGCCGGCGAGGGGCCGGCGACGCTCCATCTCCACCTCCCCGACCTCGACGGACGGACGCTGGCGACGGTCGCGCCCGACGCGCTGGCCGTGGCCCGCGGCCGACCCGGCGACGGTGGTCGACGGCTGGGTTCCGATCGACCTGCCGGCCCGCGGCGCCCGCCTCCTGCGCGTCTCCGGATAGCCTCAAGCGACCACTCGTCACGCCGGAGACCCCCCGAATGGGGGGGTCGATGTCACCGGAACGACAGGACGACCCCGCGGAGCCCCGGCGTATCCTCGGAAACCGTGTCTGATCTCCCGTTCGAACTCGAAGCCCCGCTGGTCCCGCGTCTCAGGGCAGCGGCCGACGTCGAGGGGAAGCTCGTCCGCGCCCTCGATGCGCTCGGCCCGCTGGCGGGCCGCGACGTGGGCTTCGTGGACCTCCCGGATGGCGTCCTCCGCGACCGGCTCGACGCCGCCGGGATCTCGGGCACCCGGCTGCCGCTGTCGAACCCGCTCGCGATCGACGTCCCCGACGGGAGCCTGGACGCCGTCGTCACGCTGTGGACGGCGTTCCGCGGCGTGGCGATGTCCGACCTCGACGAGGCCGACCGCGTCCTGCGGCCCGAGGGTCGGCTCCTCGTCGTGCACGACTACGGGCGCGACGACGTCAGCGGCCTGCGCGACCCGCAGTCGCCCGAGTACCGCGTCTGGAGCCGGCGCGTGGGCCCGTTCCTGGCCACCGCCGGGTTCAAGATCCGGGTGGTCCACTGCTTCTGGACGTTTGCCTCGATCGAAGAGGGCCGATCGTTCCTTGGCGACGCGTTCGGCGAGCGGGGCGAGGCGGTCGGGGCGGGGCTGAAGCGCCCGCGGCTGACCTGGAACGTCGCGATCTACCATCGCTGGCAGGGCGGCGTCGCGCCGGACCCGGATCCGGCGCTCGCCGCGGCGGGGTAGTCCGGCCCGTCCTGTTACGCTCGCGCGGATGAGCCAACGGTATCCGGACGACGCCGGCCGCTCGAGCGCCACCTACGCGGACGACCGGTCCGGCGCGCCGGCGGCCGACCGCCGCGACGCCTCGCGGCGCCGAGGCCCGCACCTGGGGCCCGTGCGCATCACCCCGGTGCGCGTGACGCTGCTGATCGCGCTCGTCGGCGGGATCGGGTTCCTGCTCTACGCGACGTTCGTCCGCGACCAGCTCCAGGTCCCGATGATGGCGACCGGCTTCGCGATCTGCGGGCTTGTGTTCGCCGCCGTGGCCGTGCTCGCGGTGTTCGGCGTCGTGCGCGCCGGCCGTGAGGGCCGCGACGGCCGGGCGGTGGCGTCCGCGCTGGTGGGCGGGCTGGTGGCCATCGGCGCCCTGATGTTCCTCTCGGCGGCGATGATCATGGGCATGATCTGGAGCGGGACGAAGGCCACCTGAGCGGCCGTCAGGCGGTCCCGCGGAGCTCCGTCCGACCACGCCGAAGGGCCGATCCCGAGGACCCCTCTGGTATGCTCGGCCGACCCCGCCGCGGGTCACGGGCCCCCATCGTCTAGAGGCCTAGGACGCCACCCTTTCAAGGTGGAGATCGCCGGTTCGAATCCGGCTGGGGGTACCACCGGGCCGAGGTCGTCGCCCCTGCTATCCTCGCGCCGATGGAGATCATGGGCGTGACCATCCGCACGATCGTCTCGGACAACGTCGCCGTCCGCTGCGACGGGTGTGGGGACGTCATCGACGGCACGCCGTGGCGGGTCAACATCCTGGACACGGTGGCGCCCGAGGTCGCGGTCGGCTGGGCCGAGAGCACGCCGATCAACCCCGGCCCGCACGAGTTCCACGCCGACGCCGCCTGCGTGCGCCGCTGGATGGCCGCCAAGGGCTACTTCTTCTGCCGGCGCGGTGACGTCCGCGAGATCATGCGGCCGATCGCGCTGCCCCTCGACCCGCCGGCCTGGGGCCTGTGCGACGGCATCCACCGCGACGACCACGAGTTCGTGCCCGCCTGACGCCCGGATCGGGCCGGCCGCCCGACGTCCGCCCAGGAGCCTCCCGGCTCTCGCGCCGATCATTTGACGCGCGATCCCGGGCGTGCCTACACTCCGCCCGCCACGTTCGCGTGGAGCGACCTAGGTTTACCCAGATTTCCGACCACCCGACCGGGCCTGATGACGCCCGGGACACGGAGGACTCGTGCCGGACGCCCGGTCGCGCCCCGAACGTCCCCCGGCGGAACGGCTGCCGCTCGGCCAGGCGAGCCGGCTGCTCGGCGTCGATCCCGACACGCTCCGCCGCTGGGCGGACGAGGGTCGCGTTCCCGCGTTCACGACGCTCGGCGGGCACCGGCGGTTCGAGCGGCGGGCCCTGGAACGTCTCGTGGCGACGCGCCGCACCGGCGCCATCGGCGCGCTGGGCGGCGTCGGCGACTCGACCGATCGCCTGAACGCCGCGTACCGGCGGCGGTACGGCGAGATCCACGGCGACGGCCCCGAGCTCCGGGCCATCGTGCCCGAGGCAGATCGCGACGCGTTCCGCGACACGGGCCGTCGACTCGCTGAAGCGCTGGTGCGCTACCTCGACGGCTCCGGACCTGCGCGCAACGACGCCGAGGCCGAGGCCGTCGACCTCGCGGCGCTGCTCGGGGAGCGGGTGCGCCGCCAGGGGATCCCGCTCGGGGCCGGCGTCTCGATGTTCGTCGCGGCCAGGCGGCCGTTCCTCGCCGAGCTGCGGCTGGTCGCCCGTCGGAGTGGCGTGAACGCCGTCGCCGTCGGGCAGCTGTACGACACCTCGACCGGGCTGCTTGACCGCCTGCTGCTCGTGTTCGTCGAGGCCCACTCGAACGCGATCGTGGACGACGACGACGGTCCTGGAGGCGAACGCATGAGCCCCGCCCTGTTGCCCGCGCTGACCTCGATCCTGGCCGCCGTCTTCGCGGTGATGCTGCTCGACCAGTGGCGCGACCGGCGCCACGGGTTCCAGCTGGTGTGGGCGTTCGGGATGCTGTGCTACGCCATCGGAGCCGGCGCCGAGGCGGTCGCGGCCGCCGACGGCTGGAACGAGGGCATCTACCGCGCGTGGTACCTGACCGGGGCGATCTGGACGGCCGGATGGCTCGGGCTCGGCACGGCGTTCCTGCTGGGCCGGACGCGGTTCGGCTACACCTACGCGGTCCTGCTCCTGTTCGGCGCGTTCATCACCTTCATCATCCGGAACTCGCCGAACTACCAGGGCGCGGGGGTGCTGCCGATCCTGTACCTGTTCGGCGGCATCATCCTGTCGCTCGCGATCGGCATCGAGACGTACTTCGTCAACCCGCGCTGGACCTGGTTCGCGGGCGGCGCGATGATCGTGGTGACGCTGCTGTCGCTGGTGCTGGTCGTGACGGCCGCGCCCCTTCCGGCCCCCGGCTACTCGGTCAGCGCGGTGACCGGCCAGCCCACCGGCGAGGCGATGCCCGGCTACATCCGGCTGCTGACGCCGCTCCCCAACATCACGGGCGGCGGGGCGCTGCTGCTCGGCGCCCTGTTCTCGGCCTACGTGTTCATGCCCAAGAAGCGCGTGCTCGGCTACTCGCTCGACCCCGGCCAGCCGGGCGAGCAGTTCGTGTTCAACCTGTGCATCGCGGTCGTCGCGATCCCCGTCAACTTCGTCGCGTCGCTGCCCGGCGCGCTGCGCGAGCTGCTGGCGGGGCGACTCCACTCGCGGGTGCCGGCGACGCTGCTGATCGCGATCGGCGCCTTCTTCCCGACCCTCACCGATTCGCTCAACCGGGCCGGCTCGACGAACTTCTACCAACTTGGGCAAGTTCCTCGGCGTGCTGTTCCTGTTCGCCGGGTTCCTCGTCTCGGTGGAGGTGTTCCGCGAGGTCCGGATCCCGTTCACCTCGATCCGCCTCGGGACAGCGAGGCGCGAGCGGGCGCGACGGCGCGACGCGGCGATCCGCGAGGGCGACACCGAGGTCGTGGGCCCGCGGCGCGACCCGGGCGGCGAGGCGACCTCGCGCCACTGACGCCGGCCGGGACGGCCCTCGCGGAGCCCGGCCCGCTGCGGCTATGCTCTCGCCGATGGACGGGCCGAAGGGCGTCCCTGTCGAGGCGCCGGCACGGATCAAGGTGCTGCTGGTCGACGACCACGCCGTCGTGCGACGGGGCCTGCACGGCTTCTTCGAGCTGCTCGACGACATCGAGGTCGTGGGCGAGGCCGAGGACGGGCGGCAGGCGGTCGAGCTGGTCGGCACGCTCGAGCCCGACGTCGTGCTGATGGACCTGCTGATGCCGGTGATGGACGGGATCGCCGCCACGGCCGAGATCAAGGCCCGCTACCCGGACGTCGAGGTCGTGGCCCTGACGAGCTTCATCGAGGAGGACCGGGTCACCGCCGCCCTGGAGGCCGGGGCGACGGGCTACCTGCTGAAGGACGCGGATGCCGACGACGTCGCGGTGGCCGTCCGCCAGGCGCATGCCGGCGAGGTCCACCTCGACCCGCAGGTCGCGCGCCTGCTGGCCAACCGGATCCGGACCCGGCGCGACGGTGCCCCCGCGCACGAGCCCCTGACCGACCGCGAGCGCGAGGTGCTGTCCCTCGTTGCGAAGGGCCACTCCAACAAGGAGATCGCCGCCATCCTCGACATCACCGAGCGGACGGCCCGCACCCACGTCTCGAACA
This sequence comes from uncultured Chloroflexia bacterium, assembly GCA_963829155.1. GTDB lineage: Bacteria > Chloroflexota > Limnocylindria > Limnocylindrales > CSP1-4 > CAIXZV01. The sequence goes on along the minus strand of CAWHIA010000021.1, from coordinate 95,051 downwards.
TCCTCGGCAAGCTCGACCTGGCCAGCCGCACGCAGGCCGCGCTCTGGGCGATCGAGCACCACGTCAGCTGACCATGGCGGCCATGACGGCCGGCCCCGTGGCCGCCACCCCACCCTGGCTCGCGGTCGGACCCGCGGACGCGCCCGCCATCGTGTTCCTGCACGGCACCCGGCTCACGCGAGCCCAATGGCTGCCCCAGGTCCGGCGGCTCTCGGACCGCTTCCGGTGCATCGCCGTCGACCTCCCAGGGCACGGCGCCCGGCACGGAGAGCCGTTCACGATGGCCAGCGCGAGCGACGCCGTCGTGGCGGCGATCGAGGCGGAGGCACCGGCCGGCCGCGCCGTCATCGTCGGGCTGTCGCTCGGCGGCTACGTCGCGATCGAGACGGCCGAACGATGCCCCGAGCGCGTGGCGGGCCTCGTGCTGGCCGGCTGCTCGGCGGAGCCCGTCGGTCCGGTCGCAGCGGTCTTCCGCGGGTTCGCCTGGGGGCTCGAGCACGCCCAGCGGGGCGGGTTCGGCGTCGTGAACCGTGGCTTCTTCCGGGTCCGCTACGGCACCCGGATCGCGGACCCCATCATCGCCGGCGGCTTCTGGCCGGTCGGCGGCGCCCAGGCGCTGCGCCAAGTCCTCCGCACCCGTTTCGTCGAGCGCCTGGGCCGCCTCTGGACGCCGGTCCTGGTCGTCAACGGCGCCCTCGATCCGGTGTTCGGGCCGGGCGGCGACCCGTGGGCCGCCGCCTGCCGGCGCGGCCGCCACGTCGTCCTCTCGCGGGCGATGCACCTCGCCAACCTGGACCGTCCCGGGGCGTTCTCCGACCTCGTCGCGTCGTTCGCCGCGGACCCCGCCGGGGGCGCCTGAGGCGACCGTCGGGGCGATCTCGCGGCTGCCTGCCGGGCTGGAGTCAACAGGGCCGCCGGTATACTGCCGCCAGCCTTCCCCCTGCCCAGAGAGGTTCGATGCGCGTCCGCAAAGCTGTCTTCCCGGCCGCCGGCTGGGGCACCCGTTTCCTTCCCGCCACCAAGGCGCAGCCCAAGGAGATGCTGCCTCTCGTCGACAAGCCGGTGATCCAGTACGCGGTCGAGGAAGCGGTCGCCGCGGGGATCGAGCAGGTCATCATCGTGACCTCGTCGCAGAAGCGCGCGATCGAGGACCATTTCGACCTCGACTACGAGCTCGAGCACCTGCTCGAGGAGAAGGGCGAGATCGAGAAGCTGCGCCAGATCCGCCACATCAGCGACCTCGCGCAGATCGCCTACGTGCGCCAGAAGGAGCAGCTCGGCCTGGGCCACGCCGTGCTGATGGCCAAGGACCTCATCGGGCACGAGCCGTTCGCGGTGATCCTCCCCGACGACGTCGTGATCGGCGACCGGCCGTGCATCGGCCAGCTCATCCACGCCTACCAGCAGCACCACGGGTCCGTAGTCGCGGTGATGGAGGTCCCGCCCGAGGAGACCAGCCGCTACGGGGTCATCGGCGGCGAGCGGGTCGAGGACGGCGACGACGCCGACCGGACGTACCGGGTGACCTCGATCGTCGAGAAGCCCGACGCCGGGGCCGCGCCGTCGAACCTGGCCGTCATCGGCCGCTACGTCCTGACCCCCAAGATCTTCGACAAGCTCGAGCAGACCCAGCGCGGCGCGGGCGGCGAGATCCAGCTCACGGACGCGATCGAGGCGCTGATGGAGGAGCAGGCGGTCTTCGGCTACGCGTTCGAGGGCCAGCGGTACGACGCCGGCACCACGATGGGCTGGCTCCAGGCGTCCGTGGAGCTGGCGCTCGCGCGCCCTGACACGGGCCCCGCCTTCCGGGAGTACCTCCGGACGCTGGACATCTGACCCGGTCACGCGCGGCGCGTAGGGTAGGATGCGCCGGCGCACGGGCGCGGAGGGCAGAGGAGATGACCACACCGTGACCGAGATCGGCAGCACCCTCGGCGGACGCTACCGGCTGCTCGAGCTCCTCGGGCAGGGGGGCATGGCCACGATCTACCGGGCGCGCGACGCGCAGCTCGAGCGCGACGTGGCGGTCAAGCTCCTCCGACCCGAGTTCGGCCAGGACCCCGACTTCCTCGCGCGCTTCCGCGACGAGGCCCGGGCGGCCGCGTCGCTCAGCCACCCGAACATCGTTCCCGTGTTCGACTTCGGCGAGGATCCGTCGGGCCCGTACATCGTCATGGAGCTGGTCGAAGGCCAGGACCTGGCCGCGGTGCTGCGCGAGAACGGGTTCCTGGCCCCGCGCCAGGCGGCCCACATCGCCGCCGACGTCGCCCGCGCCCTCCAGGTCGCCCACTACCGCGGCATCGTCCACCGCGACGTGAAGCCGTCCAACATCCTGGTCGGCCGCGACGGCCGCGTCCACGTCGCCGACTTCGGGATCGCCCGCGCGATGACCGAGGCCCAGGTGACCCTGCCCGGGACGACGATGGGCTCGGTCCACTACTTCAGCCCGGAGCAGGCTCGCGGCGAGACGGCCACGGCCGCGTCCGACATCTACTCGCTGGGCATCGTCCTGTTCGAGATGCTGACCGGGCAGCGGCCGTTCTCCGGCGACGGCGCCGCCGCCGTCGCCATGGCGCGCCTCACCACGACCCCGCCGCGCCCGTCCGCGCTCCGGCCGTCGGTGCCGCCCGAGCTCGACCAGATCGTGACCCGGGCGATGGCCTTCGAACCGACCGACCGCTACGCCTCGGCCGCGGCGATGGCGAGCGCGCTCGAGGGCTTCCTGGGTTCCGAGAAGCCTGCGGCCGCGGCGGGTGCCGTTGTGGCGGGTGCGGCCGTCGCCGCGGCGGCGACGCAGGCCCGGCCCGCGCCGATCCCGTACCCGCCGAGCGCGTACGCTCGGCCACCTTCCGCGCCGCCCACCGTGTCGACCCAGGGCACCCCGCCGCCACCGCCGGTCGCCGGCGACGACGGCCCCGAGGAGGACGACGGGTCCAACCTCTGGGCCTGGATCGCCGGCATCGCCGGGATCCTCATCCTGCTGCTGATCGGCTTCCTGCTGTTCCGCTTCCTGACCGGCGGCGGCTCGCCCGCCCCGTCGCCCTCCGGCTCGCCGGTCACGGTGCCGGCGTTCGTCGGCCTCGACATCTCCAGCGCCGAGGCGCAGGCGGCCACCCTGGGCCTGACGATCACCGTGAGCGGCACCGAGGAGTCGAGCCTGCCGCCCGACCAGATCATCAGCCAGGACCCGCCGGCCGGGACGTCAGTGCCGGCCGGCACCGAGATCACCGTCGTCACCGCGCGTGGCGCGGTCGCCGTGCCCGTGCCCGACCTCCGGGGCATGACCGAGCTCGAGGCCAACGCCGCCATCACGGCCGCACAGCTCACGCTCGGCACGCGCACCGAGGCCTTCGACCCGTCGGTGCCGATCGGGTCGATCGTCACCCAGGACCCGCGGCCGGGCGTGATCGTGGCGCCGCAGGCGCCGGTCGACATCGTGGTCTCGAAGGGCCCCGAGCCGACGCCCAGCCCGACGCCGACGCCGGCCCCGACCCCGACGCCCACCCCCGCGCCCGACGCCGACACCCACGCCGCACGCCGACCCCCACGCCCACGCCGCCCCCGACGCCGACGCCCACGCCCCGGTCCCCGGAACGTCGGCAACTACATCTGCAGCACGCAGGAGGTCGCGGCGACCATGATCGACGACCAGGGCTTCACCCTCGGCGACGTCACGTCCGATCCGCCCGGTACCGACCCGATCCCGTCCGACTGGGTCGTGTCCGACCAGAAGCCCAACCCCGGCAAGAACGAGGCGTTCGGCACCAAGGTCGACCTCGTGATGTCGGACCCGACGACCGTCACCTGCCCCTGACCTGAGGCCCGGCGGCCCGGTATTCGGGTTGCCGGGTCAGCCCTCGGGGTCTCCCCACAGCGACCAGGCGTTCGACGGAGGGGCGTCGGCCGCGCGACCGGCCGGCACCAGGTCGGCCGGCTCGGGGTCGGGATCGGCTGCGCCAGCTCGTCGACGGGCACGAACGTCCGGGCGGGCCGGCGGTCGGCGTCGGTCAGGGCGAGGGGTCGAAGCGGCGTTCGCTCAGGGTCGCCGTCCAGCCCGGCGGTGTGTGGCACGGCGGCCGTCCAGCACGCCCGGATCTCGGTGCCGTCGAGCGCCGTGTGGCGCGGATCGAGGCCGCACAGCCCGAGGCCGCTGGCGATGCCGCGGCGGAAGTGAAGACAGGTCGCGCACGTCGTCGTCGACCGTCGACACACCCAGCAACGAGAGCTTTCCGCCTGCGGGGTGCCGCAGTGCGGGCAACGCCAGACCGGCATGGGGGGATCGTAGCTGCGCTGCGGCCACCTGTCGAGGCGAGCGCGTGGCGGCTCGAACGCCCGGTCGGAATCCGAGGCGGTGCCTCGGGTCAGCGGACGGTCAGCACCTGGCGATCGGTGAGGGTGCCGAACTCGTCGGTGTCGACGAGGACGGTGGCGAGGCCCGATCCCTTCATCGCGCCCTTGGGGATGCTCGTCGTGAACCGGGCGGTCCCGTTCTCGTTGGTCTTGATCTCGCCGGACACGATGGCCTCGAGGCCCGGCACCGACACGGTGAACAGCGCCGTCGCGTCCGCGATCGGCTTGCCGTCCGGATCGGTGACCTGGACCGTGAACGTCACCTGCTTGGGCAGCCGGTTGGTCCGGAACTGGTAGGCCGTCGCGGTCAGCTTCGCCGTCGTCTTGCCGGACCCCTTGCGGATCGTGATGGACGCGTCGTTGGGGTTGCCTGCCGGGTCGACGGTCGTGATCTGGATGGCGTTGAGCCCGGCCGAGAGGCGGATCTTGCCCTCGAACAGGCCGTCCTTGTTGGTGTCGACCGTCGCGGTCGCGCCGTTGTCGTCGTTCTTGAGCCGGACCGAGCTGCCGGCCTGCGTCTTGCCCTTGATCGTGACGTTGTCCTTGTTGGTCGACGAGCCGTCCTCGGGCGAGATGATCGTGAGCTTCGGCTTCGAGGTGTCGAGGACCCAGGTGGCGATGGCCGACAGCTCGCTCTCCCCGCCGGGCCCGACGATCGACGCCTGGAACGCGTTGCGACCCTTCTCGAGCGAGACGCTGGGGATCAGCTGGACCGAGGTCTGCCCGATCGGCTGCTCCACCACCAGGGTGGGCTCGGCGTCGCCCACCGCGACGTACAGGCGGAGCGTGTACTGCGCGTCGCCGACGACGTCCTGCGGGACGTTGACGGTCACGTCGACCGCATCGTCGTTGGTGTACGGCTCGGCCGGCGGCGACGATGCTCGGGGCGTCGCTGGTGGGCGGCGCCGCGGTGGGCGGGGCGCTGCCGACGGCCGCGCCGACGGTCGCCACGAGCCCGCCGAAGCCGTTGACGACGCCGCCGACGAACGGCCCGAACGCGCCGCTGACCACCCACAGGATGCCGATGCCGAGGGCGACGACCCCGGCCGCCAGACCCGCCGCGACCGGCGGCGGCAGCCCGCGCCGTCGGTCGATCCGACGATGCCGGGCCAATCGGGCCGGGGACGGGGCGGTCTCCCGAATCGCCGGCGGCACGGGGCGGCCGAACGAGGCAGGGCGGGGGCGGACCTGCGGTGGCCGGCCCCCTCGCCGGTAATCCATCGGGGAGGATTGTCGCACGGCCGGCGACTTCGGCCTCGGGCCCGGGGGTCGACCGGCTGAGCACGGCGGGCGTTGCCGACGGCGCAGCGGGGCGACCGGCGGACCCGTCGGTCGCGGGGTCCTGCCCCGGTGGTACGCTCACCGATGCGTCGCGGCACCACGTCCCGGGTGCCGGACCCAAGAGGGAGGTCGTGGAGGCTCGAGACCGTCGGCCCATGCGCCCGACCCCGGGGGATCGTGGATCGTGGAGCCACGGACCGATCGCCCGGGTTCAGCAGCGCGCGGGCTCGGCGCCGGAGCCCGAGCCGCCGCCCCCGGTCCAGCCGCCGCCCCGTCCGGCCCCGCCGGCACCCCGTGGGTACACCTCCTACCAGTCGATGCGCGCGCCGATGCCGGGCATGCAGCGCCCCCCGCTCCCCGGCATGCAGCGCCCGCCGCTGCCCGGCTCGCCGCGCCAGATGCCGCCGGCGCGGACCGGGTTCGGGCTGCCGAACCTGCGCCGCAACGTGTGCCCGCACTTCTACATGACCGGCCCTCGCGGCGCGATCCCGATCCAGGCGCCGCACCTGCTCAAGGGCCTCCTCCGCCAGCCCAACAACGTCTCCCGCTGCCAGCTCCGTGGCGGCGTGCACCTCGACGAGGGCTACGTCAACGACGTGTGCCTCACGCCACGGTTCAACCAGTGCGTGTTCTACGAGGACGAGCTGACGAAGTCGTGAGTGCCCGCGGCGAGGCACCCGGCTCGCCCGACGCGCCGGACCTCAGCTACGCCGAGGCGCTGGCGGCGATCGAGTCGCGTGGGCGGTACGGCATCCGCCTCGGCCTCGGTCGCGTCAGGGCGCTGCTGCGCGCGATGGGCGACCCGCAGCTGGCCGTCCGCGGCGCCCTCGTCGCCGGGACCAACGGCAAGGGCTCCGTCATCGCGCTGGCCGGGTCGGCCCTGCGCGCCGCCGGCTACCGCGTGGGCGAGACGCCCAAGCCGCACCTCGTCACCTACCGCGAGCGCATCGTCGTCGACGGGCGGCCGATCGACGCCGCGACGTTCGCGCGCCTCGTCGGAGCGGTGCTGCCGCTCGCCGACCGGATCGCGCCGCGCCTCGGGCCGCCGACGGAGTTCGAGCTCCTGACCGCGGTGATGTTCCGGCACTTCGCGGAGGCCGGGCTGGACGTGGCCCTGGTCGAGGTCGGGCTGGGCGGCCGCCTGGACGCGACGCACGCCTGGGACGGCGGCGTCGCGGTGCTGACCAACGTCGGCCTCGACCACACCGACCGCCTCGGACCGACGGTGACGGCGATCGCCCGCGAGAAGGCGGCGATCGTCGAGCGCGGCGACGTGGCCGTGACCGGTGCGACCGGCGACGGCCTGGCCGTGATCCGGCGGCGCTGCGCGCGGCTCGGGCGTCCCGCTCACCATCGCCGGCCCGGCGCCCGTGCTCGGCTGGGACCGCGACACCCAGCGGGTCTCGCTGCCCGGGCTCGGACCGACGGACATCGCCCTGCGCGGACGCCACCAGGCGGCGAACGTCGCGGTCGCCGACGCGCTCCTCGACGCCCTCGAGGCGGCGGGCATCGCCCGGACCCCGGCCGCCGCCCGCCGGCGCGGGTACGCGACCGCGCGCTGGCCGGGCCGCCTCGAGCTCGTCGACGTCGCCACGCCGGCGGGCCCGCGGGAGGTGCTGCTCGACGGCGCGCACAACCCCGATGGCGCCGCCGCCCTCGCCCAGGCGCTCGAGGACCTCCGGCCGTACCTCGCCGGGGGCCGGGCGGACCCGCCGCCTCCGCCCGTCCTCGTCTGGGCGTCGATGGCCGACAAGGACGTCCCCTCGATCCTCGCCGCGATCGCGGCCAGCCCGGCGGTCGTCGGCGCGACCGTGGTGTGCACGGCGCTCGACGTCCCCCGGGCGATGCCCGCCGCGCAGCTCGCCGCCGCCTGGCGGGCCGCGCTCCCGGGCGCGACCGTCCGCGAGGTCCCGGACCCCGACCGTGCCCTCGACCTCGCGCTGGCGACCGGCGACGGCCCGGTGGTCGTGGCCGGGTCGCTGTACCTCGTCGGCGCGGCGCGTGCGCGGCTGGTCGACGATCCGCTGCTCCGCGACCCGGTGGCGGCGTGACGCACGACGAGCCGCCGGTGGCGCCGAGCGTGGTCCCGGCTCGTCCGGAGGCGGGCGGCGGCGCGTCCACCCCGTCGTTCCGGCTGCCCGCCGGCGCGTCCACGGGCGTCCCCGGAGCGCCCGACGCGACCGTCATCGGGCCCGCGACGTTCGCGTGGGGCGAGCGCACCTACGTGATGGGCGTGCTCAACGTCACGCCCGACTCCTTCTCGGGCGACGGGCTGCTGGCCGCGGACGACCCGGTCGCGGCCGCCGTGGAGCAGGCGCGCCGGATGGTCGCCGACGGCGCGGACCTCCTCGACGTCGGCGGCGCCTCGACGCGTCCCGGTCACGACCACGTCGACGCCGCCGAGGAGGCGGCCCGGGTGATCCCGGTGGTCCGCGCCCTCGCGGCGGCGCTGCCCGCCACGCCGATCTCGATCGACACGACGACCCCGGCCGTCGCGGAGGCCGCGCTCGACGCCGGCGCCCACCTCCTCAACGACGTCTGGGGCGTGGCGGACGACCCGGGGATGGTGAGGGTCGCCGCCCGCCGCGGCGTGCCGATCGTCCTGATGCACAACCGCGCCGAGCCGCGCTACGCGAACGTCGTCGCCGAGGTCGTCGCGGACCTGCAGTCGGCGATCGGCCGGGCCCTGGACGCCGGCGTGCCGTGGGAGGGGCTGATCGTGGACCCGGGGTTCGGGTTCGGCAAGACGCCCGACCACAACCTCGCGCTCATGGCGAGCCTCGGCGCCCTGCGCGTGCTGGGACGGCCGGTCCTGCTCGGGACCTCGCGCAAGTCGACCCTCGGGCGGCTGCTGGACCTTCCCGCGGACCAGCGCGTCGAGGCGACGCTCGCGACCACGGTCCTCGCGGCCACCGCCGGCGTCGGACCTCGTGCGCGTGCACGACGTCCGCGAGAACGTGCGGGCGGCGCGCATCGCCGACGCCGTCGTCCGCGGCTGGCGGCCGCCGGGCTGGGCCGAGGAGGACGGGTCCGTGACGGACCGGATCATCCTCGACGGCATGGCGTTCGAGGGCACGCACGGCGTCTACCCGGAGGAGCACGTGACGCCCCAGCGGTTCGAGGTCGACGTCGAGCTCGCCCTGAACCTGCAGCCGGCCGGCCTGTCCGACGACCTCGCGCAGACGCTCGACTACGGCAAGGTGTTCGAGACCTGCCGCCAGATCGTCGAGTCCACCCGCTTCGACCTGATCGAGGCGCTCGCGGAGGCGATCGCGCACGAGATCCTGGTCAACTTCGCCACCGACGAGGTCACCGTGCGCGTCCGCAAGCCGCAGGTGCGGCTCGGCGGCACGCTGCGCAGCGCCGGCGTCGAGATCCGGCGGCGCCGGACCGGCTAGCGGCCCGCTAGAGGTCCTTCGGTCGGGTCCCCAACTTCACCCGGATCGTCACGGTCTTGCCGTCCCGCAGGACGTTGAGCGTGACCGTGTCGTTGGGCGCGAACTGCACCAGCAGCGAGTCCAGCGGGTGCTCCTGGTCGATCGCCATCCCGTTGATCGAGACGATGACGTCGCCTTCCTTGAGCCCCGCCTTGTCGGCCGGGCTGTCGGGCGTGATCGCCGGGTCGGTGCCGCCGGCCGTCGCGACCAGCGCGCCGTTGTCAACCGAGAGGGAGCGCTGCTGCTGGAGCTGCTTGTCGATCGGCAGGAAGCGGACGCCGATCCAGGGCCGCGACAGCGCCTCGCCCTTGAGCGCCTGGTCCATGATCGGCCGGGCGATGTCGATCGGGATCGCGAACCCGATGCCGCTCGAGTCCGTGGCGACCGCGGTGTTGATGCCCACGACCGCGCCGCTGGCGTCGACCAGCGGCCCGCCGGAGTTGCCGGGGTTGATCGCCGCGTCGGTCTGGATCAGGTTCGAGATGCGCTTGCCGCTGTCGACAGTGATGGTCCGACCCTTGCCCGACACGATGCCGCTGGTGACCGAGAACGAATAGGTCCCGAGCGGGCTCCCGATCGCGACGACCAGCTGGCCGACCTTGAGGCCGTCGGAGTGCCCGATCGGCGCCGTGGGCAGCCCGGTCTGTTCGATCTTGACGATCGCGAGGTCGGTCAGGGTGTCGATGCCGTAGACCGTGCCCGGGAACTGGCGGCCGTCCTTGAGCTCGACGGTGAGCTTGCTGGCGTCGGCGATCACGTGCCGGTTGGTGAGGATCCAGCCGCTCGAGTCGTAGATCAGGCCCGAGCCGACGCCCTGCTCGGTGAACGGGTCGGCTGCAGCGCCGACCGTGTCGATCTTGACGACGGCGGGCCCGACCTTGGCGGCCGCGTCGATGACCGCCGACGACTCGTCGATGGTCACCGGCTGCTGGGAGCCCGTCTGGGTGCCGGTGGCGATGGTCGAGGCCGGCGCGGCCTGGTCGAAGGCGCCAGCGCGCTCGAGGACGAGCACGGTGCCGCTCGAGGCGAGCACGGCCGACAGCACCGACACCGTGACGATGGTCCCGAGGCCGGCGGCGCGGCGGCCGCCCGGCTTGTCGGGCGTCGCGGCGACCGGCGCGGGCGGCGCCCAGGCGGGCGCAGGGGCGGGAGCGGGCGAGGCTCCCCATGGCCCGCTCGGCGCATCGGCCGGCGTGCCGGCGTACGTGCCGCCGGGAGCCGCCGATCCGGCGCCGGCCAGTCGGGTCGCGGGATCCTGCCACGGGCTCGCTCCCGCGGGATCGCCCGTCGACGCCCAGGCCCACTGCGCGTCGGGTCGCGGATCGGGGGTCGGCGCGTAACGGGGGACCTCGACGCGCTGCGTGTCGTCGAGCGGATCGGGTTGGCCGGTGCCCTGGGGAGCGCCCGCCGCGGGATCGTCGTTCATGGCTGCGGGGATCTTCTCTCTGGCTGCGCGGTGGTGCCGCCGTCGGGGCGGCCGTGGAGTGTCACCAAGGGTGCCGGAATGGGATTCATCGCCGGGCCTTCGCCGGGTGAAGATTCGTCTACCTTTGCGGCCGGCTGCCCCGGCGTCGCGGGATCCGGCACGTCGCGCGGGTCGCGCGGCAGTCGCACCACGAACCGCGACCCGACCCCGACCCGGCTCTCGACCTCGATCGTCCCGTGGTGCATGTCGACGATCGACTTCACGATCGCCAGCCCCAGGCCGGAGCCCGTGCCACGGGCCTCGTTGTCCCCGGAGCCGCGGTAGAAGCGGTCGAAGATCAGCGGCAGCTCGGCCTCCTGGATGCCGCCGCCTGTATCCACGACCTCGATCTGCGCGCCGCCGTCGGGCAGCTGGCGGGCGCTGACGTCGATCCGTCCGTGCTCCGTGAACTTGACCGCGTTGCCGACGAGGTTGGAGATGACCTGGCCGAGCCGCGGCGGGTCGTGGCGGATCCGGAGCGGGCTCGACGGCAGTGAGGTCGTCAGCTCGAGGCCCTTGCGCTCGGCCGCCGGCTGCTGCTGCTCGACGGCGGATTCGATGGTGCCCCGGACGTCGTCGGGTCGCAGGTCCAGCAGCACGAGCCCCGAGTCGAGCTTCGAGAGCTCGAGCAGGTTCTGGGCGAGCCAGTCGAGCCGGTCGAGCTGGACGGCGGAGGAGTCGAGGAACTCGATCCGGGCGGCGGGGTCGCGCCCGGCCGGTCCCTGGAGGAGCTCGATGAACGTGCGCATCGCGGCGATCGGCGTCCGCAGCTCATGGCTGACGTCGGCCAGGAAGTCGCGGCTGTAGTCGCGGTCGCGGCGGATGATCGCGACGCTCTGCTCGAGCCGGTCGGCCATCGTGTTGAACTGCTGCGACAGTGCGCGCAGCTCGGTCGTGCTCGACGACACCTCGTCCGTCGTCACGCGCGACGAGAGGTCGCCTTCCGCCAACCGCCGCGAGGCCTCCGTGAGGCGTGTCAGCGGCGTGGTGAAGCGGCGGGCGAGGAACGCCGCCACCAGGACGGCCACCAGGAACGCCACGCCCGCCATCACGAGCAGCAGGCCGGTGATCGCCGCCAGCGTGCTCGCCCGGCTCGTGTACGGGTTGGACAGGGTGACGACCATGCCCCAGGGCGGGTCGCCCTGGTCCATCGTGAACTCGGACGTGGCCGCCGCGATCTGGGGGTCCCGGGCCTGCCCCCGGCTGGGCTCGATGTCGAGGCGGGTGCTGAACGAGAGATCCCGATCGGGATCCGTCATCATCGTGCCGTCGGTGTCGGGCTTCGCGAGCCCGAACTCCAGGGTCACGTCGGCCTGGGCCACGTTGTTGGCCGCGATCCCCAGCAGGTTGTGCGTGACCAGGATGTCCGCGACGTCCGGGTTGAGCACGGCCTGTCCGTTTGATTCGGCGACGATCCGATGGCCGGGCAGCGTCGTCTCGATGAACTGGTCGATCACCGCGGCCGTGGCCTTGGCGCGGACCTGCAGGCTCTGCTCCTCCTGCTGCCGGAAGTAGTCGTCGATCCGGTTGACGACGATCGGCGCGACGAGGGCGAGCGTCAGGGCGACGACGCCGATGAACGCGAACGTGAGCCGCGTCTGGAACGAGCGCGGCACGGTCGGGCGGCGCGAGGCCCGGGCGTCGGCCGAGCGGCCGTCGGGACGCGGAGCGGGCGCGCGGGGCGTCGTCGGGGCCCCGTCCGGCGGTCGGACGTCGGCCACGTCAGCGCTCGGCGAACTGGTAGCCGGCGCCCCGGACGGTCAGGACGAACTGGGGCACCGACGGGTCGTCCTCGATCTTGTCCCGCAGGTGGCTGACGTGCACGTTGATGGTCTTCTCGTCCTGGTCGAGCGCCTCGTAGTCCCGCAGCAGCTCGAGCAGCTCCCGCCGGCTGAACACGCGGCCCGGGCGGCTGGCGAGGTGGCGCAGGATCTCGAACTCGGTGGCGGTGAGGCCGATCCGGCGGGTCCCGCGCTGCACGCGCCGCTTCTCGAGGTCGATGACGAGGTCCCCGTGGCGGATCACGCGGCCGCCGGCCGCGTTGGCGAGGTCGCCGTAGGCGCGGCGGAGGAGCGCCCGGATGCGGCTCATCAGCTCTCGCAGCGCGAACGGCTTGGTCACGTAGTCGTCGGCGCCGAGCTCGAGGCCCACCACCTTGTCGAACTCGTCGCCGCGGGCCGTCAGGAACAGGACGGGCGCCTTCGACCCGACCGCTCGCAGCCGGCGCAGGACCTCGAAGCCGTCCATGCCGGGCAGCCGGACGTCGAGGACGATCAGGTCGGGGGCCTGGCTCGTCGCGAACTCGAGGCCCTCCTCGCCCGAGCGGGCGACCGTCACCTCGTACCCCTCCTGCTGGAGGGCGTACTGGATGCCTCGCGCGACGGCGAACTCGTCTTCGACGATCAGGATGGTGGCCACGGCGCGGCGATCCTACACCGGGCCGCCGGGACGGGGACCGGGAGGTCCCGGGCGGGCGTGGATCGCGCGTGTGATAGCCTCGGCGCGATGCAGCGACGGCGGGATGCCTGTCGCGCCGCGGCGCCGCCTGCGGGTCGGAGCGCTGCCACCAGAGAGGTTCACCACGATGCCTGACCGCCCCCGTCTCGCGGCCGCCAGCCGGACCGTGACCGGCAAGGCCGTCGCCCGCCTGCGCAAGGACGGCCTCGTGCCGGCCGTCGTCTACGGCCACGGCACGGCCAGTGAGCCCGTCTCGCTCGACGCCCACGAGTTCGAGCAGCTGCGCCGCCGTGCCGGCGCGTCGACGCTCATCGACCTCACCGTCGACGACGACAAGGCGCGGCCGGTGCTCGTCCACGGGATCCAGGTCCACCCGGTCAACCGCCGGCCGCTGCACGTCGACCTGTTCGTCGTGCGGATGACCGAGGAGCTCACCGTCGAGGTCCCGCTCATCGGCACCGGCACCGCCCCGGCCGCCGAGATGGGCGGCACGCTGGTCCACCCGATCTCGACCGTGAAGGTTCGCGCCCTGCCGGCCAACCTCCCGGATTCGCTCACCTATGACCTCTCGTCGCTGACGAGCTACGACGTCACGATCACGCTCGCCGACGTCGCGGTCCCCGAGGGTGCCACGCTGGCGACCGAGCTCACCGAGGTCGTGGCGCGCGTCCTGGCGCCGCGGGTCGAGGAAGAGGTCGCGCCGGTGGCCGCCGAGGAGGGCGAGGGCGCCGAGGAGGGCGAGGCCGCCGCGGGTGGCGAGGGCGCCGAGGGTGGCGAGAGCGGCGGGGGCGACGCGGAGGGCTGATCCTCCGCGGGTGCCGGCCTAGGTGCGGCGCCCGCTCGCGTAGACGATCGGGGCGACGAGGCGCAGGCCGTCCGACGGCAGCGCCCGGAGCCGTGCGAGCACGTCCGCCTCGAGCGCGGCGCGCTCGTCGGGCTCGAACGACTCGAACTGGTCAGCGTCGTCGAACCGGGCGATGAACGCGAGGAACGACTCCGGCGTGAACTGGTGGTCGAGGACCTCGGCGTGCGCCGTCGCCTCCGCGAACCCGGCGCGCCGCAGCGCGGCGACCGCCGCCTCCGGTCCCGGCAGGTCGTCGCTGCCGCCGCCCGGCTCCCGCGGCTCGAGGCCCGCGTCCAGCAGCGCCTCGTCGTACACGCGGTCCGCGTCCAGCGGCGCTCCGCCCTGCAGCCACGTCACCAGCGCGACCCGTCCGTGCCGCGCGAGCACGCGCCGGATCTCCCGCAACGCGCGATGCCGTGATGGCACGAGCTGGAGCACGAACGACGTGAGGGCAAGGTCGAACGTGCCGTCGGGGTAGGGCAGCCGGTCGGCGGGCGCCTGGCGGAAGCGCACCCGTCCGCGATCCGACGGCGGCAACCCGGTGCGCGTGCGCTCGGCGATCCCGAGCATGCCGGCGGACACGTCGGCGCCGTCGACGTGGACCCGCGGCCAGCGACGGACCGCCTCGGCCGCCAGCGCGCCCGTGCCGCAGCCGACGTCGAGGAGCCGGCGCGCGCCGGCCGAGACGTCGTGCTCGACCTCGTCGAGGAGCGCCAGCGTCGACGGCCGGTGGACCGGCGACCACAGCTCGGCGTAGGCCTCGGCGATCGAGTCGTAGCGGGCCTCCTGGTCGGTCATGGCCGCATCCTGCCATGCCTCGGGTGCCGGCAGGTGCGCGCCCCGGGTCGAGGCGCCGCCGCGCCGCCGGGCCGACGACCGCGCCACAGATGATGGGCCGGACCCGTCTCCGGTCCGGCCGCCGACCCGCGTGGCCATCGCCCGGAGGTCCCGAATGCCTCGAGTCGCCGCCCGCCGCATCCTGCTCCTGGCCCTCGGCGTGGGCATCGTCGTCGACATCACGGTGCCCGGCCACGAGGCCGGCCTGAACGCCGTGGTGGTGATGGTCGCGCTCCTCGGCGCGGCCTGCGTGGCGGCCGGCCGCGACGGCCTGCGGCGCTACGACCCCGCCGACGCGTGGCTGCCCGCGGGGGCGATCTGGCTCGCGGCGATGGCGGTGATCCGCGCCGACTCGTGGCTGGTCCAGGCCGACCTCCTGTTCGCGGCCGCGCTCGCCGGCGGCACGATCGCCGCCCTCGCCGGTGCGCGGATCACCCGTGGCCTCGTGCCCCGCGTGCTCGACGCCGCCGGGGCGGTCGTTGCGGCGACCCTCACGGGCGCGATCGCGGTGGTGCGGCCGCAGGGGGCCGTGGCCGCTGTCGAGGCCGCACGACCGGCCGACGACGGACGCTCGATCCGTGACCGCCTCCGTCCCTGGCTTCCCGTGTACCGGGGCCTGTTGATCGCGACGCCCATCCTGCTCGTGTTCGCGCTCCTGTTCGCCTCCGCCGACGCGGTCTTCGCCGGCCTCGTCCGCGACGCCCTCCACCTGCCGATCTCGATCGACGTCGAGGACCTCACGGGGCGCGCGGTCGTCGTGCTCGTCGTGGCCTGGGCCGCGGCCGGCCTGTTCGCGCTCGGCGCCGGCCGCCTGCCGCTGCTGATCCCGGGTCCGTCGACGTCGGTGCCGCCGGCTCGATCGCTCGGCGCCGCGAGCGCCGCTGACCTCGCCCCAAGTCGCGGAGCGCTGGGTTCGACCGAGGCGGCCACCGTCCTCGTCGCCGTCGACGCGCTGTTCGCCGCGTTCGTCGTCCTCCAGCTCGCCTATCTGTTCGGTGGGCGTGACACGCTCGCGGTCGCCGGGATGACCTACGCCGACTACGCCCGGCGCGGGTTCTTCGAGCTGGTCGCGGTCGCCGTGCTCGCCGGGACTCTGGTCGTCTGCCTGGACCTCGCCGTTCGCTGGCGCTCGCGAGCGCAGCTCGCCGCGGGCGTCGCGCTGCTCGCGTTGACCGGCGTGGTGCTCGCGTCCGCGCTGGTGCGCCTCCGCCTGTATCAGGACGCCTACGGCTGGACGGAGCTCCGGTTCGTGGTGCTGGTGGCGATCGGGTGGCTGGCGGTCGCGCTCGGGCTGACCGCCTGGCTCGTGGCGACGCGACGCACGCGCTGGACGCTGCACGTGCTCGGGATCCTGGTCCTCGCGACCTTGGCCGGGATCAGCGTCGTCGGGCCGCAGTCGTTCGTGGCCGACCGGAACCTGGAGCGGGCGCTGGACCCGTCGCTCGTCCCGGCCGGCGGCCGATCGGGCCTCGATCGCGCCTACCTGGCGTCACTCGGCGACGAGGCCATCCCCGCGGTCGTGGCGGCGTACGACCGCCTCCCGGCGGCGGACCGGCTCGGCCTCGACGGGTTCCTGCGGCGGCGGGCCGCAGATCTCCGGGCCGACCCGACGCTCCAGGGCTGGCCGTCGTTCAACCTCACCCGGGATCGGGCGCGGGCCGCGCTCGCGGCGTGGGTCGGCCCGCACTAGGCGTCGCCCGGCCGCTCAGGCACCCAGCGGCGGTGCCGGATCGCGGGGCCGGAGCAGCCCCAGGCGTCGCACGACGAACCGCACGACCAGGGCGATGAGGCCGATCACGGCGAGCAGCGGCAGCCACACGATCCCGAACCAGATCGTGGCGCTGACGAGGGCTCTGGCCGGCGCCGATCATCGTCGCGGTCGCGCCGTCGACGTCCGTGGCCGGATCCCAGCCCTTGGCCGCCTCCTGGACCTGGACGACCTCGAGCCCGAAGGTCGTAACCAGCGTCCCGTACGCCACCTGGTCCTCGAGCTGGGCACGCTGCCCGTCGAGCTGCTCGATCTGGCCCCGGACGCCGGTCAGCTGCGCCTCGACCTCGAGCAGGTCGGTGACCTTGCCCGTGCCCTGGGCGATGCCCTGGAGCGACGCCTCGCTGGCTCGCAGGTTGCGCAGGCGGGCCTCGAGGTCGACGATCTGCCCGCCGACCTCGGTCGCCTGCGTCTGCTCGGCGACGACCTTGGTCGCGAGGCCCCGGAGACCGCTGATCGCGTCGTCCCAGCGGGCGGCGGGGATGCGATACGTGATCGTGGCGACCGGCCGGTCGCCGTCGTTCGACTCCTGCGACGCGCCGACGTAGCCGCCGGTCGCGAGGACCGCCGACTTCGCCGAGGCGAGGGCCGGCGGCAGGCTGTCGACCACGAGCTGGAGCGATCCCGTGTACACGATCTTCAGGTCGTCTCGCAGGGCGGCGGGTGCGTTGCCATCGCCCCCCGCGAGCCCGTCGCCCTCCGGCGCCGATGTCGGTCGCCGGGGCCGGTGCCGCCGAGGCGGCGGCATTGCCGCCACCCGTCGTCGCCGATCGAGGCCCCGACCGTGCTCAGGATCGCCGAGCTGCTGCCGCTGCAGGCCGCGGCCAGGGCGGCCAGGGCGATGAGGAGGACGGGGAGTGCGGGGTTCCGACGACCGAAGGCGGGCATCGTGTGGGTACCTCGAGGGGCGTTCGACGTCGCGGAGCCTGCTCGCCGTGCCCGGACCTGTCGTTCCGGGAGAACCCGCACCGGGGCATGCGGGCTTTCCGGCGGGGTATCGTGCGGGGATGCGACTCCCGTTCGAGCCACCGGTCGAACCCATGCTCGCGAAGGCCAGCGACGCGCTGCCGGAGGGCGACGGCTGGCAGTTCGAGCCGAAATGGGACGGGTTCCGGGCCCTCGTGTTCCGCGACGGCGACGAGCTCTACACGCAGAGCCGCGACCTCAAGCCGCTCGACCGCTACTTCCCCGAGCTCGCCGAGCCCTTGAAGGCCCAGCTGCCCGAGCGGTGCGTCCTCGACGGCGAGGTGGTGATCGCCCGCGACGGCTCGCTCCAGTTCGAGCTGCTCCTGCTGCGGATCCACCCCGCGGCGTCGCGCGTGCGCATGCTGGCGGCCGAGTCCCCGGCGTCGTTCGTCGCCTGGGACCTGCTGGCGCTCGGCGACGAGGACCTGCGGTCGGTCCCGCAGGGCGAGCGGCGGGCCCGTCTCGAGGCGGCGCTGGGCGGGGTGACGCCGCCGGTCCACCTCACGCCGGCGACGCTGGATCGCGCGCTGGCCGCCGACTGGTTCGACCGGTTCGAGGGCGCGGGCCTGGATGGCGTCGTCGCGAAACGCCTCGACGGTGCCTACCTGCCCGGCAAGCGGGCGATGCTCAAGATCAAGCACGAGCGCTCCGCCGACTGCGTGGTCGCTGGGTTCCGATGGCACAAGAACGGGCCCGGCACGCACGTCGGGTCGCTGCTGCTTGGCCTGTTCGACGACGAGGGCACGCTCCACCACGTCGGGATCACGTCGTCGTTCACGTGGGAGCGCCGTGCCGCCCTGGTCGACGAGCTGGCGCCGCTGCGCGAGGGAGCGCTCGACGACCACCCGTGGGGCGAGTGGGCTGAATGGGCGCAGGCGGGGGCGGCCGACGCGTCCGGCCAGAGGCTCCCGGGCGCAACGTCGCGCTGGAACCGCGGCAAGGACCTGTCGTGGGAGCCGCTGCGCACCGAGCGCGTGGTCGAGGTGGCCTACGACCACCTGCAGGGCGACCGCTTCCGGCACGCGACGACCTTCCGTCGCTGGCGCCCGGACAAGCAGCCGGCCGACTGCCGCTACGACCAGCTCGAGACCACCACGCCGTTCGAGCTCGCCCGGATCTTCGGCGGCACCTAGGCGGCGGGCGCCGTCACCCGGTACAGGCGCCGCGGCCCGGAGATCCCCTTGAGCTCGTGGGCGCCGGCGTCCTGGACCACCAGCCCCGAGCCCTCGAGCAGGTCCTTCGTCGTCTCCGACACGAGGACCTCGGAGTCGCCGGCGACCGCGAGGACACGCGCGGCGGCGTGGACCGCGAGGCCGCGCGCGTTGTCGCCGACGAGCTCGACCTCGCCCGTGTGGACGCCGACCCGGATCGGGATCCCCATGGCGGTCGCCGAGGCCGTCATCGCCAGCCCGCAGCGGACGGCCCGCGACGCGCTGTCGAACAGGGCCAGGAACCCGTCGCCCGTCGTGGTGACCTCGCGGCCGCGGTAGCGGTTCAGGAGGTCGCGGATCCGCCGGTTGTGCTCGCTGAGGACGTCCCGCCAGCGCGCGTCGCCCATCCTCTCGAGCGCCGCGGTCGAACCGACGATGTCGGTGAACAGCACCGTGGCCAGGATCCGCTCCTTGTCGTCGTCGATGTCGACGCCGACGACGTGCGCGCTCGTCCACTCGAGGGTCACGAACGCCTCGTCGCCGACCACGCTGGCGTCGTGTCCCGCCGGGATCTCGTAGGCGGACCCGCCGGGGATCTCGAGGCTCTGGCCGTCGTCCATCACGACGTGCAGGCGCCCCGAGATCGCGTAGCCGAGGTGGTGGACCAGGCACGACGACGTGCCGGCGATCGGGGCGAGGTGGGTCGACCAGCGCCAGCCGGGCTCCCAGCGGGCGAGCCCGATCGTCGCGTCGTCGAGCGTCACGACCTGCGCGCTGCCGTGCGGAAAGGTGCGCTCGTGGTCCGGGCTCGCGAAGGGCTTGTACTGCAGGCGCGGCATGGGTCCTCGCGATCAGTGGGCCTCGCCTCCGAGCATACGCCGGGCCGGCCGTGGGCTAGGCGGCCTCGGGGGGCGTGGCCAGAGCCGTTTCCTCGTCGCCCGGTCTGATCGGGTCGGACACGGCCTTCTCGCGGCGGGCCAGGAAGATGAATGGCAGCGCCAGCGCCTGGATGGCGCCGCTGACGACGTACGAGGCGCCGTAGCCGTTCAGGTCCGCGACGCGCCCCAGGATCGGCTGGAAGATGACCCCGCCGGCGGAGCCCATCAGGTTGTCGAACGACAGGACCGTCGCGCGCTGCTCGGAGGGGATGATGCCGTTGAGATACGCCTGGCGCAGCGGTCCCTCGATCGCGAAGATCAGCGCCCAGGCCACGATCAGCGCCAGGACCACGAGGAACGAGTTCGACAGCCCGATCACCACCAGCAGCACGACGGTCGCGACGCCCGCGACCAGCAGCGCGTCGGTGCGACGCCGGAACATGCGCCGGACGCGCGGCACGATCAGCCCGCCCGTGATCTGCGCCGCGGCCACGATCGCGGCGGCGAGGCCGGCGATGCCGTAGGCGGTCGGGTCGCCGTACAGCTGGAGCAGGTAGGGCTGGAGCGCGTAGAACGCGAAGATCCCGACGCCGGCCGTGAACGGGGCCGACAGCATCAGCCAGCGCACCGGCGGGTTGCGCAGCCCGCCGTCGACCGACCCGCGCAGCACGGCCCCGATCTCGGCGCCGACGCTGGCGCCGCGAGCGGGCGTGAACCCGATGTCGCGCATGAATCGGAAGGCGATGAGGAACGTCACGCCGAGCAGCACGGCGCGCAGCACGTACGGCACGCCAAGCCCGTAGACCTGGGCCACGACACCACCGAGGACCGAGCCCGTGAGCATCGCGACGCCGGTCACGATCTGGGCCCGCGCGAAGATCCTCTCCAGCGTGCCCCGGTAGCCCGTGGCCTTGAGCGCGTCGACCAGCCAGGCCTCGGTCGCCCCCGAGAAGAACGTGAACCCGAGCCCGAGGAGGATCGACGAGATCGCCCAGCCGAGGAGGCCTGCTCGAACCTCCCACATGACGAGGTAGAGGAGCGTCGCGAGCATCAGCGTGGCGGTGCCGAGCAGGAACGAGAACCGCCGGCCCCGCGTGTCGGCGACGACGCCGGTGGGGACCTCGAACAGGACCTGACCGACGGTGAAGAACGCGTTGACCGCGAACGCCTGGGTGTTGTCGAGGCCCGCGGACAGCAGGAACAGCGTGTTGATGCCCCAGATGAACGACGCCGCCAGGGTGGTGAACAGGGTGAGGGTGAGGTACGTCCGCTGGACCTGGACGTCGGGCTGGGCCATTCGAGCCAGTCTATGCCCGGTCCATGCCGCGCCGGGATGACGGCTGTCACGCTGCGATCGCGACGACCGTGACTTCGCGCGGCGACGTGGGCGGTCGATGCTCGGCCCATGACGACCACGACGAGCTCTCCCATCCCCATCCAGTCCCGCGTGACGGCGGTCGACTTCGACGGCGTCAGCCGGCGGTTCGGCGACACCCGCGCCCTCGACGACGTCCGCGTCGCCATCGACGCCGGTGAGACCGTGGCCCTACTCGGGCCCAACGGCGCCGGCAAGTCCACCGCGATCGGCATCATGCTCGGCCTGCTCGAGCCGTCGAGCGGACGGGCCGCCACGCTGGGCATGGCCCCGCGCGACGCTGTCCGGTCGGGCCGCGTCGGGGCGATGCTCCAGTCGGCGGGGCTGCCACCCGGCGCCCGCGTCGGCGAGCTGGTTGACCTTGCCCGCGCGCTGTACCCGGCGCCCTCGCCCCGCGACGCGATCCTCGAGCGGGCCGGCCTGGCCGCGCTCGTCAACCGGCGCGCCGAGACCCTGTCGGGCGGCGAGGCGCAGCGCGTCCGGTTCGCGTTCGCGATCGCCGGCGACCCCGACCTCGTGTTCCTCGACGAGCCCACCGTCGCGATGGACGTCGAGGCGCGGCGAGCGTTCTGGGAGGACATGCGCCGGTTCGCCGCCGAAGGCCGGACGGTGCTGTTCGCGACCCACTACCTCGACGAGGCCGACCACATCGCCGACCGGATCGTGGTCCTGGACCACGGACGGATCGTCGGCGACGGGTCGCCGGCCGAGCTGAAGGCGACGGTCACCGAACGCGTCGTCCGGTTCGCCCTCCCCACCGCCGATGCGGCGGGCGACGCGGTGCTCGCCGGGCTCCCGGGCGTGCTCCGCGTCGAGCGGCACGGCGCCTCGCTGTCGCTGCCCACCGCCGACGCCGACGCGACCGTCCGGGCGCTCGTGGCGGCCGACGTCGCCTTCCGGCACCTCGAGGTGGCCGGCGCTGACCTCGACGCCGCGTTCCTCGCGCTGACGTCGGGCGGTCCCCGCGACGCGTCCTCGCCGGCGGCCGCGTGACCCACGTCGGACCCCCACAGACCCCGCGAACCCAGGAGACCCAGATGCTCGCCACCCGCCGCGCCGCCACCTCGGCGCTGCCCGCCCTCCCCCCGTTCCTCGCCTACCTCCGCCTCGAGGTCCGGCGCTCGCTTCGCAACCGGCGCTACCTCGTGTTCACCGTCGTGTTCCCGGTGATGCTGTACGTCCTGTACACGGCGGTCCTGCCGGACACGGCCTCCGGCCCGATCGCCGGCCTGCCCTGGAACGTGTACTTCCTGGTGTCGATGGCGGCCTACGGCGCGATGGGCGCGGCGATGAGCCAGGCCAACCCGATCGCGACCGAGCGGCGCCAGGGCTGGGCGCGCCAGCTGCGCGTGACGCCGCTGCCGAGCCTCGCGTACGTGGCCGCCAAGGTCGCCTCGGCCGTCCTGCTGACGGTGCCCGCCCTGGCCCTCGTGGGCGCCGCCGGCCAGGTGGTCAACCACGTCGACCTCGGCCTGCCGACCTGGGCCGCGACGATCGCCGTGCTGGCCATCGGCTCGATCCCGTTCGCCGCGCTCGGCCTGCTGCTGGGCTACCTGCTCGACGCCGAGAGCGCCCAGGGCGGGATGGTCCTGTGCTACTTCACGCTCGCGATCCTCGGCGGCCTGTTCGCGCCGCTCGAGGCCTTCCCGCCCGGCCTCGCTACGATTGGCCGCGTGCTCCCCTCGTCGCACTTCGCGAGCCTCGGCCGGTCAGTCGTGGCCGGCCAGCTCCCCGACCCCGTCGACGTCCTCGTGCTCGTCGCGTGGGCGGTCGCGTTCGGCGCGGTGGCCGCGTGGCGCTACCAGGCCGACGAGCGGTCGGGGCGGGCCTGACCCGACGTGACGCAACCCGTGGGTGGTCGAGCGGGTCACTCGGCCGAGCCCCCGATGCTGACGGTCCCGGGGCCCGGCGGTCGCCGTCGCCGGCTCCGGGTGCCGTTCGTCGCCGCGACGCTGTTCTTCACGGTCTTCCCGTTCCTCTCGCTGCTCGCCAACCCGCCGCAGCCCGCGGCGTTCGTCCTCCTGGTCGTGGGCTGGGCGATCTTCGGCGTCGTCATCGTCGCCCTGTTCCGCGGCGGGCCCTTCTCGCAGCCGTTCGGCAGTTCGCTCCTCGTGTTGGCCATCGCCGCGATGATCGCGATCGCGGCCATCGTCCAGGTCGCCTTCGGAACCAGCGTGGGCTCGGCGCTCTACTTCTATGCGGGCGTGACGGCGGCGCGGCTCGCGGACGAGCGCCTCGCCATCGGCGCGATCGCCGCAGCGGGGATCGTGGCCACGCTGGCGACCGGCGTCGGGGCCGGCGACTGGAGCGACGGCCTCGTCCTCGGCGTGACCGTCGTCACGATCTCGCTGACCCTGTTCGCGCTGGCCCGGCTCGGCCGCGCCAACCGCGAGCTGCAGGCGGCGCGCCGGGAGCTGGCCGACCTCGCCGTGGCCGAGGAGCGGACGCGGATCGCGCGCGACCTGCACGACACCCTCGGGCACAGCCTGTCGGTGATCGCGCTCAAGAGCGAGCTCGCGCGCCGCGTCCTCCCCGACGACCCGGAGCGGGCCGCCGCCGAGATCGGCGACGTCGAGCGCGTCGCCCGCGAGGCCCTGGCCTCGGTGCGCGACACCGTCAGCGGCTACCGCCAGCCGACGCTCGCGATGGAGCTGGCCGGTGCGCGCGAGGCGCTCACGGCCGCCGGCATCGACGGCGACGTGGAGCCCGCGCCGGAGGGCCTTCCGCGCGAGGTCGACGCCGTGCTCGGCTGGGCCGTGCGCGAGGGCGTCACCAACGTGCTTCGGCACAGCGACGCGGCCCGGGCGCGCATCCGCGTGATCGTCGACGACCGCGTCCGCGCCGTGGAGGTCGAGGACGACGGGCAGGGGGTCGCCGGCGCTCCCCTCGGCGCCGCCCCGAACGCCGCGCGGGCGGGGACCGGTCTCGATGGGCTCCGCGAGCGGGCGGCCACGGTCGGCGGCAGCCTGGAGGCCGGACCGCGGGCCGACGGCGGCTTCCGGTTGCGGGTCTCGGTGCCGGTCGCGCCCGTCGGGGGACCCGCCGCGTGACCCGGGTCCTGCTGGCCGAGGACCAGGCAATGGTCCGCGGCGCGCTCGCGGCCCTGCTCGCGCTGGAGCCGGACCTCGAGGTGGTCGCCGAGGTCGGCCGCGGCGACGAGGTCGTGTCCCGGGCGCTCGAGACGCGGCCCGACGTGGCCCTGCTGGACATCGAGATGCCCGGGCTCGACGGGCTCGCCGCGGCCGCGCAGCTCCGGACCGCCGTCCCGGCCTGCCGCGTGGTGATCCTCACGACCTTCGGCCGGCCCGGGTACCTGCGGCGAGCGATGGAGGCCGGGGCGACCGGGTTCCTGCTCAAGGACGCCCCGGCCACGGAGCTCGCCGACGCGATCCGGCGGGTGGCTCGCGGCCAGCGGGTCGTGGACCCGGCGCTGGCCGTGGCCGCGCTGAGCGAGGGTGCCAACCCGCTGTCCGAGCGCGAGCGAGAGGCCCTGGCCCTGGCGGCCACCAGCGGCACGGTCGCCGACATCGCGACCAGCCTCGGCCTGTCCGAGGGCACCGTCCGGAACCACCTCTCCGCCGCGATCCAGAAGGTCGGCGCCCGGAACCGCGCCGAGGCGGCGCGAATTGCCGCGGACAAGGGCTGGCTGGCGCCCGAGACCGACGCCTAGGCCCGGCGCCGACATCGGCGTAGGCTTCGTCGGACCATGGCCTTCGACGTCGCACCTGCGCCCGTCCGCCGTCGGGGACCGCGGATCCCGCCGATCGTCGTGATCGCGTTCGGGATCGCCGTCGTGGCATTCGCCGTGGCGACGGCGAACCCTGGCGAGCGGTCGCCGGAGTCCTCGCCCGCCGCATCGGCCCGAGCCGTCGCCCGCGTGGCCCCGACGATCGGCGCCCCGACGGCGACCGGGGACCCGACGGGGGCAACCCCCGCCCCGTTCCCGTCGACCCGCGGTCGCCGGCTCCCCGCGAACCTCGAGTGCCACGCGGTCAGCGACGCGATCTGCGACGCTGTCGCGATCGCGAGCCTCGCGATCCTGCCGGCCGACGCGCCGCCGGTCCTGGGGATCGACGCGTGGGCCTCGATCCTGTGCGGCGACAGCCTCGACTGCCCGCCGCAGCGGCTGGCCGCGTCGGAGCCGATGGGCAGCGCGGTGGTCACGTTCGCCGGCGGCGGGTCGCAGGCCTGGATCAACGTCGTGGAGCCGTCTCAGGGCACCGCCGGCGATGGGTCAGCGGACGGCCCCATGGCCTGGATCGTTCGCTGGCAGCCCTGACGCGAGCTCAGTCGCCCGGTGCGCCGTCCGCCGCCGGCTTCTTCTTCGGCGCCCTGACCGGCTGGCCGCTCTGGTCGGGCCACTCGTAGCCCTCCCAGGGGTTGTAATCGGGATCGAGCGGCTCCTGCGCCGGCCGCTTGTCCTCGGGCACGTGGATCAGGTTGACCCGCAGCCGGTACCAGACGTAGGCGCGGCCGCGCATCCCGTCGGTGAGGATGTCCGCGGGCTCGAGGTGCTCGACCACCTCCGGGTGGCGCGCCTTCCAGCGCTCGAGGCCCTCGTTCACCTCGGCCTTCGTCGCGGCCCGGGCGATCTCGATGACCGGGATGCTCGACTTGCGGCGCCCCGTCGGCGTGGGGCGGGTGCCCTCCCATTCGGTCGGCAGGCCCGCGTTCCGATCGCCGGCGGCCACGGCCGCGGCGCGCTCGGCCGCGACCTCGGGCGGCGGCCCGCCGTCCTTGCCACGGCCCTCGTACGCCTCGTCGGGCTTGCGCTTCTTCGACGGCTGGACGCGCGGCGGCTCGCCCTCCTGCTTGGCGTAGTTCGGCGGCCACGGCGCATCGCCCAGGCCCTCGGCCTCGTCCCTCGCCGAGAGCTCGAGCAGCGAGTCCAGCGATCCGACGGACTCGTCGATCCCTGCGCCGGCGTCTCCACGCTCCTGGTACAAGGCCGGGACGGTGGCCAGCGTGAAGTCCTCGGCCACCACGTCGGCCACCTCGTCCCAGCGCAGCGGGAACGAGACCCGGGCGTCGGCGAGCGGCCGAACCGAGTACGCGGACGCGACGGTCCGGTCCTTGGCGTTCTGGTTGTAGTCGAGGAACACCCCGTGGCGCTCCTCCTTCCACCACTTCGAGGTCGCGATCGAGGGGGCGCGCCGCTCGACGTCGCGGGCCAGCGCCAGCGCCGCGCGCCGGACCTCCCCATACGTCCAGCGGGGCTCGATCCGCACGTTGACGTGGATGCCCCGCGAGCCCGACGTCTTCGGCCAGCCGACCAGGCCCACGGCGTCCAGCGATTCGTGCACCACGCCGGCCACCTCGCGGACCTGCGACCAGGGCACGCCGGGCACCGGGTCGAGGTCGACGCGCAGCTCGTCGGGGTGATCGAGGTCGTCGGCGCGGACGGGGTGCGGGTTGAGGTCGATGCAGCCGAGGTTGGCGACCCACGCGAGCCCGGCCGCCTCGTCGAGCACGATCTCGTCCGCCGTCCGCCCCGACGGGAAGGTCAGCGTCGCGACGCGCATCCACTCGGGCCGGTTGTCGGGCGCCCGCTTCTGGAAGAACGGCTCCTTGTCGATCCCGTCGACGAAGCGCTTGAGCGCCATCGGCCGCCCGCGCACGCCGGCCAGGGCCCCGTCGGCGATCGACAGGAAGTACGTGACGACGTCGAGCTTCGTGTACCCCGGCACCGGGAAGTACACCTTGTCGGGGTTGCTGACCGTGACCTCGCGGCCGCCGACCTCGAGGACCTCCTTGCGCGTCGCCATGGATCGATGCTAGCCGCGGCGGGCAAGCAGGGCGAGCGCCGCGAGGGCGGCGGGGCCCACGGGCGTCCGGACGCCCCTCAGACCCGGACGATGTGCAGCCGGCCGCGACGCTCGAACCGGAAGCCGTCACGGCCGGAGAAGAACTCCTCGACCGCGGCCCGGCAGCCGGACCAGGTGTCGTAGTCGTCGATCACGAACCGTCCGCCGACAGCCAGCAGCGGCGCGATGCGCGTCAGGCAGGTCATCGTGGACGCGTACCAGTCGCCGTCGAGGTGCGCGAGCGCGACGGGCTCGTGCAGGTCGATCGTGTCCTCGAACAGGCCCTGGATGAGCTCGACGTGGTTGTCGGCGGGTGGCAGCCCGTGGCGCGCGAACGATTCGTTCACCTCGGCCAACAGGTCGTCCCGGTAGCCGTAGTAGGTCTCGCCGCCGATCCCCTTGGACGCGCCTGCGGCAATCGTCGCGTAGCGCTTGTGGACGTCAGCGCCGTCCCGCTCGCCGGGCGGCGGGATCATCCCGAACACGTCGAACACCTTCATCGGCCGGTCCGGCGACTTGGCCGAGGCCATCGTGATCGCGGAGCCGCCGCGCGCCGTGCCGGTCTCCACGATCAGCCCCGGGATCCCCTCGGCCTCGATCGACTCGACCGTCGCTGCGAGCGTCCGGAGCGCCGTCCGATCGAGGTAGCTGAGGTGCTCAGCGAGGACCTCGTCGATGACCCGTTCCGGCCCGGCCGCGACCGGTGTCGTCACGGCCCCGACCTGGACCGGGTTCGCGAGCGTCCCGGAGGCCGAGGCGCCGGGGTCGGCCGTGGTCTCGCCCGTCGGCGGACGGCCGGCGCGCTGCTGCACCTGCGCCGCGTACCGCTGCCAGCGCTCCTGCCCGAACGTCAGGGCGGGCTCCCACGGCTTGCCGAGGCTGGCCCAGTGGATGACGCTCGGGTCGTCGACATCCTCGAGGACGGGGAGCGCGTTCCAGCGCGGATCGAGCACGGCGCGTTCCGGCCCGGCGTAGGCGAGCATGCTGTCCTGGTCGTTGAGCCCGTAGTGCTCGACCCAGCCGAGCGTCGTCGCCGTGAAGCCGTCCCGCCGCATGCGGGCGAGGTCCATGACCAGGACGCCGGCGTTGAGCGCGGCGGTCCCGTAGCCGGATCGGCGCCCGAAGCGTCGTCGCAGGTCAGTCGCCGTCGGCTCCGGGAGGTGGCGTCCGGCGCGTCGCCATTCGCTGGCCTCGCTGACGTTCGAGTCGCGCGCGGCGACCGGCCCGCCGCCGAGGTCGGTCCGGGCGAGGCGGCACACGTCGTCGAGCATCACCGTGTCGACGTCGAGGTACACGACCCGGTCCACGTCGTCGAGCATCAACGGCAGGAGCAGCCGGTCCATCGTCGAGATCGTGATCCGCTTCGGGATGCGGCGCGGGCGGCCGTCGGGCCCGTAGCTGATCTGGTCGCACGGCAGGTAGGTGATGGGGAGCGACGGGAACGCCGCCGCCAGCCAGTCCGGATAGGTGGCGGGCAGCCCGCGGCCGAGCACCCACAGGCGCAGCGGGCCGGACGCGTTCGCCAGCATCGACTCGACGAGCACCGCCGCCGGGAACGTGATGTTCTGGTCGAACGCCAGCACGACGTCGGTGACCGCGTCCCGGTCGACGGCCTCGTGCGGCCCGAACCGGCGGCTCCCGGCCCGGCTGGCGGCGACGGCCGCGGGCACGTCGATGGTGGTGGGCGGGTCGGACACCGGAGCCTCGTACCGGCGCCGCGCCTCCGCGACGCGCTCGCGGGTGCGGTCGCGCCAGCCGGCGTAGACGTCGGCCTCCGCGGCCCCGGACAGCACCTGCTCGAACGTGCCGGCCACCAGCTCGCGGATCTCGTCCCGCATCGCCGTCAGGCGTGCGTCGCCCGGGTGCAGGTCGGTCAGGCCGGCGAAGCGCACGTCGCCCGGGCTCGCGACCCTGAACTCGACCGGCACGCCCAGCGACGTCAGCGGGAGGTACGCGTGCAGCCTGCCCGTGACCGCGCGATCGAGCCGCCGCTGGTATTCGGTCAGGCGCGCGATGGCCGCCCGGACGCCGCCGACCAGCGACATCGTCCGGACGTCCTCGGACTGGTGGGTGTAGAGGCGGACGATCCTGGCGCCGCGCCCGGCCGCCCTCTGCGGGAGGTCGATCACGCCGACCGCCCCGGTGTGCTTCCAGGCCGCCTCGCGAGCCGGGAACACGGCGTCGACGGTGGTCGTGAGGCAGCCCGTGAAGAAGGCGTCGATGCCCGCGCTGAGCAGCAGGAACACGGTGTTCCAGTCGCGGCAGCCGATGGGCCCGTGCGAACGGAGGTAGGCCTGGGCGGCCTCGCTGAGCATGTCCAGCCGGTTGAGGTGGAACGACAGGAACAGCGGCCGCACGTTGGGGTGGTAGGGGAAGTCGTAGCGCAGGTCGTACAGCGGGTGCATGTGCCAGCCGAACGCGACCATCCACGTGCCGGGCGGGACCGCCTCGGCGTTGCTGAAGTCGCGATCGACCGCGAGCAGGTGGACGGCGCCCGACGTGCCGGGGCGACGCAGCGCAGGCTGCACCCGCGCCTGGAGCTCCGTGGCGAGCGTCCCCAGGCCGTCGTCGCCGGTGAAGGTCACGTCGCTCAGCCGGGCGAGGTTCCCGAGCAGGGCCAGGGTCTGGACGTAGTCGCCCAGGTTGCCCGAGGTCAGGACGTGATCGGGGGTCTGGTAGTCGAGGATGGCGACGGCGATCGATCCCCCAGGCACCGCGACCGGCCGCTGGGCGAGCCAGCCCTCGATGAGCTGCCACGACCGGCGCCGCCGGTCGTCGAGGTCGAGGCTCGAGCGCCGGCGCAGCTCCGCGACGAGCTCCCCGGCGCGTGCCTGCTCGCCGAACGCGAGGAAGCGGCCTGCGAGGTCGACCAGGACGCTCGCCGGCAGCCGGTCGACCGGCGACGAGATCGCGAGCGCGCGCCGGCGCGCCCCGTCGGTCCCGGCGGCCAGCGCCGCGTCGACCGCCTCCACCGGGATGAACGTCGCGAGGACGTCGTCGTCGAGGCCCTCGACGAGCGACCAGACGCGGCCGAACAGGCGTCGCCGGTGCTGGAGGACGGCGTGCCCCAGCGTCGACGCGGTGGCCCCGCCCGCCAGCCGGCCGACGCCCTCGGCCATCGCCCAGGCCGGGTTCCACTCGTCCGCGTCGATGAGCTCGGTCACGCTCCGGCAGACGGCCTGTTCGAGGGGCTCGCCGCGCGCGATGGCCTCGGCGAGGGCCGCCTCGCCCTTGTGCAGGCGGGCCTGGCGGGCCAGTTCTGCCGCCGCTGCGCGATCGCTCGACTGCGGTGTCGCGCCGGTGGACGTCGCGCCCGTGGACGTCGCGCCTTCCGACTTCGCGCCCGCCGGCCTTGCTCCGGTCCGCTTCGTGCCGCCCGGAACCACCCCGCCGACGCGTCGCCGGATCCGTCGGACGGCGTCGGTCCGGGTCTCGGGACGCCGGAGATCGGCGAGCAGTCGCCGGAGCCGGCCTCGTCGCCGTGCGGTCATCGGCCGCATCCTCGTCGAGTCGCCCGAACCGCCGTCTCCGTCACGCGCAGCGACCCCGAGGGTTGACGCACCCAGCCACCTCTGTCCTCGCCGCTTGTCGTCGACGGCGCCGGGGCCAGTGTATCCAGCGTCACCGGATGATCCGTCAGGCGGGCGACTGCGAACCACCATCGTCGATCGCCGCTCGCCATGAGGCTTGCGGCACCGGCGCGACGCTGCGAAGGTGGACGGCGACGCCGTCACGACGAACAGGGAGACGCGTGGACACGACCGCCGAGCCGGCCTGCCTGGTCATCGCCGACATCTCCGGCTACACCGGGTATCTCGCGGGCGTCGAGCTCGACCACGCCCAGGACATCCTCGCCGACCTCGTCTCGACCGTCGTCGGCAGCCTGCGGCCGATGCTGCGGCTGGCCAAGCTGGAGGGCGACGCCGCCTTCGCCTATGTCATCGCGGAGGCCGTCGAGGGTTCGACGCTGCAGGAGACCGTCGAGGGCACCTACTTCGCGTTCCGGCGCCGGCTGCGGGACATCGCGTCGGCGTCTCAGTGCGAGTGCAACGCCTGCATCCGGATCCCGAACCTTGACCTCAAGGTGGTGGTCCACCACGGCCGGGTCGTGCGCCAGCGGGTCGCCGGACGCGAGGAGCTGCTCGGGTCCGACGTGATCGTCGTCCACCGCCTGCTCAAGAACGAGGTCGTCGAGCGGACCGGCTTCGCCGCCTACGCGGCCTACACGGGCGCCTGCGTGGCGGCCATGGGGATCGATGACCCCGGCCGCCAGGGGTTCGTCGAGCATCGTGAGGTCACCGACGTGGCGGGCGAGGTGACGCTGTGGGTGCGCGACCTGGCCGCAGCCTGGGCCGAGGAGCAGGCCCGGACCCCGGTGCTGATCGAGGGCAAGGCGATGGAGGCGGTCTACGGCTTCGAGTCGCCCGCGCCCCGCGCGCTCGTCTGGGACTACCTCACGTCCCCGATCCGGCGGCCGAAGTGGAACTCGGACGCGGTGATCGAGGTGTCGCCGACGGGACGTCGCGGCGCCGGGACCGTCAACCACTGCATCCACGGTCGCGACGCGATCGTCGAGGAGATCCTCGACTACCGGCCGTACGACTACTGGACGGTCAGGGCGCAGGTTCCCCAGCCCGGGATGCCCAAGATCACCTACAGCCAGGTCCTCGCAGAGCTGCCCGATGGCGGGACGCGGGTCGAGTTCCGCTTCGCGAAGGCTCGGCCGAAGGACCGCGAGGCCCTGGCGGGGATGCTGCCGGTGCTCGAGGGCATGCTCGAGCACTCGTTCGCGGCGATCGCGCCGCTGCTCGCGGCCGAGGCGGCTTCGCAGGCCGAGGGCGACGGCGTGCCTATGCCCGAGAGCCGCGGGCGCTTCGCGTCGGAGCCGGTCACCGCCTGACGGATGTCGATCCCGGCGGGTCCGGATCGTCGCTAGGATGCACGGGCCGGGCGTTGCCGGCCGGCACCCGGACGAGGAGAGCCCATGCGGTACCTGTTGCTCATCCACGTTGACCCCTCGCACCTGCCATCGCCCGACACCGAGGCGGGCCAGGCGATGTTCGAGGAGTACCGCGGGTTCACGAGCTGGCTGCAGCAGACCGGCACGTTCCTCGGCGGCGAGGCGCTCAAGGACGTCTCGAACACGACCACCGTGTCGGTCCGCGACGGCCAGCGGATCGTCACCGACGGCCCGTTCGCGGAGACCAAGGAGCACCTGGCCGGCTACTACCTCATCGAGGCTGCCGACCTCGACTCGGCGATCGACGTGGCCGCCCGGATCCCCGATGCCCGCCTCGGGGCCGTCGAGGTGCGACCCATCCAGGAGTTCGGCTGAGCGGCCCCGCACCCGGCGCCGCCGCCCACGACGCCGTCGCCCGCGCCTTCCGCGAGGACTACGGCCGGGCGCTCGCGACGCTCATCCGGGTCCTGGGCGACTTCGACCTCGCCGAGGAGGCCGTCGCCGACGCCTACCTCGTGGCCCTGGAGCGCTGGCCCGCCGACGGGATCCCCGACAACCCGGGCGCCTGGATCACGACGACGGCCCGCAACCGGGCGATCGACCGTGTCCGGCGGGCGCGCCGGTTCGCGGACAAGACCGGGACGATCGTGCGCGACGCGGCGGACGACGCGGACCGCGCGGCCAACGCGATGCTCATGGCGGCGGAGGACGAGATGTCACCGATCCCCGACGACCAGCTGCGACTGATCTTCACCTGCTGTCACCCGGCGCTCGCGCCGGAGTCGGCCATCGCGCTGACCCTGCGCACCCTGGGCGGCCTGACCACGCCCGAGATCGCGCGTGCGTTCCTCGTCCCCGAGCCCACGCTCGCCCAGCGGCTCGTCCGGGCCAAGAAGAAGATCCGCGAGGCCGGCATCCGCTACGAGGTGCCGTCGGCGGACCGGCTGGCCGACCGGCTCGAGGCCGTGCTGCGGGTCCTCTACCTCGTGTTCAACGAGGGCTACGACGCGTCGGCGGGTGAGTCGCTGATCCGGCGCGAGCTGTGCGCCGAGGCGATCAGGCTGGCTCGGGTCGTGGCGGAGCTCCTGCCCGACGAGCCGGAGGCGGTCGGCCTGCTCGCGCTGATGCTGCTGACGGACGCCCGGCGGCCCGCCCGCGAGGGCCCCGACGGCGAGCTCGTGCGCCTCGAGGACCAGGATCGTGGCCGCTGGGACGCCGCCCGCATCGCAGAGGGACAAGAGCTCGTGGAGCGCGCGCTCCGCCAGCGGCGCGTCGGGCCCTACCAGCTCCAGGCGGCGATCGCCGCCGTCCACGACGAGGCGCCCAGCACGGACGAGACCGACTGGGTCCAGATCCTGGGCCTGTACGAGGTCCTGGTGCGGGT
This sequence comes from uncultured Chloroflexia bacterium, assembly GCA_963829155.1. Classification (GTDB taxonomy): domain Bacteria; phylum Chloroflexota; class Limnocylindria; order Limnocylindrales; family CSP1-4; genus CAIXZV01. The sequence goes on along the minus strand of CAWHIA010000021.1, from coordinate 62,094 downwards.
CGCGCCGTCCCCGGTGGTGTCCCTCAACCGCGCGGTCGCCCTCGCCCAGGTCGCGGGCTACGAGACAGGCCTCGCCGCGGTCGATGCGCTGGCCGGCGATCCGGCCATGCCGGACTACCTCTTCTTCCACGCGGCGCGCGGCGACTTCCTCCGGCGCCTCGAGCGGTGGGACGAGTCGATCGCCGCCTACGGGCGCGCCCTCGAGCTCACCACGAACGCCCCGGAGCGCGGGTTCCTGGAAGGGCGGCAGGCGGAGATCCGGCGACGCGCGACGGCCGGCTGAGGCCCGATATCGACGCTGCGCCACGCCCTAGGCGGTCGTCGCCGTCGGGACCTCGGACATCAGGCCGATGTTGTTGCCGTCGGGATCCTTCGTGAAGCACATCCAGAGCTCGTACGACGGGTCGCGATGGACCACGCTCGGCCGCTCGTCGAAGGCGACGCCGCGGGCCTCGAGCGCCGCCACCGCCGCCTCGATGTCGGGCACGGTGAAGTAGAGCGTCGCCTTGCCCCGGAAGTCGGCCGACTCGGGCTCGGACAGGTAGAGGCGGACCCCGTCGGCGTCGAAGAAGGCCATGTGCGGGAACGCGAACAGGAACGGCAGCCCGAGCGCGTCGCGGTAGAAGGCCGTGGCGCGCTCCGCGTTCCTGACGGGGACGAGGATCTGGCCGATCGTGGACAGCCCGAACGGGGTCTCGGTCATCTCGGCGGCTCCTGGATCTCGAGGGATTCGAGGATCTCGAGCGCGCGCTCGAGGCCCTTCAGCTGCTTGGGCCGCAGGGCGGCCACCTCGCCCGCGAGGCGCTCGATCCGCCGCGCCCGCCCTCGCTCCATGAGCCGCCGCCCGTCCTCGGTGACCTCGAGGCGGACCTGGCGCCGGTCGGCGGCGACGGCGGTGCGCGTGACCAGGCCGTCGCGGACGAGGGCGTCGACGATCCGGGTCATGGTCGGGGTCGCGACCCCCTCTCGGCGGGCGAGCACGCTGACGGTCTGGGGCCCGCCGTACACGAGCACCGACAGGGCCGACAACCGGGCGCCGGTGACGCCATCGGCGCCGTCGTCGCGCGAGATCCGGCGCAGGAGGTGGATCGCGGCCGAGTTCAGCCGGTTGGCGATCTCGACCGGTCGGTCGGGCCTGAGGCCGGCGGGGAGCGGGCGCTTCGGCATCGGCGCCTCGTAGGCTGACTAATGGATAGCGTTGCTAAGGATACGAGCCGGCGTCAAGGATTGCCGCCAGCCGGTCAGCCGACCTGGATGCCCAGCGCCCCCAACGCCGCGACGCCCAGCAGGGCGGCGTTGAGCACCACGACGACGGCCACGGCCCCCCACGCCAGGAGGTTGCCGAGCCGATGGTTCGCGTGGGTACCCATCAGCCGGCGGTCGTTGACAAGCAGGACGATGAACACCAGCACGATCGGCAGCAGGAGGCCCTGGAGGTTCTGGCTGCCGACGATGATCCCGACCAGGTCGCCCTCCGGCACCAGCAGCACAGCGATCGCGCCGAGCGCCAGCACGAGCGTGTAGATCGCGAAGAAGATCGGTGCATCACCGAACCGCTTGCCCACGCCACTCTCCCAGCCGAACGCCTCGCAGATCACGAACGCGGTCGAGAGCGGCATGATCGTCGCGGCCAGCGCGGAGGCCCCGAACAGCCCGACGCCGAACAGCGCCTCGGCGAACCGGCCCGCGACGGGTTCGAGGGCGCGGGCCGCGTCGGCGGCCGACGTGATGACCGCGCCGCCCGCCAGCCCCACCGCGGCGGCCGAGGCGACCACGATGAAGATCGCGATCACGTTGGTCCACACCGAGCCCGCGACGGCGTCGACCTGCTCGAGCGGCAGCTCCTCCTCGCCGATGCCCTTCTCCGCCACCGCCGACTGCAGGTAGAACTGCATGTAGGGCGTGATCGTGGTGCCGACGACGGCGACCAGCAGCAGCAGCGAGCGGGCGTCGAGCGAGGCGATGTCCGGCGTCACCATCGCGTGGAACACCGGCTGCCAGTCCTCGGTCGAGAGGACGGCCGCGATCGGGTAGGCGAGGAACACGACCATGACCAGCAGGAACACACGCTCGACGACGCGGTAGCTCGCGAACAGCACGAGGCCCCAGATGCCGACCGCGACGACCGGCACGGTGATCCACTTGGGGATGCCGAAGATGTCGAGGGCACCGGCCGCGCCGCCGAAGTTGGCGACGGTGTTGGCGACGTTCGCGACGAGCAGGACGAGCATCGCGAACAGGGTCCAGCGCACCCCGAACCGCTCACGGATCAGGTCCGAGAGGCCCTGTCCGGTGACGACGCCGAGCCGCGCGACCATCTCCTGGACGATCGCGAGGATCACGATGGTGACCGGGAAGATCCACAGCAGGCTGAGCCCGGTCTCGGCGCCCATGACCGAGTACGTCGTGATGCCGCCCGCGTCGTTGCCGGCGACGCCCGCGATGATCCCCGGGCCCATCACGGCGAGGAACGCCAGCAGCCCGCGTCGCCGGAACCGGCCGCGCAGTCGCGGTACGGGGATGTGCGGCAGCCGCGCGGCGATGCCCTTCGGGGCGGCGATGACCGCGTCGCGGAGCCCGCGCCCGATGGTCACCGGGGCGCGCCTTCCTCGCGTGCGAACACGCGCGGCTGGCGGCGTCGCCACGCGGCGGGCGCCACGGTGTCGATCGCGTCGTCGACCGTGACGATGCCGACGAGGCGGCCCTCGTCGTCGACCACGGGCACGGCCAGCAGGTTGTAATGCGCGATGGTCTCGGCCACCGACTCGGCCGGCTCCAGGGCGCGAACCGCGACCGGCTCGTCGATCATGACCTCGGCGATCCGCGTCTCGGGCCGGGCGACGATCAGGTCGCGGAGCGAGAGCACGCCGACGAGGCGTCCGTCGTCGTCGACCACGTACACGTAGTAGATGGTCTCGGCGTCCGGCTCGAGCTCGCGAAGGCGGTCGATCGTCTCCGCCGCGGTCAGGGTCGCGGGCACCCCGACGAACTCGGTCGTCATCAGGCCGCCCGCCGAGTCCTCAGGGAAGGCCAGCAGGTCCCGGACCTCCTCGGCCTCGTCGTGCTCCATCAGGGCCAGGATCTCGTCCCGGCTGCGATCGGACAGGTCGGCAACCAGGTCCGCTGCGTCGTCGGGGCTCATCTCCTCGAGGATGTCGGCGGCCCGGGCCGGCTCGAGGTCCTCGAGCACCTCGACCTGCGTGTCGGGCTCCATCTCCTCGACCACGTCGGCCAGGGCCTCGTCGTCGAGCGAGGCGAGGACGCCGAGGCGGTCGCGAGGCGTGAGCTGGTCGATGATGTCGGCGAGGTCGGCCGGGTGCAGCTCGGCGAGGCGCGCGTGCGGGACGCGCAGCCGGATGCTCGCGATGGTGCTGTCGAGGGGGTCGACGTCCTCCCAGTCGATGTACCGCTCCGGGACGCCGCGCCGCAGCCCGCGGGCGACCGTCCGGAACGGGCCCTCCATGCCCAGTCGCCGGACGAGCCCGGCCGCCCCGACGTCGACCGCCACGACCCGCAGCTGGCCGTCGATCTCGTCGAGGCGGACGTCGTTGACGCGGATGACCTTGCGCCCCTCGATGTCGACGATCTGCTTGTCCAGCAGGTCCGCCTTGAGCAGGATCTCGTGCGGGCGCTGGCTGAACTTGGTGATGTCGATCGTGCGTACATGCAGGCGGGCGCCGTCGTCGCCCAGCGAGAGGACGCTCAGCCAGGGCAGGAAGATCTGGCGCCGGTCGGTGCGCGCGACGAGGCCGGTCACGGGCGGATAGCGGTCGCCGATGGCGACGATCAGGTCGGCGATGGTGCCGATCGGCTCGCCCGACGGGTCGCGAACCGGCAGGCCGATGCACTGGCTGAGGAAGCGCATGGTGGCCACCTGTGGGCGGGTCCGTCCCGCCCTCGGCGACCAAGCGCGGCGCTCGGCGCCGGCCCAATGCCGTCAGGGGGCGGGGCGGACCAGGGTGGTGCCGGCTGGGGCGCCGGCGTGACTAGGTCCGGTCTCCACGGGGGAGCGATCCTCGTGCGGCGTTGGACGCCCCTCTTCGACGAGCGGATCGAAGGGCCGCGTGAGCGTAGACCGCACGGGGAGCCACGGTCAAACGGTCCCTGCGGCGGGTCCGGCGCGTACCATCGGGCCATGCCGGTGCTGCGCGTAGCTCTCGTCCAGGTCGAGGCGCGGGACGACGTCGACGACAACATCGCGCGGGCCGCGGCGCTCGCGGCCGAGGCGGCGGTCGGCGCCGACCTCGTGGTGCTCCCCGAGTACGTCCAGTACCGCGGCTCGGAGGCCGGCTTCCGCGCGTCCGCGCGCGCCGTCCCCGGCCCAACGACCACCCCGTTCGAGCGCCTTGCCCGTGAGCACGGCTGCTGGGTCCTCGCAGGGAGCCACGCGGAGGCGTCGAGCGACCCGGATCGGCCGTTCAACACGGCCGTGCTCCTCGACCGGGCCGGCGCCGTCGCCGCCACCTATCGGAAGCTGCACCTGTTCGACGTGGCGGTCGACGACGGACCGTCAGACACCGAATCCGCCCGGGTGACGCCCGGCGACCGGGCGATCGTCGCCGACGTCGACGGGATCGGGCTCGGGCTGTCGATCTGCTACGACCTCCGCTTCCCCGAGCTGTACCGCGCCCTGGCGCTGGCTGGCGCCGGCGTGCTGGCGGTGCCGGCGGTGTTCACCGAGCGCACCGGGCGCGATCACTGGGAGGTCCTGCTGCGGGCGCGCGCGATCGAGAACGGCGCGTGGGTGATCGCGGCGGCCGGCTGCGGGCCCGGCGGGGCCGGGGCGATCCCGGCCTGGGGGCATTCGATGGTCGTCGACCCGTGGGGACGGATCGTCGCGCAGGCGGCGATGGACCAGGGCATCGTGCGGGCGGAGCTGGACCTCGACGCGGTCGACGCGGCACGCCGGCAGATCCCGGTCCTCGCGAACCGCCGGCCCGAGGCCCTGCCACCGGCCCGCGCCGTCGAGCGCGCCGCCGCCGTCGGACCGGTGGATGCGCCGATCCTGCGGGTCGTGCCGAGCCGTAGGTAGGCACGGCGCACCACCCGACATCGGAACGGACGACGGCCGGCGTCGTCCATGGCGCCAATCCCTTGGGCTCGCCGGCGCGTCCGGCGCGCAACGAAGTCTGGGTGCAGTCCGGGTTTGGTCCGCGGTGAGCGACGGCCGTCAGCATGCGGGGATGAATGAGCGAGAGCGGCGACGAGCCAAGCGCCGGCGCAAGGCAGGCAAGGACTACCGGTCGGTGGATCTCGGCAACGGGATCGAGACGGCGGCGCCCGAGGCGGTGCTGGCGGCGATGGGCGGCCTGCCGCCTGACCTGGACTGGACGGCGTTGGCGCCCAACCTGATCCCGATCCTGCCGCGGCGCCGGCCGATGCCGGCGGAGGCGGGCGAGCCGTTCCGGGTCACGCTGCCGCCGGGGATCCCGACCGGCTTCGGGATCGACATCGGCCCCGCGTTCCTCGTGGTCGGGGCGTCCGTCCTCGCGTCGTGGCCCGTCGGGCCGGCCGATCTCGTGGCCGTCGGGCTGGACAACCTGCGGCGGCGGCTGCGTTCGGTCCGTCCGCGCGACCTGCACCGGGACACGTTCCAGGGCGTGCCGGTCCGGATCCTCCAGTCGGGGGTCGGCTGCGCCTCGGCGCTCGTGCTCGTCCCCGACGAGCTGGAGCGGATCTTCGGGTCGGACCGCCAGTGCCTGATCGCGCCGATGCGGGACCTGCTGATCTCGATGCCGGCCGACGCCGATCGCGAGCTCGTCGGCTGGCTCAACGACGAGTTCGCCTCGATGGACCCGAACGGGCTCGCGCTCGACGCGTTCGTGTTCGAGGACGGCACGCTTCGCTACGAGGCGCTGGTCGCCGGGACGCGACGATGACGGCGGCCGCGCGACGCTGCCGAGCCGGCCTCAGCCGTCGCTGACGGTCACGTCCTGCGACTCGCTGGCCACCGCGCCGCCGGTCGACCAGGCGGTCAGGGTGACGCTGTACCTCCCCGGCCCTCCGTACGTGTGGCTCGGCCTGCGGGCGGTCGACGTCTCGCCGTCGCCGAAGTCCCACATCCAGTGGTCGGCGCCCTTGGTGTGGTTGCCGAACGAGACCCTCAGGCCGTTGACGCTGAAGTCGAAGTCGACCCTCGGCGCCTGCCCGGACGGCGGCGTCGGCTCAGGCGTGGGCTCGGGCGTGGGCTTCGGCGTCGGCTTTGGGGTGGGCTTCGGCGTCGGATCCGGGGTGGGCGGATCCGTCGGGGGATGGGTCGGCGCGTCCGTCGGATCGCCGCCCGTTTGGTTGGGCGTCCGCGGCGTGCGCGGGGAGGTCGGGCGCCGGGTCGGGCCGACGGTCGGCCCGTACGTGGCGGTTGGCGTGGCGGTACGCGTGGCCTTGGTGGGGTCCTCGCCGGGCGCCGGCCGCACGGTGCCGATCGAGCCGGGGTCGTCGGTCCGCGTGCCGTCGGGCGTCGCGGACAGCACCACCGCGTGGTCGTCGGGCCAGCCCGGGTCGGGGCTTCCGGCGGCGTCGAGCACCTCGCCTCGCGGCTGCCGCGACGATCCGACGACGCCGAGGGTGATCCCGACTGCGAACAGGCTGACGATCAGGGCGCTCGCGACCGCCAGGCGGCGTCGCCGCCGCCCGGGCCGGATCGGGGTGGGCATCGCGAGGCTCGGCGGATCGCTGATCGGGCGGCCTCCGCGTGCCTCGAGGGCGGGGGACAGGCCCGACGGGCGGCGGGTGACGACGGGCGGCGGGGCGCCGGCGAGGCGGCGCGCGAGGTACGACTGGCCGGTGTTGGCATTGGCGCCCGCGACGCCCGCGGCGGAAGGGGTGGTGGCGGCCTCGGAGGGCCAGCTGGGATCCCTCTCGGCGGCCTGCGTCGCGGCCGTGCGGGCAGCGATCGCGGCCACTGCACGTCGCGCCGTGCGGTGCTCGTGCCAGGTCCGGAACCGTCGTCCAAGCAGCCCGCCGGCCATCGTCGCGAGGACGACGGCGACGAGCAACACCACGACGGTCGCGAGGTTCGGCTCGAGTGGCATGACCCTCGGGTCGGCTGCGTCGTCCCCCCGGACGCGGATGCTAGCAGCACAAGGTGTACAGGATCGAACGTACGTGCGCAACGTATCACGCGGGACGAGGCCTCGGACGAGATCAGCGCGAGCGGGCCGGCGCGGCGAATGCGTAGCTACGACGCCGGTGCGTCAGCGGGTCGCGACGGCCTCCACCAGGGCGGGCGCCGGCGCGAATCGCTCGCCCTCTGCGGCCTCGAGCGCCTTCAGCTCCGCGTGGACCGCGTCGAGGCCCTGGGCGATCGCCCACTCGAGCGGTCCCTGCGGATGGGCGGCGCCAAGTCGGAGCGCGAGGTCGATCCGGTCCGCCGTTGCCACGCCGTCCCCCAGCGCGAAGTACGCCTCGTTGGCGAGGGCCAGCCTGACGCGGCTCGCGATCGCCTCCGGCCGCTGCGGCACGTGCTTGCCACCCCGGCGGCCGAAGCCCGGGCCCGGGCGGACCCGGTGGCCCGAGGCGTCGTACTCGTAGAACCCGACGCCCCGCTTGCGGCCGAGGCGGCGCGCCGCCACGAGGCGGCCTTGCAGCGCCGAGGGGGCGAGCCGCGCCGGTGAGCCGAGGCCCGCGTGCACGGCGGTCGAGGTGGCGAGGTTGACGTCGAGGCCGATCAGGTCGATGTGCTCGAACGGGCCCTGCGGGAAGCCCGCGGCACGCATGGCCCCGTCGATCTCCTCGATCGTGGCCGTGCCGCCCTCGAGGAGTCGCAGCGGCTCGAGCGTGAACGGGCGGTTGATGCGGTTGACCACGAACCCGGGCGAGTCGGCGCAGCGGATCGGCGTCTTGCCCCAGCGCTCGACGACCGCCTCCGCCCGGGCGGCCGTGCCGGCGTCGGTCTCGCGGCCGATCACGACCTCCACCAGCGGCATGACCGGCGCGGGGTTGAAGAAGTGGAGGCCCACGATGCGCGACCGGCGCGACGCGTCGGCGGCGATCGAGGCCACCGGCAGCGCGCTGGTGTTCGTCGCCAGGATCGTCTCGGCCGGCGCCTGGGCGTCGAGGGTGGCGAAGACCACCCGCTTGAGCGCGAGGTCCTCGACCGCCGCCTCGATCACGAGGAAGGCGTCCTGCGCCACCGCCTCGAGCGTGCCGACCCCCTCGAGCCGGCCGATCCGGGCGCTGACCCACGCTTCGGCCCCGCCGTCGTCGAGGCCCAGCTTCGACGCACGCCGGGTCAGGCCGTCCGCGATCCTGGCCCTCGCCTGCTCGACCGCACCGGGCACGACGTCGTAGAGCGCCACCGCGTCGCCCGCCTCGAGCGCGACCTGCGCGATCCCCGCACCCATCGTGCCCGCACCGACGACCCCCACCCTCCCCGGTCCGGTCGTCGCGTCGGGAACCATGGCTCAGACCTGTTTGAACTGCTCGAATGGCTGCCGGCAGTCGGTGCAGTAGCGGATCGCGCGGCACGCCGTCGGTCCGAAGGCGTTCTCGAGGACCGTCCGTCTGGAGCCGCACCACGGGCACGGGACGGGGACGTCGAGGACGACGGGCATCCCGGAGCGGCCCGTGGCGGGGGGCGCGAACCCGCCCTCGGTCAGGCGGCGGCGGCCGAGGGGCGTGATCCGCTCGGTGGTCCACGGCGGATCGAACACGACCGCGACCTCGACCTCGCGGCCGGGCGCGAGCGATCGCACGCGCTGGGCGATGGCCTCGCGCATCGGGTCGAGGGCCGGGACAGCCGACGAACGTGGGCAGCAGCTCCACCCGGATCCGCCCCGGCTCGAGGCTGACGTCGCCGATCACGCCCAGGTCGACCACGGAGATCACCGGGATCTCGGGGTCCGCGACCTCGCGCAGGGCGTCGATGACCGCCGCGGCGTCGAGCCCGCCGCTCGTTCGCGGTACCCGGCCGACGACCGTCACGGCGCGGACGGCGGCGGTCACCAGGCGGCCTCCGGATCGAGGCGGCGGACGCTGGACAGCTCGCCGTGGAGCCAGCGGAACGCGTCGGAGTGGCCCGTCCGGGCGGTGCCCGGGACACCCGCCGGCCCCGGCGCCGGCAGGCCGAGCCGGTCCAGCGTCGGCGAGATCGCCGCCCGCCAGCGCGCGTCGAGCTCGCCCAGCGAGGCGTCCAGAACGCCGGCCATCACCAGCGAGAGGTCGTTCGGCAGGGGCGTCAGCACCGTCCAGGCGTCGGGGCCAAGCCGCTCCATCGCCCCCAGCAGCCGCTCGCGGGACTCGACGTCGCCCGTGGCGAGCCGCTCGAGCCAGGCCTCGGCGTGGAGCACGTGGTAGCGCTCCTCGCGGCGGATCTTGCCCACGAGGTCCCGGAGCGGCTCGTACGACGCGTCCGCGAGCGCCTCCAGCCGCACCGCGTCGGCGGTGTCGTACAGGTAGCGCCGGGCGATCGCCGTCGCCCAGTCGCCGCGCGGGTGGTCGAGCAGCCGGGCGTGGTAGTAGCCCTCGGCCGGTCGGTCGTAGGCGATGGCGTCGGCATCCCGCCCGTCGTCGACGAGGTCGGCGAGCAGGCGGTACAGCGCCTGGGCGTGCCCGAGCTCGTCCTGCGCGAGCGAGCTCATCGCCACGTCCTCCTCGAGCAGGGGGGCGATCCCCGTCCACTCCGAGTCGGAGAACCCGAGCACCAGCTCGTCGTCGGCCATCGCAAGGAGCAGCACCGCGAGGGCGTCGCGGGTCGCCGGGACGAGGGCTCGGTCGCGGCGGTCATGCCTCGGCCGCCTTGGCCGTCTTCGCCGCCTTCTCGGGCTTCGATCGCGCATGCGGCTTCGCCTGCCCCGCCAGCTCGCGGGCCGCGGCGAGCTTGTCGCGCATCACGTACCCGCCGGGCTTCTTGAACGAGCGGTCGAGCGGCGGCTGGAGCAGGTCGGGATCGTCGAGCACGGCGATGTCCTCGCGACGGACGACCCACAGCCGCACGCTCTCCTGGCGCCTGCCGTAGAGCTCCCGGGCGTAGTGGAGCGCGAGCACGCGGTCGGGGGCCATGACCGAGCCCCCGTGGCGCATCGCGTCGCCTTCCTTCTCCTGGCGGAAGACCTCGTACGGCTCGAGGCCGGCGACCGCGTCAGCCCCGAGCTCGTCGATCCGGTCGACCGGCACCTGGTCCGTCATCGGGGCCTCACGCCGCCGCCCGGCGACCGCCGGCGATCGCGGCCCGGACCCAGGCCTGCTCGTCCCAGCTCGCCTGCCGGAAGGCCACGCGCTCCGCCGACGCCGGGCCGTGCCCCGTGACGACGGCCCGCAGCTCGTCCCAGTCGGGCTCCGTGTAGCGCCACTCGCCGGACGGCTCATCCAGGCGCAGCGCCGGGTCCGGGAGCGTCAGCCCGAGCTCGAACACCCGAGGCACGTAGATCCCGAGGAACTCCTGGCGCAGCTCCTCGGACGTCTTCGCCTTGATCCGCCAGAACAGGTCGCGGTCCTGGTCGCGCGGCGACCGCGGGCCGTGCATCTGCATCAGCGGGGGCCACCACCGGTCGAGCGCCTCCTGGAGCATCGCGCGCTGCTCGGGCGTCCCGGTCGCGAGCGTCACCACGACGTCGCGCCCGTGCATGATGTGGACCGACTCCTCCCAGCAGATCTTGCGCATCGTCCGGGCGTACGGCGCGTAGCTCGAGTCCCGCAGCGCCTGCTGGGCGACGATCGCGGCGGCGTCCACGAGCCACGCGATCACCCCGATGTCGGCCCACGACCGGGTGGGGTAGTGGAAGACGTTGTGGAACTTCGTCCGGCCGGCGAGCAGGTCCTCGATCATCGCGTCGCGCGGCTTGCCGAGGTCCTCGGCGACCCGGTACAGGAGCTGGGCGTGGCCCACCTCGTCCTGGATCTTCGCGGTCAGCGCCAGCTTCCGGCGGAGCGTCGGCGCGCGGAGGATCCAGTCGCGCTCCGGGAGGACGCCCATGAGCTCGGAGTTCGCGTGCATCTCGACGAACCGCAGCACCGAGCGCCGGTACTCCTCGGGCATCCAGTCGGTCGGCTCGATCTTGCCGCCGGCCTGCACGTGCGCGACGAACGCGTCGTACCGGGCGTCGTGCGACAGCGCGTCGTCGTTGAAGGCGAGGGCGCGCCGCTCCGCGAGCGGCAGCACGGGCGCGAGCGCGAGCGGATCGGTCATGCGACGGTGCCCGAGAGCGATCGCAGCGCGAGGTCGGCGTAGGCGTCGGCGAGCTCCTCTGGCGAGCGGAGGCCGTCCGGCTGGTACCACGTGCCGACGGCGTTGAGGGCGGTCAGCAGGAAGGCCGACGCGATCGACGGGTCGACCGCGACGAACTCGCCGCTGGCGATGCCGTCCTCGATGAGGCCGCGGAAGCGCCGCTCGTAGGCGTCGCGCCGCCCACGGATCTCGTTGCGCCGCACGTCCTCGAGGTGGCGCCACTCCCGGTCGAACACGGTCGCGGCCTCCGGGCCGCCGGTGACGACGCACGCGTGGGCGACGATCAGCGCCCGCATCCGCACCGACGGCGACCGGCCGCGGGTCGCGTCGAGCGCCCGGTCGGCGGCGCTCTCGAACATGCTCGCCGCTCGCTCGACGATCGCCCACAGCACGGCCTCCTTCGAGGTCACGTGCGCATACAGGCTCGCCCCCTGGATGTCGAGCGCACGCGCGATGTCGCGCACGCCCGTCGCCGCGTAGCCCTGGTCGTGGAACAGCTCGGACGCGACGTCCTCGATCTGGCGTCGCCGGGTGTCGACCATGGAGGCCTCCGGGGTCGTTCGACCGGAACGAACGATCGTTAGGCGAGCAACCCTACCCGCGCGGGGATCGCCGGGTCAAGTCCGCCGGGCGGCCACGGCGTTGCACCCGACGGTCAGTTGATGGGGCTACTCCCCGGTGAACCGCGGCGGACGCTTGTCGAGGAACGCGGCGACGCCCTCGCGATGGTCCGCGGTCCGTCCCGCGATCCCCTGGAGGGACGCCTCGTCCTCGAGCTGCGCCTCGAGACCCGCCTCGAGCGACCGGTTGAGCGCGCGCTTGGTCAGGGCGATCGCGCGGGGCGCCCCGGCAGCCAGCCGGGCGGCGACACTCCGGGCCTCGGCGGCAAGCGCCTCCGCCGGGACGACCCGGTTGACGAGGCCCCAGCGCTCCGCGTCGGCGGCCGCGAGCGGGTCGCCGATCAGCGCGAGCTCGGCCGCGCGCGCCGAGTCCGACCAGGCGCGGCAGGAACCAGGTCGTGCCGCTGTCGGGCACGAGCCCGACCCGGCCGAAGGCGAGCACGAACGACGCCGTGTCGGCCGCGATCCGGAGGTCGCACGCGAGGGCCAGGGCCATGCCGGCGCCCGCGGCGACGCCGTTCACGGCGGCCACGATCGGCTTGTCGAGCCCCCGCATCGCGAGAATCAGGGGGTTGTAGGTGCCGCGCAGGACCGTCGACAGGGGCGGGGCATCCGGGGCCGACGACTCGCGCAGGTCCTGGCCGGCGCAGAACGCGGGGCCCGCGCCCGTGAGGATGAGCGCTCGAACCGCGTGGTCACGGCCCGGACGGCGCGAATCGCCGCCAGGAGCTCGCGCTTCAGCGCGGCGTCGAGCGCGTTGCGGGCCTCGGGCCGGTCGAGCGTGATCGTCGCCACCGCGTCCTCGACCTCGTACCGGAGGGACGTGTAGGACGTCTCGCTCATCAGCGGCCCGTCCAGCGGGGCGGCCGCTTCTCCACGAACGCCGCCATGCCCTCCTTCTGGTCGGCCGTCGCGAACAGGTCGAAGAACGCCTGCCGCTCGTCGGCCAGGCCGTCGGTCAGCGAGGACTCGAACGCCTCGTTGACCGCGCGCTTGGCGGCGGCGACGGCCAGCGGCGGCATCGCGGCGATCTCGGCGGCCAGCGCGAGCGCCGACTCGACGGTCGCCTCCGCGGGCACGACGCGGGTCACCAGGCCCAGCCGCTCGGCCTCCCGGGCGTCGATCGAGCGGCCGGTCAGGATCAGCTCCATCGCCCGCGCCTTGCCGATGGCCCGCGTCAGGCGCTGCGTGCCGCCGGCGCCGGGCATGACGCCGATCCGGATCTCGGGCTGGCCGAACTGCGCGTCGTCGCCGGCCACGATCAGGTCGCAGGCCATCGCCAGCTCGCAGCCCCCGCCGAGGGCGAAGCCGCGCACGGCCGCGATCACCGGCGTGCGGATCGAGCGCAGCTCGTCCCAGTGCCCGAACCCGCCGCCGTCGGCGAGCGACTCGGGCGTCCCGTCCGCCATCTCCTTGATGTCCGCACCGGCGGCGAAGGCCCGGTCGCCGGCACCGGTGAGGACGATGGCACGGATGTCGTCGGCCGCGTCCAGGCTCGCGAGTGCCGAGACGAGCTGGGCGAGGAGCTCGAAGCTCAAGCGCGTTGAGCGCCTCGGGCCGGTCGAGGGTGACCAGCGCGACCCCGTTGACCGTCCCCTGCGGTCCGACCGCCGGCCGGTCCACGCGGACCAGCGGCCGCGCGGCGCTGCCCGACGCGCCTGGCTCGGTCACGCGGACCCGGCGGGTGTCGGGTCGTCCGGCAGGTGGCGGCGCCATTGCGTCACGTGGAACCGCGGCGCGACGAACGCCTCGTCCGTGAACGACGCCGACGCCGCGGGGTTGGCGCCCGTCGCGTGGTAGTCGGAGAAGGCCGCCGACTGGTTGACGTAGACCCCGCCGGTCAGGTTGATCGACAGGGACACGCCGCCGTCGACGGCGATGGCCTCCGCCTGCTCGACGACGCCCGGGTCGGTGGCGTATAGCCCCGCGGTCAGCGCCCCGTGCTCGCGCGTGGTCCGGCCCCAGATCTCGAGGCTCTCGGCCGTGCCGCCGGTCCGGACGAGGTAGGTCACCGGCCCGAAGCACTCGCGGGCGTAGACGCTCTCGTTCGACGCCGGCAGGGCGACCAGGAGCGGCGACCGCGTCACGGCCTCGGGGAACTCGGGGTGCTGGATCCCATCGGACGCGCGCACCACGTCTCCCGCGCGGCTCGCCTCGGCGACCCTGGCGAGCACGTCCGGCCCCACGATCCCGCCCAGGACCGCGGCCGCCCGCTTCGGGTCGCCCAGCAGCCCGTCGATCGCCGCCGCCAGGTCCGTCGCGACCTCGTCGAACGACCGATGCCCCTGGTCGGTGTCGATCCCGTCCTCGGGCAGGAACAGGTTCTGCGGCGTCGTGCACATCTGGCCGCTGTACAGGGACAGCGAGAAGGCGAGGTTCCGGAGCATGCCCTGGTAGTCGTCCGTGGCGTCGATCACGACGCCGTTGACGCCCGACTTCTCGGCGAACACCACGGCCTGGGTGGCGTGCGACTCGAGCCAGGTCCCGAACGCGGTCGACCCGGTGAAGTCGATCAGCCGGACCTCGGGCCGGAGCGCGAGGTCGGCCGCCGACCGGTCGCCCGGCGCGTCGACCGTGAGTGCGACGAGGTCTGGCGAGAAGCCGGCCTCGGCGAGCACGTCGCGGGCGACGGCCACCGTGATCGCCAGCGGCAGCACGGCGCGCCGCGACGGCTTCACCAGCACCGGGTTGCCGGTCGCGAGGCTCGCGAACAGTCCCGGATAGCCGTTCCACGTCGGGAACGTGGCGCAGCCGATGAGCAGCGAGATCCCGCGCGGCACGATCCGGTAGCGCTTGAGCATCCGCAGCGGCGGCCGCTTTCCCTGCGGCTTCTCCCAGGTCGCGGCCGCCGGGACGCGGCGCATCGCGGCCAGCGCGAACGCGACCGCCTCGAGCCCGCGGTCCTGCGCGTGCGACCCGCCCGCCTGGAACGCCATCGGGAACGCCTGGCCCGTCGTGTGCATCACCGCGTGGGCGATCTCGTGCGACCGCGCGTTGAGCCGTTCGAGGATCTCGGCGCACACCGCGGCCCGCGTCTCCTCGCCGGCGTCGCGCCAGGCCGGGATCGCGGCCGCCATGGCCGGCAGCAGGGCGTCGACGTCGGCCACGGGGTACGTGATGCCGAGCTCGAGCCCGTAGGGCGATCGCTCCTCGCCGGCCCACGTGGCCGTGGCCGCCTGCTCGATCGGGAACGGCTTGCCGCGGTAGGCCTCGAATGCCGCCAGGCCGGCGTCTGCCGATTCCGGCGGGTAGTCGCGGGGATCCTCGGCGAACGCCGACCAGAACCCGCGGTCCGCGGTGGCCGCGATGGCGGCGTCGAGACGCTCTCGGTGGCGCTCGACCAGATCGGCTGTCACGCCCTCGACGGTACCCCATCGTGACTTCGGTCGCGACGGCCGGTCAGCCCAGGCCGCGACCCTTCTCGAGCACGATCTGGAAGTCCTGCGTGATGCCGGTCGCGAAGCCCGCCTCGCTGATCGAGAGGTAGTAGTCCCACCCGCGGATGAACCGCTCGTCGAAGCCCATCGCGCGGACGTCGTCGAGCCGCGACAGGAACGCCCGTCGCCAGGCCTGGAGCGTCCTGACGTAGCTCGCGGCGATGTCGTCGACCCCTCGCACCAGGAGGCTGGTCCCGTGGAGGGACGACTCGATCGCCGCGAGCGACGGCAGGACCCCTCCCGGGAAGATGTAGGTCTGGATCCAGTTCGCCCCGCGCAGCTGCGGCCCGTACGAGACGTCCGGAAACGCGATCACCTGGAGGCTCAGCCGCCCGCCTGGCCGCAGGGCCCGATCGCAGGCCGCGAAGAACGCGGCGTAGTACTCGGCGCCGACGGCCTCGAGCATCTCGATCGAGACGATGGCGTCATAGGTGCCGACGATGTCGCGGTAGTCGCGCAGCTCGACGCTGACCCGGTCGGCGAGGCCGGCCGCCCGGATCCGTGCCGTCGCCAGGCGGTGCTGGGACGGCGAGATCGTCACGGTGGTCACGCGACACCCGAGCTCGCCCGCGGCATACAGCGCGAAGCCGCCCCAGCCGCTGCCGATCTCGAGCACGTGCTCGCCGCCGACGATACCCGCGCGCTCCGCCATCACCGCGTACTTGCGGCGCTGGGCGTCGGCCAGGGGAACGTCGGGCGCGTCGAAGACCGCGCTCGAGTAGGTCAACGTCTCGTCGAGGAACAGCCGGTAGAAGTCGTTGCCCAGGTCGTAATGCGCTTCGATGTTGCGGCGGCTGCCCGGCTTCGTGTTCCGGCGGCCGCGATGGGCGAAGGTCCGCCGGAGCCGCAGCGGCACGCGCCACCAGCCGTCGGGCATCGCGAGCGCCTCCCGGTTTCGAGCCGGCCAGCTTGAGCAGCGCGGGGAGGTCGGGGCTCGACCACAGGCCATCGACGTACGCCTCGCCGGCGCCGACGTCGCCCCCGAGCAGCATCCGCACGACGGCGGCGGTGTCGTGGATGCGGATCTCCGCCGCGTCTGTCGCGACGGGATCGCCGAAGGCGTGCCGCTGCCCATCCGGCAGGACCACGGTCAGCCGGCCGACACGGATCCGTCGCGCGGCGCCGAGCATGACCCGCCTCGCGGCCTCATCGATCAGGCGCCCGAGCGGCAGCTCGGTCCGGCGGACGCCGGCCTGCGTGCTCATCGGATGGTCTCGCGGGCGCGCTGGGCCGCCGGCCTGACCGGGGCGGGAGCCGTTGCACCATGGCGGAAGAACGGGGCGCCGCGCAGCCACAGTCGCACGGCGTGCCAGTGGATGAGTCCGATCGTGCGCTGCGTCAGCAACGGATGGCGCACCAGCATCCGCAGCAGCGAGCGGTCCGTCAGCGGCACGCGCCGCAGCACGAGGCTTGTGCTCAGCAGCGGCTGACCGTCCTGGCGCAGCGCGATCGCGATGCGCACGCCGTCGGGCTCGTCCCGGACGTGGACGGCGTAGCGTGCCGGCCTCCTCGATGAACGGCGAGACGAAGAACGCCTTGTCCATCGCCGCCGCGAACGGATAGGCCTCCCCGTCTACGCGTGCCCGGAGCGTGTAGAGGTGCCGTTCCCCATAGGTGTTGTGGACCTCGACGACGACGACGCGCAGCCCGCCCTGACGATCGCGGCACAGGTAGAAGGAGGCCGGGTTGAACACGTAGCCGAGCACCCGCAGGTTCGTGATCAGGGTCACGCGCCAGCCGTTGGGATCCTCGCCGTGGGCGCGGAGGTGCGACCGCAGGTCAGCGTCGACGTCGGTCGCGGGGACCGGGAGGTGATCCCGGTCGCGGAACACGGCCGCGGATCGGCGGTTGCGACCGAACAGGCGCAGCCGGGTGTCGAGCTCGTTCAGCTCGGACAGGTCGAGGGCGGCGTACCACACGTCGTGCTCGAGCCCGTAGGTGAACGGGCGCGACCGGCGATGGCGGACCTTGCCATCGAGGAGGTGCGACCTCATGCGGCCACCTGCGCGACCGCGCCGCGGACCATGTCCGCGACCTCGAAGCCCGATCGGCAGCCGTCCTCGTGGAACCCGTACCCGAGGTGGGCGCCCGCGAACCAGGTCCGGCTCCGACCCTGGAGCCCAGCCAGCCCGCGCTGCGCCTCGAGCGTCTGGAACGTGTAGATCGGGTGTGACATCGCCCGCTCCACGATCACGCGATCGGGTCGTACGGCGTCGCCCGGGTTCGCCGACACGCAGTAGTCGACTGCACCCGGCAGCGACTGCAGGCGGTTCATGTGGTAGGTCATCGTCAGGGCGTCGGCCGGGCGGCGGCAGTCGGCGGTCCTGACGTTCCACGAGGCGCGGGCGCGAGGATTGGCGGGCAGGAGGCGGTCGTCGGTGTGGAGGACGATGGCGTTGGTCGAGTACTCGAAGCCGCCCAGCACCCGTCGCTCGCGCGGATCCGCGTCGCCAAGCAGGCGCAGCGCGTCGTCGGCGTGGGTCGCCAGGATCACGGCGTCGAACCGCTCGACACCGCGTGCCTCGGTCACGATCGTCACGGCGAACGGATCGCGCCGGACGTCGAGGACCGGGGAGCCCGTCCGCACCGTGCCCGCGGGCAGCGTGTCGATGAGGCGGTCGACGTAGGCGCGCGAGCCGCCGCAGACGACTCGCCACGGCGGCGCCATTCCCCGGCCGATGAGCCCGTGGTTGTCGAGGAAGCGCAGCAGGTAGGCGACGAGGGAACTCGTGGATCCGGTCCGCTGCGGTCGACCACACCGCCGACGCGATGGGCACCAGGAAGTGATCGCGGAACGGGCGTCCGAAGCGCTGCGCGTCGAGCCAGTCGCCCAGCGTCGCCGTCGTCGGCATCGGCTCGACGAGCACGGCGCGCGCCTCGCGGTAGAAGCGCCCGATGTCGGCCAGCATCCGCCACTGGCCAGGCCGCGCGACCGTTCGCAGGTCGGGAAAGAGCCCGCGGGCGCCGCGCGAGCTGAACGCGATCCCGCAGGCGTCACAGGCAGAGCCGAACGACATGTCGCTCGCCTGCGTCTCGACGCCGAGCTCGTCGAGCAGCCCGACGAACCGGGGGTAGGTCCGCTCGTTGTAGACGATGAAGCCGGTGTCGACCGCCACCGGTCCGCCGGGCGCCCCGACCGCGACCGTCGCCACGTGGCCGCCGGCGTCGCGCTCCTGCTCGAACACGGTGACACGGTGGTCCGTCCGGAGCGCGTAGGCGGCCGTGAGGCCGCTGATCCCGGAGCCGACGATCGCGACGTCCATCCTTCAGGCCCCCGTGGCCCGTCGCTCGAGCGCGCGTTCCATGCCCAGGCGCGCCTCACGCCCGACGCGCGCCAGCGCCCCGCCGCTGAGTGGCGAGACGAGGCGGAGGAGGCCGACGAGCCGGATGTCTGCGATGTAGTCGATCCGGGTGCCGTCGGCGGTCATGTTGAACCGGATCTCGTCGATCGCCCGGACACCGCGGCCGGCACCCTCGAGAACCACGAGCCGTTGGGGTTCAAAGGCCGTGATCTCGTACTCCATCGGGACGGTCCGCCCGCCCATGCGCACGCCCAGGCGGTACCGCGCCCCGACGCCGACCGACCCGGGATTCGTGCGCACGGAGGTCGCGACGCCCGGATCCCATTGCGCGGTGTTGGCGAAATCGCCGACGAAGGCGAAGGCCCGCTCGAGCGGCAGCGTGGTGTGGATGCGTTCGCGGAGCACGGTCATGGTTGCGTCTCGGTGTATAGTGATTGTCTAATGTTTGAACGCAACCGTACAGGTTTATCTGGCGCACTGTCAACCGTCCGTCACACGTTGGCGGCGACGGTGGACGCGATACTCGAGGTCTCGGTTATCGGCAGCTTCAGCCGCATCGGGCCGGCGGTGCGCGGGCGGCTGTTCGCGTGGTCCTCCCCGGAGCCCGGGGCCCTGACGGGGCGCACCGCCCTGGTGACGGGGCCCACCTCGGGCCTCGGGCTCGCGGCGACATGGGTGCTCGCGGATCTGGGGGCGCGCGTGATCCTGGTCGGGCGTAGCTCGTCGCGACTCGAGCGCCTCCGCGAGGCGCTCGTTGCGGCACATCGGTCCGACCGCTTTCCCGTGGTCGTCGCCGACCTCGGGTCGCTCGAGTCTGTCGCGACGGCGGTCGACCGGATTCTGGCGACCGAGCCCCGGCTCGACGTCCTGATCGACAACGCCGGCGCGATCCATGCGGCGCGATCCGAGAGCCCCAACGGCATCGAATCGACGCTGGCGATCCTCGTCGTTGGCCCGTTTGCGCTCGAGCATGGCCTCGAACCCCTCCTCCGCCAGACGCCGGGGTCGCGCGTGATCGCGGTCACCTCGGGCGGCATGTACGCGCAACGCCTGCCGCTCGACGACCTCCAGTTCGCCGGCGGCGACTACGACGGGACGCGCGCGTACGCGAGAGCAAAACGGGCTCAGGTGGCGTTGATGCGCGAGTGGTCGCGGCGGAGTCGCGGATCGGTCGCATTCGCCGCGATGCACCCCGGCTGGGCCGACACGCCCGGGCTCGCCGAGGCGCTGCCCGGCTTCCACCGGGTCATGCGACCGCTGCTCCGGTCGACCGCCCAGGGCATCGACACGATCGTCTGGCTGGCGACGCACCCTGACGCGGCAGCGATCGACGGGGGGCTGTACCTGGACCGCCGCCCGCGGCCGTTCGACCGCGTCCGTTCGACCAGGCTCTCGGCGCGCGATCGCCGGCGCCTGTGGGACCTCGTGGCCGGGCTCGCAAAACCCGCGGACTCGGCGCCAGACGCCTAGGTCTCCCAGCGCCCGGCCTGGTCATCGCGGAGGCTCGGCCGGTCAGCGTCGCCGAACGACCGCCTCGGCCACGGTCGCGGCGGCATCGACGACGCGATCGGGCATCCGCACGGCGCCCGTTCCCTCATCCGACGCGCTGCCCGAGGCCGCCGCCCCGCCGACGGCGACTAGTGGCACGTGGTGCTCGAGCAGCGCCTCGACGACATCGGCTGCCGCCTCCCGGTCGGCATCGGTGATCACGCCGACGACGGCCGCCCGAGCGCGAGTCCGGGTGATTGCGTCGATCCAGCCGTCGACCGTCACGTCCGAGCCGAGGTAGAGCACGCCGACGCCACGACGGCGGAGCGCGGCCGCGAACGCGAGCGCCCCGAGCTCATGGCGCGAGCCCGGCGGCAGCCCGACCACCACCGACACCTTCCCGGGTGCCCCGGCGGCCTGGAACGCTGCACCGAGCCGCCTGGCCACCGCCGCGCTCGCGGCGTGCTCGCCGCCGACGCTCAGCCGGCCGCTCGCCCAGGCGTCGCCGAGCGCGGCGGCGGCCGGCAGCAGGACGTCATCGACCACCGATTCGAACGAGCCCGACGCGAACATCTCGTCGAGGGCCGCCTCGGTCGCCGACGCAGAGCTCGCCTCCGCGGCGGCGACGAACCGCTCGATCATCCGCGCCCGATGGTCGCGAGCCGAGGAAGCGCTGGCCGCCGTGCCGCCTCGAGACGGCATGCCCCGCGGCACGAGGTCGTCGATCTTGATCTCGCCCGCAACGATCGCGCGCGCGGCCTCGGAGGCCGCCCAGCCGGTCTCGGTCAGTGTCCGCATCGCGACGAGCACCCGAACCGCGTCGTCGTCGTACAGCCGGTAGCCGGACGGCGTCCGCCCCGGCCGGGGCACGCCGTAGCGGCGCTCCCAGGCCCGGATCAGCGGCGACCCGACGCCCGATCTGGCCGACGCCTCCTTGATTGTGTACACGGTCTGTCGAATGTTAGCAGCGACTGCGCCACCCTACCTGCGTTCGCCGGCCGGGATCGTCGCCCGATCTCGCACCGGATGGCACCATGGGCCGGATGACCGACCAGCCGCGACCGCCGCACCGCCGGCTCGGGGGCATCCTCGTCGACCCCACGCCGCTGCGGCTCGACCGCGACTACCGGCTGCTGTGGATCGGCCAGGCGATCAGCGCGGTCGGCCGGATGATCACCGCGATCGTGTTGCCGTACCAGGCGTCCGTCGTGTCGGGCGGCCTCCTGACGCTGGCCGGCCTCGGCGCCATCGCGCTGGCGCTGCCCGAGTTCCGGCGCCTCGACATGCAGGTCGCGATCGCCGACGTGTCAGCGCTCGGGGCCGAGGACGCACCCATCGACGCGCCGGCGGCCTGAGGCCTCGGCGTCGCCCGACCAGGGACGAGGAGACGTCGTGGGACGGCTCGCCCACAACGTCGCGGGGTGCGAACGGGCCCGCCGGGAAACGGCGGGCCCGTCGGTAGTGTCTCAGGCGGGGACGGAGCCCGCTGCCTTGGCGGCGTCCTTGACGGCCGCCGCGGTCTCGTCACTGACCGGTGCCGCCTTGACCTCCTCGGCCTCGGGCAGCTTCTCCTTCACCGCGTCGACCTGCGCCAGGCTCACGAGCGCGATGATCCCTGACGAGTTGGGGGTCAGCACCGACGCGAGGTCCTTCGCGGTGGCGCTGCGGGCGTTGACGTTGCGGAGCTTGCCGATCGCCGCTCCGCCCGTGCCCACGACCAGCGCCGAGGCGATAATCGACGGCGGGAAGATGATGCCGACCACCACGCCGGCCACGGCGCCCGCGAGGAAGCCGTTGCGCGTCTTGTGGTCGGTCATCTTGACGATGTTGATCTTGCCCGTCGCGTCGGCGTTGGCCACGAGGACGCCGTCGATGTCGATGGCCCCCGACTTCTCGGCCTCGACGATGCCCTCGTACGCGGCCTTGGCCGCGTCGACGTTGGCGAACCGGGCGACGATCACGGCGCTGTTGCCCGAGACGCCGATCGCGCCCTCGGCGAGGATGCCCTCGTCATCGGCCACGACCGCCTCGATGATCGCGTTGCCCTG
Organism: uncultured Chloroflexia bacterium; assembly: GCA_963829155.1. Classification (GTDB taxonomy): domain Bacteria; phylum Chloroflexota; class Limnocylindria; order Limnocylindrales; family CSP1-4; genus CAIXZV01. Next base: position 40,035 of record CAWHIA010000021.1, on the reverse strand, counting down.
ATCGTCGGCTGCGCCGGCGACCACGCTCGTCACGTCCCCGTCGTCGGCGGCCACGACGAACCCTTCGACCTTGCCCGTCGCGGGATCGGTGACCTTGTCCTGCTTGTCCGTCATCCGTCGTACTCCATGGCTGCCCCGGGTCTCTGATCGCCAATGATCTGCACGGCCGCGGATTCCCGAGTCTACCGGCGGCGTGAAGAACCCCGGTCACCGTTCATTGGTGAAATCCGGTGGGGCCCGGCTCGCTAGGATGGGCGCGCCCCAGCGAAGGGTCACGATGGAGGAGGCGCGAACCCGTGACAGCCCAGGCTCCCGTGCTCCGCGAGCACGGCAACGCCTACAACATCTTCATCCTGGTCCTGACGATCTTCTCGCTCGCGCTGATGGCGCTGCTGGTCATCCCCTGGGTCGACCCCGAGACCCGCCAGCTCCTCAACGTCTACGACAACGCCGTGTGCGTGATCTTCCTGATCGACTTCACGTACAACATCACGGGCGCCAGGCCCAGGTCCGCGTACTTCATCCGCCAGCGGGGCTGGCTGGACCTGCTCGGGTCGATCCCGAGCTTCGGCGTCTTCCAGCTGACGGCGCTGTTCCGACTCGCCCGCCTGAGCCGCCTTGCCCGCATCCGCAAGCTGCTGGGCGGCCAGAAGCGAAAGGCGCTCGTCAAGGACGTGCTCGACAACCGGGGCGAATACGCGACCTTCATCACGATCCTCGCCGCGGGCATGGTCCTGTGCGTGGCGAGCATCCTGGTGCTGCAGTTCGAGAGCCGGTCGCCCGACGCCAACATCAAGACCGGTGGCGACGCACTGTGGTGGGCCGTGGTCACGATCACCACGGTCGGCTATGGGGACTACTACCCGGTGACGACCCTCGGGCGCCTGACAGGCGTGTCGGTGATGTTCGCGGGCGTCGGGATCATCGGCGCCCTGGCCAGCATCCTGGCCAGCATCCTCGTGCCGCCGCCCAAGACCGACGACGATGCCGCGCCCGCCGCCGCACCGTCAGCGACACCCGATCCGGCGACGAGCACCGCCATCCTCGCCGAGCTCACGGCCCTGCGGGCCGAGGTCAGGGCGCTGCACGACGTGCGGCCGGCCGAGCCCGGCTGACAGCGCGATACGGGCCCGGACATGCGGACGGGCGCCCGTCCGGGCGCCCGTCGTGTCGCGGTCGAAGGTGAGTCGGGTCAGACGCCGCTCGTCGCGTCCATGTCGAACGCCTTCTTGACCTCGGCGGTGTTGAGGTACAGGAGGATGATCCCGGGCAGCAGGGCCGCGCCGAGCGCCGGGCCAAGCCCCGCGTCGAACATCACGAAGAACGCGGAGATCAGGGCGAACACGGAGAGGATCACCGCGAACAGCCATCCCCACGGCTGGAGCGTCCACAGCGCGTAGGCAGCGGCGAAGTAGATGAGGCCGACGATGACCCACATCGCGCCCCAGAAGCCCCAGCCGGTGGTCACCGGGGCGGTCGCGAAGACGCCGAAGAAGTTGAAGCCGAGGATCCGCAGCCCGGCAAAGATGTAGTAGAAGCCGACCATCAGGCCGAAGAAGCCGAGTACCGAGATCAGGATCGGGGGATTCTTCACGGGCCGTTGTTACCTCTCGCTCCGACGCCGCGCGGGGCTTCGACGCATCCGGCGGACGCTCGAACCGCGGGCGGCCGCAGCGTACGCCTCGGCGCGAAGCGACCGCAAGGCGTTCGCGCACGCCCGGTTGATCAACCGGACGGTGCCTCGGCGTCCGGGCGTCGGCGCCCGGCACGGCGTCGCCGCCTTCCAGGCGGCGCAGGAAGTCGGTGACACCGGCGCCCATCGACAGGTACAGCCGGTCCTCGCCGATCCGCTCCATCAGCCCCGTCCGGCGCATCCGATCGCGCACCGAGCCCTTGACCTGCGCCAGCATCGGCTCGATCGAGCGCTCCTCGAGGTCGGCGACGAGCTCGAACAGCATGTCGGTCGTGGTCACGTCGAGGTCGGCCGTCGCCGCGAGGTCGATCAGGATGCCCGCGCGGCGCGGGATCGCGAGCGGCGACCAGGTCGAGGATCTGGGCCTTGGCGACGTTCGCGTTGAAGAAGTACAGCGGGGCGTCGATGCGCACGAGCAGCAGATCGGGGACGATCTCGGCGTCGGGGTGGCGCTGCACGTCGCCGAACGTGTTGCGGTAGCCGGGGATGCGTCCGAGGGCCGCGACGTACGGCCGGCTGGCGCGATACAGCAGGAAGGCGACCGACAGCAGGACCGCGATAGCGAGGCCGGTGAGCACGGTCGTGAGCAGGACGCCGACCAGCGCGACGATCGCCACCAGGAAGTCCGTCCGCCGCCACGCCCAGTAGCGCCGCATCTCGGTGACGTCCATCAGGCTGAGCGAGGCGGCGATGACGATCGCACCGAGGACCGCGTTCGGCAGGTCCGCGAACAGCGGGGCGAGGAAGACCGCCGTCGCGAGGATGAGGCCCGCGGTCACCAGCGATGACAGCTGCGACTTGGCGCCTGCCGCCTCGGCGGTGGCGGTCTGGGACAGGCTCGCGTCGGTGGTGAAACCGCCGAACAGGCCGCTGGCGATGTTCGCGGCACCCAGCGCGAGCAGCTCCTGGTCGGCATCGATCTCGTAGCGGTGCCGGCTGGCGAATCCGCGGCCCGCGCCGACCGACTCGCCGACCGCGAGGAACACGATCCCGGACGCCCCGAGGATCAGCACGGGGATCGCGGCAACGGGCGGGATCGGGAGCCCGATCGTCGGCAGCCCCGTCGCGACGGCGCCCACGACGCTCACGCCCTTGTCCTGCAGGTGGAGCACGGGCACGGCGACCAGCCCCAGCACCAGGGCGATCAGCGGGCCGGGGATCCGCCTCGAGACCAGGCGCAGCACGACGATCAGCGCCAGCGACACGAGGCCGATCGCGAGCGTGTACGGGTCGGTGTTCGGGATCTCGGCGACCAGCTGGCGCAGCTGGTCGGGGACGGAGCCGCTCACCGACGGCACGCCGAGCAGCTTGGGCAGCTGCCCCACGACGATCGTGATCGCGAGGCCGAAGATGAAACCGGTCACCACCGACTTGGTGAGGAAGTCGGCGACGAAGCCGAGCCGCGCCACGCCGCGCGGCGAGCAGCAGCACGCCGACGGTCATCGCCAGCGCCGCCGTCAGCACGAGGTACAGTCGCCGGGTCGCCACCGGCGAGGTCGACGACGACCGCCGCCGACATGATCGCCATCGTCGAGCTCGCGGTGACCTTGAGGTGGCGGCTCGTGCCGAACACGGCGTAGACCGTCATGGCCGCGAACGCCGTCGTCAGGCCGACCTCGGGCGGGACGCCCGCCAGCCCCGCGTAGGCGAGCGCGACCGGCACCATCACCACCCACGAGGTCAGCGCGGCGATCAGGTCGGGGCGCAGCCAGGCGCGCGGATAGGTTCTGGCCCACGCCGTGATCGGGACGTACCGCCGGACGAGCGGCCGGAGCCGGTCCGAGAGCCGGGCGGGTCTCGCGGAGCCGTCAGCCGTCACGCACTGGCCCTCCCGGGGCGCCACGCGGCCGATGGACATGAGCGACCGGGCGCGGCCGGGCCAGCATAGCGATGCCCCCGGCGGCGCCGGCATCGCCCGAGTCGCACGATCCGCTGGCTCGACGGCGCCTCGTCAGCGGGCGTCGACCGGGGCGTACGCGCCGGGCCGGATCGGCTCGATGCCCCGCGCGGCCAGGCCGGCAGCCACCCGGCGCCGCATCTCGGTCTCGACCTCCGCTCGCGCGTCCGGGCGGGTCCGACCGCTGAGGCGGAGCGTCGCGCCGGCCGACGACAGCCGGATCGTCCCGGCGTACCCGGGCACGTCCAGGAGCTTGCCTTCGAAGGCCTCGTCCTCCGACAAGGCGAGGCCGACGGCGTCGAACACCTCGATGACGCCCTCGACGTCGCTACCGGCGATGCCGTCGAGGTCGACCGTCGCCAGGGCGTAGGTGCGCGTCCGGTTCGACGACACGCGGATCGTCCCGTTGGAGACCGAGTGGACCGTGCCCTTGACGTCGCGCACGACCGTCCGCCGCAGCCCGACCTCCTCGACCGTGCCCTCCACCGTCCCGAGCTGGACGACGTCGCCCTTGAAGTACTGGCCCTCGGTCAGGATCAGGATGCCCATCAGGTAGTCGAGGATGATGCTCTGGCCGGCGAGCGTGAGGGCGGCGAGCACGAGGCCGAGACCTGCCAGCACCGACCACAGGTCGAACACGCCGAGGACCACGACGATCAGACGCGACGACCGACGGCGAAGCGCAGGATCTTGGCGAACAGGTCCTCGAGGGTGGCGACCCGTCGATCCGTCTCCTCGATCAGCGCGGGGTCGTCGGCGAGCTCGGCCTGCTGGCGCGTGCATCACTCGCACCAGCACGCGGTGGATCGCCGGCCGCGCCCAGCGGTAGACGACGAACAGGACCACCGCCGCGATCAGCAGCGGCAGCGCGTTCTCGGTGAGCCAGACCGTGAAGCCCTGCGGATCGACCGTCGGGAGGGTCATGGCGCGATCATTCCACGCCGCGACCGTGGGCTGTCAGCCGGCGGCGAGCGCCTTGACCAGGGCCGCCGCGCCCGATTCGATCGGCTCGCCGTGCCCGACGAGCAGCGTCTCGAAGGCCAGCGACCCGAGCTTCGCGATCGAGGCCGTCGCCTCGTCCATGTCCACGGTGAAGCCCGGGTTGGGCGGCGTGGGCTTGCCGCCGGACGTGGCGAGCGCGTCGCCGGCCACGAGGACGCCGCCCGCCTCGTCGAGCACCGAGACGTGCCCGTTGGTGTGACCGGGCGTCGCGAGGATCCGCAGCCCGAAGACCCGATCGCCGTCCGCGACCGGAACGAGCGCTCGTGGGACGTCGATGGCCGGGATGTCCGCCGCGCCGGCGTAGGCCGCGGCGTCCGGGGCGGCGTCGAGGACCGCCGGCGCGCTGCCGACGTGGTCCTGGTGCCGGTGGGTGAGGATCACGTGGCCGACGTTCGACCAGCCGAGCCCGGCGGCTTCGAGCGCCTCCAGGATCGCGCCCTCGTTGCCGGGCACGCCGGTGTCCACGACGGCGGCCTCGCCGCCACGGGCGAGGACGTACGCGGACACGAACCCGAGGTCGACGCGATGCCAGGAGGTCGGGCCGTCCGCGGACGCCCCGCCCGACGAGCCGCCGCCTGTCGCGGCGTCCGTCGCGGACCCGGCGGAGGAGCCGGGCGAGCCCGCGTCAGGTGCCCCGTCGGCCGATGACGACGTGGATGCCGCCGCGCGAGACGACGGCGACCCGGAGGTCGACGTCGCGCAGCCGGCCAGGCCGAGCACCGTCACCGCGACGCCCGCGCGACCGAGGTCGACGAGGAACAGGCGGCGGGTGATCGGGAACGCGGCGGTCATCGCCGGATGGTACGACGCGACCGCCGGGCACGGATGCGCCCGGCGTCCCGCCGCCTCGTGGCCGGCCATCCGGCCGGAGGTCACATGACCGGGAACGTCTCCGAGACGACGACCGCGGCGCCGCCCGCGAGCACCGGGCAGCCCTTGGCCAGCCCGACGGCCGCGTCGAGGCTGTCGGCCTTGAGGATCGAGTAGCCGGTCGGGGCGGACGTCGCGTCCATGACCGAGCCGTCCGGCGAGATGGCCTTCGACTGGGAGATCGGGTTGCCGCCGTCGACGAGCGCGTCGCCGAGCGTGCCGAACCAGTCGGTCCAGGCCTTCATGACCTGGTCCTGTGCCTCCTTGGTCTCGGGCATGCTCCCGCCGTGGAACGTGAGCAGGAAGTTCGCCATGGTCTAGGCCTCCTCTGGTCGGCGGCGGTCATCGCACGCCCGACCGGATGACGAACGATACGCCCCGGAATCGACAGCGCTTCCCGCAAGTCTGATGTCGTCCCGTCAGCCGACCTCGACGCCGGCCGCCTGCGCGTCCTCGATGTAGCTGCCCAGCGCCTCGTCGTCGGTCGTCATCGTCCTGACCAGGCCCATCACGCGGCTGACGCCGAGCTCGCGGAACCCGGCCAGCCGGTCGACGCGCTGCTGCCCGGTCGACCTTGATGTGGTCCCACCACATGTGGACCGAGATCGCGAGCGTCGCCGGGTCGCGGCCGATCTCCTCGCACCGCGCGCGGACGGTCGGCAGGGCGGCGGCCACCTCGGACGGGTCCATCCCGTCGAGGTTCAGCTCGTCGGCGTGCTTCGCCGCCAGGCGCCAGGTGACGTTGGGCCCGTTGCCGCCGACCATGATCGGGACCCGCGGCCGCTGGATCGGCTTGGGGACGTTGCGGGCGTCCGTGACGCTCGAGTAGCTGCCGTCGAAGGTCGCGTGCTGGTGCTTGTCGCCGGCCATCATCCGGTTCACGACCTCGAGGTCGTCGGCCAGGCGAGCCAGCCGCTCGCGCGTCTCCGGGAACCCGTAGCCGTAGGCGTCCCACTCGTCGCGCTTCCAGCCGGCGCCGATCCCGAGCTCCATCCGGCCGCCGCTGATGACGTCCATCGTCGAGATCATCTTGGCCGTCAGGGCGGGGTTCCGGAACGCGGTGCAGATCACGACGTGCCCGAGCCGGACCCGGGTCGTGACCGCGGCCAGCGCCGACGAGCATCGTGAACGACTCGAAGGTGATCTCGTCGGTCGGGCGGGGCACGGTGTGGAAGTGGTCGAACACCCAGATCGACTCGATGCCCAGCTCGTCGGCCTGCTTCGCCAGCGTCACGCTCCGAGCCCACGCCTTCGACGGATCCCAGCCGTCGTAGTCGCCGGTCCAGCCCTGGGGAATGATCACGCCGAGCTTCATCGGCCTCGCCTCCCGTCGGTCGCAGTCCTTGTCGAAGGCTCCCTGTATACGCCCGAACGGCGCGCGGCGGAAAGCCGACGACCCCGGCACGGGCCAGGGTCGTCGGGCGCACGCTGACGCGAGGATCAGGGTGCGGCGCTGGCGGCGGCGAAGGAGGGCGCCGGCGGCAGCGGTGCGGCGACGGCCTGCCAGGAAGCGCCGTACGACTGGTCGAAGACGACCGGCGGGTCGTCGCCATCCGCGGCGAGGACACCGACATGGAAGTAGTCGTCCACGATCAGCAGACTCAACAGCCGGGTCCCGTCGGGCGACCAGACCGGCGGGAGAACGCAGCCGTCGACCAGCGGGTCGAGGCGCCGCTCACCGCTGCCGTCCGCGTTGATCACCCAGACGCGCATGGTGCACGGCCGCTCATGCCAGCGTTCCGACACATCCACGATGCGGTGGAATGCGATGCGCTTGCCGTCCGGCGACCAGGTCGGGTTGGCCGCCTGGTCGGTCGCCAGGACGCGTTGCCCCGAACCGTCGGCCTTCACGACGACGATGTCGCCCTTGCCGAACGGTCCAACCGCGACGGCGAGCTCGGTGCCGTCGGGGGACCACTGCGGCGGAAACCACTGCTCCTCCGGGCTGCCTTCGAGATTGGGACCGATCCGACGGACCTGGAGGCCGCGAGTCCCGGCGCCTGCCGATCCGAACTCGGCGACGTAGAGGGCGGTGGCGCCGCCGCCCTCACTGCCCAGGAAGGCGATCCGTCGGCCGTCGGGCGAGAACCTCGGAAACACGCCGTTCGTGCCGGGAGGCAGGAGCATCGCCGCCTCCGCCGACCCGTCGGCCGGGACGACGAACAGGTCTGGTTGGCCGGGGCACGCCGCGTGGGCGGCGAAGACGACGGTCTGCCCGTCCGCCGACCACGAGGAGTCGTCGTGCTCGGAGCAGTACACATCTCGCCCGGCGACACCCGTCCACAGGGTGGTCCGGTTGCCGCCACCGGCGTCGATCACCACGACCGAGTCCGTCGCCCCCTGGAAGTGGCGGAAGACGATGCGCGTGCCATCGCGCGACCACAGCGGCGACTGGTCGATGCCGGCTGTGCTGGAGGCATCGGTCAGCCGACGGAGGTCCGTGCCGTCGGCGCGGACGGTGTAGAGGTCGCCCACCAGGGGTTCGGTCTCGCCGCCGTCCTGAGACGTGAACGCGATCACGGCCGCCCCGCCGAGAGGCAGCGCCGGGGACGGCACGAGGAGCCGCGAGCCGACGATCGCGATCCCCGCCGCGACGACGACAAGGGCGACGACGATGAGCAGGATCCAGGCGAGACGCAGCGCCCTCGGCGCGGCAGGTCGATCGGTCGTGACGGTCATGGGAAGCCACCTTTCGAGGCTTGCCCAGGCGTGCCGTTGCCTCGTCCGTCGCGTCCGCTCGAGCACCTTTGACAGGTACGCCGGGGCGGGTGGCGAGTAGGCGTCCTCGGACCACGTCGAGAGCAGCCGGTCGACGTCGGGTCGCTGCTTCATCAGGAACGACCCTCCGTTAGCTCGGTGCGAGTGCGTGCGTCCGAATCGAGCGCGGCGCGCAGCGCCTGGGTCGCCCGATGGAGCCGCGACTTGGCGGTCCCCACCGGGATCCCGATGGCTGCGGCCGCGTCGGGGAGCGGCAGGCCCAGGTAGTAGTGCATGACGATGAGCGTCCGGTGGTCGGGCTCGAGGTGGCTCACGCCACGCTCGATCTCGTCCCGATCGGCCGAGGCCGACTGGGCGTCCGGCACGGACAGCGGGTGGATCTCGGGAAGCACGACCTCGATGCTTCGGCGCTTGGCGGAGCGGAGCTGATCGCGGCAGGCGTTGAGGAACAGCCGGTTCAGCCAGGCCTCGAAGCGGTCGGGGTCGCGGAGGGTCGGCAGGTCGCGCCAGCAGCGGACGAGCGTCTCCTGGACGGCGTCCTCGGCGCGATCGGGGTCCCTCAGGATCAGTCGCGCGGCGGCGTCCATGCGGCCGATCGTGGCGCCTGCCAGCGCGGCGAAGGCGTCATGATCGCCCCGCTGCGCTCGCTCCACGAGGTCACGCTGCACGTTCGCCTCGACCTTCGCGCGGCCGACTTGGTCGCGCATGGAGCGTTTGGCGTTGGAGGTCGCCGAAACGTTCCGTAATCGACGTCGGCACCGTGAAAACGGTCCGGCGCGAGGCCGCAGCCGCGGTCAGTCGCGCGCAGCGTCCCCCGCCAACACTAGGTCACGACCGCGCCGGGCCGATCGCGCGTGCGCCCGAAAGAGACCGGCGCCGGCCGCGGTGCGCCGGCGCACCGGGATCGTCCGATTGTCGGAGTCAGCGGATCTCGGGCACCGCTCGGGCACTAGACTGATGGTTCACACCGGGGACAAGCGGAGGTACGTGGCTGTGAGCCATCGTCGGACCGCCAGCCTCGCTGCGGCTGGCCTGCTCCTGTTGGGCACCCTGGCATCGGCGGCGCCGGTCGCCGCCCGCAGCCACGTGGTCGTGCTGCTCCACGGCCTGTCGTCGCCCAAGGGCCTCGACACCGGCGGCAAGTCGATCTTCGTCGGGCAGGGCTGGGCGGGTGCGCCGGGACCGGTGCTCCAGTACAGCCAGACCGGTCGAGCGCACCGGACCGCCCAACCGATCACCGACCCGCTGAACGTGACCGACATCGTCGGGACGCCCGACGGCGCGGGCTGGGCGATCGGCACCGACGGCGTGCTGTACCGCCAGGCCACCGCGGGCGGACCGGTCGAGGCCATCCTCGACATCACCGCGTACCAGGTCGGCGATCCCGATCCCACCGACAAGGACGACCCGCCCAACCCCACGGAGTCCAACCCGAACGGCCTCTCGGCCGTCGGCAACAGCGACGTCCTGATCGCCGATGCGGCGGGCAACGACGTGATCCGGGTCAGCCCCAACGGCGATGCGCGCACCGTGGCCCGCTGGCGCAACGAGCTGGTCGGCACCGACCACCTCGGCGACCCGAGCCTGCCGCCGTTCCTGCCCGCCGAGGCCGTCCCGACGACGGTCACCATCGGGCCGGACGGCTGGGCCTACGTCGGCCAGCTGATCGGCTTCCCCGGCAAGCCGGGCTCGGCCCACATCTGGCGCGTCAACCCCAACGCCGTGGGCGCCGTCTGCTCCGTCGACGTCAAGGACCCCAACTGCTCGGTCTGGAAGTCGGGCTTCACGTCGATCTTCGACATCGCCTTCAACCCGAACAACGGGACGCTCTACGTCTACGAGATCGCCGAGGACGGCTGGCTCGCCTTCGAGGAGGGCTTCACGACCGGCGACTTCCCGCCGGCGGTCCTGCTCGAGGTCAAGGGCAAGAAGCAGCGCGAGCTCGCCCGCGGTCAGCTCTCGCAGCCGGGCGGCGTCGAGGTCGCCAAGGACGGCAAGGTGTTCGTGACCGACGGCATGTTCACCGACGGCCGGCTGCTCCGGATCCGGGGCGACTGAGCAACGTCCTTCGCCCATCACGCGGGATGCCGCTTCGGCCTACGCCCTCACGGCATCCCTCGTTGGTGGCTGGACGTTAAGAGCGCGCCTCCACCGGCCGCGCGTACTCCTGCGGGTGCTGGGCACGATCCTTCGCCTCGGTCGAGGTCATGATCTCCAGCGTCTCGACGACGGAGCGGCCGTTCTCATCGGCCGCGCGCTTGACGTCCTCGTAGGTGATGTTCGCCTCGCCCATCTCGAGGTGGGCGTCCATGCAGCCACACGTCAGACACATCTCCGAACCTCCTGCGGCGCTCGCGGCCGGTCATCGGCCGTCGCCGCCGATGGGTTCACCGTAGGTTCGCGGACGCCACCGGCGCGCCGCCTCGAGCCTGCTGGGGCTTGCAGGCGGGCGACATCGGGCGTCTCATGGGCTGCAGATGCCGGCCGCAAGCGGCGGATGCCCATGCTGTTCGAGTCGCTCGACTACCTCTACACCCCGAGCCGCGACGTCGCGGGCGACGTCCGGTACTTCACCGAGGTCCTGGGCGCGCGGCTGGTGTTCGCGATCGACGCGATGGGGACGCGGGTGGCGATGGTCGAGCTGACCGACGGGCCTCCGCAGGTCGTCCTGGCGGGCCATCTCGAGGGCGACCAGCCGATCCTCGTCTACCGGGTGGCCGACCTCGACGCGGCGGTGCGGGAGCTCGAGGGCCGCGGCTGGACGGCCGGCCACGGCCTGGAGATCCCGCAGGGTCCCGTGCGCGCGTTCACGGCGCCCGGCGGCCAGCGCCTGGCGATCTACCAGCTCGTCCGGCCCGGGGTCATCGAGTCGTTCGCCGGACGCCGCGAGTTCTAGGCTCGCGACCGGCGTGGGGCCTAGCCGGGCTCCACCGCACCGGACAGCGGGAGCTCCAGCCTCGCCCGGGCGCCCTTGTCGCGCCCCTCCGATTCGAGCACGATCCGGCCGCCGTGGGCGACCGCCAGGCCCTGCGACGCATACAGGCCGAGCCCGAGCCCTGGCAACCCGCGCGAGCGCGCGTCGTCCGTGCGCCCGTAGCGACGGAACAGGACGTCGAGCTCCTCCGGCTCGAGGCCGATCCCCTCGTCGTCGATCTCGATCGTCGCGGTGTCGCCGGCGAGCTCGCCCGTCACCCGGATCCGACAGGAGGGCGGCGAGTACTTGAGCGCGTTCGTCAGGAGGTTCGACAGGATCCGGCGCACGGCCCGTCGGTCCCAGTCGCCTATCGCGTCAGAGGGCAGGTCGCCGACGTCGATCCGTGCCCGGCTCCCGGGATCGAGCAGCTCGAGCGCGTCGTTGACGACGTCGCGCACGAGGACCGGCTCCGGGTCGACGTCGACCGCACCCATCGCGACTCGCGATGCGTCGGCCAGGGTGTCGATCAGCTGGCTCATCTCCTGGGTCGCGTAGAGCGCGCCGTCGAGCGTCTCCGTCAGGCGGTCCACGTCGGCCGGCGCCTGGCGGACCCAGCGCGACGCGAGCACGAGGGAGGCCTCGATGAGGGTGATCGGCTGGCGGACGTCGTGGATCGTCGACGCGAGGAACTCCTCGCGGACGATCTCGATGCGCTCGGTCAGGGCCGACAGCGCGAGCATGGTGGCGCCGTCGATGGCGTCGTTGACCAGGGCGATCGACGCGACGATGTCGCCGACGGCCAGGTCGTCGTCGAGGAACCGCTGGAGCGCCCGCGCGATCTCCTGGCGGAGCAGCCGGAACTCCGTCGCGATCGCCACCGGGCCCAGCCGCTGCTCGAAGCGCACCTGCGCATGCGCCCGCGCGCTGGTCTCGATCGCGTCGTCGTCCATCGGGGCGTCGACCTCGTCCCCGGGCGACGCCGAGCGGGCGAGCAGGTCGACGACGGCGTCGAACAGGGCGGGGATGTGGTCGGCGACCGCCCGGTCCGGGTGATCCCGGTGGAACGGCTGGCGAGTGGCCGCCGCGAGCCAGGCCGCGAGGATCGACTCGCGCTGCGTGAGCAGCGCCTGCGCGACGGGGGCCAGGTCGGCGGACGTGGCGACCTCGTTGACGCGCCCGTCGATGTCGGGCGCGGGCTGATCGGAGGTGCGTGCCACGCCCCCGGCGGCAGGGAGGTCTGCGCTCAAATGGGCCTCGCGGGACGCTGGGATGCCAAGTCAGGCCATTCTAGCCGCGCCGCCGCCCGGGTCCCAGCGCACGGTCGGACTGGAACGCATCCGCAACCCGCCGGGCGCCGCGGACGTGGTCGCCGGTCGCAGGCGCGGGCTGCAATGGACGCATGGACGACCGGGGGCCCGCGCCCGACTCGGCACGCCTGCGCCAGGTCCGCGAAGACCTGCGCAACGCGCGGCCTCGATCGGCGCCCCGCGACGCGGACCCGCCGCGGCTCAGGGAGGCGTGGCCGGCGGAGGTCCGGCGCCGCCGGCTTGTCGATGCGATCGATCGCGAGCTTGAGGCCGGCGAGGCCGATGAGGCCGACGGGGACCAGCGGTCACCGGGTTGAGAGCCGCCATGCGCGAGGCGGGCGCTCGTCGCGGACGCTGCAGGGCTGCATCGACGCGGATGAGGCGCGGGCACCGTCGGCGCTAGGCTTGCGCCGGGTCGGGGCCTCTCCCCGGCTACCCGTCGCGACCAGCCAGGGGACCCCATGTCCGATCCGATCGAGCCCGTTGAGATCTCCACCCTCGACCGGACCCTCCTCGAAGAGCTGGAGCCGGAGGTCGGTCGCCTCGTCGAGCGTCACCTCAAGGTCGCCCAGGAGTGGTTCCCCCACGAGTACATCCCCTACGCCCTCGGCCGGGACTTCGACAAGGAGCCCTGGACGCCCGACCAGCCGCGGCTGACCGGCGTCGCCCAGACGGCGTTCGAGATCGGCCTCCTGACCGAGGACAACCTGCCCAGCTACCACCGCCTGATCCACGGCATGTTCGGCAAGGGCGATGGGGCATGGATGCACTGGGTCGGCCGCTGGACGGCCGAGGAGGGCCGGCACGCGATCGTGTTGCGCGACTACCTCACGGTCACGCGCAACCTCGACCCGGTGGTGCTCGAGCGCGGACGGATGAGCCAGCTCCAGCAGGGCTACGACCACGACTCGCCGGACACGCTCCACGGGCTCGCGTACGTCGCCTTCCAGGAGCTCGCGACGCGGATCTCCCATCGCAACACGGGCCGCTACTCGGACGACCCGGTCGCGGACCGGATCATGGTCCGGATCGCCGCTGACGAGAACCTGCACATGGTCTTCTATCGCGACGCCCTGAACGCCGCGCTCAAGATCGACCCGTCCGAGACGGTCCGCGCCATCGTCGACGAGGTCCTCAAGTTCGAGATGCCGGGCGCCGGGATCCCGGGCTTCATGCGCAAGGCGGCGGACATCGCGAAGGCCGGCATCTACGACCTGCGGGTGCATCGGGACGAGGTGCTGCTGCCGATCCTGCGGCACTGGGGGATCTTCGAGCTGACCGGCCTCGATGGCGCGGCCGAGGAGGCGCGGCGCCGGCTGGCGGAGCACCTCGACAAGCTGGAGCTGTCGGCCCAACGGTTCGAGGAGCGCGTCGCGCGAATGGCGAGCTCGCCGCGGCAGGCATCGACCGGATAGTCGCCCCCGCTCCTGTCGTCAACCTCCACTGAGGAGGGGGTCAAGGTATCGAGATCGAACCGAAGGATGGCCCAGGCCCGTCCGCACCGGTAGGCGCGAGTGATCATGTCGGCGAATCGCGGTGGCCGATGGCGGTCGCCGTGCTCGTCCTGATGGGGTTCGCGCTCGTCGCGCCGGCTCGCCTCTCGATCGTCCCGGGCTGGCTACTTGCCTCGGTGGAGGGCCTGCTGCTGATCGCCCTGATCGTGGGTGACCCGGGTCGGATCGACCGCACGGGCCCCTGGCAGCGGCGCACGTCGATCGCCCTCGTCGTGGTCCTCCTCGCGAGCACCCTCGGGTCGACGGCGCTCCTCATCTACGACATGGCCATCGGATCACCGCTCACCAACGCTGCGGACCAGCTGCTCCTGGCCGGCGCCAAGGTCTGGCTCGGCAACAACATCGCCTTCGCGATCCTGTACTGGGAGTTCGACGGCGGGGGTCCGGCCGTCCGCGCGCATGGCCTGCCCCGCTACCCGGACCTCGCCTTCCCCCAACAGCTGAACCCGGAGCTGGCGCGGCCCGGTTGGCGGCCGGAGTTCCTCGATTACCTGTACGTGGGATTCACGACGGCGAGTGCGTTCAGCCCGACCGACACGATGCCGCTGGCGCACTGGGCAAAGGTGGCCATGGGCTCACAGGCACTGGTCTCGTTCATCGTGGTCGGCCTGATCCTCGCCCGGGCGGTCAACGCCTTCACCTGATCGTGAGTCACTCGCGAGGCGCGACCGGGTGGTTGGCCAGGAACATCCCCGCCGGGTCGTAGCGCGCCTTGGCCTGCCTGAGCCGCTCGTACGACTCGACGGGGTAGATCGAGCGTGGGTCGATTCGCGACTCGGCGAAGTTCAGGTAGCGGCGGCCGCTGTCCCATGGCCGGATCGCCTCGAGCAGCAGCCCGACCTGGCGGTCCACGGCCTCGAGCGCCGCGGGATCGAAGGTCAGCCCGAAGCTGAAGCAGACGAACGGCTGGTCGATCGCGTCGAGCACGCCGTGGTTGGGCGAGCGGACCGCGGCGGCGCCGCCGAGCTGGCGAACCTCGAGGTGGAGGAGCGGCGAGCCGACGAACGCCGCGACCATCCGGTCGATCGCCTCGGGCGTGAGGTCCGTCAGCAGGAGCCCCTCGCCCGAGTAGGGCAGCGGATCCGCCGGGTCCAGGTTCACGAGGCTGAGGTCCTTCGCCGGCATGATCCCGACCGTGTCGAACTCGGGATCGAAGTCCCGCAGCGGCCGGACGAGGGCGTCGCCGTCGGCGGCGCTGCCGGTGAACGCGAGCTCGACCAGGACGAACGCGCGGCCGCGCAGGTGCTCGGGGAGGAACGGGACGTCGGGCAGCTGCAGCATCCGCCCGAGGGATTCGCAGGCCTCGGGCACCGTCTCGATCCACGTCCGCCAAGCGTTGAGGACCTCGGTGGCGCGGTCGATCGGCCAGAACAGGCCACCGGCATAGATCTCCGGGATCGGATACAGCTCGAGCTCGATCGCGGTCACCGCGGCGACGTTGCCACCACCGCCGCGAATCGCCCAGAACAGCTCGCGCTCGGTGTCGCGGTCGGCGTGGATCCGGCGGCCGTCCGCCGTGACGACCTCGGCCGCCACGATGCTGTTGCACGCGAGGCCGTGCGTCCGGATCAGCCAGCTGAGGCCACCCCCGAGCGCGTAGCCGAGCACGCCGACATTCGGTGACGTCCCGGCGAGATACGCGAGGCCGTGCTCCGCGGCCGCGTCGGCGAGAGGCTGCGACAGGACGCCGGCCTCGACCCGCGCGCGGCGTGCCTCGGCGTCGATCTGGATCCCCGTCATCCGCTCGGTCTTGAGGAGCACGGTGGGCTCGGTCCAGTCGATCGGGCCCGCGTTGTGGCCACCGGCGTTGAAGGCGATGCGCAAGCCCTGCTTGGCGGCGAGGCCGACGGTCGCCGCGACGTCGTCGGCCGACTCGGGATACACGACCGCGACGGGCCGCTGGTCAACGGCGAGGTTCCACGCCTGGCGCGCCGTGTCCCATGTTTCGTCACCGGGCAGGACCACGTCGCCGGCCAGGCGTGCGCGCAGGTCGCGGATCTCCATGGGGGAGCGCATCTCGCGGCTAATAACCGGATTGCTCGAGGATGCGCCGATGCTCGCGCTGCGCCCGGGCAGCGGTCGCGAATGTCGCCGCATCGCCCGGCAGCGAATCCTGCTCAACCACGATCCAGCCTCGGTAGCTCGCTGCTCGCAGGGCGTCGAGGACCCCCTGAACATCGAGGTCCCCCTCGCCTATTGGACAGAACACGCCGCGGCTCCAGACCGCATCGGCCGGCTCGTCGCGGCGGGTGACCTCCGCCATCCGGTCGAGCCGGGCGTCCTTCACGTGCACCTGGTTGATCCGGCCCGCCCAACGGGTCGCGGCCGCGACGGGGTCGCCGCCGGCGGCGAGGTAATGCCCCGTGTCGAGGCAGATCCCGATCTCGGTCGCGTCGAGCAGGGCCTCGATCTCCCCTGGGGACTCGACGGACGTCCCGACCTCCGGGTGGAACGTCGCTTCGTAGCCGCGCGCGCGACATCGGTCGAGGGCCTCGGCAACCCCCGCGACGAGCGCCGACCGGGTGGCACGGTCCAGGGCGAGCGATCGGTCGCGGCCTGCCTGACCGGGGTGCGCTGTGCGCTCTGGGGTGGGCGCATGAGCGAGCGTCGGCCGAGGTGGATGGGATTCCCGGAGCGAGGCGGCGGAATCGAACTGGTCGAGAACCGCGTCCAGCTCGGGCCAGGCACCGCGGAGGCTCGCCGGGTCGCTGAATGGCAGCTCGACGTACCCGCCTGCGAGTCCCAGTCCGTGGGCGACGAGGGCCGCTCGCAGCTGTTCGGCACGACCGAGGAAGCCGACCGGACCGAGGTCGATTCCCTCGTAGCCGGCCTCGGCAACCGCCGACATCACGTCTTCGGCAGTTGGCACGCCGGGCATGCCGATGGTGCGCTCGAAGGCCCCGTAGCTGACGGGCGCATTCGCAACCAGGACCGCGCGATCGATCTCCACGTCAGACCTCGCTCTACGTTGGCAGGCGCCGGACAAGGCCGCCGGCCTGCATCGCCTCGATGATCTCGACGCACAGCTCGACGTCGGCGAGCCCGTCCTCCGCAGTGGTCCGCGGGGCGCGTTGCTCGGCGATGCTGTCGGCGAACTCGATCAGCTCGAGCTTGAACGCTTCCTCGTACGCGACCACCTCGTGCGTCGCCCAGGAGCGCGGGCTCCCGACGGCGCCGCCCTCGATGACCAGCTCCGTCGGCGCGTTGCGCAGGAACGGCGATGCGAACGAGAGCCGGAGCCGCCGATCCGGAGCGTAGAACACCAGCTCCTGCCGGTACCGGGTGATCCCCGGCAGGTCGACCCACGTCATGACGACCGAGACATCATCGAACTCGAGCTCGATCGTCGCCGCTTCGGCGGTGACGCGGGCATGCCGGATGCCTGTTGGCGCGCCGAGGAAGCCCCGCAGCATGTTGAGCTCGTGGATGAGGGTATCCAGGAGCACGGCGTGGTAGACGGACCTGGTCTCGACGCCGCTGTCGGGGAGCGCCTCGGCGAGCGCGGCATCCGACGCGCTGATGGCCATCGCGAGCCCATCGACATCGAGGTCGTCGCCAGGCACGGCGAGCGGCACGTGGAGCACGTACGGGCGGAACGGCGCCTCGAGCGTCGTGACCTGCACGAGGCGGAGGCCTGTCGTGGCCGCGAGCTCGTCCGTGAGGCGAACGACCGCCGGGTCGTAGCGCTTCATGTTGCCCACCATGAGCGTGACCGAAGCGTCCTGCGCCGCCGCGATCATCGCCCGCCCTTCGGCCGGCGAGAAGCACATCGGCTTCTCGACGAACACGTGAAGACCGGCCCGCGCGGCCGCGATCGCGGGCTGGGCGTGCGATCCGGGGGTGGCGATCAGCACGGCATCGAGCGGCAACTCGAGCAGCTCCTGCCAGCGGGTGACGCGTTTCGGGACGGCGAACCGTGCGCCAACGGCCGCGAGGACCGACGGCGAGAGGTCACAGATCGCCTCCACCGAAAACCGGTCCGAGAGCTCGCGCAGGTACGGAAGGTGCATGACCTGGGCGATCAGCCCGCAGCCGATGACCCCGACCCTGAGCGGCGCCCGGTCGGCATGCGACCCGGGACGCTCCCGCCCGCCAGTTGCTGGGTCCATCCGCCCCTCCCGTGTGTGCGGCCCTCGGCCCCGTCGTCACTGCGGGCCGATTGAACCAATAAAGTACCAATCACGCAAGGGATGGGGCACTTTGTTCGACGGCCGCGACGTAGGCCTCGTGGGCGGCGAGCTGAAGCTCGGCGCCCGCGTCCTCGGTCGGGGAGCGGATGTGGCTCCCGCACAACAGGCGCAGAGTCCGGCCAGGCAGATCGAGTCGGACAGACCGCTCGCGGCCGCCCATGTTGAGCACGACCACACATGACACCCCGTCAGCCGCGCGCTCGTACGCGAGGACGTCGGCGTCGCCCGTTTCCAGCAGGGTGCAGTCGCCACGCGACAGAGGGGCGTGGCGTCGTCGCACACGGATCAGCCGCCGATAGAACCGCAGGAGTGAGCTCGCGTCATCGAGCTGGTCCGCGACGTTGACCCCCTCGGCGTAGTTCGGGTGCACGGGGAGCCAGGTCGTCGCGCCCTCGGGGCTGAAGCCCGCGTTGGCCGCGTTCGACCACTGCATCGGGGTCCGGCTCTTGTCGCGTCCGTGGCGGGCCGCGACGTCGATCGCCTCGACCGCCGACAGGCCCAGCTCGCCGGCGGCGCGATGGAGCCACAGGCCCCAGTTGTCGCGGAACTGACCGGCATCGGCGAGCAGCAGGTCAGCCATGCCGATCTCCTCGCCGTAATAGAGGAATGGCGTTCCGGGCAGCGTGAGCACGAGCGCGGCCGCTAGGCGGGCCGTTGCCAGCTCGTCCGCGCCAAGCGCGACGCGGGTCCGCGCGCGGGGCTCATCGTGGTTCCCGAGCGTGATTGCATCCCATGACCCGTCGGGGATGGTGGCCCATCGCTCGACCAGGTTCGCGCGGACCGACGCGGGCGTCAGCCACCGCGCCTGCATCAGCCCGACGTTGAAGACCAGGTCCAGCTCGTCGCCGCCCGACCCGTAGTACGCGATCTGATCCGTCTCGCCGATGAGCACACGATCCCGATAGGTGTCGACCACCGCCCGCAGCTCGCGCATCAGGTCATGGACCTCGGGCTGATCGAGCTGGTGATCGAACATCCTCGCCAGGCCGGCCGCGACCTCGGCCTGTTCCGCAGGCGTCGCCGCGATGATCCAACGGCGACGCAGCTCCGAGAGGGTGCGCGGCTCGGTGTGGTCCGTCAACGCCGCGTCCTCGAACGCGGCGTCCGGGGCATCCAGTCGGAAGCCATCGACCCCGAGATCCAGCCAGAAACGGACGACGTCAGAGACGGCGCGCCTCACGGCCGGGTTCCGATAGTTCAGGTCCGGTTGTTCGCGCAGGAAGCAGTGGTAGTAGTACTGCCCAGTCGTCTCGTCGAGCTCCCAGGCGGATCCCCCGAACTGCGACATCCAGTTGTTGGGCGGGCCCTCGTCGCGCGCGTGCTGCCAGACGTACCAATCCCGCTTGGCGCTCTTCCGGCTCGACCGCGACTCGATGAACCAGGGGTGCTGATCCGACGTGTGGTTGAGGACGAGGTCGACCACGACCCGGATGGCGCGCTCGTGGGCGGCGTCGAGGAGCGTGCGGAAGTCATCGAGCGTGCCGTAGTCGGGATCGACACCCAGGTAGTCGCTGACGTCATAGCCGAGGTCGACCTGTGGCGACGGGTAGTGCGGGGACAGCCAGATCGCGTCGATGCCGAGGTCGGCGAGGTAGTCCAGCCGCTCGATCAACCCCGCCAGGTCGCCGATCCCGTCGCCGTTGCCGTCGGCAAAGCTCCTCGGGTAAACCTGATAGAAGACGGCCTCCTTCCACCAGGCCCGCTCGGCCGCCGTGGTCGCGGCGACGATGCGCACTACCGCTCGGCGACGAAGACCGGGTTCGTCAGCGCCAGGACGTCGCCATTGGCAGAGGCCCCCTGGCGCAGCTCGAGCCGCCACCAGCGGGTAGCCGCCAGTGCACGTCCATCGACGGCTCGGACGGTCCGTGGCTCGCATGCGGCCAGGGCCTTCGCCGAGCCGGAGGTAACGAACCACAGCGTCGCCGGCGCTTCGAGGCGCTCGATGTCCACGGTCAGCCGCAGCGCCCCGTCCGCGGGAAGTATGGCGCCGGGCACCGTGACCTCGACCCCGTCCGAGCCCGTCGCCTGGAACGACACCGTCGGTCCTCTCGACAGGAACGCGCGGCCGCCCCGGATGCCGTCGAGGATCGCCGCTTCGGTTGGTTCGGGCGCGTAGATCCACGTAAAGCCGAGGGTCGCGTCGTCGTCGTCCCGTGGGCCATGGCTGTCCGTCCCCGCGATCGCGGTGAGCCGCAGCCCGGCGTCCAGCAGGTCGGTCCAGAGCGCGATGTTGCCTTCGTTGTCCGTCTCGACATCGGCCCAGCCGCCGTTCCAGACCTCCATCGCGTCGAAGGTCGAATAGTCCACCCGGGCGAAGTCCCAGTGGCAGCCGACGCACCACGGGTCGCCGAAGCTGCTCGGGTGGTTGATCGAGGCGATCGCACCCTGCCGGTGCGCCTGCTCGGTGATCCCCTCCGCGCCGCCGCCGCGACGGTCACCGCGCCAGTCGATGAGCGTGGCAAGTCCGAACACGTTGATGTGGCCGTGGAAGGTCGTCACCTCGCTGCCACGGATCGGGATGATCCCGTCTGGCCAGGCGTCGACCTCCCGATGGTGGCTGATCGTGTTGTGGTCCGTGATCGACAGGAAGTCGAGCCCGCGTTCGACCGCGCCCCGCACGCGACCCTCGACGGTCACCTCGCCGTCGCTGTGGACCGTGTGCGAATGGAGGTCGCCGCGATACCACCGCGCGCCGCCGGCGGCCTTGCGTCCGGGGGCCTGGGACGGTGGATGGCCGACCGCCGCGGCGATCGGCTTACCGAGCCGGGCAGACACCTCGAGGTGCCACTCCAGGTGACCGGCTTTGCCGCCATCCGGGAGAATCAGGCTCGTATCGATGTTGATGACCCACGGGCCGGCCGGTATCGGGCCGGCGAGACAGCCTGGCGTGGCGTTCGACTCCCCGATCACGGTCCAGGCGTCGTCATCCGAGCGCCTCACCGCGCCGCGGAACGTGTCGGGACCCCAGAGGCTCAGCGACGCTGCGTTCGCCAGGTGCTCTGAGCCCATGTCGTGGGGATCCCAGCGAAACCGGACCCTGAGCTCGACAGTCCGGTCCGGGACCTCGATCTCGAAGTGGAGGTGCTGGTGGCGGTCCCGATGCGTCCACTGCCCGGCCCGGTCGAACAGGGAAACGGTGCGCTCGTCCATGTCGCGCGCGGAGCGCTCAGGCGCCGTAGCGCTCGACGAGGGTCGGCTGTCCGGCGATGTACCCGTCGAGGATGCGCCCCGCGACCTCGACCGACGGAACCAATGGGTGCAGGGCCAGCGCCTTGATCGCGAGCGCCCGGGAGCCGGACAGCGCCGCGTCGATCGCGACGCGTTCGGCGGCCCGGACGGAGAGGATGAGGCCCTGGGCGTGCAGCGGGACGCTGCCGATGGCGGCCGGAACGATGCCTCCCCGGCTGATGATGCAGGGGACCTCGACGATCGCCTCCTCGTCGAGGAACGGAAGGCTGGAACGGTTGGGGACGTCGAGGATCATCACCCGGTAGCCGTCGCCATAGAGGCCGTCCACGAGGTTGAGGGCGAGGGTTCCGTAGTCCCCCGGCCCACGCGCCTCGACGATCTCGGACATGGCCTCCTCGCGCCCGGTCCACGCCTCCTCCATGTAGTGCGACTCGCGCTCGGCGTGGGTTCGACGCCAGTCGCGGAGCGCATCGGCCGGGGAACCGTGACCGGCGTAGAAGGCCGCCTGTTGTCGCTCGAGGAATGCGGAGCGAACTCGCCCGGCACGCATCGCTTCGAACGCCTCGGCATTGAAGTAGTAGTAGTAGAGGTACTCGTTCGGGATCATGTCCACCGAACGCAGCCACTCGGCTCCGAACAGGCTCCCTTCCTCGAACGTCTCGAGCCGATCCGAGTCGGCGAGGAGCGCGGGGAGCAGGTTTCGCCCCCCGTGGAGAGCCCCGCGGAGCCAGCCGAGGTGGTTGATCCCGAAGTAGTCGAACCACAGGTCGTCGACGGGGTGGTCCAGCGCGCCCGCGACCCGCTTGCACAAGTCCAGCGGCGCGTCGCAGATCCCGATCACCCGGTCTCCGAGGATTCGCCTGACGGCCTCGGTCACCAGTCCAACCGGGTTCGTGAAGTTCACGAAGGTCGCGTCGGGCGCTCGTCGGGCGACGACCTCGGCGATCGAGGTGACGACCGGCACGGTCCGCAGCGCGAACGTGATGCCGCCGGGTCCGGTGGTCTCCTGCCCGATGACGCCCTGGGCGATGGCCGCGGTCTCGTCGAGGATCCGGCCCGCCATCCCACCGGCACGAACGGCGCAGTAGACGATGTCCGCGCCATCGACAGCCGCCTCGAGGTTCGTGGTCATGGTCACCGGGGGCCTGACGCCGAGCTCCTCGGAGATGCCATCCAGGACGCAACCGATCCGGTCGAGCCGGCCCTGATCGATGTCGTAGAAGGCGACCTCGTCGTACTTCGTCGCGACGTCTCCGGCCGCGAGGGCCCGATAGATCACCGGCGTCCGGAACCCTCCGGCGCCGATCAGGGTTAACTTCATGCGGTGGATTGAACCAAATTTGAACCGCTACCGCAAGGCCGAATCTCACGCTCGAGCGCGCGGGACGGCGTCGCCTAGAGGGCGACCCGAGGCGACCCGACGCCCGCCGTCAGGGTCGTCGCGAACGCGTACCGGTCTCCGCGGTTCAACAGGTTCGCCGTCTCGAACGGCTCGTCGTACTGGTCGTACGTCATCTCGTAGAGCTGGAGCAGCGGCTCGCCCTTCGCGATCGTGAGCAGGCTCGCGGCGCGTTCGGTCGCGGGCACGGCGTGGACCACGACCTCGGCCCGGCTGGCGATCACGCCGGCCCGCTCACGGATCGTTCCGAACAACGATCGACTCGCGAAGTCGACGCCCTTGAGGACGGGGATCAGGCGTGGATGGAGGACGGACCGATCGAACGAGAGCGGGACGCCCTCGATGAAGCGGATGCGCTCGAGCTCGAAGATCTTCGAGGACATCGTGATCCGCAGGTCCGCGGCCTCCGCGGACGCCACCGTTCGCACCCGCGCGGTCACGACCTGCGACGTCACGACGTACCCATGCCGGGCCGCCCACTCGGTGAGGCTCGGCGGGCCTTCGATCCGCTCCGTCACGCTCGGGCCGACGATGACCCAGCCGCCTCGACCTCGGGCCTGGATCAGTCCCTTCGCGCCGAGCTCCGTCAGCGCACGACGAAGGGTGTTCCGGGCAACGCCGAGCCGGGCGCCGAGCTCGCGCTCCGGCGCGAGCCGGCTGCCGGGCTTCAGCCGGCCGGTGAGGATGTCGGCCTCGATCCGCCGAAGCACCTGGACCGAGGGCAGGTCCTCGCCGTGGACGTCCCGCCGGCCGTCCCGCACGCTGGCCCCGTCGATCTCGTCCGCGCCTTGACCCTGGTTCATCGTTGGTCCACGCTCCGCCCCGTGAAAGTGAACGCATTGTATGGCTTGGCCTCGGCCGATTCGCCGACATCTGAGGCCTCGCAGCTGACGGTCGACGTCGCCTGTGTCGCGGATCCGTACCTCGACCTGATCTTCCGCGGCCTGCCGTCGATCCCCGTCGCGGGCACGGAGCAGAACGCCGCCAGCCTTGTCGTCGTTCCGGGCGGGATCGCCAATGTGGCGTACGCCCTTGGTCGACTCGGACTCGCCGCGATCATCTGTGCGCCACGCGGCGAGGACCCGGCGGGCCGATTCCTCGCCGAGCTGGTGGCCGATGCCGGCATCACGTGGATCGGGCGCGCCTCCGACGTCACGCCCGTCACGGTCTCCCTGCCGACGGGCGGTGACCGTGCGCTCGTCTCGGTGATGCCCCCGCCGACGGTCGACGCCGACACCCTCTCGGGCATCACCGCGCGGGCCGTTGTCGTCGATCTGCCGTCGGCGCCCCTGCTGCCACGGGTGGCGCCGCTCCCGTGCGTCTACGCCGTCGTCGGCGATCCCGAGGTCGACATGCTTTCAGGGCGGCCCTTGCCGTCGCTCCATGACATCCACGCCCTGATCCTCAACGAACGAGAGGCGAGCCGGCTCACGGGGCGCGCGGACGCAGGTTCCGCGGCCGTCCACCTCGCGTCCCTGGGGACGACCGTCGTCGTGACCCGGGGGGCGTTGGGCTCGATCGCGGCCGAGCCGGATGGGCGGACAGTGGCCGTCGCGGCCCTCCCGGTCGACGTCGCCGACGCGACGGGCGCCGGTGACCTGTTCATCGCGGCCTACGTCTGGGCGGACCTCGCCGGCCTCCGGATCGAGGAGCGGCTCCGTCGGGCGACGAGCTACGCCTCGCTGTCGCTCGGACGCGCGACCGATCGCCAGAAGGGCATCACCCTGCGCGAGTTCGACGACCTGATGGCTTCTTGATCGCCCTGGTCGATCGCCCGATCGGCGTCGCTATGGTCGGGTACGGCGCGTCGCCTGCGGCGAGCACGACGCGCCCACGCAGGACGGTGCCTGCGGCGACCGGCTGGCCCGACCCGAAGTACGCGGACCAGATCGGGTGGTTGCCGTCGAGGGTCCGCACCCCGCCGTACCAGTCGAGGACGTGGAGGACCGGGGCGCCGTCGACGAGCTCCGCGCGGACGTGCTGCGTGCCGTCGGACAGGACCGTCAGCGAAGCGCGGCCGTCGGTGGCGCCGGCGACGAGGATGCGCCGCTTCGCGCTGCGGTAGTCGTTGCTGCCCGCGGGCGTCGCGTCCTGCTCCCAGGTCGGCGCGGCGTTGAGCGTGGTGGAGATCCCGGCCGCCCCGGGCGCGTAGCCGGATGTCCGCCCGACATGTGCGGGCGGGTACAGCGCCCAGTCCCCGATCCGGCGCCACCAGAGGTCGACCAGGTCGCTCGACGGGCGGACCGTCAGGCCGATCTCCTTGGCGTTGAAGGCCCGTCCGCCGAGATAGGTGCACTCGTACTCGAACACGAGGGTGCGGTCGTCGATTCGCGCGGTCACCGTCCCCTCCCAGTCCCAGCCCGCCAGCGGTGCGCTCAGCACGTCCGGGCCGAGCGCCACGATGTGCCCGCCGTCGGTCCGCGGCAGCGGGACGGGGACGTGCGGCATGTCCACGTCGAGGACGTGGAGTTCCGGCCAGCTCCGCAGCCATGCGCGACCCGCGGCGCTCAACCCGAGCGTGCCGGGTTCCGATAGGTCGAGGGATACGGGTGCTGCGCGCTCGAGCACGGCGTCGCGCGGGGCGGGGGCGGCTCCTGGCCACGGCCACTCGCCGCCGTCGACCAGCCAGCCTTCGGGGTGCCAGACCTCGAGCCGGACGGCCTCCGCGCCCGGTTCCTGGCGGAGGACCAGCCGCTCGGTCTCGCCCGGGCGCGCGGTCAGCTGGGTCCCCCGGCCGTCCTCGACCCGGCCGCCCGACACGCGGATGTCGAGCCCCTCGAGCGACCGGTGGGCGAACCGGTTCTCCAGGGCCACGGCGAGCCGGCCACCGTCGGCGCCGGCGGCGTCCACGGTGATCCGGATCGGCGAGTACATCCCGTGGACGTGCCAGACCTCCGGCCGCGGCCGGTTCCAGGCGTCGAAGATCCCCCAGTCCCCGTCGCCCCGTCGGAAGACGCCCGGCTCGGCGGGGTAGTGGTCGCGCGTGCGGACGTAATCGGCGGCCGGCAGGTGGGCCCACGGGCCCGTCGCCGACCGTGAGGTCGAGCGGGATCGCGAACACCTCGCCGAAGCCGCCCCAGATCATGCCGCCGATCACGCCCTGCTCCCCCAGCGCCGCCTCCATGAAGGGCTGGTAGCCGGCGCCCCAGGCGTCACGGATGCCAGGATCGATCGCGAGCCCGAATCCCTCGCCCGGCCCGCGCAGGCACGGGGCGAAGACCGGGGCGTACTCGTCGAGGATCGTCGGCTGGTCGTAGGCGCCCAGCCAGGCCAGGTCCTCCTGCCACGTCCGGTCCCAGCCCGGGTAGTGGTAGCTGCGCAGGTCGGGGCGCTCGGCTGCCGGCCTGCCCACGAGCGGGTTCTCCGGGCCGAGCTCGTTGAGGTCGAACGAGAAGATGGTCGGCCGCGTCGGATCCATGGCACGGACGAGGGCCAGCTGGGCGTCGAAGGCGCTCCCCCAGCGGCTCTCGTTGCCGAGGTCCCAGACGATCACCGAGGCGTGTCCCTGGTCGCGAGCGACGGCCTCGGCGGTCACATCGAGCAGGAACGGGACCAGCTGGGCGGCCTCGTTGGTCCGTGTCCAGTGGTGGTCGTCGAAGCCGCCCGAGAAACAGATCGGCGGCTGCTCAACGACGAACATCCCGACCTCGTCGCAGATGTCGAGCAGATGCGGGCTCGGCGGGTAGTGCGAGGTCCGGATCACGGTGACGTTCGCGCGCCGCAGGTTGACGACATCCTCGCGCATGTCGTCCGCGGACAGCGCGCGGCCCTTGAGGATCCGCGAGTCATGGCGATTGACGCCGCGGACGCGGATCGGGGCGCCGTTGACGAGGAGCCGGTTGCCGTCCGCCTCCACCCGTCGGAACCCGATCCGCCGCCGGTACGGCTGGGGCTCGCCCGCGTCCCCGGCAACGCCGATCTCGAGGTCGTAGAGCACGGGCTCCTCGGCCGACCACGGGCGCACTCCGAGGGGTCCGGTCTCGAGCCGGCTCCGAGTGCTCCCCGCCGCGTCGACCGACCCGCTCGCCGTGCCGCGCCAGGCGACCGCGCCCAGGGCGTCCCGGATCGTCGCCTCGAGCTCGAAACGTTGGGCCTCGCGGCCGAGGTTGATCGCGTCCACGCCGATCTCCAGCGAGCCGGTTCCCGCGACGGGGTCCCAGTCCGCCGTGAGGTCGAGCTGGCCGAGGTGGAGCGGCGGCACGGAGAACAGGAGGATGTCCCGCCAGATTCCGAGCAGCGACATGTGGGCGTACCAGCTCATGTCGTCAAGCACGGCGTACGGCGTGTACTCGGTCAGCGTGATCGCGAGGTCGTTGGCGCCGGGTCGGAGGAACGGGGTCAGCTCGATGTCGAACGACGTCGCTCCGCTGCCGTGCACGCCCGCGAGCGTGCCGTTGACGACCACCTCAGCACGGCCGTATGCGCCGTCGCAGCGGAGGAAGATCGCGCGGCCGGCCCACGTCGCGGGCAGGTCGACCGTGCGCTGGAAGGTCGCGACGCCTTCATCGGGCACCAGGCCGTCATAGATCACGTGGCCCGGGACCCGCGTCGTCGATCCAGCGGCGGGGCCATCGTGGCCTGCGAACGGCCCGCCGTGAAAGCTCCAGGGCCCGCCGAGATCCAGGCGCTCGGACGGCGGCGGCAGCTCCCGCAGGCCGCGGGAGACGTGGCGCGTGTCCACGACAACCTCGGCGGTCGCCGGCCCATCGCCGGTCGCGATCGTGACGCGCCCGTGTCGTCCGAGCGGCAGGCCCTTGTGGAGCGGGATGCGGAACAGGCCGCTGGCGTCCGTCGCCACGTCGATCGCGCCGGCGTCGCCCGTCACCCGCACCCGCACGCCGGCCATGCCCGACCAGTCCGGCGCCCCGACTGTGCCGATGAGGCCGCCGCGCGAGTCGCCGACGACGGTGATCGCAGGCGCCGGCGGCGCGGGACGAGAACAGCCGCAGCTCCGACAGCACGACGTCGGGGCCCGTCAGCCGCTCGATGGCGACGTCCAGCGTCCCGTCCGCGTACGTCGCGGGCGGCAGAGCGACCCGGACGGTCGTCACGGTGCCCGGCGCGAGCTCGGTCGGCGACTGGAGCTCCCGGCCGCGCGACGTCATCACCAGGACGCGCCGGACGTTCCGCTCGCAAAGGAACGTCGCCTCGAGCTCGTACCTGGCCGACGGGTCGAGGCCTGGAAAGCGCCCCTCGATCGCGTCGGTTGCCCAGCAGACGAACCGCAGGCTGTCGTCGGGCAGTGTCGCCATGTCGACGTCCGAGGTCTCGATCCGCCGCTTCGTCCTCGTTCGCAAGTGCGGCGCCTGCAGCTCGAGGCCGCACTGCTCGAGTGCGACGAGGTGGCGCGGGCCGTCGTTCATGGACCGATCTCCTCAGTCGCGCGAAGGGTTGGCGGCGACGCCCGGGACGCCGGGCCCGATGGTCAGCCAGGGGCGTAGCTCGGGCGCGGCCACGATCTCGGCCACGACCCGTCGCTGCTCGGCGTCGTAGGGCGGGATCGGCGCACCCGGCTCGCCGACCTCCCAGCCCAGGGTCTGAAGCGTGGCCTTCAAGCCCGCCAGCCAGTCGCCCTGCTCGAACACGGCCCCCAGCTCGCCCACCCGCGCCTGGAGCGCGAGGATCTCCCGGCGCGGTCGCTCATCGCGCACCGACGTCGCGAGGTCCCGGAGCAGGCGGGGAGCGATGTTCGCCAGCGACGAGATCACCCCGTCGGCACCCGACCAGAGCGCGATCGCCGCCAGGCGCTCCCTGCCCTGGAACACGCTGAAGCTGTCGGACCGCAGGGCGAGGAACCGCTCGAAGGCGAACCAGTCGCCCGCCGAGTCCTTGATGCCGACGACGTTCGGGTGCTCCGCGAGGCGCTCGACGACCGACGGCGCAAGTGACAGATGGGTGTTCTGCGGGATGTTGTAGAGGACGACTGGCGCAGGCGCCCGATCCGCGACGGCGACGAAATGCTCGACGACACGGGCCTCCTCGGCGACGTGGTAGTAGAACGGCGCCGCGACGACCAGGTAGTCGGCGCCGACCGCCGCGAGGCGCTCTGTCCGTTCCAGCGTCCGGGCGAGCCCCGTGTCTCCGACGCCGAGATACACCGGGATCCGGCCCCCGACCTGGTCGACAGCCACCACGGCGACCCGCTGGGCGACGTCGTCGGGCAGCCAGGTCAGCTCGCCCGAGGACCCGAGGGGGAACAGCCCGTCGAGATCGGGTACCAGCGCCTCGATCAGCGCGCGGAACACGGGCTCGTCGAGGCGGCCGTCGTCGGTCAGGGGCGTCACGAGCGGACACACGATCCCGCGGGGCCGGGACGCGTGGTTCCCGGTCATCGGAGCCCCGGAACGAGGGCGCGCTTGACGGACGCGTCCTCGTCCCGCAGGAGGGCGGGGCCGTCCGCGAGCGGTGCGAGCGCGATCGGGCGGTGTGCGCGGGCGAGTGTGCCCGCGGTGATCTCCTCAGCGGCACGCCGGAAGTCGGTGAAGCAGTGGCTGACCGACCCCTCGAGGGCCACCTCGCGGACGGTGAGATCGAGCAGGTCGAGGCCGGTCGCCCGGGGGTGACCGCCGAGCACGACGACCCGACCGCCGCGCCGAACCGCGGCGAACGACGCGGCGACCGCGGGCGCCGCGCCCGCGGTTTCGAACACGACCTCCGCGTCGACCTCGGCGGCGCGGTCGGGTGGCAGGGCGGCGGTCGCGCCCGCCTCGTAAGCGAGCTCGAGCGCCCGCTCCGACCGGCTGAGGGCGACGACCTCACCCGCCCCCTCCAGGACCGCCGCCTCCACGACACACAGGCCGAGCGATCCGATCCCGACGACCGCGACCCGCCGGCCGGCGACCGGCAGCCGGTGCAAGGCATGGAGGGCCACCGCGAACGGCTCGACGAGAACCGCACGCTCGGGCTCCACCTCGGTGCCCACGGGCACGCACGACCGCCCGTCGGCGACCAGGAAGTCGGCCATGCCGCCGTCGGCGCTCATTCCGAGCGCCACCATGAGCGGGCAGCGGTTCTCGTGGCCGGTGGTGCACTCGCGGCAGCGGCCGCATGGGCGGGACGGCCACGGGGCGACCCGCGCGCCGACGGCCTGCCCCGAGGCCGCGCCCGCCTCGACGACGACGCCGACCATCTCGTGGCCGAGCGTCATCGGGGCCGTGCGGCCGTTGACCGGGTGTGGCCGGACCGGCACCGTGATCGGTCCGAGCCGCACCTCGTCGACGTCCGTGCCGCAGATCGCGGCCGCTTCGATCCGGAGCAGCACCTCGGTGTCGCCGGGTGTCGGGATGGGCACCTCGTCGACACGGACGTCGCCACGAGCGTGCCAGCGGACGGCTCTCACGCCGGATGCCAGCCGATCTCGGCGTGGAGCGCCATTGCGTCCTCGATCAGCTCGTCGGCGATGCGCCGATGGACGGCGTCGAACGGCACGTCCGGCCGGCGGAGGCGGGCGCCGGCGAAGATCCCCTGGCGGACCGCGAGCAGCTTCAGGAACTGGTTCGAGATGTCGATGTGCTGGTTCTGCCAGCCGAGGATCGGCAGGAGGCGGTCGAACAGGGCTCGCGCGCCGTCTGCATCGCCCCCGCGATGGCGCCGGATCACCTCCGCGATGACCCAGTGCAGGCCGCCCGGCGTCACGACGTGGATCCCGCGGGCGAGCGCCTCCAACAGGTACGGGACCGCCCAGCCCGCGGCCACGGTCAGCCGCCCGCCGGTCGCCGCGAGGATCGCCGTGTACTTCGGACCGGCCGGGACCGTCTCGACCTTGATGCACCGGAACGGTTCGAGCTCCTCGAACAGGCGGGCAATCGTCGCCACCGGCAGCCCTGGCCCGCCCCACTCGAGATCCTGGATCATCAGGACCTCGATCGGCGCCTCACACACGGCGCGGAACCAGGCGACCGCCGCGGCCTCGTCGTGGAGCAGCTCGGCCGGCGCCTGGACGAGCACGCCCACGGCGCCGTGCATCGTGGCGAACTCGGCCAGAGCGCGCACGGTGGCGACGTCGCCCGCGCTGGCCCCGACGAACACCGGCACGCGCGCCGCAGCCTGCTCCAGGACCGCGATCGTTAATGTCCGGCGCTCGCGATCGGTCAGCCGGGAGACCTCGCTCGCGACGACCGGGTAGAGGAGCCCGTCCACGCCGGCCGCAAGCCGGTCGTCGACGCCACGCGCGAAACTGTCAAGATCGATCCGGTCGTCGTCGTCGAACGGCGTCTGGGGGATCGCCACGACACCGGAAAGCGGGTACAAGCCCTTCGTCGCGAGCACCATATGGCATATCATACGATGAATTGGCGCATGCGCACCGGACATGGAGGGCAGCGACGTGGCACCTGACGACGGACGGGCTTTGCGCAGCTCCTCGTGGTGGAACACGGGCGACCTCGACCGCATCGGGCATGTGTCGCAGTTCCGGATGCAGGGGTTCCCCGAGGAGTCGTTCACCGGCCGGCCCGTGATCGGGATCCTCAACAGCTGGAGCGAGGTGGCCGGGTGCAACGCGCACCTGCGCGACCTCGCGGAGCACGTGAAGCGCGGCGTGCTGCGCGCGGGTGGTTTCCCCGTCGAGATCCCGGTGATCTCGCTCGGCGAGCCGATCATCAAGCCGACGGCGATGCTCTACCGGAACCTGATGGCCATGGCCGTCGAGGAGCTGATCCGCGGCAATCCGGTCGACGGGGTGGTCCTCCTCGCGAGCTGCGACAAGACCATCCCGGCCAGCCTGATGGGCGCGGCGAGCGTGGACGTCCCGGCCATGATGGTCACCGGCGGCCCGATGCTCAGCGGCCGCTTCCGCAACGAGCACGTCGGCGCGTGCACGGACTGCTGGCGACTCCACGACGAGCTCCGGGCAGACCGGATCACGCAGGCCGACTGGGACGAGTTCGAGGCCGGGATGTGCCGCAGCGACGGGCACTGCTCGCCGATGGGGACCGCATCGACGATGGCCTGCCTGACGGAGGCGCTCGGGATGGCGCCCGCGGGCAGCGCGGCGATCCCCGCCGTCGACAGCCGCCGCCGGCACGTGGCAGAGCGGGCCGGTGCCCACATCATCGACCTCGTCGCGGCCGGGACGCGCCCGTCGGACATCATGACCCGTCAGGCGTTCGAGAACGCGATCCGCACCCTCCATGCGATCGGCGGCTCGACGAACGCTGTCATCCACCTCCTCGCGATCGCCGGCCGGCAGGGCGTCGACCTGCCGCTCGACCTGTTCGATGAGCTGGCCGGGTCAACGCCGCTCCTGGCCAACGTCAAGCCCTCCGGGGCCTACCTGATGGAGGACTTCTTCTACGCCGGCGGCCTCCCGGCGGTCCACGCCCAGATCGCAGACCTCCTCCACCTGGACGCGCTCACCGTCACCGGCCGGACCGTGGGCGAGGCCATCCTCGGCGCCAGGATCGTCAACGAGGACGTGATCCGGACTCGCGACCGCGCACTCCTCGAGGGGGGCAGCCTCGCGATCCTCCGCGGCAGCCTGTGCCCGGACGGCGCGGTGCTCAAGGTCTCCGCGGCCAGCCCACAGCTGCTCCAGCACGAGGGACGGGCCGTCGTCTTCGGGAGCGTCGAGGAGCTGCATGGGACGATCGACGATCCTTCCCTCGACATCCACCCCGACGACGTCCTCGTGCTCCAGAACACCGGGCCGGTGGGCGCGCCTGGCATGCCCGAGACCGGTCACCTTCCGATGCCCTCGTACCTCCTGCGGCAGGGCGTCACCGACATGGTCCGGATCAGCGACGCACGGATGAGCGGCACCGGGTTCGGGACGGTCGTCCTCCATGTCGCCCCGGAGTCGGCGATCGGCGGGCCGCTCGCTCTCGTCCGGACGGGTGACCGCATCCGGCTTGACACCGACGGCCGGCGACTCGACCTGCTCGTCGACGACGAGGAGCTGGCGGCACGGCGGGCGGATTGGGTGCCGCGGCCGTCGACCGACGTTCGCGGCTATCGAGGGCTGTACGTCAGGACGGTGATGCAAGCCGACCGGGGCTGCGACCTGGACTTCCTCGTCGGCGGGTCAGCGCCGGTCCGGGCCGGCATCACGCACGGGTGAAGGGCCGCGAGGGTGCGACATCGGGACCCGATGGGTGCTCCAGGCTCAGCTGCGACTGGATCACGAGTCGTTCCATCGCCTGCCCCGCTCGCTCCGCGTCGTGAGCGATGACCGCCTCGAGCACCTCTCGGTGCGGGCCGATGCTGTACTCGAGGAAGTCCGGCCACTCCCAGCCGTGGCGCGTCGCGACGCGCAGGCCGGTCTGGAGGGCCGGCCCGAACGCCGCAACGAGCTGGACGAGGTGGTCGTTGTGCGTCGCCGCGACGAGCAACGCGTGGTACCGCACGTCCGCGTCGAGGTAGGTCGCCTCGTCGTGGGCGCTCGCCATCGCCTCGAACGGGACCTGGATCGCGGCCAGCTCTTCAGGAGTGGCGCGCTCGGCCGCGAGTCGCGCCACGGCGGGCTCGATGATCCTGCGCACCTCGAACATGCCGCGCAGGAACTCGGGATCGAGGCCGGCTTCGGACAGCCAGGCGAGCACGTCCGGGTCGAGGAGTCGCCAATCCGAACGCGGCAGGACCACGGTCCCGCGCTTGGATCGCGACTCGACCAGGCCTTTCGCGGCGAGGACCTTGGTGGCCTCCCGGATCACCGTCCGGCTCACGCCGAGCATGCGGCTGAGCTCCCCTTGCTCGGGAAGGATCTCGCCTGCCGCGAGCTCGCCGCGGACGATCCGTCGGCCGATGCCCTGGACCACGCCGGCGTGGATCCCGGTCGGCTGCGGGGCGATCGCGTCGAATCGCTGCGGACCGATACATAGTTTCATATTACTTCAAGCCCGGAACGCGACACCGCGTGTTCGCAGTTCGCGCGAAGCGGCCGCCTGGTCGTTTCGATCGGTGCGTCGTTGGGCCGTTGACTCGGGCGGTTCAGCTTTGGTTCAATGCCTCTCGATGGGAATGGCTCGATGGACCAAGGCGCCGACCGCTCGGCTGGGGTTCGGGCCGGTGACTCCCGGACCGGAGCATGACCCTCGGTCCGGTTCGTTGGTCGGCCGCGCCGGGCTAGACGGACCGAGGCCGGCATGGGAGCGATCAGCCCGTGACGGCGCTGACCCAGCAGCCGAGCGCTCCCCCATCCACGCCTCGCCGGCGCTCTCGCTGGGCGCGCTTCAGGCTGTCCCGATCTGAGCGGAAGGGCCTGCGAACGGGGCTGCTGTTCATCTCGCCGTGGTTGGTCGGGTTCCTCGTCTTCACCCTCTACCCGGCCCTGGCGTCCCTGTATTACAGCTTCACGAACTTCAAGATCCTGCAGTCCCCACGATGGGTCGGGCTCGACAACTACGCCGCGTTGCTCAGGGACCCCGTGTTCTGGAAGTCCCATCGGCAACACGCTCTACCTGACGCTCGTCGGGGTCCCGCTCGCGGTTGGGGTGGCCCTCGGCATCGCGCTCCTGCTCAACAATCGGGCCGTCCGCGGGCTGGGGGCCTTCCGGACGATCTTCTACCTGCCTGTCGTGATCCCGGCTGTCGCCGCGTCGCTGCTCTTCGTCTTCCTGCTCAACCCGTCGAACGGCCTCGTCAACCAGACCCTCGGGTTCGTCGGCATCGACGGACCAAGGTGGTTCTTTGATCCCGCATGGGCGAAGAACGGGCTGATCCTGCTCCTGATCTGGGCCGCCGGTGACGTCGTGATCATCTATCTCGGCGCGCTCCAGGGCGTATCGCGAACCCTGTACGAGGCCGCGGAGGTCGACGGCGCCGGAGCCTGGGTCAAGCTGCGTCACGTCACCATCCCGATGATCAGCCCGGCGATCCTGTTCAACCTGATCGTCGGCGCCATCGCCGCCCTCCAGCTGTTCACGCAGGCCTTCGTCATCGGCAACGGCGTCTCGCGGGCAGCCAACGACGCGCCCATCGGCGGCGTGCAGAACTCGCTGCTCCTGTACGGCCTCAATCTCTACAACACGGCGTTCCGGTACTTCCAGATGGGCTACGCGTCCGCGCTCGCCTGGGTCCTGCTGGTCACGATCCTGCTCGCGACCCTGTTGATGCTCCGCGCGTCCCGCAACCGCGTCTACTACGAGAGCTCGGAATGAAGGCGGTTGCGACGGAGGCTCCGATCGAAGCGCAGGCGGCGCGTCGTCGCCGGACGAGGACGATCGTCCACAGGGCGCCCATCGTGCTGCTCGTGGCGCTCGCGGCGCTCTACCTGCTGCCCTTCGTGTGGATGGTCACGACGGCATTCAAGACGGAGCCGCAATCGATCGCGTCGCCGCCCGTGATCATCCCGAGCCCGATCGTGTTCTCGGCGTTCCCGGAGGCCATCTGCGAAGATGAACTTCCTGGGGGCCCTCGGGAACACCCTGTTCTACGCCGTGACCGCCATGATCGGCACCCTGGTCTCGTGCAGCCTCGTCGCCTACGGGTTCGCCATCGTCAAGTGGCCGGGCCGTGACATCGTGTTCGTGTTCGTGCTGGCGACGATGATGCTGCCGACCCAGGTCACGCTGATCCCGCTCTACGTCATCTACGCGAAGCTCGGCTGGATCAACACCTACCTGCCCCTCATCATCCCGGCGTTCCTGGGCACCCCGTTCTTCATCTTCCTCCTGCGGCAGTTCTTCGCGGGGTCCCGCGTGATCTCATCGATGCCGCGCGCATCGATGGCGCGAGCGACCTGCGGATCCTGACCCGGATCGTGGTGCCGCTGTCGAAGCCGGCCCTCATCACGGTCGGCCTGCTCACGTTCATCGACAAGTGGAACGACTTCTACGGGCCGCTGATCTACCTGCAGAAGCCCGAGCTCCGGCCGCTCGCACTCGCGCTCCAGGTCTTCCAGGCGGCCCACCAGACGCAGTGGCCCCAGATGATGGCCGCGTCCGTGCTCATCGCCGCTCCGCTCGTGGTCATCTACTTCGTCGCCCAGCGCAGGTTCATCGAGGGGATCACGCTCACCGGCACGAAGGGCTGAGCGCGAGTTGGCGGTCTCGCGCGACGCGCTCGCGTCGCTCCTGTCGTTCCTCGAGCCGGGCATCGCGCTCACGTCGACCGAGACGGGAAAGCGAGAGGGGTTCGTGTTCGAGCGCCTGGAGCTCGAGCTCGAGGGCGTCGGCAGGGTCCGGGCGTTCCTGACACGTCCCGCCGAGGCCGGGGGTCGGTACCCGGCGATCCTGTACGGCCACTCGCATGGCGGGCGGCACGAGATCGGCGCCAGCGGAGCTATGGACGGACGCTCCTACCTGCTGAGCCCATTCGGCCCCCTCCTCGCACGAGCCGGGTACGTGACGCTGTGCATGGACATGCCGACGTTCGGGGACCGGGACGATGTCGAGGAGAGCGCCGCCGCGACGGCGCACATCTGGTACGGCAGGTCGCTCATCGGGCAGATGGTGTCGGAGCAGGCCGCGGCCCTGACCTACCTGTTGTCACGCCAGGACGTCGATCCCCGGCGCATCGGGGCGTTCGGGATCTCCTGGCCGGTCTCCACGCTCGCCTACTGGCACGCGGCCCTCGACCCCCGGATCACCGCGGTCGCGCACCTCTGCTGCTACGCCGACTACGCGACCCTCGTCGAGCTGGGCGCCCACGACAACCACGGCATCTACCTGCTCGTCCCGGGGCTCCTGCGGCATACGTCGACCGGGGAGATCGCCGGCCTCATCGCGCCGCGCCCCCAGCTCATCTGCCTGGGCGAAGACGACGAGCTGACCCCGCCCCCGAGCATCGAGCGCGCGCTCGCCGTCACGCGGCCGATGTACGCGGCGGCCGGGGCCGAGGATGCCCTCGAGGTGTTCGTGCAGCCCGGCGTCGACCATCGGGAGACGCCCGAGATGCATCGTCGGGTCATGGCGTTCTTCGAGCGTGAGCTCCACCCGGCCACCCAGCCGAGCCGTGAGGTACGCGATCGTCGGGGCCGGATCGCGGCACGCGATGTACCGCGAGGCGCTGGCCGAGCATCCGATCGCCGCCGGCCTCGAGCTGGTGGCGTTGTGCGACGTCAACCGAGCACGCCTGGAGCTCTCGGCTGCGTGCCTCGGCGACGGGGCCGGGCGGCGCGTCGGCCTCTACGCCGCCGGCGACTTCGAGCGAATGGTCGCTGAACAGCATCCCGACGTCGTCATCGTCACCACGCCCGACAACCTGCACGACACCTACATCGTCAAGGCGCTCCGGGCCGGTTGTGACGTCATCACCGAGAAGCCGATGACGATCGACGCCGGCCGGCTGAAGCGCATCGGTGGACGCGCAGCAAGGAGACTGGCCGAACGGTCACCGTCACCTTCAACTACCGCTACAACCCCGCCCCACGCAGCTCAAGGATGTGCTCGTGTCGGGCGGCATCGGCGAGATCACGGCGGTGGACTTCCGGTGGTACCTGGACCGGGTCCATGGCGCCGACTACTTCCGCCGATGGCACCGCGGCAAGGACCGCTCGGGCGGGCTGTTCGTCCACAAGGCGACCCACCACTTCGACCTCGTCAACTGGTGGGTCGACGACGCCCGCGACGGCGGCCTTTGGCGAGCGCGTCTTCTACATCCCGGCGACGCCGACGCACCCGGCCCAGCGGCACGGCGAGCGGTGCAACGGCCTGCCCGCACGCGCCATGCCACGTACTGCCTCGACCTCCCGGGCGACCCCGAGCTGAAGCCGCTTTACCTGGACGCCGAGCGGGACGACGGCTACGTCCGCGACCGCTGCATCTTCGCGAACGACATCAGCATCGAGGACACGATGAGGGGGAGGTGCGCTACGCGAACGGCGGCGCTGATGAACTACACGCTGTGCGCCTACAGCCCGTGGGAGGGCTACGAGATCGTGTTCTACGGGACGGAGGGCGAGCTCAACCACCGCCACGTGGGGGTCCACGGCATCTTCGGCGGCACGCGCCACGAGGCCGACGACAGCGCGACGACGACGTTCCTGCAAATCGCCAACGGCGAGGAGCCCCGGCAGCTGGAGGTGTGGGGCAGGCGAGGGCGACCACGGCGGGGAGAGACCCGGTCATGCTCGACCAGCTGTTCAACCCGGCAGCGTCCGACGATCCATACCGGCGGCGGGCGAGCCACGTCGACGGGGCGTGGTCGATCTTAGCCGGATCGGGGCCGACGTCGCGATGATCGAGGGGCAGACGCGGACGTCGCCGCGGCCTGCTCGCAGGTGATCGCCCGCTACGCCATGCCCAGGACCGACGGTG
This sequence comes from uncultured Chloroflexia bacterium, assembly GCA_963829155.1. Classification (GTDB taxonomy): domain Bacteria; phylum Chloroflexota; class Limnocylindria; order Limnocylindrales; family CSP1-4; genus CAIXZV01. The sequence goes on along the minus strand of CAWHIA010000021.1, from coordinate 2,148 downwards.
CGAGATATCACGGTGGTGACGACCCTCGACCCGGCTCCCCTGGACACCGTCGTGGCCGTCCTTCCCACGCCGTTTCACGACGACGGCGGCCTGGACCTTGACGGCTTCGAACGCATCCTCCGCCGGGCGGTCGAGGGCGGCCTGCGTGCCGTCACCATCGCGGGCAACACCGGCGAGTTCGGCGCCCTGTCAGCGGACGAGATCGGGCGGCTGACCGACGTCGCCTCGGCGGCGCTCACGGGGCAGGCGGCGCTGATCGTCGGCGTCGGCGGCGACCTGGGCACGGCCCGGCAGGTGGCCGCGAAGGCGGCGGCTACCGGTGCGTTCGGGGTGATGGTCCACGAGCCGACCGGACCCTTCCGCTCGCCGGAGGGGTGGCGCCGCTACCACGCAGAGGTCGCGGAGGCCGCCCCCGGTCTGGCGGTGGTCCCCTACGTCCGCGACCCGGCCATCGGCGCCGAGGACCTTCGGCTTCGTCGCGGCGGTCCCTCGTGTCGTGGCGGTCAAGTACGCGGTCCCGGACCCGATCCGCTTTGCCGACCTCGCCACGAACGGCGTGACCTGCTCTGGATCTGCGGGCTCGCGGAGTCGTGGGCGCCGTTCTTCCGACCCGCTGGTGCGAGCGCCTTCACGTCTGGTCTGGCCGTCGTCGAGCCTCGCCTGTCGCTCGCCCTGCTCGAGCACCTGCGGCGCGGTCGCGCGGACGCCGCGCTCGCCAGCTGGGCCGGCTGATCCGTCCGTTCGAGGCGCTCAGGGCGCGGAACGGCGGCGCGGCCAACGTGCCTGCGATCAAGGAGGCGCTGGCGCTGCGGTTCGTGATCGGGCGCACCGTGCGGCCGCCGATCTCCGAGCTTCGGACCGGCCGATCGCTCGGAGGTCGGCCGGATCCTCGCGTCGTGGGACGACGCGATCGCGAGCGCCCGGTCGTGAAGATCGACCGCGTCCGCCTCTATCCGGTGCGGATCAGCCGCGAGACCGGCGTCGCCAACGACCACGTCATCGTCGTGCATCGAGACCGACGACGGCGCCGAAGGGCTGGGGGGGACGTAGTGACCTGTCCCACCTGCCGCTGTACCAGTTCGACCTGGCCCAGCTGGCAGGCCGCGCTGAACGGGATCCTGGTCGGGGCCGATCCCAGGGCCCCAACCAGCCATCGAGCGCCGGATGTTGGGCTTCTACCCCGACGAGGGCCACATGTACAGCCGGTCGGGCCTGGTCCGCCAGGGCGTCGAGCTGGGCCATCCTACGACCTGCCTCGGTCGAGCGGACGGGGTGCCGGTCAACCGTTTGCTGGGCGGCGCGCTGCGCGATCGCATCGCCGTCTGCTACCCGGTGTTCCGCCTGCGCGCGGCCGACCAGGTGCCGGCCGCGCTCGACCGCGTCGAGGAGAAGCGCCGCCCAGGGGTTCGACGTCATCCGGCTCTATGCGGGCACCGATGAAGGCTGCAGATCTGGGGCCTCCACCGAGCGGATTTGCCGACCGGTTCGCCGGTCGGAGTCCGGATCAAGTCCCTCGACTTCTCAAACGTCCTGGGATGGCGAGAGGCCCTCCAGGCAACCGAGCGTCTGACCGATGTCGCCGACGTGATGCTGGTCGAGAGCCCCGCCCTGCGCGGCGATCTCGAGGGACTGCGTCGAGTACCGGCGACGGAGCACGGCTCCCGGTGTCCGAGCACGTCCACGGGGCAGCGCCACGCGGCGTAGCTTCTGCACCTCGGCGCGGTCGACATCCTGAACCTGTCCCCGTACGTGCTCGGGGGCATCCGTCCGACGATCCGGGCCGCGGCCATGGCGGAAGCCGCCGGAGCGAGCGTGCTGCTGGGCACGACCCAGGAGGTCGGGCTCGGGACGGCCGCGGTCGCCCACGTCGCGGTGCTGCCCGCACTGCCGTACCCGGCCGACAACGTCGGACCCCGTCTCTACACCGCGGACGTCGCGACACCGCCGGTCGAGTTTGTCGACGGGCAGCTGGTCGTGCCGACCGGTCCGGGGCTCGGTCCCACCGTGGACCGCTCCCTGCTCGAGAGCCTTCGCTCGAACGGTGACTGGAGCTTCGGGCTCGACCTGGCCGGCGCCGTCGACCGCACCCTGCCCTCGTGACGCTTGCGCGCAAAGGAGGAACGTTGGAATGACCGTCCAGGACAAGCC
>CAWHIA010000020.1:0-203567 GCA_963829155.1 uncultured Chloroflexia bacterium | reverse complement strand
GGACGACTACCGAAGCGCCTCGATCGACGCCGTCGCGACGATCCCCTCGAGGCTGCGCGCCAGGTCCGCGTCCAGGGTGACGAACGCGTCGGCCTGGAGCTGCGTCAGGGCCACGTACTCCGCGACGTACGTCGAGGCCCAGCCGAGCCGATCGGCGACGTCCCAGGCCCGGCGCCGGAGCACGCCGTCGCCGAGCAGGCGGATCGGCAGGCGCCCGATGCGGGCCAGCCGGTCGCGCGCGACGCCGGCCGGGATCTCGCCACGGACGACGGCCTCGTGCAGGTCGGAGAGCACCTGGGAGCGGAGCAGGGTCGGGGCGAGGAGCTGGTGCTCCGCGGCGACCTCGATCTCGTCGCTCACCAGGCGGATGACGACACCGGCATCCACGACGAACCTCGTCATGACGGCAGATTGTGCGGATCCGGCGGCCCGGACGTGTCACGTATCGTGGGTCGGCGATGGACGACGACGCCCGATGACCGACACGCCCGCCGCCGCGCCGGCGATCGCGCCGTGGATCGAGCGCGGCGCGATCGATGCGGAGCTCGCCGCCGCTGACCTGGCTCCTGGTCGAGGCCGGCGTCCCGCTGCTGGTCGCCGGCACCCCGGGGACCGGTCGCGCGGAGCTGCGGGACGCGATCGCCACCTTCCTGCCGGCCGACGCGACGACGACCGTCCTGAGCGGCGATGACGAGGACTTCGAGTGGCTGCCCGAGGCCGTCGAGCTGGGCTGGCACCGCGATCGGCCGGCGAGACGGGCAGGCCCGAGCACGTCGAGCGGCCTGACCGTGATGGTCGCCGACCTCGACGACCGGCCCGGCGGCACCTGGGGCGAGCGGGCGCGGATCGCGATCCGCGCGCTCTCGCTGGGCTACGGGATGCTGGCGACCGTCCGGGGCGACCGCCTCGAGGACGTGTTCGAGCGCCTCGGCGCGGCCCCCGGTCGAGGCGTCCGAGGACGAGCTGTCGCGTCTCGGGCTGGTCCTCGTCCTCGGCGACGACGGGGGCCGGGTCACGGCGGCCCACTACCTCCGGCCGGTCGCCCGCGACGTCCACGGCCACGTCCAGCGGCTGGCGCCCGCGGTCCTCGCGACCTGGGACGAGGCGAAGCGCCGGTTCGAGCACTTCGCCTGGGGCATCGGCGACGAGCTCGCCGATCGCGTCGGGCTGACGCCGCTCGACTTCGAGCGCGAGCAGGCCCGGCGCGCCGAGACGCTGGCGACGGGGGCGTCCGGGCCCCGCGATTGACGCCCCGAGCACGAGGTGCGACGCTGGCCGCCCGAGCCGAAACCGCCGATCCCGGAGCCTGCCGTGGTTCGCTCGACCACCGATCCCGCCTCGCCGCCCCCCGGACGCCCCGCCACCCTCGGCGAGCTGCGCGCCTCGGGCTGGCGGCCGCGGACGGTCAAGGAGGAGCTGCGGGCCAACCTGATCGCGCGGCTGTCCGCCGGCACGCCGATCTTCCCGGGCATCGTCGGCTACGACGATTCGGTCATCCCGGCCATCGAGAACGCGATCCTCGCCGGCCAGGACATGGTGTTCCTCGGCGAGCGGGGACAGGCGAAGACCCGCCTCGCGCGCCTGCTGGTGGACCTGCTCGACGAGTGGCTGCCCGTCGTCCGCGGCGGCGAGCTGAACGACGACCCGTTCGCGCCGGTCAGCGCCGCCGCCCGCGCGATCGTCGCCGAGAGCGGCGATGAGACGCCCGATCGACTGGCTGCCGCGCGACCGGCGGTACGCGGAGAAGCTCGCGACGCCCGACATCACGATCGCCGACCTCATCGGCGAGGTCGACCCGATCCGCGTCGCCGAGGGCCGCTACCTGTCCGACGAGCTGACGCTCCACTACGGCCTCATCCCGCGGGCCAACCGCGGCATCTTCGCGATGAACGAGCTCCCGGACCTCGCGGAGCGCATCCAGGTCGGCCTGCTCAACATCCTCGAGGAGCGCGACGTCCAGGTGCGCGGGTTCACGATCCGGCTGCCGCTCGACCTGCTCGTCGTCGCGTCGGCCAACCCGGAGGACTACACGAGCCGCGGCCGCATCATCACGCCGCTCAAGGACCGCCTCGGCTCCCAGATCCGGACCCATTACCCGCGCTCGCTCGAGCACGAGATCGCGATCGTCCGGCAGGAGAAGCAGCGGTTTCCCGCGCAGGACGAGATCCCGCCCGTCGCGACGCCCGCGTTCATGGAGGAGCTCGTCGCCGAGCTCACCCACCTCGCCCGGCGGTCGCCCGAGATCAGCCAGCGGAGCGGCGTGTCGGTGCGCGTCTCGGTCGCCAACATGGAGGTGCTCGAGGCGGCGGCCATCAAGCGGGCCGTCCGGCTGCGCGAGCCGATGGCGGCGCCGCGGATCTCCGACCTCGGTGCGGTGCTGGCCGCGACGACGGGCAAGGTCGAGGTCGAGACGGTGGGGGAGGACACGCCCGAGGAGCGGATCGTCGAGCGGCTGGTGACCAAGGCGGTGTTCGCGACCTTCAATCGCCGGGCCTCGCTCGACCGGCTGTCGCCCGTCATCGAGGCGTTCGAGGACGGCCTGGTCATCGAGACCGGTGAGCGCGTCCCGTCGCGCGAGTACGTCCGCTGGATGGGCGAGGTCCCGGGGCTGCGCGAGGCGGTCGAACGGCTCGGCACGTTCGACGTCACCGACGGCGCCCAGGAACCGGCGCTCGTCGCCTCCGCCGTCGAGTTCCTGCTCGAGGGCCTCCACCTGCAGCGCCGCCTGAACAAGGACCGCGGCGCGACGGGCGTGACCTACCGCCACTGACGCCCGAAGCCGCCGATACCCGTCCCGTGGCCTTCCTGACCCCCGATCCGCGTCACCTCAGCCGGTCGGACATCGGCGTGCCCGGTCGCGACCGCACCCTGCCGCCCGCCGCCAAGTACCGGCGCTGGGACGGCACGCAGGACCTGCCCGACCTGACGGCCGACGAGATCGTCGACGCGCTGGCGGACGACGTGCTCGAGCACGGCGACGTGGCGGAGGCCATGCGCCGGCTGATGGAGCGCGGTCTGCGGGGGAGCGACCCGTCGCGCGGCGACCTGCGTGGCCTGCGCGACCTCCTCGACCGCCTGCGCGACCGGCGCGAGGAGCTCCTGCGGCAGGGCGCGCTGTCGGATCCGCTGGCGGACGTGCGCAAGGAGCTCGACGAGATCGTCGAGGCGGAACGGGCCGGCGTCCAGCGGCGGCTCGACGCGGAGGCCGACGCCGCGAGCCAGGCCGCGGCCGAGGCGGCCGACGGCGCCGAGGCTCCCGGCGAGGGCGACAGGCAGCGCAGGCGCCCGACCCCGACCTCGAGCGGATGCTGCGCGAGATCGCCGCGAAGCGGCTGGACACCCTCGATTCGCTCCCGCCCGACGTCGGCGCGCGGGTCCGCCGGCTCCAGGACTACGACTTCATGGACCAGGACGCGCGCGAGCGCTTCGAGGCGCTGGTCGACCGCCTCCGGGGCGCCATGCTCGACCGGCTGAGCGAGGGCCTGGCCGACGCGGTGCGGGGCATGAAGCCCGAGGACCTGGCGGCCCAGCGCCAGATGGTCCAGGACCTCAACCGGCTCCTCGCGCGCCGGCTGTCGGGCGACGAGCCGAGCCGCTCGGACGTCGACGAGTTCCTCGCCCAGCACGGCCAGTTCTTCCCGGGCGCGGCCACGCTCGACGACGTCGTCGACCAGCTGGCGGACCGGATGGCCGCGATGCAGTCGCTGATGCGCTCGCTCACCCCGGAGCAGCGCGCCGAGCTCCAGGACACGATCGACGCGCTGCTGCGCGACGACCGCCTGCGCTGGGACCTCGCCCAGCTGGCCGCGAACCTCGACCAGCTGCTGCCCGACGGGCTGGGCGACCGGGTGCGCTTCGGCGGCGACCAGCCGCTCGGGCTCGAGGCCGCGCTCGAGCAGCTCGGCCGGCTCCAGGCGCTCGACCGGCTGGAGACCGACCTCGAGAGCGTCGGCAGCGACGGCGACCTGGCCGACATCGACCGGTCGGAGGTCCGCGACCTCCTGGGTCCCGACGCCGCCCGCGACCTCGACGCGCTCGAGGACCTCGCGCACCGGCTCGAGCAGGCCGGCTACCTCGACCGCGAGGGCGGGCGGATGGAGCTCACGCCCCGCGGCAGCCGGCGGATCGGGCAGAAGGTCCTCGACGACCTGTTCGCGAGGCTGCGCAAGGACGCCTTCGGGGGCCACCGGCTCGACCGGACCGGCCGCGGCGGCGACCGCGAGGAGACGTCCAAGCCGTTCGAGTTCGGCGACCCGTTCCACCTGGACCTGCGCGCGACGATGACCAACGCGCTGATGCGCGAGGAGAACGCGCCGTCGCGCCGACCGGGCGGCTCGTCGGTCCACCTCCGGCCCGACGACTTCGAGGTGTTCCGGACCGAGCGCACGACGTCCGCGTCCACGGTCCTGCTGGTCGACATGAGCCGCTCGATGCTGCTGCGTGGCTGCTACCTCGCCGCCAAGCGGGTCGCGATCGCGCTCGACACCCTCATCCGGACGCAGTTCCCGCGCGACCACCTCGCCATCGTCGGCTTCGCCTACTACGCCCGCGAGCTGCGTCCCGAGGCGCTCGCCGAGCTCGACTGGAACACCTACGAGTACGGCACCAACCTCCAGCACGGGCTGATGCTGGCCCGGAAGATCCTCGCCAGCCACCACGCGGCCAACCGGGAGATCGTGGTGATCACCGACGGCGAGCCGACCGCGCACTTCGAGGACGGCCAGGTCGAGTTCAGCTACCCGCCGACCCGGCGCACGATCCAGGAGACGCTGCGCGAGGTCGTGCGCTGCACGAAGGACGGGATCACCATCAACACGTTCATGCTCGAGCGGTCGCCGGCGCTGACCGATTTCGTCGGCCTGGTGACGGAGCTCAACCGCGGCCGCGCCTTCTACGCCGAGCCGGAGCGCCTCGGCGAGTACGTCCTCGTCGATTTCGTCCAGCGGCGCACGCGGCGCGTGTCGTAGAGTCCGCGGCGCGCGGGGGCGTGTAGATCGGCTCGAGGGTAGGAGGCGTCGATGGACCAGCTCACCGTGTTCCGCTTGTTCCTGTTCCTGCACGTGACCGGGGCCATCGTCGCCTTCGGCCCGGGTTTCGCCGCGGCGGTCGCGGGGGCGATGGTCGCCAAGGAACCGCAGCACGCCAACTTCTTCGCCCGGCAGCAGCTCGCCGTCGCGAACCCGGCTGGTGACGCCCGCGGCGCTCAGCATGGCGATCACCGGGATCCTGATGATCGCGGTCCTCGGCTGGTCCTCCATCGTCGGCAACAGGCTGTGGCTGCCGGTCGGCATCGTCCTGTACGTGATCGCGATCGTGTTCTCGGTGGCCGTCCAGGCGCCGGCCGGACGCAAGCTCGTGGACCTCACGGCGACGCCGCCGGCCCCCGGCTCGCCGCCCCCGCCCGAGCTCCCGGCCACGGCGAAGCGCGTCCGCCAGGGCGGCATCTTCCTCTCGGTCCTCGTCCTGATCATCGTGTTCCTGATGGTCGTCAAGCCCTTCTAGCGACGCTCGCGGCACCCGGCGCACGGCTTCGCGGCTACCATCGACAGCGAACCCACCAGGAGATCCAGCCGCATGCCGAACGTCGCCGAGTCGCCCGCCGACCTCATCGCCAGCCTGAGCGGCGTCGCCCGCATCGCGGACGGCCGGCTCGTCATCGACGACGAGGCGCGGTTCCGGAGCCAGGCGGCGGCCGACCTCGCCTGGACGGCGGCGTTCACGAAGGACGACCCGACCGCCGAGGCCGCGCGCTGGATCGTGTGGGAGGCCAGCCAGGCGCTCGGCGCCCGGTCGGCGAGCATCCACGACCTGTACCTGGCCCGCGGTCGCGGCGAGGTCTCCGGGTTCACCGTCCCGGCGATCAACATCCGCGCGCAGACGTTCGACATGGCGCGCACGTTCTTCGAGACGGCGCTGCGCGCCGACGTCGGCGCCGTGATCTTCGAGCTCGCGCGCAGCGAGCAGACCTACACCTTCCAGCGGCCGATGGACTACGCGACGTTCGTGCTCGCGGGCGCGATCGCGGCCGGCTGGCGGCACCCGGTGTTCATCCAGGGCGACCACTACCAGTTCAACGCGAAGAAGTACGCGGCCGACCCCGAGGCGATGACCGAGGAGATCCGGCGGGCCTGCCGGCTCGCGGTCGACGCCGGCTACCGCAACATCGACATCGACAGCTCGACGCTCGTCGACCTCTCGAAGCCCGACCGGGACGAGGAGCAGCGCGAGAACTACGTCCGCGCCGCGGAGCTCACCGCGGTCATCCGCGGCCTCGAGACCGACGGGGTCACGATCAGCGTCGGCGGCGAGATCGGCGAGGTGGGCAAGCAGAACTCGACGGCCGACGAGCTCGAGGCGTACCTCGACGGCTACGACCGCGAGCTGGCCACGCGGGCGCCCGGCGCGGTCGGGCTGTCGAAGGTCAGCGTCCAGACCGGGACGTCCCACGGCGGCGTGCCGCTGCCCGGGCGGCGGCGTCGCGGAGGTCAAGCTCGACTTCGAGGTCCTGCGGACGCTGGGCGAGATCGCGCGTGGCCGGGGGCTGGCCGGCGCGGTCCAGCACGGCGCGTCCACGCTGCCCGACGAGCTGTACCACCACTTCCCGGCGGTCGAGACGGCCGAGATCCACCTCGCGACGGGCTTCCAGAACGCGCTCTACGAGCACCCCGCGTTCCCGGCCTCGCTGATGGACGAGATCTACGCCTGGTGCGAGGTCAACGCCGCCGACGAGCGCAAGGACGGCCAGACGGACGAGCAGTTCCTGTACACGACGCGCAAGAAGGCGATCGGCCCGTTCAAGCGGCAGCTGTGGGACCTGGACACCCGGGGCGAGATCCTGGCGGCCCAGGGCACCAAGCTCGGGTTCCTGTTCACCGAGCTGCGGGTCAACGGCTCGATGGAGCTGGTCGAGCGCTTCGTGCGGCCGGTGCCCCTGTCGCGGCCGATCCCCGAGTCGCTCGCCGTCGCGGTCCCGGGCTGAGCCCGCCGCGATGACGGCCGGCGTCGACGGCCCGTCCGCGTCGGACGGCGACGCGCCGCCCCTGGCGGTCTCGATCCGCTTCGAGACGCCGGACGACGAACGCGGGCATCCGCGAGGTCGAGCTGGCCGCCTTCAGCGGTCCCGAAGAGGCCGAGATCGTCGACCGGATCCGCGCCGATGCGCCGGACGGCTGGCGGTCGCTGGTCGCCGTCGGCGCCGACGGCCGGATCGTCGGCCATCTCCTGATGACCCCCTGTCCCGTCGAGGACGACGATGGCGGCACGGTGGCGACGGTGCTGGCGATCGGGCCGGTCGCCGTGGACCCGGCGGTCCAGCGGCGGGGCGTCGGGAGCGCGCTCATGGCCGCCGCGACCAGCCTCGCGGTCGCCCGCGCCGTGCCGGCCCTCGTGCTGCTCGGCCACCCGTCGTACTACCCGCGGTTCGGGTTCGAGTCCGCGCGCGGCGCCGGCCTCGAGCCGCCCGCCGCGGCCTGGCCCGACGCCGCCTGGATGGCCCGCCTGCTGCCCGCCTGGACCGACGACATGCGCGGGACCGTTCGCTACCACGAGGCGTTCGAGCCGCTCGCCTAAGGCCTCCGGGGGCTTCGATGCGCCCTGCGCATCACGCGCAGGAAATCGCCGCGGGCCGTTGACCTTCCCTCGTCTCGACGCCCTACTGTCCGCGCCAAGCCCGGTCCGGGGAGGGACCCGGGCGATGCCCCGCGCTTGCTCCAGGAGGTACGTCCGCACCATGGCGGTGCGGCGAGGGATGGAGGAGGTCTGTCCGTGGCGGGTTCCGAATCCGTGGATCAGGCGGCGAAAGACGATGCCCACCTGCGATCGCTGGGCATCAAGCCCGAGCTGAGGCGGTCCCTCGGCTTCGTCGCGAACTTCGCCCTGGCGTTCAGCTACATCTCGGTGTCGACCGGCACCTTCACCAACCAGGCGGTCGCGTTCGGCGTCGGCGGGCCGGCGATCTTCTGGGCGTGGCCGATGGTGATCCTCGGCCAGACGTTCGTCGCCCTGAACTTCGCCGAGCTCTCCAGCCACTTCCCGGTGGCCGGCTCGATCTACCAATGGTCGAAGCGGCTCTCGAACCGGACGCTGGGCTGGTTCACCGGCTGGATCTACTTCTGGGCGGGCGTCATCACCGTGACCGCGGTCGCGGCCACCGTGCCGCTCGTGATGTCGACGATCTGGCCCGACCAGATCAAGCTCGCCGACCCGTCGCCGATCGGCGGCCTCGACATGCAGTCGTTCATCGGCCTCGCTGGTCCTGGTCACGACCACGCTGATCAACATCGGCGGCGTCCGGCTGCTCGCGATCATCAACAACATCGGGGTCGGCGCCGAGATTCTCGGGATGCTGGTGTTTGCGACGATCCTGCTGTTCTTCGCCAACCACCAGTCGCCCTCGGTCCTGCTCGACACCTCGTACACGAGCGGCCTCGCCGACGGGAACTACTTCGCGGTGTTCCTGGTGGGCGCGTTCATGGCCCTGTTCGTGGTCTACGGGTTCGACACCGCCGGCACCTTCGGCGAGGAGACCATCGACGCGAGCCGCCAGGCCCCGCGCGGGCTGCTGTCCGCGATCTGGCTGTCGGGCCTCATCGGCGCCATCTTCCTGCTCGCGGTGACGCTGTCGTTCCAGGACATGAGCGCCGCGGTGGCGACGGGCCAGGCCTTCGGCTTCCCGATCGCCGACACGATCAAGCAGAACCTGACATTCGCGATCGGCGGGATCACGCTCGGCGACCTGTACCTGGTCGTCATCCTGATCGCCGTCTACGTCTGCACCCTGGCGATCCAGGGCGCGACCACGCGCCTGATGTTCTCGATGGGCCGCGACCGGCGCCTGCCGCTGGGCGGCCTGTGGGGGAACGTCAACCACACGCTGCGAACCCCCATCAACGCCGGGATCATGGTCGCGATCCTCGCGGCCATCCCGTTCGTCGTCACCGGCGCCGGGTCGGCGATCTATATCGCGATCGCCGCGACCGGGATGATCTACATCGCCTACTTCCTGTGCAACTTCGGCGTCCTCATCGCGCGCCGGCGCGGCTGGCCCCACCAGGGCGCGTGGTTCAACCTCGGCAGCTGGGGCACGATCATCAACATCCTCGCCCTGGTCTGGGGCGCGTTCATGGTCCTCAACATCGCCATCTGGACGGACCCCGGCCTGTTCGGCGTCTACGGGAACGACCTCCGGAACACCTGGTCGAACCCGTTCATCAACACGTTCGTCAAGATCGGCGGCACCGTGCAGGAGGGCCTGCCGGCGTGGCCGGTCTTCGAGACCGTCGTGGGCATCGTGTTGGCGATCGGCGCCATCTACTACGTCGTCGCGCAGCGCGGCAAGACCGACGCTTCGCAGGTCGAGGCGGACGTCGCGACCGGTGAGGCCGTCATCGGCTGACCGGGTCTCGAACCCGACCAGCGTCGCGGGCGGGGCGGCGGTCCTCCGTCGCTCCGCCTGCGCGTGACAGGGGATGGAGGCTGCGATGACGGAGGCTGGGGAGGCGCTCCACGGCGAGCTCCGCGACGAGCTCGTCCATGCCATGCAGCGCGTGCACGAGCTCGCCGGTCGCGACCTGACGCTGGTCCCGCTGTCGGGCGGCATCACGAACCGCAACTTCCGGGTGGACGTCGGCGATCCGGCCAACCCCACCGAGCGGTTCGTGATCCGCCTCGGCGGCAACGACACCCACCTGCTGGGGATCAGCCGCGAGGTGGAGCACGCGGCGACGGTCGCCGCCGCGGGCGTCGGGGTGGGGGCCGAGGTGCTCGCGTTCCTGCGGCCCGAGGGCTACCTCGTGACCCGCTTCATCGAGGGCACGCCGATGGCGGACCTCGACGTCCACCGGCCCGACGTGATCGCCCGCGTCGCCGACTCGGTCCGCCGCTTCCACGAGGGCCCGGCGATCCCGGGCCTGTTCATCCCGCTCCGCGTGTGCGAGGCGTACCGGGCGCTCGCCGAGGCGCGCGGCGTGCCGGTGCCGCCGGAGTACGGCCTCGCCCAGGCGATCGGCCGGCGCATCGAGCTCGCGCTGATCGTGAACCCGCTCGAGCTGCGGCCGTGCCACAACGACTTCCTGCCCGGCAACCTGATCGACGACGGGGCGCGGATGCGCATCGTCGACTGGGAGTACGCGGGGATGGGCGACCCGTTCTTCGACCTCGGCAACTTCAGCATCAACAACGACCTCACGCCGGACGAGGACGAGGCGTTCCTGGCCGCCTACGACGGGAACGCGACGCCGCGCGCCGACCGGCTCGCCCGGCTGATCGCTGTTCCGGATCGTGTCGGACTTCCGCGAGGCGATGTGGGGCGTGCTCCAGCAGGGGATCAGCACGCTCGACTTCGACTTCCGCGGCTACGCCGCCGAGCACTTCGAGCGGCTCCTGGCCAACGCGGCGACGCCGCGCTTCGAGCATGCCCTCGACGAGGTCGGCGACGCCTGACTGACCCGTTCCGACTACGCTTCGGACGGTGCAACCCCCTCGATCGGCCGCCGTCTTCCCGCGCCGGGCGCTCGCGTTCCTCGTGCTCGCCGTGGCGGCGACGGTGCTGGTGGCCTGGCTGCTGGGGTCGTTCCGGCCGTCGGCGCCCATCTCGAGCGCCGTGGACGCCTCGCCGACGGCGACCCTCGCCGGCCTCGCCTCCGCCCCGGCATCGGCTGCGTCGTCGTCGTCCGCCTCGCCGTCCGCGGGCCCCGGCGAGACGTCGACCTCGCCGTCGACGGAACCCTCGACCGGTCCGGCCGCCCCGGATCCCGTCCTGGTCGGCACCGGCGACATCGCCCGATGCGACACGAACGGCGATCAGCAGACCGCCCGGCTGGTCGCCGACACCGAGGGGATCGTGTTCACGCTCGGCGACAACGCGTACGACAGCGGGTCGCCGGCCGAGTTCCGCGACTGCTACGACCCGACGTGGGGACGGGTCAAGGACCGGACCGAGCTCCCCGTGGTCGGGCAACCACGACTACGGCACCCCGAACGCCGCCGGCTACCGCGACTACTTCGGCAAGCAGGGCGACCCCGACGGCGAGACCTGGTACTCGCGCGACATCGGCGACTGGCACGTCGTCGTCCTGGACGCGAACTGCACCGAGATCGCCGGCGGTTGTGGCCCGGGCTCCCCGCAGCTCCAGTGGCTCCGCCAGGACCTGCGCCAGAGCGACGCCCGGTGCACGCTCGCGATGTGGCACCAGCCGCGGTTCAGCAGCGGCGAGCACGGCAACGACCCGACGGTCGCGCCGTTCTGGAACGTCCTGTACGACGCCGGCGCGGACCTCATCCTGAACGGCCACGACCACGACTACGAGCGGTTCGCGCCGCAGGACCCGAACGGCAACCGGGACAAGGACCAGCGGCATCGTCGAGATCGTCGTCGGGACCGGCGGCGGCGAGATGCGCGACATCGGGCCGCCGGTGGCCAACTCGATCGTGGGCCAGGGCGCGGCTGCTGGGCGTGATCCAGGTGACGCTCCACCCGGACGGCTGGTCGTGGCGGTTCCTGTCGACCGACGGGTCGTTCACCGACTCGGGCGACGACCGCTGCCACTGAGCGCCGGCTCGGCGACCGGCTTGAGCGCCCGGTGGGACGCGCCCCCGGCGTGCGACGCGCGCCGCTAGGCTTCGGGCGATGGTCGAGCACGCGCGGGCGGTGGTCATCGGCGGCGGCGTCGGCGGGACGTCGATCGCCTACCACCTCGCCGCGCTCGGCTGGACCGACATCGTCCTCGTCGACCGCGCCGAGCTGACGTCCGGGTCCACCTTCCACAGCGCGGGGCTCGTGGGCCAGCTGCGCAGCTCCGTGACCCTGACCCGGATGATGATGTACGGCGTCGAGCTGTACCGGCGGCTGGCGGCCGAGACGGGCGTGGACCCGTCGTGGCACGAGGTCGGCTCGCTGCGCCTGGCCTCGACGCCGGCGAGGTTCGAGGAGCTCCAGCGCCAGGCCGGCTGGGCGCGGACGTTCGGCCTGCCGCTCGAGCTGATCTCGGCGGACGAGGCCCGAGACCGGTTCCCGCTGATGACCACCGACGGCGTGCTGGGCGCCGTGTGGCTGCCCACCGACGGCTGGCTCGACCCGTCGAACCTCGCCTTCGCGCTCGCCGCCGGCGCCCGCGCGCGTGGCGCGAGGATCCTCAACCACCACCGCGTCGTCGGGATCGGCGTCCGCGACGGGCGGGTGACGGGGGTCGAGGTCGAGCACGGCGGCGAGCGGTCGACGATCGAGGCGGAGGTCGTGGTCAACGCGGGCGGGATGTACGCGCCCGAGATCGGCCGCCTGGCCGGCATCACCCTGCCGATCATCCCGATGGCGCACCAGTACCTGCTGACGGGGCCGATCGAGGGCGTCGAGCCCGGCCTGCCCCAGCTCCGCGACCCCGACAACCTCGTGTACTTCCGCGAGGAGGTCGGCGGGCTGTGCATGGGCGGCTACGAGCGCAACCCGATGCCGTGGGCGCTCGACGGGATCCCGGCGGACTTCAACCACCGCCTGCTCGATCCCGACTGGCCCCGGTTCAACGAGATCATGGCCGGCGCCATCCGCCGGGTCCCCGCGATCGCCGACGCCCCCGTGACCCGGATGATCAACGGCCCCGAGGGGTTCACGCCCGACAACGAGTTCATCCTCGGCGAGTCGGACGTCCGCGGCCTGTTCGTCGCGGCCGGCTTCTGCGCGCACGGCATCGCCGGCGCCGGCGGCATCGGCCGCCAGATCGCGTCGTGGATCGTCGAGGGCGAGCCCGAGCTCGACCTGTGGAAGATGGACATCCGCCGCTTCGGGCCGCAGTACCGCAGCCGCTCGTACACGCTGGCGCGGAGCGTCGAGAGCTACGCGACCTACTACGACATCCACTACCCGAACGAGGAGCGGCAGGCCGGCCGGCCGCTGCGCGTGTCGCCGGCGTACGCGCGGCTCGCGGCGCTCGGGGCGTCGTTCGGCGAGAAGGCCTCGTGGGAGCGGGCGAACTGGTTCGAGCCGAACGCCGCGTGGCGCGGGCGTGGCGACGGCCACGGACCTCGAGGCGCTCCGGCCACGAGGCTGGGCGGGGGAGCACTGGAGCCCCGCGATCGGCGCCGAGGCGCTGGCGACGCGGACGACGGCCGGCCTGTTCGACGAGACGTCGTTCGCCAAGATCGAGATCGTCGGTCCGGGGGCGGCGGCGCTGCTGCAGTGGCTGTGCGCCAACGACGTCGACCGGGCGGTCGGCAGCGTCACCTACACCCAGCTGCTGAACCGCCGCGGCGGCATCGAGTGCGACCTGACCGTGACCCGGGTCACGCCGGACCGCTTCCTGCTGGTGACCGGAACGGCGTTCGGCAACCACGACCTCGGCTGGATCAGGCGCCACGCGCCGCGCGACGGGTCGGTGCTGATCAACGACCTCACGTCGGGCCGCGCCTGCTACGCGCTGTGGGGCCCCCGCGCCCGCGACATCCTGGCCTCGACGACGACCGACGACGTGTCCGACGCCGCGTTTCCGTATCTGACGGCCCGCGCGATCACGGTCGGCGACGTGCCCGTGTACGCGCTGCGCGTCACGTACGTGGGCGAGCTCGGCTGGGAGCTGTACGCGCACGCCGAGTTCGGCGCGGCCCTGTGGGACACGCTGTGGGCCGCGGGCGCGCCGCACGGCGCGGTCGCGGGCGGGTACCGGGCGATCGACGCCCTGCGGCTCGAGAAGGGCTACCGCGCCTGGGCCGCCGACATCACGCCCGAGGAGACGCCGTACGAAGCCGGGCTGGGGTTTGCTGTGGCGATGGATCACGGTGACTTTCTGGGCCGCGACGCGCTGGTCGCCGCCCGCGCCGCCGGGCCAGCCAAGCGCCTGCGCTGCCTCGTGCTCGACGACCCGCGCTCGGTCTGCCTCGGCAACGAGCCCGTCCGCGTCGAGGGACGGATCGCCGGCCGCGTGACGTCGGGCGGCTACGGCTTCAGCGTCGGGCGGAGCATCGCCTACGCCTACCTGCCGCCCGATGTGGCCATCGGCGCCCGGGGCGAGGTCGACGTGTTCGGGACCTGGGTGGGCTTCGAGGTGGCCAGGGAGCCGCTGTTCGACCCGTCCGGCTCGCGGATCCGGTCGTGAGCAGGGCATCATCGGCGCCATGAGCGACGACGGTGCAGCTGGGTTCGGCACGGCGTGGTCGGCGTCTCGCGCCCGCGTCCCGGAGGCGCAGATGCGCGAGTGGCTGGACTTCGCCCTCGCGGCCTGCGACGCGGCCGACGCGACCGCCCGTGCGCATTTCCGGCGGGACCTGGACCTCGAGCGCAAGCCGGACCGGTCGTTCGTGACCGTCGCCGACCGGGCGATCGAGCGCGAGATCCGATCGCGCATCCACGACCGCTGGCCCGACCACGGGCTCGTGGGCGAGGAGTACGGCGACGAGGCGGGCCGGTCGACGACCCGCTGGTACATCGACCCGATCGACGGCACCCACAACTTCATCCGCGGCGTGCCGCTGTTCGGGACCCTGCTCGCGGTGGAGCACGACGGAGAGATGCAGGTCGGCGTGATCTCGGCGCCCGCGATGCGCGAGCGCTGGTACGCGTCGCGCGGCGGTGGCGCCTGGAACGACGGGCCCGACGGCCGGCGGCCGATCCGCGTGTCGCGGGTGGCGACGATCGACGACGCCCAGCTCGTCTACGGGAGCCACCGGGACAACGTCGCCAGCGGCCTGATGCCCGGGTTCGACGCGCTGATCGACGCCTCGTGGCGCGACCGCGGCTTCGGCGACTTCTGGGGCTACGCGCTCGTGGCCGAGGGCGCCGCCGAGGCGATGATGGAGACCGGCATGCACACGTGGGACCTCGCGGCGCCCCAGGTCGTGATCGAAGAGGCCGGCGGGCGGGTCACCGACGTCAACGGCGAGCGCCGGATCGACGCCGAGTCGTTCGTGGGCTCCAACGGGCTGCTCCACGAGGAGATCCTCCGCCGGCTGCGCGCCGCGGGATAGGCGAACCCGATCAGGTCGCGCGGCGGAACGTCGCGAGCGTCCAGCAGACCGCGCCGACGGCGACGGCCCCGAGGATCCCGAACCACAGCTGGTCGCTGGCCGCGCCGAGCGCGATCGTCGCCGGGATCCCGATCACCGCGATCGCGCCGATGAAGAGCTGCCACAGGCCGCGGACACCGGGGAGCAGGGCGTCGCCGGAGGCCGTCGGCTGCTGCGCATCGGCCCAGTCGGCCTCCGCCGGCTCCCACGCCTGCCGCGAGGCTTCGCGGCTGGCGACGTGCTCATGCCCTTCGCCGCCCACCGGCGGCAGGCCGAGCAGTGCGCGGCCCGGCTCCGACAACGCCCGGGCGTCGCCGGGTTCGAGAAGGTCCTCCGCGACAGCGACCGCGACCGCGTCGTCGATGGCCGCCACCAGCTCGACCTGGTCGGCGGCCCGGCCGGTCGGGTGCAGCGTGAGACCGGCGGAGCCCGCCGGGTACACGATCGCCAGGCGCTGGGAGAGTGCGCTCCGGACGCTGTCGCGCGCCTCGTCGAGCAGCGCCTGGCGGCCGGCCGCCGCGACGGCCCGCTGCAGCGTGTCGACCAGCCGGTCGCGATCGTCGCCGTCGCGCGGGCTCAGGGCGACGCCGTGCAAGCGTTCAGCCGGGACCCGGTCGATGGCCTCGAACACGACCTCGACCCGCGCCCGCGCCGCGGCCTCGCCCGGGACGGACAGCCGGTTGGGCTGGATCACCGGCGCCGCGGCCACGTGAACAACAGGCAGACCGCGCCGAGCGCGACGGCGAGGACGACCCCGATGATCGGGTAGCCGGCCGCGATCCCGCCGCCGAGCACGGCGGGGATCCCGAACAGCGCGATCGCGCCGAACAGGATGATCCGAAGGCCCTCCTCGCCGGGGAGCCGCGCGTCCGGGTCGATCCCCACGGCGCGCTCCTGGTCCTCGAAGCTCGTGTCGGGGCCGGCATCGATCGCATCGGCGGCTTCGATCGCCTCGGCCGACTCGTGGGGCTCGGCGGAGTCGTCGGGCTCGGCAGGATCGACGGCCGCGCTGGGCGTCCCTGGCTGATCAGTGTCGGTCACGTCCATCCTCGCTCGTTCGGGCATCGTCGATCGCGCTGACGCCAGTATCGGGCGCGGCGAGAGGTTCGTGCGGTCAGGCTCCCGCGGCGTCGAGCGCCTCGCCCAGGATCCCGATGGCCCGGTCGACCTCGTCGGCCGTCGTGACCAGCGGCGGGATGATCCGGATGACGTTGACGTAGGTGCCGGCGGTCAGGACCAGCAGCTTGCGCGCGAACGCCTCGCGCTGGATGCGCTTCGTGAGCTCCGGGTCGGGCACCCGGCCGTCGCCCTCGCCGGGCTTCACGAGCTCGATGGCCACCATGAGGCCGAGGCCGCGGACGTCGCCGACGGCCGCGCGGCCTTCGCAGACCCGCCGCAGCCCGCCGAGCAGCTGGTTGCCGCGCTCCCGGGCGTTGGCGACGAGGCCCTCGTCCTCGATGACGTCGAGCGTCGCGTTCGCGGCCGCGCACGACACGACGTTGCCGCCGTAGGTGCCGCCGTGCGATCCGGGCGGCAGGCGGTCCATGAGCTCCTTGCGGGCCAGGATCCCCGACAACGGCAGCCCCGAGGCGATCCCCTTGGCCATGACCACGATGTCGGGCTCCACGTCCCAGTGCCGGACGGCGAACATCTCGCCGGTCCGCCCGAAGCCCGTCTGGACCTCGTCGGCGATCAGCAGGATCCCGTGCTTGCGGGTGATCTCGCGCAGCCGCGGCAGGAACGTCGGCGACGGGACGATGTACCCGCCCTCGCCGATGACCGGCTCCACGATGATCCCGGCCACCTTGTCGGGGTAGACGAGCTGGTGGAACAGCAGGTCGAGCTGGGCCTCCCAGTCGCAGGTGCACGCCGACGGGTCGTGCGGGCCGCCCGAGGCCCGGTAGCAGTACGGGTACGACGCGTGGTAGACGGAGCCCGGCAGCGGCTCGAAGGCGCCGCGGTAGACGTCCTTGGCCGCGGTCAGCGACATCGCCTGTGCCAGTGCGGCCGTGGAACCCGTAGCGGAACGCGATGATCGCCGGCCGCCCGGTCGCGACCCGCGCGAGCTTGACGGCGGCCTCGACGGCCTCGGCGCCCGAGTTCGACAGGAACGCCGACCACGGACCGCCCGGCAGCACGTGCTGCAGCCGCTCGTACAGCCGGAGCCCGGCCTCGTGGTAGACGATGTTCTGCTGGCCGTGGAGCAGCTTCGCCGCCTGGTCCTGGATCGCCGCCACGACCCGCGGATGGGCGTGCCCCGTGTTGGTGACGCCGATGCCGGAGGTGTAGTCGAGGTACCGCTCGCCGTCGGTCGTGGTGAGCCAGGAGCCCTCGCCTCGCTCGACGACGAGGTCCGTGATCCGGCTCCACACCGGCGGGACGACGGACCGGTCGGGCAGGGGAGCGGTCGTCGATGTGCGGGCCTCGGGATCGGTGACGGCGGTCATCGGCGTGTCCTTTGCGCTTGCTGCCTAGCCGCGGCGGCGGGCTCGGAGGGTGGTCAGGAGCACCGCGCCGACCGCGACCACGAAGATGATCGTGCCGATCACGTTGACCTGGACCGGGACGCCGACGCGGTTCTTGGCGTAGATGAACATCGGGAACGTCTGGGCGTTGCCGGACGTGAAGTTGGTCACCACGAAGTCGTCGATCGACAGGCTGAACGCCAGCAGCGCGGCCGCGACGATGCCGGGCAGGATCAGCGGGAAGGTCACCTTCCAGAACGTCTGGAGCTCGTTCGCGTAGAGGTCCATCGCCGCCTCCTCGAGGTGGCGTGGGAAACCCGCCAGGCGCGCCCTCACGGTGACGACCACGAAGCTGATGTTGAACATGATGTGCGCGATCAGGATCGTGACGAAGTTCAAGCGGGAAGAACGGGTCGGTCCCGATCGACACGAACAGCGTCAGCAGCGAGGCGCCGAGGATGATCTCCGGCGTCGCCATCGGCAGGAAGATGAGCGAGTTCGTGAACCGTCGACCGCGGAAGTCGTAGCGCACGAGGGCCAGGGCGATCAGCGTGCCCAGGACGGTCGCGATGAGGGTGGACAGCACCGCGATCACGATGCTCAGGCCGACGGCCTGCGGCAGCCCGTCGACGCCCAGCGGGTTCAGCCAGTACTTGAGGGTGAACCCCTGCCACGTGGTGTTGGCCTTGCCGGCCGGGTTGTTGAAGCTGAACAGGATGATCAGCGCCACCGGCAGCATCAGGTAGATGACCGCCAGGATCGTGTAGACGATCAGGAGATAGCGGTCGAAGAAGCGCTGGAGCACGCTCGCGCCCTGTCGCGGGCGGGCGGTGGTCGCGACGACGGCGTCGCTCACGTCACAGCCGTCCCGTCGACACGTCTTCGGTGCCCAGGGCGCGGGCGTAGATCGCCACGACCACGAGCACCCCGGCCATCAGCATGAACGACAGCGCCGCGGCGGTCGGGTAGTCGTTCTGGGTCAGGAACTTGTTCTGGATCACGTTGCCGATCATCCGCGTATCCGGGTTGCCCAGGTATTCGGCGTTCACGTAGTCGCCGATGGCCGGGATGAACGTCAACAACGACCCGGCGAACACCCCGGGCAGCGACAGCGGGAAGGTGATCCGGACGAACGACTCGGAGACCAGGAACCAGCCGATGAACGCGCCGGCCCCCGCGCCCATGACGCCCATGATCAGCGGCGTCCACTCGAAGATCACGCC
The DNA here is from genome assembly GCA_963829155.1 of uncultured Chloroflexia bacterium. GTDB lineage: Bacteria > Chloroflexota > Limnocylindria > Limnocylindrales > CSP1-4 > CAIXZV01. The sequence goes on along the minus strand of CAWHIA010000020.1, from coordinate 184,891 downwards.
CAGCACCGCGGCCAGCCCGCCGCCCACGACCGCCCCGACGATCCCGCCGCCGGGCCGCCACGGGCCGGCGTAGAGGTCCTTGGCCGCCTCCACCAGCCGGATGTCGACCTTCTCCAGGGCGACGTAGATCGGCAGCGTCATGAACGGCAGGAAGTTGTAGGTGATCCCGGCGATCACGGCCACCGGCGTCGCGAGCAGCCGGAAGTCTGCCGGGACAAACGGGATCGCGTGGATCAGGCCCAGGATCGGCGAGTTGTCGCTCAGGATCAGCTTCCACGAGATCGTGCGCAGCAGGAAGCTCGTGAAGAACGGGGCGACGACCAGGAACAGCAGCAGGTTCTTCTGGCGCCCGGCCTTGAACGCGATGGCGTACGCGAGCGGATAGGCGATCAGGAACGTCAGCAGCGTCGCCGCGCCCGCATACACGATCGAACGGCCGTAGAACGGCGCGAACTGCTCCAGCGCGTCAGTGTAGTTGGTGTAGTTGTCGAACGAGAACGTGAAGCCCGTTTCCAGCGTCCCCGACCAGAACGACGAGATGAACATCTGGAACGCGGGCACCACGTAGAACAGCACCAGCCACGCGATCCCGGGCAGCAGCAGCGCGTACGGGACGATGCCCGAGTGACGCTTGAGCCAGACGCCCAACGTGTGCCCTCGTTCCGGTGCGGTGGCCGAGCTCGACGGGCGCCGGTCAGCCGACGCCGATCACCTTCGCGAACTGCTCGTTGAAGTAGAGCTCGTCCTCCTCGGACAGAGCGCCGAAGATGTGCATGCGGGCGACCCAGTCGGGCGGCGGGATGACGAACTCGTTGTTGGCGGCGTCGGGGTTGGCCTGGATCATCAGCTCATCGGTGCCCTTGACCGGCGAGATGTAGTCGACGCCCGCGGTCAGGGCGGCGCTGACGACCGGGTCGTAGTAGTAGTTGATGAGCAGCTCGGCCGTGCCCTTGTGCTGGGCGGCCTTCGGGATCATCAGGTTGTCGGTCCAGAGCATCCCGCCCTCGGTCGCCAGGTTGTACCTGAGCGAGGGCAGGTCGATCGTCGCCGAGGGCATGTCGCCCGACCACGCCATCGCCAGCACCGCGTCGCCCGAGGTGAGGTCCGTCGTGTACGACTGGCCCTTGACGTCGCGGATGATGCCGTCGTCCTTGGCCTTCTGCATCACGGCCACGGCTGCATCGGCGTCGGCCTTCTTGGGGTTGGCGGGGTCGAGGCCGAGATAGAGCATCGTGAGCCCCATCGCGTCGCGCATCTCGGTCAGGTACTCGACCTTGCCCTTGGTCTTGGGGTCGACCGTGTACAGCGCGGCGAGGCTGGTCACGTCGCCCGTGACGTCGGAGTTGAAGCCGAGGCCCGTGGTCCCCGAGCGCCACGGCGCGTGCTGGCTGTTGGTGGGGTCCCACGGCAGGTTGCGGTAGACGTCCTTGAGGTTGGCGATGAGGTTGGGCACGTTGGCCGTGTCGAACGTGTCGACCCAGCCGCGCCGGATCAGCTTCGCCGCCATCCAGTCGGTCAGCGTGATCAGGTCCCAGCCCGTGTCCTTGCCGGCCTTCGCGGCGTCCGCGATCTTGGCGACGAACTCGTCGTTGCCGTCGACGACCTCCTGGTAGTTGACCTTGGTGCCGTACTTGGCGGTGAACGCCTCGAGCGTCGGATGCTTGGTCTGGTCGTTCGGGTCCACGTCCATGTAGTAGGTCCAGTTCGCCCAGTTGAGCTCGGGCGACGCCGTCGCGACCGGCTCACCGCCGGCGGCCGCCGACGAGGTCGCGGCCCCGCTGGCTGCGGCGGGCGCGGAGGCGGGAGGCGGCGCGCTGGCGCTCGTTGCGGCGGGGGACGCCGTCGCCGCCGTGCCCTTCGTGCCGCAGGCCGCCAGGAAGGCCGCCATGCCGGCCATCGCACCGCCGGCGAGGACGCGGCGACGGCTGATCGGCGTCGAGTTCAGGGTCTCGCGATCCACCAGTTGACCTCCTCCAGGAACGGGTGCTAGGCGACCGCCTCCTCGACGGCCGGCGCGCCCGAAGCGTCGACGACGAACGTGTGATCCGGCGACCAGGTCAGGTGCACCTGGTCCCCGCGAGCCCACAGCTCGTCCTTCGTTGTGCGTTCACGGTTCTGCTCGTACACCACGACCCGCGACCCGCTGTGGGTCTCGACGATGTACTGGGTGCTCACGCCCATATACGAGGCGTCCGCCACGACGCCCGAGAGGTGGTTGTGGCCCGCGGGCGTGGGATCGCCGTCGTGATGGAGCCGGATCTTCTCGGGCCGGACGCCGACATCGACCGCGGTGCGCCCGTAGACCGCCGCGGCGGGGGCCAGGACCATCGTGTCGTCGCGGAGGCGGATGTTGCCGTGGCCGCCCTCCGCGCCTTCGCACGTGCCGCCCAGCAGGTTGCTCACGCCCAGGAAGCCGGCCACGAAGCGGGTCGTCGGGCGCTCGTACAGCGTCTCGGGGTCGCCCAGCTGCTCGTACCTGCCCTTGTTCATCACGGCGATGCGGTCGGACATCGTCATCGCCTCCTCCTGGTCGTGGGTCACGTACACGAACGTGATCCCGACCTCCTGCTGGATGCGCTTCAGCTCGGTCTGCATCTGCTTGCGCAGCTTGAGGTCGAGCGCGCCCAGCGGCTCGTCGAGGAGCAGGACGGCGGGCCGGTTGATGAGCGCCCGCGCGAGCGCGACGCGCTGCGCCTGGCCGCCGGAGATCTGCGTGGGCTTGCGGCGCTCGAACCCGGGCAGCTCGACGAGCTCGAGCATCTGCGTCACGCGGCTCTTGACCTCGCTGTCCTTGACCCCCGTCCGGCGCAGCCCGAAGGCGACGTTCTCGTAGATCGTGAGGTGGGGGAACAGCGCGTAGTTCTGGAACACCGTGTTGACCTGGCGCTGGTAGGGCGGCAGCCAGGTGACGTCGTTGCCCGCGAGCTCGATCAGGCCCGAGGTCGGCTGCTCGAAGCCCCCGATCATGCGCAGGGTCGTCGTCTTGCCGCAGCCGGACGGCCCGAGGAGGCTGAAGAACTCGCCCTTCACGACGTCGAGGTCGATGTGGTCGACGGCGAGGGCGTCCCCGTACGCCTTGGTGACCTGGACCAGCCGAACGTCGACGTCGTTCACCGGTGGCGAAGCTCCTGCTGCGGCGGGGCCCGATGTTGGCACTCCGGGAGGGTCGGAGGTCCTCCGGGGTCGGTCGCAGCAAGCCCCCTCGCGCCGCCTCCCAACGCTTCGCACGATAGGGGCGTGCCGGAGGGGTGTCAAATAGACGAACCGACCCAGATTCGGCCGGTTTAGGTGCGAGATTCGCAGGTCGAATGGCGTGGTTCTCGGCGATTCGCAGGGGTGTGCCGTCCGGTCGTGTCGGATGCCCGCCGCTGGCCGTCGCGCGGGCCGGATGCCTCGCTGCCGTTCGCGGCCGGCCGAGGGTACGATGGGAGGCGGGTCGTGCACCGGTCAACGATCCGACCCGCCGCACTGGAGCGAAACCCCACCCGATGAGCGCCATCTCCGAGGCAGCGGTCCTCGACGCCCTCCGCACCGTCCAGGAGCCCGAGCTCGGCGGCGACCTGGTTGCCCGAAACATGATCCGCGACCTGGTCATCGACGGCGCCGACGTGGCGTTCACCATCGAGCTGACCACGCCCGCGTGCCCCCTCAAGGATCAGATCGAGTCCGAGGTCCGGCAGGCCCTCGATCCGATCGGCGTGCAGGCGCTCTCGATCGCGTGGGGCGCGACCGTCCGCCGGGCCACGCCGCGGGCGCCGGAGCAGCTCCTGCCCGGCGTGAAGAACGTGATCGCGGTCGCCTCCGGCAAGGGCGGCGTGGGCAAGAGCACGGTCAGCGTCAACCTCGCCGTGGCCCTCGCGCGCGCCGGCGCGGCCGTGGGCCTGCTGGATGCCGACATCACCGGCCCCAACATCCCGATGATGCTCGGCGTCGAGGGCCAGCCCACCTCGAGCGCCAACAACAAGATCGTCCCGCTCGAGCGCCACGGTGTGAAGGTGATCTCGATCCAGTTCTTCGTCCCCGAGGGCCAGCCGATCGTGTGGCGCGGCCCGCTGATCGGCGGCGCGATCTCGCAGTTCCTGCGCGACGTCGAATGGGGCGATCTCGACTACCTCGTCGTCGACCTGCCGCCCGGGACGTCCGACGCGCAGCTGACCCTGGCCCAGGCCGTGCCGATCAGCGGCACCGTCCTGGTCACGACGCCGCAGGACGTCGCGCTGTCGGACGTCACCAAGGCGCTGGCGATGCTCCAGCGGCTGAACGTCCCGATCATCGGGGTCGTCGAGAACATGAGCGCGTTCATCTGCCCGCACTGCGGCGAGGCGACCGAGATCTTCGGCCGGGGCGGCGGCGAGCGCTTCGCGGAGCAGCACGGGATCGACTTCCTGGGCAAGATCCCGCTGGACGTGACGGTCCGCCAGGGCGGCGACGCCGGGGTGCCGGCGGTCGCACAGCGCGAGCCGGGCGCGGCCGCCGCGGCGCTCGAGGCGATCGCCGGGCAGGTCGCGGCGCGGATGAGCATCCGGGCGGACTCGGTGCAGGTGCCGGTGCTGTCCGTCTCCTGACGCCCGCCTCGGCGCCACCCCGCGCCGCATCGGCGGGCGCCTCGCTCGCGGGCGGTCGTACGATCACGACGTGAGCCAGGCGCGACAGGCGACGGATCCGGCGACGCTCCGCGCGGCGATCGTCGGCATGCCGCTGTTCCACGACCTCCAGGACGAGGACGTCGACCGCGTCGCCGCGAGCGTCCGCACGCGTCGCTACCGGCGGGGCGAGGTCATCTTCCACCAGGGCGATCCCGGCGACGCGCTGTTCATCGTGCTCAGCGGCCGGGTCAAGATCTCGAGCCCGTCCGACACCGGCGTCGAGGCGATCCTCGCGACCCTGCGCGAGGGCGAGTTCTTCGGGGCGCTGGCGCTGCTCGACGGCGCGTCGCGCTCCGCGTCCGCGACCGCCGTCGCCGCGACGGAGACCCTGATCCTTCCGCGGGAGCACTTCCGCCAGCTCGTCAACGACGTGCCGGCGATCCGCGACCACGTGTTCGCGGAGCTGGCCCACGAGCTCCGGAGGCTCACCAACCACGTCGAGGAGCTCCACTTCCTCGACATCGCGGGTCGCCTCGCGGCGCGCCTGGCGCGGATGGCCGACGAGCAGGGCCGGGCCGACGACGGCGAGATCCGGCTCGACGGGCCGATCACCCAGGGCGAGCTCGCGGCGATGGTCGGCAGCACCCGCCAGAGCGTCAACAAGCTCCTGGGCTGGTTCGTCGACGACGGGTTGATCCGCATGGATCGCGACTCGATCGTGATCGTCGACCTGCCTGCGTTGCGCCGGGCCGCCCGCCGCTAGGACGTCGGCGCCGCGCCGTCCGCACCGTCAGCGCCCGGCGTCTCGCGCAGCACCGCGAGCAGGACGGCCGCGCCGGCGATGGCCGATCGGTCCGCTCCCACGCTCCCGCGCAGGAACACGAGCCGCCGCTCCGCGTGCCGCCGGTCAGGCGTGACCACCGCGACGTGCACCGCGGTGTCGTTGCCTGCCGCGGACGCCCGGACGGCCACCCCGACATCGGCGCCTGCCGCCTCGCGGGCGCGCTCGGCATCCGCCAGGTCGCCGGCCTCGTCCCGGTCGGCCGTCGCCGATTCGCCGGAGCGGACCTCGGACCGCGCACGGCCTCCACGCCCTGCAGCAGCGCGACCAGCGCGCCGTACGTCCCGCCCTCGACCGTCGCCAGCGTCCAGCCGCGGGCGTCCAGCGCCTCGGCCAGCGCGCCTGCCCAGGTCGTGTCGCCGGTCGCCCAGACGAACTCGTCCAGCGCGGCGCGCACGGCGATCTCGGCCGCGTCGGCGAGCTCGCCTGCCGTCACGCCGCCCGCGGCCTGCGCGGAGATCCGTACGTCGACCGCCTCCTGGCGCGCGTACGTGGCCACGATCGGGTTGGTGGCCCGGAGCAGCGGCAGGCCGAGGCGCTCCGCGACCAGCGACTCGCCGATGCCGGTCAGGCGCAGCGTCCGGACCACGCTCTCCAGGCCCACGCCCCTCGCGGCGAGCCGCGGCTGGACCTCGTTCGCCCACATCGGCCGCATCTCGCGCGGCGGCCCCGGGAGCGTGACGATCACGCGGCCATCTGGCCGGTCGACCCACCAGCCGGGCGCGGTGCCGTGGGGGTTCGCGAGCATCGAGCCCGACGGCAACACCCACGCCTGCTTGAGATTGGTCTCGGGGAACGGCTGCCGGCGGCGCGCCCACAGGCCGCGCAGCCACTCGAGCGTCGCCTCATCCACGACCGGCTGCTCGCCGCAGGCTTCCGCGACCGCCTCGCGGGTCAGGTCGTCCGGCGTCGGACCGAGGCCACCGGTGGTGACGACGAGGTCCGCCCGGCCGAGTGCGGTGCGCAGCGCGTCCACGACGGCGGCGAGGTCGTCGGGGAGGTTCGAGATGCGGACGATCCGGACGCCCAGGCCCACCAGCGAGCGGGCCAGCTCGCCGCTGTTGGTGTCGGTCGTCTCGCCGACCGTCAGCTCGGTGCCGATCGCGAGCAGCTCGGCCGTGACGATCGCCCGGCCGGCGTCGGCCGGGCGATTGGAACGCGGTTGCATCGGCCATGGCGCGAGCGTACTCGACGGTGACGCCACCGGGCGCTGCTATGATCAGCCGCGGTCTCCCGAACGACTGCCCACCCCCGCGGAGGACGACCGCTGGATCCCGAACGGCCAACCCCTGACAACGCGCGGCCGGCCTCCGAGCCCCCGCCCGGCCTGATGGCCCAGCTCAAGGCGACCCGTGCCGCGGCGGTCCGCGTCGTGCGCGCCCACGTCGACCTCGCGAAGGCCGAGGCCAACGAGATCAAGGGCGAGGCCCTCCGCGCACTCGCCCTCGGCGGCCTCGCGGCGGCCAGCGCCATCTTCCTCGTCTTCCTGCTGTTGATCGGCCTGATGCTGTTCATCGGGGAGTGGCTGTTCGGCTCGCTCGGCTGGGGCGTCCTCCTGGGTGCGGAGCTGCTGATCGCCGCCGCCGTGTTCGCCGGGCTCGGGATCGTCCGCTCGAGCGGCCTCACCCGCGCGTTCGCGATCGCCGTCGCCGTCGGCATCGTCGTCAGCATCGTGTTGGGCACGAACGCCCTCAACACGCTCTACCGGCAGCTCGCGATCCAGTTCCCCGCGACCTCCGACCCGGGCGACGTGTCGTTCGCCTACGGGGCGGCGATCGGGGCGGCGATCGTCGGCATCGGCGGGCTGCTGGTCGCCGCCCGCGATGGCCTGATGCGAACGGCCCTCGGCGGCCTCGTCGCGGGGGCCGTCCTCGGCGCGCTGATCGGCCTCATCGCGGTCGGGCTCGGGCGCCTCGCGATCAATCCTGACAGCCGCCCGCTCGTCGTCGGGATCGTGATCTGGGCGCTGATCGGCGCGGTCGTCGGCGGCGTTGCGGGAGCGCGCATGGGCGGCGGACAGGGCGGCGTGACGGGCGTCGCCTTCGGGATCGTCGGGGGCGGCGTGCTGGGCGCGTTCACCGCGATCACCTTCGCGTGGCACGTCGCGATCGCCGTCGGGCTCGCGGTGCTACTGGGTGTCGCGCCCGCGCTCGCTGGAGCGTTTGCATCCAGCGGGGGCATCGATCTCGAGGCCCTGAAGGCCCGCTACATCCCGCAGGCCACCATCGACACGACGAAGGAGACGATCGAATGGGCGCAGTCGCGGATGCCTGGCGGGCGCCGGCCGTGACCGGGCCCGTCGGATCGGATGCGCCCGTGCCCACCACCCCGGAGCGTGCTCCCGCGACCCCGGCGCCGAGCGTCCCGATGACCGGGTTGCCCTCGCCGGCGCCCCGCTCGCCCGTGGTTCGCGACCCCGATGCGGCTGCCAAGGCCGCTGCGGCCGCGCTCCTCGCGTCGCGGCCGGACGTCATCGCGGCGCGGGCGGCCGTCCGCGCGTCGCGCCTGGACATGGAAGAGGAGCTCGTGCGCCTCGAGGCGGCGGCCCGCGCCGCCGTCGACGTCAAGGCCAAGATCAAGCGCAACCCGGGGAAGGCAGTGGGCGCGCGCTGCCGGCATCGGCTTCCTCGCGGTCGGCGGACCCCGGAAGGTCATCCGTCGCGCTCGGTATACGGTGTTCGGCAAGCCCGATCCGCTGCCCGAGGCGATGCTCCCGGACGAGATCGAGAAGGCCCTCAAGGCGCTGGGCCCCGACGGGGCGAAGGTGCGCGGCGCGCTGGAGCGCGACTTCGCGGACTACGTAGCCCGGAGCGAGAAGCGCAAGGATCGCCGGTCGACCGTGCTGTTCCTGCTGCTGCCAACCGTCCGCATCCTGATCCTCCGGTTCGGCAAGCAGTTCATCGAGGAGGTCCTGTCCACCCGGGGCGGCTTCGAGGAGCAGGTGGCCAGGGTCCGCGCGCGGTACGCCGACGACAAGGGCGAGCCGCCGCCGGGCCTCTAGCCCCGCGCGCCGTCCGCGGCTCACACACGGACCGGAGCCGGCTGCCGCCGAGCCGAGCACCTGCTCGCGGTGTGCGACACTCGCCGACGGGCGAGTGGCGGAATGGCAGACGCGCCGGCCTTAGGAGCCGGTGCCGCGTGAGCGGCGTGTCGGTTCGAGCCCGACCTCGCCTACCACGACCGTGGGCCGACGCGTCGCCCGTCGACGGCGCCGTCGCGGCCTCGGACCGGCGACCCACCCTATACTCGCGGTCCGATGGAAGTCACCGCGACCCCCGCCCCCAAGAGCTCCGTCCTCCTCGAGATCGAGGTCCCGGCGGACCGCCTCGACCGCGCCGTGCGCGACGCCGTCGGCCGCCTGTCCCGCCGCACCCGCGTCGCCGGCTTCCGGCCAGGCAAGGCCCCGCGCCCCATCCTCGAGCGCGTGCTCGGCCCGGGCGCGGTCCTCGATGAGGCCGTCGAGCACCTGGTCCAGGACTCGTACCGCGAGGCGCTCGTCGAGAAGGACATCGTCCCGCTGACCAACGCCGACGTGGAGGTCGTGGAGGCCGTCGAGGGCAAGCCGCTGCGGTTCAAGGCGACGGTCCAGGTCCGGCCGGAGGTCGAGCTCGGCGACTACGCCAACTTCAAGTTCGCGCCCGAGATCGAGGCCGTCGACGACGCCAAGGTCGACAACGTCGTCAACGAGCTGCGCGACCAGAACGCCACCCTCGCCGCTGTCGAGGACCGCGGGGCGAAGGACGGCGACTGGGCGGTGATCGGCTTCGAGGGCACGAAGGACGGCGAAGCATTCGAGGGCGGCACCACCGACCGGATGCCGCTGATCATCGGCGAGGACCGGCTGATCCCGGGGTTCGAGGCCAACCTCGTCGGCCTCAAGCCGGGCGAGTCGACCGCCTTCGACATCACGTTCCCCGACGACTACCCGGAGGAGTCGCTGGCCGGCCAGCAGGTGCACTTCGCGGTCGACCTCAAGGAGCTGCGCGAGAAGGTCCTCCCCGAGGCCGACGACTCGTTCGCGCAGTCGATGGGGGACTACGCCGACCTGCCGGCCCTGCGGGAAGACGTCGGCGAGCGGCTGCGGCGGAACGCCCTCGACCGTGCCCGCCACGACTTCAGCGACCGGATCATCGACTACGCCGTCGCCAACTCGACCATCGACCTCCCCGACATCCTGGTCGACCAGGAGGTCGAGGTCATGCACGACGAGTTCCGGGCGACGCTGGCGCGCCAGGGCATCTCGGAGCCCGCGTACCTCAAGGCCACCGAGAAGACCGAGGCCGACCTCCACACCGAGTTCCGGCCGCGCGCCGAGCAGCGGGTCAAGGTGCTGCTCGTGCTGTCCAAGATCGCGGACGTCGAGGGGATCGAGGTCCCCGACGCCGAGGTCGAGGCCCAGGTGGAGCTCGCCCGCGCGCGCTACCAGGGCGACGCGAAGACCATCGCCTACTTCGAGTCCGAGCGCGGTCGCAGCTTCATCCGCAGCACCCAGCGCCGGTCGCGCACGGTCGAGACGCTCGTCGACCGCTGGCTCACCGCCCATCCGGACCATCCCGCCCTGCCGCACCTCGAGGACGACGCGCCGTCCGGTGTCGAGGCCCCCGAGGCCGAGGCCGCCGCATCGATCGACGCCACCGACCCGGGGTCGATCCCGGGCGTCACCGCGGCCGCCGCGGCCGCACCGGCAACCGCCGAAGCCTGACCATCACCATCCACTCCAGCTACCTCGACGCGATGCCGCCGACGCCCGACCCAGTGCAGGGGAGACCCCAGATGCTCGTCCCGATGGTCATCGAATCCACCAGCCGCGGAGAGCGCGCGTACGACATCTACTCGCGCCTGCTGCGCGAGCGGATCATCTTCCTCGGCGATGCGATCGACGACCACCTCGCGAACCTGGTCATCGCGCAGCTGCTGTTCCTCGAGTCCGAGGACCCCGAGAAGGACATCAGCCTGTACATCAACTCGCCGGGTGGCGTGGTGACCAGCGGCCTCGCGATCTACGACACGATGCAGTACCTGCGGGCGCCGGTGAGCACGATCTGCATCGGCATGGCGGCCTCGATGGCGGCCGTCCTGCTCGCCGCGGGCACGAAGGGCAAGCGCTACGCCCTGCCGCACAGCCGGGTGATGATCCACCAGGGCTCGGGCGGGTTCCGCGGCAACGCGCCGGACGCGGCGATCCAGATGAAGGAGTGGGAGTATCTCGTCCGGGTCAACCACGAGATCCTGGCCAACCACACCGGCCAGCCGGTGGATAAGGTGATCCACGACACCGATCGGGACTATTTCATGGGTCCCGACGACGCGAAGGCGTATGGCATCATCGACGCGGTGTACACCCTGACGGGCGACTCGCTGATCGCGCAGGCGCACGACGCCGGGCGGTCGGGCGGCGAGGGACCGGTCGGGGAGGCGGAGACGGACGCGGCCGAGCCGGGTCCGGCAACCGACCAGTAGGACAGGGGTATCCAGGGTGCCGGTGACCACCTCGGGCTCGAAGGGAACCAAGGTTCCCTACCGCTGCTCGTTCTGCGGCAAGAGCCAGGAGCAGGTCCGCAAGCTCATTGCAGGCCAGGGCGTCTACATCTGCGACGAGTGCATCAACCTGTGCCAGGAGATCATCGAGGAGGAGATGCTGGAGGCGCCCAAGTCGCGCCCGGCCACGCAGAAGCTCCCGAACCCGCGCCAGATCACCGTCTCGCTGGACCAGTACGTCATCTCCCAGGAGAAGGCGAAGAAGGTCCTCTCCGTCGCCGTCTACAACCACTACAAGCGGATCAACGCCGGGTCGGCGGTCGACGACGTCGAGCTCCAGAAGTCCAACGTCCTCCTCGTCGGGCCGACGGGATCGGGCAAGACGCTGCTCGCGCAGACGCTGGCGCGCATCCTCGACGTCCCGTTCTGCATCGCGGACGCGACCTCCCTGACGGAGGCCGGCTACGTCGGCGAGGACGTCGAGAACATCCTGCTGCGCCTGATCCAGGCCGCCGACTTCGACGTGGCCCGGGCCCAGCGCGGGATCATCTACATCGACGAGATCGACAAGATCGCGCGCAAGGCGGACAACCCGTCGATCACGCGCGACGTCTCCGGCGAGGGCGTCCAGCAGGCGCTGCTCAAGATCCTCGAGGGCACGCTCGCCAACGTGCCGCCGCAGGGCGGCCGCAAGCACCCCCACCAGGACTTCATCCAGATCGACACGACGAACATCCTGTTCATCTGCGGCGGAGCGTTCGACGGGCTCGAGAAGATCGTCGAGGAACGGGTAGGGAAGCGCCCGATCGGGTTCGGGTCCGAGGGCGGGATGTCCCGTGCGGACCGGGCGAAGATCATCGAGAAGCTGATGCCCGAGGACCTGCTCAAGTACGGGCTGATCCCCGAGTTCATCGGGCGCCTGCCGGTGATCGTGACACTGTCGCCGCTGACCGCCGACGACCTGATGCGGGTCCTCGTCGAGCCGAAGAACGCGGTGACCCGCCAGTTCCAGAAGTTCCTGCAGCTGGACAAGGTCGAGCTGGTGTTCACCGACGGCGCGCTCAAGGCCGCCGCCGAGGTGGCGCTGGACCGCAAGACCGGCGCGCGGGCGCTGCGGTCCATCGTGGAAGAGGCGCTGCTCGAGGTGATGTTCGACATCCCCGAGCGCACCGACGTCCGCAAATGCATCATCACCGAGGAGACGATCCGCGAGCGCCGCGCCCCGCTCCTGCTGACGAAGACGGACGTGGACAAGGGCCTCGACGAGACGAACTACGCGGAGATGTTGGCCGCCCGAGGCGAGACCGCCTGACGCCTAGCGCCGGGTACGCGGAAGCAGGCCGAGGCCGAGGACCTCGCGACCAGCCGGTGGGGCGAGCGGCTCCACGCGGTCGGGCTCGTCTGGATCGTGCGGGCCACGGCGCGAAACCGGGCGCTGGCGGGGCGCTACCCAGAGGTCTTCGCGGCCCGGTTCCCGGGCAGCAGCGCCGCTTGGGTTCGGACCCTCGAGACCGGCGCTGAACCACGGGCACAACCGGGGCTCGTGTGGATGACGGTGGACGCGACCCGGATCTACCCGTGGCGCCGGCGTTGGGATGGCCCGGAACCGCGTGCAGCGGACGGCGGCGGGGCGAGAGCGAGAGCCGGCGCGAACAGCAGCTCGAGGTAGGCGCGAACCTGGAGCAGCTGCCCGCGGACGAGCGCAGGGTCGCGCGTCGCGCGAGCCACGATGTAGGCGCCCTCGGAGGTGCTGAACACGAGGTCTGACAGCGCGTCCAGGTCAACGTCGAGGCGCGGTGGGTAGCGCTCGACCACCTCGTCGAGCTTGGCCCGGAAGCGATCCCGCCAGGCCCGGATCGAGGCCTCGATGACGTCGATCGCCCCATCGACGCCCAGCTGGCGCTCGTAGATGAAGGTGGCGTACAGGCAGCCGGGGTCGTCGGTGGCGAGCTCTTCGAGGTTCGCGAACAGCCCGACGAACAGGAGCACCTGCTGCAGCGGGTCGCGCGACAGCTGCTCGGCCTGGGCCCACAGGCGATCAAGCGTCTCGAGGTCGGCCGTCGCGTATCGGTCGAGGATCGCCCGGCCAAGGTCGGCCTTCGAGTCGAAGTAGTGGTAGAACGCGCCCTTGGTCACGCCGGACTGGCCAAGGACCTCGTCGAGCGAGGCCGCCGCGAAGCCGCGATCCATGGCGATCTCGGTCGCGGCGTCGAGGATCCGTTCGCGCGTGGCGGTGCCGTCTCGGGGCATGGCGGAAGCGTAGCAGACCGTTCGGTATTGTCGAGATCGCACGCAAACGGGCCTTGACGGCGACGGATCCGCATTCGTACCATACCGACCAGTTGGTATCGTTCAACGGCGCCGCACGACCCGCGGCGGCCGGCCCGCACTGGAGGCCCACGATGGACGCGACGACGTCGCAGAGCGCGACCCCGAAGATCCCCGCCGATCGCCTGCTTCGACCGGACAACGGCGCCTACGACGAGGCACGCCAGGTCTGGAACGGCATGATCTCGCATCGTCCGGCGGTCATCGCCCGCGTCGAGTCGACGGGCGACGTGGTCGCGGCCCTCGCGCAGGCTCGAACGGAGGGCCTCCCGGTCTCGATCCGCGGCGGCGGCCACAACGTCGCCGGCCTGGCCGTCGGCGACGGCTCGCTGGTCGTCGACCTGTCGGCGATGTCGAGCGTGTCGGTGGACCCGGACGCGCGCAGGGCCCGTGTCGGCGGTGGCGCCCGATGGGGGGATCTCGACGTGGCCGCGCAGGCGCACGGGCTGGCGACCCCCGGCGGCGTCGTCTCCGAAACAGGCGTCGCGGGCCTCACGCTGAGCGGCGGACTCGGCTGGCTGCGCCGCAAGCACGGCCTCAGCTGCGATGCGCTTCGTGCCGCCACGGTGGTCACGGCGGACGGCCGCGTCGTCCGCGCGAGCGCCGACGAGCATGCCGACCTGTTCTGGGGCCTCCGCGGTGGCGGGGGCAACTTCGGGGTCGTGACGGAGTTCGAGTTCGAGCTCTTCCCGCTGGGCCCGACCGTCGCCACGACCGTGGGCATCTGGCCGATCGGCGAGGCGGCCGCGGTCCTGCGCGAGTTTCGTGCCCTGGCTCCGGCCCTGCCCGACGAGGTCTCGCCGGTCGCCGTGCTGTCTCCCGTTCCCGATGACGAGGCCTTCCCGGCCGCGATCCGCGGTGGCGACGGGCTCTTTATCCTCGCGATGGCGGCGACACCGGTCGACGAAGGTGCCGTGCTCCTGCAGCCGATCGCAGCCCTTGGAGGGGGCGCCACGATCGACATCGGTGGACCGACCCCGTACGTCGAGTTCCAGCAGTTCTTCGACGCCGAATACCCGGCCCACACGATGCGCTACTACTGGAAGTCGTCGTTCGCAGACGACCTTGCCGACGACCTCATCGACCACCTCGTCGAGGCGTTCGGGCGCAGGCCGTCCCACCATTCCACGATCGACATCTGGGCCAACGGCGGCGCGATCGCCCGCGTGTCGCACGATGACAGCGCGTTCGGGCAGCGCACCGCGCCGTGGCTCGTCAGCCCCGAGTCGAACTGGGAATCGACGGCCGACGACGCGGCGAACCTCGGCTGGGCGCGGGACATCGTCGCCGCCGTCGGCGGCAGCGCCTACCTGAACTTCCCCGGCCTGCTCGAGGAGGGCGACGTCCAGGCTCGTTCGAGCCATGGCGGGACGTTCGACCGGCTTGCCGAGGTCAAGCTGGCCTGGGACCCCGACAACGTGTTCCGCTTCAACGCCAACATCGCGCCGGCGCAGAGAGGCTAGGGCACCTGGTGTTGGCGCCTGGGACGTGGCGGCGCCCGGGGCGTCGCCTTCGTAGAGGCGCCCAGGACGTGGCCGCGCCCGGGGCGTAGCGGTCCGGGGCCGAGGCCCGGTCAGCCGGTCTGCGCGAGTCGCACCACCAGCGCGACCAGGACGAGGGCACCGACGACCACCGCGAGCGCCCGCCGGCTCGCGAACACGCCCGCGAACCGCGCGATGGGCAACGCGACGAGCGCCGCCCCCGCGTAGACGAAGTGGAGCGCGTCCGCGGGACGACCGCCGGTGACCAGCAGGAGGAGGCCACTCCCGATCGCCACGAGCGCCGCCACGATCGCGACGAGGATCGCGCGATCGACGGCGAGTCGTCCGGGGCGCCCGAACCGGTCCCAGCCGATCGCGACCGCCGCCACGGCGACACCGATCACCGCCACCGCGACCGCGAGTGCCCCGTGGACATCCTGGCCTGACATCGATCTCCGCGGCTCGTGACCTTCACGACATGAGACTGCAACGCCGGATGTGCAGATCACCAGAGTAGGATGCCCGCGGAGCCAGCAGGGCAGGCGATGGCAGACCGGTCGAGGCTGTGACAGCACGCGTCCCGGATGCGCCCCGATCTCCATCGGGGCAGCCCGGCTCCTTGCGGCCCGAAACCGGGACCAGCGCGCCGGGATCCGGCGACCGACGCCCTGACCGCGATGCTCGCGGCAACCCTCGCGGCCCATCCATCGGGCGACTCGTCGCGGGCTACGTCGCCCTGATCGCGATCGTCGGCGCGTCGATCACCGCGGTCGGTGGGCTCGGGGCCGTGGCCAGCGCCCAGGAGGCGACGAGCCCGGCCGGCGTGTCCGTCGCCGGCCGCGGCGAGGAGCTGTTCCTCACCACCTGTGCGTCCTGCCACGGGCCGCAGGGACAGGGCGGCCCCGGCGGGCCGGACATCCGCCAGGCGGGCGCCGCGCTCGCCGACTTCGTGCTTCGCACGGGCCGGATGCCCCTCGCCGACCCCAACGCCCCCCAGCTGAGCGGTCCGCAGCGGTTCGACGAACCGGATACCCAGGCGCTCGTCGGGTACGTCGCGTCGCTGGGCAACGGGCCCGCGATCCCGAACGTGGTCGTGAGCGGTGCCGACGTCAACCACGGCCGGCAGCTGTACGTGGCGAACTGCTCGGCGTGTCACGGGCCCGCGGGTGGCGGTGGTGCGGTCGGCGGCGGCTTCGTGGCCCCGGCGCTCACGGAGGCCGGTCCGACCACCGTCGGCGAGGCGGTGATCACCGGGCCCGGCCCGATGCCCCGGTTCTCGTTCTCACCCGAAGAGCTGAACGACATCGCCGCCTATGCCCTCTACCTGCGCAACGCCCCGCACCCCGGCGGCGCGACCACCCCAGCGACCGGGCCGGTGACCGAGGGATTCATCGCCGGCCTCGCGCTGCTCGCGCTGCTCCTGGTCGCCCGGTGGGTCGCCGTCCGCCGCGAGGGCCGCCCGTGACCTCCGGGAGCCGGCCGTGAGCCCCGACGATCCCGCGACCCGCCGGGTCGAGCGTGCGATCGGGGTCGCCTTCCTCGTCGCCGCGATCGCCGGCGTCGCGCTGCTCGGCCTCTACCTCAACGGGGGCCAGACCCAGCTCGAGGCCGTGCTGCTGGCGATCTGCCTCGGCGGGATCGGCATCGGGATCACCGCCTGGTCGCACTGGCTGCTCTCCGGCACCCAACGGGTCGAGGCCCGTCATTCCCTGGCGAGCCCGGCCGACGCGGCCGAAGGGTTCGACGACGAGACGGCGTCCATCACCCGGCGCACGTTCCTGATCCGCAGCCTCGTCGCCGCCTTCGCCGGGCTGGGTGCCGCGCTGGCCATCCCGGCGCTGTCGCTGGGCCCGGCGCCGGGCCGGACGCTGTTCGAGACCGCGTGGAAGGCGGGCAGCCGCGTGGTGGGGCTCGACGGCCTCCCGGTCAACATCGACAGCCTGCCGGTCGATGGCGTCCTCACCGTATTCCCGGAGGGGGCCGTCGGCTCGGCGGATGCCCAGACCCTCCTGATCCGCGTCGCGGACGGGCTGCTCCAGCTGCCGCCCGATCGGATGGCCTGGGCGCCCCAGGGCTGTGTCGCGTACTCGAAGCTGTGTACCCACGCCGGCTGCCCGGTCGGGCTGTACCGCGCCGCCGAGCACAAGCTGATCTGCCCGTGCCACCAGTCGACGTTCGACGTCCTCGACGGCGCCACGCCGACGTTCGGCCCGGCGGCCCGGCCACTGCCCCAGCTGCCGATCCAGCTGGCCGCGGACGGCACGTTCGTCGCGCTGGGTGATTTTCCCGAGCCGGTCGGACCGAGCTTCTGGGACATGACGGATGGCTGACGCCGAGCGCAAGCCTGCGGCCACGACACCCCCGTCGCCCGACGACCGACCGACGGAGCTCGAGCGCGTGGTCGGCTGGCTCGACAGCCGCACCGGCATCGCCGCCGTCACCCGTAGCGCCGCACGCAAGATCTTTCCCGACCACTGGAGCTTCCTGCTGGGCGAGATCGCGCTGTTCGCGTTCGTCATCCTCGTCGCGACCGGCACCTTCATGACGTTCTTCTACACGCCCGACGCACGCGAGACGATCTACCAGGGCCCGTACGCGGTGATGGACGGCCAGCCGATGTCGGCCGCCTACGCGTCGGTGATGCGGCTGTCGTTCGAGGTCCAGTCGGGGCTGCTCATGCGCCAGGTCCACCACTGGACCGCGCTCGTGTTCCTCGGCGCGATCGCCGTCCACCTCGCTCGCATCTTCTTCACCGGCGCGTTCCGGCGGCCGCGCGAGATCAACTGGCTGATCGGGCTCGGCCTGCTGCTCCTCGCGCTGGGGGAAGGGATCACCGGTTACTCGCTCCCGGACGACCTCCTGTCCGGGACGGGGCTCCGGATCATCGACTCGGTCCTGCTGTCGATCCCGTTCGTCGGCCCCTGGGTCGCCTCGCTGTTCTTCGGTGGCGAGTTCCCGACGCCGGACATCCTCAGCCGCCTGTTCGTGTTCCACGTGATGCTGCTGCCGGGCCTGCTGATCGGAGGCATCGCCGCCCACCTCGGCCTGCTGTGGCTGCAGAAGCACACCCAGTACCGCACGCCGCGGACCCGAGAGGACAACGTCGTCGGGCTGCCCTTCTGGCCGGGGCAGGTGTTCCGGTCGACCGGGCTGTTCTTCATGACCGCGGCGGTCGTGACGCTGGTCGCCGGCCTGATCCAGATCAACCCGGTGTGGCTCTACGGCCCCTACGTGCCCTACGTGGCGACCGTTCCGGCGCAACCGGACTGGTACGTCGGCTGGCTCGAGGGCGCCCTGCGCCTGGGGCTGCCGATCGAGCCAACCATCCTGGGCGTCACGATCCCGTCGCCGTTCGTGCCCGGGGTGCTGATCCCCGGGCTGCTGGTCACGACGCTGGCCGTGTGGCCGTTCCTCGAGGCGCGCCTGACCCACGACCACGTCGAGCACCACCTGCTCGATCCGCCGTGGCGGACGCCGATCCGAACCGCGACCGGGGCCGCCGGCGTCGCGCTGTTCCTGGTGCTCACCCTCGCGGGTGGCAACGACGTCCTGGCCACCCTGATCGCCGTGCCCGTGGAAGGCCTGACCACGGTGTTCAGGGTGCTGCTCATCGTGGCCCCGGTGGTCACGTGGCTCGTGGTCTACCGGCTCGCCAGGGATCGCCGCGATCGAGCCGCGGACCCCGGCCCCGCGAGCGTGCTGCTGGTCCGGACCGCGGACGGCGGCTTCACGGAGGCGGAGGAGTGACGGGCCGCCTGCCGAAGACCGGCCGGGCACCGACGTCGAGCCGCTGCCATCGGCGCCTGGGGCGAGCGTCGATCCTGCTAGCGGCCGTCGCCCTCGTGGTCGCCGGCTGCCTGCCGGACCCGAAGACCACCCAGGGCGAGGACATCTCGAACCTGTACGCCGTGTTCCTCGGAGCGGGGATCGTGGTCGGGGGGATCGTGTGGGTGCTGGCGACGATCGCGATCCTCCGCGGGCGACGCCGCAGGACCGGCGAACCCGCGCAGACACACGGGGACGTGCGCATCGAGGCCCTGTGGACGGTCATCCCGCTGGTCACGGTCCTGGTGCTGTTCGGGCTGACCGTCCAGACGCTGGGCAAGGTCGACGCCAAGGGCACCGGCGGCGTCAACCTGCGGGTCACGGCCTTCCGCTGGCAGTGGCAGGCGGACTACGCCGACGCCGGCGTTCGCCTCGTGGGCACCGTCGACCAGCCGCTGGAGGTCGTCCTGCCCGTCGGCCAGACCGTCCACGTCACGCTGGACTCGGTCGACGTGAACCACGCGTTCTACGTCCCCGCGTTCCTGTTCAAGCGCGATGCGATCCCGGGGTCGCCGACCGCGTTCGACCTCGAGGTCAGCGCGCCCGGGGTCTATCCGGGCGCCTGTGCCGAGTTCTGCGGCATCGGCCACGCTCAGATGCCGTTCACGATCCGCGGCGTGGACCAGGCCACGTTCGACGCGTGGCTGGCGGAGCAACGCCAGGCCCCCGCGAGCAGCGCTCCGTGAGCGCGATCGAGGGCCGCGTCGGAGCCGGGACGGCGGCCGAGACCGCGGCCGGGCCCGCCGGTCGTTTCGACCTCCTCGAGTGGCTGACCACGACCGACCACAAGCGGATCGGCATCCTGTACATCACGTCCGCGTTCGGCTTCGCGATCGTGGGCGGGCTGCTGGCCGAGATCATCCGGCTCGAGCTGGCGGCACCCGGACGGCAGCTGGTCGATGCCTCGACCTACGACCAGCTGTTCACGGTGCACGGCACGCTGATGCTGCTGTTCTTCGCGGGGCCCCTGGCGATCGGCTTCGCGAACGCGATCGTGCCGCTGCAGATCGGTGCTGCCGACATGGCGTTCCCGCGGCTGAACGCCCTGTCGTTCTGGCTGTTCCTGTTCGGCGGGCTGATCGTCATGGCGGGTTTTCTGACCTCGGGCGGCGCTGCGGCGGCCGGCTGGACGGGCTACGTGCCGCTGTCGAACGCGCTCTACTCGCCCCAGGCGGGGATGGACCTGTGGATCGTGGGCGTGGCGCTGGTCGGCTTCTCGGGGATCTTCGGGGCGCTCAACCTCATGGTCACCATCTACGGCCGGCGGGCTCCGGGCATGCACATGTTCCGGATGCCGATGTTCACCTGGACGATGCTCGTGACCTCCGTCCTGATCCTGTTCGCGTTCCCGTCGATCACCGCGGCGCTCGCGATGCTGCTGTTCGATCGGCACCTGGGCGGCGGGTTCTTCGACCCGACCCAGGGCGGCGCTCCGATCCTGTGGCAGCACCTGTTCTGGTTCTTCGGCCACCCCGAGGTCTACATCCTCGTGCTGCCGTACTTCGGGATCGTGAGCGAGGTCATCCCGGTGTTCTCGGGCAAGCCGCTGTTCGGGTACCGCTACATGGTGCTGGCGGTGGTCGCGATCGCCGCGCTGTCGATGGGCGTGTGGGCCCACCACATGTTCACGACCGGGCTCGTGAGCCTGCCGTTCTTCTCGCTGCTGTCGCTCCTGATCGCCGTTCCCACCGGGATCAAGATCTTCAACTGGGTGGGGACGATGTGGGGCGGGCGGCTGCGGTTCCCGGTGCCGATGCTGTGGTGCATCGGGGTCATCTACGTGTTCACGATCGGCGGCATCACCGGCGTGATGCTCGCCTCGCCGCCGATCGACTACGGCGCCCAGGACACCTACTTCGTCGTGGCGCACATGCACAACGTCCTGATCGGCGGCTCGGTGTTCGCGGGCTTCGCCGGGATCTACTTCTGGTTCCCGAAGCTGACCGGCCGGATGCTGTCCGAGGCCTTGGGTCGCGTCCACGTGCTGCTGTGGGTGGTGGGCTTCGCGCTGACGTTCGTGCCGCAGTACATCCTGGGCGCCGAGGGCATGCCGCGACGGATCGTCGACTACCCGGACAATCCCGGCTGGGCGGAGCTCAACCTGGTGTCGACGATCGGCGCGCTGCTGCTGGCCGCCGGCATGGTGCCGTTCTTCGCCGCCGTCGTCCTCGCCCTGCGCCGCCCGGCCGACGCACCGGCGGACCCGTGGGGCGGGAACTCGCTCGAGTGGGCGACGTCGTCGCCCCCGCCGCACCACAACTTCGACTCGCTGCCGCCGATCCGCTCCGAACGACCCGTGTACGACGCGCGGGTCGCCGCGCGCGACGCTGACGGGCCCAAGGCCGAGGACGCGACCTGATGGCCGACGAGGTCAAGCTGTTCGGCCGACTGTCGCTGTACGCCCTCGTCGTGGGCACGATCTACTGGTTCGTGAGCTACGAGTTCGTCGGCACGGTCATGCTGCTCGGGTTCGGGCTGGCCACCGGGCTCGCGTTCATCATCCTGTTCCGCCGCGACCGCAAGGTCCGCGCGGCGCGGGCCGCGGACGGGCCGGGGACGGACGATCACGCCGAGGTCGCTCCCGGTCCCCGTCCCGACGGGCCGTTCGGTGACGAGTCGGGGCCCGTGCCCACGCGCAGCGCGGCGCCGCTTATCGTCGGGTTCGGGATCGCGGTGATCGCGCTGGGTGGCGCGTTCGGGCCGTGGTTCGCGATCACCGGCCTCGTCCCGGTCCTGATCGGCGCCGCTGACTGGCTCCGGTCCGCGAACCGCGAGCTCGACCAGCGGTCCGAAGCGGACGGGGTCGTCCAGCCCGATCGGTAGCACGCTCCGGCGACATCGCCGCCGCGACCCGGGCACCATGGGTCGATGGACCACACCGATCACGTCGCGCTGATCCGTGGCGGCGTCGAGGGCGCCGGGTCGCGCTGGCTCGAGCTCGGGGCGGGGGAGGGCGCGTTCACGCTGGCCCTCGCCGACGTCCTCGGGCCGGGAGCGCAGATCCTGGCGGTCGACAAGGATCGCCGCGCGCTCGAGACGATGGCGGCACGGGTGGCCGGCCGGTTCCCGGGCGCCGCCGTCGACCCGCGAGTCGCCGACTTCACGCAGGCCCTGCCCGCCGGACCGTTCGACGGCGTCCTCGCGGCCAACAGCGTGCACTTCGTCCGCAAGCCCGATGCCGTCCTGGCGGCGATCCGCGACGTGCTCGCCCCGGGCGGCCGCTTCGTCCTCGTGGAGTACGACGCGGACCACGGCAACCCGTGGGTCCCGCATCCGATCTCGTTCGCGACCTGGCAGCGCGTCGCGCCGGGCGCCGGCTTCTCGGACCCGAGGCTGATCCACCGCGTGCCGAGCCGGTTCCTGAACGCGATCTACGGGGCCCTCACCGAGCGAACCGGCCCAGGGCTCGTGGGGTCGAACGGCACCCAGCCATAGCCCGGGAAGTAGACCTCGACCCAGGCGTGCGCCGAGTGGTTCCTGACCGTCTCGACGTTGCCGACGCGTTCGCCGGGCAGGAAGCCCTCGACCAGCCGGGTCGGGATCGGGTCGTCCGGGAGCGCCGCACGAAGCAGGACCGCCATCGTCGTCGCGTAGTGCACGCAGTACCCGATCCGGGAGCGCGCGAAGCACTCGACGATGCTCGGGCTGCTGCATGTCGCCAGCGGGGGGTCGACGCTGTAGGTGAACCGGTCGCTGCGCAGATACGTCTCGACGGCGGCTGCGAGGTCGTACGGGTCGCGCTCGGGCGTCGTGGCGAGAATGGCCCGCAACAGTTGCTGGGAGGATGGGCCCATCGCGCCGGGCGGAACGGCCGCATACCGGTCGATCACCGAGCTCGGGTAGTCCTGACCGGCGGCCCGCAGCCCGCTGGCGCCCATGCGTGCTTCATCGTCGAGGCGCAGCCCGCGCGCGCGGACCGTGTACGTCGTGGTCCCGGATCGCAGGTCGGCGCCGGCGAACCATCCGTGGTCGCCGATGAGGCGCACGGTCGCGTCGGCATCGACGGCGACGGGCACACCCGGGCTCAGCAACAGGTTCCCCGGGGTCCCGGACGTCTCGACCGTGAATGTGAGCGGCGACGTCAGGTCGGTCGACGGCACCTCCGCGCCCGCCGCCTGCAGCGGCCCGCCCGACGGCACCTGGACCGTCGAGATGTCCGACTGCGTCCAGCCGTCCAGTCCGACACGGTCGAACGTGGCGGCGCGCCACCAGAGCGCCTCCGGCGCGTCCGCGGGCAGGTGGGCGCGGAACGCGACGTCATCTGCGCCCGGATCCGTGAACGCCGCCGCGAACAGGCTCGCGTCGATCGACCGCGCCGCCGGCAGCGCGGACCCGCTTCCGACGAGTGACGACGTCGCGACGACGGCGACCAGGACGATGGCCGCCGCCGCCCACCAGCGTTCCTGCGCGAGCCACGAGAGGGGACGCCGCCCGGCGCGGACGCCCCGCCGCTGACGCGTGCGCGCCACCTGACGGAGCGCCGTCGCCACGTCGTCGTCCGGCGCCCGCTCGGCGCCGTCGGCCAGCCACGCCGCCAGGACGCGGTCGAGCTCGAGATCCGTGGTCATGCGGGACGCTCCATCGTGATCGGCAGCCGCGCGTCGGCGTCGATCGCCGCACGCATCGCCTGGCGCGCGGCGTGGAGCCGCGACTTGACCGTGCCCACCGAGATGCCGAGCGCGTCTGCGATCTCGACGACCGAGAGGCCCTGGTAATAGAGGAGGACGAGGACGGCGCGTTGGTCGATGCGGAGCGCGGCGAACGCGCGCTCGAGCTCGTCGCGTAGCGCGACCTGTGACTGGCTGTCGGCGACCGCAGGCTCGATCGCGGCGAAGTCGATCGACGGCACCGACCGCCGCGCTCGACGGCGCGCGTCGCTGCAGGCACGAAGCATCACCCGGTACGACCACGCGTCGTAGAGCGCTGCGTCGCGGAGGCTGGGAAGGTCGCGCCAGATCCGGACGAGCGCGGCCTGGAGCGCATCGCTCGCAGCATCCGGGTCGCGCAGGATGCGCAGCGCCACCGCGTACAGGCGGTGGCTCGACAGCGTCGCCACCTGCGCGTACGCGTCGCGATCGCCGCGTCGGGCCCGCTCGATCAGCGCCTCGTCCACAGTTGCTCCAGACATCGACGCACGTGCGACGACTTCACTCATCTTGGCGCGCGGATGGTCGGTCCGGTTCGAACTTCACGCGGCTGAGCAGCGAACACCGGGTGTTACACTCCGGCCCTCACGGCGACGACCGAGAAGAGTAGGTCCGGGTCGGCCACGGAGCGAACGCGGGACGGTGCGAGCCGCGCGGGCACGACGGACGCGAAGGTCGCTCGCGAGCCGTGCGGGTGGCGCCCGATACCGCGCCGCGAGGACGCCGGATCCACGTCCGGCCGCGATGAGCGGCAGGCACCGGCGTCGAACCAGCAGGTGGTACCACGACCCCGTTCGTCCGCTGGACGACGGGGCTGTTGTGTTTTACGGGAGCCGGATCGATGACGCAGCCGGGAGGCCGGGGGGCCACGCAGCCCGAGCTCGCGCGCGCCTACGTCCCCGCCGAGTTCGAGCTCGACATCTACGAGCGCTGGCTCGCGGCCGACGTCTTCGCGCCGGACGGCGCAGGCTCGACGGCCGATCCGTCGCTGCCGCCGTTCGTGATCATCCAGCCGCCGCCCAACATCACGGGCAGCCTCCACCTGGGGCATGCGCAGCGGACCACCGTCGAGGACCTGATGGTGCGTCACGCCCGGATGGTCGGCCACCCGGCACTGTTCCTGCCGGGGCTCGACCACGCGAGCATCGCCGCCCAGTTCGTGCTCGACGGGATCCTCGCCAAGGAAGGCGAGAGTCGCGCGAGCCTCGGGCGCGAGCGGTACCTCGCGCGGATGGAGACCTTCGTCGCCGAGACCCGCCAGGTCATCCTCATGCAACAGCGGCGCCTCGGCGGCAGCTGCGACTGGGGACGCCTGCGCTACACGATGGACGCGGTCAGCGCCAAGGCGGTCCGGGTCGCCTTCGAGCGGCTGTATCGGGACGATCTCGCCTACCGGACCGAGGCGCTGGTCAATTGGTGCCCGGGCTGCAAGACGAGCGTCAGCGACCTCGAGGTGATCCCCACCCCCGAGACCGGCACGCTGTGGCGGGTGCGCTACCACCTCATCGACGAGGGCACGGGCGAGCCGGATCCCGGCGCGACGATCACGGTCGCCACCACCAGGCCCGAGACGATCCTCGGCGACACCGCCGTCGCGGTCCATCCCGACGACCCGCGCTATGCCGCCCTGGTCGGACGGCGTGTCCGCATCCCGTTCGTCGAGCGCGACGTGCCGATCATCGCGGACGCGGTCGTGGACCCGGCGTTCGGTACGGGTGCGGTGAAGATCACGCCCGCCCACGACCACGACGACCACGAGACGGGCCTGCGCCACGGCCTCGCGGCCCCGACGATCCTCGACGACGAGGCGCGCGTCGTGGGCACGGGCACCGAGTTCGACGGCCTCGACCGGTACGAGGCGCGGGCCGGGATCGTGGCGGCGCTCGAGGCCAGCGGCGACCTCGCGGGCCAGCAGGCCCACGAGATGGTCATCGGTCGCTGCCAGCGGAGCGACGACGTCGTGGAGCCGCGGCTCAAGACCCAGTGGTTCATCCGCACGAAGCCGCTCGCCGACACCGCTCTCGAGGCGACCCGCTCGGGCGAGACGGCGATCCTCCCGCCGCGGTTCGAGAAGACCTGGGAGCACTGGATGACCAACATCCGGGACTGGAACGTCTCCCGCCAGCTGTGGTGGGGACACCGGATCCCGGCCTGGTACTGCCCGGACGGCCACGTCACGGTGACGTCGGCGCCCGACGGGCCGGACGCCTGCGAGGTCTGCCGGCGATCGGGGCGCGAGCTCGTCCAGGATCCCGACATCTTCGACACCTGGTTCAGCTCGGGCCTGTGGCCGTTCTCGACGCTCGGCTGGCCCGACCCGACCGAGGACTCCCGTCGCTACTACCCGGGCACGGTCATGGAGACCGGCTACGACATCCTGTTCTTCTGGGTCGCGCGGATGATGATGCTCGGCCTCCACCTGACCGACGCGGCGCCGTTCCGGACCATCTACCTGTCGGGCCTGATCCGCGACCCGTACGGCCAGAAGATGTCGAAGACCAAGGGCAACACCGTCGACCCGCTGGGCACGATCGACGACGTCGGCGCCGACGCCCTGCGGTTCGCCATGGTCCACGGCACGACGCCCGGTAACGATCAGCGGTTCGGGCCGGCCAAGGTCGAGCACGCCCGGAACTTCGCCAACAAGCTGTGGAACGCGACCCGATACGTGCTGGGCGCCCGGCCCGCCACGATCGCCAGCGACGCGGAACGGCGCCTCCCGGACGCGACCCATCTGGGGCCGGCGGACCGCTGGGTGCTGTCACGTGCCGCCGCCACCGTCGCGGCCGTGGACCGCGCGATGGCCGACTTCAACTTCGGCGAGGTCACGCGGCTGCTGTACGACGCCATCTGGAGCGAGTACTGCGACTGGGGCCTCGAGCTCGCCAAGGTGCGCCTGGCGGACGACCACCGAAGCCCGGCGGAGCGCGAGGCCACCTGGTGGGCCCTGGTGGAGGCCCTTGACACGTACCTGCGCCTGCTCCATCCGGTGATGCCGTTCATCACCGAGCGGCTGTGGCAGGCGCTGCCCCACCGGGCCGGCGACCCGGACCTGTTGATCGTGGCCCGCTGGCCGGGCGAAACGGCCCGCGACGAGACCGCCGAGGCCGAGGTCGGCGCCCTCGTGGACCTCGTGCGGGCGATCCGCAACGCCCGTGCCGACGCGAAGGCCGAGCCAGGCGCCTGGCTGCCCCTCGACGTGTTCGTCGAACCCGAGCTCGGCCACGCGCTGGAGTCGTTGCGGCCGGCGATCGAGCGGCTCGCGCGCGGTCGCCCGCTACGCCGCCACCTCACCCGCGAGGACCTCCACGGGACCGCCGGCGCGACTGGCGGGCTGGCCGTCATCGCGGGCCCGGCCGAGGCGATCGTCGGCCTCCGGACCGCCGACCCCGCCGCCGCGGGCGCGGACCGAGCGAGGCTCGAGAAGGAGCTCGCGGACACCGAGCGCCTGCTCGCGGCCGCTCGTGCGCGGCTCGCGAACGACGCGTTCACGTCCAAGGCGCCAGCGGCGATCGTCGAGGGTGCGCGCGCAAGCGAGGCGGAGCTCGCCGACCAGGCCGAGCGCCTGCGCGACCGGCTCGGACGTTGAGCGGCGCGACCCGGTCCACTGGCCGTCGCGGGTCCATCGCCCCGGCTTGCCATCGGTCCACGCGGGCGCTGCTACGATTTGCCCATCCTGTCCGCTCGCGTCCGGAGGAGCCGTGCCCCTCGAATTTCTGAAGCGTCGCGGTGGCGACGCCGATCAACCTGCGCCGGCCTCCACGGCGAAGGTCGCCCCCGGGGTCCCGGAAGAGGTCGTCGCGCAGGAGTACCAGCTCAAGCTGTACTACGCCGGCAAGAGCAGCGAAGGCGTCCGCCTCAAGGCGGGCCCGCGCGCGCTCGCCGAGCTGCCGTCGATGCTGGCGGGGATCGCGAAGAGCGACGTCGAGGTCGTCGAGCCGCTGCCGCTCGAGTTCTCCCAGGCGCTCCCGTCGATCGTGCGGCCGTCCGAGGCCATGCAGTGGCTGAACGCGCACCACCAGCTGAACCCGGTCACCCGGCACGCCCTGGTCGTCCTCGAGTCGATCGACGCCATCGACCTCGCCTTCGACACGTTCGCCTGCGGCCTTCTCGACGGCGAGACGGACACATCCGACTACCCGGAGTACAACGCGGTCGTCGGCGGGGTGGCGTCGCACTGGGACGAGGCCACGGGCGACATGATCGTGCGCGCCGTCGTCGGCTGGGGCGGCCGCGGCGTCCGCGGCGACACCGACCGGATCGCGAGCCGGATCCTCGGGGGCCTGCTGACGAACATCCTCGCCAACCAGTTCGCTCTCGGCCTGACCGCCGTCGAGCGGCCGGTCCCCGCCGCGGGTCGGGGCGGCCTCGTGTGCGCCCACTGCGGCTTCGCGTCCGGGCACGAGCGGGCGTTCTACTGCCCGAAGTGCGGGATGCGCCTCCTCCGCGGCTGACCACCCGACACCCGATGCCGATCTACGAGTATCTCTGCACCGCCTGCGGCCATCGCGCGGACATCCTCCACGGGATCAACGATCCGGCGCCACAGTTCTGCCCGTCGTGCGGTCGCGAGGGCACCCTGCGCAAGCAGTTCGCGGCGCCAACGATCCATTTCAAGGGCTCGGGCTGGGCCAAGAAGGATCGCGGCAGCGCGAGCGCCACGCGGGCCGCGGCCTCCGGGTCCAAGTCCGGCGACTCCGGGAACGACGGTGGGTCGAAGGGGTCGTCTGACGGCGGCTCCGGATCTGGTGAGTCGAGCGGGTCGAAGTCGGATGCACCGGGCTCCTCGAGCTCACCGGATTCCTCCGGGTCCTCGAGCTCGTCGGGCTCCGGCGGCTCCACGAGCTCCAGTCGATCGTCGGGCTCCTCGGATTCGTCCAAGTCGTCGGGCTCATCCGGCTCGTCGGAGTCCCGGTCGTCGAGCCGCAAGGAGGGCTGACGCATGCCCGCGGCCGCCGACTGGATCACGCTGGGCGAGGCCGCCGACATCCTCGCCGCGGCCAACGTGCGGTTCCGGCCGGAGACGATCGGCGCATGGGCGCGGTCGGGCCGACTGTCGAGCATCAAGCTCGGCGGTCGACGGTACGTCCGCCGGGGCGAGGTCCGGGCGCTGCTCGCCGCCCCTCGGCGCGTCCGGGCCGAGGACGTGCAGCCCGGGCTGTTCGAGGACCTGAGCTCCTGATGCCATGAGCGCGACCGAGGCCGACGACCGGGTCGCCCGCCTGCGCGTGCTCGCAGATCGTGTTGCCGCCCGACTCGGGGGCGTGCCGGCGGTCCGTCTCCTGGCGGCGGTGTTCGACACGTACGACCAGGCCGGCGGCGGTCTCGTGGCCGGCGGGCTCGCGAACTCGGCCCTGATCGCCCTGCTGCCCGGCCTGCTCCTGTTGCTGTCCGTGTTCGGGCTCGTGGTGACCGACCCGGCGATCCAGGCGCAGCTGGTCGAAGCGATCGCGACCGCCTTCCCGCCGCTGGAGGACTTCGCGGAGACCGCCCTGAGGCAGGTCTCGGCCGGTGCCGTTCCGAGCGGGATCATCGCGGTCATCGGCCTCGTGTGGGCGTCGAGCCGCTTCTATTCGGCGCTGGACTACGCGATCGCGCGGATCTTCCGCCAGGCCAAGCAGCGGAACGAGATCGTGCGCACGGTTCGTGGCGTGCTGCTCACGCTCCTCCTGGTCGCGTTCCCGATCATGGTCGTGTTCGCCGGCACGGTCGTCCAGGCCGTGCTCGACCTCATCCCCGACGCGAACACGAGGACCGGGGTCGCCAACCTGGTCGTCCGACTCGCGGCTCCCGTCGCCACGTTCGCCCTGTTCGTGGTCGCCACCGTGATGGTCTACCGCAACGTGCCCGCGGAGAACGTGCCCGCGAGCGCCTGGCGGCGGCCGGCGCTGGTCGTCGGCCTCCTGCTGGCCGCTTTCACCCAGGTGTTCGCGTTCATCGCGCCGTTGATGACCCGGATCTCGGCGCTCTACGGGGCGATCGTGGCGGTGTTCGCGCTGCTCGCGTGGCTGTCGATCGGCTTCAACATGCTGCTGATCGGCGCCGCGTGGACGCGCGTGCGGGCCGTGGCGGCCTCGTCACCCGATGCGCCGCCGGCCGACGAGTCAGGCCCCGGCCCCGACGCGAGCGAGGTGCGAGCGCCCTAGGCCTGGCGGGTGCCGCAGCGGCGGCAGAACCGGGCGCTGGCCGACAGCGACAGGCCGCACTGGACGCACGGCTGGGGCGTGGCTGACACGGCCGCGTCAGTGATCGGCGGTGCGCTGAGGACCTCGCGCGCCGAGGCTGCCCACAGGTCCGTCGCGTCCGGCTGGGGCAGCAGCGTTCGGCCGGCGAGGGTGGTGGGCGCGTCGGTGTTGCGGGCGCTGGCACGCCAGGCCGGCGTCGCCGGCCACTGCGGCTCGGGACGGGCGGCCTCCTCGGGCGCCACCATCAGCCACGGCGCGGCCCCGGGGACCGGCTCGGGCGTCGATGCCGGTGCGGCGACGGGCTCCGGGGGCGGCGTCGTCGGCCAGGTCGGCTGGGGCACGACGTCGTCGCGTGGGGCAGGCTCGGCCGTCACGGGCTCGGTCTCGACCGGGACAGGCTCGGCGGCGACAGGCTCGGCGGCGACGGGTTCGGGCTCCGCCGGCCATTCCGGCTCTGCGGGCCACGCGGGCTCCGCCGACGCCGCGACGGGCTCGGGTTCGGGCTCGACGGCCGAGACCGGCTCGGGCTCAGCTGCGACCGGGTCGGGCTCCGCGAAGACGGGCTCGGGCTCGACGGCGACGGGGGGCTCGGGTTCAGCCGCGACGGGCTCGGGTTCGACGCCGGCGACGGGCTCGGGCTCGCGCACGACCACGCGCTCGACGACCACGGTCTCGTCGGGCTCGTCGTGGTGATGCCCGGCGGCGAACGCGGCGGCCGCGAGGGCGGCGGCACCGATCGCGTGGTCGTGCTCCGGCTCGTCGGCGGCCGCGACGGGCTCGTCGACGGCGGCCGCTGTCAGGGCGGCGGCGGCCAGGAGGTGACCTTCGTCCGGCGCGACGACGGCGGGCTCGTCGGCGATCGCGACGTCCGCGGCCTCGACCGGCAGGTCGGCGGCTACCGGCTCGGCGGCGACCTCGGCTGGAGCCTCCGCGACGACCTCGACGGGCGCCTCCACGGCCAGGTCGACCGGCGCCTCCGCGAGCGCAGCCGCCTCTTCGGCGACCGGCCCGGCAGCGACCGGCGCGTCGGGCTCCGTCACGGCGGCGATCGCTGCAACGGCCGCGACGTCGGCCACGGCGTGATCGTCGGCGTAGCCCGCGGCCTCCGCCTCCTCGGCAGCGAGTCGCGCTTCGTAGGCGGCGATGGCCTCCTCGAGGCTCTGGCCGGGCGCGACGCCCGCGACGCCCGCTCCGGTGTCGTCGAGGTCGAAGTCGAGGGCGGGATCCATGACGGCCTCGGCCGTCGCGTCCTGCTCGGCCGCCGAGGCCTGCGCCTCGAAGTCGGCCGCCTCCTCGGCCTCGAGGGCGGACATCGAGGGAACCGGCGTCGTCGTCGGCGAACGCGGCGGCCATCGCCGCCGCGGCGATCGGGGCGTCCTCATCGACGAGGCCGGCGGCCACGTCGTCCTCGGCGGCTCCGACCTCGGCCGTGGTATCGACGGCGTCGGCCACAACCGAGTCGGGCTCGGGTGCGGGCAGGCGCACGTCGCGAGCCTCGCTCGCGTCGGCCTCTGCCGCCGCAGCCGCCATCCAGGCCTCGTCGACCGTCATGCCCTCGGTGGAATCGAGTCCCGGGGTGTCGAACGCGTCAGCGGCGGCATCAACCTCGAGCTGCGTCGGGACCTCGTCCTCGATCGCGTCGGCGACCGGTGCCTCGGTGCCGAGCGCGCGCGCGAGGCGATCCTGCGACAGGTCGGCCTCCGGCCACAGGTCCGGCTCCAGGTCGTCGTCGGCATGCACGTCGTGCCCGTTGGTGGCGACGAGCCCCGGCGCCATCGCCGTGTGGGCGTGCGTCGCGGGAGCCTCGAGGCCCTCGATCGGCGCGCAGGTCAGGCACCGGCCCTCGGTGACGTTCCAGCACTCGCCGCACGTGTACTGGCGGCACGTCAGGCAGAAGTTGAAGGTCTTGTGGAACGCGTCGAGCTGATGGGCGGTCGCCGCCAGCTCCTCCTCGCCTCGCGCGTCGGCCATCGCCTCCTCGAAGGAAGCTTCGTCCGACATGACGAAGTTCTTCACACCCCGGGAGAAGGTTCGGACGCGACCGACCCGCGATCGTCGCGGTGCGCTCGATTCGAAGGTGTAGCGGGTGCCGCACCGTTCGCAGAACGACTCGGTGAGGATTTCCGTCATCAGGTACTCGGGCAGACGTGGTCAGTCGCCCGATCGAGTGCGGCCGGGCAGGTGCAAGAGTATAACCACGCCCTCAACGGGCCCCCCAGACCGAGGTACCCCGATCAACCGCCGTTGGTCCCGCGCACCACTCCGGCGCGCCGAGGCACCGATCGTGCGTACCGACGGTCCCGGTCGGCGTCGGGGTCTCGACGCCTCCCTCTGGTACGGTTCCCGTCGCCATGGCCTCCCTAGCCGACGTCGAGCGGTTCTTCGAGCGGTTCTTCGAACGCTCGAGCGCCACGCTGTTCCGCGCCCGGATCCAGGCCGTGCAGCTCGAGCGCCGCGTGGAGCGGTCGATGGAGCGTGCGAGGACCCACCAAGGCGCTCGGACCGTCGTCCCCGGGCGCTACCGCGTGCGGCTCAACCCCGCCGACCTGACGGAGCTCGCCCCGGATCCGGACGATGCCGTCGCCCTCGCCGCTCGCCTCGCCGACGCGGCCCTGGCGTTCGCCCGCGCCCATGCCTATCACGTGCCCTCGCGACCGGTCGTGGTGCTGGTCGCCGATCCATCGCTGGCCCGCGGGCAGGTCGAGGTCGACGCCGGCCCGGTCCAGGCTGGCGCGGTCGCGGTCGGTCCGGCGCCCGGGACGAGCCAGCCCGTCGTGGCGGCCGCTCCCGTGGTCGCGGCGGCCAACGTCGCGGCGCCGTCCATCGTGCCGGCGCCGGTGACGGCGGACGCGGCCGACGCGCCCGACGGGCCGCCGACGGGACCCGTCGAGGTGCCCGTCGCCGTCGGCGTGGCGTCGGATCCGCCCGGCGCCGACGCCGAGCCCGGCGACGAGCCAGCCGAGGCCAGGATCCGTGGCGACGGGACCCACACCATGGTGTATCGCCGGCCCGCGCCGCCCGCGGCCCGGGCGCTGCTCCGCGTCTGCGCGCCCGACGGCACGGAGCGGACGATCGAGGTCGACGGCTCGCCGCTGGACCTCGGACGCTCGGCGGACAACCGGCTCGTCCTCGCCGACCCCCGGGTCTCGCGCCGCCACGGACGGCTGCAGGCGCGACGGGGCACCCTCGTCTACATCGACCTCGGCAGCACGAACGGGAGCCGCGTCAACGGCATCCGGGTGGATGAGATCGCGCTCGGCATGGGCGACCGCGTCCAGGTCGGCGACACCGTGCTCGTCGTGGAGACGCTCCCTGGTTGACGTGGACGGGTTCGTCCTGACCCTCTGGCTCATCCGGATCCTGTTCCTCGTCCTGCTGTACGGCTTCCTGTTCGCGGTCGCGCGCGTCCTGATGCGCGATCTCCGCGCGGCGAGCAAGGGTCCGGCCGAGCTCGGGCGGTTGGTCGTGCTCGCCTCGCCCAGGGCCGAGCCCCCGCTCGGGACATCGTTCCCGCTCGACGCCGTCACGACGCTCGGCCGCGACGTCAACAACACGATCGTCGTCGACGACCCGTTCGCGTCGGCCGAGCACGCCGTGCTGACCTTCCGCGGACGCGCCTGGTACGTGGAGGACCTCGCCAGCACGAACGGCACCTTCGTCAACGGCATGCCCGTGGACCGTGTCGCGGCGCTGGGCTTCGGCGACGAGCTGCACGTGGGCGAGGTGCGCTTCCGCCTCGACCGGGGTCGCGAGTGAGCGCGGTCGCCCAGGCTCGCCCGTCGACCCGCTGGCAGGTCCACCCGCGGCTGCGCCGGACCGAGCTCGCGCTGCTCGGGCTCGTGGCCGTGACCCTGCTCGTGGGCGGCGTGTCGCTCGGCGCCGGCCTCAGCGCCCAGCAGGACCTGCGCGCCGGCCGTCCCATCGGCTCCCTCGACCTCATGCCTCCGGACCTGCGCGGCCTGCTCGTCTACCTGCTGGCCCTGTTCGTCGTCCATCTGGCGTTCGTGCTCGCCGGTCGCCGCACCGACCAGGTCCTCCTCCCGGCGACGGCCATGCTGGGCGGCATCGGCCTGCTCCTGATGCAGCGGCTGCCACAGGACCTCGTCGTCCAGCAGTTCGGCGACGCGGAGCTCGGCCTCGGCCAGCTCCAGCTCGGCTGGCTGCTCCTCGCGCTGACCGTGATCGCGGTGCTCGCGCTGGCGGTCCGCTCGGACGCCTGGCTGCGGACCTACAAGTACACGTGGGCGGCCGCGGGCATCGCCCTGCTGCTGCTGACCTTCGTGTTCGGCAACGACGTCAACGGCGCGAGGCTGACGCTGTCCATCGGGCCGCTGTCCGGCCAGCCGTCGGAGCTGCTGAAGGTGATCCTGGTCGTGTTCCTGGCGGCGTACCTGTCGGAGAACCGCTCCCTGCTGGCCGACGAGAGCACGCGGATCGGGCCCATCCGACTCCCGCCGATCCCGTACCTCGCCCCGATGGTCGCGATGTGGGCGATCGCCCTCGGGATCGTCGTCGTGCAACGGGACCTCGGCGCCGCGCTCCTCTTCTTCGCGGTCTTCCTCGCGATGCTCTACGTGGCGACCGGCCGGCCGTCGTACGTCGTCGGCGGCGTGATCCTGTTCATCGTCGGCTCGTGGGTCCTGTACAACCTGTTCGGCCACGTGCAGCAGCGGGTCGACAACTGGATCGACCCCTTCCGCGATCCGTTGGGCGCCGGCTACCAGACCGTCCAGGCCCTGTACGCCTTCGCGCGCGGCGGCGTGATCGGGGTGGGCCTGGGCGCCGGGCTGCCGACGATCGGGGGGCGGCTGCCGGTGCCGGCGGTGCACACGGACTACCCGCTCGCGGCGCTGGGCGAGGAGCTGGGCCTGATCGGCCTGCTCGCGATCCTCGGCCTGTATCTCGTCGTGGTCGAACGCGGGCTGCGGATCGCCGCCGCGGCACACGACGAGTTCCGGGCCCTGCTCGCCGCGGGCCTCGCGTTGGTCGTGGCCGTCCAGGCGTTCATCATCGCCGCGGGTAACCTCAAGCTCATTCCGCTGACCGGGATCACGCTGCCGCTGATCTCGTACGGCGGCTCGTCGCTGCTGGCCAACGCGCTGGTGATCGGCTTGCTGCTGGCCCTGTCTGACGAGGGCGCCGAGCCGCCCGAGCCGCCGCGGGCGGGCCGCGGGCGGCTGGCCGCGATGCTGCGTCGGAACGAGGCGCCGGCATGAGCGCCACGCCGGTCCGGCGGCCGATCGGGGGCAACATCTGGCGAACGGGCGTCGCCCTCGCGGCCGCGTTCGCGACGCTCGCCGTCGGCGCCGGCTGGTGGCAGGTCGTCGACGCCCAGCGCCTGTCGCGCGAGCCCGACAACCCCGCGGTCATCGCCGTGGCGCGCCGCGCGCTGCGGGGTCCGATCGTGGACCGCGACGGCCGCTGGCTCGCCCGGAGCATCCGCGACGCGAACGGCGAGGCGGTGCGCGAGTACCGCGACGACTCGATCAGCCACGTCGTCGGCTACGCGTCGCGCCAGTACGGGACCGCGGGCCTCGAGCGCGCCTACAACGCCGAGCTCATCGGGCTCGGCGGATCGGATCCGTTCGCCGGCCTGCTGGACAAGTTCGACGCCAGCCGCCGCTCGCCGCTCGGGCTCCAGACGACCCTCGACCTCCGCCTCCAGCACGCCGCGATCGAAGGCCTCGGCGCCGACCACGGCGCCGTCGTGATGCTCGACCCATCGACGGGGGACGTCCTCGCCCTGGCCTCGACGCCGACCTATGACGCCGCCGCGATCGCGGACCCGGACACGGCCGGGGAGGCCTTCGCCGCGCTGCGCGACGACGAGTCGGACCCGCTGCTGCCGCGCGCGACGATGGGCCGCTACGTGCCGGGCTCGGTGTTCAAGATCGTCACGGCGATCGCGGGCCTGAACACCGGGTCCATCGCGCCGGATACGACGTTCCCGCAGCAGCCGAAGGCCGAGGACAAGGGCCTCCTCGTCGAAGGGTTCCGGATCAAGGACGGCCACCATCCGCAAACCGGCAACACGCCGCTCGACTTCACCGCGGCGACCGAGGTCAGCTGCAACATCTGGTTCGCGCTGGCAGGTCTCGCGACGGGCGGCGACGACCTCGTGAGCCAGGCGGACCTGCTGGGCTTCGGCGCGCCGATCCCGTTCGACCTGCCGACGGCCGTGAGCCGGGTGACCGACGGCAGCGGGTCGGCGCCGGGCGGCTTCAGCGACGACGTCGAGCTCGCGTCGGCGTCGTTCGGCCAGGGCGAGACCTTCGTCACGCCGCTGCAGATGGCGCTCGTGGCGTCGACCGTCGCGAACGACGGCGTCCTGATGCATCCGCGGCTGGTCGGCGCCCTGACGGGCGACGGACCGGGCGCGCGCTCGATCTCGCCCTCGACGTGGCAACGCGTGATGGCCGCGGCGGACGCGCAGTCGGTGCAGACGGCGATGCAAGCCGCGGTCGAGGGCGACCTCGGGCAGGAGTTCACGGCCGGGGCGGCGGTGCCCGGCGTGCCGACCGCCGGCAAGTCCGGCACGGCCGAGCTAGGGGGGTCGGGCGAACCGCATTCCTGGTTCATCGGCTTCGCGCCCGTGGACAACCCGAAAGTCGCCATCGCCGTGCTCGTCGAGCAAGGCGGCCGCGGCGGCGAGCGCGCCGCGCCGCTCGCCGGTTCGCTGCTCCAGCGCTACTTCGACCTGTACGGTGGTCCCTGATGACCGACCAGCCGGGGCCCGATGACCGTCCGCGCCCGATGATCGAGCGCATCGGCCTCGCGCTGATCGCCGTCGTGCTGGCGTCGCTGTTCGCCGTGGTCTCGGTGGCGTCGTTCGCCGGCGGCGAGCCCTTCCTGGGCGTGATGGGCGCGCTCGGCTGCCTGATGGTGATCTGGGTCGGCGGGCTGACCCTGTTCAAGGGTTGAACGAAATCGACTCGGCGAGACTCTAAAGAGATAACGCCGCCCGAAATCGGACCCAACCGGCACCGGGCGTCGGGCATCTCACAGGCAAGGCCGAAGAAATCGGGAACCTTTTTGCCGATTCGGACGCCCTATAGAGCAGACCCCGCAGAGAACCCGGATCGACTGGCGGCCGTACACTGCGTCCAGAGGGAGACGCCGCCGACGCACCACATCGTCGCCGCGCGACGTCATCGCACGTACCCCCACCGGCGTCCACAGGCCGGACACGCGAAGCCCGCGGCGTCTGGCCGCACACGACGGGAGTCCGATGAGCAACATCCAGCAGGTCGGCGACACGGTCCTCGCCAACGTGGAGCGCGTCATCGTCGGCAAACACCATGAAGTCCGACTGGCGCTCGTCGCGCTGCTGTGCCGCGGCCACCTCCTGATCGAGGACGTCCCCGGGACCGGCAAGACGATGCTGGCCAAGGCCATCGCCCGCAGCCTCGGCTGCAGCTTCCGGCGGATCCAGTTCACGCCCGACCTCCTGCCGTCCGACGTGACCGGCCTGTCGATCTACAACCAGAAGACCCAGGAGTTCGAGTTCCGGCCGGGCCCGATCATGAGCCAGGTCGTGCTCGCGGACGAGATCAACCGCGCCACGCCCAAGACCCAGAGCTCGCTCCTCGAGTGCATGGAGGAGCGACAGGCGACGATCGATGGCGTGACCCACCCGATGCCCGACCCGTTCCTGGTCATCGCGACGCAGAACCCGATCGAGTACGAGGGCACCTTCGCCCTGCCCGAGGCCCAGCTCGACCGGTTCATGCTGCGCATCCGGCTCGGCTACCCGCAGCTCCTCGACGAGATCGTGATCCTCGACGAGCAGAAGCGCACCCATCCGCTCGAAGACCTCAGCGAGGTCTGCTCGGTGGACGAGCTGCGTGGCATGCAGGCGAGCGTGCGCGAGGTCTACGTGGACCCGGCGGTCAGCGACTACATCGTGCGGCTGGTGTCGTCCACCCGCACCCACCCCGACGTCTACCTCGGCGCCAGTCCCCGCGGGTCGATCGCCCTCTACCGCGCCACGCAGGCGCTCGCCGGGCTGATGGGTCGCGACTACGTGATCCCGGACGACGTCAAGGTCCTCGCCGAGCCTGCGCTCGCGCATCGCGTGATCATCAAGACCAGCTCCTCGATCCACGACGTCAGCGCCTCGAACGTGATCCGCGAGCTCCTCGACGCGACGCCGATCGAAGCCGCTCGCGTGACCGGCGGCCCGCGCGAGGTCCGCCCCGCCGCGACCGCCGGCTGACCCTCACCACCGTCCACCGCGATCCTTCGGAGGAGCGACCGCCTTGTTCCGGCGCCTCCAGCTGCTGATCCTCTCCGTCGTCCTCGTGGTGGCGGCGTTCTCGACCGGCTATCCGTTCCTGTTCTTCCTGATCTACCTCGCGCTGCTGGTGGGCGGTGGGAGCTACATCCTGACCCGGCTCGGGCTGTCCGACCTCGAGGCGGGATACGCGGTCTCGCAGCTGAGCGGCCACGTCGGCGACAAGCTCCGGGTCACCTACACGCTGCGCAACACGGGGCGCGTCCCGAAGCCGTGGCTCGAGATCTACAACCCCACGACGCTGCCCGGCGGGCTGCCCGGTCGCGCGCTCTCGCTCCGCGGCCGCCAGGAGCGTTCATGGCTGGTGCGCACCCCGCTCGTCCGACGCGGCCACTTCCGGATCGAGCCGCTGATGATCCGGACCGGTGACCCGTTCGGGTTCTTCGAGGCATCGGCCGGGGTGGGGCAGGGGGTGACCCTGGTGGTCTACCCGCGCGTCGACGCCCTGCCGCTGTGGCGCCTGCCACCGGCCAGCGTCGAGGGCGCGCACGCCACGCCGGAACGAACCCTGCAGACGACGCCGCTCGTGTCGACCGTGCGGCCGTATGCCCCCGGCGACTCGATGAACCGGATCCACTGGCCGACGACCGCGCGCCTGGGCGAGATCCAGGTCAAGGAGTTCGACCTCGAGCAGACCGCCGATGCGTGGCTGTTCCTCGACCTCGACGCGGCCACCGAGGCGGGCGAGGGCGAGCGGTCCACGACGGAGGTCGGCGTCCGGGCCGCCGCCTCGATCGCCGACAAGGCGCTCGGCGAGAACCGTGCGGTCGGCATGTCCACCAACGGCCACCGGCTGACGGTCCTGCCCGCCGACCGCGGCGCGCGTCAGCGCCTGAAGATCCTCCAGCTGCTCGCGGCGGTCGAAGCCGACGGGCGGACGCCGCTCGCGGAAGCCCTGGTCACCGGCGTCAGCCGCCTGCGGCGAGGGATGACGGCGATCGTGATCACCGCCACGACGGACCCGTCGTTCGTGCGGCCGCTGGCCACGCTCCGCTCGAGGGGCATCGGGACGGTGGTCGTGCTGCTCGACCAGGTGGCGTTCGCGCCGCCTGCCGACGAGGCGGCCGCCGAGGCCGCGCGCCAGCGGAGCCGCGCCGTGCGTCACGCACTCGCCGAGTTCGAGGTGCCGGTCTCGACCATCGGCCCGGATCAGGACCTGGCGGAGGCGCTGGCACGATGATCGATCCGCGGACGCGCCGGCCGGAGGAAGGCTGGCTTTCGCTGGTGCTCGTGGGGCTGATGATCGCCGTTGTCGCGTCGGCCATCGACGACCCGGCCTGGGTCAACGGCCGCGGGTACCTCACGGACGGCCTGGTGTGGCTCGGGGTCCTCGGGGTGGCGGTCGGGTTCATCGGGCCCAAGGTCGGCTGGGGTCGGTGGACGACGCACGCGGTCGGCGCGCTGTTCGCCGGTCTGCTGATCCCGATCGTGGCCGGCTGGGCCGAGTACCCGGGGCACTCCGATCGGTCAGACGTTCGAGCTCACCGCCCACGGCTCGGTCCAGGCCTATCTCGACATCGCGTGGCGGCAATTCGCGTTCACCAGCCAGGAGGTCCACTTCGTCGTGGTCCTCGGGATCATCATGTGGGGCACCGGCCAGTTCGCCTCGTACGCGGTGTTCGGGCACCACCGGCCCCTGAACGCCGTGATCGTCGCCGGGATCGTCCTCCTCGCGAGCATGTCCTCGACGTTCCGCGAGGAGCTGCCATACCTCGTGGTCTTTGCGGGCGCGGCCCTGTTCCTGCTCATCCAGATGCACGCCTTCGACGAGCGCGCGACGTGGATCCGGCGCCGGATCGGCGACCCGAGCACCATCTCGTCCCTCTACCTGCGGGGCGGGACCGTGTTCATCCTCGCGGCCATGGTCGGCTCGTTGCTGCTGACGACCCGCGCGGCCTCGAGCCCGCTGGCGGGCGCGTGGGCCCCGGTCCACGACCAGCTCATCGAGGTCGGGGAGACGCTCGGGCGGTTCCTGCCAGTGGGCGGCGACGCCAAGGGCACGGGCGTGACCTTCGGGGCCGCGGCCAAGATCGCCGGCAAGTGGTTCAGCGATGACGACATCGCGTTCACCGCGATCCTGCCCGCGACGGAGAAGAAGGACGACAACCTCTACTGGCGCGCCGTGACGTTCAACTCCTTCATCCTCGGGGGATGGGACCAGACGGACACCCGCGGCGTGGACGTCGCGGCCGGAGCCCAGCTGCTCGCCGGCAGCCAGGACGTTCCAGCCCCGGGGATCTCGCGCAAGGTCCGGATCACGATCCGTCCCGAGGACTTCCACGGCAACGAGCTGCTGGCGCCCGGCTCGGCGACCAGCGTGGACCAGCCGGCCACGGCGCGCCTGACCGGCGAAGACGGCTGGTTCACCGCGGACGAGGTGCCGCTCGGCACCGGCCAGTACACGGTCGACAGCGACGTGCTCGAGCGCGCCGACGACACGAAGATCAGCGGCAACCTGCTGACCGCGGCCCCGGAGGTCTATCCGGCGGACATCCAGGACCTGTACACGGACGTCCCGACCGACGCGATGGGCCCAGCGGCGCGAGCCCTCCTGGACCAGGTCAAGGCGCAGGCGAAGTCGAGCGACCCCTACGACCTCGCCCAGAAGATCGTCCAGATCCTCAGCAACCAGTCCGTCTACCACTACGACACGGACGTGACCGACCAGCAGTGTGCCTCTCAGAGCCAGGTCGAGTGCTTCGCGCAGTCCAAGCGCGGCTACTGCCTCCATTACGCGTCGACGATGGCGATCCTGCTGCGCGCCGCGAACCCGGACAACCCGATCCCGACCCGGTTGGTCGAGGGCTTCCTGCCCGGCGACCGCGTCGGCAACGTCGAGACGGTCAGGAACCGTTCGGCGCACGCCTGGGTCGAGGTCTACTTCCCGACCTTCGGCTGGATCCGGTTCGACCCGACCGGACCGGGCGTTGGGCGCGCGAGCGAGATCAGTGCCGGTGCGCCGGTCGCGCCGTTCACGATCCCACCGGTCCCTCAATGACGGCATCCGGGATCGCCCCTCGTTCGCTGTCCCGATCGGCGGTCCGGCGGGCACCCAGCCGCTGCGAGACGCGGCCGGGGACCGAGTGCATCTTCGGGCTGCTGACGGTGCTGCTCGTCGTGGTCATCGGCGGCGTCGCCCTCGCGGCCTGGATCCGGGGCCCGCGCGGCGAGGTCACGCCCGATCGCGCGTGGCAATCGATGTCGAAGGCCGCCTCGCGGCTGGGCTTCGGCCCGCGCGCGAACCAGACCGTCTACGAGTACGCGAACAGCCTCGCGCAGCTCGTCCCCGTCGCGACGGCCGACCTGAACACGGTCGCCAACGCGAAGGTCGAGACCTCGTACGCCCGCGCACGGCTCGGCGGCGAGCGCCTGTCGGCGGTCAGCCAGGCCACGCGCCGCCTCCGGGTCTCGCTGCTGCGGCTCGCGTTCCGGCGCGGTCGACGGCGATCGCGCAAGCCGAAGTCGCTCTAGAGGGCGCCCGACCTCGTCCGCGCCTCGGCCTCGGCCTGGGCCTCCTCGTCGAGCATCGGCGCCAGGTGCTCGGTCAGGTTGTGCGCCCGCAGGACCGCACGCCCGCCGCGGAACTCCACGACCGAGATCCCGCACAGGGCGAACGAGAACGTCCAGAACCGGCTGAGCGGGATGTCGAACAGCGTCAGCAGCACGACCTTGAACACCCCGTCGTGGCCGACGAGGATCGACCACGGCTGGCGGGTGTCGGGCCCGGCGCCGCGATAGCCGCCCACCTGGGGCCGGTCGAGGCTGCCCCGCGGATAGTCGCGGCCCAGCCGCTCGAGGATCGCGGCGAGCGCCGGCCGCGCGCGCGCCTGGACCTGGGCGAGCGACTCGCCGCCCGGTGCCCACGCCTCGTCGGGACGGCGCCGCCACGCGGCGAGCTCCGCGGTCCAGCGGCGGGCGATCTCGTCGTGGGTCTCGCCCTCCCAGTCGCCCTGCCCGATCTCGAGGATCCCGGGCTCGGGCCGCACGGGCACGGGCGCGCCGTCGCCGGCCTCGGCACCGCCCGCGGCGATCGCCGCCGCGACCAGCGCCGCCGTCTCGGTCGTGCGCGCCAGCGGCGAGTGGGCGATCTCGAGCGGGCGGCTGGCGGGCACCGGGAGCATCGGCGAGGCGTGCGGAGCGGCGAGCCGCGCGCCCGCCAGCGCCGCCTGCCGCCGCCCCGTGTC
This sequence comes from uncultured Chloroflexia bacterium, assembly GCA_963829155.1. GTDB lineage: Bacteria > Chloroflexota > Limnocylindria > Limnocylindrales > CSP1-4 > CAIXZV01. Next base: position 143,044 of record CAWHIA010000020.1, on the reverse strand, counting down.
GGACAGCGGGGTCTCGGCCTGGCCCTGGAACCGGCCCTCGCGGATCCACTCCGACTCCCCGTGGCGCAGCAGGACCAGGGTCGCGTCGAGGCCCTCGGGGATCAGCCGGTGCGGCGTCCGGCTCCGCGGTCACCGCTCGCCGCCGAGGCGGATCGTCCAGACGTCGATCACCGCGGGGTCGCTGCGGATGGACTCGGCGACCGCCGCGGGGACGTCGTCGTCGAGCGCGAGGACCATGAACGCGTCGGCGCGCGGCGCGGACCGGGCGAGGGTCATGGCCGAGATGTTGACGTCGGCCTCGCCCAGCAGGACGCCGATCCGGCCCATCGTGCCGGGCCGGTCCCGGTGGCGGGTGATCAGCATCGAGTCCGACGGCGCGAGGTCCATCGCGTGCTCGTCGAGCCTGACGATGTGCGGCTCGCCGTTGGCCACGGTGCCGGCGACGGTCGCCGACTGGCCGTCGCCCTCGCCGGTCACGGTGAGCAGCGACGAGAACGGCGCGGCGGTCGACGTCTTGCGCTCGACGACCCTGATGCCGCGGGCGCGGGCCATGGTCGCGGCGTTGACGAGGTTGACGCGCTCGGTGGTCGAGGTCTCGAGCAGCCCGCGCAGCACCGCGGCGACGAGCGGCGACGCGTCGTAGGCCGCCGGCTCGCCGGCGATCTCGAGCGTCAGCGTCCGCGGCGCCGCATGGGCGAACTGCCCGAGGAACCGCCCGAGCGTCTCCGCCAGCGGCAGGAACGGCGCGATCGCCTGGGCCGTCTCGGGCGTGAGCAGCGGCGCGTTGACCGCGTACCGCGCCGGCCGTCCGTCGAGGACCTCGAGGATCTGCTCGGCGACCTCCTCGGCCACCGCGACCTGGGCCTCGGCCGTCGACGCCCCGAGGTGCGGGGTGAGGAGCGTGTTCGGCGCCTCGAGCAGGGGCGAGCCCGTCGGCGGCTCGGCCTCGAACACGTCGACGGCGGCCCCGGCGATGCGGCCGGCCTTGAGGGCGTCGGCGACGTCCTGCTCGTCGAGGATCCCGCCGCGGGCGACGTTGAGCAGCATGACGCCGGGCTTCATCCGCTCGATGGCCGCGGCGTTGATCAGGCCGCGCGTCGTGCGCGTCATCGGGACGTGGACGGTGATGACGTCCGACCGCTCGACCAGGTCGTCGAACGAGACGAGCTCGACGCCGATGTTCGCCGCCTGGTCGGGCGTCACGAACGGGTCGGACCCGATCACGGTCATCTCCATCGCGCGGGCGCGCACGGCGATCGCCTGGCCGATCTTGCCGAGGCCGACGATGCCGAGGGTCTTGCCGCGCAGCTCGACGCCGGTGAACTGCGACCGCTTCCACTCGCCGCGGCGCATCGACGCGTCCGCCGCCGCCGTCCGCCGGGCGAGCCCGTAGAGCAGCGCGAGCGTGTGCTCCGCCGCCGCGATCGTGTTGCCGGTCGGCGCGTTGACGACGGTGATCCCCGCCCGCGTGGCGGCCTCGAGGTCGACGTTGTCGACGCCGACCCCCGCCCGGCCGACGACGACGAGCCGCGTCCCCGCGGCGATCAGCTCGGCGTCGACCTTGACCTGGCTGCGGACGACGAGCGCGTCGTACTCCGGCAGGATCGCCGCGATCTCCGCCTGCCCGAGGCCGAGCTTCTCGTCGACGTCGTGGTGGGCGCGCAGCAGCTCGAGTCCCTCGGCCGCGAGGGACTCGACGACCAGGATCCTCACGCGGGCACCGCGACGCCGGTCTTCGCCGCGAGCAGCGCGCGCTGCGCCGCCGCGACCGCCGCGCCCGGCTCCACCGCGAGGCCCTGCTCGACGGCGACCGCCTCGATCACGCCGATCGCGGCCAGGATCTCGTCCGTCGTGACCGAGCCGAGGTGGCCGAGCCGGAAGATCCTGCCCTTCAGCTTGCCCTGGCCGCCGGCCAGCACGAGGCCGCGCGCCTTGAGCGCCTTGTTGAACGCCGACCAGTCGAGGCCGTCGGGGATGCGCGCCGCGGTCACCGTGCGCGAGGCGACGGCGTCGGCCGCCAGCAGCTCGAACCCGATCGCCCGCAGCCCGGCCCGGGTCATCGCCTGGCAGGCCGCGTGGCGGGCGAACACGCCGTCGCCCTCGGCCTGCATCAGGCGCAGGCCCTCGTCGACCTGGTACATCACGGCGACGGCCGGCGTCCACGGCGTCTCGCCCGCGGCGGCCGTGTCCCGATGGCGCTTCAGGTCGAGGTAGAAGCGCGGCATCCGCGCGGTCTCGCCCGCCGCCCACGCCCGCGGCCCGACGGCCGCCATGGCCATGCCGGGCGCGGCCATCCAGGCCTTCTGCGACCCGGTCACGACGAGGTCGAGGCCCCAGGCGTCCATCGCGAACGGCACCGCGCCCAGCGCCGAGATCGCGTCGACCAGGATCAGCGCGTCCGGGGCCGCCTCGCGCGCCGCCGCCGCGAGCGCCTCGATGTCGTTGGTCACCCCGGTCGAGGTCTCGTTGTGGGTCAGCAGGACCGCCTTCAGGCCGGCGATGCCGGCCGCGGCCCGACGCACCTCGGCGGGCGTCGCCGCCTCGCCCCATTCGACGTCGAGGCGGGTGACGGCGGCGCCGTAGACCTCGGCGATCTTGGCGAACCGGTCGCCGAACGCGCCGATGCGTCACGGCCAGGACCGGGTCGCCGGGCGACAGCGTGTTCACGATCGCCGCCTCGAGGCCGCCCGTGCCGGCGCAGGTGAGCATGATCACGTCCGCCGAGGTGCCGAAGTACGGCTTCATGCCCTCGCTCACGCGCAGCAGGAGCGCCTTGAACTCCTCGCCACGGTGGTTGACCATCTGGCGCCCGCCGGCCTCGCGGACGGACGGCGGCAGGGCGGTCGGCCCGGGGATGCGCAGGTTCGGCTCGAATCGGCTCATGGTGGTTGCTCCCTGATCGTCGCGGCGTGCCTGCGGCGATGGTGGGGGAGATGACAGCGGTCCGTCCACCGTGGTAGATATGACGTCATATGACGACGCGACGGACCACGATCCTGCTCGACGCCGACCTGCTCGACCGGCTCGACCGACACGTCCAGCGCCAGCACACGACCAAGACCTCGGTCATCGCGGCGGCCGTCGAGACGTGGCTGGACTCGCACGAGGCGACGCCCGAGTTCCCGTTCCTCGGGATCGGCCGGAGCGCCAACGGCCGCCTGTCGCTCGACGGCCGCTCGATCGCGCGCAGGGAGGCGGGCCGCCGACCCGGCGACCGCTAGTGGCGATCCTGCTCGACCCGTCCGCGATCCTCGCCGCCGCCGACGCCGCCGACCTCAACCACGCCGCGGCCGTCGCCTGGTTCGAGCGGGTCGACGAGCCGCTGCTGCTGGGAGCGCTCGGGCTCGGGGAGCTGGACCTCCTGCTGCAGCGCGAGCTCGGGACGGAGGCGATGCGGGCGGTCCTCGCCTCGGTCGTCGCCGGCTCGATCCGCGTGGTCCCGCCGACGCCCGAGGACCTCGCCCGCGCCTCCGTGCTGCTCGGCGAGGCGGCCGAGCACCGGCCGCGGCTCGCCGACGCGCTGCTGGTCGCGACCGCCGAGCGGCTGTCGATCCGGCGCGTGGCGGCCTTCGACCGGCGCCCGCTCGCGGTGTTCCGTCCCCGTCACGTGCGGACGCTGGACTTCGAGCCCTGAATCGAAACGGGGCCGGCGTCGCCGGCCCCGTCGTGATGTCGAGACTGATCGGGGATCAGCCGCGCTTGACGACCACCGTCGACGGCCTGGACGTCGTGGAAGCCCTGGCGCTTGGAGCTCTGGGTCACCGTGTACAGCAGGTAGATGGCGTACAGGAACGCCAGCAGGCCCAGCAGCGACCCCAGCGCGCCGAGCGCTGTTCGAGACCGAACCCGAGAACGGAACACGCTCGCGACCACCTGCGGACCGAACAGGAACGCCCATCGGCGGACCGCCTGATCCCGCGTCAGCGTCGCCCCGTCGGCCGCGTTGACGGTCTCCAGGCCGAGCATCTTCTGACCCGGCGAGGCGCGCAGGTTCTGCCAGAAGTAGACGAAGTAGAAGGCGCTGCCCAGCAGGGCGATGATCGCGATGACGACCGCGATGATCACCCCGATGAAGAAGCCGCCATTGACGACGATCCCGAACGCGATGGCACCGAGGATGATCGCGACCAGCGCGATCGCGATCCCGAGGATGATCGAGTCGATGATGTAGGCGACGACACGCATCGTCGTGTCGGCGTAGGCCACACCCGGCGCGGGGCCCGCGGCGACCTGCGCCGTCGCGAACCCCTGGGTCTGGGGCGCCGGTGCCTGTCCAGTTGCTCGGCGGCGGGGCGGCGGCCCCGGCCGGCGGCGGGGTCGTCGGCGGTGTGGGCTCAGAGGGCGGGGGCGTGGGCGCCCCTCCCGCGGGATCCGTCATCGAACACCTCTCCCTCGCCGGCGCGAGCGCGCCGCGTCCGGGTCAGGATACGGCGCCCGGGCATGATGCGGAAGCCCCGTCGGGACAACATCGTCGCGGCGCCGGGGACGCGGGTCCGGCGCGGAGCGGCCGGCGACACCGGCGATTCGGCGGGTTGTCGAAAGCGCGTCCAGCATGAATTGACAGGGTGAATCAGCAGCGTGTGGGATCGGGACGTCGGGGAAAACGACCGGCATTCGGCCGTCTGGCAGAACTGTTTGGCCGGTTGCGTGATTCGTGTCATCATCCCGTGGCCCATTGCCGGGAATTGAGCCAGGAGTTTCCATGCGAGTTCGTGCAGCCAAAATTGAGGAGCTCACTCCCAAGCCGCGCGAGCGCGCGCTGTCCCCGCGACAGCTGGCGGCGCTCCAGCGCGAGGAGGAGATCCGCAAGGCCCTCGCTCGTCTGAAGTCCGACGAAGACGTGATCGCCCTCGAGCTCGACCCGGCCGAGAAGATCCCCACGATGCGCGCCGCCGTGAAGAAGGCGATCGCCGGGCACAAGCCGGGGACGAACATGGCCATCCGCGGGCGCACGATCTACCTGTCCACCGGCCGCCTGCCCGGCGGCCGAGGCGGCCGCAAGCCGAAGGGCAGCTGACCGGAGGGCACGCGCGCGTCGCAGCGTCACCGCCTCGCGCGTCTCTCCGGCGGCCGAAACCGACCGGAGGATCCTGAATGACCGCGCGCCGACGCATTCGGCGACGCCATGCCGTCGCCATCGTGCTCGCCCTCGGCCTGCTGGCCGTCGGGACGGGCTACGCGCTCGGCTTCGGCGACACGCTGCACGACGTCGCCGCGCGGATCAAGCTGCTGATCGACCCGCCGCCGGATCGCCCGATCGCGGCGATCGTGAAGGTCACCCCGCGACCCGTCACCGAGGAGACCGAGGCCCCGTCGGGTCCTGCGCCGACGCTCGAGCCCGGTGCGTCGCCGACCCCGACGCCGACGCCCAAGCCGCAGCGCGTCAGCGTCGACGTCAACCTGTTCAAGCACCCCGAGAATCACTTCATCAGCGAGCAGTTCAACCACGAGTGGTGTGCCGTGGCCGGCACCCAGATGGTCCTGGAGATTCACGGCAAGGCACCGCTGACGCTGGCGTTCCAGAAGCAGCTCGCCTCGCAGATCGGGGAGTGGGAGAGCCGTCGGGACAGCCACAACGGCGGCTGGGGACCGTCGGCGATGGTCGCGGCGCTCGAGGCCTATGGCGTGCCCGGCTACGAGGTGCGCGCCTACGAGTCCCGCGGTGACGCCCTGTACGACGCGGCGCGGGCGATCGAGAAGACGCACGCCCCCGTCCTGCTGCTCGCGTGGCGCGGCGCCCACACCTGGGTCATGTCGGGCTTCCGCGCCGACGCGGACCCGCTCGTGTTCGACGACGCGAAGGTCAGCGGTGCCTACATCCTCGACCCGTGGTACCCGATCTTCTCGACGATCTGGGGCTACTCGGATCCGCCGGGCACCTTCCAGAACGCCGCCGAGATGCGCCGCAACTACCTGCCCTGGAAGCGGCCCGAGGGCAACTACCCGGACCGCGACGGCCTGTTCATCGCCGTCGTGCCGACCAAGCCCCTCAACAACTAGCGCCGGCGCTCAGGCGGGGACCGCCTCCGGCGCCTCCTCGGGCGGACGCGACCGCAGCCGCCAGCCCAGCGCGATGGCCTGGAGCACGGTGCGGACGGCCAGCCCGGCCGCGTAGCCGAGCGGGATCGCGACGATCCCCGCGCCATCGACGAGGACGAGCGTCGTCACCACGGTCACGACGAACCCGGCCACGGCGGCCCCCAGCGGCAGCACGGTGTTGTGCGTCGCGTACAGGCTGCGGGCGAGCAGGTTGCCGAGCGCATCGAAGGGGACCGAGAGCGCGAACGCCGCCAGCACGGTCGCCGTCAGCGCGACGTCGTCGGCATCGAACTTGCCGCCGCCGAGCAGCACCCGGATCGCCAGCGGCGCCACCACGACGAGCCCGATCGCGGCGACGATCGAGGTGAGGGTGATCGTGACCGCGCTCGTGCGCACGAGCCGTGGTGAACCCGGGTCGGTCGCCGGCCGCCCACGAGCTCGACAGCCCCGGGAACGCCGCCAGCGAGATCGCGACCCCGATCAGCGCGACGGGCACGCTCTGGAAGTTCCGCGCGAAGCTCACCGCGGTCACGCTGCCCGCCACGAGGGTCGTCGCGACCCGGGTGAAGAACAGGAACGTCAGCGGCTCGATCGGGTGGCTGAGCATCTTGGGCACCATCAGGCGCAGGAACTCGTGGATCGCGGCCATGCGGAGGTCCAGCCGGAACCGCACGCGGACCGTCGTCCGGCGCATCCCGACCAGCCGGATCCCCAGGTGCAGGAACGAGCCGATGACGGCGCCGACGGCCGCCGCCGCGATCCCGATCCGGTCGTGCAGGAGCACCGTGCCCAGCACGATCCCGACGTTGTACAGGATCGGCGCGAGCGCGTAGTACACGAAGTGGCGCTCGGCGACGAGCACCTCGCCCAGCGCGATGGACGCCGCGAACACGATCGGCGTGAGCAGCATCAGGCGGAACAGGTCGAGGTAGTGCGCCTGGTTCGCCTCGTCGAACCCGGGGGCGATGACGTGGACCGTCCACGGCGCGGCGAGGAGGAGCAGCAGGCTCATCGCCGCCGTCACCGCGACCGCCAGCGTCAGCACGGTCTGCGCGAACCGCGGCGCCGCGTCGGGGTCGTCGCGACCGAGCGTGGTGAACACCGGGACGAACGGGGCCGTGAGGCCGCTCGCCACGAGGACGTCGAGCAGCAGCTCCGGCAGGACGAACGCGGCGTTGTAGGCGTCGAGCTCCGGGCCGGCGCCGTAGGTGCGCGCGAAGATGCGGTCGCGCACGAGGCCCGCGCCGTACGCCGCGAACGTGAGGACGGCGAGCATGATGGCGCCGGGGGGCACGTAGCGGGCGAGCAGGGTGCGGGACCGCGCGATCACGTCTCCTCCACAGGGCCGGGGGGCGGCGTCTGGCCTTGGACGGCCGAGGCCGGCCTCGTGGGACGGTACGCGATCGCGGTGCGCGCGGGCACCGTCCGCCCGCCGGGAGCGCGGCCGTCGACCGCACCGGACGCCCCCGAACCGCACCGGAGCGGACGCCGGCCGGGACCTTCGTACCGGGTCGCGGGCCATGACCCGCCTCGGACGCCCGCGAGCGTGCCGCGGTGCGTCGGCGCAACTGGCCCCATCGACCGGTGGTCGCACCGGGCATCCAGCGGTCATGGTGGCCCGGCCGATGACAGCAGCCGCCACGCGCCTCGACCGCACGCCCAGCCTCGACGCCGCGCTGGACGACCGCGTCCGCTACCTGATCGCGCTCCGGTTCCTGATCGCCGCGATCACGATCGTGTTCGCCTTCGCCAGCCCCGCCTCGCTCGCCCTGGCGTCGCAGGCCCTCGTGGCCGCGGCCTGCGCGTACGTCGTCGTCGCCCTGGTCGCCGTCGGGCTCGGCCGCCGCGCCGGTCGCGTCGGGGCCGTCGCGACGGTCGGGATGCTGCTGCTCGACGGCGTGTTCCTGACGATCGCCGTCTACGGCACGGGCGGCTCGACGAGCCCGCTCCGGTTCCTGCTCTACCTGCAGCTGCTCGCGGTCTCGCTGCTGGCCTCCCCGCGCGCGGGCCTCGCCATCGCGGGCTGGGACACGCTGCTGTTCGGCGCGGCGCTCGCGGCCCAGGCCGGCGGGCTGATCGCCCCGGTCGACGCTCGGCCCGGCGAGGCGCTCGACCTGCGGGTCCTGCCCGTCATGAACGCCGTCGCGTTCTGGGTGTTCGCCGTCGCGCTGGCCGCGTTCAGCGCCATCAACGAGCGGGAGCTCCGCCAGCGACGCGCCGATCTCGAGGCGGTCGTCCGCATCGGGATCCAGATCGAGGACGAGGGCGACCCGGTCCGCCAGGCGGCCATCGTGCTCGACGGCCTCATCGGCCCCTATGCCCTCGCGCGCGGCCTCGTGATCGGCGCCGACGACGACGGGCTGGTCGTGCTCGGCGCCCGCGGCATCAGCGTCGAGCCGCGGACGGAGATCCCGCTGGACCCGATCATGCGACGGGCCTGGGCGGAGGGCCGACCGATCACCCAGTCACGGCTCGACCGCGGGACGGATCCGGGGCTCGCGTGGCTGATGAAGGGCGCGCGGCGGCTGATCGTCGCCCCGATGCTCGCCGACGGGCGGCCGGTCGGTGCGATCGTCCTCGAGCGGCGGTACGGCCAGCGGCCGGGCCTCGAGCAGCGGACGGCCCGCGTCGCGGCGCAGGTCGCCGCGATGACGGCGGTCAACGTGCGCAACGCGGTGCTGCTGCGGCGTGTCCGCGATGTCGAGGAGCGCGACCCGCTGACGGGCGCCCCCAACCGGCGCACGTTCCAGGCGAGCCTGCAGCGCGCGGTGTGGTCCGGCGACAAGCGCGGCACGCGGACGTCGTCGGTCCTGTTCATCGACCTCGACGGCCTGGGCGCCGTCAACGAGGCCCACGGGTTCGCGGTCGGCGACGCGCTGCTGGTGGCCGTGGCCCGGCGCATCGAGTCGCTCATCCGCGACGGCGACGTGTTCGCCCGGCTGGACGGCGACGAGTTCGCGATCCTGACCCAGGACGTCCCCGACCTGCGGCGATCGCGCGCGATGGCCGACCGGCTCGTCGAGGAGCTGGGCGCGCCGTTCGTGCTCGACGACGTGACGCTGTCGATCACGGCCAGCATCGGGATCGCCGGCGCGGACGACGCCGAGAGCGCCGCCGACCTGGCGCGCAACGCCGACGTCGCGATGTACATGGTCAAGGCCGGCGGCCGGGGCGGCGTCGCCGTCTTCGACCCCGCGATGCCGACCGAGATCCGCGAGCGCCGCGAGCTCGCGACCGAGCTCCAGCAGGCGGTCGCCCTCGACCAGCTCGAGCTGCGCTACCAGCCGATCATCAACCTCGCGACGAACACGATGGCCGGCGTCGAGGCGCTGGTGCGCTGGCAGCACCCGGAACGCGGCCTGGTCGCGCCGGGCCAGTTCATCCAGATCGCCGAGGAGCACGGCTCGATCCTGCCGATCGGTCGCTGGGTGCTCCGCGAGGCGTGCCGCCAGGCCGCGGCCTGGGCCGCCGAGGGCGTGACCGCCCCGGGCATGACCGTCGCCGTCAACGTGTCGGCGCGCGAGGTCCAGGAGGCCGGGTTCGTCGACGGCGTGCGCGAGGCGCTCACCGACCACGGCATCGGCGCCGGGACGCTCGTCATCGAGATCGCCGAGGCCGCCCTGCTGCGCGCGAACGCGACGACCGTCGAGGCGCTCCAGGGCCTGCGCGACCTCGGCGTGCGCGTCGTGATCGACGACTTCGGGACCGGCTACTTCCCGCTGAGCCACCTGCGCCGGTTCCCGGTCGACGCGTTGAAGATCGCCGGCGAGTTCACGCAGGAGATCGACGCCGAGGCCGACGCCCGCTCGTCCGCCCTGGCCGCGGCGATCATCGCGATGGCGCGCTCGCTGGGCATCGAGACCGTGGCCGAAGGGATCGAGACGGAGGCGCAGGCCGACTGGATGCGCTCGCTCCAGTGCACCTACGGCCAGGGCTACTACTTCGACCGGCCGCTGCTGCCCGAGGACCTGCCCGCGGTCGCGCGGATCTCCGTCGCGGCCCTCGCCGAGGAGGCCGCCGAGGCCGAGGCCGTCGCGGAGATCACCCGCGCCCGCACCCGTCGGCGCCGGACCGCGGACGCCAAGGCCGCCAAGGCCGCCCGCCGCCGCGAACGCTAACGGCTGCGAAGCCGCGCAACCGGCCCCGAAGCCCGCTCCGGCCCCGAGGCCCGTCGCGGTTCCCGAGCCGGTCGCCGAGATCGGTCGTCCGCGACGACGCACGCGCCGGCCGGACGACGCGCCGGTGGCCGCGAAGGGCGCCGCCTGAGGTTCAGGCGTCCGCGGCGGACTGTAACGTCGTTGTCGCGCCCACCGTACGACCCCGACTCCACATGGATCGTCAACTTCTGGTAATCACCACCGGTGAGCCGAGCCGGTGGTGCGCGATGTCCCTCCTGAGCCGGGTCCCCGTCTACCCGCTGCTGTTCGCGGCGTACGCGATCCTGTTCCTGTACGCGGCCAACCTCGCGCTGGTGCTCCCGGTCGACGCCGTCGCGCCGCTGGCCCGGGCGATCGCCGGGGCCGCCCTCGTGTGGGCCGTGTTCGCGGTGGTCCTGCGCGATGTCCGGCGTGGCGCGATCGTCGCGACGGCGGCCGTCGTGGCGTTCTTCGCCTACGGCCACGTCGTCCGGCGGCCTGGCCGCGAACGGCCTCGACGACCGCGCGCAGCTCGCGCTGTGGGGCGTGGTGATCGTGGGGGCGCTCGTGTACGCGATCCGGGCGCGTGGCTCGCTGCCCTCGGTGACCGCGGGACTGAACGTGTTCGCCGTCGTGCTGGTCGTGATCGCCGGGACCTCGATCGTCCCGTACGAGCTGCGTCGCGCGGGGCGGCCGCCCATCACCCTCGCGCCGGCGGTCCTCGCCAACGCGACCAGACGCACGACGCGCGACATCTACTTCCTGATCTTCGACCGATACGGGTCGGCGGAGGCGATCGACCGCCGGTTCGGCATCAAGGGCAACGACCTCTACGACTGGCTGCGCGGCCGCGGCTTCCAGGTGCCGGCCCACAGCCACGCCAACTACCGGGCGACCGACTTCTCGCTCGCCGCGACGCTCAACATGCGCTACCTGGACGAGCTCACCCAGACGATCGGCCCGAACTCGGGCGACCGGACGCCGGCGCAGGCGATGTTCAAGGACCACGCGGTCGGCGAGTTCCTCAAGGGCGAGGGCTACCGCTACTACCAGCTGGGCACCTGGTTCGGGCCGACGCGGTCGATCCCGATCGCGGACGAGAACCTCGCGCTGGGCGCCACCAGCGAGTTCGAGACGGTCCTCAACGACACCACGGTCATGCCGGCCATCGATCGCGTCCTCGGCCGGACGACGCCCGAGCTCACGTTCTTCGACCGGCACCGCGAGGGCACGCTGTTCGAGCTGCGCCAGCTCACAGCGGGTCTCCACGGCCCCGGGCCCGAAGTTCGTGTTCGCGCACATCCTCCTGCCCCACGACCCGTACGTGTTCCGGGCCGACGGCTCGTTCCTCACGGAGGCGCGAGGCCAAGGCCGAGACCGACGAGCGCACGCTGTACGACGGCCAGCTCGCCTACGCCAACACGCAGATCAAGGCCATCGTCGACAACCTCCTCGCGGGGCCCGAGGCCACGCGCCCGATCGTGATCATCGAGGGCGACGAGGGCCCGCTGGCGTGCCGCAGCGTCGACTGCGTCGGGACCTCGGCGAACTACCTGCGCATCCGCCTCGGCAATCTCGTGGCCATGTACCTGCCCGGCACCGACGTGCAGCTGCCGGACACGTTCAGCTCCGTCAACACGTTCCGGACCGTGTTCCGCACCTACTTCGGCGCGGACCTGCCCGAGCTCCCGGACCGCAGCTACACGTGGCCCGACAACGACCACATCTACGACTTCCAGGACATCACCGACCTGATCACCGATCCGGCCGACTGACGCTCAGTCGGACGTGGCGTCCTGCTTGTTGGTCTCGCCCAGCTTCTTGCGGTTCTCCTCGCGGAGCCGCGTGATCTTCGAGCCGGCGTTCATCGCGTCGACCTGCGGCCCGGGCACGGGGTTGCGGCGCGGCTTGCCGCCGTTGGAGCGGGCCTCGGTCCGGGCCGCCTCGCGGGCCGCCATCCGCTCGCCGATCGTTCGCTCGTAGCCCTGGTCGGTGGGCAGGTAGTAGCGGCGGTCGGCGATCTCGTCGGGCAGGTACTGCTGCTCGACGTCGTGGCCCTCGTAGTCGTGGGGGAACTTGTAGCCGACGCCGATGCCGTGGTGCTTCATGCGACGGTCGCCGGCGTTCTGGAGATGCAGCGGGACCGGGAGCGAGCCGCGCTCGACGACGTCGGCGACGGCCGCCCAGTACGCGGCACCCGCCCGGTTCGACTTGGGCGCGGTCGCGATGTAGGCGGTCGCCTGGGCCAGGGCGTACTGCGCCTCCGGCAGCCCGATGTGGTCCAGGGCCTGGGCCGCAGCGACCGCGACCTGCAGCGCCCGGGGATCCGCGTTGCCCACGTCCTCCGAGGCCGAGATGATCAGCCGACGAACGATGAACCGCGGATCCTCGCCGGCCGCGACCATCGCCGCCAGCCAGTACAGGGCGGCGTCGGCGTCGTTGCCCCGCAGGCTCTTGATGAACGCCGAGACGGTGGCGTAGTGGCCGTCGCCGGCGCGGTCGTAGGCGAGCACCCGCTGCTGCGCGGCGGATTCGACGTCGGCCAGGGTCGGGGAGACCGTGCCCTCGGCCGACCGGTGGTCCTCGTCCTCCGCGAGCGCGATCGCGCCCTCGAGCACGTTGAGCGCCTGGCGCGCGTCGCCGCCCGAGAGGTCGACGAGGTGGTCGAAGGCGTCCTGGTCGAGGGTCACGCCGCCCGCCGGGCCGAACGACCCCGCCACGCCGCGTTCCTCGTCCTCGAGCGCCCGGCGCACGATCGTGCCGACGTCGTCGTCGCTGAGCGGCTCGAGACGCCACACGCGCAGGCGCGACAGGAGCGCCGAGTTGACCTCGAAGTACGGGTTCTCGGTCGTCGCGCCGATCAGGGTGATGGTCCCGTCCTCGACGTGCGGCAGGAGCGCGTCCTGCTGGCTCTTGTTGAAGCGGTGGATCTCGTCGATGAACAGGACCGTCCGGCGGCCCTCGAGCGCGAGCCGGTCCTGGGCCTCGGCGATCGCCCCGCGGACCTCGGCGACGCCGGACATGACCGCCGACACCGGCCGGAAGTCGGCGTCGACGGCGTCGGCGAGGAGGCGCGCGAGCGACGTCTTGCCGGTGCCGGGTGGGCCCCACAGCAGGAGGCTCGAGAGGTGGCCCCGGGAGACCGACCGGCGCAGCGGGCCGCGGTCGCCGACGAGGTTGCCCTGGCCGACGAACTCCTCGAGCGTCCGCGGGCGCATGCGGGCGGCCAGCGGCTGCCGCTCGGGCGGCGGTCGGAACAGGGGCTCGGGACGGGCGCCGGGGACGCGCCGGGTTGCCATTGGGCGATGGTAGACCGCGCCGGGTCAGGTGATCTTGAGCACCCCGGTGACGTCGATCGCGATGTACAGCGCGAACAGGACGATCAGCAGCAGGATCGCGATCCGCAGGATGTCCTTCAGGTCGCGCGCGACGTAGGCGTATTCCGTCGCATCGTCGAGGGCGCGAACCGGTGACGACAGCTCGCGGGCGGTGGTGATGCGCTCCTGCGACCGGCGACGTGCGGTCTCGGCCGCCTGCTCCTCGGCGACCATCTGCGCCTCGAGCTCCGCGGCGCGCTTCAGCTCCGCGTCGGTGAGCCCGGACGGTCGCGGGGTGGCCGCAGGCGGCCGCAGCCGGCGCCGGCTCGGTGGCCGGGCGGCGCACGATCGGCTTGCGCTGACCGGGTCGGGTGCTGCCGCGAACGCGCTTCGCCATGACGGGGTGGGTGTCCTCCTTGGAACGGCGCGCCGGTGGGCACGGCGCCGTCGGCGGCAGAGGATACACCGGACCCTTCGCCGCGGTCGCAGGGAGGGGAGTGAGGGTCGAACGCCGACTGCTAGACTCGGCCAGCCCCGCCCGGAGGAGACCTTGGACGATCTCAACGCGCTCGTCGCCCCGTACCTCGGGATCGCGCTGATCGCCCTCACCATCGCCTGCATCGTCCTCGTCGTCGCCGTGATCCTGCTGGCGCGCCGGACGTCGCAGCTCGACCGTCGCCTGGCCGGCGTCACGCGCGGGTCGCAGGGGAGCCTGGAGTCGATCCTCGACGAGCACCTCGACAAGGTCTACGAGGTCTCCCACGAGCTCGACGAGCTGTCGGCGAAGACGGCCGTCCTCGAGGCGAACCAGCGGCGGGCGCTGCAGCGGATCGGGATGGTCCGCTTCAATCCGTTCGAGGACACGGGCGGCAACCAGAGCTTCGCGCTCGCGATCCTCGACGTGCAGGGCAACGGGCTGGTGGTCAGCAGCCTGCACTCGCGCGGCGGGACGCGGGTGTACGGGAAGACCGTCGCCGGCGGCAAGGCGGAGACGGCGCTCTCGCAGGAGGAGGCCGAGGCGCTGCGCCTCGCGCTGGCCTCGGGAGCGGGACCGGCCAGGGGGGCGTGATGGCGACGCGCGCCGTGACACCCAAGCTGGCACGGGCGCGCGGCATCCTCGCGTCGTGGCCCCCACCCGACCGACCCCGACCGCGACCGAAGACCCGGTCGAGAACGCCTTCGACGAGCTCCTGCGGATGAGCCGCCGGGTCGCGCGCGGCGAACCGTCGGCGCTCGTCCAGATCCCCGTCTGGGGCCAGGACGCGCCGATCGAGGCCGCAGCGCCCGACGAGCCGGAGGGCCTCGACGCGCTCCTGGCCGGCCTGAACCCGGAGCAACGCCGGGCGGTCACCCATGCCGATGGCCCGCTGCTCGTCGTGGCCGGCGCCGGCACCGGCAAGACGCAGGTCATCACGCGCCGGATCGCCTGGCTGATCGCGACCCGGCGCGCGAAGCCGTCGGAGATCCTCGCGCTCACGTTCACGGACCAGGCGGCCGACGAGATGCAGATGCGCGTCGACCAGCTGGTCCCGTACGGCTACACGGACACGGCGATCTCGACGTTCCACGCATTCGGCGACCGGCTCGTGCGGGAGTTCGCGCTCGAGCTCGGCCTGCCGCCCGACGTCCGGGTGCTGTCCCGCCCGGAGACCGTGGTCTTCCTGCGCGAGCGCCTGTTCGAGCTCGAGCTCGACGAGTACCGGCCGCTGGGCGACCCGACGCGGTTCCTCGACGCGCTCGCGACGCTGTTCTCCCGCGCGAAGGACGAGGACGTCTCGCCGGACGCCTACCTCGCCCACGCCGGCCGGCTCGCGGACCGGGCGGCCGAGGCGACGGCGACGATCGATGCGGCGGGGGAGGCGGCGACGGAGGCCGATCGCGACGCCGCCGCGGCCCTCGCCGAGGACGCCCGTCGCCAGGCCGAGCTCGCGCGCGCCTATGCCCGCTACCAGGGCCTGCTCGCCGCGAACGGGTCGATCGACTTCGGGGACCAGGTCTCGCTGGCCCTCCGGCTGCTGCGCGAGTCGCCGGCGGCCCGCGAGGCCGTCCAGCGGCGGTTCAAGTACGTGCTCGTCGACGAGTTCCAGGACACCAATCGCGCCCAGGCGGAGCTGGTGGCGCTGGTGGCCGAGCGACATCGCAACGTCACGGTGGTCGGCGACGACGACCAGTCGATCTACAAGTTCCGCGGCGCGGCGATCAGCAACATCCTGGAGTTCCGCGAGCGGTACCGGCAGGCGCGGGTGGTCGTGCTCCGGCGGAACTACCGCTCCCGGGCCCCGATCCTCGAGGCGGCCTACCGCCTGGTCCGCCACAACGACCCGGACCGGCTCGAGGCGATCGCGGGGATCGTGAAGCGGCTCGACCCCGAGCGCGGCGGCGACGACGCGGCACCCGTCCGCCACGAGGCGTTCGCGAGCGGCGGCGGAGGAGGCCGACTGGATCGCCGGCGACATCGCCCGCCGCGTCCGCGAGGGCGCGCAGCCGCGCGACATGGCCGTCCTCGTGCGGACCAACGCGGCCGCCGACCCGATCCTGCGGTCGCTCAACCTCGAGGGGATCCCGTGGCGGTTCTCGGGCACGAGCGGGCTCTACTCGCGGCCCGAGGTCCGGCTCCTGCTCGCGTTCCTGCGCGCGATCGCGGACCTGTCGTCATCGGTCGACGTCTATGCGCTGGCGGCGTCGGACCTCTACGGCCTCGGCGCGCAGGACCTGGTCGCGATCGTCAACACCGCGCGCCGGCGCAACCGGTCGGTGTTCGACATCCTCGACGAGCTGGAGCGACAGCCGGGCATCCTGCGCCTCTCCCCGGAGACCCGCGCCGCGGCGTCCCGGCTGGTCGCCGACCTGCGGCGCTACGTCGAGCTCGCCAACGAGCGCCCGGCCGGCGAGGTGCTGTACGCGTTCCTGCGGGGGTCGGGCTGGCTGGGGCGGCTGGCCGCGGCGGAGACCGTCGCCGCCGAGGAGGCGCTGTCGAACGTCGCCCGGTTCTTCGACATCATCCGGGCGCAGTCCGCGCTGCTCGCCGACGACCGGGCCGTGTTCGTCGCGCGTCACCTCCAGACGCTGATCCAGGCCGGCGACGACCCGCCGACCGCGGACATCGACCCCGACGTCGACGCGGTCGCGGTGATGACGGTCCACAAGGCGAAGGGCCTCGAGTTCCCCGTCGTGTACCTGCCCGGGCTGGTCTCCGGGAAGTTCCCGGCGATCGGGCGCCGGGAGCCGCTCGCCCTGCCGCTCGAGCTCGTCCACGAGACGCTCCCGGAGGGCGACTACCAGCTGCAGGAGGAGCGCCGCCTGTTCTACGTCGGGATGACGCGGGCGCGGGACGACCTCGTGCTGTCGCACGCGGCCGACTACGGGGGGCAGCGGGCGCGCCGCGTGTCGCCGTTCGTGCTCGAGGCGCTCGACCTCCCGGTCGCCGCCGGGACCCCGGGCGCCGGGGCCCGGTCGAGCACGCCGCTGGAGCGCCTGGCCGGCCTCGAGCGGACCGAGGCCGCGCCGGCCGCGCCCCGGCCCCGGGGCGGCGAGCCGCTCGTGCTCTCGTTCTACGCCGTCGACGACTACCTGACCTGCCCGCTGAAGTACAAGTACGCGCACCTGCTGCGCGTCCCGCTGGCGCCGCACCACTCGCTGATCTACGGGTCGGCGCTCCACGCCGCGGTCGCGGAGTTCCACCGCCGGCACGCGCGCGGCGACGTCATGACCGAGGACCAGCTGTACGCGTCGTTCGAGGCGGCGTGGACGAACGACGGCTTCCTGTCGCGCGAGCACGAGGAGGCCCGGCTGGCCGCCGGCCGCGAGGCGCTGCGCCGGTTCCGCGACGAGCAGCTGACCCCGGGCGCGATCACGCCCGCCTGGGTGGAGCGCGAGTTCAGCTTCCTCCTCGACGGGGACCGCGTCCGCGGCCGGATGGATCGCGTCGACATCGTCCCGCGCGACCCCGGCGATCCGGTGCCGGTGATGGCCGACGAGCCGGGCAGCGGCGCGGACGTCGTCGAGCCCACCCTGGGCCTGTCCAGCGAGCGCGTCGTGATCACGGACTACAAGTCGTCGGACGTCCGCGACCCGGCGCGGGCGCGGCAGCGGGCCAAGGACTCGCTCCAGCTGTCGATCTACGCGATGGGCTACGAGGCGATGACCGGGCGGCTGCCGGACGCGGTCGCGCTGCACTTCCTCGACAGCGGGCTCGTCGGGACTGCGCCCGTCGACCGCCGCCGGATCGACAAGGCCAAGGCGTCGATCCGCACCGCCGCCAGCGGGATCCGCGCCCGCGACTTCACGGCCAAGCCCGACCGCCTGTCGTGCAGCTGGTGTGCGTTCCGGGAGATCTGCCCGTCCAGCGCGGTGCGCTGACGGTGGGTCCGCTCGCGGCCGACGCGCGGCTGGCGATCGAGGCCGTCGTCGCGGGCCGGGAGGCGGGCGCCACGGTCGAGGCCGACAACCTCGACGCGCTGCGCGCGCTGCCCGACGCCTGCGTCGACCTCGCGTATGCCGACCCGCCGTTCGCGACCGGTGGCTCGCAGCGGCTGTCCACGATCCGGACCGGCCGCGGCGAGCAGACGCGGCGCGGGTTCGGCGGCCGCACCTACCGCTACGAGGTCGTGTCCGACATCGCGTGGTCCGACGACCTGCCGCTCGACGTCCACCTCGAGGCGCTCCACGCCCGCCTGGTCGAGATCCACCGCGTCCTTGCGGCGCACGGCTCGCTGTACCTCCACGTCGACTGGCGGACCGCGCACCACGCGCGGCTGCTGCTCGACGAGGTCTTCGGCCCCGAGCGCTTCCTGAACGAGCTCGTCTGGGCCTACGACTACGGCGGGCGGTCGCGCGATCGCTGGCCGCGCAAGCACGACACGATCCTGTGGTACGCGAAGGGCGACGACTGGGTGTTCGAGCGCGACGCGATCGATCGCGTGCCGTACCTCGCGCCGGGGCTCGTCGGGCCGGACAAGGCGGCGCGCGGCAAGCTGCCGACCGACGTGTGGTGGATGACGATCGTCCCGCCGGGATCGGCCGAGCGCACCGGCTACCCGACCCAGAAGCCGGTCCGCCTGCTCGAGCGCATCGTGGCGGCGTCGAGCCGGCCGGGGGACCTCGTCCTCGATCCGTACGCGGGCAGCGGCACGACCGGCGTCGCCGCGTCGCGCCTCGGTCGTCGTTGGCTCCTGGTCGACCGCAACCCCGTCGCGGTCGAGATCGCCCGCGCGCGGCTCGCCCGGGAGGCGCCATGACCGACGACCCACGTCGCCGGCCCGCGGATCGAGGCGATCACCCTCGACTTCGGCAACACGCTGGTCCCGGTCCCGGCCGCCGGCCTGCGCGCCGTGGTCCGCCGGACCGCCACGGCCATGGCCGAACGCCTCGGGCCGTTCGACGAGGACGTGGTCCTGCGGGTCTGGACCGAGGAGCGCGAGCGCCAGTTCCGCGAGGACGTGCCGCAGTTCCGCGAGGTGGACCTCGGCGAGCGCATCGTGCGGGTGCTGGCGAGGCTGCGCGGCCTGCCGCCGCCGGCACGCGGATGCCCGCTGGGACGACGCGGCGGCGGGCCTCCGCTCGACGCCCGAAGAGATCGCCTGGACGATGGACGTCTACTCGCGGGCGTTCGTCGACGCCCTGCCGCCGCCGCCCGGCACGACGGCGCTCCTCGGCCGGCTGGCCGCGCGGTACCGGCTGGCGATCCTGTCCAACTGGCCGCTCGCGACCACCATCGACCGGTACGCGGAGGCCGCCGGATGGTCGGCGTCCCTCGCCGCGATCGTCGTGTCGCAGCGGGTCGGGACCATCAAGCCCCAGCCGGCGATCTTCGAGGCGGCCGCGGCGGCGCTCGGCGGCCCGCCGCCGCGCGTCGATCCTGCACGTCGGCGACGACTGGGACGCGGACGTGGTCGGGGCCAGGCGGATGGGCTGGCGCGCGGCCTACGTCACGGGCCGACCGGCCGACTCGCCCCTGCCGGGCAGCGCCCGTGGCGACGCGGCGGACCCGGACCTGCGGCCGGACCTGGAGATCGAGGACGTGTTCGGGCTCGAGGTCGGCCTGGAGGCGCTGGCGGGGCGGCCAGCCCCTCGCTGACCTCCGCGCCGGTCGCCGCCGCCCCCGGGCGCCCCGCCGCGTCGGTAGACTCGCTCGCGATGGAGCGCCGCGACCGCCTCGCCAACCTCGGGCTGCTGGCGGCGGCCGTCGTCGCATGGATCCTGGTCGGCATCCTCGTCACGACGCGCGACCCGTACCAGGACGCCATGGCGGGCTACGTCGGCGCGCTGCTGATCGGGCTCGCCATCGGCATCACCGCGATCCCGCTGTGCTGGCTGGTCGTGTTCGCGCGCCACCGCCGGATCGCCTACCAGGGCGACTGGTTCCGGGCCGCGCGCCGCGGTGGCTGGATCGGGTTGTTCGTCGCCGCCATCGTCGTGCTCCGCCTGATCGACGCGTTCCAGCCCGCCATCGTCGTGTTCCTGGCGGCGATCTTCCTCGTCGCGGAGCTGACGCTGTCGGCCGAGCGATAGGCCGCGGGCCCGGTACGATCGCGGCCATGACCGACACGACCGCCGCCGCCCGACCCACCGTGCCGTTCGCCGACCTCAAGGCGCGTGCCGCCGAGGCCGTCGAGGGTGCGCGGGACGAGATCCTCGACCTGTCGCACCGCATCCACGCGAACCCCGAGCCGGCCTTCGAGGAGCGACAGGCCTCGACCTGGGTCGCCGACGCGATCCGCGCCCACGGGTTCATCGTGGAGCACCCGGCCGGCAGCCTCGAGACCGCGGTCCGCGGCCGCCTCGCCGGCGGCCGGGGCGCCGACGGCCCGCGCATCGGCATCCTCGCGGAGTACGACGCGCTGCCCGGCCTCGGCCACGGCTGCGGCCACAACACGATGGCGGCGTCGGGTGTCGGCGCGGCGATCGCGCTGGCCGCCGTCCGCGACAGCTGGGCCGGCGAGGTCGTGTTCCTCGGCACGCCCGCCGAGGAGCGGGGGAGCGGCAAGGCGATCATGATCCGCGAGGGCCTGTTCGAGGGCCTCGACGCCGCGCTGCTGTACCACCCGTGCGACCGCAGCCACGTCGAGATCGCGCCGCTGGCGTCCGAGGACGTGCACGTCACGTTCACCGGGTTCGCCGCCCACGCGGCGTCGGATCCCCAGAACGCCCGCAACGCCCTCGACGCGATGATCGCGCTGTTCGTCTCGGTCGGCCTGTGGCGGCAGCAGCTGCCGACCCACACGCGCGTCCACGGGATCATCCAGGAGGGCGGCACGGCCGCGAACATCATTCCCGACCGCACCAAGGCGTGGTTCATGCTCCGCAGCGCCGACCAGGCCTACTACGAGACCATGAAGCGCCGGTTCATCGCGATGTGCGAGGCCGCCGCCAGCGCGTCCGACGTCGAGGTCGAGGTCGAGTTCTCCGGCGGCGCCACGACGATGAACCACAACGTCGCGCTGGCGCAGCGCTGGGTCGAGAACGCCGAGGCCGCCGGCGTCATCGACGAGGGCATGGACCCGGCCTCGGGATCGACGGACATGGCCAACGTGTCGTGGGTCGTGCCCACGATCCACCCGGAGCTCTCGATCACGGACCGGCCGACCCCCGGCCACACGATCGAGTTCCGCGACGCCGCCGCCCGGCCGACCGCCGATCGGACCACGCTCCTGGCCGCGACGCTCGTCGCGCAGACGGCGATCGACCTCCTGTGCGACCCGGCGCTGGTCGAGGCGGCGTGGGCCGAGTTCAAGGCGTCGACCGCCGGCTGACCGCGATCGGCCGCCATCGGCGCCCGCCGCGCGGGGTACGATGCCCCGGCGCGCCCCGCTGGACGGCGGACCCGAACCGGCGGCGCGCCGGCTGAGGCGGCGCCGGGGCGAAGTGCCCGCTCCCGTGCGACGGCCGTCGTCTCCGGAGGACCATCGTGGCCGACCGTCCCCAGACTCCGGGTGACGTCGACTTCGCGGCGCGCAACGGCTGGGACCGCGCGTACGAGACGTACGACGACTTCGATCTCCCGACCTACGTCGGGCTGCCGACGTTCATGAAGCTGCCATGGGTCACCGACCCGGCGGAGCTGCGCCGGCGCGAGGTCGACGTCGCGATCGTCGGCGCGCCGTTCGACGACGCCGTGTCCCATCGACCCGGCGCCCGTTTCGGCCCGCGGGCGATCCGCGAGGCCCAGTACACGTCGGGCTCGATCCACTCGCTCCAGCTGGGCAACGAGCCGTTCGAGATCCTCAGGGTCGTGGACGCGGGCGACGCCAACATCGTCCCGGCGTGGATCGACCGCGCCCACGCGCTGATCTACCGCAAGGTCCACGAGGTGGCCGCGACGGGCGCGATCCCGATCGTGCTGGGCGGCGACCACTCGATCACCTGGCCGTCGGCCACGGCGGTCGCCGAGGTCCGGAAGCCGGGCAGCATCGGCATCGTCCACTTCGACGCGCACGCCGACACCGCGGCCGACGACTGGGGCGTGCTGGCCGGCCACGGGACGCCGATGCGGCGGCTGATCGAGTCGGGCGCGGTCAGCGGTCGCAACTTCGTGCAGGTCGGGCTGCGCGGCTACTGGCCGCCGGTCGACGTGTTCCGGTGGATGCAGGAGCAGGGCATGCGCTGGCACCTGATGCGCGAGATCGAGGAGCGCGGCGCCGAGGCGGTCGTCGACGACGCGATCGCCGAGGCCCTCGACGGGCCGGACGCCGTGTACATCTCGGTCGACATCGACGTCATCGACCCGGGATCGCGCCCGGCACCGGCACCCCCGAGCCCGGCGGGATGCTGCCGCGCGAGGTCCTGCGCGCCGTGCGCCGGATCGCCTCGGCCGTGGAGGTCGCCGGCATGGACATCGTCGAGGTGTCGCCGCCGTACGACCACGCGGAGGTGACGGCGATGGCGGGCAACCGGCTCGCGCTGGAGCTGATCTCCGCGCTGGCGGCCAAGAAGCAGGCCGGCCACCCGGTGCGGTTCGCGGGCGCCGCCTCGTCGTGAGCGAGGCCGAGGCCGCGGGCGACGCCCTGGCGAGGCTGTACGACCTCGACCTCGCGGAGGACCCGGGCGACCTCGACCTGTACCTGGCGCTGGCCGGCCGGACCGGCGGCCCGGTCCTGGAGCTCGCCGTCGGCACGGGTCGGATCGCCGTGCCCCTCGCCGCCTCGGGCGTCGACGTCACCGGCGTGGACACCGACCCGGCGATGCTGGCGACGGGCCAGGCGCGCGGCCGACGCGGCCGGGCTCGGCGTCGCGCGTCGCCTGCGCCTGGTCGAGGGCGACGCCCGCACGGTTCGCCTCGACGACGCCGGCGCCTACCGGCTGGCGGTGATCCCGCTGAACTCGATCTTCCTGATGGGCACGCGTCGCCAGCAGGCCGACGCGGTCGCGACGCTCGCCGCGCACCTCGCGCCGGGCGGCCTCGCGGTCGTCGACGCGTGGCTCACCGACGCCGACGACCTGTCGCGCTACGACGGCCGCCTGTCGCTCGAGTGGGTCCGCGAGGAGCCGGCACACGGGGCGGACCGTGACCAAGACGGCGAGCGCGATCTACGACCCGGCGTCGAGCGTCGTCCGCCTCACGACGATCTTCGAGGCGTCGGCGCCCGGCGAGGCCGCGGCGCGGTGGGTGCGCGTGGACCGGCTCCGCATCGTCGGGCCGGACGACCTGGTGGCCTTCGCCGAGGCGCGCGGGCCTCGTCGTCGAGGAGCTCGCGGGCGACTACGACCTCGGTCCGCTGGAGGCGGGCGCGGAGCGCGTCGTGCTGGTCGCGAGGCGCTCCCTGACCACCCGACTGGGGTGGGTCGCCGAGCGTCCGGCCATCACCCGGGCGGTCCGCGGCGATGGGACCATCGGGGCCGGGAAAGGGGCCCGGCCGTGCGTGGTAGAGTCGGCCCGATGCCGGATCAGCTGAGACTCCTCGTCGTCGAGGACGTCCCCCAGGTCGCCCAGTACATCCGCGGACTCCTCAACACGCAGTCGACGATCAAGCTGCTCGACGTCGTCACCGACGGGTCGCGGGTCGCCGGTCTGGTGTCCGAGCTGCGGCCCGATGTCGTGCTGATCGACGCCCTGCTCCAGGGCCGCGTGAAGGGCATGAACCTCGTCGACCAGCTCAACCAGTCCGGCGCGGGCATCCCCGTGATCGTGCTGACCGTGCCCCAGCAGCCGGTGGCCGTCGACCCCCGGCAGGGCATCCACGGCGTGCTGTCGATGCCGTTCACCGGCTACGAGCTCGTCACCCGCCTGCAGCAGGTCAACCAGGCGGCCGCGGCGAGCGAGCACTCGGGCTCGGCCCGGATGATCACGATCTTCGCCCCCAAGGGCGGGGTGGGGAAGACGACGCTGGCGTTCAACCTCGCGGTCGCGATGGGCCTGCAGGGCCCGCGCACGGTGCTGATCGACGGCAGCCTCCAGTTCGGCGACATGCGGGCGCTGCTCAAGGTCCCGATCGACGCCCCGTCGCTGCTCGACCTGCCGACCGACCGGATCCAGGAGTCGGACCTCCAGGACGTGCTGTGGCGCGATCCGTCGGGCATCGACATCCTGCTGGCGCCGCCGCGCGTCGAGATGGCCGAGATGGTCACGGTGCGCGACCTCGAGAAGACGATCTCGCTGCTGCGCCGCGTCTACGACGTCGTCGTCGTCGACACGCCGGCCGTCGTCAACGACATCAACCTCTCGTTCCTCGACGCCTCGGACACGATCCTCGAGGTGGTCACCTACGACTCGACGACGATCCACAGCACGATGGTCATGGCGGACGCGTTCCGGATGATCGGCTATCCGCCGACCAAGGTGCGCTACCTCGTGAACCGCGCCGACTCGACCGGCGGCTTCGACCCCGAGACGCTGTCGCGGGCGCTCGGTCGGGTGCCGGAGCACACGGTCAGCTCGGGCGGCGCGCTGGTCGTCCGGGCGAACAACGAGGGCATCCCGTTCGTGCTCGCGGACCCCGAGGCGCCGATCAGCCAGGACCTGGCGAGGATCGCCGCCGAGCTGGTGGGGCGGGTGCCCGCCGCCGCCACGCGGCGGTAGCCCCGCGGTCGTGTCCGACCCGCGGCCGATCGGTGTCTTCGACTCGGGCGTCGGTGGCCTGACCGTCCTCCGCGAGATCCTCCGCCGGACGCCGCACGAATCCACGATCTACCTCGGCGACAACGCCCGCGCCCCCTACGGCGTCCGGTCGGACGACGAGGTCCGCCGGTTCTCCGCCGAGGCCCTCGACGAGCTCGCGTCGCGCGACGTCAAGGCGCTGGTCGTCGCCTGCAACACGTCCACGGCCGTCGCGCTCCGCGACCTGCGGGCCCGCTACGACCTGCCGGTGCTGGGCGTCGTCAGGCCCGGCGCCGCCGCGGCGGCGCTCGCCACGCGCAACCGGCGCGTGGGCGTCATCGCGACGCCGGCCACCGTCCGCTCGCACGCCTACTTCAACGCGATCAAGGACGAGAACCCGGCGATCGAGGTCTACGAGCACGCGACCCCGCGCTTCGTGCCGATGGTCGAGGCCGGGATCCTCGGCGGCGCCGAGCTCGAGTCGGTCATCGCCGAGGACCTGGCGCCGCTGCTGGGCGAGCGCGACGGGGCGGGGGAGTTCGTGTTCCCGCGACCGCCCTCGGCCAGGATCGACACCCTCCTGCTCGGCTGCACCCACTACCCGCTCATCCGCCCCGCCCTCGCCGACGCCGTCGGCGACCGGGTCGCGATCGTCGATTCCGCGACGGCCACGGCATCGTCCCTGGCCGAGCTGCTGTCGGTGAACGGGCTCGAGATGCCGGGCACGACGCGCGGGACCGCCGCCGACGCCGGCCTGACCGGCCACGAGCGACCGGCCGAGTCCGTACGCGGCCGCGGTCCACGTGCAGCTGACGACGGGCGACGTCGACCGCTTCCGCGCCATCGCGACGCGGATGTTCGGCGAGTCGTTCCCGGACGTGGAGGCGGTCGAGCTCGCCGCCGCGGGGGTCGCCTGATGGCCGGTCGATCGGGTGGACGGGGGCCGGATCCGCAGCGGCGAGGTGGGATCCCCGAGGAGCGCCTGTGGCAGGTCGGCTTCGTCGTCGGCTCCGTCATCGGGGCGGCGGTCACGGTCGTCGGCCGACAGATCGAGCGCTCGGCCCGCGAGGCCGGCCTCGTCGACTGGGAGCCGGGTCGAGGACCTCGCGGTCGCGCGCCTGCGCCGCGCGCCCGGGACGCTGACGGCCGCGGAGCTGCGCGCGGTCGAGGGCGACTACGCGGACGCGATGGCGCGGGTCGTGCCGGCGCTGGGCGCCCACCTGGGCACGGAGCTGCCCGGCGTGGTCGAGCGCGTCGCCGTGGTCGACCGCACGGGCTGGGTCCAGGCGAACATCGCGGCGTTCGCCGGCCTCATCGGCCGGCTCGAGGGCGAGCTGCTCGAGCAGATGCTGCCGCCGGGCAGCGGATTCACGAAGGCCGCCGTGACGCTCGCCAACCGCTGGATCACGACCCGCCAGCTGGGCCTGCTGCTCGGGTTCATGGGCCAGCGCGTCCTCGGGCAGTACGACCTCGCCCTGCTGACCGCCGAGACGACGCCCGGCCGGCTCCTGTTCGTCGAGGAGAACATCCGCCAGACCGCGTCGAACCTCGGCGTGCCCGTCGGGCCGTTCCGGACCTGGATCGCGCTCCACGAGACCACCCACGCGTTCGAGTTCGAGGCCCACCCGTGGCTCCGGCCGTACCTCGCGGACCGGCTGGAGCGCCAGCTGACGCTGTTCAGCCAGGGGGCCTCGTCGATGGGCCGGGACGCGGCGCGGGCCCTCGGCTCGGCGCTCCGCGGCGACGGGCGCCGGGACGACCAGCACTGGCTGGAGCACCTGATGACCACCGAACAGCGCGAGCTGTTCCGCGAGACGCAGGCGATCATGAGCCTGCTCGAGGGGTTCGGCGACCACGTGATGGACGCCGTGGGCAAGGACCTCGTCCCCGGCGTGGAGCGGATCTCGGCCCGGTTCCACGGGCGCCGCGAGCAGCGCACGACGTTCGAGCGCGCCATGCTCCGGATCACCGGCATGGACCTCAAGATGGAGCAGTACCGGAAGGGCGAGGCGTTCGTGGCGGGGATCGAGCGACTGGGCGGCGCGGCCGCGCTGCGGAGGCTGTGGGACGGTCCGGAGACCCTGCCGACGCCCGACGAGATCGACGACCCGGCCGGGCTGGGTCCGGCGGATGGGCCTCAACCGCGTCGGCGGGGGCGCCAGATGAGCCGACGACGCGACGCGGCTGCCGGCATGAGCGACGCCACGAGCGGAGCCCCGGGTCCGGGCGCCGGACCTGGCGGCGTGCCCGCCGCGATCGCCCTGACCCCGATCCTCGCCGCCCGGTACCGCGCCCGGGACGTCGAGGCGATCCGGGCCGCGGCGCCCGGCGCGCGCATCGTCACGATCGGGTTCGACGGCCACCCCGACGGGGCGCTCGACGACGTCGAGGTCATGCTCCGCGGCCGCCTGCCCGCCGACACCTTCGACCGCATCCTCGCCCGGGCCCCGGCGCTGCGCTGGGTGCACTCGGCGACGGCCGGCGTCGAGCGCGTCCTGACGCCGGCCAGCCGCGACCGCGGGCTGACGATCACCAACGCCCGCGGCGTGTTCTCGCGCCCGATCGCCGAGTACGTGATGCTGATGATCCTGGCGGTGTCGCGGCGCCTGCCCCAGCTGCTCGAGCTGCAGGCCGAGCGCACGTGGCAGCCGCTCGAGTCCCGGGAGCTGCGCGACGTGACCGTCGGCATCGTGGGCCTCGGCTCGATCGGCCGGGCGGTCGGGGCGCTGGCGACGGCGTTCGGCTGCCGCGTCATCGCGACGCGACGACGCCCCGAGGCCGGCAGCGAGGTGGCCGGCGGGGCCGGCGACGACCCGGTCCTCGGCGAGCTGATGCTGGACCGGGTCCTGGCCCCGGACCGGCTCCCGGAGCTGCTGGCCGAGTCCGACTTCGTCGTGCTCGCCGCGCCGCTCACCGACGACACGCGCGGGCTCATCGGGGAGGCGGCCATCGGGCAGCTCAAGCCGGGCGCCTGGGTGATCAACGTCGCGCGCGGGGAGCTCGTCGACGAGCGGGCGCTCGTTCGAGCCCTGCGCGAAGGGCGGATCGGCGGCGCAGTCCTGGACACGTTCCGCGAGGAGCCGCTGCCGGCGACGTCGCCGCTGTACGACCAGCCGAACGTCATCCTGACCCCGCACACCTCGTGGTCCTCGACGCGCGTGCTCGATCGCTCCGTCGGGCTGTTCTGCGACAACCTGCGGCGCTACGCGGCGGGCGAGCCGCTGGTCAACGTCGTCGACCCGACGGCCGGGTACTGACCGTCCGCTCCTGACCGGCCGGGCGTGCCAGACGCGGGCCGGCCGACGCGGTGCCACCGCACCGCTGCCCGGACCCCGGGCACAATCGGGCGATGCAGATCGCCATCGTGGGGCTCGCCGGCGCGGGCAAGACCACCGTGTTCAACACGCTCACCCGTGGCCACGCCGAGACGGGCGGGTACGGCGCCCTCCAGCTGAACGTCGGCGTCGTCAAGGTGCCCGACCCCCGGCTCGACAAGCTGGCCGAGGTGTTCAAGCCGAAGAAGATCGTCCAGGCGGACATCACCTACGTCGACCTGCCGGCGCCGCCGGCCTCGTCGGAGGGTCGCGTCGGCACCGACGAGCTGCCCGCCGAGCACATGGCGCGCCTCCGGGAGGCCGACGCGCTCATCCACGTCGTCCGGGCCTGGGACGACGCGGCGCATCCGCATCCGGCGGGCTCGGTGGACGCGGCCCGCGACATCGAGCAGCTCGACCTCGAGTTCATGCTCGCCGACCTCGCGATGATCGACCGCCGCCTCGAGCGACTCCAGGCGGGCGGTGGGCGGCACGGCACGCCGGCCGAGCGCGAGGCGAACGAGCGCGAGGAGGTCATCCTCGTGCGCCTCAAGGCCGTCCTCGAGGGCGATCGTCCCATCCGCGACGAGCCGCTGGACCCCGACGACGAGAAGGCCGTCCGTGGCTTCCGGTTCCTGACCCAGAAGCCGGTGCTGATCCTCGTCAACGTCGGCGAGGGCGACCTCGCCGGCGCCCCGGCCAGGGTCGAGGCGATCGGCGGCGGCTACGGGCACCAGCACGCGCTGGTCGACGCGCTGTCCGCCAAGATCGAGATGGAGCTGGGCGAGCTCGACCCCGACGAGGCGGGGGTGTTCATGGAGGAGCTGGGCCTGTCCGAGTCGAGCCTCGACCGGGTGATCGCGCTGTCGTACCGGCTCGTCGGCCTGATCTCGTTCCTGACCGCGGGCCCCGACGAGGTCCGGGCCTGGCCGATCCCCGACGGCTCGAACGCCGTCGACGCGGCCGGCGCGATCCACACGGACCTCGCGAAGGGGTTCATCCGCGCCGAGACCATCGGCTACGAGGAGCTGCTGGCGGCGGGCTCGATGGCCGAGGCGAAGCGCCACGGCAAGGTCCGGTCGGAGGGCAAGACCTACCGCGTCCGCGATGGGGACGTGATGGAGATCCTGTTCAGCCGGTAGGACCGGAGCCCCGCGGAGCGCCCGAGCCCGGCGGACCGTCCGAGCCGGGCGGACCGCCCGAGCCCGACGCCGGCCGGCGCGACACCGTCAGTTGAGGCGGTTGTCGCCGCCCTGCAGGTCGGCCAGGATCGAGACGTAGTCGGGGTCCGACTCGGGGGCCTCGAGATCGGCGAGGAAGTTCTCCTCCTCGTCCCTCGAGACGTTCACCGCTGCCGTGAGCCGATCGTCCGAGATCGTGATGAAGTCGTGGTCGCGTTCGAGCTCGTCGGCGATCGCCTCGACCAGCGACTCGTGCTCGAACGTGTCGAGGATCCGGCGGCGGATCGACTGGACGAGCTCGAAGAACTCCTCGGGCTCCATCTCGTCCTCACGGGCGAGCAGGATGTCGGCGAAGGCGTCGGTGTCGCCCTCGTGCAGCTCGTAGAAGTGCATGATGAAGAACCTCGGTCGGGGGCGGGACGACCCGCCGATGCGCGGTGGCGCTCGTTCCGGCCAGTATAGGCGGGGTCCCGATCGGGCCCGACGGAGGCGGAATGGCCGATGTGCCGGTCGTGGTCGTGGTCGGGGCGGCGTGCCGGGACCTCGTCCACGACGATTCCCGCGGCTGGCGGCTCGGCGGTGGTGTGACCTACGCCGCCCTGACGCTGGCCCGGCTCGGCCTGCCGGTGGGAGCCCTGATCGGCGCCGACCGCCTGGCCGCGGAGTCGCGCGAGCTCCACCTCCTCCGGGACGCGGGCGTGGACGTCGTCGTGGCGCCGCTCGCCGTCGGGCCCGTGTTCATCAACACCGAGACGCCCACCGGCCGCATCCAGCACGCCCCGCAGGTCTCGGACCCGGTCGAGCCCGACGCCCTTCCGGCGTCCTGGCGCGACGCGCCCGCCTGGCTGTTCGGGCCGGTCGCCGCGGAGCTCCCGGACGCGTGGGCGGCCGTCCCTCCGCGCGACGCGCTGGTCGGCCTCGGCTGGCAGGGCCTGCTGCGGGTCCTCGTGGCGGGCGAGCGGGTCACGCAACGGCCGCCCGGGCCATCGCCGATCGTGCGCCGGTCCGATCTCGTGGGCGTGGGTCGAGACGACATCGGTCCGGGGATGGCCGAGTCGTCGCTCCTCGCCTGCCTGCATCCCGGAGCCACGATGCTGTTCACGGACGGCGCGCGAGGCGGCGTGGCGATCGAGGCGGGCCCGGATGGCGGCTCCACCGGGCGCCGGCCGTGGACGCCGATCCCGGTCGAGCAGTTCGTGGATCCGGTCGGGGCCGGGGACACGTTCCTCGCCGGCGTCTTCGCGCGCCCACGTCGATCCGTCGCTGCGCCTGCCCGGCCTCGGGCCGGATGCGGACCTCCTGGTGGGCGCCGCTGCCGCCTCGCTGATCTGCGAGGGACCGGGCCTGCTCGGCGTGCCGGCCCGCGACGCCGTGCTCCGGCGGATGTCGAAGGCCGATCGCTAGGGCGCCATGGCCGCGACCTCACCGCCGTGGCGGCGCACCCGGGCCGTCAGGCGAGCCCCGCGCCGCTGGAGGTCCGCCTCGAGGCGCGGATGGGCCCGACCCATCGTCCGCAGCCGTTCCAGCAGCCGCCACGCGGCGCGCGTCGCCGCGAGCGCCCCGCCCGGATCGGCGAGGCGGTGCTCGCGGAGCTTGGCGACCTCGATCCACGCGATCACGCCCAGCCCGCCGCCGGCAGCCGCCGCCGTCTGCCACGCCTCGGCCGCCTCGGTCCACCGCCCGAGCCGCCGCAGCACCCGCGCGCGCTCGGCCGCGAGCCGCTCGTCCGTCCAACGGCTGGCCGCCTCCCATGCCCCGCCGGGGTCCCAGGCGGCCGCACCCGGGGCGGGCCCGAGCGGACCGCCGCGCCCGTTGGCGAGGTCGCCCCGCCAGCCCGATCGGGGTGGCCGTCCGCCGTAGGTCGGCCGGACGCTCGACGTCCACCACGCGTCGCGCTCGTCCTCCCGGCGCTCCTGCGCGAGGGCGGGCGCGACCGGCGTCCGCCCGAACGGATCGCGGACGGGGGGCGCCGATGCCAGCGCGTCGTCGAGGCAGGCGAGCGCATCCTCGTGCCGCTTGGTACGGCCGTACGCCCGCGCGAGCCCCGCGAGGTCGCCGCGCGGGGCGTCGTGGCGGGCCGCCCGGTCCGCGTACCGCCGCTCGACGTGGGCGAGCAGCAGGCCGAGGCTCCGGACGTCCTTCTCGTTGTGGATCACGACGCCGGCGAGGGCGTCGACCGGCCCGCCGCGCAGGACGTCGAGGTAGATGCTCGGGATCTCCCAGCCCTCGACGTCGCCGATCCGCGAGACGCCGAGGAGCTCGACCTCCACGGTTCGCAGCCGGGCGTCCTCCATGCGGTGGCGGAACACGCGCCGGACGAACGGCAGCAGGTCGAGATGCCCGGCGTGGACGGGCGCCGCGCGCCCCGCGAGCCGGTAGCGTGCCTCGATCAGCGGCCAGTCGAATCCGCGGCCGTTGTAGCTCACGAGCCACGCGTCCGGCGTGACCCAGGCGGCGATCTCGGCGAGCAGCGCCGGCTCGTCGGCGTGGTCGGGCAGCAGGAGCTGGGTCTGGCAGAACGAATCGCCCTCCCAGCGCGCGAGGCCGACGAGGAACGCGAGCGTGCCCGCCGCGGTGGCGAGGCCCGTCGTCTCGGTGTCGATGCACACGAGCGGCGCCTCGGGCGGCGGGTGTCCCGGCAGCTCGCCCAGGCGATCCCGGTCCAGCGGCAGCTCGATCGGGGCGATGGTCCGGCGCACCACGAAGCCGCCGGCGACCTCCGCGACGTCCGCCCCGAGCGCGGCGGCCAGACGCGCCGCCAGGACGGGGCTGCGCCGGCCGGCGAAGGGGGCGCGGGCCGGCGGCTGGTCCGGCCCGATCGGCGGGCCGCCGGGGCGGGCGAGCGTCGCCCGCAGGTTCGCCAGCCGCCGCTCGCGCGTGACGGCCCCGACCGGTTCGATCGTCATGCGACGTTCGCCTCCCGGCGCGCGCCGACGGTCAGGGCGGCGAGCAGGCGCAGTGCCAGCGCCTTGCCGTCGACGCCGGGTTCGAGGCGCGGACCCGTGCACGCCGGGCAGCCCGCGTCGCACGCGCACGCCCGGATCAGGTCGGACGCGCCGGCGACGAGCTCCTCGTGGCGGGCGAACAGCCGCTCGGACAGGCCGACGCCGCCCGGCATCGCCTCGTACAGGTAGATCGTCGGGGCCTCGTGGTGCGGGGAGCGCACCTGCGACACCAGCCCGAGGTCCCGCGGGTCGACCATGAGCAGGACCGACGCCACGGCCTGGATCGCCCGCCCCGCGCCGATCAGCGCCACGTCCAGCTCGTCGCGCCGCCAGCCCGCGGCGGCGTCCTCGGCCGTCACCCAGTAGGCGGTCGTCTGGAGCTCGATCTCGGGGAGGTCGACCGGGCCCCAGCCGACGTTCTCGTCGGTGATGAACTTGAGCTTCTTGTACAGCGTCACGAGGCTCGCGACCATCACCTCGCCGTGGACCCGCGACCCGCCCGTCGCCGGCGCCGACGCGAACACGTCGAGCGGCTTGAGGGTCACGGCCCGGTTCGCGTACGTGTAGTGGTCGGCGTCGATCTTGTGGACGTACGCCTTGCGCTCGCCCCACTCGAGCCGGTCGACGTGGTACTGGGTCGACTCGTGCATGTAGATCGCGTGCTCGTGCACGAGGACCTGCGCGGCGAACAGGTCGACCTCGCCCAGGACGCGCGGCCGGTCGGGCGACGTGTCGATGATCACGACGTTCTCGGGCGCCGCCGACCGGAGTGAGATCTCGGACGCGGGGAAGTTCTCCGAGCTCCAGTACCAGCGACCGTCGTCGGCCTGCCGGACCTGGCCACCCTCGCCCAGGAAGGCGAGCAGCCCGTCCGCCGGCTCGGGACCGAACAAGTCGCCCGGCTCGAACGGCAGCTCGAACACCGCCGCGCGCAGGTGGGCGAGCAGCACGTGGAGGTTGTCGGGGTCGAGGCGCGCCTCCTCCGGCTCGCTGCCCAGCAGGAACTCCGGGTGGTGGATGACGTACTGGTCGACGGGCGCGGGTGACGCGACGAGGATCGCGATGCTGACGTCGCCCCGGCGCCCGGCGCGCCCCATCTGCTGCCACGTCGCGGCGATCGAGCCCGGGTAACCGGCCAGCACCGCCACGTCGAGCGCCCCGATGTCCACGCCCAGCTCGAGGGCGTTGGTGCTGACGACCCCGAGGACCTCGCCGTCGCGGAGCCCGCGCTCGATCGAGCGCCGCTCGGTCGGCAGGTAGCCGGCCCGGTAGCCGCGGAGTCGCGAGCGCGGACCGAGGTCCATCCGCAGCGCCTCGCGCATGTTCGAGAGCATGATCTCGACGGACACCCGGGACCGCCCGAAGACCACGGTCTGCCGGCCCGCGCGGAGGAACGGCAGCGCCCACCGCTCGGCCAGCGTCAGCGCCGACCCCCGCGCCCCGGTCGACCCGTCGATGACTGGCGGATCGACCAGCAGCAGGTGCTTCTCGCCGGCGGGCGCGCCGTTGCGATCGATCGTCCGGACGGGGCGGCCGACGAGCATCTCGGCGAGCTCCGACGGGTTCCCGATCGTCGCGGAGCAGCACACGATCACGGGGTGGCTCCCGTAGTGCGCGCACAGCCGCAGCAGCCGCCGAAGCACGTTGGCGACGTGGCTGCCGAACACGCCGCGGTACATGTGGAGCTCGTCGATGACGATGACCCGCAGCTGCTCGAACAGCTGGAACCACTTCGTGTGGTGGGGGAGGATCGCCGAGTGGAGCATGTCCGGGTTGGTCACGACGACCTGCCCGGCCTTGCGGATCGCCGAGCGGATCGGCGCCGGCGTGTCGCCGTCGTAGGCGGCGCTCGAGACCTCGAGCCCGGCGTCGCGGACGAGCTCCGACAGCTCCGCGACCTGGTCCTGGCCGAGGGCCTTGGTGGGGAACAGGAACAGCGCGCGCGCCGACGGATCCTCCGCCAGAGACTGGAGCACGGGCGCCATGTAGCACAGCGACTTGCCCGATGCCGTGGGGGTCACCACCACGACGTCCTCGCCCGCGTGCACGGCCTCGATCGCATCGGCCTGGTGAATGTATGGCCGCTCGATCCCGCGCTTCGCGAGCCCGGACCGGAGCCTCGGGTCGAGCCAGGCGGGCCACTCCCCGTACCGGGCCTCGATGGCCGGCCGGACCTCGTGATGGAGGACCCCCCGCGCGAGCGACGGCTCGTCGAGGAGCCGCTCCAGGACGTCGATGGCGGAAGCGGAGGCATAGGTTCGCATGTCGGGTCCGGCCTCGATATGGAACGGATGATCGAATTGCGGCGCAGTCTACGCCACCCTGGACCCGGCCTGTGACAGCTCGCGTGTCACGGGCGCCCGATCGCACGGCCCGATTCCACGGCACGGGATCGCGGCCGCGCGAAGTTGACACGCGAATCGGGCGAAGCTACCCTCGGCCCAATGTCTCGACCCCCGGCACGCCCGACGGCCGCCGAATCCGAGCCCGATCGCGCGGAGCGGCCGGAGCCGGAGGCAGGCAGCACCCCCACGCCGGCCGCCGCCGCGGCCATCGGCAGCCTCTCCGACCTGCCCGTCGCCGGGCTGACGCGCCGGCGCATCGCGCTGCTCATCGGGGCGCTCGTCGCCGCATGGGTGATCGTGCTGTTCGCCCGCCAGGTCGGCGAGGCCAGCGAGGCGACGGCGCGAGCGAACGACATGCGGGCGTCCAACGCGACACTTACCCGCGACGTCGCGGCGGCCCAGCACGAGCTGACGCTGATCCAGCAGCAGGCCTACATCCAGCAGCAGGCGCGCGAGTACCGGCTCGGCCACCCGCGCGAGATCCCGTTCATCCTTGCCGACGACGCGCCGCCGCTGGCGGCCGACGCCCCGGGCTCCGCGGCGGTCCGCCTCGGTGAGGTCGTCGACCGGCGCACGCCGATCGAGTCGTGGCTGGACCTCCTGTTCGGCAGCCCCGACGACGGTGAGGGCGCGCTACCGCCGGCCACGGGCTGACGGCGCCGCCATCGGGCCGCGTATCACCGGGCCGCGCGA
Source organism: uncultured Chloroflexia bacterium (assembly GCA_963829155.1). Lineage (GTDB taxonomy): Bacteria > Chloroflexota > Limnocylindria > Limnocylindrales > CSP1-4 > CAIXZV01. The sequence continues at coordinate 108,042 of CAWHIA010000020.1, read as the reverse complement.
GGCACCGTTGGCGTCGCAGCCCTTCCTAGTGGAGGATCGCCTGCGCGACCTGCTGCGCCTGCTCGCACGTTGACTCCGCACTGTCCGTGCCCCCCTGGAGGCTGACGTACACCAGCGTGTCGCCCTTTCGCACGAGGACGCCTTCCATGAGCCCGGTCGAGAAGTCGGTGCAGAACGCCTCGTCGCCGACGCCCGAGACGTCGCCCGCAAAGTAGCCGGCAGTCTCGAGCGTGAGGCCGTTGCCCTGGTCCTCGGACGTCGGCTGCGCCGCCTGCTTCTCCGCCTGGAACCTCGCGGCGGCGTCGGAGCCCTGGTAGCGGGCGATCCGGCCTGTGCCGGTGGCGCCGTCCGAGGTGATCCAGCAGTCCTCGTCGTCGGGCAGGACGCGCTTGTCGAGGATGATCCCGATCGTCGCGTCGAAGAAGCCCGTGAGCGGGACCGCCTTGGTCCCGGCGCCGAGCACGCTGCTCAGCTGTTCGTTGCTCACGAACGGGCAGTCCTGGAGGTTGCCCTGCTCGTCGACGGGCACCGACTTGATGATCTGGTTGCCCAGGAAGACGATGCCGGCGACCGCGATGAAGAACAGCACGACGAGGATCGCGCCCACGATCAGGCAGGCCTTGAGGCAGCCGTTGCCGGACGACTTGGCCGGCGCCGGGTTCCAGGGCGGCGTCGCGCCGCCTGCGGGCACCTGACCCGGGGGCACGGCCGCCGGCGCGGCACCCCAGCCGGGCGGCGGCGCCTGCTGGACGGGAGCCTGGGGAGCCGGGGCCTGCGGGGGCGGCGCGGCGGGTGGCTCAGGGGCCGGCGGCGTGCTGGGCGGGGGAGCCCCCTCGGGCGGCTGTCCCCAGCCGGTCTGGGCAGGAGCCGCCGGTGCGGCGGGCTCGGGGGCCGCGGCCTGGCCCCATCCCGTCTGGGCCGGCGCGGCAGGAGCCGCGGGCGCGGGCGCGGGCGCGTCCGGTTGCGGCACCGGCTCGGTTGGGGAGGGATCGGCGGGCTGGCCCCAGCCGGGGATCGCGCCTGGCTTCGGCGGCTCGCTCGACATGGACTCTCTCCCCGTGGGTGCCTCTTGGCCGATTGGCCGACGCGCCGCATTGTCCATGTTCGGGGGGCCGGACTCAATGCCCTCGCGCGTTCTGGTCGCTGGCACCGTTGGCCCGAAGCGCACTACAATCCGCAGCCGTGGCAGGGTAGCTCAGCGGCAGAGCAAGCGGCTCATAATCGCTAGGTCACAGGTTCGAATCCTGTCCCTGCTACCACCCTTCCTTCCGGGCGAGACTGTCCGCGCGTGCTCGCGCGCCGCCGACGAGGCCTCGCCGGTTGAGCGCGGCCGCAACGTGACGAAATCTGAACGGGCGCACAACCGGATCGTCGCCCTGGCGCAAGACAGATCACCGTCCGGCTGGTACGGTCGGAACGATCGGCCCATCGGGCCGGCGGAAGACCCGGCGCTATACTCGCGCCCACCGCCGGCTCGGGACCGGTGAGTCGGACTCGGAGGCGCCCGGTTGAACGCAAAATTCCTGCGCAACGGGATCGTGATGCTCGTCCTCGTGGCGGGCACGGTCGCGTTGCTCTACACGTGGGTCACGTCGTCGGCGCCATCGTCGTCGGCGCCGTACTCGCAGTTCTACAACGAGGTCAAGGCGGACAAGATCGCGTCGGTCACCCAGGATGGGGAGACCCTCACGGTCGTGCCCAAGACCGGGGCGCAGTACACGGTCGTCGTCCCCAACTCGATCACCGGCGACGTGTACGCCGACATGCAGAAGGCCGCGACCGAGGGCGGGCACCCGGAGACGGTCCCGACCTACTCGAAGAAGCAGACCGCCGACACGTCGTGGATCGGCCTGCTGCTGACGGGGCTGCTGCCGCTCATCGTGATCGGCGGCTTCATCTTCTTCATGATGAGACAGGCGCAGGGGACCAATAACCAGGCGCTCAGCTTCGGCAAGAGCCGCGCCCGGATGTTCCTCGGCAACAAGACGGTCGTCACGTTCGCCGACGTCGCCGGGGTCGACGAGGCGAAGACGGAGCTCCAGGAGGTCGTGGAGTTCCTCAAGTACCCGGAGAAGTTCAACTCGCTCGGCGCCCGCATCCCGCGCGGCGTGCTGCTGGTGGGCCCTCCGGGCACCGGCAAGACCCTGATGGCCCGCGCCGTCGCCGGCGAGGCCGGGGTGCCGTTCTTCAGCATCTCGGGCTCGGAGTTCGTCGAGATGTTCGTGGGCGTCGGCGCCAGCCGCGTGCGCGACCTGTTCGACCAGGCGAAGCGCAACAGCCCGTGCATCGTGTTCGTGGACGAGATCGACGCGGTCGGCCGCCAGCGCGGCGCCGGCCTCGGTGGATCGCACGACGAGCGCGAGCAGACCCTCAACCAGATCCTGGTCGAGATGGACGGCTTCGACACGAACACCAACGTGATCGTCGTCGCCGCCACCAACCGGCCCGACGTCCTCGACCCGGCACTCCTGCGGCCCGGCCGCTTCGACCGCCAGGTCATCCTCGACCGCCCGGACATGAAGGGCCGCCTCGCGATCCTCAAGGTCCACACCAAGGGCAAGCCCCTCGACAAGGGCATCTCGGTGGAAGAGGTCGCGCGCCAGTCGCCCGGCTTCTCCGGTGCGGACCTCGCGAACCTCGTCAACGAGGCCGCGATCCTCGCCGCGCGACGCAACAAGAAGGTCATCGGGATGAACGAGTTCTCCGAGGCCCTCGAGCGCATCGTCGCCGGCCCGGAGCGCAAGAGCCGCGTCATCTCGGACGAGGAGAAGCGGATCATCGCCTACCACGAGGGCGGTCACGCCGTCGTGCAGCGGATCCTGCCGAAGTGCGACCCGGTCGCGAAGGTCACCGTCATCAGCCGCGGCATGGCGCTCGGCTACACGATGGCCCTGCCGACCGAGGATCGCTACCTCCAGAGCAAGACCGAGTTCGAGGACAAGATCGCCGGCCTGCTCGGCGGCAATGTCGCCGAGCGCCTGGTCTTCGGTGACACGACGACGGGCGCCAGCAATGACATCGAGAAGGCCACCGACCTCGCGCGCCGCATGGTGACCGAGTTCGGCATGAGCGACCGGCTCGGCCCGCTCTCGTTCGGGAAGCGCGACGAGCTCGTGTTCCTCGGCCGGGAGATCGGCGAGCAGCGGAACTACTCCGACGAGGTCGCCAAGCAGATCGACGAAGAGGTCCGGGCGATCATCGATCGCGCCTACGTGCGCGCGACCGAGACGCTGACGGAGCATCGCGACCGGCTCGACCGCCTGGCGGAGAAGCTGATCGCCGAGGAGACGGTCGACACGGAGGGCTTCGAGGCCCTGTTCGACGACCTGCCCCCCAAGCCGGCCCGCCAGGCCGGGATCCCGCGGGTCATCGCGCCGGGCACCGACGGCGGCACGTCGTCCGGTCCCAGCGTGCCGGCCCCGAACCCGTCGCCGCAGCCGGCCTGATCCCGGCGACACCGACCCCCACGCACCCGACACGAAGGGCGGACCCCCGGTCCGTCCTTCGACCGTTAACGGGCATCTAACGGGCATCTATCGGGCGTCGCCCGGCGGGGTCCCGTCTCGCGCTACGATCGAAGCCCGCCCGCGACGACCTTCCAGGAGCCTGATGAGCGAGACCAGCACCGCCCCCGAGACCGCTCCGATCGATCCCGCCGTGGAGGCCGCGCTCGTGGCATCGCGGGAGGCCCGCATCGAGTCGCTGCTCGAGCTGGCGCGCATCCCGAGCGTGTCCGCCCTCCACGAACACGCCGGCGACATGGTCGCGACCGCGGAGTGGATCGCGGGACGCCTGCGCGGCCTGGGCGCGAGCGAGGTCGAGGTCATCGCGACCGACCTGCATCCGATCGTCTACGGCCGGATCCACGAGGCGCCGGGCGCGCCGACCGTCATCGTCTACTGCCACTACGACGTCCAGCCGGTCGACCCGCTCGACCTGTGGGAGCACCCGCCCTTCGAGCCGTTCGTGCGCGACGGCCGGTTCATCGGGCGCGGCGTCTCGGACGACAAGGGTCAGCTGGTCATGCACCTCAGCGCCCTCGAGGCGCTTCGGGCGGTCGGCCGTGCACCGGCCGTCAACCTGACCTTCGTGTTCGAGGGCGAGGAGGAGTACGGCTCGGCGAGCCTGGAGGCGTGGATCCCCGAGCACCGCGACCGGCTCGAGGCCGACGTGGTCGTCATCAGCGACACCGGGTTCTTCGAGGGCAACCTGCCCGCGATCACCGTCGGCCTCCGCGGCATCATGTACGCGCAGATCGACGTCGAGCTGTCGCCGGTCGACCTTCATTCGGGGATGTACGGCGGGACGGTCCACAACCCGGCCAACGCGCTGGCCACGATCGTTGCCGCCCTCAAGGGCCCTGACGGCCGCGTGCGTATCCCGGGCTTCTACGACGACGTGGTGCCGCTGACCGACGCCGAGCGCGAGGCGTTCGCCGGCCTCCCGTTCGACGACGAGGCGTTTCGCGCCGCGATCCCCGTGCCCGAGCTGGTCGGAGAGGCGGGTTGGACGACGCTCGAGCGGCGGGGCGCCCGTCCGAGCCTCGACGTGAACGGCATGTGGAGCGGGTTCCAGGGCGAGGGTGCCAAGACCATCATCCCGGCCCATGCCCACGCGAAGATCTCGGCGCGGCTGGTGGCCGCCCAGCGACCCGAGCGGATCTACGAGGCGCTGCGCGACCATGTGGCGTCGGTCGCGCCGGCCGGGGTCACCGTGACCACGGTGTACCACCATGGGGGGCTGCCAAGCCTGACGCCCTCGGATCACCCGGCGACGATGGCCGCCGCCCGGGCGCTCCGCGCCGAGTACGGAATCGACCCCGTGCTCATCCGGGAGGGCGGCTCGATCCCCGTCACCGCGGTGTTCGAGCACGACCTCGGCCTGCCGGTCGTCTTGCTCGGGTTCGCGCAGCCGGCGTGCAACGCCCACGCGCCCAACGAGTGGTTCCTGGTCGAGAACTTCGAGCGCGGCACGCGGGTCATCGTGCGGATGTGGGACGAGCTCGCCGCCGCGTCTGGAGTCCGCGCCCGCGCCTGACGGCACGCGGCCGACACCCCGTACCTTCGGCCCATCCACGGGCATCGGGTCGGGTGGCTGCGCGCCAAAAACCCGGTGCTAGGATGCAACTCACGGCCATCGCTGGAGGAACGCAAGCACGTGACGACGGAGACGGGGGAAGCGGCGAAGGCTGCTGCGTGGCGCCTCGAAGGTCCGAACGGGAGCATGGCGCCCCGCTCGGCCATCGATGTGCTCGTCGACCTCAACGAGAAGGTGACCACGGGCAAGGTCGGTGAATACCAGCCGGTACCCCTCGGCTTCACGCCGCTCGACAAGACGATCGGGGCGGGTCTCCGGGCGGGCGAGCTGCTGCTCATCGGCGGCGCCCAGGGCACCGGCAAGACCACGATGGCCCTCCAGATGGCGCGCAACGTCGCCTCGGGCGGACAGGCCAACGTCCTGTACATCTGCTTCGAGCACGACGAGCTGTACCTGCTCAACCGGCTGATCGCGGCCGAGTCCGCGCTCGCGCACCTGCCCCACAAGACCGGGGCGATCAAGATCCAGGACGTCCGCAAGGAGATCCTCGGGACCTGGATGGCCGAAGGCGGCGGCGCCGCGCAGCTGGCCGCCAACCCCCGGCTCCGGCCGTCGCTCGACCGCATCGCGCGTTACGGGCAGAACCTGTTCCTGCTGCGCGGCAGCCAGACCGCCAGCACGATCGACGGCATGCGGCAGCTGATCCAGCAGCACAAGGAGCTGTCGGGCGACCGCCGGCTGATGGTGGTCGTCGACTACCTGCAGAAGGTGCCGGTGATCCCGGACCCCAGCACCGAGTCCGAGAAGGTCACCTACGTCGTCAACGGCCTGAAGGACATCGCGCTGTCGATGGACGTGCCGATGATCGCGATCGTCGCCGCGGACAAGGAAGGCCTCAAGGCGTCGCGCCTGCGCAACTACCACCTGCGCGGCTCGTCGGCGATCAACTACGAGGCCGACATCATCCTGATCCTGAACGAGAAGTACAACATCGTCGCCAAGGTCAACATCGAGTTCAACCCGTACCAGGCGCAGCGCTTCCGGGACTGGGTGATCCTCTCGGTGGAGAAGAACCGCGGCGGCCAGGACCAGGTGGACCTCGAGTTCGAGAAGCACTTCGAGTTCTCCTGCTTCGACCCCAACGGTCGGACCGTGCAGGAAAAGCTCATCGAGGAACGCCTCTACAACGACTGACGCGCGCGCCGCTGATCCGCGGCCGCTGCGGCGTTGTCGCCTGCGTGTCCTCGCTCACGCACCCTGGGGTGCGCTCGCTCCGGGCCGCGGCCGCGCTATGGTTCAGCGGTGAGCACGCAGCATGCGGACGACTACCCGGGCGTCGTCGAGATCGTCGTCGAGATTCCGCGCGGCAGCCGGAACAAGTACGAGTACGACGAGGAGGCCGGCGTGTACCGGCTCGACCGCGTCCTGTCGTCGGCGGTGTTCTACAACTTCGACTACGGCTTCATCGAGGGCACGCGGGCGGGGGACGGCGACCATACCGATGCGCTGCTCGTGATCGACGAGCCCACGTTCACCGGCTGCCACGTCTGGGCACGGCCGATCGGCGGCCTCGAGATGCGTGACGAGCAGGGGTTCGACTTCAAGGTCCTGTGCGTCGCGCTCGGCGACCCGCACCAGCAGCACATCGAGCGCCTCGAGCAGGTCCGCCCGCATCGGCTGGTCGAGATCGAGCACTTCTTCGAGACCTACAAGATGCTCGAGAACAAGTCGGTCGACGTCGTGGGGTGGCGGGAGCTCGACCGGGCGCTCGAGGTGCTGACCGACGATCGGGAGCGGTTCGCCCAGCAGCACGGTGGCTGAGGGCGACCTCCGGCTGTTCATCGCGGTCCCGATCCCCGCGGACGCCCTCGAGGCCTGTCGCGGCCTCATCGACGGCGTCCGCACGCAGCTGTCGCCGCCGGGCGTCCGCTGGGTCCGCCTCGACGGCCTCCACGTGACCCTCCGGTTCCTCGGCGAGACCCGGCCGCAGCAGGTGGCGAGCGTCGGGACGGCCATGCGCAACGCGGCCGACGGCGTGCCGACCTTCCGGGTCTCGCTCGCGGGAGCGGGCTCGTTTCCCGATCGGAAGCGGCCACGTGCGCTGTGGATCGGCATCGACGAGGGGGTCGAGACCCTCGCCGCGCTGGTTCGCCATCTCGACGCGCCGTTGGAGGCGCTCGGCTGGCCGCCGGAGCAGCGTCCCTTCCGCCCCCACCTCACGATCGCGCGCACCGACGCGGCGCACGGCGGCGACGGCCTGGCTGTGGCGACCGAGCTCGCGACGGCGGCCCGCGACTGGCGCGTGTCGTTCCGCGCCGAGACCGTGACCCTCTACCGCAGCCTGCTGGGCGCCGGCCCCGCCAGGTACGAGCCGATCGACGAGGTCCGGCTCGCGGGCTGAGCCGGTGCCTCCGCGCAACCCCGTTGCCGCTCGATCATCGAGGCGCTACGCTCCGCGATCCCAAGCCCGAGTCCTTCGGAGGTCCACCTCGATGGCCAGCGTCCTTCCCCAGCGGACCCAGTTCGTGCTCGACGAGTCGCGGATCCCGAGGGCCTGGTACAACATCGCGGCCGACCTGCAAGTACCGCTCAGCCCGCCGCTCCACCCGGGCACCCACCAGCCGATCGGCCCGGCCGACCTCGCCCCGCTGTTCCCGATGGCCCTGATCCTCCAGGAGGTCAGCGGCGAGCGCGAGATCGAGATCCCGGACCCGGTCCGCGAGGCGTACATGCTGTACCGGCCCTCGCCCCTGCATCGGGCGCACCGGCTGGAGAAGGCGCTCGATACCCCGGCCCACATCTACTACAAGTACGAGGGCGTGAGCCCGGCCGGCAGCCACAAGCCCAACACGGCGATCCCGCAGGCGTTCTTCAACAAGCAGGAGGGCGTCACGCGGCTCGCGACCGAGACCGGCGCGGGCCAGTGGGGGAGCGCGCTCGCGTTCGCGGGCGCGATGTTCGGGCTCGAGGTCAAGGTCTACATGGTCCGCGCGAGCTACGACCAGAAGCCGTACCGCCGGATCCTCATGGAGACGTACGGCGCCCAGGTCGTCGCGAGCCCCAGCCCCGAGACGAACTACGGCCGCGCCGTCCTGGCCGCGACGCCGGACTCGCCGGGCTCGCTGGGCATGGCGATCTCGGAGGCGGTCGAGGACGCCGCGACGCGCGACGACACGAAGTACTCGCTGGGCTCGGTCCTCAACCACGTGCTCCTGCACCAGACCGTCGTCGGCCTCGAGGCGCTCGAGCAGATGGAGATGGCCGGGGAGGAGCCGGACGTGATCATCGCCTGCGCCGGCGGCGGCTCGAACTTCGCCGGGCCTCACGTTCCCGTTCGTCGGCCGCAAGCTGCGCGGCGAGGCGAGCTACCGGGTCATCGCCGCGGAGCCCGAGGCGGCCCCGTCGCTGACCCGGGGCGTCTACGCGTACGACTTCGGCGATACGGGCCACATGGCCCCGATCGTCAAGATGCACACGCTCGGCAGCGAGTTCATCCCGGAGCCCATCCACGCCGGCGGGCTGCGATACCACGGCATGGCGCCGCTGGTGTCGCTGCTCAAGGAGCACGGCGTCATCGACGCCCAGAGCGTCCACCAGCGGGCCGCGTTCGAGGTCGGCGTGCAGTTCGCGCGGACCGAGGGCATCCTGCCGGCGCCGGAGAGCGCGCACGCGATCAAGGTCGCGGTCGACGAGGCCCTCGCCGCCAAGGAGGCCGGCGAATCGCGGGTGATCCTGTTCAACCTGTCGGGCCACGGCCACTTCGACCTGGCGGCGTACGAGAGCTACCTGCAGGGCCGGCTCGAGGACTACGAGTATCCGGCCGACAAGGTCGCGGCCGCGCTCGCCGACCTCCCGAAGGTCGGCTGATCACCGCCGAGAGCCGGGCGCCTCGCGGCGTCCGGCTGCCCTAGGACCACGACGTGCCCAAGCTCGCCTGCCGCGCCTGCGGCCGCCAGATCTACACCGTCGCCCCTCTCGAGTCGCTGTTCGCCGAGGAGCGGCGCTGCCCGCGCTGCGGCGCCTACATGGACGCGGAGCGGCGCGAGACCGAGCGCCGGCTGCGCATCCGGCGCCAGAACCCGCCCAAGGATCCCGGGCCGCCGGTCGAGACCGAGGAGCGCCGGGTCGCGGAGCGGCGCGTCCAGAAGCGCCGCCAGGCAGCCGGGTAGGTCGGGCGGCCCCGGCCGGCATGCGCGTCGCCCTGCTCGGCCTCGGCCTCATCGGCGGCTCGATCGCCCGCGCCCTCCACGCCGATACGGGCGACGGGTGGTCCGTCGCGGCATGGACGCCGACCGGCGTCTCGCCGCGGGTCGCCGAGGATGCCGGGATCATCGAGCTGGCCGCGGGGACGCCGGCCGCGGCCATCGACGGCGCCGACCTCGTCGTGCTCGCCGCGTCGCCGCTCGACTGCCTCGACCACGTCCGCGCGCTCGGCGGACCCCTGCGCGAGGCCCTCTCGCCGAGCGCCGTGGTCACGGACGTCGCGAGCACCAAGGCCACGATCCTCGCGGCAGCGGCGCACGAGGGCCTGCGGTTCATCGGCGGCCACCCGATGGCCGGGCGGGAGGCGAGCGGGTTCGACGCCGCCGACGTCGCGTTGTTCCGCGGCCGGCCCTGGGTGATCGTCGAGCCCGCGGGGGCGGGCGACGCGGAGGGCCGAGATCGCGTCGAGGCGCTGGCCACCGCCTGCGGCGCGCGGGTCGTGCGGATGACGGCCGACGAGCACGACCGGCTCGTGGCCGCGATCAGCCACCTGCCGCTCGTGCTGTCCGCGGCGCTCGTCGAGGCCGTCGCGGGCCCGATCGGCGACCCGCGGCCGGACTGGCCGGCCGCCGAGGCCCTCGCCGCCGGCGGCTGGGCGAGCATGACGCGGCTGGCGCGAGGGGACGTCGAGATGGGCGCCGGGATCGCCGCGACCAACGCCGCGGAGATCGCGGCACGGCTGCGGGACGTCCGCGCGGTCATCGATGGGTGGCTCGCGGACCTCGACGCGCGAGGGCGGGGCGGACACGGACGCGATCCGCCAGCGGCTGGCGTCCGCGCGCGGCATGGTCGCGGACGAGGCCTGAACGTGGGGGTCGCCGGGGAGCGGGTCCTCGTGGTGCCCCGCGAGGCCATCGTCCCGGCCCCGGGCTGGACCGGCGTCCGCCGGGAAGGGCGTGGTCGAGGCGCTGGACGGCCGTGGCGCGCGAGGGCGTGTTCGTGGATCGGGCGATCGCCGAGGAGGACCGCACCCACAAGCAGGTCATCCCGTACGTGGTCCTGCGCGACGGCGACCGCTGGTTCCTGATGCGCCGGACGCGAGCCGGCGGCGACGCACGGCTGCACGACCTGTGGTCGATCGGCGTCGGCGGGCACCTCAACCCGGGCGACGGCGACGTCGCCGGCGGGCTCCGCCGGGAGTGGGCCGAGGAGCTCGTCGCGGGCTTCGTGCCGGAGTTCGCGCCCATCGGCCTGCTCAACGACGACACGACGCCGGTCGGCTCGGTCCACGTCGGGATCGTGTTCACGGCGGACGCGGCCGGCCGTCCGGTCGAGATCCGCGAGACCGACAAGCTGACGGGGGCGTTCGCGACGACCGAGGAGGTCGCGGCCGTCGTCGACGCGATGGAGACCTGGAGCCGGCTGGTGTTCGAGGCGCTCACCGCCTGAGCCGAGGCCGAGCCGCCGACGGCGGACGCCGCGCCGGCGACCGTTCGCCGGGCGCGGTGCCATACTCGTGTCGCTGCCATGTCGCACCGATCACGCACCGTCGTCCGCCGGCTCGGCCGGTCCCTCGCGCTGATCGGCCTGCTCGCGACCGTCGCCGCGGGCATCGTGCGGGCCGCCGACGGCGACGTCGTCGTGCTGACGGCGACCGGCACGGTCGACAACGTGATGGCCAACTACCTCGCGGAGGGCATCGCGCAGGCCGCGTCATCCGGGGCTCCGGCCGTGGTCGTCCAGCTCAACACGCCCGGCGGCAGCCTCGACGCCACGCAGCACATCACCAGCGCGTTCCTCGAGGCGGACGTGCCCGTCATCGTGTGGATCACGCCGAGCGGCGGCCGCGCGGCGAGCGCGGGGACGTTCATCACGATGGCGGCCAACCTCGCCTACATGTCGCCGGGCACGAACATCGGGGCTGCGTCGCCCGTCGGCAGCAACGGGGAGGACATCCCGGGCACGCTCGGCGAGAAGGTCAAGAACGACGCGATCGCCAACATCACGTCGATCGCCGAGACGCGCGGCCGGCCGGTGGACTGGGCCGTGTCGACCGTCTCGGAGGCCAAGTCGTACACGGCCACCGAGGCCGTCGCCGCGGGCGCCGTCGACGGCATCGCGTCCACGATCGACGACGTGCTCGCCAAGGCCAACGGCCAGGAGGTCACCGTCGGCGGCGTCCCCCAGACGCTGGACCTGACCGGCGTCGGGGTCGTGGACAACGGCATGAACCCGCTCCAGGGCCTGCTCCACCTCCTGTCGGACCCGAACATCGCGTTCGTGCTGTTCACGATCGGCGTCTACGGCCTGATCTTCGAGCTCCAGAACCCCAACTTCGTGACCGGCATCCTCGGCGCGCTCGCGATCATCCTCGCGTTCATCGGCTTCGGCAGCCTCCCGCTCAACCTCGCGGGCCTGATGCTGATCGTGCTGGGCGTCGTGCTGTTCGTCCTCGAGGCCACCGTCACCAGCCACGGCCTGCTCGCGATCGGCGGGATCATCTGCTTCGCGCTGGGGGCCTCTGCCCTGTACACGACGCCCGGCGACCCGACCGAGCCGATCGTCGGGGTGGCGCTGCCGCTGATCGTGACCAGCACCGCGACCACGGCCATCCTGATGGGCCTGATCACCCTTGCGGCGATCCGGACCCGCCACATGGCGCCACCCGCCAACACGGTCGGCAACCCCGTGCCGCTGGGCACCGAGGGCGTCGTCCAGGCGCCGCTCGAGCCGCTGGGCACCGCCTATCTCGCCGGCGAGTCGTGGAGCGCTCGGACCGCGGACACCACCACGCTCGCGAGGGACACGCCGGTCCGCCTCGTCGGGTTCGACGGCCTCACGGCGATCGTGGAGCCGACCGGGAACCCGGCACCGACGGCGCCACCGACCCCGCCCTGCCGTCGGAAGGCCTACCCTCTGCATGAGGGGCGTCGTCCGCCGCCGGTAGCCCGCAGGAGGCATGCATGGAGCTGATCGTCGTTCTGGCGGCCCTGGCCTTCTTCGGGGTGTTCGTGCTGATCGTCCTGTACCTGTCGGTGCGGGTGGTCCAGCAGTACGAGCAGATGGTCGTGTTCCGGCTGGGCAAGACCAACGAGGGCCTCGTCCGCGGGCCGGGCCTGCGGTTCCTGATCCCGATCATCGACCGGCCGGTGAAGGTCGACGTGCGCGAGCAGTTCATCGAGGTCCCCAGCCAGACGACGATCACCAAGGACAACGCCCCGATCAGCGTCGACTTCCTGATCTACTGGCGCATCGTCGACCCCCTCAAGAGCATCGTGAACGTCGCCTACTTCGCGGGCGCCCTCCAGGGCGTCGCGACGACCACGCTGCGTGCCGTGATCGGCGACATCCTGCTCGACGACGTGCTGTCGCGACGCGACCAGATCAACGAGGTCCTGCGGACGAAGCTCGACGAGAGCACCGAGACCTGGGGCGGCAAGGTGACCCGCGTCGAGATCCGCGAGATCACCCCGCCGCGCGACGTCCAGGACGCGATGAACCGCCAGCTGTCGGCCGAGCGGACGCGGCGCGCGGTGATCACGGAGTCCGAGGGCGCGCGGCAGTCCGCGATCAACGTGGCCGAGGGCCAGAAGCAGTCCGAGATCCTCAAGGCCGAGGGCGAGCGGCAGGCCGCGATCCTGAAGGCCGAGGGCTTCAGCCAGGCGCTCGAGCGGATCTACTCGGCCGCCCACACCATCGACGAGAAGACGATGACGCTGCAGTACCTCGAGGCGCTCAAGGCCCTCGGTGCCAGCCCGTCGACGAAGTACGTGATCCCGACGGAGTTCACGCGCCTCGCGGAGCGGGTCGGCGAGTACGTCGAGGTGGGCATCCATGCCGGAGCCGGCCTTCCCGCCCCGGCGGGCGGGCCCGCGGCAGCCGGCGGCGAGACTCCCCCGGCCGGCGGGATCGAGCCGGGCGGCGCGACGGCCTGACGGCCGCGGCGTGGGACCATCCGGGACCGATGGCCACTGGAGCCCCGGTCCCCGGTCCCTATACTGACCTCCGGCGCCGTCGGGGACCGAGCGTCATGCTCGCCGCGGTCTGATTCATGCAACGTGCCGGGAGAACGGATTGGCCGGGAAAGTCCTCGTCGTCGATGACGACGCGAGCGTCCAGCGCCTGCTGCAGTACACGCTGAAGCAGGAGGGGTACGACGTCACGATCGCGGCCGACGGGACCGAGGGCCTGCGGCTGTGGCAGCTCGAGCGGCCGTCGCTGATCCTGCTGGACGTCACGCTCCAGCCGATCGACGGGTACGCGGTCGCCACGCGGATCCGCGCCGATGAGGGCCCGGGCAGCCACGTCCCGATCATCATGCTCACGTCAGAGCGCGACGTGCAGCAGAAGGTGCGGGCCCTGCGGGCCGGCGCGGACGACTACCTGATCAAGCCGTTCCACCCGGCCGAGCTGCTCGCCCGGATGAAGAGCCTGATCGCGCGCTTCGCGCCCAGCGACTCGCTGGTCGGGCGCCCGCCGATGGGTCGCATCCACGCCTACTACGGCGCCAAGGGTGGCGTGGGGACCACGACGATCGCGATCAACGCGGCGATCGCGCTCCAGACCCTCGGCCGGCGCGTGTGCCTCGTGGACGGCAACCTCCAGTTCGGGGACCACCGCGTGTTCCTCGACCTCGGGCTCGACCGCAAGAGCATCGTCGACGTCGTCAGCGCCCCGGCGATGGACAGCGACCTCATCCGCAAGGTCGTCCAGACCCACGATTCGGGGATCGACCTGCTGCTTGCGCCGCCGTCGCCCGAGTCCGCCGACCTGGTCACGCCCGGGCACATGCACCAGGTGCTCGAGCTGCTGCGCGGGATGTACGACTACATCATGGTCGACATCGACAAGCGCCTCGACGACGTCAACCTGATGGTCCTCGACGTCGCCGAGACGATCTACGCGGTCATGACGGCCGACCTGTCGTGCCTCAAGAACGTGCGCATGGTGCTCGACACGATCGGCCACCTGGGCTACGAGGGGAGCAAGCTCAAGCTGGTCCTCAACCGCTCGAACGCGTTCACCGGCATCAACATCAAGAGCGCCGAGGGCGCTCTGCGACGGCCGATCGAGCACCAGATCGTCAACGAGTACCGGGGCGCGATCTCCGCGCTGAACAGCGGCGCGCCGTTCATGGCCGGCAAGGCCGATTCCGTGCTGGGGCGCTCCGTGCTCGACTTCGCGCGGGCGGTGGACCGGACCGACGGGGCGCAGGTCGCGCAGCTCGCGCCGGTCGCGGGGCGGTAGGTCCGCGCTCCTTCGCTCCGGCCAGCCGCCGATCACGAGGCACGCGATAAGTCGCGGGTGAGTGGCCGCGGCTAGGGTGCCGTTCGTGCTCGCAACCCTGCTGTCCGCCACGCTCAACGGCATCGCCGGCCGGGTCGTCCGGGTCGAGGTCGACGTCGCGCCGGGGCTGCCCGGGTTCACGATCGTCGGCCTGCCCGACGCCGCGCTGTCGGAGGCGCGCGAGCGCGTCCGGGGTGCGCTGCGCAACGCGGGTTACCACCACCCGCCGCGCCGGATCACCGTCAACCTCGCCCCGGCGGAGGTGCGCAAGGCCGGCGCCTCGCTCGACCTCGCGATCGCGCTCGGGATCCTGCTCGGATCGGAGCAGCTGCGTCCGGGCCGCGGCCGCATCGCGCTGATCGGCGAGCTCGGCCTGGGCGGGGAGGTCCGCCACGTGCCGGGCATCCTGCCGATGGTGATGGCGCTCGCCGGGCGCGGGATCCGGCGCGTGGTCGTGCCGGCCGAGGCGGCCGCGGAGGCGTCCCTCGCGTCCGGCATCGAGCCGGTGCCCGTGGCCAGCGTCGCCGAGGCGGCGGAGGCGGTGCGCTCGGCGCGATCGAGGCGCGCCACGCCGTTGCCGTTGCCGCGCGCGAGCATCGCCGGCGTCGAGGAGGGGAGCGGGCCGACGGCGGGCCAGTCCGCAGCCGACGAGGCGCTCGTGGACCTCGCGGACGTCCGTGGGCAGGCCGTCGCTCGCCGGGCCCTCGAGATCGCCCTCGCCGGGGCCCACGCGATGCTGCTGATCGGGCCACCCGGATCCGGCAAGACGCTGCTGGCGCGGACGATCCCCGGCCTGTTGCCGGACCTCGACGACGCGGCGGCACTGTCGGCGACCGCCGTAGCCTCGGCCGCGTCGACGCGACCCATCACGCGTCTCGTGCGGCGACCGCCCGTGCGCCGGCCGCACCACACGATCTCCTATGCGGGGATGATCGGCGGCGGTCCACGCCTGTCGCCCGGCGAGGTGACGCTCGCCGACCAGGGCACGCTCGTGTGCGACGAGCTGCCCGAGTTCGGGCGCGACGTGCTCGAGGCGCTCCGCCAGCCGCTCGAAGACGGCAGCGTCGCGGTGGTCAGGGTCGGCCGGGCGGAGGTGTTCCCGGCGCGGTTCACGTTCGTGGCAGCGATGAACCCGTGCCCGTGTGGCCAGCTGGGCACCGCCGACCGTGCGTGCACCTGCCCGCCGGGCGTCCCGGAGCGGTACCTGCGTCGGGTCTCGGGTCCGCTGCGCGACCGGATCGACCTGTGGGTCGCCGTCGATCGGGTGCCGCCGGCGACGCTCATCGGCCCCGTCGCCCCCGAGTCGTCCGCGCAGGTGGCCGAGCGCATCGCGGCCGCCCGGCGACGGCAACGCGGTCGGTCCGGCGAGACGCCGAACGGGCGCGTCCGGGGACGCTCGCTCCGGGCGATCTGTCGCCTCGACGAGGTCGCCGCGGCGCGGGCGATCGCCCTCGCGGAGCGCGAGGGGTTGTCCGGCCGCGGGACCGAGCGGCTGCTGCGCGTCGCGCGGACGATCGCGGACCTGGCGGGCTCGGAGGTCGTCGGGACCGAGCATCTCGACGAGGCCGCCCGCTTCCGGGCGCCGGTGGACCGGATGACGATGCGGGCGGCGGGCTGATGCTCGGGGTGGGACGCGCCGGCGCCTGGCGCCGGGACGAGCCGGCCACAGGCGGGGCGCGCGTCGGTGGAGCGCCGAACGGGATGCCGCCGCCGGTGCTGGCGGCGACCGACCGGCGGCTCGGCGCCGGCGTCGCGACCGCCGACGATCGCGAGCGCGACGCGTGGGTCGTGCTCGACGCCGTCCAGGGCGTCGGGCCCGTGTCGTTCGCGCGGCTGATCGCAGCCTTCGGCGACGCGCGCAGCGTCCTGCGCGAGGCCTGTGCGCCGCGTGGCCCGGCCCGCCTGGTGGCCGCCTCCATCGGGCTCGACGACGGCTCGCCGTCGCTCTCGTCGGCGATCGCGAGGGCCGTCGCGGACGCAGCAGCGGATCCCGAACGGCAGCTCGCCTCGCTCGACCGGGCCGGCGTGCGGGCGGTCACGCTGGTCGACGCCGACTACCCGTCGAGGCTGCGCCGCATCGAGCTGCCGCCGCCCGTGCTCTACGTCTCCGGATCGGCGGGCGCGCTCGACCGTCCCAGGTCCGTGGCCATCGTCGGCACGCGACGGCCGACGGCCGTCGGGCGTGCGACGAGCGGCAGGATCGCCGACGCGATCGCCGGCCTCGACGTGACCGTGGTCTCGGGCCTCGCGCTCGGGATCGACGCGGCCGCCCACGCCGCGACGCTCCGCGCCGGCGGGACCACCGTCGCCGTCATCGGCGGCGGGCACCTGCGGCTGTACCCGGCCTCACACCGCGGGCTGGCCCGGGCGATCGTGGCCCAGGGCGGAGCGGTGATCAGCGAGTTCCCGCCGGAGACGGCGCCGAACCGCGGCACGTTTCCGCGACGGAACCGGATCATCAGCGGGCTCGCGGACGCGACGGTCGTCGTCGAGGCCGGCGCGAGGAGCGGGGCCCTGACGACCGCCGCCTGGGCGCTCGAGCAGGGTCGCGGCCTGTACATCGTGCCCGGGCGCCTCGACGATCCTGCGGTGGCCGGCTGCCTCGCGTTCCTGCGGGAGGCGGGTCCGGAGGCACGGATCGTCGCGGGGATCGGCGAGCTCATCGAGGACCTCGGGCTGCTCGACTCGCTCTCCGGCGACGGGTCCGATGCGCCGGTTCGTGCGGGGACGAGGGATGGCGGCCGGACCATCGCGGCGGTGCTGTCTGCGCTGCCCGCCGTGGAGCGCGCCGTGGCCGAGTCGCTGATCGGGGGCCGCGGCTCGGTCGACGAGCTGGTCGCGGCGACCGGCCAGCCGGGGGCGACGATCCTCGGGGCGCTGACGGGCCTCGAGCTGCGCGGCCTCGTCGTCGAGACCTATGGTCGATACCGTCCGGCGGGTTCGCTGGCGGCGCCGGCGGCGCGCTCGCCGTCGGGTGCCGCACGCGCCATCCGGGAGACCGGCGTCGGTCGTCGGCGGTCGTCGGCGGTGGGTGAGCGAGCCTGCCCGGCGCGTGACCGGCGGGCGGCGAGGTTGCCGAGGCGCGGACCCCGGTGCTAAGGTGCGCCAAACCCGGCAGCGCGAACCCCCGCCCTTTGCTCGCCTGCCAATCCCCTCGCGGCGTGATGGTGGTGGGCCGCCCCGAGCGGGACGCGGGCACATGGAGGACACGTATTGCGGAAGCTCGGCGCGACCGCGCTCGCCATTCCCGTGCTCGCCGCCGTGTATCTTGCGGCGCTCCGGGCCCATGGTGGATTCCAGCGTGTGCTTGCCGGGCTCGGCGCCGCCCTCATCATCGCCGTGGTCGCCGCGGCCAGCCTCCCGCCCGCGAAGAGCACCGCGGTCCCGGCCTTCGAGCCGGCCCCCGTCGCCGCCCGCTTCCTCGACGCCGTCAAGACCGGTCACGGCACCAGGGACCCCATCGAGATCGAGTTCGACGCCCCCATGGACGCCGCGTCGGTCGCCGGCGCGCTGCGGATCTCGCCCGACGGCCCGATCAGCGTCTCGTGGGATGCCGCGGGCCGCCACCTGACGATCTCCCCCACGGCGCACTGGCGCCCGGACACCCTGTACACCGTCACGATCGACGGCAGCGCGCGCTCCGAGGCCGGCGGCAAGCTCGGCGCGCCGATCCGCAGCGTCGTGCTCACCGCGGCCGCGGGCACGGGGTCGCTCGCGGCCACCCGGACGCTCGGCGATCGGGTCCGCGCCGACACGTCGTTCACGATCAAGCTCGATCGCGCCGTCCCGCTCGCGGCCGTGCGCGCGGCGCTCCGCTCGACCCCGGCGCTCCACGGCGAGCTGCAGCCGGGCGCCGCGTCCGGCGAATACACCTTCACGCCGTGGAGCACGCTCAGCCCCGGCGCGAAGTACCGAATCTGGCTGGACGGGCTGGTCGACGCCGACGGCCTGCCGTTCGAGGCGGTCCCGGCGATCGTCGTGTCCACGGGCAGGGCGCCGTCGGTCGTACGCTTCCGGCCGGTCAGCGGGACGGCGAAGGTGGAGCGCACCGCGATCCTCTCGGTCCGGTTCACGCAGCCGATGCAACGCACGGCGACCGCCGCCGCGTTCGTCGTCGTCAGCGGCGGCCACCGCGTCACCGGCAAGATCGCCTGGGCCGAGGCCGGCACGGTGCTCGTGTTCACGCCGAGCAGGCCGCTCGCCTATGGGGCAGGCGTCCTGATGACCGTCAACGGGTCTGCCCGGTCGCGTGGCGGCGCGCGCGTCGAGGCCGCGTCGGCGACGTTCAGGGTCGTGCCCAAGCCCGCGCCCCGCGTCCGCGCCGCGGGCGCGCCGCCCGGCGGCGGTGGCGGCGGGGGCAATGGAGGCGGCGGCGGTGGCGGAGGACACATCCCGCACGCCGGCGGCGGCGGCGCGGCGAACGGCAGCTGGGGCGCGGTCGAGCGCTACTACCTGCAGCTCATGAACTGCACCCGCACGGGCGGCTGGGTCACCGGCAGCGGCAACTGCAACTCGCCCGGCGGCCGGAACGTCGACCCGCTCTCGCTCAGCGAGGGGATCTCGGACAACGTGTCGCGCCCGTACGCTCGCCACCTGGCGAACAACAACCAATGCGACCACTTCATCGGCGGCTCGCCCGGGGACCGGTTGCGGCACGCCGGATACGACAGCTACCGCTGGGCCGAGAACCTCGGCTGCCGTTCGGGCAACCCGTTCAACGCCGTGCTCGGGTCGCACCTGTTCTTCCAGAGCGAGAAGCCGTACAACGGCGGCCACTACAAGAACCTGATGAACCCCGACTACGACCGTTGCGGGATCGGCGTCTGGGTCGACAACGGCCGCGTCCGGCTGGTCATCGACTTCTACCACCCCTGATCGACGGACCTGGGCCCGGCCGACGGGCGACGGGAGGACCATCGGGCGGGTGACCATCGGGCGGTGACGGCACTCACCGGCGTGCGCGAGCATCGCGGCATGATCCGAAATGTCGTCATCCATGCCGCGAACGAGCAGCCGTTGCTCGTCGACCTGTTCGAGCTGCCGTCCGCCGAGGACGCCGGGCTGCTGTGCACGAACCTCCGGATGATGGACGGCAAGCGGCCCATCTTCATCGACAAGATCGAGTCGACGTTCTTCTTCCCGTACCACGTGGTCCGGTTCCTCGAGATCCCGCAGGGCGCCGCACCCGCCCCGTCGAAGTCGCGCCGCAAGGGCCCGGCCGCCGCCGCGGGTGCCGACGACGAGCCCGAGGCCCAGACGGAGTCGCTGCTCCCGATCGCGCTCGGCGGTCCGAGCGACGCGAACGGCGAAGGCGACATCGACATCGACATCGACATCGAGATCGACGAGGACTTCCTGCAGCGGGTCCGCGACATCTGAGCCGACGCACAGGCCGCGGCCGCGAGCGGCGGCGACGCGGGCCGGGACGGGGCACGACCGAGGTCGACCCACCAAGGACCGGGTAACGGGCCGCTAAGAGCCCGGTGCTACACTCCGCGCCGCCATGGCCAAGCACCTCGTGATCGTGGAATCGCCCGCCAAGGCGAGGACCATCGAGCGCTACCTCGGCGACGACTACCAGGTCCTCGCCTCGTACGGCCATGTCCGCGACCTGCCCGAGAACCCGGGCAAGGGCAAGTTCGGCGTCGACGTCGACCACGACTTCGCGCCCGAGTACGTGATCCCCGAGGACCGGCGCAAGCAGGTGTCGGCGATCGAGAAGGCGGCCAAGGGGGCGACCGACGTCTACCTCGCCACCGACCTCGACCGCGAGGGCGAGGCGATCGCGTGGCACGTCGCCGAGGCGGCGAACGTGCCCAGCTCGAAAACGCATCGGGTCACGTTCAACGAGATCACCGAGGGCGCGATCCGCGAGGCGTTCGCCAGCCCGCGCGACATCGACCGCAACCTCGTCGACGCCCAGCAGGCCCGCCGCATCGTCGACCGCCTCGTCGGCTACACGCTGAGCCCGCTGCTGTCGCGCAAGGTCCGCGGCGGCCTGTCGGCGGGGCGCGTGCAGTCGGTCGCCCTGCGCCTGGTCGTCGACCGCGAGCGCGAGATCCGCGCCTTCACCGCCCGCGAGTACTGGACGCTCGAGGCGCTCCTGGCCACGCCCGACGGCACGCAGATGACCGCCGAGGTCGTACGCATCCTGGGCAAGCCCCTCGACGTCGGCGACGAGGCGACCGCAAAGGGTCATGCGGACGCGCTGCGTCGGCTGCAGCCCGTCGTCGACACCGTCGCGACGCGGCAGTCCAAGCGAAACCCGTCGCCGCCGTTCACCACCAGCACGCTCCAGCAGGAGGCGAGCCGCAAGCTCGGCTTCAGCCCCAAGCGGACGATGAGCATCGCGCAGCGGCTGTACGAGGGCGCGGACACGCCCGACGGTCACGTCGGCCTCATCACCTACATGCGGACCGACTCGACCGCGATCGCCGGGGTGGCGATGGCCGAGGCGCAGGGCGTGATCAAGGACCGGTTCGGCGAGCGCTACGGGACCGGCAAGGGCCGGGTCTACAAGACGACGGCCAAGGGCGCCCAGGAGGCGCACGAGTCGATCCGCCCGACGTCCTTCCTGCGGGACCCGGAGTCGCTCCGCTCGGCCCTCAAGCCCGAGGAGTACCGCCTCTACCGGCTCATCTGGCAGCGGGCGATCGCGTCGCAGATGGCGCCCAAGGAGCTCGAGACCACGACGATCGAGCTCGAGGCGGGCGACTACCGCCTGCGGGCGTCGGCGACGCGGACGCTGTTCGACGGCTTCGCGCGGGTCTACACCGAGGGCCAGGACGACGACGCCGCCGAGGAGGCGGAGCGGACGCTGCCGCCGCTCGTCAAGGGCAACGTCACGCGCGTGCTCGACGTCACCCCGACCCAGCACTTCACCGAGCCGCCGCCGCGGTACACCGAGGCGACGCTGATCAAGTCCCTCGAGGAGCACGGCATCGGCCGCCCGTCGACCTACGCGGCGACGATCTCGACCATCGTCGATCGCGGCTACGTGCGGATCGAGGAGCGGCGCCTGCATCCCGAGGAGATCGGCGAGATCGTGACCGACCTGCTCGTGGAGCACTTCGGCGAGTACGTGGACCTCGAGTTCACCGCGCGCATGGAGGAGGAGCTCGACGAGGTCGCCCGTGGCGAGCGCGCCTGGGTCCCGCTGCTGCGCGAGTTCTTCGAGCCGCTGCGCATCCGCGTCGACGAGAAGCGCAAGGAGCTCAAGCGGGCGGACTTCACCACCGAGGCCACCGACGAGGTCTGCTCGCTCGGTCACCCGATGGTCATCCGCCTCGGCCGCAACGGAAAGTTCCTCGCCTGCTCGACCTACCCCGACCACAAGGAGACGCGGCCGCTGCCCGGCGAGGAGGCCCCCAAGCTCGAGGGCGACGGCGACCCGTGCCCGCAGTGCGGCGAGGGCGTCCTGACGACCAAGCGCGGCAAGTTCGGCGCCTTCGTGGGCTGCTCGCGCTACCCGGACTGCACGTACATCCGCAAGGACGGGCCGCCGCCCCCCGACCAGCTGCCGTTCGAGGTCGTCTGCCCCAAGAACGGCGACGGCCACCTGGTGGCGCGTCGCGCGCGGCGGACCGGCAACGTCTTCTGGGGGTGCTCGAACTACCCGCGCTGCGACTTCACGACGAACCACGAGCCGACGGGGGCGATCCACGACGCCCACGACGACGGCAAGGGCGCGATCGCCCGACGCGGCGAGACCGGCCTGTGCCTGACCTGCGGGGCGACGATCGAGCTGCCCGAGGGCAACCTCGTGGGCCTGCGGCTGGCGGGCGGTCCGCCCGATCCGGCGGCGCTGGAGCGACCGGCGCGTGGCGGCGGTGGCGGCGGCCGGCGCGGTGGCGCGCGTGGCGGCGGGACGGCCCGGCGAGGCACGAGGGGCGCCGGCGCGTCGCGGTCGGGGGCTGGGACGCGACGCACCGCGTGACCGACCCGACGATGTCGCGTCGTCCGGGTCCGCGCATGATCTCTCCTGATGCACGATGCCTGACGGCGTGACCGGCGACGACGCGCTCCGCCGGTTCATCCGCTCGCTCGAGGCGCGCGACACGTCGCCCCATACCCGGCGCTCGTACGAGTCGACCATCACCGCCTACCTCGACTGGCTCGCGGCACGCGGCGACGACTGGCGGTCCCCGGGCCGCACGGTGCTACGCGCCTACCTGGCGGCGCTCGGCGAGGGGCACGCCCGCTCGTCGGTCGCGCAGCGGCTGGCCGCGATCCGCGCGTTCCACCGGTACGCCGCGAAGGCGGGCCTCGCACCCGGCGACCCGTGGGGGGCGATCGCGACCCCTCGACTGCCGCGCCGCCTGCCGCGCGTGCTCGAGGTCGACCAGGTCGAGCGCCTGATCGCGGTAGTCGAGGACGACCTCGACACGGCCGACGCGGCGATGGTCGCCGGCCGGCCGACCGGCAGGGGCGTCGCCCGCGTCGACGCCGACGTCGCGCGCGCCATCGCGCTGCGCGACCTGGCGCTCGTCGAGACGGCGTATGCCGCGGGTCTGCGCATCAGCGAGCTGGCCGCCGCCGAGCTCGGCAGCCTCGACCTGAAGCGCGGGGAGCTGCGGGTCCTGGGCAAGGGGCGCAAGGAGCGGATCGGGCTGCTGGGGCGGCCCGCACGCGAGGCGCTCGCGGCCTACCTCGACGACGGCCGACCCGCGCTGGTCGCCCGGCGGGCGCCGCTCACCGACGACCCGACGGCCGTGTTCCTCAACCACCACGGTGCGCCGTTGGGCGTCCGCGGCCTCCGCGGGCGCATGGACCGGCTGCGGCGCCTCGCGGGCCTCCCGGAGGGCGTCAGCCCCCACACGCTGCGCCACAGCTTCGCGACCCACCTCCTCGAGGGCGGCGCGGACCTCCGCGTCGTGCAGGAGCTGCTCGGGCACGAGAGCCTCGCGACGACGCAGGTCTACACGCACGTCTCGCCGGCACGCCTGCGCGAGGCGTACCGGATGGCTCACCCGCGGGCCCGGGCGACGTGAGTGACGACCCGACGACGTTCATCGACGTCGTCGAGCCGGCCGAGGACGGCGTGGAGCTGCCGGCGTCAACGGAGAACGCCGGCAGGGGCAAGGTCGGCAGCGCGACGCTCGCCCTCGCACGGGCCGGCTTCATCGTCACCGGGGCGTTCCTGCTGTCGCGGATCCTCGGCTACGTGCGGTACGTCGCGATCGCGGCGGCCGTGCCGAACGGGTCGCAGCTCGACGCGTTCTTCGCGGCGTTCCGGATCCCCGACTTCCTGTTCCAGCTGGTGGCCGCGGGCGCGCTGTCGTCGGCGATGATCCCGATCGTGGCGGGCCTCCTGGGGAACCACGAGGAGGCCAGGGCCTGGCGCGTCGTGTCGAGCGTGACGACGCTGATGCTGGGCACGCTGTCGATCCTCGCGGCCGTGGTGCTGCTGCTCGCACCGGGCCTCGTGGCGTCGATCACGCCGGGGTTCGACGCGTCTGAGCTCGCGCTGACCACGGAGCTGACGCGGATCATGGTGATCGCGCCGCTGTTCCTCGCGGCCGGCGCCGTGGCCACCAGCGTCCTCAACGCGAAGGGACGGTTCGGCGCGGCGGCCATGGCGCCGCTCGCGTACAACCTCGGGATCATCGGCGGGGCGCTGTTCCTCGTCCCGGTGCTGGGCGTCGAGGGCCTCGCCGTCGGCGTGGTCATCGGCGCGGCCGGCCATCTCCTGGTGCAGGTGCCGACGGTGCGCCGGATCGGCGCCCGGATCCGGCCGCGCGTCGACCTCAGCGACCCGCAGGCGCGGCGGACGCTGGTGCTGATGGCGCCCCGGGCGCTCGGCCTCGGCGCGACCCAGATCGTGTTCCTCGTGATGACCAGCCTGGCCTCGGCGCTGCCGACGGGCTCGATCGCGATCTTCAACTTCGCGTTCGCGATCCTCCAGATCCCGATCGGGGTGATCGGCGTGCCGCTGGGGGTCGTGCTGCTGCCGTCGCTGTCGCGCCAGGCGGCGACCGGCAGTGGGGACGCCTTCCGCCACCTGCTGGTGCGCGGGCTGTCGATGCTGGCCTACGTGATGCTGGTCATCACCGCGCTGGGGATCGCGCTCTCGCAGGACGTCGTCCAGCTGCTGTTCGGCTTCGTGGGCGTGGGCCAGGCGGCGCTCGACCAGACCGGGGTCACGCTGGCGATCTTCCTCGTCGGGCTCACCGCGCACTCGCTGATCGCGGTGCTGGCGCGCGCGTTCTACGCCCTGCAGGACACGGCGACGCCGGTCGTGGCCGCGCTGATCGCGGTCGGCGTGAACATCCTCGTGGCGAGCATCCTGGTCGGGCCCCTGGGCCTGAACGGCCTCGCGGTCGCGATCGCGACGGCCGCCTGGCTCGAGACGCTGGCGCTCGTCCTCCTCCTGCGGCGCCGGATGCCGTCGCTGGGCCTCGGGCGGGTGGGCAGCGTGATGCTCCGCACGGCGATCGTGGCGGTCGCCGGGGGCGCGGTCGCGTGGGCCGTCAACGGCTGGCTCGTGACGGCGTGGGGCGTCGACCCGGGCATCCTGCGCCTGCTGGTCCGGATGGCGATCGCGACGGCGGCCGGCGGGCTCGTGATCCTCGGCGGGTCGCTCGCGTTGCGGATCGAGGAGCCGCGGCTTATCGTCGGGATCGTGGTCGACCTCGTGCGCCGCCGCGGCCGCTCATGACGGCCCGCCCCGACGTCGCGCCGACGCCTGTGCCGTCGACCCCCGTTCCCGCCGACGCGGCCGCGTGGGACGCGTTCGTCGAGGCGAACCCGCTCGGGTCGTACCTCCAGCTGTCGGGCTGGGCCGAGGTGAAGGCGGTCAACGGCTGGCGATCCCGCCGCCTGCTCGCGGACGGGGCCGGGGCGCAGGTGCTGCTGCGACGCCCGGGACCGCTGCCGTGGGCGTTCGCGTACGCGCCCCGCGGGCCGGTGCTCGATCGCTGGGACGCCGACGGCATCGGCCGGTTCACCGAGCTCGCCCGCGAGGGGCTGCGCTCCGCGACGCTCGGGCGCCGGCCGCGTCAGCCACCTGCGCATCGACCCGGAGATCGAGCGCGACGCGGGTCCCGACGAGGGCGGCGCGGTCCGGGCGGCGCTGGCGGCCGCGGGCTGGCAGCCGGCCACGCCGATCCAGCCGGTCTCCACCCGGGTCATCGACCTCGCGGCCGACGAGGCCGCTCTGTGGGGCGACCTGCGCAAGAAGTGGCGCCAGTACGTCAACAAGGCGCGGACGGGCGGCGTGCGGGTCGTCGACGCCGGCCCCGAGCGGCTCGACGAGTTCTATCGGATCTACCAGGAGACGGCCGCGCGGGCGGGCTTCCTGATCCGGGCGCAGTCCGCCTACCGCGACGTCTGGGACGCGTTCGGGCCCAGCGGGCACGCGCGGCTGCTGTTCGCCGAGCTGCCCGACGGCACGCCGGTCGCGACGCTGTTCCTCGTCCGCGCGGGAGCCCGCGTCGTGGAGCCGTACGGCGGCATGACCGAGGCGGGCGCGGACAGCCGCGCCAACTACCTGCTCAAGTGGGAGGCGATCCGGAGCTCCAGGGAGCAGGGCGCGACCACGTACGACCTGTGGGGCCTCGCCCACGCCGGGATCGCGCACTTCAAGACCGGCTTCGGCGGCCGCGAGATCGGCTACGTCGGGGCGTTCGACCTCGTGCTCGATCCGCTCGGGCGGCGGACCTACTCGGTCGCCCAGTCCGCGCGGGTGCGGGTCACGCGGCTGCGCCACGGGCTGCGCGGCGGCGGGTCGGCCTCGGGCTACGCGGGCGATGCGGCCGACGGCGCCGACGGGGCCCGGCCGACCGCTCCCGGCACGAGCGGCGACGGGGGCGACGGGTGACCGGAGGGGTGGTCGAGCTCGACGAGGGGGCGCTCGGCGACTGGGACGCCCGGGCCGTCGACGCCCCCGGCGGGCACGTCCGGCAGTCCCGCGCCTGGGCTGCCCATCGTGGGTCGCAGGGGTGGCGCCCGCGCTTCCTCGCGATCGGGGACGAGCGTGCGCTCGCCCTGACGCGGTCGTGGCCGGTCGTCGGCGGTGGGTCCGCCTACCTGCCACGCGGTCCCGTGGGAGCCGGCGAGCCATGGATGCCCGACGGCTCGGGCGCCGCGGTGGCGATCGGGAAGGCGCTGGCCGCGGCGTCGGCGCACCTCGTGGCCGACGGCATCGACGTCGTGGCCGCGGATCCGGAGGTCGCCGCCGCCCACCCCGGCTACGGCACGGCCCTCCGCGACGCCGGGATTCCACGCGATCGACGAGATCCAGCCCTCGCGGCATCGCCTGCGGCTGCCGCTGCCCGCCGACGGCGACGCTGAGGCCGTCATGAGCGGCGTCGCGAAAGCCACGCGTCAGCGCATCCGCCGCGCCGAGCGCGACCAGGTCACCGTGCTCCGCTGGGACGCCGCCCCCGGCGCGGCCGCCCACGAGGGGTTTCTGGCGGCGACCGAGGCGCCCGACGCGGCCCTGGGCCGGTTCTTCGGGCTCCTGCAGGCCACCGGCGAGCGGCGGGGGTTCGGGTTCGCCGGCCCCGAGGAGTTCGTCGCGTGGTGGACACGCGCCCTGGCGGCGGGCCACCTCGTCTACCTCGAGGCCCGCGAGGGTGCCGCGGACGGCGACGTGCTCGGCGGCCTCGTCCTCTACCGCCACGGGCGGCGCCTGTCGACGGCCCACTCCGCAGATCGGGCGGAGCGGCGGCGCGACCACCCGGGCGCCATGCACCTGCTCCGCTGGCGCGCGATCGAGCTCGCCCTCGCGGAGGGTCGATCCGAGATGGACCTCGGCGGGGTCGACGTCCCCGGCGCCCACCGCGAGCCGCTTCCGGGCGAGCCGACCTACGGCCTGTACGAGCACAAGCGGTCGTTCGGGGCGACCTGGGTGGAGATGGCCGGCGCGCAGGAGCACGTCGCCCGCGCCTGGCGGTACACGGCCGGCCGCGCCGCGGCACGCGCAACCCGCGCGATCGGCCGGGGACGCGGCGCGTGACCGAGCCCGCCGCGCCGGCGTCCCTGGCCGAGCTCCTCGCCGCCGCGGAACCGGCCGAGCCTCGCCGGCTCGACGGCCTGATCGCCCGCCTGCGCGACGCCGACCTGGTGCGCGGCGCCCGCCGCGACGACCTGCCGATCGGCGCGACCGCGCTGGGCGACGTCGAGATCCGGGGCGTCACGGACGACTCCCGCGCGGTCCGCGAAGGCACCCTGTTCGCCGCCCTGCCCGGCTTCCACGTCGACGGCCACGAATACGTCGCCTCGGCCGCGACGGCCGGCGCGGCGGCGGCGATCGTCGAGCATCCCGTCGGCGGCGTCGACCTGCCGCAGCTCGTCGTCGGTGCCTCGCGGGCCGCGCTCGCCCATGCCTCGGGCTGGTGGTACGGCGACCCGTCGCGGACCCTCGGCACGGTCGGGATCACGGGCACGGACGGCAAGACCACGACCTCGTTCCTCGCCGTTGCCGCCCTGGAGGCGGCGAGCCTGTCGAGCGGCCTGATCGGGACCGTCGAGACCAAGGTCGGCCGGCTGCGGGACCGGCACGCCGCGCACGTGACCACGCCCGGGGCGCCCGAGCTGCAGGCGACGCTCGCGGCGATGGCCCGTGCCGGCAACGCGGTAGCCGTGATCGAGACCACGTCGCACGCCCTCGCGCTCGACCGGGTCCTGGGCGTCGCCTGGGACGCCGCCGTGTTCACCAACCTCACCCACGAGCACCTCGAGCTCCACGGCACGTTCGAGGCGTACCGCGCCGCCAAGCTCAAGCTGTTCCACGCGCTTGCGTCCGGCGCCGCGCAACCCGGCACCCCGGACGGCGGTGACAACCCGCTCAAGGTCGTTGCCGGGCATCCGTGGCCCAAGGTCGCGATCGTCAACCGCGACGACCCCGCGGCGTCGTGGTTCGAAGCCGCCGCCCACGAGGCCGGCGCCACCGTCGTCACCTACGGCACGGACCCGGCCGCCCACGTCCGCGCCACGACGATCGAGGAGGACGCCCGCCGCCTTCGCGTCGCCTACGCCGCGCCGTCGGGTGCCGGCCGGCTCGAGCTTCGCCTGGCCGGTCGCTTCAACGTCCACAACGCGCTGGCGGTCGTCGCGCTCGGCGAGGCGCTGGGCCTCGATCCCGCGGCGGTCCGCGACGGGCTCGCGTCCGTGGAGGGCGTGCCGGGCCGGATGGAGCGGATCGACGAGGGCCAGCCGTTCGCGGTGATCGTCGACTACGCGCATTCGCCGGCCTCGCTGCAGGCCGTCCTCGACCTCCTGGCGCCACTGGCGGCCGCGGGCGGTGGCGGGCTCATCGCGGTGTTCGGGTCGGCCGGCGAGCGGGACACGGCCAAGCGCGCCGCGATGGGCCGGATCGCCGCGGAGCGCTGCCGCCTCGTGGTTGCGACCGACGAGGATCCCCGCGGCGAGGACCGGAACGCGATCGTGGCCGAGATCGTTCGCGGGGCGGAGGCGGGCGGCGGCCGGCGGGGCGTCGACGTGCTGGCGATCCCGGACCGGCGGGAGGCGATCGCGGCGGCCTTCGAGCGGGCGCGTCCGGGCGACGTGGTGCTGCTGGCGGGGAAGGGCCACGAGGCGTCGATCCTGTACGGCGACGGCCCGATCCCGTGGGACGAGGCCGCGGTGGCGCGCGAGGCGCTCGCCGCGATGGGCCACGGGGGGCGCTGAGCGTGCGCGGGTGCCTGTTCACGCTGCTCATCGGCGCCGTGGCGATCGCGGTGTTCGTCGTCATCGGGCTGCCGGCCATCGCGGCGGGGGCGATCACCGCCGGCGTCACGGCCGCCGGCCTCCAGTCGGACGACACCGTCGTCACCGTGAACAGCGACCCGACCGACCTGCTCGGCCTCCACGCCGACCGGGTGCGGGTCCGCGCCACCGACGCCACGTTCCGCGGCCTCCAGATCGCCAGCCTCGACCTGACGCTGCACGACCTCCACCTCGCCGACCGCACCGCCCGATCGATCGACGGCCACATGGACGGGGTGGTCGTGCCCGACGTCGGCGGCCGCGCGCTGACCCTGGGCACGATCGGCATCGAGGGCAGCGGCGAGACCGTCACGGCCACGGCGACCATTCCCGGCGCGGAGGTGGAGGCGATGATCGCCGACCGCATCGAGGACGCCCTCGGCGCCCGCCCGACCGACGTCAGGCTGGCGGCACCCGACCGGCTCACGGTCCAGCTCGTGATCGCCGTCAAGGGCCGCTTCGTCGTGTCGGATGGCGGCGACCTCCTCGTGCGGATCACCAACGGCCCCGCGGCGGGCCAGACGATCACGGTGCTGCGGGGCGGCGAGGACATCCCGCTCCGGCTGACCGAGGCGACGGTGACGCCGAACGGGGACCTCGAGCTCACCGGCGACCTCGCCGTGAGCCTCCTGGGCTGAGCGTCCGCGAGCGTGGCCGAACGGGGCCGCCACGAGGCCCGGGGGTAGACTCCGCGCATGGCTGAGCCCGTCATCCGCGACCCTGAGGTGCCCCTCGCGACACCGCCCGGCGCGAGCGCGGCGCGCGGCCGGGGGCCGCGGCGGACCGGTGCGACGCCGGCGGCCAGGACCGCCACCGTCGACCTGGACGGCCTGAAGGCCGCGCTGCTCGCCGAGCTCCACCGCCACCATCCCCAGGCCGACCTCGGCGGCGTCGAGCGCGCGTTCGACCTCGCCGTCGAGGCCCATGCGAGCCAGGTCCGCGCCTCGGGCGAGCCGTACGTGACCCACCCGATCGCCTCGGCCCAGATCCTCGCCGACCTCGGCATCGACCCGGTCGCCGCGACCGCGGCCCTGCTCCACGACGTCCCCGAGGACACCGAGTACAGCCTGGCCGACGTCGAGGACCGCTTCGGGCCCGAGGTCGCGCATCTCGTCGACGGCGTCACCAAGCTCTCGAAGTTCAGCACCCACAGCCACGAGCAGCAGCAGGCCGAGAACATCCGGAAGATGTTCCTGGCGATGGCGGACGACATCCGGGTCGTCCTGATCAAGCTGGCCGATCGCCTGCACAACATGCGCACGCTCGGGGCGCTCGGGATCGAGAAGCAGCAGCGCATCGCCCGCCAGACGATGGAGATCTACGCGCCACTGGCCGAGCGGCTCGGGATCTGGCAGATGAAGTGGGAGCTCGAGGACCTCGCCTTCAAGGCGCTCGAGCCCGACGCGTTCCGCGAGCTCGCCCGGCAGCTCGACACGCGGCGCAAGGGTCGCGAGAGCTACATCGAGCGGGCGATCGAGGAGCTGCGGCCGCAGCTGGCCGAGGCGGGGATCGACGCCGAGCTCCAGGGACGCCCGAAGCACATCTACAGCATCTGGAAGAAGATGCAGCGCAAGGGCGCGGAGTTCGGCGAGATCTACGACGTCTACGCCATCCGCCTGCTGGTCGACGAGGTCCGCGACTGCTACGCGGCGCTGGGCATCGTGCACGCGCTGTGGCGCCCGATCCCGGGCCAGTTCGACGACTACATCGCGGTCCCCAAGAACAACCTCTACCAGTCGCTCCACACCGCGGTCATCGCGCTCGACGGCAAGCCGCTGGAGATCCAGATCCGGACCCACGCCATGCACCAGGTGTCCGAGGTGGGCATCGCCGCCCATTGGCGGTACAAGGAGGGCACGAAGGCCGAGCGCGACTACGACGCGAAGCTCGCCTGGTTGCGCCAGCTCATGGAGTGGCAGCGCGACGTCAGCGAATCGGACGCGACCGAGTTCGTCGAGGGGATCAAGCTCGACATCTTCCAGGACCAGGTGTTCGTGTTCACCCCCAAGGGCGACATCAAGGACCTGCCGGCGGGCGCGACGCCGCTCGACTTCGCTTACCGAATCCACACCGACGTGGGCCACCGCACGATCGGCGCCAAGATCAACAACCGCCTCGTGCCGCTGGACTACCGGCTCAAGAACGGCGACATCGTCGAGATCGTCACGACCAAGGGCGAGCACGGGCCGTCGCGCGACTGGCTGAACATCGTCCGGACCTCCCACGCCCGCGAGAAGATCCGGCAATGGTTCAAGAAGAAGGACCGCGCCGAGAACATCGTCCACGGCCGCGAATCGCTGGAGCGCGAGCTCCGCCGCCTCGCCCGGACGAGCATCCAGGCCGTCGGCCTCGACCGGATCGCCGAGGTCGCGAAGACCTACCAGCACGACAGCGTCGACGACTTCTACGCGGCGATCGGCTACGGGGCGATCTCGACCTCGCAGGTCGTCATCCGGCTCGGCGTCCTCGACGACGGCGAGACATCGCTGCCGACGATCGCGCCGCCGCAGCCGGCCCGTACCGGCGGCGTGCGGGTCAAGGGCGTCGGGGACCTCCTCGTCCGCTTCGCCAAGTGCTGCCACCCGATCCCGGGCGACCCGATCCAGGGCTTCATCACGCGCGGCAAGGGCATCACGGTCCACCTGATGTCGTGCCCGACCGTGCTCAACGAGCGCGAGGTGAGCCGCCTCATCGACGTCGAGTGGGAGGCGGCTCCGGCGGAGACCTACCCGATCGCCATCCGCGTGGAGGCGTACGACCGCACCGGCCTGCTGTCGGACATCACCCAGGTCATGGCCGAGAACAAGGTCAACATCCTGGCGGCGAACGTCGGGGTGAACCCCGACCACACCGCGATGGTCACGATGACGATCCAGGTGGCCTCGGTCGCGCAGCTGGCCAAGGTGATGAGCCGCGTCGAGCAGCTCAAGGACGTGATCAGCGCGCAGCGAGATCTCGGCGTAGCGCGCGTCGGGCGACCTAGCGAGGGCGGGCGGCGGACGCCTGTGCGGCGGCGGGGATGCTCGAGGGCTTCGTCCGGGCCGCGATCACGGTCTCGGCGTGGCTCCGGCGGACCCAGGCGAAGGCGCCGAACCCGACGATCGCGCAGGCGACGCCGCCGAGGACCATCGCCTCGACGATGCCGAAGCGCGACGCGACCCAGCCCATCAGCAGGCCGCCGACCGGCGTGGACCCGGCGAACACGGTCGTGTACACGGCCATCGTCCGGCCGCGGAGGTGGTCGGGGACCGCGAGCTGGATCGTCGTGTTGGCCGTCGCGGCCATCGCGATCGCGCCCAGCCCGACGAAGAACATCAGCACCAGCGACAGGAAGAACACCGAGGACAGGCCCAGGGCGATCTCGGCGAAGCCGACGAGGATCGAGCCGCCGGCGATCAGGCCGATCCGGGAGCGCGGCGAGAACGCGATGAACAGCGCCGCCACCAGCGAGCCGAGGCCCGAGGCCGCCATCAGGAAGCCGTACCCGGTGGCGTCGGAATGGAGGATCTGCTCGGTGAGCGGCGGGATCACCACCTGGAAGTTCATGCCGAACGTGGCGACCAGCCCGACGACCGTGACCCCGAGCAGCACCAGCGGCGTGCGCCGGACGTAGCTGAGGCCTTCGCGCAGCCCTTCGAAGACCTCGTTGACCGTGGTGGGGCGCGCGATCGGGGCGACCTTGCGGAGCTCGCTGTCGCGCATCGCGAGCAGCGCGATCAGCACCGCGAGGAAGCTGACGGCGTCGATGAGGAAGGCCGTGGAGATGTCGAACGCGCCGATCGTCAGGCCGGCGGCGGCGGGGCCGAGCACGCGCGCCGCGTTGAACATCGCCGAGTTGAGGGCGACGGCGGTGCCCACGTCCTCGCGGCCGACCATCTCGACCGAGAACGCCTGGCGGGTGGGCATGTCGACGACGTTGGTAAGGCCGCCCAGGAAGGCGAGGGCCATGACCTGCCACACCTCGACGCGGCCGGTGAACACGAGCCCGAACATCGCGAACGACAGGCCCATCTTGATCGCCTGCGTCACGATCAGCGTCTGGCGCTTGGGCAGGGCGTCCGTGATGATCCCGCCGAACAGGCCGAGGACCATGACCGGGATCCACTGCATGGCGGCGACGACGCCGAGCAGGAACGGGTCGCCGGTGAGCTGGAGGATCAGCCAGCCCTGGGCGACGGCCTGCATCCAGGTGCCGACGAGCGACACCAGCTGGCCGCCGAAGTACAGGCGGTAGTTGCGATGCCGGAAGGCGCGCGCGCCGTTGGCGAACGACATGCCGGCGGTCGGCCCGATCAACGGTCCGCCTCGGGGGCGTGGTGGGCGGCGTGGCGGCTCGTCGCCGGGTGCTCGTGCGTTGGCTCGCGGCCCGCGTCGAGGTCCTCGAGGTGGCCGGCGAGGTGGGCGCGCCGCTCCTCGGCCTCGGCGATCATCGCCTCGAGCCGCTCGATCTTGCGCCGCAGCGAGCCGACCTGGCGGTCGACGCGGGTGAGGGCGTCCTGCAGGATCGCGCGCCGTTCGCCGGTGTCGCTCGACGTCCGGAACGTCGCCCGATTGCGGGCGCGGGCGGCCTCGTCCTCGAGCAGCTGGCCGATCTCGGCCAGCGAGAAGCCCGCGTCGTCGCGGAGGCCGCGGATGAACCGCAGGCGCTCGAGGTCCTCCGCGTCGTACAGGCGGTAGGCGCCCTCGGAGCGGGCGGCGGGGGCGAGGAGGCCGAGCTCCTCGTAGTAGCGGATCGTCCGGGGCGTCAGGCCGGTGTCGGCGGCGACCTCCTGGATCCGGAGCAGGCGCTCGCCCGCGGCATCCGGGGTGGGGGTGGTCGAGCCGGGGTGTGACATGGTCTGAGTCTACCAAACCTTACCGTTCACGTAAAGGTTAGGGTCTGGTCGAGAACGGCTCCGACGAAGCGCGCGTGCGGACGCCTACGATGCGTGCGAGCACGGTCCGGCACCGGGCCGGTCGAGAGGCGGCACGTGACAGGGGCGGCACGGACATGACCACGGGGTCGACGCCGGGCGGCAACCCGACCGACGAGATCGTGCAGGAGGCGGGCAGGCAGCTGCGTGCCCCGGCCGCGGCCGGCATCGCCGGCCTGCTGTTCGCGGTGCTATTCACGACGGGCCTGGTGCTGCTCCGCCACGAGGCGATCTACACCGCCGACGACGCCGAGCTGGTCGCGCTGTTCGCGCGCGGCGACGACCTGCGCATGGTCATCGGCGGGCTCTACCTCGCGCCGTTCGCCGGAATCATGTTCCTGTGGTTCGTCGCGGTGATCCGGGATCAGATCGGCGAGCGTGAGGACCGCTTCTTCGCGACCGTGTTCTTCGGCAGCGGCATCCTGTTCGTCGCGCTGCTGTTCGTCGGCGTCATGTTCGCGGTGGCGCCCAGCGTCGGCTACCGCTACCTGGATCAGCCAGCGCCGACGGCGGCCACGGTCGACCTGTTGCGCGCGGTCAGCTACACGACCACCTTCGCGTTCGAGAACCGGGCGGCGGGCGTGTTCCTGTTTGCCACCGCGACCATCGGCATCAAGAGCGGGGTGTTCCCGCGCTGGTTCTCCATCCTCAGCTACCTGCTCGGCGCCATCCTGCTGCTGGCCGTGTCGTTCGTGGACTGGGCGATCCTCGTGCTGCCGGCGTGGGTCGCGGTGGTCAGCGTGTTCATCCTCCTCCGGGAGCGTGCCCGGAGTCGGGCCGCCTGACCGCCGCACGGCGCCCGAGCGCCGGAGCGTGCCCGCCGACGGCCCTAGACTGACGACGATGCCCGCCTTCCGCGCCCCTCGGGGCACCCGAGACCTGCTGCCCGCCGACCGGGTGTTGTTCGACCGGCTGATCCGCACGGGCGGCGAGCTCGCCGCCCGCTATGGGTACCGGCCGATCGAGACCCCGCTGTTCGAGCAGACCGCGGTCTTCGAACGGGGGATCGGCGAGGTCACCGACGTCGTCGAGAAGGAGCTGTTCCGGATCGCGCCGCGGACCGAGGAGTCGGAATCGTGGGCGCTGCGCCCGGAGCCGACGGCCGGGATCGTCCGCGCGTACCTGCAGCACGGGATGCAGACGCTGCCGCAGCCGGTGAAGCTGACGGCGACCGGGCCGATGTTCCGCTACGACCGGCCCCAGGCGGGGCGCTACCGGCAGTTCTGGCAGTTCGACGTCGAGGCCATCGGCGACGCCGGCCCCGCGATCGACGCCGAGATCATCGAGCTCGGCAACCGCTTCTACGCGGAGGTCGGCGTCGAGGGCGTCGAGGTCCAGGTCAACTCGATCGGCGACGCCACCTGCCGCCCGGCGTACATCGAGGAGCTGACGGGCTACTACCGCGGCCACCTCGCCGACCTGCCGGCGACCGAGCGCGACCGGCTCGAGCGCAACGCCCTGCGGCTGCTGGACTCGAAGGACCCGGCGATGACCGCGCTGAACGCGGCCGCGCCGCGGATCACCGACCGGTTGTGCGAGGCGTGCGCCGCGCACTTCGAGGCGGTCAAGGCCCACCTGACCGCGGTCGGCGTGACCTGGCGCGTCGAGCCCGCGCTCGTCCGCGGCCTCGACTACTACACGCGGACCGCGTTCGAGTTCTACGTCGCGGGACGCGAGGGGCAGCAGCAGGCGCTGGGTGGCGGCGGCCGGTACGACGGCCTGGTCGAGCTGCTGGGCGGCAGGCCGACGCCCGGCATCGGGTTCGGGCTCGGCCTGGACCGCGTCGCGCTCGTGCTGGGCGAGCAGGGGAGTGCCGAGCACGCCGAGCCGGGCCCCTTGGCAGTGGTCGTCGGCGCGGATCCCGAGGACACCGTCTCGCGCCTCAGGATCGCCACCGACCTGCGGGCCGCGCGCCTCCGCGTCCGCGCGGATCTCGCGCGCCGCAAGCTCGGGCGCCAGCTGGAGGCGGCCGGCAAGGACGGCGCCCACTTCGCGGTGATCATCGGCGACGAGCTGGCGTCGGGTCAGGTCCAGGTCCGCGACCTCCTCGCGGGCACCCAGCGGACGGTCGCGATCGACGACCTGGCTCGAGAGCTCGCCCGGGCCGAGGCCGCCCACAAGCACGGCTGACCTGGGACGGCGCGGTGAGTCGGCCAGCCGGCTACAGCGGCTCGTCGAACTCGATCACGGCGAGGAGGTTGCCGGCCGGGATCCTTGAACCACGCGGCCCGCCCGGGGCCGATCGTCGCGATCCCCGCGGCGTCGGTGGCCGGGCTGTCGTAGGACTCGAACGTGATCCCCCGACCCGCCAGCTCCGCGACGGTCGCGTCGACGTCGGGCACGGCGAACGCCATCTGGGTGTGGCTGCCGGCGGCCGGGATTCCCGAGCGCGAGATCGCGAACCGCGTCCCATCGCCAACCTCGTAGATCACGGCGCCGGGCCGGACCGCGTACGGCCGGAGCCCGAGGACCTCCTCGTAGAACGGTCGGAGGCCGTCGACGTCGCTCGTCGGCAGGGTCGTATGGACGCGTCGATCGGAGAGCAGCACGGCACGGCACCGACGTTGAGGGGACTTCGTCCACTACGATACGCGGCCATGACGACACCGTCCCCGAGCCTCGCCACCCCGTACCGCACGCACACCTGCGGCGCCCTCCGGCCCGACGACGCCGGGTCGGCGGCCAGCCTCGCCGGGTGGGTGCACCGCCGCCGCGACTACGGGAAGCTGACCTTCATCGACCTCCGCGACCGCCACGGCATCACGCAGGTGGTGATCGACGCCGGGGACGCGCCCGAGGCGAGCGAGGCCGCGGCCAGGCTGCGACCCGAGTTCGTCGTCGCGTTCGAGGGCGAGGTCGCGCTTCGACAGCCTGGGACCGAGAACCCCAAGCTGCCGACAGGGGCGATCGAGCTCCAGGCGCGCTCGGTCCGGATCCTCAACGACGCGAAGACGCCGCCGTTCTACGTCAACGACCCCGACGCGCCGATCGACGAGACCCTGCGCCTCCGCTACCGGTACCTCGACATCCGGCGCGAGGCCATGCAGCGCCGCCTGCTCCTGCGCAGCCGCCTTGTCCAGGCGATCCGCGAGGTCCACCACGCGAACGAGTTCGTCGAGGTCGAGACGCCGAACCTCATCAAGAGCACGCCGGAGGGGGCGCGCGACTTCATCGTCCCCAGCCGCCTGCAGCCGGGCACCGTCTACGCGCTGCCCCAGAGCCCCCAGCAGCTCAAGCAGCTGCTGATGGTGGCCGGCATCGACCGCTACTTCCAGATCGCCCGCTGCTTCCGTGACGAGGACCTTCGTGGCGACCGCCAGCCCGAGTTCACCCAGCTCGACCTCGAGATGAGCTTCGTCGACGAGGCGACGGTGATGGGCTTCGTGGAGCAGATGGTGATCGACGTCACCCGGGCGACCGTGCCGGAGCGCCCGATCCGCGCCGTGCCGTTCCCGGTCCTCGAGTACGGGGAGGCGATGGAGCGCTTCGGATCGGACAAGCCCGACATCCGGTTCGCGATGGAGCTGTTCGACCTGGCGCCCGCGCTCGCCGGGCCCGACGGCGCGCCGGCGTCGGGATTCCGCGTGTTCGACGAGACGCTGACGGCAGGCGGGCGCGTGAAGGGCATCACCGTGCCCGGCATGGGCGGCGCGACCCGGCGCGAGATCGACGACCTGACCGAGCTCGCCAAGCGCTTCGGCGCCCGCGGGCTCGTCCATCTCGCGGTCGCCGAGGGCGCCGAGCTCACCGGGCCCGTCGCCAAGTTCCTCGCACCCGAGACCCAGGTGGCGATCCGCGAGGCGGCCGCCGCGTCCCCCGGTGACCTGATCCTGGTCGTCGCGGATGCGGCGGACGTGGCCAACGACGTGCTCGGGCGGTTGCGGGTCGAGCTCGGCGGGCGGCTCGGGCTGGCCAACCCCGATGAGCTGGCGTACTGCTGGGTCAACCGCTTCCCGATGTACAAGTGGGACGCAGAGCAGACGCGCTGGGACGCGACGCACAACCCGTTCAGCGGCGTGGTCCCCGAGGACGAGCCGCTGCTGACGACCGCCTCGGGGAGCCTCGACGATCGTTCGCCCGACGACCCCGCCGGCCGTGCCCGCGCGATGCAGTACGACATCGCGCTGAACGGCTGGGAGCTCGGTGGCGGGTCCGTCCGGATCTGGAATCGGGCGCTGCTGGAGCGCAGCTTCAGCCTGCAGGGCTACTCGCCGGACCAGATGCAGGAGCGGTTCGGCGCGATGCTCGAGGCGTTCGAGTTCGGCGCCCCGCCGCACGGCGGCATCGCGCTCGGCATCGACCGCTGGGCGATGATCTTCGCCGGCCAGACGAACATCCGCGAGGTCATGGCCTTCCCCAAGACGCAGTCGGGGACCGACCCGATGCTCGAGGCGCCGTCGGCGCCCGAGCCCGAGCAGTACGCGGAGCTCGGGCTGCGGTTCGTGGGCGTGCCCGGCCGGAGCTAGCAGGACGGTGCCCGAGCTCCGGATCCGGCGGCTCGCCGCCGATGACGAGGCGGCGTTGGGCGCCTTGATCGCCCGTGCGGCCGCCGCCGGCGAGCTCCTCGGCTCGTCCGACCCGCACGCCGAGTGGATCACCCGGTACGCCCTGTCCGAGCCGCGCCACGTCGGGGTCGCGGAGATCGACGGCGGCGCTGGTGGCGAGCGGTGCTGCCGGAGATCAAGACCATCGTGGTCGACCCCGGCCATCGCCGGCGGGGCGTCGGGCGGGCGCTCGTCGACGAGGGGATCGCGATCGAACGCGAGCGTGAGCGACCGAACCTGCTGGCCGGCGTGCTGCCGGACGACGCGGCGGCACGGGCGTTCCTCGAGGCGACCGGGTTCACCTTCCACTCGACGCTGTGGGACCTCGACCTCGAACCCGGTGTCGCGGTGGCCGCGCCCGCCTGGCCGGACGACGTCCGGACGCGGCCCATCGACCGGGGCCGCGACCTCCGGGCCTTCGTGGCCCTGTTCAACGCCGCATTCGCCGACCACGCGACGCCGCTCCAGCTGGACGCGGACCGGATGCAGGCCAATCAGGGCGAAGCACCGTTCCGGGACGAGGACCTGCTGCTCCTCGAGGGCCCGTCGGGCGGGCTCGAGGGCTTCTGCGCGACCGAGCCCAGGCGGCTGCCGGACGGCGGCGTCGAGGCGCGGGGCGAGATCTGGACCGTGGGCGTGCTGCCCGGCCGTCAGGGCCATGGTTACGGCCGCCAGCTCCTGCGCTGGGGCGTCGCGCACCTCCGCGAGGTCGGCGTCGAGACCGTCACGCTCTCGGTCAACGGGCGCAACCCGAGGGCGCTCGGCCTGTACGAGTCCGAGGGCTTCCGGCGGACGACCACCCGCGACCGATGGGCGAAACCGGTGCTCGCCGCGTCAGCGAAGGGGACCCCATGAACAAAAATCGCCGTCACCCAGGAACGTCCCCCCGTCCTCGATGCCATCGGCCACACCCCGATCGTGCGCATGACGCGCCTCGTCGAGCCCGGGATGGCCGAGGTGTGGGTCAAGCTCGAGTCGCACAACCCGACCGGGTCGTACAAGGACCGCATGGCGCTCGCGATGGTCGAGGGCGCCGAGGCGCGCGGCGACATCCGGCCCGGCGACACCATCGTCGAGTACACCGGCGGCAGCACGGGCAGCTCGCTCGCGTTCGTGTGCTCCGTGAAGGGGTACCGCCTGCGGATCGTGAGCTCCGACGCCTTCGCGGCCGAGAAGATCCGGACGATGCGCGCGTTCGGCGCCGACGTCGAGCTGATCGCGAGCCCGCAGGGCATCCACCCCGACCTGATCCCGTCGATGATGCGGCGCGCCAGGGCGATCGTCGCCGAGGAGGGTGGCTACCCGACCGACCAGTTCAACAACCGCGACATGCTCGACGGCTACACGGGGCTCGGGCTGGAGCTTGCCGACCAGCTCGACGACCGGCTCGACGCGTACGTCGGCTACATCGGCACAGCGGGCTGCTTCGTCGGCGTGACGCGCGCGCTCCGGACCCGCGTGCCGGACGTGCGGCGTGTCGGGGTCGAGCCAGCGGAGTCGCCGGTGCTCGCCGGCGGCGCCCCGGGGACGCATCGCATCGAGGGTGGCGGCTCGGGCTTCTGGCCGCCCCAGCTCCGGCCCGACGACCTCGACGCCGTCACGAGCGTCTCGAGCGA
This sequence comes from uncultured Chloroflexia bacterium, assembly GCA_963829155.1. Classification (GTDB taxonomy): domain Bacteria; phylum Chloroflexota; class Limnocylindria; order Limnocylindrales; family CSP1-4; genus CAIXZV01. The sequence goes on along the minus strand of CAWHIA010000020.1, from coordinate 67,734 downwards.
CGAGGCGATGGCGATGGCCCGTCGCGCGGCCCGCGAGGAAGGGTTGTGGTCGGGCCCATCGACCGGCGCGAACCTCGTGGCGGCGCTGCGGGTGGCCCGCGAGCTTGGCGAGGGACGGCGGGTCGCGACGGTGCTCGTCGACAGCGGCCTGAAGTACCTGGGCGGCTCGCTGTACGCGTGACCGGCCCGGCGTGAACCCGCTCGCGGTCGCCGCCGAACACCCGCGCAGTGCCGCCGTCTTCGGCGCGCTCGCGATCGCGATGTCGGGCGTGCTCTACCTGCTGTCGGGGGTCTCGCCCTCGACCGGCGTGTTCTGGCGCTGCGTCTACGGCCTGCCGATCCTGCTGATCGTCGCGTGGCGGGAGTGGGGGAGCCTGGGCCCGATGAGCCGCCGCTCGATCGGCCTGTGCGCGGCCGCCGGCGTGTGCTTCGCCGTCGACCTGATCACGTTCCACTACGCCGTCGACGTCATCGGCGCGGGCCTCGCGACGGTCACGAGCAACCTGCAGGTCGTCATCGTGGCGCTGGTGGCCTGGGCCGTGTTCGGCGAGCGGCCGCGGAACGAGGTCCTGGTCGCCCTGCCCGTGATGCTCCTCGGGGTGGTGCTCATCTCGGGGGTCATCGGCGCCGGCGCCTACGGGATCGACCCGCAGCTGGGCGTCGCGATCGGCGTGCTGACCGCGACCTCGTACGCCGGCTACCTCCTGATCATCCGGCGGGCGACGCCCGACCGCCGGGCGGCCGCGCCCGTCGCCATCGCGACGGCCGTGACCGCCGTCTGCGCCGGGCTGTTCGGGACGGCCGTCGGCGACCTCGACCTGACCCCCGGGATGCCGGCCGACGCGTACCTCATCGCGCTCGGGATCCTCTCCCAGTCGGTGGGCTATCTCGCGATCCAGGTCTCGCTGCCGCGCCTGCCCGCCGTCGTCGCCTCGGTCCTGCTCCTCGTGCAGCCCGTCACCACCGTGTTCCTCGGCGCCATCCTGCTGCGCGAGCTGCCGTCGCCCTTCCAGCTGCTGGGCGTCGCGCTGGTGATCGGCGGCATCGCGCTGGCGACGGGCTCGCTCGCCCGGATCGGGACGGCGATCCGGGCCGGGGCGGGCGCCCGCTAGTCGGGCTGGTCGGCCTCGGCTGCGCCCCACATCTCGCGTCCGGGCTCGTCGGCAGGCTGCGGCGGGCCGTCGTACGGCGGCAGGTCCGCTCGCGCCGTCGACACGTCATGGGTGACGCCCGGGTCGCCCGACTCGATCAGGCGGAATGGCACGCCCGCCGCCTCGAGGTCCTCGAGCAGCTCGTTGGGCATGCGGGTGGCGGCGAGGACGCGAAACGCGTCGAGGTGGCGGACCGGCACCAGCGCCGGCCAGCCCGGGTCACCGCGCCAGGCCGGCCGCGTGACGCTGTCCCGATCGTCCCCGTGGGCCGCGATCAGCGTCGTCACCGTCTCCGCGTCCACCCAGGCCAGGCGCGCCGGCCAGACGAGCGCGGCATCGGTCTCGGCGACCATCCGGCTCGCGGCCTCGATCCCGTTGACGATCTGGGCGACCGGCCCTCGCTCGGGCGCCACCGGGTCCACCAGCGTCGCTTCAGTGTTCGCCAGGGCCGCGGCGACCGCCCCGTCGGGGTCGAATGAGCAGACGACGACCGGGGTCGCGCCGCCCGACCACGCGACGTCAGTGAGCCGGCGGACGCCGGGCGTCCCGTCGGCGTCGGCGAGCGCCGAGGACGGGCTGGCGGCGAGGATGACGGCGGCGACGGTCATTGGCGGCTCCCATGTCCCTCGTGGTCGAGGCAGTGTAGCCACGGCACGGAATCCTGGAGAACGGCCACGTTCGCCCGAAACGGCGCCATGTGCGACACTTCGCCGGCCCATGAGTGACACGCCCGGCTCCGCCATGCCCACCGCCATCGCGCTCGACCCTTCGACCCGACCTGAGGCCGCCGTCCGCGAGGACCTGCGCAACGTCGCGATCGTCGCCCACGTGGACCACGGCAAGACCACGCTCGTCGACGCGATGCTTCGCCAGACCGGCGCGTTCCGGGCGAACCAGGCCGTCGTCGACCGGGTGATGGATTCGGGCGACCTCGAGCGCGAGAAGGGCATCACGATCCTCGCCAAGCAGACGACGATCGACGTCGACGGCGTCCGGCTCAACATCGTCGACACGCCCGGCCACGCCGACTTCGGGGGCGAGGTCGAGCGAAGCCTCCTGATGGTCGACAGCGTCCTGCTGCTGGTCGACGCCGCGGAGGGCCCGCTGCCGCAGACGCGCTACGTGCTGCAGAAGGCCATGGCCCGCCGGCTGCCCGTCGTCGTCGCCCTCAACAAGATCGACCGCTCCGACGCCCGCGCGGCGGAGGTCCTGGACGCGGTCTACGAGCTGTTCATCGACCTCGGTGCCGACGAGCACCAGATCGAGTTTCCGGTGGTCTACACGAACGCCAAGCTCGGGACGGCGACCCGCGACCTGGCCGTGGCGGGCACCGACCTCCGACCGCTCCTCGACCTGCTCGTCGACGTCACGCCGGCCCCGGTCTTCGAGCCTGGACACCCATTGCAGCTCCTGGTCACCAACCTGTCGGCGAACGAGTACGTGGGCCGCATGGCCGTCGGGCGCATCCGCAACGGGACCATCCGCGTCGGGCAGCGCATCGCCGTCGTCCGCGAGGAGGCCGACGACACCGCGGGCGAGATCGAGCCCGGGCGCATGATCACGTTCACCGGCTCCGTCACGAGCCTGCAGACCGCGCACGGGATGGAGCGCATCGACATCGCGGAGGCCGGGCCGGGCGAGATCGTCTCGGTCGCCGGCCTGCCCGAGGTCACCATCGGCGACACGCTGACGGAGCCGGGCGACCCGCGCCCGCTCCCGCGGCTCGACGTCGACGCGCCGACGCTGTCGATGACCTTCGGCGTCAACACGTCCCCCCTCGGGGGCCGCGACGGCAAGTACGTCACGTCGCGCCAGATCAAGGCCCGCCTCGAGAAGGAGGTCCTGGGCAACGTCTCGATCGAGGTCCACCCGACCGAGTCCGGCGACACGTTCGAGGTCCGTGGGCGGGGTGAGCTCCAGCTCGCCGTCCTGATCGAGCAGATGCGGCGCGAGGGTTATGAGCTCACGGTGAGCCGCCCCGAGGTGATCCTTCGCACGGTCGGTGGCGAGACCCAGGAGCCGTACGAGCGGATCACGATCGACATCCCGCCCGACTACATCGGCGAGGTCCAGCAGGCGCTCGCCGGCCGCAAGGGCCGGCTGGAGCAGATGACTACCGACGCCGACGGCCGCGTCCGCATGGAGTTCGTTTTGCCGGTCCGTGGCCTGATCGGCTACCGCGGCCAGCTGCTCACGGACACCCGCGGGACCGCCCTGCTGCACCAGATCGGCGAGGGATACGGGCCATGGGCGGGCGAGGTGACCCACCGCACCAACGGCGTCCTGGTCAGCGACCGCACGGGCACCTCGAACGCCTACGGGCTGTTCAACCTCCAGGAACGATCGGAGCTGCTGATCGGTGCCGGCGAGGACGTATACGAAGGGATGATCGTCGGCGAGAACGCCCGCGCCGGCGACATGGACGTCAATGCGACGAAGGAAAAGAAGCTCACCAACATCCGGACCCACGCCCACGACGAGGCGCTGCGCCTGACGCCGCCGCGGCCGCTGACGCTCGAGACCGCGATCGAGTTCATCGGCACCGACGAGCTCGTGGAGGTGACGCCCACGGCGATCCGGCTGCGCAAGCGGCTCCTCGCCAAGACCGACCGTGAGAAGGAGCGGGGCCGGGCGTTCGACCAGGCCCGGTCCGCCGAGCGGGCCTAGCCCCGATCGTCGCGGCGGCGCCCCGACGCCCGTCAGCCCGGGCGGCGCTCCCGCCGATAGCTGACCGCGGCCCCGCCGCGCCGCGTCCACGCCATCCGCAGCAGCACGACCGCCCACATCCGGTACGGCCGCCACGCCTCCGCGAGTCGCTCCACGTCCGCGCCCGTGGCGCCCTCGATCCCGTACAGGTCCCTGACGACCTCGCGACCGAGCTCGTCGCCGCCTGGAAGGCCGTCGGCGACGCCGCAGCCGCGATACAGGACGCCGTTCGCGGTGAACGGCCCCACGCCGGGCAGGGTCTGCAGCTCGGCCAGCGCCTCGGCTTCGGGCAGCGCGCGCAGCGACTCCGTGTCCAGCCGCCCCTCGAGCGTGGCGGTCGCGAGGCCGTGCAGGCGCTTGACCTTCTCCGCGTTGAGCCCGCGCGCCTCGCGGAGCTCGAGTAGTCGCGCCGGGCGCGGGAACGCCGCTACCGGCGTGCCGGCCACCGTGGGACGGTCGCCCAGCCTGTCGGACAGGTCGGCCTTGATCACCGCGCTCTGGCGTCGCGAGATGCGCTGGCCGATGACGAACGACGTCGCCGCCTCGTACGCGGAGTAGAAGCAGACCGGCCGCAGGAAGTCATGCTCGCGCTGCAGGCCACCGATGACGGGGTCGCGGTCGCCGACACGCGGCCAACCGGTGCCGTCGTGGTCGAGCGACAGCGATCGCGCGGCCTGGCGGACGAGCGCCGAGATCAGCTCGTCGGGCGCGTCGGTGCGGCCGCGGACGACGCCGTCTGCGTCCTGCCACAGCTCCGCGGCGACGCTCGTGTCGGCGCCCTCGACCGGGAAGGCGAGCGTGATCGACGCGGTCCCGACGCCTCCACCGCCGATCCCCGCCGGGAAGCCGCCGGCGAACTCGCGGGCCGCGTCGAGGCTGAACGGGCCGCGGGGGACGATCTCGAGGTCGGGCATCGAGCCAGTATGCGGTGGCGCCAGGGGGCTGGAGCGCGGTCGATGGGCCTACGGATGCCGGTGCCGGAGCACCGGCCGCGCGGGCAGCCGCAGGGTCGTCGGGTCGAGCTCCAGCAAGTCCGGCTCGGCCGGCCGGGCGAGTCGTGGCGCGGTCCGCGCACGGTCAGCTGTCCACGACCAGTGGAGGTCGTCGTCCTCCTGCACGCCCGACGGCCAGCCGAGGTCCGGCGCGCGAAACATCCCGCTCATCGTCTGCACGGCCCTGCCTGATGCCCGCACGGCGAACAGCAGCACGGCGATGAAGGCGGCGATCACGCCGACGGCCTCGGGACCCATGCCCCGATTCTCCGCCCGGTCGTCAACGAGACGTGGCGTCGTCCTCCGGGGTGGCCTGCGGCGCGGGGTCGGCGGGCGTGTCCGGGACCGGTTCGCCGGCGGCTGGGGCGCCTGAGCCGGGATCCGCGCTACCAGTGGCCCCCGCGGCACCGGCCGCTCCCGCGGCCGACGGCGGTGGCGGCGGCGACGTCGGCTTCGCACCCGGAGGCGGAGGCGGCGCGATCGGGCCCTCGTCTGCCTGCCCTGCGCGTCTCATGTAGATCACCGCGGCAATGATCCCGGCGACGATCAGCGCCAGGAGCAGCAGGATCCACCAGGTGCCCAGCCCGCCAGAGTCCGACGACGTCACGTCAGGGACGACCGTCAGCACCACGTCCGACTTCGGGTTGTCATTGGTGATCACCGGCACACCGGCGGGCGTGTTCCAGAGCGCCGTGCCGTCCCAGACGGATCCTCGGGCGACATAGGACGCGCTCTGGTCGATCGTGCTCGGGTCATATGGGACCGAGTAGGGGATCGGAACCGCGCTCGTGGGCGAGATCAGCTGGAACCCGATCGTCGCACCGGTGCTTGCATCGAGGAGGATCGACGTGCCGTATGAGTCGGGATCCTTCGTCGGGTCCAGGCCGGCGCCGGTGATCGTTCCAGACACGGCGCCCTTGAGCAGGTCCGGCCGGTACTCGAGCTGGAGCTTCACGCCGGTGATCTCCGGCTGAGGCACGTCGACGCTGACGCCGGTCGGGGTCGCCCAGGCCGCGTCGCCGTCGTCAATGCCCGCGTAGACGCGGTACTCGTCCTTGTCGTTGACGACCGCGAACGGGTAGGCGAGCTGGAACTTCACGGGCTGGGGCCCCGGGTCCTTGATCGAGGTCTGCGCGACCACCGTGCCGTCTGCCGCGCCCGCGGTGACGTCGACCAGGACCACCACGGCGCGCGCATCGGACGTCAGCGTGTGGGGCTCGTCGTAGCTGAGCGTGCCTTTGATGATCCCCGAGTTCGGCGCCATGGTGGGAGTTGGAGTCGGCGACGGGGTCGGGGTGGGCGACGGCGCAGCCGTCGGCGTCGGCGCAGCCGGTCGGTGTCGGCGACGGGGTGGGGGTCGGCGCGGGGTGGCGTGTCGGCGTCGGCGTCGGCGACGGGGTGGGGGTCGGCGACGGTGCAGCCGTCGGTGTCGGCGCAGCGCGTCGGTGTCGGCGACGGGGTGGGTGTCGGTGTCGGCGCAGCCGTCGGTGTCGGCGACGGCGTAGGCGCAGGCGTCGGCTCAGGCGTAGGCGCAGGCGTCGGCTCAGGCGTGGGTTCGGGCGTCGGCTCAGGCGTGGGTTCGGGCGTCGGCTCAGGCGTCGGCTCGGGGGTGGCCGTCGGCTGCTCGGTCGGCGGCGCAGTCGGCTCGGCCGTCGGGGCGGTCGTGGGTTCGGTCGATGCCGGGGCCGACGGCGGAGCAGAGGGCAGCTCTGCCTTGGTCACCGCGACCGTGACGCCCGTCAGGAGCTTCCCGTTCTCGACGGCGGGCACGCCCTCGAGGCCGGCCCACAGCTTGCCGCCGTCGACGACGCCCGCCTTCGCGACGTAGGTGTCGGTCGGGTCGATGACGCCGGAGTCGACCGCGATCGAGAACGGGATCGGCAGGCTCGTGGGCGACGGAATGACCTGGCGAGCGACCGTCGTCCCGGTGGTCGAATCGATGAGCGCGGCCACTGCGACGGCGGACGACGTGAGCGAGCTGACCTTGGCGGGCAGGACGATCGTGCCGGTCACCGCGCCCGCGTCGGCGGGCGGCTTGTCGGTCGCCACGAGCTCGACCCCGCTGGTCGGGCCGCCCGTGATCACGGGCACGGGCTCGAAGGTCTGGTACACGGTCGACCCGTCGATGATCGAGCCGAAGATCGCGTAGCTCTGCTTCGGGTTGATCGACGTCGTGTCGTAGGGGACGGAAAACTGGACCGGCGTCGTCGCGTTGTCGATCCGCTGGTAGCCGACGATGCCGCCAGCGTTCGTCGTCGCCTGCTGGCCGACGATCGAGAACACCGCCACGGCGTTCGGGCTGAGGGTCACCTTCTCGCGGATCGTCATGGTCCCGGTGACGGTCGCGGGCTCGGCCAGCACGTGGACGGCCGGCAGCATCAGCAGCGCGACGAGCGCGATCGTGGCCAGCGCGGACAGCCTGCGGAGCATGCGTCTCCTCTGTCGTCGTCCCGTGTCCAACGTCAGGCTGCAGGCTACCCCGGGAACGCGAACGCGGACGTCACGCGATCTGGGCGAAACCGGCCGGAGACTACAATCGCCCGCAATGGCGGTCTATCTCGATCATGCGGCGACCACGCCCCTGCGCCCCGAGGCGCTCGAGGCGATGCTGCCCTTCCTCGGCGGAACGTTCGGCAACCCGTCGTCCACGCACGGGTTCGGCCGCATCGCCCGGGAGGCGCTCGACGACGCCCACGAGCGGCTCGCGCGTTCGATCGGCGCGGATGCCCGCGAGATCGTGTTCACGAGCGGCGGGACCGAGGCCAACAACCTCGCGCTGAAGGGCGCCGCCTGGGCCGGCCGGGCGCGCGGGCACCGCATTGTGACCACGCCCGTCGAGCACCACGCGATCGGCCACACCCTCGAGCACCTACAGAAGTTCGGGTTCGAGGTCGTTGAGGTCCCGGTCGACCGCTACGGCCGCGTCGACCCCGAGGAGGTCGAGCGGGCGATCACCGACCGCACGATCCTCGTGACGGTGATGCTCGCGAACAACGAGGTCGGCACGATCCAGCCGGTCGCGGAGGTGGCGGAGGTCGTCCGGGCGAGGCGAGGGCTCCTGTTCCATGTCGATGCCGTGCAGGCGGCCCCCTGGCTCGACCTCGACGTCAACGCCCTCGGGGCGGACCTCGTCGCGCTGGCCGCGCACAAGGCGGAGGGCCCGAAGGGCACCGGGGCGCTATGGATCCGGCGCGGCACCCACATCCTGGCCCAGCAGCACGGCGGGTCGCAGGAGCGCTACCGGCGTGCCGGCACCGAGAACGTTGCGGGCGCCGTCGGGATGGCCACGGCATTCGAGCTGCGCGCCGCGGAGCGGGCGACGCTCGTCCCGAAGGTCCGAGCCCGGCGCGACCGTCTCCTGACCGCGCTGACGGCCGTCGACGGCGTGGAGGCCACGGGCCACCCGGTCGAGCGGCTCCCGCACATCGCGTCGGTGATCGCCCGCGGCACCGACGGCGCCTCGATCACGGTGGCCCTCGACCTCGACGGGATCGCGGCGTCGACGGGCTCCGCGTGCACCAGCGGCTCCACGGACGTCAGCCACGTCCTGACCGCGATGGGCTTCCCGGCCGAGGAGGCGCGCGGCGCCCTTCGGCTCAGCCTCGGCCGGACCACAAGCGACGCGGAGATCGCCGAGGCGGCGGGCATCGTGCCGGTGGTCATCGAGCGGCTCCGTGCCGCGGCCCCGCCCCGTAAGGACCCCCTGGGCGTCGCCGAGGGCACACCGGCGGCCGCAACGCTCGAGGTCGGCTAGCCGTGTCCCGGATCCTCGTCGCGATGTCGGGTGGGGTGGACAGCTCGGTGGCGGCGGCGCTGCTCCACGAGCAGGGCCACGAGGTCGTCGGCGTCTGGATGCGCCTCCACGACGTCGCCGACACCTACTCCGAGGTCCGCAAGAGCTGCTGCTCGGCCGACGCCGCCGACGATGCCCGGCGCGTCGCAGCGAAGCTCGGCATCCCGTTCTACGTCATGAACCTCGAGCGCGAGTTCGCGGCCGGCGTCATCGAGCCGTTCATCGCCGCCTACCTCGGCGGCCGGACGCCAAGCCCGTGCGTCGACTGCAACAGCTACGTGAAGTTCGGCGCCCTGCTCGGGAAGGCCCGCCACCAGTATGAGTGCGAGGCCGTCGCGACCGGCCACTACGCGCGCCGCGTGGTTACCGAGACGGACGACGGACCGCGCGCGACGCTCGCCCGCGCCGAAGACGCGGACAAGGACCAGACCTACTTCCTGTACGGCCTCCGCCAGGACCAGCTGTGGCACAGCCGGTTCCCACTGGGCGACCTGACGAAGCCCGAGGTCCGCGCGATCGCCCGCGGATTGGGCCTCGTGACGGCCGACAAGCCCGAGAGCCAGGAGATCTGCTTCGTGCCCGGCGGCGACTACCGCGACGAGCTTCGATCCCGAGGCGGCTGGACGCGCGAGCGGGGCCCGATCCTCGACGCCGACGGGAGCCGCGTGGGCGAGCACGCCGGGGCCGCGGGATTCACCGTGGGCCAGCGGAAGGGCCTGAACGTCGCGCTCGGCGAGCCGCGCTACGTCTCCCGGATCGACCCGGCCACCAACGCGATCGTGCTGGGGCGACGCGAGGACCTCGAGACGCGCGTGATCCCGCTCGACGGTGGGACCTTCATCGCCGGCGACCCGCCGGGCGGCCGCGACGAGGGCGGCGCCTGGCGCGACTTCCGGGCCGAGGTCCGGATCCGCCACCGTGCCCCGCTCGTCGGCGCGACCGTGCGCCCGGCTTCGGCGGGCGAACCCGCGAGGGGTGGCCGCTGGACGATCGAGACGGACACGCCGGTGTGGGCGATCGCGCCCGGCCAGGCCTGCGTCCTGTATGACGGCGACCGTTGCCTCGGCGGGGGGCGGATCGCCTCGCCCGTGGCCGCCGAGTCGGCCGAGACCGCGGCGCCGGCCGAGACCGCCGCGCCCGTCGTCGCCGGGTCGATCGCATGACCATCGGGCCGGCCCTGCCGCTGGCGCTGCTCGTCGGCCTCGTCAACACCGCCATCTACGTGCTGATCCGCGGCGACGCCGGGGGCCGGCTGCCCGTCACGTACATCGCCGCCGCGCTCGGCGCGTGGGCCGGCTCCGCAATCGGCGGCCGAATCGGCTTCGAGATCCTCACGATCGGTGACTTCCCGCTGATCCCGGCCACGATCCTCGCCTGGGTCGGCATCGGCATCGTCGCGGTGCTCGCCACCCTCGGCCCGCAGTCCCAGAAGCTCCGCTGATGCCGGGCGACGACCCGTTCAAGGAGATCACCTCCAAGCTCGACGGCCCGAGGCCACTGGGTTCGCTCGCGGACCTGTCCGAGCTGCTGGGCGGCGACACGCATCGCTCGCGCCGCTTCCTCGGCGGCCTGGTGGTGGGTGCGCTTGTCGGGGCGGCGCTCGCCGGCGGGAGCATGCTCCGCCGTCGCCGGGGGAGCGGCCCGGGCTGATCGGCAAGGGCCGCGGAGAGGCCTCGCCCGTTCGCTACCATTGCGCCGATGGCGAGCCCCACCGAGCAGACCGCGATTCCCTATCTCACCGCGTCCGAAATCCGGTCGCGCTTCGTGGAGTTCTTCGCCGAGCGCGGCCACACCGTGGTCCCCAGCGCGAGCCTCGTCCCGGCCGGCGACCAGACGCTGCTGTTCACGAACTCCGGCATGGTCCAGTTCAAGGACGCGCTGACCGGGGTGGAGAAGCGGGACTACGTCCGGGCCGTCGACTACCAGCGCTGCCTGCGGGTCGCCGGCAAGCACAACGACTTCGAGGAGGTCGGACGGACGCCGCGCCACCACACGCTGTTCGAGATGCTCGGCAACTGGAGCTTCGGCGACTACTTCAAGCGAGAGGCGATCCACTGGGCGTGGGACTTCCTGACTCGCGACCTCCAGATCCCCGCGGACCGGCTCGCCGCCACGGTCTACACCACCGACGACCTGGCCCACTCGGTCTGGAAGGATGAGATCGGCCTGCCGCCGGAGCGGCTCGTGCGCTGGGGCGACTTTCCGGCCGGCGACGAGAAGAACTGGTGGCGCATGGCCGACGTCGGGCCCTGCGGCCCCTGCTCGGAGCTCCACTACGATCGCGGCGCGCACCTTTCCGAGGGCCCCGAGTGCGTGCCCGACCACAGCGAGCACTGCCCGCGCTGGCTCGAGGTCTGGAACCTCGTGTTCATGGAGTTCGAGCTCCACCCGGACCGCTCGCTGACGCCGCTGCCCGCGCCGGGCGTGGACACGGGCCTGGGCCTCGAGCGAGTCGCGAGCGTCGTGCAGGGCGTGGCGAGCAACTACGACACCGACCTGTTCGCACCGATCCACGCCCGGATGCGCGAGCTGCTGGGTCACGATCCCGAGGGGTTCGAGGCGGAGCGCTTCAGCTACCAGGTGATCGCGGACCACTCTCGCGCGGTGACGTTCCTCGTGGGCGACGGGGTCCTGCCCTCGAACGAGGGCCGGGGCTACGTCCTGCGCCGGATCCTCCGCCGGGCGGTCCGCCACGGCCGGCTGCTAGGGCGGACCGAGCCGTTCCTCGGCGAGACGGCCAAGGTCGTCGTCGAGACGATGGCCGGCGCGTATCCACACCTCGCCGAGCGTCGGGAGGAGATCCTGGGCGTCATCGAGCGCGAGGAGCGCCAGTTCAACCGGACCCTCGAGGCGGGCACGGGCCTGCTCGAGGAGGCGCTGATCCCGCTGACCTCGGCCGAGCGGGTGGTCGGGCGCCTGGCGGAGTCGCTCCCGCCCGACGCGCCCGTGCTGCCCGGCGACGTCGCGTTTCGCCTCCACGACACGTACGGGTTCCCGATCGACCTGACCGTCGAGCTTGCTGCCGAGTACGGCGTGCGCACGGACCTCGCGGGCTTCGAGGACTCGCTGGCGGAGCAGCGGACGCGCAGCCGGGCGGGCACGAAGGCGGACCTCGCGAAGACGGCCGAGCTCGCCTCGCTGTACAACGCGCTGCTGACGAGGCTCGGCGCCACCGAGTTCCTGGGCTACGAGACGACGACGGCCGAGGGGCGGGTGGTCGCGATCCTGCGCGATGGGATCGAGTACGAGACGCTCGAGGCGGTGCCCGAGATCGAGCTGCGGACCGACGCGTTTGCGCGCGCCGAGCTCGTCCTCGACCGGACGCCGTTCTACGCCGAGAGCGGCGGCCAGGTCGCCGATACCGGCACCATCCGGGCCGCGGACGGCAGCGTGCTGTTCGACGTCGATGACGTCCAGCGCGTGGCCGGAACGCAGACGGCGGGGCTCACCGTCCATCGCGGGGTGCTCCACGGCAAGGTCGCTGTCGGGGACACGGTGTCGCTCGCGGTCGACGCCGTCCGCCGCGCGGACACGATGCGCAACCACACGGGAACGCACCTGCTCCACCGCGCGCTGCGGAACGTGGTCGGCGAGTCGGCGCGCCAGGCGGGCTCGCTCGTGCATCCCGACTACCTGCGCTTCGACTACCCGTTCGACCGCGCGCTGACCGACGACGAGAAGCGCGCCATCGAGGCCGAGGTTCGCGGCGTCGTCCGCGACGACCGCCCGGTGTCCATCGAATGGATGACGATGGCCGAGGCCCAGGCCGCGGGCGCGGACGCGTTCTTCGACGAGAAGTACGGCGATAAGGTGCGCACGATCCGGGTCGAGGGGTTCAGCCACGAGCTGTGCGGCGGGACGCACTGCCGGGCCAGCGGCCAGGTCGGCAACTTCGTGATCACCGGCGAGCGGAGCATCGGCTCGGGGGTCCGGCGCATCGAGGCCGTCACCGGCGCGGCGGCCGACCGGCTGATGAACGAGCGGTTCGCGACGCTCGACCGGGCGGCCGCAGCGGTCGGAGCCCGGACGCCGGATGCGCTCGAGGAGCGGATCGCCGCGCTCCAGGGCGAGCTCCGCGACACGAAGCGACGACTGCGCGACGGCGGGGCGGCCGCCCGGCCCAAGCCCGGCGACCTCGCCGGACGCGCCGAGGAGGTCGCGCCCGGGGTGCGGTTCATCGGCGCCGCCCTCGACCTCGAGTCCATGGACGTCCTCAAGGGTTTCGCCAAGGACGTGCGCGGCGCCTTTCCGTCGGGCGTGATCGCCCTGGGCCTTGACGCCGAGGAGCCGCAGCTGTTCGTCACCGTCAGCGACGACCTGGTCGCGCGTGGCATCGCGGCCGGGTCGCTCGTCCAGGGGGCCATGACCGCGATCGATGGCCGGGGCGGCGGGCGCCCCGAGATGGCCCAGGGCAAAGGCACGCGCCGGGAGGGGCTCGGAGACGCGATCGCGGCGGTACGCGCCGCGGCTGCCGCCCGCGCCGGCGCCGCGTGACGCCGGCCGCGGTCCGGCGCGGCGAGGCACGGTAGATGGCGTTCCTGCGCCGGATCTGGAACCGGGAGGACGCCTCGGCCCTGACCGCCTGCACCTCGCTCGACATCGGCACGGAGTTCGCGAAGGCGCTCGTGTTCGAGATCGACGACGACGGGCACGGCACGGTGCGCGGCGTCGGCCGGAAGCGCCAGGGCCTGAGCCATATGCAGTCGGGGACGGTGGCCGACATCGCGGCCGTCGTCGACAACTGTGCGGTCGCCCTCCAGGAGGCCGAGGAGATGGCCGGCTTCCGGCCGACCCAGGTCGTCATAGGGATCGCCGGCGAGCTCGTCAAGGGCTTCACGACGACGATGACGCAGGAGCGGAAGCGCCCCGAGGCAACGATCAACGACGCCGAGCTCGTCAAGCTCATCGACAGCGTCCAGCGCGAGGCGCTCCACGAGGCCGAGCGCTCGATCACGTGGGAGACGGGGCTGCCGCACGTCGACGTCCGGCTCGTCCACAGCGCGATCGTCGGCGCCTCGATCGACGGCTACGGGCTCACCAACCCGGTGGGCTTCCAGGGCCGCCACGTCAAGATCGGCATCTTCAACGCTTTCGCGCCGCTCGTGCACCTCGGCGCCCTCCAGTCTGTCGCCAGCCAGCTCGATCTCGAGCTGCTCGAGGTCGTCGCCGAGCCGTACGCCGTCGCCCGGGTGCTGGGCGCCGACAACGTGCGCCAGGCGGGCGCCCTGTTCATCGACGTCGGCGGCGGCACGACCGACGTCGCGCTGGTCCGGCAGGGCGGGATCGAAGGCACGCGGATGTTCGCCCTCGGCGGGCGGGCGTTCACGAAGTCGATCGCCGACCGGCTCGACCTCCCGTTCCCTCGCGCCGAGGAGCTGAAGGTGGACTACGCGCGCGGGCTGCCTGTCGAGCACCGCGACGAGGTCGCGGAGATCGTGCGCGACGACGTCGCGGTATGGGCGGCGGGCGTCGAGCTCGTGATGGAGGAGCTGGCCGCGGGCGAGATGCTGCCGTCCCGGATCCACGTCTGCGGGGGCGGCTCCCGGCTGCCCGAGATCAGCGAGGCGCTCGCCGCGGAGCGGTTCTGGAAGCGCCTGCCGTTCGCCCGGCCGCCGGAGGTCGCGATCATGGCCCCTGACCAGGTGGAGGCGATCGAGGACGCGACCGAGCTGCTGGTGGACCAGCAGGACGTCACGCCGCTCGGGCTCGCGTACCAGGCCATCGAGCTCCAGACCTCCGAGGACCCGCTGGACGCCACCCTGCGCCGGGTCCTGCGCGCGATGAAGGTCTGACGATGACCACGCCGCGCACGCCGGCGAGCACGGGCGGCCGTCGTCGTCGGACGTCCAGGCCCGAGCCGGGGTAGGCTGCGGCCCGCATGGCGACCATCGTCTACCTCGACGCCGAGGACGAGATCACCTCCGCCGCCGCACGAATCCGGGCGGCGGCGGATTCGCGCGTGGGCCTGGTGCTGCCGTTCGGCTCCCGTGTCGCGACCTCGCGCATCAACTTCCGGCTGCTCGCGCGCGAGGCGATGAGCCACGGACGGCGCCTCGACATCGTCGCGCCCGATGCCTCGGCGCGCGCCCTGGCGGCGTCCGCGGGCCTGCCGGTGTTCGCGTCGGTGGGCGAGTACGAGGAGGCGCTCGACACGGAGGACGAGGAGAAGGACGCGCGCCGCGCGGCGTCGCGCGCGGCGGCGGGCCTCGCCAGCGGTGCGGCGACGGCCGGAGGTGCGGCCGTTGCGGGCGAAACGGCCTCAGCCACCCCCGTTGAACCGCGTGGCGCCGCCGCCCCTGCACCCAGCGGCGGCGCCGACGCCGATTCGGGCAGCGTCCGGAGTTCGGGCGCGAAGGCGCGCAGTAGATCGTCGGCTCGCCCCGCCGCGGTTGGCGCGGCCGCCGCCGCTCCCGGCGCGACCGACCTCTCCGACACCGACCTGTACGACGCGCCCGGCGCCGTCGGCGCGTCCACGACCCGCTCGCCCGACGCGCTGCCCGTTGCCCAGGGGCGCCGGCGGGGCCGCCGTCTCGGCGCGATCATCGGCGCGCTGCTCGTCCTCGTCCTCGTGGTCGGGGCCGTCGGCGTCGGCGCCTACCTGCTGCTCCCGTCGGCGTCGATCACGGTCACGCCGCGCATCGAGGACCTCGGGCCCGTCACGTTCAAGGTGCACGCCGACCCTGCGGCGACCTCGGTCGACGAGGCCGCGGGCGTCGTGCCGGCGGTGACGCTGACGGTCCCGGTCGAGACCCAGTCCGAGTTTCCGGCGACCGGCAAGCGGGTCGAGAAGCACCCGGCCAATGGGGCCGTCAAGTGGACGAACTGCGACCCGACGTCGGCCTACCGCATCCCTTCGGGGTCCGTCGTCAAGACCGCGAGCGGGACCGCGTTCACCACCGACGAGGAGGTGTTCCTGCCGGTCGCGATCCTGTCGGGTGGCGGCGCCTCGCCCAGCCTCGACTGCCAGTCGAGCGAAGTGGCGGTGACCGCCGACGTGCCGGGTCCGGATGGAAACGTCGACGCGGGCACGATCCGGGTCGTCCCGCCCCGGTACAACAGCAACGTCCTGCGAGTGAACAACCCCGCCCCGACGACGGGCGGCACGCGCGAGGAGTTCACCCGGGTCTCGCAGAAGGACGTCGACGCCGCGCTGGCCAAGCTGGACGCGGACCTCCAGGACCAGTTCGCGACCGAGGTCCAGCATCCGAGCGACGTGCCCGAGGGCACCACGCCGTTCCCCGCGACCGCCGTGCTTGGCGAGTCGACGCCGTCGGTCGATCCGCAGACCCTGGTCGGCCAGGAGGTCGACTCGTTCACGCTCGGGCTGTCCGCGGACGGCACGGTCCTGGCGGCGGACGCCTCGCCGGCGGAGGCCATCGGCGAGCAGCGCCTCCAGGCCTCGGTGGCCGAGGGTCGCGAGCTCGTGCCGGGCTCGACGACCGTCGAGATCGGGGACGGGACGGTCGTCGACGGCAGGATCGAGTTCCCGGTGACCGCGTCGGCGACCCAGGTTCGCCCGCTCGATGCCGCCGCGCTCGAGCGGACCGTCCTCGGCCTCCCGATCGAGCAGGCGAAGGCCGCCCTGCAGCCGTACGGCGACGTCGTCATCGACCCCTGGCCGAGCTGGGTGACGTCGGTGCCGTCGCTCGAGCAGCGGGTCATCCTGACCGTCGGCCTGCCGGTCAGCGAGGCGGCCTCGCCGGGAGCCTCACCTGCCCCGTCCGATACGCCGGCGTCGAGCTCGCTGGCGGTTCCCGCGGGCACGACGGCGAGCGCGCTCGTCGGCGGCTCCGGGGGCGAGCCGGTACCATCCGCCGGATGAGCCGCATCCTGGGAATCGACCTCGGCGAGCGGCGGATCGGGCTCGCCGTGGCCGAATCCGGGATCGGCGGCGCCCGGCCGCTGTCGACGATCGGCCGCGCCAAGACGATCGACGCCGACGCCGAGGCGCTGGCTCGCGTCTGTCGCGAGCAGGACGTCACGGAGCTGGTCGTCGGGCTGCCGATCGAGGCCGCGGGCCAGGAGGGCACGATGGCCGCGGGCGCCCGGGCGTGGGCCGACGGAGATCGGCACGCGCCTCGCCATCCCGGTCACGATGCGCGACGAGCGGCTGTCCTCGTTCGAGGCCGAGCGGCGCCTCGGGCGCATGCCGCGCGGGAGGTCGGGCGGCGCGCCGTCGCGGGCCCAGCGCAACGCCTATCGTGCGCGGATCGATCGGGAGGCCGCCGCCGTCATCCTCCAGGACGAGCTGGACGCCCGCCAGGAGGCTCGGTGAGCATCCGCAGCGGTCAAGGTCCGAGGCAGCCCATCGAGCCGCAGCCCCAGACCCCGGTCCGACGGGCGGACCCCTACCAGCGCACGGGCCGGTATGGCCGCGGGCCCGGGGACCAGCGCCGTTACGAGCGGTACCGCGACCGCCGCGGCGGCATCGGCGGGATCCTGCGCTTCCTCCTGTTCCTCGTGGCCATTGCGGTTTTCGTGCTGGTGGTCATGGCGACCGTCGCACGGCCGCTGCTGCGCGCGGTCGTCGTGCCGTGGGCGTGGGACAACCCCTCCGCGCTTCAGCTCGGCTTCGTGTCGGACCTCGTGCGCGAGGACCTCGGCGCAGCCCTGACCGACCCCGCCTCGGAGGACGACACCAAGGTGGAGTTCGTCGTCCAACCCGGCGACACGCCGACGAGCCTGGCGCCGCGGCTGGAGGACGCCGGGATCATCGCCAGCCAGCGTGCGTTCCTGTACGAGGCGCGGCAGGATGACCTGTTGCCGAAGCTCAACGCGGGCCGGTACTCGCTCGCCCTGAACCTCACGCCGGCTGGAGTCGTCGACGGCCTCGTCAACAACCGGATCGAGAACCAGGCCCTCAAGGTCACCTTCCGGGAGGGCCTGCGCGCTGAGCAGATGACGGCGAAGCTGCAGACGATCCCGGGGACCGACGTCGACCCGCAGGCGTTCTACGACCTCGTGATGAAGCCGACCGACGCCCTGCTCGGCGACTACCCGTGGCTGCTGGACGAGACCATCCGGCCCAAGGGCGCGTCGCTGGAGGGATTCCTCTACCCGGCGACATACACGATCACGACCGGCAACGAGAACCCGACCACCGCCGACGACCTGGTCAGGATGATGCTCAACGCCTTCTACGACCACGTGGGCCCCGACCGGTTGAAGGTGCCCGACAAGCGCGGCCTGACGTTCTACGAGGAGCTGACGCTCGCCTCGATCGTCGAGCGCGAGGCGCAGGTTGACGAGGAGCGGCCGCTGATCGCGGGCGTCTACCAGAACCGGCTGAACCCGAAGAAGTGGCCGACGGGCCTGCTGCAGTCCGACCCGACGATCTTCTACGTCAACGACACGCTCCAGCTCGATGCGATGAAGTTCAACCAGTGGCAGACCTACGTGTTCTGGAACAAGCTCAAGGAGCAGCTCCCGGTGCCCCTGCCCGCGAACCTGGCCGGGTACAACACCTACACCAGCAAGGGCCTGCCGCCCGGGCCGATCTCCTCGCCGTCGATCGCGTCCATCGACGCCGCGATCGCGCCCAACACCAAGGATGG
Organism: uncultured Chloroflexia bacterium; assembly: GCA_963829155.1. Taxonomy (GTDB): domain Bacteria; phylum Chloroflexota; class Limnocylindria; order Limnocylindrales; family CSP1-4; genus CAIXZV01. The sequence continues at coordinate 49,538 of CAWHIA010000020.1, read as the reverse complement.
CTACCTGTTCTTCATCGCCAAGGGCGACGGCTCGGGCACGAGCGCCTTCGCGAAGACGCACGCCGAGCACGACCAGAACGTGGCCAAGTACGGCAAGGACTGACATGGCCGGCGGCCTGCCGGTCGCGGCCGACTTCGCCGCCCCGCCGGACGCCGCGACCCGCCGGCGATGGGCGGAGGCCGAGCGCAGCCACCGACCCGGGCGCGTCGCCGCGCTGCGAGCCCGGATGGCCGCCGACGGCGTCGACGCCTACTTCGGCGCCCGGCGTGAGGACATGCGCTGGCTGACGGGCTTCGTGCTCGCGGAGGGCGAGGACCGCGTCTCGGGGCATTCCGGCCAGTTCGTCGTCGGCGCCGACCAGGTCATCGTCGTGACGGACTCGCGATACACGATCCAGGCCCGGCGGGAGACCTCCGAGGCCCACGTCGACGAAGTCGGGTACGACCTGCCCGGGGCGTGGCCCCGGCTGCTCGCCTCGGTCGGCGCGCGGCGGGTCGCGGTCGAGGCCGCCTCGATCACCCACGCGCTCTGGCTGCGCCTCGAGGCCGCCGCGCCGGACGTGGAGCTCGTGCCGGTCGAAGGCTGGGTCGAGGCCCTGCGCGCCGAGAAGCAGCCCGACGAGATCGAGCGGATCGCGGCGGCCTGCGCCGTCGCCGACCGCGCCCTCGCCACGCTGCTGCCCGAGATCCGGGCCGGCATCTCGGAGGCCGACCTCGCGCTGCGCCTGGAGTGGCTGATCCGCGGCGGCGGCGCGGAGGCGCTCGCGTTCGACGTCGCCTGCCTCTCCGGGCCGGAGGCCGCCCTCCCGCACGGCTCGCCGGGCGATCGACCGGTGCTTCGCGATGCGGTGCTGCTGTTCGACTTCGGTGCCCAGGTCGAGGGCTACCGCAGCGACATGACCCGCACGCTGTTCATCGGCGAGCCGGCCGAACGCGACCTGGCCGTGCACGACCTGGTCAGGGGGGCGCAGCAGGCGGCGATCGACTGGATCGAGTCGTCGGTCGCCGCGGGCGCCGTGCCGCCGAGCCGTCGCGAGCCGGACGCGATCGCCCGCGCCGTGATCGACGCGGATGGACGTTGGCCCGCCTATGGCCACGGGCTGGGGCACGGGATCGGCCTCGCCACCCACGAGGAGCCGCGCTTCGGCCGGGTCGCGACCGACGATCCGGTCCCCGGGCGAACGGTGTTCTCGGTCGAGCCCGGCATCTACCTGGAGGGCGAGACCGGCGTCCGGATCGAGGACCTCGTCCACATCGACGTCGACCGCCGGCTCGTGGAGCGCTTGACGCGGTTCCCGCGCGACGTCATCGCGCTGCCCGGCTGACGATGCGCGGCGCCGTCGGCTTGGGCGGCAGGCGCGGCACCCTCTGGTAGCATCGGCCGACATTCAATCGACCCGCGCGCGGAGTGCGCACGCCTCCTGATTCGCGCCATGCCCACCGGAGCGCCAACCCAATGATCAGCACCGGCGAGCTGCGCAAGGGCGTCGTCATCGAGCTTGACGGCGACCTGTGGCAGATCCTCGACTACCACCACATCAAGATGGGCCGCGGCTCGGCCCAGGTCCGCATCAAGTTGCGCAACGTCAAGAAGGGCAGCACGGTCGAGAAGTCGTTCCAAGCCGGCGAGCGCTGGCCGCGCGCGCAGATCGACCGGCGCCCGGTGCAGTTCCTGTACCGCGACGACGACGACCTCCACTTCATGGAGACCGAGTCCTACGAGCAGTTCAGCCTACGGGCCGAGACGCTCGACGACGTCGTCGGCTTCCTGAAGGAAGGGATGACCCTCGACCGGACGAGCTACCAGGGCGACACGCTGGGCATCGAGCTCCCGGTCACCGTCGACCTCCTCGTCGCCGAGACCGAGCCGGGCTTCGCCGGCGACACGGCCCAGGGCGCCCGCAAGAACGCCACGATGGAGACGGGTCTCGTCGTCGTCGTGCCGCTGTTCGTCAACGAGGGCGACACGCTGCGCATCGACACCCGGACCGGCGAGTACCAGACCCGGTTGTAAGCCCATGGGCCGCGGCGGGATCGAAGCGCTGATCGGGCTCATGGACGAGGCGTTCGACGGCGCCGGGATCGAGGCCTCGAACGAGAGCCAGGCGCTGCTGACCAACCTCGCCACCGTTGCCGACGACCAGTGGCGCGCCCGGCCTCCGGGGGTCACGCGCACCATCGAGTCGATCGCCCTCCACGTCGGCGCGTGCAAGGTCATGTACGACGACTACGCGTTCGGGCGGGGAACCCTCCGGTTCGGGGCGCCCGAGGTCGAGCCGTGGACTCCCGAGGGCCCGGCCCCGATGGCGGACGTCCTGCCTTGGCTTCGAGCGGCTCAGGCGAAGCTGCGAGCGCACGTGGCTGACCTGCCGGACGACACACAGCTCGACGTCGCCCGTCTGACGAACTGGGGCGAGCGCCGGCCCACCCGCTGGATCGTCGCCTCGATGATCACCCACGACGCCTACCACGCCGGCGAGATCAACCACCTCCGCAGCCAGCTCTCGGGTGACGACCGCTGGCGCTACGTGCAACTCGGGTTCGGCTGAACCAACGCGAGCCGGACGTACCGACGTCGGTACCATGCCGGGATGGACGCACCGGTCGAGCGCAGCGGGCCGCCGTCCGGCACCTTCGGGCTGAACGTCAAGACCGTGTCCGAGGTCAGCCGGGCCATCCGCGAGCGCGTGCGGGCCGACGACGGGCTGCGGGACCTGTGGGTCGAGGGTGAGGTCGGGCGGGTGACGGTGTCCACCGCCGGTCACGCGTACTTCGCGCTGAAGGACGCCCGTGCACAGCTGCAGTGCGTCTGGTTCCGGGACGAGCGGGTGCGCTCTGCGTTCCAGCCCCAGACCGGGCTGCAGGTGATCGTGCACGGCCGGATGGACGTGTTCGAGCCCCAGGGGGCCCTGCAGCTGTACGTCGATTCGCTCCAGCCGTCGGGGTTCGGCAACCTGGCGATCCGGTTCGAGCAGCTGAAGGCGCGCCTGTCCGAAGAGGGGCTGTTCGACGCCGCGCGCAAGCGGCCGCTGCCGGATCGGCCGCGCGTGATCGCCGTCGTGACCTCGCCGACGGGCGCCGTCTGGCGCGACGTCTGCAACGTCCTCGCGCGGCGCTGGCCACTCGCCCGCGTGCTGCTGGTCGCCTGCCAGGTCCAGGGCGACGGCGCGCCGCAGAGCATCGTGGGCGCGCTGCGCCGCCTGGAGCGCTGGATCGAGGAGGCGGCGAGCGACGGCCGAGCGGACGATGCGCCGGCGGTCACGATCCTCGCCCGGGGTGGGGGATCGCTCGAGGACCTGTGGTCGTTCAACGACGAACGCGTCGTCCGGGCGATCGTGGCCCACCCGGTGCCGCTGGTATGCGGCGTGGGCCACGAGGTCGACGTCACGCTGGCCGACTTCGCGGCCGACGTGCGGGCGCCGACACCGTCGGCCGCGGCGGAGCTCGTCGTGCCCGACCGGGTCGACCTCATCGCGGCCCTCCGCGGCCGGCGGTCGCGGCTCGACGCCATCGCGCTCGGCGGCCTGGCCGCAGCGTCTCGCGAGGTCGCGGCGGAGCGCCGGCTCCTGGATCGCCTCGACCCGGCCGTCCGCCTCGTCGAGTCGCGCGAACGGGCCGGCCTGCTGCTCGACCGGGCGACCCGCGCCACGCTTGCCCGCGTCACGACGGCGCGCTCCGCCGAGGAGCGAGTCTCGGGACGCCAGCACGCGCTCGCGGCCGCCCGCGTCGCCCGGGCGCGCGCGGCGCTCGACGCGTCGGTGTCGGCCCTGACGACCCTCGGCCCGCAGGCCACGCTGGAGCGGGGGTATGCGATCGCGCGCCGGAGGAGCGACGACGGCATCGTGCGGGACCCGGCCGAGGCGCCGGCCGGCACGGGCCTGCGGGTCACGCTGGCGGGCGGGGACCTCGCCGCGACCGTGGACGCCGATCCGGCCTGACGCTGGCGATCGCGGCCAACCCACGTATCCTTCACGCCGATGACGACCGAGCCGACGACGGCGCCCGCCGCCGACACCGCGACCCTCACCTTCGACCAGGCGCTGTCCGAGCTCCAGCGGACCGTCGCGGAGCTCGAGGCCGGCGGCCAGCCGCTGGAACGGACGATCGCGCTCTATGAGCGTGGCGTCATCCTTCACGAGCGATGCGCCGCGCTCCTCGCGGACGCAGAGTTGCGGGTGCAACAGCTCGTCGCCCGCGCCGGGGGCGCGCTCGCGGCCGTCGACGTCCGCCCCGAGGACGCCGCCGAGGAGTAGGGCAGTGACCGTGCCTTGCCAAATCCTGCTACCATCAGCTATCACATAATCGTCACCGAGTCGCATCCTCGGGCGTCCCACGCCGGCGCCCGAAGGGCTACCGCGCACGAACGATCAAGTCAGGAGCCGCCGTGCCCATCCTCGACCGTCTCCAGGGCCCGTCGGACCTCCGCGGCCTCACCGATCCAGAGCTCGAGCGGCTCGCCACCGAGCTGCGCGAGACGATCATCCGGACCGTCGCCGTCACCGGCGGCCACCTCGGCTCATCGCTGGGCGTCGTCGAGATCACCCTCGCGTTGCACCGGCTTCTCGAGTCGCCGCGCGACCGGATCGTGTGGGACACGGGCCACCAGGCGTATGCGCACAAGCTGCTGACGGGCCGGCTCGAGCGCTTCCACACCCTGCGCCAGATCGACGGGGTGGGGGGCTTCCCGCGGCGCACCGAGTCGCCCCACGACGTGTTCGACGGCGGGCACGCCGGCACCGGCCTCTCGATCGCCGAGGGCCTCGCCACCGCCCGGGACCTGCGTCACTCGCTCGAGCGGGTCGCGGTCGTTGTCGGCGACGCGGCGCTGCTGTCGGGGCTCTCGCTCGAGGCCCTCAACGACATCGGCCACCGCCAGAGCCAGCTGCTGATCGTGCTCAACGACAACGAGATGTCGATCAGCCCCTCGGTCGGGGCGCTGTCGAAGTACCTGTCCGAGATCAAGCTGTCGTCGGCGTGGCAGCAGAGCAAGTCCGCCTACGACCGGATCACCGAGCACCTGCCCATCGTCGGCCCGCGCGCGCTCGAGCTGTCGCGCCGGCTCCGGCAGTCGGTGGTGTCCTTCGCCCAGCCGGGACAGCTGTTCGAGGACCTCGGGATCACCTACATCGGCGTGATGCCCGGCCACGACCTGCCGGTGCTCGAGGAGACGTTCCGTCGGGCGTTGTCGCTTCCCGGTCCCGTGATCGTCCACGTCCGGACCCAGAAGGGGAAGGGCTACCGCCCGGCCGAGGCCGACCAGGTCTCGTTCCACGGTGCCGCGCTGCCGCCGATGGCGATGCCGCTCGCGGTGGACGCCCACGACCAGCTCCATTCGGGACCGAACGGCGACCCGATGGCCTCGGGCGCGGCCACGGGCTCGAACGTCACCAGTGGCCGCAAGGCCGAGGCCGGCGCCCCGCCTTCCGCGTCGGTCATGGCCGACCGGCGTGGGTCCTCGTCGCCGGGCGGCGAGGGCGCCGCGGTGCCCCCGGCGGCCGCAAAGGGGCAGGCGAAGACACCCAACTACACGGCGTTCTTCGCCGCGGAGCTGGTCGAGCTCGGCAAGACCGACCGTCGGATCGTCGGGATCACCGCCGGCATGCCGACCGGCACGGGCCTGGCAAAGTTCCAGGCGGCGTACCCCGAGCGGTTCATCGACGTCGGAATCGCCGAGCAGCACGCGGTGACGCTCGCCACGGGCCTCGCCCTCGGCGGGATGCGCCCGGTCGTCGCGCTGTACTCGACCTTCCTGCAGCGGGCGTTCGACCAGACGGTCCACGACGTGTGCCAGAACGACGCCCCCGTGCTGCTGGCGGTCGATCGCGCGGGCCTCGTCGGCGAGGACGGGACCAGCCATCAGGGCATGTTCACGGTGCCGGCGCAGCGGATCCTGCCGAACATCGTGATCGCGAGCCCGCGCGACGAGCAGGAGCTGCGCTCGCTGCTTCGGACCGCGCTCGCCCAGGACCACCCGTTCGCGCTCCACTATCCCCGTGACGCGGGCTTCGGGGTGCCCGAGCGCAAGCCGGAGGTGCTGCCGATCGGGCGTGGCGAGGTGCTCCGCGAGGGCCGGGACCTCCTGTTCGTGACCTTCGGCCCGATCACCGGCCGTGCCCTCGAGGTCGCCGACGCGTTCGAGGGGCGTGGCTGGTCCGTGGGCGTGATCAACGCCCGGTTCGTCAAGCCGCTCGACCGCCAGCTGATCCTCGACCAGGCGCGGGGCAAGTCGCTCGTCGTCACGTTCGAGGAGAGCGTGGTGACCGGCGGGTTCGGCTCCGCCGTGCTCGAGGCGTTCGAGGAGGCGCGGCTCGCCGACCCCTCGTACCGCTCGATCCCGGTCCGACCCATCGGGATCCCGGGCGACCGGTTCGTCGACCACGGGTCCGTGACGGACCTCCGACGCCTGATCCGCCTCGACGTCCCGGGCCTCACCGCGCAGGTCGAGGAGACGGTCGCCCAGCTGGGGATCGAAGCGCAGGCCGCCAGGCACGCCTGACCCGGCCGACCCACGCGAATTTGTCGGGCGCCGCGTCGTCGACCGCCTTCCGCGGCGGTGCGCCGCGGGTAAGGGCGCGTGTGCCACGATAGGCAGATGGCGACGGCGACCAAGCGTCGGATCCGGCTCGACCTGCTGCTCGTCGAGCGCGGGCTCGCGGAGTCCCGTGCGCGTGCCCAGGCGATGGTGATGGCCGGCCAGGTCAAGGTCGGCGAGGGCGACGCGGCACGCTCGGACCTCAAGTCGGGCGACCTGGTCTCCAACGACGCCGCGGTGGCCGTCAGCGGCGGGTCGCGCTGGGTCAGCCGGGGCGCGCACAAGCTCATCGCCGCGCTCGACGCCTTCGGGATCGACGTGGCCGGGTTGGTGGGCGTCGACGTCGGGGCCTCGACGGGCGGATTCACCGACGTCCTGCTCGACCGCGGCGCCGTTCGGGTCTACGCCGTCGACGTGGGCTACGGGCAGCTCGCCGACCGCCTGCGCCGCGACCCGCGCGTGGTGTCGATGGAGCGCGTCAACGCCCGGACGCTGACGCCGGAATCGCTGCCCGAGCCGGCGGACGTCGCCGTCGTGGACGTGTCGTTCATCTCGCTGGGCCTGGTTCTCGCCCCGATTCGGTCCGTGCTGCGCGACGGTCGCGGCCCGATCGTCGCCCTCGTCAAGCCGCAGTTCGAGGCCGGTCGCGCCGAGGCGAAGGGCGGGGTCGTGCGGGACGCCGCCGTCCATCGGCGGGTCATCGCAGAGGTCGCGGCGACGGCGGCCAGCCTCGGCTTGGGGACGCGGGCCGTGATCGCGTCGCCGATCCAGGGCCCGGAGGGCAACCGCGAGTTCCTCGTTCACCTCCAGGCAGGCCCGTCGTGCGCTGAGGTCGGCGAGCGGATCGACGAGGCGGTCGCGGCCGCCTGGGCCCCGGTCGGCGAGGGGAGCGCGTGAACGTCGGCCGGATCGGCTTCGCGTACAACCCGACCATCGAGCAGGCAGTCGAGCTGAGCGAACGTGCGGCCGGCTGGTGCCGGATGCGCGATATCGACCAGTGGGCCGTGCCGGCCGATCAGACCGAGACGCTGTGCGCGCACCTGGCCGACACGGACGTGCTGGTCGTGCTCGGCGGCGACGGCACGTTCCTGCGGGCGGTCCAGGCCGTGATCGCCGTCGATGTGCCGATCCTCGGCATCAACCTGGGCAAGGTGGGCTTCCTGTCGAAGGCCGAGATGGACGAGCTCGAGGCCGTGCTCGAGAAGCTGCGCACCGGCGCGTATGACGTCCACCCCCGGATGGGCCTCGTGGGGTCGATCCTGCCGGCCGGCCGGCCCGCGCCGCGGACGTTCACCGCCCTCAACGACTTCGTCATCGCCCGCGGCTCGCTGGCGCGGGTGGTTCGCATGTCGGTGTCCATCGACGAGTCGCACCTGGCCACGTTCATCGCCGACGGGCTCGTCGTCTCGAGCCCGACCGGATCGACCGGGTACTCGTTCTCGGCCGGTGGCCCGATCCTGGACCCGCAGAGTCGCAATCTCGTCGTCACCCCGATCGCCGGCTACCTGTCGGCGATCCGGTCGGTGGTCGTGTCGCCGCACCAGGTCGTGCGCTGCCAGGTGCTCGCTGCCGACGAGGCGCTGGTCTCGATCGACGGCCGCGAGGACCACCGGATCGAGGTCGGGGACGTGGTCGAGGTGCGCGCGCTCGAACGACCCATCCGCTTCGTCGAGCCGGCCGGCACGATGCCGTTCTGGGACCTGCTGCGGACGAAGGTCCAGCTGCTGCCGTCGTGATCGGAGGCGGCAGGTAGTGATCGCGGAGCCCGAGGGCGAGCGGGTCGGGCGGCTGCTGGAGCTCGCGGTCGACGACCTCGCGCTGATCGATCGGCTGCGGCTCGTGTTCTCGCCGGGCCTCAACGTGCTGACGGGCGAGACCGGCGCCGGCAAGAGCCTGCTGATCGATGCCCTGGGGCTCGCGCTGGGCGCCCGCGCGGACGCGACGCTGGTCCGGCACGGGGCGGAGGCCGCGCGGGTCGAGGCGCTGTTCGACCGCCTGCCGGAACCCCTGATCGCCGTGCGCGAGGTCGGCGCGAACGGGCGGTCGACGGCGCGCCTCGACGACGACGCGGTCACGGCGGGCCGGCTGGCGATGGCGACCGGCGGCCTGGTCGAGATCCACGGGCAGCACGATCAGCAGCGGCTGCTGGACGAGAGCTGGCAGCGCGACCTCCTCGACGCCTACGGCGGCCACGGCGAACTCCGGGCCGTCGTCGCGAGCGCGGTCGAGCGGTGGCGCGCCAACCGCGCGGCGCAATCCGAGCTCGAGATGGATCCTCGCGAGCTCATCCGGCGGCTCGACCTGCTCGAGCACGAGGCGAACGAGATCGCCGCGGCCGGCCTGCGACCCGGCGAGGCCGCGGAGATCACGGGCCAGCTGGCCGTCGTGCAGCACGGCGAGACGATCATGGCCGGGGCCGCCGACGTCCGGGAGACGCTGCTCGGCGAGGGCCGCGGCGCGCGGGAGCAGGTGGCGAGGGCCGAGCAGGAGCTCCGGTCGCTGGCCCGCCTCGACGCCCGCTGGGGGCCGCTGGCCGACCGGCTCGCCGGCCTCGAGGCGGAGCTCGAGGACGTGGCGGCCGAGGCACGGACGCTGGCCGAGGGCGTGGACCACGACCCGGCGAGCCTCGCGCGGCTCGAGGAGCGCCTGGGCGAGATCCACCGGCTGTTGCGGCGGTACGGCGACGACGAGGAGACCGTGATCGAGCACGGCGTCCGGTCGGCGGCGGAGGCGGAGCGGCTGCGCGGGCTCGAGGACGAGCGGGCTCGCCGCGCCGCGGACGACGCGCGGCTGCTGCTGGAGGTCGCCGACGCGTCGGCCGGCCTCTCGATCCGGCGGGCGGCGACCGCGACCGAGCTGGCCGCGTCCGTGGGCAGGGTCCTGGCCGAGCTCGGGTTCCCCGCCGAGGCGTTCGGCGTCGCCCTGGGCCGGCGACCGGCCGCGCGCGACGACCCGGCGGTCGAGGTGGACGGCGACGCCGTCGCGTTCGACGGGACCGGGATCGACACCGTCGTGTTCACGTTCCGGCCCAACGCGGGGGAGCCGGCGCGCCCGCTGGCCCGGATCGCATCGGGCGGCGAGCTGTCGCGCGTCGCGCTGGCCGTCAAGCAGGTGCTCGCCGAGGTCGACGACACCCCGACGCTCGTGTTCGACGAGATCGACACCGGCATCGGCGGGCGGAGCGCCGACCCGGTCGCGCGCAGCCTGTGGGCGCTGGCCCGCGACCACCAGGTCCTGTGCGTGACCCATCTGCCGCAGATCGCCGCCTACGCGGACGCTCACTACCGGATCGCGAAGCGCGAGCGCGACGGCCGCACCGTGACCGACGTCGAGCGCCTCGAGCGCGACGAGCGCGAGGACGAGCTCGCCCAGATGATCGGCGGCGCGGCCGGCGGCGAGGCCGCGCGGCTGTCGGCCCGCGAGCTCCTGGACCGTGCGGAAGCGTGGCGGGCCGGGCGGCTCGCGGACGCGCCGGCCTGAGCGCGATGCCGCGGCGAGCGACAATCGCCACGTGACCGCCGCGACCACCACCGCCGGGACGCTCGACCGGGCGATCGACGACTACCTGACCTACCTGCGCGTGGAGCGGGGCGTGGCCGACGCGACCATCCGCGCCTATCGGGGCGACCTGTCCGACTTCGCGATCAGCCGCGGGGCCGCGGCGCGCTGGTCGGTGGGCCCGGAGATTGCCCAGCGCTATCTCGCGGCACGTGCCCGGCGCGGGCGTCCCAACGAACCCGGGCTCGCACCGACGAGCCTGCGGCGACGCGCGGCGGCGATCCGTGGCTTCTACCGGTTCGCCTACGGGGACGGGCTGATCCCGGTGGACGTCGCCGCACACCTGGAGCTGCCTCGTCAGCCGCGGCTCCTGCCGGAGACGCTGACGGTCGACGAGGTGGGGCGGCTGCTCGAGGCCGCCGGCGGTGACGCGGACCTCTCAGATGCCGGGGCCGCGACGCCGGGGACAGCTGGACCGGCGCGCGCCGTCCGCGTCCGCAACCGGGCGCTGGTCGAGCTGCTGTACGCGGCCGGGCTGCGCGTGTCGGAGGCGCTCGGGCTCGACCTCGGCAGCATGAGCCTGGACTCGGCCTGGGTCCGGGTCATCGGCAAGGGCGACCACGAGCGTGTCGTCCCGATCGGGGAGGTCGCCGTCGACTGGCTGGCCCGCTACCTCGCCTGGCCGCGCGGCGAGTGGGTTCGAGGGGCCGGCGTCGCCGACGGTGCCACCGCGCCCCTGTTCCTGACCCCGAGAGGCGTGCGACTCGGCCGCCAGCAGGCCTGGTCGGTCGTCAAGGCGGCGGCCGACGGTGCCGGGCTCGACGATCGCGTGTCGCCCCACACGCTCCGCCACTCGTTCGCCACCCACCTCCTCGAAGGCGGCGCCGACCTCCGGGTCGTCCAGGAGCTCCTGGGCCACGCCAGCATCTCGACGACGCAGCTGTACACGCACCTCACCGGCGAGCGCATCCGTGAGGTCTACGCACGGGCCCACCCGCGGGCGTGACCGACCAGACGGCCCGGCCGTGAGCTACGCCGACTCGCAGCTGACCCCGGGCGAACGCGTGGTGCGCCGTGGCCGCCAGCACTGGCTGATCGTCGTCCGCCGGTCGGCCTGGGCGATCCTTGCCCTGCTCCTCGCCGCCCTGCTGCTGTACGTGCGAGCGGTCGTCAACGGCAGCTCGCCGATGTTCGAGATCCTGGGCTGGATCACGTTCCTCCTCGCCGTCTTCGGCGCGATTGCGGTCGCCTGGGCCGTGCTCGCGTTCCACAGCGAGGAGTACGTGCTGACGACGCGGCGGCTCATCCACGCGGACGGGATCATCAACAAGCGGGCGAGCGACGTCTCGCTCGACCGGATCACGGACGCGGTCCTCACGGAGCCGTTCCTCGGCCGGCTGCTCGGGTATGGCGACCTCCGGATCCTGATGGCCGGGGCGGCCAACGAGCGCCTGCGGCAGCTGCGCCAGCCGACCTCGTTCAGGCAGGCGATGTTCGAGGCGAGGCACGAGCTCGAGCTGGAGCGGGCGCGCCCGACCATGCCCCCGATCCGGATCGTGCCGCCGAGCGAGGCCGCCGCGCCGTCACTCGCGCCTCCGCCGCCCCCCTCGGCGCCCGCGATGACCCAGGCCGAGGTTGTCGGCGAGCTCTCGCGCCTGGCGGCTCGACGGGCGGCCGGTGAGATCGACGCCGAGACGTTCGACCGCGGCCGCCGGGACCTGCTGTCGCGGCTGTGACCCACCCATTCCACGGTCCATCCGATCCGGCCGGTACGATACGCAGGACTCCTTGACGCCCGTCCCCTCGAGGTCCGCGTGCCCAACTTCGCCGACAAACTCCCGGAGCTCATCACCGTCGCGATCTTCCTGCTGATCGCGTTCCCGGTCCACGAGTTCTCCCATGCCGCGGTCGCCTACCTGCAGGGCGACGCCACGGCCAAGCTGTTCGGCCGGCTGACGCTCAACCCGATCGTCCATTTCGACCCCTACGGCGGGCTGATGACGATCATCTCGGTCGTGTTCACCGGGTTCATCATCGGCTGGGCCAAGCCGACGCCCGTCAACCCGGCGAACCTCCACGACCGTCGCAACGGCGAGGTGCTGGTCGCCCTGGCGGGTCCGGCATCGAACTTCCTTATGGCGCTCGTCGGCGCGTTCATCTACCGCGTGCTCGACGCAGCCGGCGTCGACCTCATCGGGACGATGATCGGCCTGGTCCTGTACCTGTTCGTGCTCTACAACGTCCTGCTGGCGATCTTCAACTTCATCCCCGTCCCGCCCCTCGACGGCTCCGCCCTGCTATACCGGATCCTCACCCCGCGCCAGGCCTGGCAGGTCCGGCCGTTCCTGACCCAGTACGGGATCTTCGTGGTCCTCGCGGTCGTCCTCCTCGCGAGCCGCCCGCTGAGCAACGCCATCTACACGGTCACCAATGTCCTGGTGGGCGCGTAAGGCCCGCCAGCTCCGTTCGCACCTGCTCGCGCGCGTGCGCCCCGCGGAACGCGCCGCGCTGGCGGCGTGGCTGCGGCCCCCGGAGCTGGAGCTGTTCGACGCCATGCACATCGCGGATCGGCGCCACGGGCTCGACGTCGTCGCCGCGCTGCGGCGGTCCGGGCGTGACCGACCGCGACGTGCTCGCCGCGGGCCTGCTGCACGACTGCGCGAAGGGCGACACCGGCGCCGGGCCGCGCGTGGCCTGGTCGCTGGGCGAGGCGTTCGGCCCGTGGGTCTGGCGTGTCGCATCGGTCGTTCCAGGCTGGGGAGCGGCGCTGGACCGGCTCCGGCACCACGCCGAGGCATCGGCCGCCATGGTCGAGGCCGCCGGGCTGCCGCCCCACGCGGTCGAGCTCGTCCGCCACCAGGCCGATCCCCGGGATCCGGAGTATGGCCGGCTGTTCCAGCTCGCCGACGAGGCCGCCTGATGTCGATGTCGACGCTGCCGTCGGTCGCGTTCGGCGAGGGACGCAGGCCCGAGGCCGCGACGCGCGTCGTCCTGCCCGCCTTCGACGGGCCGCTGGCGCTGTTGCTGTCGCTGATCGAGGCCCGCCAGCTCGACGTCCTCACGGTGCCGCTCGGTGCGCTGGCCGACGCCTATCTCGACGCCCTCGCGACCCTCGACGAAGACCGGATGGGGCACGTGTCGGCGTTCGTGGCGGTGGCCAGCCAGCTGATCCTGATCAAGTCACGGGCGATGCTGCCCCGGCGTTCCGCCGAGGGGCCGGTCGCGCTGACCGACGAAGGGCCCGACCCCGAGGCCGAGCTGCGCGCCCGGCTGATCCTGTACCGCGCGTTCCGCGACGCAGGCACGCGGCTGCTCGAGGGCGCCGCGGCCCGCTACGGCCTGTTCCACCGGGAGCCGACCGCCGCGCACGCCGCCGGCGTCGCCGGTGCCCGCCCGCCGGCCGCCGAGCCGTTGTCGCCCGCGCTGCTCGTCCTCGCGCTCGACGGCCTTGCCCGGATCGCGCCGCCACCCGCGCCGCCGCCCGAGACGATCCGCCGGACGGTCACGCTCACGTCGCGCGCGGCGATCATCCGCGAGGCGCTGCGGGGCACGCCCGCCGTCGTGCTCCAGGACCTGCTGGTCGGTGTCCGCGACCGGGTCGTCATCGCGGTCACGTTCCTCGCCCTCCTCGAGCTGATGAAGCGCCGCGAGATCGTGGTCGAGCAGGCCGAGCCGTGGGGGCCGATCGTCGCCCGCCTCACGACCCCCGCCGAGCGCGCCGTGTCGGGAGCCGGCGTCCCGGTCGACGCGGCCGACCCGCTCGACGAGTCGCTGGAGTCGTTCGCATGACCGAGCTCGAGACCGCAGGGCCTGACGAGGCGGCGGCGCCCGACGAGGCGCCGGGCTCCGACGAGGCGCCGGAGGCCGCTCAGGCGACGGGCGAGCTCACCGAGGCCCAGCTCGAGGCGCTCCTGTTCGTCGCGGAGAAGCCGCTGTCGCGGCGGGAGATCGGGCTGCTGGCCGGCGTCGATCGCGCGACCGTCGACGCGCGGCTCGGCGACCTCGAGGTGGCGCTGGCGGGGCGGGGGATCCGCCTGATCCTGTCGGGCGAGCACGTCGAGCTGACAACGGCGCCCGAAGCGGGCGCCCTGATCGCGCGCTACGTCGGCGCGGACGCGGTGCGGCTCAGCCCGGCCGCCCTCGAGACCCTTGCGATCGTCGCATATCGCCAGCCGGTGACCCGCGCCACGATCGAGCGCGTCCGCGGCGTCGACTCCGACTACACGGTCCGGGCCCTGCTGCACCGGCGGCTGATCGTGGAGCAGGGCCGGTCCGACGCCCCGGGCCGCCCATACCTGTACGGGACCGGGTTCGAGTTCCTCGAGCGCTTCGGGCTCACGTCGCTGGAAGAGCTGCCAATCCTCGACCTCGACGTCGCGACGCGTCTGGTGGACGAGGCCGAGGCCGAGGCCGCCGCCACCGATGAGCGCGGCGGCACCCCGGTGATGGCGCCCGTCGACGACGGCGACGGCGAGCCCTGACGGATGCCGGCCGAGCGGATCTCCAAGGTCCTCGCGGCCGCCGGCGTGGCCTCCCGACGCGGCGCCGATGAGCTCGTCGCCGCGGGCAGGGTCACCGTGGATGGCCGCATCGCCGTCCTCGGCGAGAAGGTCGACCCGGCCGAGCAGGCCGTCGCGGTCGACGGCAAGGCGCTCCGGGTGCCCGAATCGCGACCGCGCTACCTCGCGCTGCACAAGCCCGCCGGCGTGACCTCAACGGTCCAGGACCGCCACGCGACGACGACCGTCATTGACCTGATCCCCGCCGACCTGGCGGCCGGCGTGCGCCTGTACCCGGTCGGGCGTCTCGACCAGGACTCCGAGGGCCTGATCCTGCTGACGAACGACGGCGACTGGGCCGAGCACGTGCTCCATCCGCGCTACCGCGTCGAACGCGAGTACGCCGTGGCACTCTCGCGGCCGTTGACCCGCGAGCAGGCCGAGGCGCTCGAGACGGGCGTCGAGCTCACCGAGGGCGTCGCGACCGTCACCGGCCTCCGGGGTCAGACCAACACGGAGGACCGGCTGCTGGCCGAGCTCCTCGAGCCCTCGCCCGAGCCCCGCCTGACGTGGGTGCGGGTGACGATCCACCAGGGCTGGAAGCGCCAGCTGCGCCGGATGTTCGGCGAGGTGGGCGCGCCGGTGCGCCGGCTGGTGCGGGTGCGGATCGGCGCCCTGCGCCTGGGCGACCTGGCCTCGGGCGACGTGCGACCGCTGTCTGCCGCCGAAGTGCGGCGCCTGGCGTCGACCGGCCGGACCGAGGGCTGACCCGAGCCGGTGCCGGCCAACGGCGACCGGCCACTCAGCAATCGAAGGCGAACCAGCACAGCTCGTTGCGCAGCCGCTGATCGTCGAGCACGAGCTCCCGGATCTGGGCGGGAAGCTGCGCGCGCTGCCACCGGCACTCCAGCCGACCGGCTTCGTCGGACTCGGCCTCGGGCGCGGCCGCCCGCGCCGCCCTGACCGCATAGGCCGCGGCGCCGAGCTCGTGGGCCGCCACGTGGCCCACCGCCGCGGCCTGGCCGGCGGCGTACGCGGCATGGCGTGCCGCCGCGGCCAGGTCCCTTGCCGCCCCGTTGGCATGGCCGGCCGCCGTGCGGGCCTCCGCCCACGAAATCTCACCCCGCGCCCAGGCCCGCCCGAGGTCGATCGCCCGCCGCGGACGGTCGTCCGCCGGGCGTAACTGTTCGAAGTGGTGCAGCACGTGCTCCGCGCAGTCGGCCGCCCACAACGCGAGGAGCCGGTGATCGTCGTCCGCGAGGCTGCCGCCGCGGCGGACGGTGATGAACCTGGGATCCCGGACCTTGGGGAGGATCATGGTCGCCATCGTAGGTCGAGACCGGCCCATGGTCGCAGGCATCAGCGGCCGGTATGCTCGGGGCGATGTCCGCGCCCGCCCGGCCTCCGCGATCGCGCGCCAAGTCGGCGCCGCCCGACGACGGGCGGCGGATCGTCGTCGCGCTCGATGGGCCCGCCTCGAGTGGCAAGAGCAGCGTCGGCGCGGCAGCCGCGGGCCGTCTCGGGCTGCGCTTCGTCGACACCGGCCTCCTGTACCGGGCGCTGACCGCGGCCGCGCTTCGCGAAGGCGTCCCCACCGACGACGCGCCGCGCCTGGTAGACCTGGTCGGCCGCGTCACGCTCGCCGACGACGGCACCGGCCGCCTGACCCGCGTCCTCCTGGACGGCGCGGATACGACCGACGAGGCTCGCGGCCCCAACGTTGACGCCGCGGTGTCGAACGTGTCGAAGATCGGCGACGTGCGCGCTGCCCTGCTCCCGCGCCAGCGTGCGCTCGCGGCCGGTGGCGGGATCGTGGTCGCGGGTCGCGACATCGGGACGGTGGTGCTGCCCGATGCCGATCTCAAGCTGTTCCTCGATGCCTCCGTCGAGGAGCGCGCGATGCGGCGGATCGATGAGCGCGGCCTGGATCCGGCCGGCGATGAGGCCGAGGCCGTCCGGGAGCAGCTCCGGGTCCGCGACGACCTCGATCGCAACCGGGCGGTCGCGCCCCTGCGCGCCGCCGACGACGCCGTGGTCATCGAGACCGACGGCAACACCTTCGAGCGAACGGTGGACATCGTCGAGGGCGCGATCCGGAACGTCGAGCATGCGATCGTGCCCGCCCAACCGCCGGCGGCCGCGAAACGCGCCTCACGACGCAAGGCAGCAGTTGCCAACCCGACGGACACGGCGCCCGCACAGCCCGACGAGCAGGCGCCGGGCGAGGCGACACCCGCCAAGGTCGCCCCGCCACCGGCCAGAGCCGCCCCGCCACCGGCCGACCGACCGGCCGAGCCCGAGGCCCCCAGGCGTTCCGCGAACCTCGAACGGGCCATGCGGCTCGACAACGACCTGCCGATCTGGATGCGCATGGTCGCGCTGGGATGCCGCATCGGCGCCCGGCTGTTCGCCAATGTCGTCGTCGAAGGCCTGGAGAATGTCCCGCGCACGGGCGCGGTCATCCTCGCGATCAACCACGTCTCGAACGCCGACGCCTTCGTCACCGGGTCGTGGATCACCCCGCGCCTGCGAACGCGTCGGATCCACTGGCTGGGCAAGAAGGAGCTGTTCGACTGGCCGGTGTTCGGCTCCATCGCCTCGCGCGGCGGGATCCACCCGGTCGATCGGTCGACGGCCGACGTCGAGGCCTTCCGGATCGCGACCCGCATCCTCGAGGCCGGCGACGTGCTGATCATCTTCCCGGAGGGCACGCGCAGCCCCGACGGCGCGCTCCAGGTGCCGAAGGACGGCCTCGCCGTGCTGGCGTTGCGGACGAACGCGGCGATCGTGCCGATCGGGATCAACGGCACCGACCGGGTCTGGCCGAAGGGCCGCAAGCTGCCGATCCCGATCCCGCGCCGGACAATCACGGTCCGCATCGGGACGCCGTTCCATGTCACCGACGTGGTTCCTGCCGGTACCGACCGCCGCGCAGCGAAGGCGATCGCGACCACCGCGATCATGGGCCGCATCGCCGCGCTCCTCGAGCCCCGGCACCGGGGCGCGTACGCATCCGCGGTCTACGACGAGCCGGCGTCCAGGGCCTGATCGACGAAACCTGACCCGCCCAGGTAGCCGGTAGTTCGGCGCGAACGGCCAGCGTGTGCGACCATCGACCCGGCATGGGAACCGTACTCGACGTCCGCATCGCGAAACGCACCGGGTTCTGCTACGGCGTGCGCGAGGCGATCGACAAGGCCAAGGAGTCGGCGTCCGCGGGGAAGGCGACCCACACGCTCGGCCAGGTCGTGCACAACGAGGGCGTGATCCGCGACCTGCAGCAGGTCGGCGTCCAGAGCGTGGAGTCGCTCGACGACGTGGATCACGGCTCGGCCGTCGTCATCCGCGCCCACGGGGTCAAGCCCGAGGTCTTCGAGCGCGCGCAGGCGCGCGGCCTCGAGGTCATCGACGGCACGTGCACCTGGGTGATCCAGGAGCAGCGCCAGCTCGAGGACCTCGTCGCGGACGGGTACACGGTCGTGCTGCTCGGCACGCCGAAGCATCCCGAGGTCGTCGGCCTGCTCGGCTTCGCGCCCGACGCGATCGTGGTCGACGAGGAGGAGGACTGGGACCGGATCCCGCGCCGCAAGCGGATGGCGCTGATCACGCAGTCCACGCAGCCGCCCTGGAAGTTCGAGAAGCTGGCCGCGTTCATGGTCGGGCGCGCCCACGAGCTCAAGGTCATCAACTCGGTCTGCCCGGTCACGATCCGGCGCCAGGAGGACACGCTCGAGACGGCTCGGGACGTGGACCTGATGGTCGTCGTCGGGGGCCGGCACTCGGCGAACACCAAGGAGCTCACCCGGCTGTGCCAGATCGTCGGCACGCCCGCGCTCCAGGTGGAGAACGCCCGCGATCTCGATGACCCGGCGCCGTTCGACGGCGTCCGCGTGGTCGGCGTGACCGGCGGCACCTCGACACCCATCGAGGACCTGCGCGACGTCGCCGAGCGGATCTTCGTCCTCGCCGGCACCGACGAGACGCGCGACAACGCCACCGTCCTCGCCCGCGGCGCGCTCGACGCGGCCGCGCACCCGGCCGGCCGTACGACGTCCCTGCCCGCGCACGCGCCCGCCGCCGCGCCCGCCGGCGCGCAGTAGCTCGTGGTCGTCCGCTCAGCCGGCCTGCCGGTGGTCGCCCTCGTGGGACGTCCCAACGTTGGCAAGAGCACCCTGTTCAACCGCGTCGTCGGCGACGACCGGGCAGCGATCGTCGAGGACCGCGCGCGCACCACGCGTGACCGCCTGTACGGCGACGCCGAGTGGAACGGCCGCCGCTTCGTGGTCGTCGACACGGGTGGGCTGGAGACGTCGCCGGGCGATCCGATCGAGGCCCAGGTCCAGCTGCAGGCGAGGCTGGCGATCAACGAGGCCGACGTGATCGTGTTCATGGTCGACGCGGCCACCGGCCCGACCCCCGGCGACCAGGACGCGTCCGAGCTCCTCAGGCGCACGACCAAGCCCGTGCTAGTGGCCGCCAACAAGGCGGACAACGAGAAGCGCGAGCTCGACGCGGCGGAGTTCTACGCGTTCGGCTGGGAGGAGACGTTCGCGATCTCGGCCAACCACGGGCGCGGGGTGGGGGACCTGCTCGACGCCATCGTGTGGGCGCTGCCGCCGGAGAGCGACGCCGAGACGGCACGGAAGGCCCGCCAGGCCGAGGCCGACGCGTGGGCCGACGACATGGCGGCTGGTCGGATCGAGCCGTTCGCGACGGGCGAGGACGACGAGGCGGTCGACGGCGACGAGGCAGACGACGACGGCGACGAGGACGAGGAGCCGGGGCAGGTGGCCGATGCGGCCGCCCGCTGGGACGCGATGATGGCCGCCGAGGACGACGAGCCGCCGGCCATCGCGTTCGTGGGCCGGCCCAACGTCGGCAAGTCGAGCCTGCTCAACTCGCTCCTGGGCGAGACGCGGACGATCGTGTCCGACACGCCCGGCACGACTCGCGACGCCATCGACACGACGATCCCGTGGGGGCGCAGCGAGGTCGTCCTCATCGACACCGCGGGCATCCGCAAGCGGGGCAAGGTCGCGTCGGGTCCCGCTGCAGAGCGCTACTCGACCCTCCGCGCGCTCAAGGCGATCTCGCGCGCCGACGTCGCCGTGCTCGTCCTCGACGCCGCCGATGGCCTCACGGCGCAGGACGCGCACGTGGCCGGCTACGTAATCGAGGAGGGGAAGGGCCTCGTGATCGCCGTCAACAAGTGGGACATCGTCGAGGACAAGACCCACAAGACCTTCGACGAGTTCTCGGCCAACCTCCGGCGCGAGCTGCCGTTCATCGACTACGCCCCGGTTGTCTCGATCTCGGCCAAGACCGGCCAGCGCGTGCAGAAGGTGCTCGAGCTCGCGGTCGACGTGTGGGGCGAGCGACGACGGCGCATCCCGACCGGCGAGCTCAACCGGCTGATCTCCGCGGCGATCGAGCGCACACCGCCGGCGATGGTCCGCGGGCGCCGGGCGAAGATCCGGTACGCGACCCAGGCCGGCGTCGCCCCGCCGACGTTCGTGTTCTTCGCGACCGACCCCACGTCGATCCACTTCTCGTACCGCCGGTACCTCGAGAACCGGCTGCGCGACGCCTACAGCTTCGACGGGACCCCGATCCGGCTGGTGTTCCGGGAGCAGATCCGCGAGAAGCGGGCCAGGAAGCGTCGCGTGGCCCGCAGCCGGCGGAGCTGATGGGCGGCGCCGAGGGGTCGCGCGCGTCCTCGCGGTTTGCCGGTGCGCCCGCGCGGGTGGCCGTCCTCGGCGCCGGTGCCTGGGGCACGACGCTTGCTGCCATCCTCGCCCAGCGGGAGCCGGTCACGCTCGTCAGCCACTCCCCGGAGACGGCGGCACGCATCCGCGACACCCGGCGCAACGAGGCGCGCCTGCCGGGCATCGACCTGCCGGACGCGATCCGCGCCACGGACGATCCGGCGACGATCGCTGATGCAATCGACTTGGTCGTCGTCGCCGTCCCGTCGACCCACGTCCGGGAAACCCTCGATCGCGCAGCGAGTCACCTCCCGGCCACCGCCGCCGTGCTGTCGGTCGTGAAGGGCATCGAGCCAAGGACCCACCTGCGGATGACCCAGGTCATCGCCGAGGCCGGCTCCATCGATCCGCGGCGCGTCGCCGCCCTGTCGGGCCCCAACCTCGCCCTGGAGATCGCGCGGCGGCTGCCGGCGTCGGCGGTCGTTGCGGCGGAGGACGTGACGCTCGCGGCGAGGATCCAGGAGCGGCTCGGCCGCCGTCGGTTCCGGCTCTACGTGAACCGCGACGTGCTCGGTGTCGAGCTGTGCGGGGCCCTCAAGAACATCGTCGCGATCGCGGCGGGCGCCGCGGAGGAGCTCGGCTTCGGCGACAACGGCAAGGCGGGGCTGATGACCCGCGGCCTGGCCGAGATGACCCGGATCGGGATCGCCGCCGGTGCGAACCCGCTGACCTTCGCCGGGCTCGCCGGCATCGGCGACGTCATCGCGACGTGTGGGTCCTCGCTGTCGCGCAACCACCGCCTGGGCGTCGAGCTGGCCCGGGGCCGGACATGGGCCGACATCGAGGCCACGCTCCCCGGCGTCGCCGAGGGCGCCTACACCGTGGACGCGGCACTGGCGCTGGCCGACTCGCTCGGCGTCGAGATGCCGATCGCCCGTGAGGTCCACCGCGCGCTGTTCGAGGGCAAGAGCGCCAAGCGCTGCCTGATCGACCTCCTGGCCCGCGAATCGAAGGACGAGCTCGCCGACTACGACCGCTGGGCGGCGCGCCTCGTGACAGAGCGGTCGGCACCAGTCGACTGAGGTAGACTCGTCCGCCTCGGGGCGTGGCGCAGCCTGGTAGCGCACCTGAATGGGGTTCAGGAGGTCGAGCGTTCGAATCGCTCCGCCCCGACCATCGATCTGAACGTGAAAGGCCCTCCGGGATGACGTCCGGAGGGCCGTTCGATTTGGGCGACGTATCGGACCGTCAGGTGATGAGGATCGATCCGAAGCTTCCGCGAGCCAAGCTCGTCGCGCTCATACGTGATGAGCGGGACCCAGCGGTGCTCGGCACGTTCCTCGACCACCATGCGTGGCAGGTTCGGTGGGCGGCGATCAAGTCGCTCGGCGAGACGGGCTCACCCGCCGCCGAGGTCTACCTCTTGAGAGTCCTCGACTCGCCTCGCGACCAGGATGACCTCACATTCGCGAACGCCGCGCTTTCACGGGTTGGATCGGAGGCAGCGATTCCGGCCCTGACGGGGCTGATCCACCACCCCGTTGACGACGTCAGGTGCTCAGCGATCAATGCCCTTGGAATTCTCGGTGACAGTTCGCTCACACCCGTCTACCTGGACGCCCTCTCAGACCGCTCTTGGGCTGCGAAGTCTTACGCGATGGGCGCGATCCACCAGAACGCTGACGAGCGCGCGATCGGCCCAGTCGTCGCGCGCCTCCACGTGATCCTGAGTCGAGAGCGCACGCGGCATGTCATGCCTTGGACGGAGGTCATGTACGCGTTGGACTTCCTGCAGCGCTGGAGTACGGACGCTCGGTCGCAGGAGGCGATCGCTTGGGTTCGTGCCAAGCGACTAGACCGCCTCCAAGACGATGAGCGGGCCTGGTTCGACGCGACCTTCAGGTGAAACTGGCCGGCAAGGTACCCACGGCGAAGGTGCCGCGAAAGGGATGCCGACTAGGGTCGGCTGCGCCCCGGCTCGGCACCCCGCCTGACCGATCGGCAGGCCAGCGGGCGACCGTGGCGTCATTTCGGTAGCCACAATCCGGGTCGAGACGGCTTGATGGGCTCATGAAGCCGTCAGCACGACTATCTCTGTGGCTATCGTTTTGCCGCGCAGGACGAGCTGACGTCGCTCGGCACCGTCCACTTCCACGGATGCTGCGATCGCCGTCAGCGACGTGGTGAGCAGCTCGCTCGCGCCCGCCGCCGACGCGAGTCGGGCAGCGACGTTGACAGCGTCGCCGAGTGCGGTGAACTCGACGTGCTCAGCCGGACCGACGGCGCCGACAAACGCTGTTCCAGTATTCACGCCGATGCCGATCGGAACCCACGGCGCGGGACCGTCGTTTCCTGTGGCACGAAGGAGCGCGAGTCCGGCGTCGATGGCGCGTCGAGCATGGTGGCTGCCTGCAAGCGCCGGGACGAAGATGCCCACAACCTCGTCGCCGACGAACTTGTCAACGACGGCCTCGTGTTGCACCAGAATTTCAGCGGCCGTCGCGTAGAAGCGATCGAGCAACGCCCGAAACTCGGTCGGGCGCATGGTCTCGGCGATCCCCGTCGAGCCCCGGATGTCGGCGAAGAAAAGCGTGGACTCGACCTCGGCCCCTTCGCGATGGGTGTAGAGGTCTCGGAAGCAGCCGGAGCAGTATCTCGGATTGCCTGGCCAGTGGCCCTTGCCGACAAATCGGAGCAGGGGGCCGAACGGCGGCCCAAACGGGGACGTGCAGATCTTGCAGCGAGGCGCGCTCGGCAGCGTCCGCCAGAACCTCCGCAGCCTGCGGGCCCGGCGGTTCGACATCAGCCGGCCGCGCGCGTCCTCCTCGGCCCGGCTCGAGCCCGGCGGCCGACCGTGGTCCTGTCTGTCCGCATCCTTCATCCTGCCCCCAAGCCCACGGGTGGATCAGTATGGCGCCGCCACAACGCCCAGCCGATGCCGTTCACGAGGTAGCAGCATGGCCGAACCGATCGTGTTTACCAGCCGCTTCAAGCTCCTCGGTGGCAACGGTGCCAGTTTCGAGGCGATGTTCTCCAACGCCGTCGAACTCATGTCCTCCAGCAAGCCGCGCACCGCGCTCTATGCCGCATACCGGGACGAGGCAGGGACCGAGGTCCGGATCGTCCACGCGTTTCCGGATGCCGCGGCGATCGCGGCACATTTCGAGGGCTCGGAGGAGCGCAGCAAGGCCGCTTATGAGCTGATCGTCCCGGCAGGCTTCGAGATATTCGGTCGCGCCCCAGCGTCCATCGTCAGCCAGATGCGGCGGGAGGCCGCCGAGGCCGGCGTCAGTCTGGATCTGGCGCCCGATCCGATCGGTGGCTTCCTGAGGGCGCCGGCGTAACCGCGGTTCGTGGTCGCCGCCCGCGTCAGCCTGGACCTCGCGGCTTACGCGAGACCAACCTCGTGTCCCGACGCCGCCCCAATCTCCCTAGTCGATGGGCGAGCGCAACCTGCCACCTGGCATTGACATTGGAGCGACTCCAAGGTCTAGGGTGCGCGACAGGGCAGCGACGGCGGAGTCCGGGTGCTGCCAGTCGTCGAGCACAAGGAGGCTCGGGCATGACCAAGGCCGTCTTTGAGCAGACCATCTCGCGGCCCGCCGAGGAAGTGTGGGCGTACGCCGCGGACATCGTCCGACATCCCGAGTGGATGACCGTCACGGACGCGCGAATTGTGCGAGGTGATGGGACGCAGGTGGGGGCACGTGGGCGCGAACGTATGCGCTTCGGCCCATTCGGCTGGGACGCCGAGTTCGAAGTCATCGATGCGCAACCGGGTCGTCGGCTCGCCTGGAAGGCGGTGGGCGGAGCGCCGTTCGATGGCGAGGTCACCTTGGACCTCGAGCCGATTGATGATGCTTCGACCAAGGCGATCTACGGGGCGGACATCCGACTCCACGGGCTCTGGCGACTGCTCTCGCCGATGGTCGCCATGGAAGCGAAGGCCGGTCCGGCGCGCGAACTGCAGCGGCTCAAGACCCGAGCCGAGGCCGCACCAGCCATCGCGACGGCGGTGTTGCCCGCAGGAAGCGAGCCTACGTAGGCACCTTCCCGTCTCGGATCACTCGAAGGCATCGCGCCATCTCGCGCACGACCTCGAGCTCGCACTGCGCGACCGCCGTTCACTCCCGCGACCGGTGGCCTCGCTTCGCCCGTTCCCGCGTGTCGACGGCGTACTGCTCCACCCCGGCGTTCGACATTGGTTGGGCGTACCAGCCGGGTGGTGTGGCATCCCGGAGGCCACAGGTCTGGCGCCCCGTTTTCACAAGCCTGGTCTCGGGCTTCTTCGCGTCGCCGATCCGATAGAGGATGGCGTACCGATTCCGGCTGTCGACGGTAGCGAAGGTCACCGCCGGGCCATGAGGTCACCCAAGCTGACACTGAGCGATACCAGGCCCATGGGCCTGTTTCATGTCGGGGATCATCCGGGTGGAGACAAGATCGAGCCTAGTCGGCGCCCCTTACCGCGGCCTTACTTCGCCGGGGTCAGCCTTCGACCGGCCCTACCGTCCGCAGCGATCAGCGTGCCGTCCCGAGCAGACCACCGAGAGCCACCGTCCCGAGTTCGATGCTTTGGGCGTCAGGCGACCTTGGGGCTGCGCTATTCGGAGCCCGCCGCAACCGGGGACTGTGGCAGCACACCCAGTTGGCGCATGAGCATCATGTCGTCGCGGACGCCCCAATGCTCAACGACCTTGCCGTCCTCGAACCGCACGATGTGGACGTAGTCGTAGGCGACCTCTCGACCCGTTGGCGGAATGCCCATGAGCTCGCCGGTGTGTCGGGCGTGATGGGTGGCGTAAACGACCACCGTGTCTGCTTCGCCCACCACCTTGTTGATCTCCCAGCGCTGGTCGGAGAACACGCTTCGCAGCCAGTGCATAGCCCGGACCGCACCTTCCAGGCCCTGCGGCTCGTTGGGAGGCGCCTGGTGGTCGATGCCATCGGCTGCGATGATTTCGGCGAGGGCCTCGGCATTGCCCACGGGGAAGATCTCCTCCCAGATCCGCCGCGCCTTGCTCTTGAGCTCGTTCATGTCGAGCGTCCTCCGGTATGCTTTAAGTAGAACCGCCATGATTTCGTGTAATGTAGAGTCTAACAAATGACCGAAGAAGTCAAGCCCCGACGCCGATACGACTCGCGACGCCGGCGAGAGCAGGCGGCCCAGACCCGACAGGACATCCTCGCCGCCGCGGGCACTCTCTTCCGCGAACACGGCTATGCGGGCACCTCGATGACGCAGATCGCGGCCGAGGCCGGAGTCGTCGTCGAGACGATCTACCGAGGTTTCGGCAGCAAGCGGGCGCTCTTCCGCGCGGTGATGGGGGCCGTGCTCGCAGGTGGGACGGCGCGCGGCGACGCTCCGGTCGAGGAGCGTCCCGCCATCCGGGCGGTCATCGACGAGCCCGATCCGCATCGCCAAGTTGCCCTGTACGCCGCGACGCAGCCCGGCATCCATCGCCGATCGGGGCCGCTCCTCCGGGCCCTCCGGGACGGCATGGCGAGCGACCCCGAGCTCAAGGGGGTGTGGGACGAGATGGAGGCCTGGCGGCTCGAAGGCCAGGGACGGTTCGTCGCGATGCTCGCAGACAAGGGTGCCCTCCGAGTCGGACTGTCGGTCCCGGAGGCGCGAGACGTCATCTGGACGCTCTGCTCGCTCGCGGTCCACGACCTGCTCGTCGTCGAGAGGCGCTGGACCTCAGATCGCTACCAGGAGTGGCTGGCGAGCGCACTGGCCGGCGCCCTTCTGCAAGACGACAGAGCGTGAAACTCCATCCGCTTCGCTCGGGCTCCCACTCGGACTCCCGGGACCGGTGCCCGGCTTTTGCCCGCTCCCGCGTGTCGAAGGCGTACTACTCCCACGTCTTGCGGTGCTCGACGTGGGCGGTCGGCCCGACGAACCGGCCGTCCGGCTTCACGTCGTGGAGCTCGTCCCAGGCGGCCTCGAGGTCGGTCATCCGCGCACGGTAGTGGCGCGGCACCGCGCCTGACATCGAGGCAATTGTTAGGTAGGGGTTCGGACGAGTAGTCGAGCGGAAGTCTGGCTTACCGCGGGTAGGTCAGTTACGACTACGGTCCCCATCCGTCGCATCCTGCGTCGTAGCACCACTGCCCGGCGTCGGCGATGACGAACTTGGAGTGGCCTGCAGCGTTGTACGCCGCCAGCACGATCGCGAAGTAGATGTCGTCGCCGTGCCTGTCGACGCCGTATGCCGTATAGGCCGTCCCGCCAGTATCGCCTTGGACCAGGTCTCTCCAACTCGGCCCCGTCCAGACGATCTTGCCCTTCGAGGCCGGAGCCTTGGCGATCAGCTTGCGCGCGGACGCGGGCACCAATGTGTGCTTGACGAGGCACGAGCCGTCACCTTGGCGTTCAGTCAGCGACAGGCAGCCGGTCACCCCATACACGCGGATCTCGGTCCCCTTCGTTGCGGCCTTCTTCCAGGTGATCGTCGTGGTGCACTTTCCGGGTGGAACGCCGGTCCGGTCGCTACCCCAAAAGCATCCCTGTCTCTCGATAGTGACGGCTGTCGGCGGTGGCGGCGAGGCTAAGGGCGTCGGCCTGGGCGTTGGGTGCGGCGTCGCGGCTGCTGGAGTGACCGGGCTCACGGTCGCCTGCGAGATCGCGGGCGGTTGCGATGCCGCGGCGGACGTGACCGAGGGCGTCGCGGTCGCCTCGCATCCGGCAAGGATCACCGAGAGCACCGCGATGACGACTGCGGCAGTGCGCATCCTTGGCCTCCGTGACGGGCAGCGACCCAGGGAATGACCGGTCCCTCGGGCGTCTACGCGCCGGATGACGCGTCGCCGCGCTGGTTGTGACGCCGGGCGCTAGGTGAGCGGGCCGACGTACCAGCCGTCCGGCTTGGCTTCGTGGAGCTCGTCCCAGGCGGCTGCGAGGTCGGTCACGGCCCGATGGTATGGCTCGGCGCCGCGCCAAGTACTCGAGCGTGGGCTGACCTGTCAGGATGCGCGCGTGGCGACGTATCGGACCGGTCTGGCCGGCGCGTGCTTGGCGTTAGCCATGCTGACGGTAGGCGCGTGCCAGCAGATCGACAGTGCTCTCACCGACCGTGACCTCGAGTGCGGAGCGCTGGCACATGAAATCTGCGCGCGGCTGGCGAGCTATGAGGCCGCCGACTGGGCGCGGCTCAACGCATCATTCGGCCCGATCGTGAAGGTCGTGGTGTCGCAGCAGGACTGCCACGCCGCCGACGACCCGGCCGCAAGCGCTGCTGGTTGGTCGAGACAACGACGGGCCAGGGTGCGGGCGGCGGCGACCTGATCACCGAGCGCCAGGACGGCACCTTCGTCAACTCGGACGGCAACGTCATCGCAGGCGGACCCGCGCAGTAGTTGCGGGATGAGCGAGGCCCCGAACGAGCCTCAGCCGGCCCCGGCTCCGCACCGCGCCTGAGCGATCGGCAGGGCCAGCGGGCGACCGGGGCGCTACGAGCCACAGCACGTTGGGAAGGCTTCCGCTACATCGCCCGAGCGTTCGTCGTCCAAGAGTCCGCTTGGGAAACGATTGGTCGCGCACGAGCTGGAAGTAGGACATGGATGGAGCACGGACTCCTTCGCCACCGAGGCCCAGGAGCAAGCGTCGAAGATTTGCGTTTCTGGGGTTCGCGATCTTCGGGTTGCCCGCCGTGTTCTCGGTCCTGTTTCTTCCCTTCGCACCCGCCGCCCTGCCCTGGTTGATCGTCTCGTGGTCGATCGTGGGTGTCTCGGGTTACCAGATCTGGCGGATCGATCACCCAGGAGAGTCGGCCCGCTCCGCCGTGGGCGTCCGGGTCCGGTGGCTGGCGCCCGCAGCGGCCACCTTTGTCGTCGTTCTGGTCCTCAGGCAGGTCGATCCGGTGTGGTTAATCGCCGGCGTTGTGGTCTGGGTTCTGGTCCTGGTGGCCCTTGGCCTCATCCTCTCCAGCCTCGCGAAGACCGAACGGGACCTTGTGGCGCGATCCCCGAGTCCCGCTCAAATCGGCGAGCCGGACCCACGGCCCCCAATCGGATCTGCTCATGGCGGAGGCGGCGAGGGCGTCCTTACGTCGCAGGAACCGGCGGTAGAACCGGAGCCCAACTAGACCCAAATCGGCGCGGCAGCCGGGCGGCTCCCAGCTAACGTCCTAGAGCGCGCCGCTTCCGCCTGCGCGCCCGCCGGGTCGATCCCCGTCTGCCGGCCAGATCGCGACGGGGCGACCGGAGGCGCGTCCGTACCGTCAGCCATACCGTCAACGGGCGCGAAAGTGACGGTACGGGCTAGACGGACTGGACGGGCTGCACGCACGAAATTGTCCCTCGTGCGGGGGCTGCGCCTAGATGGGGTTAATGAGGTCGAGCGTTCGAATCGCTCCGCCCCGACCACTCTTCTGAGCACGAAATGACCCCGCGGAGGGCTTTCCCCCGGGGTCATCGTTTGCTGGTTGACCCAAATGTTGACCCAAATCTCAGCCGACACCGAGCAGGCGATCGACCCGATCCGAGGCGTCCCGGCTCATCCAGAGCGTGAGATGCGGGTACACCTCGCTGGTCGTCCCGAGGCCGGAATGGCATAGCAGCTTGGACACGACGGGGCAGTCGGCGACGACGTGGTTGTGGCGGGCCCGTTCGTGAACCGCCCGGGTGAGTACCGGAACATCCCAATCATCAGGACCGTCGCGTGGTGTCGCCACCGCGCAAGATTGAACCGCTAGGCTGCCTCGAGCACTCTCCAGTCCGATCACGTCCAGATGGGCGCGACTGAGGACCTCGGTTCGGAGGGGCGGGTGCACGCAGCACTGGTCATCCAGGCGAAGCAGGGCGATCGAGAGGCCTTCGACGCCCTGGCTCGCCTGACCGGCGACCGATGCATGGCGATCGCGTTCAGGATCCTGCGCGACTTCGACCATGCCGACGACGCCGTCCAGGCCGCGCTGCTGACCGCGTGGCGCGAGATCCGCGCCCTGCGGGATCCCGAGCTCTTCGAGCCCTGGCTCCACCGGATCCTGACCAACGCCTGCTACACCGAGGCTCGGCGTCGCCGCCGCTGGTCGGAACAGATCCGGCTCCTTCCCGTTGAGCCCGTGCACGGGCCCGACGAGTACCTGAACGTCGAACATCGCGACCAGCTCGAACGCGCGTTCCAGCGGCTCACCGTCGAGCAGCGCGCCGTGCTGGTCTTCCACCACTACCTCGAGCTTCCGCTGCCCGAGGTTGCCGACCGACTCGGCATTCCCCTCGGGACCGTCAAGTCCCGCATGCATCACGCGAAACGAGCGCTCCGGGCCGGCCTCGAGGCCGATGCCAGGACGTCCTCCGCTTCGCAGGAGCGAACCGCATGACCGCGCCGCACGACCTCGACCGGGAGCTCGCCGCCTTCCTCCGGGATGGGCCGACCAAGCTGCCCGACCCGTCGTTCGACGCGGTCCGCGATCGCATGGAAACGACACGACAACGGGTCGTCCTCGGCCCGTGGAGGATCCCCGACATGCACGTCAACGCCAGGCTGGCGATCGGACTGGCCGCTGTTGCGGTCCTCGCGGTCGTCGGCATCAACCTGCTCACCGTCAACCGCGGCCTCGTCGCCGGCCCCACGGCTTCGCCTGCAGCGTCTGCCGCGGCGGCACCCTTGCCCAGCCCATCAAACAGCCCAGCGGCCCAGGTCGACGCCTCCGCGCCAGCCAGCGGCGTCGAGGCGCCGCCCAGCTCTGGCGCGCCGTCGTCGTCCGCCTCCGCCGCACTACAGCCGACTCCCACGCCCGACCCCGAAGCGGTTCGGATTGCGGCGGCGGCCGGGTTCCAGGCGGCCGGTGCTGCCCACGAGCGGGCCTGGACAATGCTCCCCCGGACCCACAAGGATGTGGGCCGGGGTCCGGCGGAGCTGTGGCGCCAGTACCTCGACGCCCTGAGGCAGCTCCAAGTCCCCGCCGACACGGCGGCGGACCTGCAGGATCTGATCCGGATCGTCAGCCGGCTCCAGGCGATCAGTGGCGAAGGGGGATCGGACAATCGCCTCAGGGCCGCCGATGCCCGCTACCAAACCCGCTGGGACAAAATTTGGCCCAAGATATGGCCGGCTGCGACGCGAGTCCGGTCCGACCTCGGCCTGCCGGAACCAGTGTCCCACGGCCCAGACGGGCTCGGCCCGCCCTACGACTCGTTTCCCTGACCGGCGGGGCTCACGTTTCTCGGCTACTCCGGCCAGCCGGTACCGGTCGAAGGGCGAGCTGTGGATGCAGGAGCAGCTCAAGTACCGGAAGGCCCGCGCCATGCACAACGTCGGGGGACCGCTAGCCCCCGAGAAGGGTTGCTCGAGGCCAACGTGGTCATGCCGGGGATGGTCACGGCCACGTCAGCCTCGAGTGAGTCGACGGAGCACGTACCCCCGCACCCAGCGGGGAAGAACACGCCGACTCGCCAGCAATGGTCGGGGTCGGTGCCCGCCGACTCACTACGTCAACCGAGCAGAACCGAGGGATCTCGTTTGCAGGTACTGCGCAACTCGCCCTGCGCCAGACTGATATCGGCAGAACTAACGGGCGATTCGGGACGCGTGCCCTTTGCGCGGAGCGGAGGCCCGCGCCGTGCCACACCGCCGGGGGACGATGCTCGAACGCGGACCTCCACCCGGAGGAACGATCCGCGGACCCGACCGTTAGCACTCGAACGGAAGTCGAGGCCAACGCGGTCGTGCCGGGGATGGTCACTCCCACGTCAGCCTCGAGAGAGCCGACGGCGCACGTGCCCCCGCCCCAGCGGGGAAGAACACGCCGACTCTGCTCTTGGAAACGACAGAACGTGGGCATGGGTTTGGGCCGCAACGTTCCAAATCCACCCCATGCCGCGCTCGACGCTGTTGCAGTGTCGTTGCCTCCCGCACAGATGGGCCGGCTCCCGCGCCGTGGCTGACCGATCGGCCGGACTGGCGAGCGACCGGACCATCCCTCGTCTCAGGCGGCGCTGGTGACGCAGCGCAGAGGGTCGCGGGCCACGCTTCGTGCACGCCGACGCCTCGCCCGTCGCCACTGCGGCGACGGCGCGGGCCAGTGTGCCGGACGTTCGTTAACGGGCCGGGGGGCCGCTACACGATCTCGAAGTGCTCGACCTCCCAGGTCGTCAGCCGCTCCGGGTGGCTCGTTGCGCGGGGCCGGTTGATGTTGCCGCCCGTCGCGCGCTCGATGTCCGACCACTCGCGCCAGGCCGACACCGTGACGAAGGACAGCCCGTCGGAGTGGCCGAGGTACAAGCGCGGTCGGCCCGCGTTCGTCCATCGCGTCCTGCTCCACGCCACGCTCGACCTCCGCTGCGTAGACGTCGAGCTCACCGGCTCGGACCTCGCCGCGCAGGACGCGGAGGATGCGCGGGTCCTCACGGGGGTGTTGCCACGACGCTCGGACGTCGAGGATCTCGAGCACCGCGCCCGATGTCGCGTCGAGGTATTCGGGATGGAAGACGCCGAGGGTGTCGCCGACGCCGGCGACCATCGCCGCGCGGCTGTCCCAGACCGACACGACGATCCGCGGGCCGTCCGACTCCTGCCGGCCCACATACGAATCGACGAGGTCGGGCATCGCCCGCAGCTCGGGGATCATCTCGTCACGAAGGACGGTATCGAAGCCCCGGCGTGCGGCGACGAACGAGAACAGGCGAATGACGCGCACGCCAACCTCGATATGGCCCCGGTCGGCCGCCAGTGTGGCACGGACGACGTCGGGCTCGGCCGCGATCGCGCGAGAGATCTGCAATGCGATGGCGGCCATCGGCATGGCCGCGATGGGTCCCCGTTCCTATCGTCGCGACTGGCTGCATCGCCCATAGGTCCCACGGGGGTTGGCGACAGCGGACCTTCGAGCCCGGCCGGGGAGTCAATCGCGCCGGCCGGGCTCGTCCATCTGCAGGGAGCCTACCGATCGAGGAGCCACCGATGAACAGCGACGAGACCCTCCAGGCGCCAAGCGCCGAACGCGCCCCCGTGCGGCCCGACGACCGTGACGCGAGCGACGTCATCGAAGGGGACATCGGCGAGGCGCGGCTCAAGGAGCCGAGCGACGAGTCGGGAGGCGCCGACCTGCGCACGCTGCAGCACGTGGTCGACGTGCAGGACGCGCAGACGGAGGGCAGCGAGGCGGGCGACCGGGCGAAGCACTTGCCGCCGAGGTGACGCCGGGTCCGGCCGTCTGAACGGCCGCCCTGTCGCCCGAGCGTCCGCACCAAAGCGCCCCGACGAGGCGTCAGCACGAAGAACAGCCTCTTGGACTGGCCAGGAGGCTGTTCCCTTTTTCAGGCTCGACACTCCCGCGTCACCGACGCCCGCCAGTCGCCGAGGCGGGGTCCACGTCACGGCCTAGCCGGACACGCTGAACGGCCCCCGAGACTGGCTCGGAGGCCGTTCGACGTGAGGCCCACCCTCGCGCCCGCCGCAGGGCCGCGGTTTGTCGAGCGCGAACCTCGCAGGTGGTTGGGTACCGCCTCGGCTACTCCGCGAAGCGCTGGACCCCGTGGCCCCGGAAGCTCTTGACCTGGACCTTGACGCCCGGGAGGTCGATGCTGGAGCCGTGGTCGAACGTCCCGGCCCCGGTCGTGACCTTGGACGGGAGGTCGATGCTGGAGCCGTGGTCGAAGCCCGCCACGGGCGCGGCGGCCTGCGTGGCCTGGGAGCGCGACGCGGTCGAGACGCCGAACGCGAGCCCGACGGCGAGGGCGACGGCGAGTGCGACGCCTGCGAGGGCGGTGCCCACCGGGCGGGTGCCGATGCCACTGTTGATGGTGCCGGTCGATGCGGACATCTGTTTCTCCTCGGGTGCCAGTCGGGTCCGAACCACTCGTTCCTCGGACCGGCGTCCCTGATGTCCGCATCCTCGGCGCGAACCAAGTCGGCGAAATCGGGCAGATGCCTGACGGCACGGGGCCGGGGTGGCTGAAAGCCGCGTCGAACGAGGGCAGTGACGGTGGGGGAGCCCGAGCGGCGCCGGACAAGGCAGGACCCGCGACCTTGCTCCGCCGGGGGTGCGGAGCGGCCGCGGGCCTCAGGCAAGTACGGTACTGCGCGATCGGCCGGTTGCGAGCGTCATCTGGCCGACACTCGCGCCGCGATCAGCTCGGGACGGAGGTCACCTGGCGGGAGCTGTAGCCGTGCTCGGCGATCTCGCCTGCCCGGTCCCGGTACATCTCGGCGCTCGGTGGCGTCCTGGCCCGGAACCCCTCGACGAGGCGGTTGTACATCGAGAACCCGGCGGCGATGAGCACCGCGAGCTGGACGTCGCCGTCGGTCGCGCCGGCGTCGTGGGCATCGGCGATGTCGCCGGCCGTGAGGTCGAGCGGCTGACGCTGGACGGTTCGCGAGATATGGAGCAGCGCCCGCATCTTGTCGCTCAGCCCCTCCGACGACCCGCGCTTGATGTCGTCGACGACCGGCAGCAGGTCGTCCGCGCCGCTGCGCTGCAGGAGCGCGCTGGCGAACGCGCCGTGCGAGTCCATGCAGTAGAAGCAGTCGTTGGCGGCCGAGACGGCCGTCGCGAGCATCTCGCGCTCGGCGCGGCTGATCGTCGCTCCGGGATGGTCCTTGACGAGCAGCTCGTCGGCGAGGCCCCGCAGGTGGACGCCCAGCCCGGGCGTCAGGTTCAGGGCCGTCAGGATCCCCGGCAGCTCGGGCAGCCCACCGACGATGGGCTCCTGCTGGGAGCGGACCAGTCGCTCGTCATCGCGCGCCATGTGCACCCTCTCGCGTCGTTCCCGGTGGCAATCCGCCGCAGTATGCGATGCGGCACGCGATCGCGCGAGCGCGCGGGCGAGCCGGGCCAGCCGCGGGACTCCGGGACGCGCGGCGCTCCGCGGGGCGGTCCGTTGACAGCCGTCGCACCATTGCTCGAACCGGCCGCGAACGGCGAGCCGGCAAGGAGGAGACGTGCGTGACCGCGGAAGGCCCCCCGCCCGGCAGCGACGACCCGGCCGACGAGACGCGCGTGGACGTTCCGGTGTCGGCACCGCCCGTCGGCGCCCCGACGCCGTCCCAGGCCACCCCGCCGCCCGCATCGCCGCCACCCGCCGCCCCGCCGCCGTCGGCCCCGACGTACACGGCCGCGCCGGCACCGTGGGCCCCGGTGCCCGCGGCAAGCCAGTACGCGATCCCCGGCACGGCGGGCATCCAGATCGCCGGTGCCACGCCGCGTGTCGTCGCCTACATCGTCGACAGCATCCTGCTCGGGATCCTGACGGGCGTGCTGTTCGGGATCGTCATCGGGATCGCGCCGAACGTGGGAGACATCTTCCTCGTCCAGGCCGCGATCGGCATCGTCATCGAGGCCGCCTACTTCATCGCGTTCTGGACGAGCGACGCGCGGGCGACGCTGGGCATGCGACTGCTCAAGCTCCAGGTGGGCAACGCCTTCGACGGCCGCAAGCTCGACCTCGGCCAGGCGGTGCGCCGATGGATCGCGCTGGGCGGCTGGCTGAGCGCGCTGGGCTACTCCCAGGCCAGCGCCGGGTTCTCCGGGACGGCGCTGCTGCTGTGGTCGATCGTGCTGCTGGTCACGACGGCGGCCAGCCCGACCAAGCAGGGACTGCACGACCGCTTCGCGAACTCGGCCATCGTCCAGCCGATCGGGGGATCGTCGAGCGGCCTGTTGCTCGGGTGCCTGCTGATCCTCGGCCTCCTGGGCCTGCTGTTCGTGAGCGCGATCCTCGCGCTGATCTTCCTGGGCGGACAGGTCTCCACGATCCTGTCCACGCGTCGGGACGTCCGTGGCGCCGTAGGCCGGCCGACAAGCCGACCAGAGCGATCCCCGGGACATCGCCGGTAGACTGGCCGGGTGAGCGACGTGGGGGAGTCGGGCCTCGACGCCGAGCAGGTCGAGGGCCTGACCGACATGGACCCGGAGGCGTTCCGCGCGGCGGCGCACACCGTGGTCGACCGGATCGCCGACTACCTCTCGACCATCGAATCGCAGGCCGTGCTGCCTGCGATCGAGCCCGGATCGGTCGGCCCGCTGTTTCCGCAGCACCCGCCCGAGCGACCCGAGCCCCTCGCCGACATCCTCGCCGACGTCGATCGCCTGATCATCCCCAACGCGACGCACTGGCAGCACCCGGGGTTCATGGCCTACTTCGCGACGACCGCGTCGGGCCCGGGGATGCTCGGCGAGTTCCTGACGGCGGCGCTCGGCCAGAACCCGATGCTGTGGCGGACGTCGCCGATCGGCACCGAGCTCGAGACGGTGGTCGTCGGCTGGCTGCGCGAGGCGCTCGGGCTCCCCGACACGTTCAACGGCCTGCTCACCGACACGGCGTCGACGTCGACGCTGATCGCGCTCGCGGCGGCCCGCGAGGCGTCCGGGCTCGACGCCGCGGCCCGCGGGCTGGCGGCCCGGGCGAAGGACGGCGAGCCGCGGCTGTACGCGTCGGCCGAGGCGCACAGCTCGATCGAGAAGGCGGCGATGACGCTCGGCCTGGGTCGCGCCGCCGTGGTGAAGATTCCGGTCAACGACGACTACGAGATGGACGCCGAGGCGCTGGCGATGGCGATCGAGACAGATCACCTGGCCGGGCGCTGTCCCGTCGCCGTCGTCGCCACGATCGGCACGACGTCGTCGACGTCCGTCGACCCGGTCGCCGTGATCGCCGACATCGCCGCCCGCGAGGGCCTGTGGCTGCACATCGACGCGGCCTACGCCGGACCCGTCGCGATCATCCCGGAGCGGCGCGTGGCATTCGCGGGCTGGGACCGGGCCGACTCGATCGTCGTCAACCCCCACAAGTGGCTGTTCACCCCGCTCGACGCGTCGCTGCTGCTGACGCGCCGGATGGACCAGCTGCGCGCCGCGTTCAGCCTCGTGCCCGAATACCTGCGCACGCTCGACCGCGCCTCGCCCGTCCTCGACTACAACGAGTACCAGCCGCAGCTGGGGCGCCGGATGCGCGCGCTGAAGCTGTGGATGCTGCTGCGCTGGTTCGGGATCGAGGGGCTGCGGCGACGGATCGACGCGCACCTGGAGCTCGCCCAGCGGTTCGCCGGCTGGGTCGACGACGATCCCGACTGGGAGCGCCTGGCGCCGGTGCCGTTCTCGACGGTCTGCTTCCGGTACCGCCCGGCGTCGGTGGCCGGACGCGAGGACGAGGGCGACGTGCCCGACCTGCTCGACGATCTCAACACACGGCTGATGGACGCGGTCAACCGCAGCGGCGAGGTGTTCCTGTCGCACACGCGGCTGCGCAACCGGTTCGCGATCCGCCTGGCGGTGGGCAACCTGCGCACCACGGAGCGCCACGTGGACGGGGCGTGGGCGCTGCTGCGCGCCGAGGCCGCTCGTCTGGCCGCCGAGACGCCGATGGGGGAGGCCTTCACCACGCGAGGGAGCGACGCATGACCGAGCCGGTCGAGATCCTGTACTTCTACCGGACGCGCTGGGGCGCCCACGACGAGTTCGTCGACCTGTTCCGGCGGAACCACTGGCCGATCCTGCGCGAGCAACAGGCCGCCGGCCGGTACACGAACGTCGAGATGTGGACGCCGCGGTTCCACGGGGAGGGCCGCGCGGACTGGGACGTCCTGGTGTCGATCACGTACCGGGACTGGGCGGCGATCGAGGAGCACAGCGACGCCGAGATCGCCGCGCGCCTGTACCCGGACCAGGAGACGTTCCGGCGCGAGGAGCAGCACCGGTTCGCCCTGCTGGAGGCGCACTGGGACGTGGTGCTGGAGACGCGCCGCCTCGAGTAGCCCGTCGCGGGTTGTGCGGGCCTACCAGAGGTTGCCGGCGCCGGGGCTGTAGCTCGTCGCGACCACGGAATCCGCGATGATCGTGCCGGCACGGATGACGCCGCCGGTCTGGGTCATCGGGGTGTCCAGGTTGATCATCCCGCCGGTGATCGTCGTGTTCGCCCCGTCCGACGTGACGGGCCCGCCGGGGCCTCCGGCCGTCGCTCCAGCGGCGCCCGCCGCGCCCGCCGCCGCGTCGGACACGTCGACCCTCGAGGTCATCTCGTCGATCTGGACGTCGCGCTGAACGGTCGCGCGCGGCGCCAGCAGCGACGCGACGGCGGCGTTGCCGGCCGTGCGCTGAAGGCGCCATCAATCCAGCGGCGGCCGAGCCCGGGCTGGCGAGCCGTGGATCCGGACGACCGAGGATCGGCATGGCCGCGTGATCCGCACCGTCGAGGCCATGGGCGCCGGCATGGACACCTGACCGGCGGGCGCCGTCGACATCGAGGTCTGGCGTCGGCCTGCCCGAGGCGAGCGTGGGTCGCGGTCATCGTGGCGCTCTCCGCATGCGATGGTCGTGTGCCGATCCTAGGCCCCCGACCGCCTCCCGGCGCTGCCCCCTCGTGCGGACTCGTTGCCCGTTCGTGCCGAACGCGAGTCACACAGTTCGGGTGATGCCCGACGGTCGGTGCCCGGGTGGAATAGGCTGCGAACCGCACCGCTTGAGGAATGTGTCCGCATGTGTCTCTTCGCCATCCTGGCGGGGCTGGCTCCGCGACTCGCGTTTGCGATCTACTGGATCGCCAGGCCAGGCGTCGTCGCCGCCGCGTTCGGTGACGTCCTGCTGTGGCCGCTGCTCGGCCTCGTGTTCCTGCCGTTCACGACGCTGATGTACACGATCCTGTGGGGCCCGGGCGGCCTGTCCGGCGCCGACTGGATCTGGGTCGGCATCGCCTTCATCCTCGACCTTGGTCATTACACGTACAGCGCCTACGGCAACCGCGACCGGATGCCGGGCTACACCGCGTAGGAGTACGCGGAGTCACAGTCGCAGATGCCGCGCGAAGGGAGCGCCTCACTCGACCCGT
This sequence comes from uncultured Chloroflexia bacterium, assembly GCA_963829155.1. Taxonomy (GTDB): domain Bacteria; phylum Chloroflexota; class Limnocylindria; order Limnocylindrales; family CSP1-4; genus CAIXZV01. Next base: position 11,538 of record CAWHIA010000020.1, on the reverse strand, counting down.
TCGGCCGCGACGAGGGGCGCCACGTGTTCGGGAGCGTCGCTGCCGACTACGCGGCCGCACGACCCGAGTACCCCGAGGGCGTGTACCGCATCCTGCGTGATCGATGTCATCTCGGCCCGTCGAGCGACGTCCTGGAGATCGGTGCCGGGTCTGGGCAGGCCACGAAAGGCCTGGCGGCATCCGGTGCGTCGGTCGTGGCCGTCGAGCCCAGTGACGCCCTCGCGGGGCACTTGCGCGCCCGGCTCGGATCGGCGCGAGGGGTCGAGGTGATCGTCGCCACCTTCGAGGACGTCGAGCTCGAGTCGACGTCGTTCGACCTCGTCGCCGTGGCGACGGCCTTCCATTGGCTCGACCCGGCGCTCACGCTGCCGAAGATCTCCTCACTCCTGAGGCCGGGCGGCTGGCTGGCGTTGTGGTGGAACGAATTCGGTGATCCTCCTCGCCCGGACCCATTCCACGACGCGACCGAACCGCTCCTGCGGGAGCTTTCGCCGAGCCCGTCCGCAGGCTCCCGCGGCGTGCCGTATGCGCTCGATGTCGTCGCTCGCACACGCGACCTGTCGAGCAACGGGTTCCGCGACGTCGAGCACGAAGCGATCCGCTGGACGCTCAGGCTTGACGCGACCCAGACGCGGCAGCTGTACGCGACGTACTCCAACATCGCCCGGCTGCCGGACGCCCAGAAGGCACCGATCCTGGACGGGATCCAGCGAATCGCGAGTGTCGAGTTCGGGGGTCGAGTCGAGCGACAGATGGTCACGCCGGTCTACACCGCGCATCTCTGAGTCTCCCGCGGCGAAGACACGCGCCCGAGCCGCCGACGCGCGGTGCGCCTCGGACCCCTGATAATGGCGCCCTGTTCTACCCGTTCGACCGGAGGCGACCCAGCCCGTGCCGCCCATCACCGAGCTGACGCGCATCGAGCCCGTGTACCTCGACCGCCTCGAGAAGCAGGGCGTGTTCACGACGGGCATCCTGCTCGAGGTCTCGGAGACGCCGACCCGCCGGCAGTACCTCGCCGACCACGTCCGCGCCGACCTGACCGACGTGCTCAACTGGCGGGACGAGGCCCTGATGCTCAACCTCGCGGGGTTCGGGTCGGACGAGCACCAGCTGTTCATCCAGGCAGGGATCGAGGGCCTGCACGACATCCTCGCCACGGACCTCGAGCCGTTCCGGGGCCAGCTGGTCCGCGCGGCGCAGGAGCTCAACTGGTCCGCGCCAGCGGATCTCATGGTCGACACCTGGTGGGAGCAGGCGCGGACCCTCGAGGAGGAGTAGCCTCGGGCGCCCCATGCACACCCTGACCGGCGCCCTCGTGTCCCTCGTCGTCGGCATCGCCGCGGCGCTGGTCATCGTCGCGATCGCGATCCTCCCGTTCCTCACGCCGGCTTGGGTCGGCTTCGAGCAGGGGCGCGCCCAGGCCGCCGCGTGGACCGGGTACAGCGAGGGCGACCTCCGGACGGCCACCGACGCGATCCTGGCCGACCTCGTCATCGGGCCGCCCGACTTCGACGTCGCGATCGCCGGGGTGCCCGTCCTGACCGAGCGTGAGCGGGGCCACATGCGCGACGTGCGCGGCGTGTTCGCGGGCTTCTACCTGCTCGCGATCGTCGGCGCCGGCGTGCTCGTCGGGGCGTTCCTGCTGGCTCGTCGGCCGGCGAGAAGGGCGCGGCTCTGGCGGCGCCTCGGTCTCGCCGGGCGCGTGATCGCGGTCGCGACCGTGGCGCTCGGCATCGTCGGCGTCCTGTTCTTCGACAGGGCGTTCGAGGTGTTCCACGAGCTGTTCTTCCCGGCGGGCTCGTTCCTGTTCGACCCGGCGACCGACCGCCTCGTCCAGCTGTTCCCGGAGACGTTCTGGGTCGAGACGACGATCGCCGTCGGGATCGCGATCATCGTGCTGGCGGCCGGCCTGGCCTGGTTCGGCGGACGTCGGGCACGGACCCTTGAGGCACGCCTCGCGACCTCGGGCGGGGCGACCGCTCCGAGGTCGGCCGGAGGCCAGGACCCGGCCGCGTCCGCGGCGCCCACGGGCGGCGGCCGATGATCAACGGCGGCGTGCCGATCGCCCGGATCTTCGGTATCGAGATCAGGGTCTCGCTCGCCTGGACCCTGTTGATCGCGCTGATCACCGTGATCGGCGCCCAGCAGGCGACGATCGGCGCCCCCGACCTCAACCCGGTCGTGCAGTGGCTGATCGGGGTCGCCGTCGCCCTCCTGTTCTTCGTCTCGGTCATCGCCCACGAGCTCGCGCACGCCATCGTTGGACGGCGACGCGGCGTGCCCGCGACGTCCATCGTGCTCGGGTTCATCGGCGGGCTGGCGCCGCTCGGGATCCAGGCGGCCCGGGCGCGAGACGAGCTGGTGATCGCGGTCGCGGGACCCGCCGTCTCGCTGGTGATCGGCGTCGTGCTGCTGCTGGCGGGGATGCTCGTCGGGACGATCGTGCCGTCGACCGCGCCGGTGTCCGGCGGGCTCGTCGTGGTCGGCGTGCTGAACCTGATCCTCGCGCTGCTGAGCCTGCTGCCGGCGATGCCGCTCGACGGCGGGCGTGCGGTCCGGGCGCTCGCGTGGGCCAGGTCGGCCGATCGCGACGGGGCCTCGCGAACGACCGCGAAGGTCGGACGGATCGTCAGCTGGACGGTCCTGGGCGTGGGGATCGCGCTCGTGCTCGGCGAGTTCGTGACCGAGGGCCTGATCGCGATCGCGCTCGGCTGGCTGTTCAACATGGGGTCGCGGACGCTGGAGCGGCGCAACGCGCTCGAGCAGCTCCTGCGGGGCGTCAGCGTCTCCGAGGCGATGCAGCGCGACGTGCCGTTCGTCGGCCCCAGCCTCACGATCGACACCTTCGCCAACCGGTTCGAGGGCCCCGACGCCGTCGCGGCGATGCCGGTGGTCGACGAGGACCAGGTGGTCGGCGTGGTCGGTCGACGAAGGCTCGTCCGGCTCGGTCGCCGGCGGTTCGGCCGGACGCGTGTGGACCAGGTGATGGCCACGCCGCCGCAGGTCCCGTTCCTTGCCCCCGACGATGCCTTGTGGGAGGCGGTCGAGCTGATGAATGCCGGCGCGCTCGACGGCCTGGCCGTGGCCGAGGGCGGGCACCTTGCCGGCCTCGTGACGCGCGACGGGCTCGCCGATGCCATCCGCGTCCGAGCCGCTGCCCATGCCGCGACGGGCGGCTGAGGTGGTCGACACGGCGCGCGCACCGAGACACGCGTGAGCGGCGAGCTGCTCCGGGTCGAGGCCGCCCAGGCGACGGTGCTGGCCGGCGTCGAGCCGCTGGCCGACACCGAGCGCGTCGCACCCGAGGACGCGCTGGGGCGTGTGCTGGCCGAGCCGCTGGTCGCCGCGGTATCGCTGCCGCCGTGGGACAACTCGGCGATGGACGGGTACGCGGTGCGCGCCGCGGACGTCGCAGACGCCTCCGAGGGCCGGCCGGTGCGGCTGACGGTGGTGGGGGAGTCGCGCGCCGGGTCCGCGCCCGACGCGAGGGTGCTCCCCGAGACCGCCGTCCGGATCGCGACCGGGGCGCCCATGCCCGCCGGCGCCGATGCCGTCGCACCGGTCGAGATCACGACCCCGCTCGATTCCGCCGGCAACCCGGGCCCGCGTGGGCGTGAGACGCACGGCCCGATCCCTGCCGCGTGCCTGATCCACGAGCCGGTCGTGGTGGGCAAGGACGTCCGCAGGCGCGGGGGTGACGTCGAGGCCGGCGCAACGGTCGTCGGCTCGGGCGTCACGGTGACGCCGGCGGTGGTCGCCCTCGCGTCGGGTGCCGGCCTCGCCAGGATCGTGGTCCGCCGCCGCCCGATCGTCGCGGTCCTCGCCACGGGCGACGAGGTGCGTCCGGCCGGCGCCGACCTCGGCGCCGCGGGCATCCCGGACGCGAACGGCCCCGGGATCCGGTCGCTGGTCCGCGAGGCCGGGGCGGTGCCGCTCGAGCTCGGGATCGCCGCCGACCGGCTCGAGGACGTCGAGGCGAGGCTTCGCCGCGGGATCGCGGAGGCCGACATCGTCGTGGTCTCGGGCGGCGTGTCGGTCGGGCCCTACGACGTGGTGCGACTCGCATTCGACGCGGTCGGCCACATCAACCTGTGGCGCGTCGCGGTCCAGCCCGGCAAGCCGTTCGCGTTCGGCCGCGCCGACGTCGAGGGCCGGCCCGACCCGGTGCTGCTGTTCGGGCTGCCGGGCAACCCCGTGTCGTCGTTCGTGACCTTCGAGCTGTTCGTCCGGCCCGTGATCCGGCGCCTGGCCGGACAGCCGCGCCTCCATCGGCCGGTCGACCGGGCCGTGCTCGAGGACGCGGTCACCAAGAGCCCAGGACGGCGCGGCTACCAGCGGGTCGCCGCGCTGCGTGACGCGGATGGCCTCCCGCAGCGCGACGACCGGGGTCGCGTCCGCGTGCGCCTCGCGGGCGGGCAGGGGAGCCACGTCCTGTCGGCCCTGGCCGCCGCTGACGCGCTGGCGGTGATCCCGGAGCCGCTCGAGCGCGCCGAGGCCGGCACCGAGGTCGAGCTCCGCTGGCTGGACCAGGGCTAGTCGCCGCCGGCACGAGACAGCGGCCGAACGCGGGTGCGCGGCCCGGGTAGCATCGTCGGTGCAGGAGGGTCCATGGATTCCCACGAGGTCACGCGCGCCGAACGCCGCCGACTCACCCACGTGGACCGCCGCGGCCGGCCCCGCATGGTCGACGTCAGCGCCAAGCCGCCGACCGCCCGCCGCGCCGTCGCCGAGGCCGAGGTCGCGGTCTCCGCCGAGACGATGAGCCTCGTGATCGACGGCGGCGGCGCGAAGGGCGACGTGCTGACCGTCGCGGAGCTGGCCGGCGTCATGGGCGGCAAGAAGACTGCCGAGCTGATCCCGCTGTGCCACCCGCTGCCGCTGACCGACCTCGTGGTCGCGATCTCGCCCGACCGCGCCGCGGGCGTGCTCCGGATCCGCGCCGAGGCGGCGACGACCGCCCCGACCGGCGTCGAGATGGAGGCGATGACCGCGGCGTCGGTGGCCGCGCTGACCGTGTACGACATGGTCAAGGGCGTCGAGCGCGGCGTCGAGGTACGGGCGATCCGGCTGATCTCGAAGACCGGCGGCAAGAGCGGGGAATGGCACCGGCCGTCGTCGGGCGACGCGCCCGTTCCATCGAAACGGAAGCCCGGCGACCGGACCGCCGGCCGGATCGGCAAGCGACGGGGCGCCTGATGCCGGACCCTGACCCCGACCCCGGCCCCGCGACGACCGGACGGTCCGCGCTGGTCCTCACGGTCAGCGACCGGAGCGCCGAGGGCACTCGGGAGGACGCCTCGGGGCAGGCGCTCGAGGCGCGGCTGGCCGAGCTCGGCTTTGAGGTCGAACGGCGGGTCGTGCCCGACGAGCAATGGGAGATCGAGCAGGCGATCGTGTCGGGGGCCGCGGCCCACCGCCTCGTGGTGACCACCGGCGGCACGGGCCTGACGCCGCGCGACGTGACGCCACAGGCGACCGCGGTCGCGCTCGACTACGAGGTCCCCGGGATCGCGGAGGCCATGCGCGCCGAGGGGCGCCGGTCGACGCCGTTCGCCTCGCTGTCCCGCGGCCTCGTCGGCGTCCGCGGCGGCAGCCTCGTCGTCAACGTGCCCGGCTCGCCGCGCGGGGCCCTGGAGTCGTTCGAGGTCGTCGTCCCGCTGCTCGACCACGCGCTGGAGACGCTGGCGGGACCGTTCGATCACGCCGCGGCCCGCGCCGGCGGCCGCGCGGACCTGCCCGCGGGCGAGCCCGCGAGCGGCTGAGGTGTTCCCGGCCTTCGCGGACGTCCCCGCCTATGCCCTCGTGTTCCCGCTGTTCTGGGGCGCCGCGGCGTTCTTCGCCCTCGCGATGGCGCGCCACCTGCGCGTGTTCGCGGCCGCCCGCAACGCGAGCCCGACCGACCACCCGGCCACGCGCCTGTGGGGCACGTTCCGCTACGGGATCGTCCAGACACGGATGTTCCGGGACATGCGCGCGGGCGTGCTGCACGCCGGGATCTTCTGGGGCTTCGTGCTGCTCACGGTCGGGACGGCCAACATCGTCACCGGCGGCCTGATCGAGGCGGTGATCTCGATCCCGTTCGACGGGGCGCTGTGGGTCGCCGTCAGCGCGATGCAGAACATCGTCGCGGTCATCGTCCTCGTCTCGATCGCCTGGGCCTACTGGCGGCGCCTGGTGACGAAACCGAAGCGCCTCACGTTCAACCGGGATGCGCTCCTGATCCTGGGCATGATCGGCGGGGTCGTCGCGACCGAGCTGCTGGCGCAGGTGTTCCAGGTCGCGGCATACGGCGAGGTCCCTGGCGCGTTCATCGCCAACGCCGCGGGCGGCGCGCTCGCGGGCGGCGACCAGGCGGCGCTCGAGGCGGCCTTCGGGATCCTGTGGTGGGCGCACATGCTGCTGGTGGCGGCGTTCCTGTGCTACCTGCCGTTCAGCAAGCACCTCCACATCGCGACCGCGATCCCCAACATCGCGCTGCGCAAGATCCGGCCGCGCGGCGAGCTGCCGGCGATGGACCTCGAGGCCGAGGACGCGACGTTCGGCATCCGGACCGTCGCCGACCTGTCGTGGAAGGACCTGCTCGACGGCTTCACGTGCACCGAGTGCGGCCGCTGCCAGGAGGCCTGCCCGGCGTGGAACACCGGCAAGCCGCTCAACCCCAAGACGTTCATCATGGGCATCCGCCACGAGGCCGTCGACGCCGAGGCCGGGTTCCCCCTGATCCCGAACTCCCCCTCCGTCCGCGCGATCGCCCCGACCCTCGACGACCGCCTTGGCTCGGACGCCCTCGCGAGGCCCCTCGTCGACACCGCGATCCCGTTCGACGCCGTCTGGGACTGCCTGACCTGCGGCGCGTGCGTCGAGGCCTGCCCGGTCACCATCGAGCACGTCGACAAGATCGTCGGCATCCGCCGCAACCTCGTGCTCGAGGAGAGCCGGTTCCCGCCGGAGCTGACCAGCGCCTTCAAGGGGATGGAGAGCGTCGCCAACCCCTGGGGCCAGCCCCCGTCGGCGCGGCTCGACTGGGCGAAGGGCCTCCCGTTCGAGGTCCGGACCGTCGCATCGGTCCAGGCGGCCGGCGAGCTGGAGTCGCTCGAGGTCCTGTACTGGGTCGGCTGTGCGGCGGCGTTCGACGACCGCAACCGCCGCGTGGCGCGAGCCGTTGCGACCTGCCTCGACGCCGCCGGCGTCTCGTTCGCGGTGCTCGGGCAGGAGGAGTCGTGCACCGGCGATCCGGCGCGGCGCATGGGCAACGAGTACGTGTTCCAGATCCTGGCCGGCCAGAACGTCGAGACCCTCAACCGGTACGGGATGGGGGAGCGGACGATCGTCACGGCGTGCCCGCACTGCTTCAACACGATCGGCAACGAGTACGGCCAGCTGGGCGGATCGTTCACGATCCGGCACCACAGCCAGTACCTGTCCGAGCTGGTCGCGGCCGGCCGCCTGCAGCTCGGCGCCGACGGCCTGCCGGGCAAGACCGTCACCTACCACGACTCGTGCTACCTGGCCCGCTACAACGGCGTGATCGCCCAGCCGCGCGAGGTCCTGGGCGCGATCCCGGGGGTCGAGCTGCGCGAGATGGCCAACAGCGGCAGGCAGACGTTCTGCTGCGGGGCCGGCGGGGGCCGGATGTGGATGGAGGAATCGCGCGGCACGCGAGTCAACGCCGCGCGCACGCTCCAGGTGCTGGACACCGGCGCCGAGACGGTGGCGACGGCCTGCCCCTTCTGCATGGTCATGCTGCGCGACGGGCTGAACGACGCGGGGCGGGGGCTCGGGGCGGAGGACCAGGTCACGGCACAGGACATCAGCGAGCTGCTGGCCGCGGCGATCGTCCCGCTGGGCGGCCGCGAGGTCCCGGAGGGCCGGCGCCTGCCCGTCGTCTGAGGTCCCTCGCCGGGCTCCGGCCCCGGGTTGCGCATCTATTCACTCGGTGTATAGTTGCGCCGATGTCGACCGCCCACGCACTCCTCGGCCTGCTCGAGCCCGCCCCGCGCCACGGCTACGACCTGAAGCGCCTGTTCGATCGCTACTTCTCGCCCGACCGGCCGCTCGCCTTCGGGCAGGTCTACGCGACGCTGGGGCGGTTGGAGCGCGACGGGCGAGTGGTCGTCGCGACCGTGGACCGCGCGGAAGGCCCGGAGCGCAAGCGATACGCCATCACGACGGAGGGGGAGCGGGCGCTCGACGAGTGGCTGCAGGAGCCCATCGATCCCGAGCCCCACCTCCAGGCCACGCTGTTCACGAAGGTCACGCTCGCCGTCCTCACGGGCCGGCCGGTGACGACACTCCTCGACCAGCAGCGGCACGCGCACCTGGCCCGCATGCGCGACCTGACGGCGATGCGCCGCGGCGCCGCGCTGCCGATCGCGCTCCTCGCCGACTACGCGCTGTTCCACCTCGAGGCCGACCTGCGCTGGATCGAGCTGACGGCGGCCCGTGCGGACGAGCTCGGCCGCCAGATCCAGCCCCTGCTCGCCGACCCCGCCTACGACGCTCCCGCCGACCCCGACACCCAGCCCGCGGAGACCCGCCATGCATGACCTCGCCGTGCTCGACCCCGCCAACCGCCCCGCGCCCACCGCCGGCGCGGACAACGGGCGGCCGACCATCCAGCCCGCGATCCTGCGGGGCGAGGCGCTCGTGAAGCGGTTCGGATCGACCGAGGCGCTGCGGGGGCTCGACGTCGAGGTCGGACGGGGCGAGATCCTCGCCGTGATGGGCCCGAGCGGCTCCGGCAAGTCGACGCTGCTCCATTGCCTGGCGGCGATCGTCCGGCCGGATGAAGGCCGGGTCCTGTACGACGGGGCGCGGATCGACGACCTGGGCGAGATCCGCACGCACCCGTCTCCGCCGCAACGCCTTCGGCTTCGTGTTCCAGTTCGGCCAGCTCGTGCCGGAGCTGCCCGCGGTCGAGAACGTGGCCCTGCCGCTCCTCCTCGACGGCGTGAAGCGCTCCGAGGCGATCGGCCAGGCGGCCGCGATGTTCCCGCAGCTGGGTCTGGAAGGGCTCGAGGGCCGGCGGCCGGGCGAGATGTCCGGTGGCCAGGCGCAGCGGGTCGCGGTCGCGAGGGCCCTCGTCACCCGGCCGTCCGTCGTGTTCGCCGACGAGCCCACCGGGTCGCTCGACTCGCTGTCGGGCGAGCAGGTGATGGAGCTGCTGACCGACGCCGCCCGGGCCTCGGACACGGCCGTCGTCCTCGTCACCCACGAGCCGCGGATCGCCGCCTACGCCGACCGCGAGGTCGTCGTGCGCGACGGCCGGATCGCGACGGGCTCGGAGCGGTGATCCGGCTCGGCCTCCGGCTGGTCGTCGCCGGCGGACGATCCAGCGCGCTCGTCATCGGCCTCACGGCGCTGGCGGTCGCGTTCGGGACGTCCATCCTGCTGTTCGCGCTGTCGTTCGAGCCCGCGCTCTCGACCCGCTACAACCACGCCGCCTGGCGCGACACGCCCGGGGAGCTCGACCTCGCCACCGCGACCGACGGCCTGATGCTCGCGCGGACCGACGATCACTGGCAGGGGCGGCGCCTCGTCCGGATGGACGTCGCGGCGCTCGCCGACGACGCCCCCGTGCCGCCCGGCCTGCCGCGTGTTCCCGCCGCGGGCGAGACGTTCGTGTCGCCGGCCCTCGCGGACCTCCTCGTAACCACGCCCGCGGACGAGCTCGGCGACCGGTTCGGCGAGGTGGTCGGCACCATCGGGCCGGCCGGGCTGATGGCTCCCGACGAGCTCGCCGCCGTCGTGGGCCGCGACGCCGAGTCGCTGCGTGCCGACGGCGCCCGCGTGGTGACCGAGCTCGATGGCACGCGCCCGATCCCCGTGCCCACGAACCCCCTGATCCGGATCCTCGTCGTCATCGCGCTGGTCGGCGCGCTCGCGCCGGTCGCCGTGTTCGTGGCCAGCGCCACCCGGCTGTCCGCGGCCCGCCGGGAGCAGCGGCTCGCGGCGCTCCGCCTCGCCGGCGCGACGCCCGGGCAGGTCACCCGGCTCGCCGCGGTCGAGGCGCTCGTGGCCACGGTGCCGGGCGCGCTCGGGGGCGTCCTGCTGTTCGTCGTGCTCCGGCCCCTGATCGCGATGGTCCCGCTCGGGCAGGCCACGTGGTTCCCGGACACGATCGTGCCGCCCGTGTTGCCGGCGATCGGCCTGCTCCTGCTCGTCCAGGTCGTGGGCGTCGGGGCGGCGGTCGCGGCCCTGCGCCGGGTCACCGTCTCGCCGCTGGGCGTGCGACGGCGCGAGCGCCTGGGCCGCTGCGGCGCATGCGTCTCCTCCCGCTCGCCGTCTCGCTCGTGGTGTTCGGCTACGTCCTCAGCCGCCTCACGGCCGCCGACGGGGACGCCTCCGACAACGTGCTGTGGCTGCTTGCCGGGAGCTTCTTCGCGATCATCGTGTCGATCGCCATCGCGGGGCCGTGGATCACGGCGATCGTGGGTCGCCTGCTCGGTCGCGTCGCCCGCGGCCCGGTGCCGCTGCTGGCCGGCCGCCGGCTCGCCGACGATCCGCGCGGCGCGTTCGGCGCCATCGGCGGGGTGGTGATGGCCGTGTTCGTCGGCAGCACGTTCCTGTCGATCGCGGCGTTCGCGGCCTCCGCGTCACCCGCCGACGAGCGGCTCGCCGTCCGCCCCGACGTCCTGATGGCCGCCCTGCCCGGTGACGGATCGGGCGCGGACGACGCCGCGCGAACGATCACGGCGATCGCGGGGGTCGCGGCGGTGGCCCAGGTCCGCGAGGTGTCCATCGACGGCGGCGGCCAGTCGCAGCTCGGCGTCATCGCGGCCTGTCCGACGCTCGTCGCCGTGCTCAGCGCGCCGACCCTCGACCTGCGGCCCGGGACTCGTCCACCTCGGGCCAGGCGGCAAGCGCGTCACGCAGGCGACGATCCAGACCGCGCGATTCCTCGGCGCCTCGGGGCTGGGCACGTCGAGCATCGGCGAGGGCACGCTCGACGTGCTCCGAGGCAGCCGTCGACACGTACGCGCCCGACGGCCTCGCACCCGAGGCGCGCCTCGCGCTGCCGGCGGTGATCATCGAGCCGGCCGCGTTCGCGGACGGGGGAGTGGCGTTCCCGACGACGCGGATCGCGATCCGCACCGACGGCGATCCGGCGACGATCGAGCGCGTCCGCACGGCCGTCGAGGTCGCGATGCCGACCGCGGTGGTCCGGACGATCTCGGAGGCGGCGACGGTCCGCGGTGGTCGTGATCGAGCTCGGTCGCGTCGTCAGCCTGGGCGTGATCGTCGCGACGCTGCTGGCCGGCGCCAGCCTGGCGATCGCCGTGATCTCCGGCCTCGTCGACCGGCGGAGGCCGTTCGCGCTCCTGCGGCTCGCCGGGATGCCCCTCGAGCGCCTGCGGGCCGTGCTGGTCCTCGAGGCCGCGGCGCCGTTGGTCGCGGTCGCCGCGCTGTCGGCCGTGCTGGGCATGGCCGTCGCGCAACTGGTGATCCGCTCAATCCCGGCTCGCGAGGTGCCGCTGCCCGACGTCGGCGTCGCGGGCCTGCTCACCGTCGCGACCCTCGGCGCGATCGCGGTCG
>CAWHIA010000019.1:0-28711 GCA_963829155.1 uncultured Chloroflexia bacterium | reverse complement strand
CAAGGGCGAGAGCGGCAACAACACCGACCTCAAGGTCACCGGCGACCCGCTGTTCATCGTCAACCTCTCGGTCTGGGCGTCGCTGGAGGAGCTCCACGCGTTCACCTACCGCTCCGACCACCGGACGGTGTTCGCGCGGCGGTACGAGTGGTTCGAGCGCCGGGACGGACCCAACACCGTGATCTGGTGGCAGCCCGCGGGCACGATCCCGGGCACTGTCGAGGCGCTCGGGCGGCTGCACCTGCTGGAGGCACGTGGCCCGTCGGCCGAGGCGTTCACCTTCAAGCAGTCGTTCCCGCCGCCCGAGGGCTGAGCGCCGGGGCTCAGCCGCCGGGCTCAGCCGCCGGCGGTGATGCGGTCCGTGAAGTCGCCGGTCTTCGGGTCCTTGAGGATCAGCTTCTCCCGGCCGTCGGGCAGGACCTCGCGCTTGATCACGACCTGGCCGTCGTGGGTCTCGGGCGACTTCGCGATCCGCGGCGTCACGCCGCCCCGCCACTCGAACAGCTCGACCGGCTCCCAGGCACGGCTGCTCGCCGACCGGTAGCAGGCGTCCATGACGGCGTTCACGACGTAGCCGTCGTACAGCGTCTCGCGCGGCGTCGCGCCGCCGTCGAGCGCGTTGAACATGTCGCTGAACATGTCGACGTAGCCGAGCTCGGACACCTCGTCGCCGACGGGGAACAGCCAGCCCGCGGCCGTCTCGGCCTTCTCCGCCACGTAGCCGCTCCCGCCGCCCGCTGTGAACATCTCGTAGCCGGTGCGCAGGAAGTGGTTCAGCCAGATCGTGCCGTGGGTGCCGGCCACCTCGTCGCGCAGGTCCATCCCGCCACGGAAGGTCCAGCTGACCTCGAACTGGCCGACCGCGCCCGACTCGAACCGGATCAGCGCGATGGCGTTGTCCTCGTCGTCGATCGGGTGGACGAGGGTGTCGGTCGTGCACATGACCTCGACCGGCCGATTCCCCTTGCCGACGAAGTTGCGGATGATCTCGATGCAGTGGCAGCCGAGGTCGATGATGGCGCCGCCGCCCGTCAGCCGGCCGTCCCAGAACCAGGCGCTGTGGGGGCCCGGATGCGTCTCTCGCGAGCGGACCCAGGTCACGTCCCCGAGCGCGCCCTGCTCGACCGACGCGACGGCCTTGAGCGTCTTGGGCGTGTAGCACAGGTCCTCGAGGTAGCCGCCGAAGACGCCGGCCTTCTCGACGGCCTCGAGCATGCGCCTGGCCTCGTCGGCCGTCCGTCCAAGCGGCTTCGTGCACAGCACGGCCTTGCCGGCCTTCGCCACCGCGGTGACGGCCTCCTCGTGGAGGAAGTTCGGCAGCGCCACGATCACGACGTCGGTCGCCGGGTGCCGGATCGCGGCCTCCATGTCGGTCGTGTGCTCGGGGATCGACCACCGCTCGCTGAACGCCTCGGCCCTCTCCTCGCTGCGCGAGTAGACGACCTGCACGCGGTCCCGGCCCCGCTGCCCGTGGAGCGTCATCGTGTAGAAGTCGCCGATCAGGCCGGTGCCGAGGATCGTGACCGCGTGCTGCTGCATCGTCGCGTGGCTCCCTGCGTCTCGTCGGCTGGATTCTAGGGCCCAGGCCCGCCGGATCAGGCGCGAGGGGGTGCGGTGCTCTCCCGGACGATCAGCTCGGTAGCCAGCTCCAGGCGCGCCTGGGCCGGCGACTCCCCGTTCGCGAGCCCGAGCACGAGCTCGGCGGCCGCCACGGCCATCTCGACCAGCGGCTGGCGGACGGTGGTCAGCGGCGGCCCGACCCACTGCGCGACCGGCAGGTCGTCGAAGCCAACGACGCTCAGGTCCTCGGGGATGTGGAGCCGCGCCTCGCGGGCGGCCTGATAGACGCCCAGCGCCTGGAGGTCGTTGCCGGCGAAGATCGCCGTGGGGCGGTCGGCGAGCGCGAGCAGCGCGCGGCCGCGATCGATTCCCTCCTCCACGTGAAACTCGCCGTGGCTGATCAGCTGCGGATCGATCGGCACCCCGGCCTCGTCCATCGCCGCGCGATAGCCGTCGAGCCGAGCGCGGCTGCACAGGATCCAGCCCGGCCCGCCGATCACCCCGATCCGCCGGTGCCCCAGACCCAGCAGGTGGCGAGTCGCGGTGAGGCCGCCGTTCCAGTTGGTCGCCCCGATCGACGGCGTGTCGTGGAGCGGCTCGCCGGTCGGGTCGACGATGACGAACGGGATGCCGCGCGTCCGGAGCTGCATCCGCATGGTCTCGCTGAGGTCCGAGAACACCGCGATCACCCCGGTCGGGCGTCGGGCGAGCACGCCCTCGATCCAGCTCCGGCCCGGCCGGCGCCGGCCCTGCATCTCGGACAGGACGACCGCCAGCTGGTGCTGCCCGGCGACCTGCTCGACGCCCCGAACGATCTCCAGCGCCCACTCCGACTCGAGTTCGTGGAAGATGACCTCCAGCAGCGGCGCCCGACGGGCCGTGCTCACGGGCCGCTGGTAGCCATGCTCCCGGATCGCCGCCTCGACGCGCCGGCGCGTCTCCGCCGACACGTCAGCCCGTCCGTTGATCACCTTCGACACGGTCGGCACCGACACCCCCGCCAGCTCCGCGACGTCGGCGATCGTCGCCGTACCCGGCCTGCGCCTGGTGGAGGGCGTGCTCGAGATCACCACCCGCACAGCATACCGAAACTTTCAGGCGGCGAATTGGCCAATCCACGTGGTCGAGGCGCCGACGGTGCGCCGGAGCACCCGGAGGACGCCCCGATCGGCGGGCTTGACGCCGATCTGTCGGACGGTTACGGTTCGCGTCGAAACCGATATGGAACCAGACCGAAACTTTCGCGGCACCTGACGTTGGAGGAGCGCCCGTCGCGCGGAGGATCGAGTCCTCCCGCGGCGAGCACAGGAGGAGGTCGAGTCGTGTCAACGCGCTGGCGCATGTTCGGAGTCCTGGCCACCACCGCGTTGGTGGTGACCGCCTGTTCGACTGGGACGGGAGCCACGAGCGCCCCGTCGGCCGCAGCCCCGTCCACGGCCGCATCGGTCGCAGCCCCCTCGGCGGCGGCGCCGTCCGAGGCCGCGCCGTCCGAGGCCAATGCCGCCCCGGTCGAGTTCGACTGGTGGCACATCACGACGGCGGCTGTCGGCAAGGCCGACTTCCAGGCCATCGCGGATGCCTACATGGCGGCGCATCCGAACGTGAAGATCAACCTTACGGTCCAGGAGAACGAGGCGTTCAAGACCAAGCTCGCCACCTCGCTGCAGGCCGGCGACGTGCCCGACCTGTTCCAGTCCTGGGGCGGCGCCACGATGGCCCAGCAGGTCGACGCCGGGCTGCTCAAGGACATCACCGCGGACGTCTCGTCCTGGGCGAGCACCGTGAACCCGGGCGCGATGAGCATCTACCAGTACAAGGGCAAGCAGTACGGCATCCCGTGGGACATGGGGATGATCGGCTTCTGGTACAACAAGGCGCTGTTCGCGCAGGCCGGCGTCACCGCCCCGCCGACCACCTGGGACGAGTACCTCGCGGCCGTGAAGAAGCTCAAGGACGCGGGCATCACACCGCTCGCCATCGCGGGCAAGGACGAATGGCCGTCCATGCACCTGTGGACCTACCTCGTCCTGCGCAACGGCGGCGGCGATGCGCTTGCCCAGATGATCCAGACCGGCGACTGGAACACCGATGCCTGCAAGAAGGCCGGTGAGGACGTTCTAGCCCTCAACGCCTTGAATCCCTACCAGGATGGCTTCAAGGGAGCTACGTATAACCCCGACGAGGCTGCGGCCGTCGGCAACGGCAAGGCGGCCATGGAGCTGATGGGCCAGTGGGCGCCCTCTGTCCAGAACGACAACACCCCCGACAAGAAGGGCCTGGGCGACAAGCTCGGCTGGTTCGCCTTCCCGGCCGTCACCGGTGGCGCCGGCGCACCCACCGACGGCGTCGGTGGCGGCAACGGCATCGCCGTCGGCAAGGACGCGCCGCCGGAGGCGATCGACTTCCTGAAGTTCTTCATGAGCGTCGACAACCAGAACAAGCTCAACACCGACAACGTCGGCCTCTCGACCACGGTCGGGACCGAGAGCAGCGTCACCGATCCGAACCTGCAGGCCGTCCTCGCTGGGCGTGGGAACGCGCAGTTCATGCAGCTCTACCTCGACCAGGCGACGTCCGGCACCCTCGGCCAGACCTTCAACGACGCGACGATGGCCCTGTTCGCCGGCGCGTCGACCCCCGAGAAGGTGTGCCAGGCGATCACCGACGCCGCGGCCACCCAGTAGGTCGAAACTGCGAGTAACGCGCTCGTAGACTCAGACAAGGAGCGGGCCGGCCCCAGCCGGCCCGCTCGATTCCACGGCGCGGTTGAGGACCCCTGATGACGGCATTGAGCGTCCGCCAACGCGGAAGTCGCGGAAGCGGATCGAAGCGCTCGAAATGGTTGACGATCGCCCTGTTCCTGGTTCCGGCACTGGCGCTGTACGGGCTGTTCGTGCTGCTACCGATCGTCCAGGCCGCGCACTACAGCCTGTACAAGTGGAACGGGCTCCAGCCACTGACCGACTTCATCGCCCTCAAGAACTACCAGGTGGCTCTGTCGAGCGACGTGTTCCGGGGGGCCATCGCCAACAACCTGTTCATCGTCGCGCTGTCGCTGGCGATCCAGATCCCGTTCTCGCTTGCGCTCGCGGTCATGCTCAACCGGCGGTTCCGCGGCCGGGCGGCGTTCCGTCTGCTGTTCTTCCTGCCGTACGTGCTGTCCGAGGCCGTCACCGGCATCGTGTTCCGGCTGCTCCTGCAGCCCCACGCGTTCATCGACACGTCGCTGACGGGCGTCGGCCTGGGCACCCTCGTCCAGGACTGGCTGGGCGACTCCAACATCGTGATGCTGACGATGTTCGTGATCATCTCGTGGAAGTACTTCGGCTTCCACATGATCCTGATGCTGGCCGGGCTGCAGGGCATCCCGCGCGAGCTCAACGAGGCGGCCCTGATCGACGGGGCCGATCAACGTCAAGCCTTCCGGTACGTGACCCTGCCGCTGCTCGGACCGACGATCCGCGTCTCGGTCTTCCTCTCGATCATCGGCGCGCTGCAGCTGTTCGACATGATCTGGGTCATGACGGGCGGTGGCCCGCTGAACGCCTCGAACACCATGGCGATCTCGATGTTCAAGGCGGGCTTCAAGGGCACCCAGATGGGCTACGGCTCGGCGCTGGCCGTGATCCTGTTCCTGTTCAGCCTGGTCGTCGCCCTCGCGTACCAGCGGTTCGTGCTCCGGCGCGACACCGAGGGCGCCCTCACGACGTTCGGTGGCTGACCCGATGGCTACGACGACCTCGGGCACGGGTGTGAGCGCGGCCGCGAACGCCAGGCGACGGTCCGGCCTACGCGTCGCCCGGCCGAGCCTCATGGGCGTGCTGGCGTACATCGTGCTGGTCATGGTCGCGGTGGCGATCCTGATCCCGATCCTGTACGCGATCCTCGGCGGGTTCAAGACCAACGGCCAGCTGGCGGCCGACCCGGGCCAGGTCCTCCCCAACCCGTGGGTGTTCGAGAACTACTACGACGTCCTCGTCGGCGCCAACGCCGCCTCGTTCTGGGGCGAGCTGGGCAACAGCCTTGTCATCGCCGTCATCGCCGTCGTGGTCGCGGTCCTGTTCGCGTCGCTGGCCGCGTTCGTGTTCGCGCGGATGCAGTTCCGAGGCCGCGAGGCATTGTTCACGCTGTTCGTGTTCGGGCTGCTGTTCCCGACGGCGGTGGCGATCCTGCCGCTGTTCATCCTGCTCCGGAACACCGGCCTGATCGGCACCCCGCTCGGCGTGGCGCTGCCCCAGGCCGCGTTCGCGCTGCCGCTCACGATCGTGATCCTGCGGCCGTTCTTCCGGAGCATCCCGGCCGAGCTCGAGGACGCCGCCCGGATCGACGGCTGCAGCTCGTTCGGGTTCTTCTGGCGGGTGCTGCTGCCGCTGGCGCGGCCTGCGCTGGCGACCGTCAGCGTGCTCGCCGTCGTCGGCACGTGGAACGCCTTCCTCCTGCCGCTGGTCGTGCTCAACGGCGCGGACCAGTGGACGCTGCCGCTGGGCGCCCAGAACTTCTCGACCCAGTACTCGTCCGACCAGGCCCGGATCCTCGCCTACACGGTGGTGGGGCTGATCCCGGCGATCGTGTTCTACGCCATCGCCGAGCGCCAGCTGGTCGGCGGCCTGACGTCCGGCGCGGTGAAGGGCTGATGACGACCGTCGAGGCGCGCTACCGCGACCCGAGCCTGCCGATCGACGCGCGCGTCGCCGACCTGCTGGCGCGGATGACGCTCGACGACAAGCTCGCCCAGCTGGGGTCGCTGTGGTCGTTCGAGCTGTTCAGCAGCGAGATCGACCTGGATCCCGAGCGGGTGCGCGCCCGGCTCGCGGGAGGGATCGGGCAGGTCAGCCGGGTGGCCGGGGCCACGAACCTCGACGCCGCCGGGGCGGCCGAGGCCGGCAACGCGATCCAGCGCTTCCTGGTCGAGGAGACGCGGCTCGGGATCCCCGCGATCCTCCACGAGGAGGCGCTCCACGGCCTGCTCGCCCGGGGCGCGACCTCGTTCCAGCAGTCGATCGGGGCCGCGGCGGCGTTCGACCCGGAGCTGGTCCAGGCGATCGCGACCACGATCCGCCGGCGGATGCTCGCGATCGGTGGCCGGCTGGCACTCGCCCCGGTCCTCGACATCACCCGCGACCCCCGATGGGGCCGGGTCGAGGAGACCTACGGCGAGGACCCGTACCTCGCGACGGCCCTGGGCGTGGCGTACGTGCGCGGCATGCAGGGCGACGACGTCGCGACCGGGGTGGTCGCGACCGGCAAGCACCTGGTGGGCCACGGGCTGGCCGAGGGCGGGCTGAACCAGGCCCCGGCCCACGTCGGGCCGCGAGAGCTGCGCGACGAGCAGCTGGTCCCGTTCGAGGCCGCGGTCCGCGAGGCCGGGCTGGCGTGCATGATGCCGGCCTACTGCGACGTCGACGGGCTGCCCTGCCACGCCTCGGGCGAGCTGCTGACCTCGATCCTGCGCGACGAGTGGGGGTTCGACGGCATCGTCGCCTCCGACTACACCGCGGTCCAGATGCTGGTCGGCGAGCATCGCCTGACGGCCGACCTCGGCACGGCCGCGGCGATGGCCGTCCGGGCGGGGCTGGACAGCGAGCTGCCGACGACCGCCGGGTTCGGCGAGCCGCTCCGCGCGGCGATCGCAGACGGGCGGGTCGATCGCGGCATCGTCGACCTCGCGGTCGAGCGCATCCTGCGCCTCAAGTTCCGGCTGGGCCTGTTCGAGCGGCCGTACGTGGAGGCCCCGTCGGTCGCCGCGCTGGACCAGCTCGAGGCGGAGGAGCGAACGCTCGCGGCCGAGCTCGTCCGGCGGTCGATCGTGCTGCTGGAGAACGACGGCGTGCTGCCGCTGGCGGCCGATGGCGGGCGGATCGCCGTCGTCGGTCCGATCGCCGACAGCGCCCGGGACCTCATGGGCGACTACGCGCACATGCCGCACATCGAGACGCTGGCCGAGCTGCGCCACCGGGCCAACCCGTTCGGCTTCCCGTCGAGCGACGTGATCCAGCCCACCGACGAGGCGGGCGCCTGGCCGACGATCCTCGGCGGGCTCCAGGCGCGGTTCGGCACCGACCGGATCGCGTACGCCGAGGGCACGGGCCTGCGTGACGGCACCGACGAGGCGATGGCCGACGCCGTCGCGGCGGCGCGCGGCGCCGAGGTCGCCCTGGTCGTGGTGGGCGAGCGCTCGGGCCTGACCTACGACGCGACGACCGGCGAGTCCCGCGACCGGCGTGACCTCCGCCTCCTCGGACGACAGCAGGAGCTGCTCGAGGCCGTCGTCGCGACCGGGACGCCGACCGTGCTGCTGGTCGTCAGCGGCCGGCCGCTCGCGCTCGAATGGGCATTCGAGCACTGCTCGGCCGTGGTCCTCGCCTGGGTGCCGGGCCAGGCCGGGCCGGCGGCGATCGCCGAGGTCCTCGCGGGCGACGCGGACCCAGGTGGCCGGCTGCCGATCACGATGCCGCGCCACGTCGGCCAGGTGCCGCAGACCTACCGCCACCATCCGACGGGCGGGCGGTCGAACTGGAAGATCGACTACGTGGACGGCGCGGTGGCGCCGCTGTGGCCGTTCGGTCACGGGCGCTCGTACACGACGTTCTCGATGGAGGCGCTGCGGGTCGATCGCGCCACGCTGGACACCGCCGGCGACGAGGTCGTCGTCCGCGTCGACGTCACCAACACCGGCCCGCGCGCGGGCGAGGATGTCGTCCAGCTCTACGTCCGCGACGAGGAGGCCACGGTCGCGCGCCCGGTCATCGAGCTGCGCGGGTTCCGGCGCGTCCGCCTCGAGCCCGGCGAGTGCCGCACGGTCGCGTTTCGGCTGTCGACCGAGCAGCTCGCCTACACCGGCGCCGACTACCGGCGCGTGGTCGAGCCGGGGCTGGTCCGGATCTTCGCGGGGCGCTCGTCGGCGGACCTGCCCCTGTCCGCGGAGCTCACCCTCACCGGGCCGACGGTCGAGCTCGTCGACCGCACCCGGTACCTCACCGAGGCGACGGACGCGGCCCCCACCTGATCCTGCGGGCGTCGGCGGACCTCCTCCCCGCCGACGCCCGTCGGGTCGTTCCGTCGCCGTTTGACGTAGGCCCGTCGGCCATCGGCGTCCATCACCCGTCGAGCGCACCGCCGCGATGCTGGCGTCATCGCCTCGACGTCCGAGGCCGACGGAGCCAACTGACGTGCAGGACATCGCCCCCTTCTTCAACATCGTGATCGTGATCGCCGCCGTGGTCACCCCGGTCCTCGTGTTCGTGCGACTCGTGCGCGGTGGGGAGACGGGCTCGCTGGCGACCCTGTTCGTGGCGCCGGACCACAACGCCTGGCCGCGCGGCGTGCAGGAAGAGGAGCCCAGCCCGTGGGCCTTCGGCACGCCGGCCCCGTCGGGCGCCTGAGCCCTTCGACCTCGTTCGCCGTCAGCCGTCCAGCGGCGCGACGGCGAACAGGTGCGAGAACTGTTTGCACCAGATCAGGACGCTGCTGACGTCCGACACGTCCGTGCCCTCGGGCACCCGCATGTTGAAGCTGCCATCGGTCGCGCGCAGCCGCCCGACCTCGATGGCCTCGTCCGTGTAGCCCGTCCGATCGGGGGACAGGACCAGGTACAGGTCGGGCCCGTTCCGGACCGAGAAGTCCTCCAGACGCACGACCCAGCGGCCCGGCGCGACCTCGCGCAGGATCGCGGTCCCGCGGCCGAAATGGAAGTCGTCGGTCCCGGCGAAGCGCCCGGTCCGCGGGGCGGCCGGCGTCCAGGCGGGCTCGGTGTCACCTGACGACGCCGGTGAGGCCGACTCCTGCCCGCGCGAGGGCGTCGTCCCGGGCGTCGCGGGATCGGTGGTCGGCATGGCGGTCTCGGCGTCGCCGATCGGCTCCAGGGCCGCGACCGGCGGCTCGTTGAGCTCCGTCCGCAGGAACACGGGCGAGCCCAGATACCACGCGATCGGGGCGCCAACCACCACGGCGAGGACGACCACGACGATGACGAGCGGATGACGGAGTCGGCGCACGGAAGGCTCCCCGGGTGGCAGCGATGTTCACTGGGCAGGATCGGCGCAGCGAGTGACGCGACGATGACGCGCGTCGCCTGCGCATCGATTGCCGGGTCAGGCAGGCAGCGTCAGCCAGAACGTCGTCCAGCCGCCCTCGCTGCTGACGCCGACGCGACCGCCCGCGGCCTCGACCAGCTGGCGCACGATCGCGAGCCCGATCCCGGCCCCGCCGCGCTCGCGGTCGCGCGACTTCTCGACCCGGTAGAAGCGCTCCCAGATCCGCGGCAGGTCGGCCGCCGGGATGCCCGGTCCCGTATTGGCGACCCTCACCCGGACGCCGTCGTCGACGCCTTCGACCGACACCTCAACCTGACCACCGTCGGGCGTGTAGCGCATCGCGTTCTGCAGGAGGTTGGCGATCACCTGCGTCAGCTCGTCGGGGCGAGCCCGGACGACGAACCCGGCCGGCGCGTCGACGCGCAGCGAGATGGACCGCCGGGCCAGGGCCGGCGCCACCAGGTCGGCGGACGCCGCCACGATCGCCCCGACGTCGACCTCGCGCGCCACCCCGGCGGCGCCCTCGGCGCCGGCCAGGACGTCCAGCGAGGCCGCGAGCCGGGTCAGCCGGTCCACCTCCTCGCGCAGCGAGTCGAACGTGGCCGGGTCGGGCGGCAGCACGCCGTCGCGCAGCGCCTCGAGGTAGCCCTGCAGGTTGGTCAGCGGCGTCCGCAGCTCGTGCGACGCGTTGATGATGAACTCGCGACGGACCGCCTCCTGCTGGGCCAGCCGCGCCGCCATCGCGTTGTACGACGCCGCCAGCGCCCGCAGCTCGGCGGGGCCCTCCTCCGGCACGCGGGCGTCGAGGTCCCCGTCCGCGATGCGCGCCGCGGCGGCAGCGATCCGCTCCAGCGGCCGCGCGAGCCGGCGGGCGAGGGCCATCGCGAGGACGATGGCGACCACCGCGGCCACCAGCGCCGCGAGCCCGAACACGACCGTGACGCTCCGGTCGAACATCTCGCGGGCGTGGTCCGCGCTCGCGCCGGCGGCCATCATCAGCGCCTCGAACGACGCAGCGCCGATCCGCAGCACGCCCACGCCGACGATCGCCAGCGCGACCCCGGCGACGGCCAGCGCCGCGACCAGGATCCGCGCGGACAGCCCGTCGCGGCGGCTCATCGCGGCCCCGCCCGCCGCACCACGGGCATCGCGGCCCGGTAGCCGGCGCCGCGCACGGTCGCGACGTAGCGCGGCTCGGCCGGGTCGTCGCCCAGCTTCTCGCGCAGGCGGCGGACGTACTGGTCGATCGAGCGATCGAGGACGTCGCCCTCGCCCGCGCCGTGGATCGCGTCGAGCAGCTGGTCGCGGGTGAGGACCCGGCCACCGCCCTCCATGAGGGCCGCCAGCAGCCGCAGCTCGAGCGCGCTGAGCATCGCCTCCGTCCCGTCCACCGTCACCCGGTGGCGGCCGAGGTCGAGCTCGAGGCCGCCCATGGCGAGGACGATGTCGTCCGGCACGCCGCCCCGCTCCGTGCGCCGCAGGATCGTGGCGACGCGGACGACCAGCTCGGCCGGCGAGAACGGCTTGGGCAGGTAGTCGTCGGCGCCCTCGGTCAGGGCCTGGATCCGGTCGCCGACCGCCCCCCGGGCCGAGAGCACCAGGATCGGCACGTCGCCGTCCAGCCGGGCGCGCCGGATGACCTCGATCCCGTCGATCTCGGGGATCATCAGGTCGAGGACGACGAGGCGCGGGTGCTCGGCGATCGCGGCCAGCGCCGACCGCCCGTCGACGGCGGTGATCACGCGGTATCGCTCGCGCTCGAGATAGGTGCGCACGAGCGCCAGGATCTTGGGGTCGTCGTCGACGACCAGGATCGGGGCCTGCTCGCGGCTCGGGACGGGGACGAGGGGCATGACCGGCATCATCGCCGGGCCAAGCCTCGCGGGCAACGATGACGCTGTGGTGACGCGGATCGGACGCGAGCTCAGACGCGCATTCAGGCGCCCGAGGCGGCGGGCTCCTCCGCGGCCTCGACACGGCTCATCCGTCTCGACCAGCTCGTCGGCCTCGGCCGGCGCCGGGGCCCAGGCCGGGCCGGCGTCGTGGAGCAGGTGGTACGCGCGGATGCGGTCGCGGTTGACGAGCACGACGTCGTGCACGGTGGGCGGCATGTCCGAGCCGTCGACCTCGACCAGCGCGTCGGTCACGGGGATGAACCGCGACCACCGCGTGAGCGCGTTGAGCGACTGGACGCTCGGCAGGTGGTGCAGGTCGCCGGTGATCCGGAAGGGGTCGACCTCGAGGCGCACGTGCTCGGCGATGGTGCGCAACCGCCGCAGCGGGTCGCCGCGCCGGCCCTCGACCTCGATCAGCGTGAGCTCGCGGCGTGCGACCTCGACCTCGTCCTCGCGCACGATGTGCCCGTCGCGCAGCGCGACCAGCGTCGCCGACCGGAAGACCACGATGTCGAGCTCGTTGATGACGTCGCTGAGGCGCCCTTCACCGAGGTCGACCTCCCCCTGCACCCGGCAGTCCTCCGCCCAGGCCACGAGCTGCTCGCGCACGTCGTCCCACTCACCGACCGTCCGCCCCGGAAGACCCGGGCGCCGTCACGTTGGCCGGAGCATACGCGGCCGCGAACGCGTGGGGAAGAGGCCTGTTTGCTGCGGTCGCGGGACCGCGCGTCAGGGCAGCGCCTTGAGCGCCTCGGCGGCGACCGCGGCGTCGCCGGTGCTGACGATGAACACCCGGTCGCCGGTGACGAGCACGTAGTCGAGCCCCTGCCCGTCGCCGTAGTCGATGCGGGTCACGTCGCGCCCGCCGACGGTCGCCTGGTCCCTCGTCACCCCGGCGCCGGATCCCGGCAGCCAGGCGTTGAGCGCGAGGTCGCGCATCGCCTTGGCGCCCATCCCGTCGACCGACAGCGCGGTGATCGTGAGGTCCGAGGCACCCGTCTGGTCCGAGGCGTACGCGACCAGCAGGTCCTGCGGCTGGTGGCCCGCCGCCCGCAGCGCGGCGGCGACCGCGCGGGCGCCCGGGTCGTCGCCGAGGACGTCGGCGCCGGTCGCGCTCTGGACGCCCAGCGCGATGTCGCCGACCGTGGCCGGGATCGCCGCCTCGAGGTCGGGCGCGGCGGGGCTGACGGTCTCCTCGGCGGCGCCCGACGGGGACGCACCGGCGTCCGACGGCTCGGCCGAGGCGCCGGGGTCGGGCGTGCCGACCGCGACCTGGCCGCCGTCGCCGCCGAGCGCCTTGTCGTACGCCGAGGCGAGCGCGTCGACCTCCGACGGCGTGGCGTCGCCCGACGCGGCGAGGTAGACCACGACGTCGCCGTGGCGCAGCTGGAGGAACGTCGCGTTCGAGGGGTCCGTGGCGCTGAACGCCTGGTCGCCCAGGTCGTCGCGCGCGGTCACCGTCTGGCCCGCGGCCGTCGCGGCGTCGGCGGAGCGCGTCACGGCGTCGGCGGCGCCGGAGGGAAAGCACGTGATGGTCGCGTACACCACCGCCTGCGCCGCGTTGGCGTCCGCCGGGGTCGGGCCGACGACGGTCATCTGCTTGCGGTCGACGTCGTACTGGCTGGCGCTGATCGACCAGTCGGCCGGGAGGTCGGCGGCCTTGGGCGTCGTGTTCCAGGCGGTGTCCTGGCAGGTGCTGCCGGCGGGTGCCACGAAGCGCCAGGCGGCCAGGCCCAGCGCGACCAGCGCCGCCACCACGGCCACCATCGCGATCGTGCGCGTCGTGCGCGCGGTCTCGGCCAGCTGCGCCCGCTCGTCGGACGGCCTGAGCCTTGGCGGTGCGGAGCCCGTCTCGGGGCGCGGCGGTCTGGAGGCGCTCATCCGGGCACAGGATGCCCGGTCTGGATGAGCGTTGCGTGAGAGGCGATCAGCGAGCCCGCATCCGGTTGTTCTTCGGGTTGTGCTCGACCTCGGCCAGGCCCAGCGCCTCGAGCAGCGGCGGCATGTAGACGCCGAACCGGCCGCGCAGGCCCTTCTTCATCCCGTACCAGCCGCCCACCGGGTTCGACTCCGAGCGGCCCCACGCCTCGACCGTGCCCTCGGGCGCCGGCTTCTGCTCGTCCGCGCCGCCGAGCGGCACCCAGTCGCCCTGCGCCTTGAGCCAGGCCGCGAGGTCATCGATCGCCCGCAGCTGGTACTTCAGCTGCGTGCCACCCACCTGGCACATCAGCGTCGGCGGATCGGCGGCCTCGTCCCGCCACATCTGGTACTGCGAGCCGCCGTTGGCCGTCGTCAGCTGCCACGGATCGTCCTTGGTCCCCGAACCTGCCATGCCTGCCTCCTCGGCGTCCCGAACGGCACCCGCCCCTACGGATCATCACCGGGCCGCGCATGCCTCCCCGATCCCCCGCCCAGCATACGACCGGCCGATGGCGATCGGTTCAGCGCAGGCCTTCGGCGATGGCGACGGTCGCGTCCCGCCCGAGGGACGACTCCAGCCGGTAGAGCGTCCCGTCGCGCGCGAACACCAGGGTGTCGCCCGCGATCGCGGCGGGGATCGACCCGACCTGGCCGTCGGGTCGCTCGATCAGCAGCTCGTGCGGCGCCCCCGAGATCCACCAGCCCCGGTCGCCGTTCGACGCTGACCAGCGCGACCGACGTGTCCGGCGTGGCGATCTTCTTGATGAGCGAGTCGTCGATGTCCCCCGGAACCGCCATCACCGTCAGCGCGAGATCGCTCGACGGGAGCCGCGCCTGCCCGGGCTCGGCGCGCCAGGCGAGAGTGACGATCCGCCGGTCGCCGGCGCCGATGACGTAGGCGGCGTCGGGCGTCGGCATCGACGTCGGCACGAGGACTCGCGGCCGGTCGAGGACGACGGCGTCGGACACCGGGATCGGCGAGCCGAGGTTGCGCTGCGCGCCGGCCGTCGGCGGCGCACCCGCCGAGCGCGACCCCGTCGGCGCGATCGACCCCGGGACGGCGGCCGCGGACGGCAGCCGCTCGACGATCACGATGTCGAACCCCGGGAGGCGGAACCCGAGGCCGGCGGCGACGCCGACCACGGCCAGCAGGGCGAGCAGCGCCAGCGCCACCGCGGCGAGCGGTCGCAGCCAGGCCGGGCGACGGTCGGGCACGGGAGCGGCGACGACGGACCCTGCCGGCGCGGCATCCCCGGCCGCGATGCGCGCCAGCACCCCCGCTCGCAGGTCCGGCGTCGCCGGCCACGCGGCGGTCGCCGCGGCCAGTCGCAGCTGCTGCTCCACGTCGACCTCCCTGGCCGCGCTCATCGGGTGGCCTCGGCGAGCGGGCCCATGTCCGACAGGTCCTCGCGGAGCCGCGCGAGCGCCCGGTGCAGCCGCGACTTCACCGTCCCGGGCGGGATCCCCAGCGCGGCCGCGGTCTCCGCCTCCGAGAGCTCCATCAGGTAGCGGCAGGCGACGACCAGACGCTCCTCGTCGCGGAGCCGGGCGATGGCCTCGCGGACCTCGGCGTGGGCCTCCCCGGCGAGCAGGACGCGCTCCGGGGACGGCGCCGCGTCCGTGGCGACGTCGCCGCGGACGGCTCGCACCGCCCGGTCGAACATGCCGGCCCGGCGGCCGAGCGCCCGCCGGCGGTTCCGGGCCTCGTTGCCGACGACCTGGAGGAGCCAGGGCCGGAACGGTTCGCCGGCCCGGAACCGCGCGAGCGCGAGATAGGCGCGGACGAAGCCCTCCTGGGCCGCATCCTCGGCGTCGGACGCCGAGCCGAGGAGGAGGTAGGCCACCCGGAAGGCGGCCCCCTCGTGCATCGTCACCAGCTCCCCGTATGCCGCCGCGTCGCCGGCCTGGGCGCGCCGAACGAGGGCCGTCTCGGCGGCCTCCGGCTCTTCCGGCGCGCCAGGCTGCACGAAGGCGTCAGGCCCCGGGCGACCGGCCGGACAGCCGCGGGTGGGCGGCGATCCGGAGGCGGCGGACGATGGCCAGCGTCGCGAGGGCCGCGGCCGCCAGGACGAGCGGCGCCCACGACGAGCGGTCCGGGACCGGCATCGACCGGCGCGGCGACGGGCGTGACCGCGGTCGTGGGATCCACCGCGGGCGCGGCCGGCGGCGGGACCGCGCGCGGCGCCGGCACCGATGCGCGCGCCACGGGCGCGATCGCGACGGGTTCGGGCGGGGCGACCTGCGCGGTCCTCGCGCTGATCGACCCCGGGACGATCGTGAAGCCGACGAGGTTGAAGGGCGTGCTCGTCGAGCCGTCCATCCCGACCTCGACCGCCTTGACGCCGCTCGCGGGCACCGTGATCCGGGCGGCGTAGTGGCCGGGCCGGGTCTGCGTCGCGCGCGCCACGCTGGATCCGCCGTCCGGCCCGGTCACCCGCACGTACACCGGCGACCCGTCGATGTCGTGGGTCCCCGTCTCGTCGGTCATCGTGAGCCAGACACCGAGGAGCAGCGTCGTGCCTCCGGGCGTGTCGCGGGCGATCGGGGCCTCCAGCTGGGCGTCGAGGGCCTCCTTGGCGAGGACCGGGGCGGCGAACGCCGTCAGCGCGATGGCGAGCGCCGCCACGACGGCGGGGACGGCGGCCGTGCGGCGGATCGAGGTGTGCATCGGTGGTCTCCTGCGGCGGTGTCTGCGGGTGTTACACCGCGCGGTCACCGTCGGTTCCCGGCAGCGGCCGGGTCACCGGCCGGCCGCCGGCCAGCCAGGTCGGGCTGCGCAGCGGGTGGCCCACTGCCGACTGGATGAACGCCGAGGCGGCCATCACGCCCTCGAGGCTGACCCCGTGCTCGATGCGCAGGCCGTCGAGCAGGTAGACGAGGTCCTCGGTCGCGAGGTTGCCCACCGCGCCCGGACCGGCGAACGGGCACCCGCCGAGGCCGCCCGCGGAGCTGTCGATCACGGTCACGCCCCGCTCGAGCGCCGCGTAGACGTTGGCCAGGGCCTGGCCGCGCGTGTCGTGGGCGTGCAACCCGACGCGCCCGACGTCGACCAGCGGGAGCACGGCGTCGAGGACGCGCGCGACGTCGCCGGGGGTCGCCGCCCCGATCGTGTCGCCCAGGCTGATCTCGTCGCAGCCGATGTCGAGCAGCCGCCCGGCCACGCCGGCGGTCGTCGCCGGGGCCACCTCGCCCTCGTACGGGCAGCCGAACGCGACCGACACGTACCCGCGGACGCGCATCGACCGGGCTGCCGCGTCCGCCACGACGCCGGCCGCGTCGGCGAGCGCCTCCTCGGTGGTCCGGTTGAGGTTGGCGCGGTTGAACGAATCGGTCGCCCCGATGACGACCGCGATCTCGTCGGCGCCCGCGGCGACGGCGCGCTCGAGGCCGCGCAGCGTGGGCACGAGCACCGGGTATCGGACGCCGGGCCGGCGGTCGATCGACGGGAACAGCGCATCGGCGTCGGCCAGCTGCGGGATGGCGCGCGGGTGCACGAACGACGTCGCCTCGATCACGCGCAGCCCGGCCGCGCCGAGCCGGTCGACGAATCCGCGCTTGACGTCGGTCGGGATCTCGGCGGCCTCGTTCTGGAGGCCGTCGCGCGGCCCCACCTCGACGATCGTGACCGACCCGGGCAGGGTCACCTCAGCCGCCCGTCCCGTGCTCGCCGGCCACTGGCTCGGCGGCCTCGAGATCGACCAGCAGCTGGCCTCGCTGCACCTGGTCACCCACCGCGACGTGGACGCGGGCGACGCGGCCCGGCGCCGAGGCGGCGATCACATGCTCCATCTTCATCGCCTCCAGGATCACCAGCGGGGTGTGCTCCCGGACATGCGCCCCGGCGTCGACGTGGATCCGCACGATCCGTCCGGGCATCGGGGCCGTCAGCGCATCCGGCGTGTCGGCGACCGCCGCCGCCCGCGCGTCCGACGCGGCCGGTGCGAGCGCGAGGCGGTGCCGGCGACCCGACCAGGTCACGGTCTCGACCCGTCTCCCGGCGACGGCCTGGCGCACCAGCGCCGTGTCCGGGCCGATCTCGATGCTCCAGCCCGACGACGCGTCGCCGCCCGTCCGCCTCGCCGCGATCCCGCTGCCGTCGATCGTGACCGTCGCGGAGCCGCCCGCCGGCGCCACGGACGTCCGGGTCGCCCGCACGCGCCCGCCGGCGATCCAGCGCAGCGGCTCGCCGACCCGGCCCGGGCGCCACGGGACGGGGACCAGCCACGGGTCGCCCGCGTCGGTGCCGGTCGGCTGACCGGTCGGCCCGCCGAGCGAGCGCGCGGCGGCGGCAGCGGCGATCGCCTCGTCGGGGATGTCGGCGAGCCTCGCGGCCACCCCGTGCTCGTCGAGGAACCCCGTGTGCAGGTCGCCCGCGCGGAAGGCGGGCTCGTCGAGGACCGCGGCGAGCAGGTCGACGT
Source organism: uncultured Chloroflexia bacterium (assembly GCA_963829155.1). Taxonomy (GTDB): domain Bacteria; phylum Chloroflexota; class Limnocylindria; order Limnocylindrales; family CSP1-4; genus CAIXZV01. The sequence goes on along the minus strand of CAWHIA010000019.1, from coordinate 10,885 downwards.
TCGTCGCCACGCCCTCGATCCGCGTCGCGTCGAGCGCGTCCACGAGGGTGGCGATGGCCGCGGAACGATCCGTCCCGTGCGCGATGACCTTGGCCAGCAGCGAGTCGTAGAACGGCGACACCGTCGAGCCGACGCCCACGCCGGTGTCCACCCGGACCGTCCCGGGGAGGTCGAACGCCGTCACGACGCCCGTCGACGGCAGGAACCCCGCCGCGGCGTCCTCGGCGACGACCCGCAGCTCCATCGCCCAGCCGTCGAGCCGGACGTCCGCCTGCGAGAACCCCAGCGGCTCGCCGGCCGCGACCCGCAGCTGCTGCTCGACGAGGTCGAGGCCCGTCACGGCCTCGGTCACCGGGTGCTCCACCTGCAGGCGGGCGTTGACCTCGAGGAAGAAGAACGACCCGTCCTCGTCGAGCAGGAACTCCACCGTCCCCGCGTTGGCGTACCCCGCGGTCCGCGCGAGCCGAAGGGCCGCCTCGCCCATCGCCGCGCGGATCGGGCCCGTCACCGCGGGCGACGGCGACTCCTCGATCAGCTTCTGGTGGCGGCGCTGGACGCTGCACTCGCGCTCGCCGAGGTGGACGAGCGTTCCATGGACGTCGCCCAGGATCTGGACCTCGACGTGCCGGGGCCGCGCCAGGTACCGCTCGAGGAGCAGCCGGTCGTCGCCGAACGACGCGGCCGCCTCGCGCCGGGCGGCGTCGAGCGCTTCGTCGAGCTCCGATGGTTCGCGCACGACCCGCATCCCGCGGCCGCCGCCCCCGGCGCTCGCCTTCACCAGCAGCGGGTACCCGACCTCGCCGGCGTGCGCGCGCAGGGCCTCGTCGGTGGCGTCCTCGCCGTGGTAGCCGGGCAGGACTGGCACCCCGCTCGCCTCGGCCAGCGCCTTGGCCCGCGCCTTGTCGCCAAGGGCGCGCATGGCGGCGGCCGGCGGCCCGACCCAGGCGAGCCCGGCGTCCGTGCACGCGTCGGCGAAGTCGGCGCTCTCGCTGAGGAAGCCGTAGCCCGGGTGGATCGCCTCGGCGCCGGTCGCCGCGGCCGCCCCGAGGACCGCGTCGACCCGCAGGTAGCTCTCGGCGGCCGGCCCCGCACCGATTCGCACGGCCTCGTCGGCCGCCCGGACGTGCGGCGCCGACCAGTCGGCGTCGGAGTAGACGGCGATCGTGCGGACCCCGAGCCGCCGGCACGTGCGCATGACCCGCAGCGCGATCTCGCCGCGGTTGGCCACCAGGACGGACGCGAACACCCGACGCGCCGGCACCGCTACATCCGGAACACGCCGAACGGCGTGTCCGGGATCGGCGCGTTGAGCGCGGCCGAGAGACCGAGGCCCAGCACCATGCGGGTGTCGGCCGGGTCGATGATGCCGTCGTCCCACAGGCGCGCCGTCGAGAAGTAGGGCGAGCCCTCGTGCTCGTACGTCGCCAGCGTCGGCGCGGTGAAGGCCTCGCGCTCCGCCGGGGTCATGTCCCGCCCCTCGCGGGCAAGGGCGTCGAGCCGGACCTGCAGCAGCACGCTCGCCGCCTGCTGGCCGCCCATCACGCTGATCCGGGCGTTGGGCCACATCCACAGCTGGCGCGGCGAGTACGCCCGGCCGCACATGCCGTAGTTGCCTGCGCCGAACGAGCCGCCGACGATGACCGTGAACTTCGGCACCCGCGCGTTGGCGACCGCCATGACCATCTTCGCGCCGTCCCGGGCGAGGCCCCGGTTCTCGTACTCGCGGCCGACCATGAACCCGGTGATGTTCTGGAGGAACAGGAGCGGGATCTTCCGCTTGGTGCACAGCTCGATGAAGTGGGCGCCCTTGAGCGAGCTCTCGCTGAACAGGATCCCGTTGTTGGCGACGATCCCGACCGGGTAGCCCATGATCCGCGCGAACCCGGTCACCAGCGTCGTGCCGTAGCGGGCCTTGAACTCGTCGAGGTCGCTGCCGTCGACGATCCGCGCGATGACGTCGCGGACGTCGAACGCCTGGCGGAGGTCGGTCGGGGCGATCCCGTACAGCTCGGACGGGTCGTACAGCGGCTCGCGCGACGGGAGCACGTCCCACGGCGGGTCCTTGCGCCCGGCCGGCACGTTGGCGAGGATGCGGCGCGCGATCTCGAGGGCGTGCTCGTCGTCGTCGGCGAAGTGGTCGGCGACGCCCGACACGCGGGTGTGGACGTCCGCGCCGCCGAGGTCCTCGGCCGAGACCTCCTCGCCGGTCGCCGCCTTCACCAGCGGCGGGCCGCCGATGAAGATCGTGCCGGTCCCCTTGACGATCACCGTCTCGTCGCTCATCGCCGGGACGTAGGCGCCGCCCGCGGTGGACGAGCCCATGACCACGGCGATCTGCGCGATCCCGGCCGCCGACAGGTTGGCCTGGTTGTAGAAGATCCGGCCGAAGTGCTCGCGATCCGGGAACACGTCGGCCTGCAGCGGCAGGAACGCCCCGCCCGAGTCGACGAGGTACACGCAGGGCAGGCGGTTCTCGGCGGCGATCTCCTGCAGGCGCAGGTGCTTCTTCACCGTCATCGGGAAGTACGTGCCGCCCTTGACGGTGGCGTCGTTGGCGACGATCGCGACCTCGCGGCCGCCGACGACCCCGATGCCGGTCACGATCCCGGCCGAGGGCGCCTCGCCGTCGTACATGTCCCACGCGGCGAGCGGCGACAGCTCGAGGAACGGGGAGCCTGGATCCACCAGGCGGTCGATGCGATCCCGCGCGAGCAGCTTGCCCCGGCCCGTGTGCCGCGCGACGGCCTCGTCGCCGCCGCCGCGTTGGACGAGCGCCAGTCGCTCCCGCAGCTCCGCGACGAGCGCCAGGTTGGCGTCCCGGTTGGCGTCGAAGGCGGCGGTCCGCGGGGATTCGGCGAGGACGGTCATCGGCGCCATTAGCATCGGGCATCCGCCGCGTGTCAAGCGTGGCCGGCGGGTGGGCGCGCCCGACGGTCAGGCGAGCACGTCCTCGAGCAGCTGTCTGATCCCGTCCGCCTGGCGGAGGCGCTGCTCCTGCAGGCTGGCGATGACGACGACCGTCAGGAAGATCCAGGCGACGATCCCGATCGCGACCAGCGGGACCGCCAGGCCGCCCCACAGCAGGAACAGGGCGAGCAGGACGGTGAGGCCGGCGGCCGGCACCCCGAAGGTCATCGGGGTGGTGATCGATCCCGCCAGCAGGCTGCCGTCGTCGCCGCCCTCGAGCGTCCCGGTGAACTCGTATCGCGGCGGCTCCGCATCGGCGCCGCCCTCGATGCCCGGCCTCGTCGACGCGGAGAACGTGACCAGCGCCCCGTCGACCTCGCCGTCGACGAACCTGACGCCGCGCGTCGTCCGCGACGGGAGCGTCCGCGCCGTGGCCGTCCACCAGCGCCTGGACGATCGCCCGGGCCTCGTCGACGGGACGCGGGGAGTAGACGACCAGCCGGCGCGGCGTGACGACCGCGTCCCAGATCGACATCGGGTGCCGCTAGCGGCCGGTGAACCGCGGCCGGCGCTTCTCCGCGAACGCGCTGAACCCCTCGCGCCGGTCGTCGGACACGAGCACGGCCTCGTACAGCTCGTTCTCGGCGGCGAGGCCCTCGGCGAGCGACCGGTGGGCGCCGCGGATCGCCGCCTTGGCCTGGCGGATGCCGATCGGCGCGCCCTCGGCGATCGAGCGCGCCAGCGCGACGGCCTCGTCGCGCGCCGTGCCCGCCTCGACCACCCTCGCCACGACCCCCCAGGCCTCCGCCTCCGTCGCAGACAGCCGCCGGCCGGTGAGGATGACGTCCCGCGTCCGCGCCGGCCCGACCAGCCACGTCAGCGTCTGCGTCGACCCCCCGCCCGGGAAGATCCCGACCCTGACCTCGGGCAGCCCGAACGTCGCCCCGGCCCCGGCGACGATCAGGTCGCAGGCCAGCGCGAGCTCGAACCCGCCACCCAGCGCGACCCCGTCGACGGCCGCGACCGTCGGCACCGGCAGCTCGTGCAGCCGCCCGATCAGCCCGACGATCCCCGCCCGCTGCGCGCGCAGGTCGTCGTCGGAGAACCCGGCCCGCTCCTTGAGGTCCATGCCGGCGCAGAAGGCGCGCTCGCCCGCCGCCGCGACGACGACGCCGCGCGCGTTCGCGGCCGTCTCGATCTCGGCGAGCGCCGCGTGCAGGGCAGCCAGCAGGGCGTTGTCGATCGCGTTCATGGCGGCTGGCCGGTCGAGGGTCAGCACCACGAGCTCGCCCGGCTGCTCATCCAGCGGCAGGCGGTCGACGCGCAGCGGGCGCGCCTCGGGATCGCTCATCGGACGAGTATCGGTCACGGCTCCGCGGTCACGCGCTCGTCCCGGTGCTCATAGACCGAGGCCATCGCGTCGGTGCCGCGCGTCGCGAGCGGATCCCGCCGTCCGAGCCCGAGCCAGGCCACGAACCCGCCGAGCACCGCGGCGGCGCCGCCCAGGAACAGGGCCGTCCGCACCCCGGCCACGTAGGCGTCGATGTACCCGAGCACGAGATCCGGCTGGATGGCGCGCGCCAGCGCCGGAAACGATGGCGTCCCGACGGCGTAGAGCACGTCCGCGAACTGCTGTCGCGCCTCGGCGCCCGCGACCGGGGCCAGCCCGGCGACGCTCGCGTCGTAGGTGCTCAACGCGACCGTGGCCACGATCGCCGTCACCAGCACGATGCCGATCCGGGTGCCCACCGCCAGCGAGGCCTCGTTGAGCGCCGCCGCGGTCGCGGGCAGGCCGCGCGGGACGCTCGCGAAGATGATCGCCGTCCGCACCGTCGTGCCCACGACGAACCCGGCACCGATCAGCAGCAGCGGCAGGACGAACAGCACGTACCCGGTCGCCGGCCCCGCGATCAGCGCGACCCCGAGGTTGCCGAGGCCCACGGTGACCAGGCCCGCCGCGACGAGCACCCGCGGCGGGAAGCGCGCGAGCAGGAACCCGGCGACCGGGCCGGCGACGACCAGCCCGGCGATCAGCGGCGCGATGGCCAGCATCCCGAACACGGGGCCGAAGCGCGGCACGATCGCGAAGTACTGCGGCAGGATGAGCATCGGGGCCGACTGGGCGAGGGCGATCACCACGCCGGCGAACAGGGCGACGGTCACGGGCCGCCGGTCGACCTGCAGGTCCGCCGGGTGGGTGACCCGACGCCGGCGCTCCCACGCCCGGTACGCGACCAGCAGCGCGACGCCGAAGCCGATGATCGCCCAGCGCAGGGGATGCTCCCAGCCGGTGCCCAGCCACAGGACGCCAACCGAGATCGCCACGACGGCGCTCGCCCACAGGGCCGTCCCGAGGACGTAGGGTCGCTCGAGGCGCCCGGGTCGCTCCAGGTCCGGGATCCGGCCTCGAACCACGAACAGGGCGATCAGGGCCGCGATCGGCGCGACGACGAATCCCGGCCACTGGGCGCCGGGGATGAAGGTGAGCAGGATCGGCATGACCGCGAGGGCGCCGGAATAGATCGCATACGCGATGCCGAGCGCGGTCGCGCGCGCGACGCCTCGGTAGGCGAGCGCGACCGAGGCCAACGCGGCCGGGACCGTCAGCGCCGAGGCGGCCGCCCCGATCAGGCGGGCCGTGATGAACACCGGCCCCTCCGGGATCAGGAGCCCGACCGTGCCCGTGATGACGAGCGTGCCCAGCCCGCCGACGATGAGGGGCCGCGCGCGACGGAGGTCGCCGATCGCGCCGCCGACGAGCAGCAGGATCGCCGACGCGACGACGCCGAGGAGCACGTACGCCTCGAGGCTCGGTCGCTCCCTGATGGCCGCCTGCACGGTCGACAGCGACGGGCCCCAGACCTTGGGGTCGAGACCCGCCGCGAACAGCGCGAACGCGCCGGCGAGGAGCGTCGTCCGTGCCTGCCGATCGTCGAAGACGTCGGCGAGGACCTTGGGCAGCGGCGGTCGCGGCATCACGCGGGATGCTACAGGCCGCCGGTCACCCCGAAGCGAGCCGGGCGACGAGCCCGGCTCGGGTCTCCCTAGTTGACGAGCGTCTCCCCGCCCGACGCGGGCTCGTCGCCCGCGGCCGGCGCGTTGACCGTCACGGTCCGCTCCTCGGTGCCGCGGACGAGCGTGAGCTCGAGCGGCAGGCCCGCGTCGCGGAGCACGTCGTGGAGGTCGTCGATGTCGGGCACGGGCTTGCCGCCCGCGGCGACCAGCAGGTCGCCTTCCTGGATGCCGGCCGCCTCGGCCGGGCTGCCCTCCTCGACGCCGCGCACGAGGACGCCGTCGCGCTCCGGCAGGCCCACCGACCGGCGCAGCCGTCGGGCGACGTGGGCCGGGGCGACCGCGATCCCGAGGCGCGGCGGCTCGTGCGTCTCGCCGCGACCGAGGGCGTCGACCCGGGACTTGAGCCCGTCGTCGGCCGGCAGGGCGAGGTAGAAGCCCTCGCCGACGCGGTTGGTGCTCAGCCCGACCAGCGCGCCGTCGGCGTCGAGCAGCGGGCTCCCGGACGATCCGGGGGCGAGCGGCGCGGTGTGCTCGAGCGAGCCGGAGATGCGGCGACCGCCGGGTCCGCGGAACGCCCGCTCGACCGACGACACGAAGCCGAACGAGACCCGGGCGCCGCCCGAGGACGTCGCGGCGGCCGCGAACACGGCCGACCCGATCGTGACGGTGCCGGACGACCAGGCGATCGCCGGCGCGCCGGTGGTGTCGACCTCGATGACGGCCAGGTCGCCGTCCCAGTCGACGCCCTTGGCGGTGCCGACGGCGGTCCGGCCGCCGGGGAAGCGGACGGTGACCTCGCCGCCGCGCAGGTTGTGGGCGTTGGTGAGCACGCGGCCGTCGGCGACGACGACGCCGGAACCGCGAAGGCGGGAGCCGATCCCGACGACGGACGGGCCGACGGACGCGGCGACGGCGGCGACGGCCTCCTGGAGCTCGTTGAGCACGGACATGAGCGGTGAATTCCTCGCGACTCGCTGCGTGTGGGGTAGTAACTTGTGATTTGCAATCTACTACCCAGTGTCGAGCCCCGCAAGCCCTCCCCTACCATTGGCGACGATGACGACCCGACCCACCCCCGCCACGACCCGCGCGCCCGGCGCCACGCCGGACGCGCACCGGCGGCGGCGGCCGGGACCGGCGACACCGCGACGACGCCCAGCGCCCTGGGCATCGCGCTCGACCGCGTCGGGGACCGGTGGAGCCTGCTGATCGTCGAGTCGCTCCTGCCGGGCGCGCGCCGGTTCAACGAGCTCGGCGACGCGGTGACCGGGATCGCGCCCAACATCCTGTCCGACCGGCTGCGCCGCCTCGAGCGGGCCGGCATCCTCGTCGCGACGCCGTACAGCCGGCGCCCGGTCCGGATGGAGTACGCGCTGTCCGCCGACGGCCGCGAGCTGGCGGGGGCGCTCCACCTGCTCGCCGACTGGGGCGTGCGGCGTGGCGGCCCGGGCGAGCCGCTGCGCCACGCGGCGTGCGGGACGCCGCTGGAGGCGCGGTGGCACTGCCCCACCTGCGGGCGGCTCGTGGACGACGACGAGCCGGACGGCCTGACCCGGCTCTGACCCTGGGGTGTCGACGGCGTCGGCGCGGCCTCAGCCGCGGCCGGGACCCCCGGCCGCGATCGGGTCGAAGGCCTCGGACCGCTCGGCGACGGCGTCCGCCCCGATCCGCCCCGAGGGCATGCCCAGCGGCTCGTCGACGAGCGTGGTCCAGCCGCCCTCCTCGAGCCCGCGCAGCGTCGCCGTCGCGGCGACGACCACGCGATTGGCGTGGTCGAGCGCGGTGCCGCGCAGGTGCGGCGTCTCGCGCGACGCGCGCAGGCTCGCCGCGACCCGCGTGGTCCCGCGGGTCTGGGCGGCCTCGGCGGCGGTCGAGCCGGGCCGGCGAACGACCGCGAGCGTGTCGCCCGCGTCCGGCAGGAGCGCGGCGACGATCGCGTGCCACGTGGAGGCGACGTCGTGGCGCAGGGGCGGCTCCACGAACGCGAGCGGGTGCCCGGGCAGGAGCGCCCGGCGCAGGGCGATCTCGGCGGCGACGCGGGCCGGCGGGTCGGACTCCTCGACCAGCCAGTCGGGGAACGCGCCGACGACGACCGCATCGGCCGGCAGGCCGTCGCGCCGCGCGAGCGCGACCGCGAGCAGCTGCAGCGCGAGCGCCCGGCCGGCGCGCGTGGCCGGATCGGACGGCACGCCGGCGGCGAGGTCGCGGGCCACGATGAGCGGCCCGGCCGGCACGAGGACCTGGGTCCCGGCGCGCGCCAGCAGCCGGTGGGCGAACACGTGGTCGGCGATGGCCCGGTCGGGGTCGACGCGCCCCGCGACGATCTCGCGCATCGGGTCGGCGATGACGATGTCGATCCGCTCGAAGGCGGCCACCACGGCCTGGTCCGGCGCGGCCAGCGCCGGCGCGTCGGTCATGATCCGGACGTAGCCGCGACGGCGCGCGCCCGCCTCGTCGACGAACCGGCGCAGGACGGCGAGCGCGCGCTGGGCGCCGCTCGGGATCGGCTGGCCCGACGGGTCGAACGTGTCCAGGCCGCCGCGCGACGACGGGTGTGCCCGCCAGCGCGGCACGGGCGCGGCGGACCGGGCGGTGCGATCGGCGAGCTCGCGGCTGGGCGGGACGTCCACGCGGACCAGCTCGGCGCCCGCGTCGATCGCGGCCCGAGCCTCGTCGAGGGCGTCGACGATGGCCGCCGACCCGAGACCCGTCCCGACCCACGGTCGAGGCGGGTCCCCGAGCACCGCCAGCAGCTCGCGGCGGGCCGTCCGGTTCGCGTCCATGCGGTCCATCGCCGCACGGGCCAGCGCCGTGGCGTCGGCCATCGCGACCGCGCGCCGGTCGGACTCCGCGAGCAGCTCCGCCTCGAGCCCGAGGTCCACGTTCCCCGCCGCGACCGCCAGCGCGAGCTCCTGCGGCGCGAGGTCGTACTCCGCCAGGGCCATCGCGAACGGGAGCGCGATCCCGCCGCCGAGGCGGCGCGGGTCCGGGGCGAGGTAGCGGTCGACGACCTCGGCCGCCAGCGGACGGCCGTCGCGGTCGAGCCCGCCGACGCCGAACAGGCGCAGGATCGCCCGCTCCTGCCCGATCGTGGTCGAGGTCGAGGCACCGGTTCCCCAGGCGACCGCGAGCTCGGTCGCGCGCGCGAGCAGGGCCTCGAGGTCGGTGGCCTGCGCCAGCTGCTGCATGGCCGCCAGTATGGCTGGCGACCCGCGGGCGGCGCGAGCCGCCGTCAGTCCGTCGGCGGCTCGGCAGAGGTCCGTGCGACGTGCCCGACCCAGACGTGGCCGTCGGTGAAGCGCTCGGCCTTCCAGATCGGCGCGCGCGCCTTCGTCTCGTCGATCGCGTAGCGGGCCGCCGCGAACGCCGCGTCCCGGTGCGGCGCGACGGCCACGATCGCGACCGAGGCGTCGCCCAGCGGCACGGCGCCGGACCGGTGCACGATCGCCAGGCGGGACACGCCCCACCGGGCCTCGACCTCGTCGGCGATCGCCTCGAGCACCGCCACCGCCATCGACTCGAACGCCTCGTACTCCAGGCCGTCCACGCGGCGCCCGGCGTGGCGGGCCGCCTCGTCCTCCTGGCCCGGCGCCGGCGTCCCCGGCGTCGCACGCGTCCGGCCGATGAACGCGACCACGCCCCCGTCCTCGTCCGTGGCCAGCCGCGCGGTGAGCGTCTCGACGAGGTCGGCGGGGAACGGCTCGGGGTGGATCTCGAGGATGCGCCGGCGGTCGACGGCCGCGCCGCCGCTCACCGGCGGGATGCAGGCGATCTCGTCCCCGTCGGCGAGGGTGGTCGCCGGGTCGGCGTACGTGCCGTTGACCGCGAACCGCAGCGACGCCCGCCCGGGAGCGAGCGCCGGCACCGACTCGACGACGGCGTTCCAGGCGTCGTCGACAGTCGCGCCCAGCGGCACCTCGAGGCGCAGCTCGCGCATGCCGGCGGTCTCGCGCTGCATCGCGAACAGCCGGACGCGGATCCGCAGCGACGGCAGCAGCCGGTCCGAGGTCACCGGGCGCCGCCGGGCGCCGTCGACGCCGCAGCCGTCACACCAGCAGCCCGGCGCCGAAGTACAGGCCGGCGGCGAGGATCGTCCCCGCCGCGATCGCGCCGACGTCGATGTACAGCAGGCCCGTCGCCGACTCCATCGACCGCGTCCGCGCGGTCTGCACGGCCGCCCACGACACGATCAGCGGGAACACCAGCCCGATCAGCAGCCGCAGCCACACGAACAGCGCCCACGGGCCGACGAGCGCCGAGAACGGGCCCCCGCCGCCCGTGCCCGCCGAGCCCGGACCGGCCCCGAACCCGACCCAGGCCAGGAACAGCACCATCTGCAGCGCGACGATCCACAGCAGCCGCCGCGACACCAGCACGAGCGGCGCCTCCGGCAGCCGCGGCGTCACGAGGTACCAGTGGCCGAGGATCATCGCGGCGAACACGCCGCCGGTCGCGGCCGCGAGCACCCCGAGCTGGATCGCCAGCGGCACGACGCCGAGCGGGCTGCCGCCCCAGGTGAGCGCGCCCAGCACGATGACGGCGAGGCCCGCGACGAGCCCGGCGATCGCGGGGATCACCGCGCGGCGGCCCCGGGCGAGCGCGATCGTGGTCACCACGGCGAGCAGGACGAACACCACGAGCGCGAGACGGCGCGGGTGCGTCGAACGCCGGGTCGACCGGCACGGGGCCCGCGCCGATCGCCGGCAGCCCGGTGTCGGACAGGTAGGCGAGGACGCCGAAGCCGGCCGCGCAGGCGGCCGTGAACGCGAGATAGCCCTTGGTCGCGGGCGTCGCGAGGCGCGCCAGCACGACGACCGCGAACGACCCCACGGCGAGGCCGGTCAGCAGCGTCCAGTTGATCAGCGCGAGTTGCGTCGCGATCTGCTCCGCGGGCACGGGCGAAGTTCGCCGCGACCCCGGGCGCGGGCGGCCCGCCGATAATGGGCAGCCACGAGACGAAAAG
>CAWHIA010000018.1:0-81492 GCA_963829155.1 uncultured Chloroflexia bacterium | reverse complement strand
TCGACCTGCACGCGGACTCGCTGCTGTTCGGCCGCGACCTGCTCGTGCGCGGGACCCGTGGCCACCTCGACGTGCCGCGCATGATCGAGGGCGGCGTCGCGCTCCAGGTGTTCTCGGCCGCGGTCAAGTCGCCGCGCCACCTCAACATCGAGCGCAACGACGACCGCAGCGACGACGTGACGAGCGTGGCCGTCGCCGCCCGCTGGCCGCCCCGCACCTGGCGGAGCCTGCCGGCGCGCGCCCTGTTCCTCGCGGACCGGGCGCACCGGCTGGAGGCCCGGTCGGAGGGCGCGTTCCGGCTCATCGGCACGCGCGAGGACCTCGCGGCGTACCTCGAGGCGAGGGCGGCCGACCCTCGTCTCACGGCGGGCGTCCTCGCGATCGAGGGCGCGCACGCGCTGGGCCCCGACCTCTCGACGCTCGACGCGATGGTCGAGGCGGGCTTCCGCATGATCTCGCCCGCGCACTTCTTCGACACGGCGTACGGCGGGTCGGCGCACGGGATCGCCAAGGGCGGGCTGACGCCGCTCGGCCGCGAGCTGGTCCGCGAGATGGAGGCGCGCAGCCTGATCCCGGACGTGGCCCACGCGTCGGCCGCCACGATCGACGACGTGGTGGGCATGGCCACGCGCCCCGTCGTCGCGTCGCATACCGGCGTCCGCGCGACGGCCGACAACGGGCGCAACCTCACCGACGACCAGCTGCGCGGGATCGCCGCGACGGGCGGGCTGGTGGGCATCGGCTTCTGGGACACGGCCACCGGCGGCCGCGACGCGGCGGCGATCGCCCGCGCGATCGTCCACGCGGTCGGCGTCATCGGCGCGGAGCACGTCGGGCTGGGCTCGGACTGGGACGGCGCGGTGCCGGTCCCGTTCGACGCGGCCGGGCCTGCCGGGGCTCACCGACGCCCTGCTCGAGGCCGGCCTCGACGACGCGACGATCCGCGCCGTGATGGGCGAGAACGCGCTGCGCCTGTTCGCGACGTCGCTGCCGTCGGCGGCGAGCGTCCCGCCTGCGCCCGCGACGTCGGTGGCGGGCTAGACCAGCGGCGCGATCAGCGCGGCCGCCCGCGCGGCCCCGTCGCGCTCGACCGGACGCGAGGTGACCGGCCGGTCGATCTCCTCGGCGATGGCGTCGGCGATGACGTCCGGGTCGGACGCGTCGTAGTCCATGTAGCGGCCGGCGCCGTACCGCTCGAGGCGGTGCCTGACGTGCCGGTTCTGCTCGAAGTGGTTCCGGAGCGGGAAGTACAGGAACGGGCGCCGGCCCGCGGCGAGCTCCATCGTCGTCGTCAGCCCGCCCTGGACGACCGCGAGGTCGCACGCGGCGAGGTGCCGGTACAGCTCGGGGACGTAGGCGCGGACCTCGACGCCCGCAGGCGCGCCCAGACGCTCCGGATCGATGCGCGGCCCCGCGACGGCGATCATTCGCAGGCCGTTGACCTTGCGCGACGCCGCGGGGTACGCGGCGATGACCCGCCTGAGCAGGGCCTCGCCGACGCCCGACCCGCCCACGGTCACGATGACCACGCGCTCGTCCGGCCGGTAGCCGAGCTCGCGCCGGAGCTCCTCGCGGGCCTCGATCAGCGGCGTGGGATCGAAGCCGGTCACGTAGCCGCTGAAGGCGTAGTGCTGCTCGGTCCAGTCGCGGATGTTCGGCATCCCGGGGCCGAAGTCGTCGGGCACGATGTCGTCCGGCTCGCCGACGAAGATCGCGCGGTCGCGGATCCTCGGGAAGCGCTCGACGTGCTCGATCATCTCGGCGTTGTAGTCGGCCGTGAGGAACGCCTCGCGCTCGCCGCCCGCCGGCATCGGCAGCCAGCCCACGAAGTCCGTCATCCAGGCGAACGCCGTGCGCTTGAGCTCCGGGTTCTCGTGCAGGAAGTGGTCGATGTCCCAGGCCTCGTCGCCGACCACGAGGTCGTACTCGCCCTCCGCGACGGCGTCGTGGAACACCATGAAGTTCGCGACGAGGATCTCGTCCATGCGCCGGATCGCCTGGAAGGCGTTGAGGTCGTGCTCGGACGACTCGCTGGTGACGTGCGCCGACTCCGACGCCAGCTCCGCGCTCAGCGGGTGGATCCGCTCGCCGCGGTCCTCGAGGACCGCGGTCACCGGGTGCTGCGCCAGCCAGTCGATCTCGAGGTCGGGATGGAGCTTGCGCAGCTCGTCCGCGATGGCGACGTCGCGCTGGGCGTGGCCGAGGCCGATGGGCGACGAGATGTACAGGGCGCGACGCTTCCGATTCAGCGCCCGCGTCCAGGTGGTGGACGTCATCGACGGGCCTCCTCGAGCGAGTCCACGAAGTCGCGGATGAGCAGGTTGGCGAGCACCGGGTGGCGGCCGGGGATCATGTGGTCGGCGCCCTCGACGAGCACCAGGGGCGCGCCGGTCAGCTCCGCGAGTCGCTGGGCCCGTGCCGGCCGCTGGCACGTGTCCTCCGTGCCGTGGACGAGGAGCATCGGGCAGGCGACCGAGCGGCAGACGGCCTCGACCTCCTCGGCCGTGATGTCGAACGGCGCGGCGTTCTCGGCGAGCATCACCTCGACGGAGGTGTCCAACGCCCAGCCGGTCGCGTCCTCGATCGCCTTCGACGAGTGCGGCTCGGAGCAGATCTCGCTGAAGAAGAACCGGGCGTAGTCGGCGTAGTCGTGCTGCCAGTAGTGGCGGTTGAGCTTCGCCCAGCCGTCGGTCGTCGGCAGCACGTCGTCGAACGTGGCGGACGCCGCCGCGTAATGCGGTTGGGGCGGCGCGAGCCGCGGGACGCCGATCGCCGAAGGCGACGATGCCAAGGACGCGCTCCGGGTTCGCGGCGGCAAACCGGATGGATCGCCACACGCCGTCGATGCACAACCCCACGAGCACGGCACGATCCGTGTCCGTCGCAGCCATGACGACCCCGAGGTCGCCGACCATCCGGTCGTCGACGTAGGCGACCGGGTCCAGTGGCCGATCCGAGCGGCCGTTGCCCCGGCCGTCGTAGGTGATCACGCGCCAGCGACGGCTGAGGTAGTGGACCTGGGCCTTCCACTGGCGGGAGTGCACGATCGGCGCCGACGGGAGGAGCACGATCGTCGGGTCGCCCGCGCCGTAGACGTCGAAGGCGAGCCGGACGCCGTCCTCGGCGACGGCGAAGCCCGAACGCTCCGGCAGGCGAGCCCGGCCGCTGTCGCGATCGAACGCCACGTCGGTGGGCGCCGGGACCAGGGTGGTCGTCACGGGCGTGGCTCCAGGCGACGCACGAAGTCTCGGATCGCCAGGTTCGAGAGGACGGGCTCGCGTCCGATGGGGGAGTGGCCGCCGCCCTCGATCTCGACGTACGTGGCGCCGAGCGCCTCCGCGACCTGCCGCCCGATGCCGATCGACATGATGTGGTCGTCGGAGCCGTGGACGACCAGGGCCGGACAGCTGCACCCGGCGCAGGAACGCCCGGCCGTAGCCCTCCAGCCGGGGGCGCTCCCAGTCCGCCGGCGGCACGAGGTACGGCGCGCGTTCCGCGGTGATCATCGTCTCGGGATCGGTCTCGAGGAACCAGCCGACGGTGTCCTCGACGGCCTTGGTCGAATGCCGCTCGGTGAACAGCGCCTCGCCGGAGAACCAGGCCGCGAAGCCCGGCCAGTCGCGGCGCCAGTAATGGGCGTTGTACTTGTGCCAGCCCTCGTCGTCGGGCTCCACCTGGTCGAAGTCGGTATCGGGGCCGACGTCAGGGTCGTCCGGCTTGCGATCGTTGACCGGGATGGTCGAGCCGAACAGGCACAGGCCCATGACGCGATCCGGGTGCTCGACGGCGAGCCGCACCGCGAAGCCTGCGCCCATCGACAGCCCCGCGGCGACCGCCCGGTCGGTGCCGGTCGCGTCCATGACAGCGATGGTGTCGGCGACGAACTCCGTGTCCGCGTAGGCCGCGACCTCGGTCGGACGGTCGGAGCGCCCGTTGCCGCGACCGTCGAACGTGACGACCCGGAAGTGGCGGGCGAGGAAGTGGATCTGCAGCTTCCAGTGACGCGAGTGCACGATCGACCAAGTCGGCATCAGGAGGATCGTCGGGCTGCCGTCTCCGTACCGCTCCCAGAACACGCGAACGCCGTCGCGCACGATGTAGCCGGTCTCGTCCGGGTAGGCCGCCCGCGACTGCTCGCGGCTCGCGCTCGTGCCCGCAGCGACCGTCGGCGCCGCCACGTCATCGCTCCTCGAGCGACCGGATGAACTCGCCGAGCTTGCGCAAGGCCGCCCTGGCCGGCAGGACGGACTCGGGCATGCCGAGCAGGATCAGGGACTCGGCGCCGATGAAGGGCAGGCCCATCAGGGCCGCCACCTCCCTCGGCTCGAACGGCCCGAGGCCTCCCAGACGCTTCGACTCGCGCTCGGCCACCTGGGTCAGCAGCCGGTACCAGCCGAGCTGGTACTCGCGCACGGCCGCCGCGACCTCGGCGTCGGACCAGCCCGCGGCGATCATCTCCTGGAGGATCCGGACGTAGCCGGACTCGATGTCCTCGTCCAGGTAGTCGCAGGCAAGCTCCCACTGGCGCCACAGCGGCTCCGGCCCCGCGTACATCGAACGCTGGCGGGCGAGGAGCCGCTCGTTCTCCGCCTCGAGGACATCGAGGATGAGCTGCTGCTTGCTGCCGAAGTGGTAGTGGATCTGGCTGAGCGGCACGCCAGCGGCGTCGGCCACGGTCCTCGTGGAGAGGTTGGCGTAGCCGACGGCCAGCAGCCGCTCGCGGGCGGCGGCGAGGATCGAGGCGCGGGTGTCGGCGGTCGCGCGATCCCGGCGCTCGGCACGGGTCTCCGGAACGGCAACGGCGTCATCCAAGGTGTCACGAGGATACGACCCCATCAGGTGACGGAGGCGACCGAGTAGACGGCCGCCAGGATCAGCGCGAACCCCAGCGGTCGCGTGAGGCGGTCGCCCCAGGGCATGTTCTTCTCGACGGCCGTGAGCATGCCCAGCCCGAGCATCGCCGGCACGCTGCCGAGGCCGACGCCGAACATCACGAGCATCAGCGACCAGCAGCAGCCGACGCAGAACGCGCCGTGCGCGATGCCCATGCGGAACGACTCGCGACGGGCGTCGACGCCGCGCCAGTGGTTCATGACGAAGCCCAGCGGGCTGCGGCACTCGTCGAGGCATCGGGCTCGCAGCGGGCTGAACTGCCACAGGCCCGCGATCGCGAGCGTCGAGCCCATGATCAGCTGCGGATGCGCCGCCAGCCAGGGAAGCGCCGCGACGGCCGCGTGGATGCCGCGGTCCAGGACCCAGGCCGCGAGGCCGAAGGCGCCCCAGACCACGAGGTACCCGGCGACCAGGAGGGCGATGAGCCGCCGCGGTTGGGGACGCCGGCCGACGATCGCACCGAACGTGACGACCAGCGGCACGCTCGACGGCAGCATCATCGCCACGATCATCAGCAGCCAGCCCAGGGAGAACAGGAGCGCCTCGACCGGGATGGGGGCGACGCCGCCCTCGTGGTGGAGGTACGGGGCGTACGGCGAGGCCGACCACGCCCACAGGCTGAGCCAGGCGAGCGCCGACAGCGCGACGAGCGATCCGCCGAGGATCGCCCGGTCGCGCTTCGGGTCGCGGAGGTGGCCGACCGCGAACATCGCTCGACGTCTCCGTTAGTTCGCGAAGTGGAAGTGGCCCTGGAGGGCGTTGTTGCCGTGCCGGTCGACGTCGACCATCCCGTGCCGCGACCCGTTGCGCTTGAAGAAGTCGGACTTGGCCGCGTAGACCGGGGAACCGGGGATCGTCGAGAACACGGTCTCCGACAGGACGGTCGTCTTGCCGGTGGCGCCGACGTAGGGGATGAGGTCGGCATCGGCGACGTCGCCGATCGTGAGCCGGCCCTTGCCGCCGTCGACCGTGAACGTGATGGGTGCGCGCTCGACCGCGACGACCTCGCCGATGAGCCCGGCGAGGTCGGCGATCGCGCCGCCCAGCTGGCCGGTCCAGACCTTGAGCATCGCCTGCTCCTGGGCGTCCGAGGCGCGCTCGTCGACGAAGATCGCCGCCTTCCACGACTTCGGGATCAGGACGTTCTCGGGGATGTGGACCGAGGCGGCGATGGTCAGGCCGGAGACGTCCACGCCCTCGATCGACCCCTTGTCCACGTGCCACGCGAGCGCGGACTCGCAGACACCCCCGTCCGGGTTCTCGCCGATCCAGCACGGGCAGAGCACGTTGCACGTGCACACCTCGAGCAGCTTGCCTTCGACGTCGTACGCCATCGCGGGACCCTCCGTTTGCCTTCTGGCTCGACCGGTTCGCCTGACCGACATCAGTCGGTCGATCGACCGACATCGGTCGTTTGACCGAATCTACGCCAGGTGTCAAGCCCCCTGCCGCGACTCGCGGTTAGGGCCTGGGTCGGTGCGCTATCCGGCGGTCGGCGGTCCGAACCAGGTGGTCAGCGCGTCAGCGAGCCCCGGCTGCGTCCGGTCTCCCACCCACGCCACGTATCCGTCGGGCCGGATCACGACGGCGGAAGGAGCGGCGACCGCCCCGAGTGCCGGCAGCTCCCACGGACCGTCGTACCTGGCCTCGACCACCTGCACCCGATCCGCCCACGGCGTGATGTCGATGCCGCCGGGCTGACCGAGGTCGAGCAGCACCGGTCGGGCGTCGTGCAGCAGCGTGTAGACCCGCAGCGGACCGTTGGCGGTCACCAGGTCGAGATCGGGCATGCGGCGTCCGAGCAGCGGGTGGCCGTCGCCGAGATCGTAGTGAATGTCCAGGCCGGACATCATCGCGGCGAATCGTCGGCGAGGCTCGTCCATGCCCAGGAGCTCGGACACGCTGTCGCGCAACGCCTCGGTGCGATCGTCGACGCGCGTGAGCGCGACCTGCGCCATCGTGTTGCGGAGCACGCGGGCACCGACCGGGTGCCGCTCGCCGTGGTAGGTATCCAGCAGGGTGTCCGGCGAGATGCCCTTGACCACCTGCGCCAGCTTCCATCCCAGGTTCACCGCGTCCTGCACACCGGTGTTGAGGCCCTGTCCGCCGACCGGGGAATGCACGTGGGCGGCGTCGCCGGCCAGCAGGACCCGTCCCTTGCGGTAGGCAGCAGCCTGCCGGGTCACGTCGGTGAACCTGGTGATCCAGGTGAGGTTGTGGACCCCGTAGTCGGTCCCGTACACGGCGACGAGGCCCTCGCGGAGATCCTGCAGGGTGGGCTCCCTGCGTGCCGACCTCCGACTCGGTCAGCATGACCCCGACCGTTCCGCCCGGCTTGTAGACCACCACGCCGTCCTTGACCTCGTAGTCGGTCTTGCCCAGGGCATGCGTGCCCGATGGCGTGCGGCGAACGCCCAGCTCCGGCTCCTCGGTCATCTCGACCTCGGCGAGCAGGGCGCTCGTCGTCGGATCCCAGCCGGGGAACTCGATGCCGGCCGCCTTGCGGACCAGGCTGCGTCCGCCGTCGCACCCGACGAGATACTGCGCCCGTACGCGTTGGCCGTCGGACAGCGCGACGTCCACGCCGGCGTCGTCCTGCGCGAATCCGGTCACCTCGGTGCCGTAGCGGAGCGGGACCTTCAGCTCGGCGACCCAGCCGGCGAGGATGCGCTCGATGTGTCGCTGCCACAGCCCGAGCCCGTAGGGATGGCGGGTGGGGAAGTCGCTGATGTCCAGGCGGATCATGCCGAACCCGGCGACCTGGGCCACCTGCCCCTCGGCGAGGAACCGATCGGCGATGCCGCGCTGATCGAGGACCTCGATGGTGCGTGACTGCAGACCGCCCGCGCGCGAGCCCGGGAGGTCCTGATTGGGGCGCCGCTCGACGATGGCGACGTCGACGCCGGCCAATGCCAGCTCGCCCGCCAGCATCAGCCCCGTCGGACCGGCTCCGGCGATCACGACCGCATGCTCGGTCTCGGTTCCCATCGCCTGATCGTGGTCGATGGCCGCGTGGTGGTCAATCGACGACCAGCGAGCGTGGCGCATTCGCCTGCTACCATCCGGCCACCAGTCATCCCGCGCGGCCCTTCCACGGTCGCGTATCAGCGGAGCCTCCTGTGACCACCCCCACCGTCGACCCCAACGACGTCGCGCCCGCCGTGGCCGCCCTCGACACGATCGTCTCGCTCTCGAAGCGCCGCGGCTTCAT
This sequence comes from uncultured Chloroflexia bacterium, assembly GCA_963829155.1. GTDB lineage: Bacteria > Chloroflexota > Limnocylindria > Limnocylindrales > CSP1-4 > CAIXZV01. The sequence continues at coordinate 73,388 of CAWHIA010000018.1, read as the reverse complement.
CTTCCCGTCGTCCGAGATCTACGGCGGCATCAACGCCGTGTGGGACTACGGGCCCCTCGGCGTCGAGCTCAAGAACAACGTCAAGCGCGCCTGGTGGCGCGCGATGGTCCAGGACCGCGACGACATCGTCGGCCTCGACGCCGGGATCCTGATGCACCCCCAGGTGTGGGTCACCAGCGGCCACGTCGGCTCGTTCAGCGACCCGCTGGTCGAGTGCGGGAGCTGCCACCGCCGCTACCGGCTCGACGAGCTGCCCGGCGCCGAGAACCTGAGCGCCACCGAGCTCCGGGACCCGGGCATCGTCGAGCGCCTCGGCCTCGTCTGCCCGAACGACGGCGGCCCGCTGTCGGCACCCCGCCAGTTCAACCTGATGTTCACGTCGCACATGGGCCCGGTCGAGGAGGACGCGTCGATCGTGTACTTCCGCCCCGAGACGGCCCAGGGCAGCTACGTCAACTTCAAGAACGTCCAGCAGAGCTCGCGCAAGAAGATCCCGTTCGGCATCGCCCAGATCGGCAAGTCGTTCCGCAACGAGATCTCGCCCGGCAACTTCGTGTTCCGGATGCGCGAGTTCGAGCAGATGGAGATGCAGTACTTCGTCCGCCCCGAAGCGGGCGCGGCGCAGGCGTTCGAGGAGTGGCTGCCGCGCCGGCGGGCGTGGTACGAGGCCTACGGCGTCACCCCGGAGCGGCTGCGCTTCCGCGAGCACGCGCCCGACGAGCTCGCCCACTACGCCAGGAAGGCGATCGACGTCGAGTACCGCTTCCCGTTCGGCTGGAAGGAGCTCGAGGGGATCCACAACCGCGGCGACTTCGACCTGAGCAGCCACGCGAAGGCGACCGGGGAGAACCTTGAGTACTTCGACCAGGCGACCGAGGAGCACTTCATCCCCTGGATCGTCGAGACGGCAGCCGGCGCCGATCGGGCGGCGTTCACGTTCCTGATCGACGCCTATCGCGAGGAGGAGGTCCGCGGCGAGAAGCGCGTCGTGCTCGGGCTCCATCCCGACCTCGCGCCGTACAAGGTCGCCGTCCTGCCGCTGCTCAAGAAGCGGCCCGAGATCGTCGAGATGTGCCACCGCCTGCTCGCGGACCTCAAGCGCGACCTGATGGCCGTGTACGACGACACCGCCGCGATCGGCAAGCTGTACCGGCGCCAGGACGAGATCGGGACGCCGTGGTGCGTGACCGTGGACGTCGACTCGCTCGACGACGGCGCGGTGACCGTGCGCGACCGCGACTTGATGACCCAGGACCGGGTGCCGCTCGAGGGTGTCAAGCGCCTGATCCTCGACCGGATGGCGGCCGTTCGGCCCTGACGACGGCCGTAGACTCTCCGCCGCGGCCGAGCGACGGCCGCCGACGGGAGGACCGCGTGAACGGACCGGGACGCGACGACCCGAGGCTGCGCGACGTGCTCCTGCTCCTGGTGGCGGTCGCGGGCCTGACCGCGTGCATCACGCTGATCTACCTCGGCATGCGGGCCGTGATGGACGTCGGCGGTGCCTGTGCCGACGGCGGGCCGTACGTCTCGGCGCAGCCATGTCCCGACGGGACCCCTGCTGCGATGCTGCTCGGGGCGTTCGGCCTGTTCGGGTTCGGCGCCCTCGGGATGGCGTCCGGCGCGCGGATCGGCGGCTACGGCTGGCTGCCGCTGCTCGCGTGGACGGGCCTGTTCGCCACGCTCGGCTGGAACTTCCTCGACTACGGGCTGGTCAACCCGCCGGAGGGGCAGGGGATCGAGTGGGGCTACGTCATCCCCGGCGTGCTGTTCCAGCTGATGGCGTGGGTGCCGGTGGCCTTCGTCCTGCTCACGCTCCGGGGCGCCGAGGGGTTCCAACGCGGCTCGGGGCGGGTCGCGATCACGGCCAACACCCTCCGCGGGGCGGGGACGGCGGCGCGCCGGCCGACGGGGGCCGGAGACACGCGTCCGCCGACGGTCGCGCGGGAGCACCGGGTCGAGGTGGCAGGATCGGCGCGACGGACCAGCTGCGTGCGATCGATGCGCTGATGGGCGCCGCCGTCACCGATGCGGCCGCGCGGCCGCGACGTCGATCGTGATCCCGCGCGACGGGACGCCGGGTCCCGGGACGCCCGAGCTCCCGGAGAGCACGCAGGCCCTGCTCGACCGGTTGGAACGTCTCGCCGACATGCGCGACCGCGGCCTGCTGACGGCCGAGGAGTACGAGACGGCGAAGGACGCCGTGATGCGCGGGCTGGAGGCCCGCTCGTGACGATCTCGCGACGCCTCGTTCCGTGGCTGGTCGTCGTGGCGGCGGCGATCGGCGCGATCGCCGGCTCGCGCCTGTTCGCGGTGTTCAGCGGCGGCTGATCCTGGCCGTTCACGGGTTCTGGTGCCCGTCGTCACCGACCGGGACCTCCGGGTCATCTCGACCGCGACGAGGGTCGATGAGGATGCCGGCAGGGGCGCGGTCGTTGAGCACGGTCCGCATGACGACCGTGTGAGGCGGCCGCGTCCACCCATCGCTGAGGGGCGACATTGACGATGACGGGGAATCGAAGGAGGGCGCTCGGCGCGGCCATCGCCGGGCTGCTCCTGGTCGGCGCGCTCGGCGTGCCCGGGGCCTCGTCCGCCACCACCGATTCCGACGGCGACGGGCTGCCCAACAAGTTCGAGCGCCAGCAGACGCACACGAACCCCCATCGCAAGGACACCGACCACGACGGGACCCGCGACACCTACGAGGATCCCGACGGCGACGGCCTGTGGAACCGCTACGAGTACCTCGCGGGCACGAACCCCCGCAAGAAGGACACCGACGGCGACGGCACGAAGGATGGCGCCGAGGATCCCGACGGCGACGGCCTCTCCAATGCCCGCGAGCAGGCGGCCCGCACCTACCCGCGCAAGGCCGACTCCGACGGCGACGGGACGCGCGACGACCGCGAGGATCCCGACGGCGACGGCCTGTGGAACATCATCGAGTTCCGCGCCGGCACCGCCCCGCGCGACGCCGACACCGACGGCGACGGGCGCCGCGACGGCATCGAGGGGACGCGCGACGACGGGCTGGCGAACCGGATCGAGCAGCAGGTCGGCACGAACCCCGGCCTCAAGGACACCGACGGCGACGGCAAGCCCGACGGTGAGGAGGATCCCGACGCCGACGGCCTGATGACGCTGGCGGAGGTCGTCCGCGACCTCGACCCGAAGGACGCCGACTCGGACGACGACGGCACGCCCGACGGCGACGAGCACGTGGACGTGGTCGACGCGCCGGTGATCCAGGGCGCGCCCGGCTGCACGGTGTTCCCGGCCGACAACGTCTGGAACGCGCGCGTCGACGGCCTCGACGTCGCGACCAACAGCGCGCACGATGATCTCGACCATCGGCTCGGGCCGGTCGTTCCACATGGACTTCGGCTCGTACGCGGGCTACGGGATCCCGTACCAGGTGGTCGACGCGACGACGACGCTGCGGACGGTGATCTTCGACTACGACGACGAGTCCGATGCCGGCCCGTACCCGATCCCCGTCGCGCCGCATGATCGAGGACGGCTCCGACGGCCACCTGCTCATGGTCGACCGGGTCGGCTGCAAGCTGTACGAGCTGTTCGCCGCCCGCCAGTCAGCGAGCGGCACCTGGCACGCGGGCTCGGGCGCGATCTGGGACCTGTCGTCGAACGACCTCCGCCCCGACGGCTGGACGTCGGCCGACGCCGCCGGCCTGCCGATCCTGCCAGGCCTCGTCCGTTGGGACGAGGTGGCCGCGGGCGAGATCACCCACGCCCTCCGGTTCACCGCCCCCGAGACCCGTGACACCTACATCTACCCGGCGCGCCACGAGGCGTCGTCCTCGCACAGCGCGTCGCTGCCGCCGATGGGCCTTCGCGTCCGGCTGAAGGCGAACGCGGACCTGACCGGCCTGTCGCACGACGCGAAGGTGATCGCGGTCGCGCTCCAGCGCTACGGGATGATCCTCGCCGACAACGGCTCGCCGTGGTACGTCTCGGGCGCCAGCGACCCGCGCTTCGACGATGACGTCCTGCACGAGCTGGACCGGTTCAAGGGCTCCAACCTCGAGGTGGTCGACACCAGCGGTCTCGTCAACGGCCCGTAAGCCTCCGGTCGATCTCGCGGACGCGCCGGCGGGCTCGCGTGCAGCCGAGGCCGGGCCGCTCCGCGTCGGCCGGGATTGACGCCGATCGTCGAATTCGTTGTCGGCGGGGTGAGCAGCGGCTACCGTAGGCCGATGGAGGAGGATGGCGGTCTGGCGGTCATCGACGCCATCCTCACGCCTGCCGTACGGGACGATCTCGAGGATCGGTTCTGGCGGCCGATCGAGGCGCAAGCGACGCTCGAGATCCTGCGCGACGATCCCGACTTCCTCGCGAGCCCGGGCACGCACCCGGCGATGTTCGCGGACCACGGGGTCGTCCACGTCCGCGACGTCGCCATCGGCCTCGTCCGGCTGCTCGAGACGATCGACGGGGTCCTGCTGCCCCGACGGCCCGGACCCCGGCGGCGCTTCGTGGAGGCGTACGGCGTCGCGGCCGCCTACCTCCACGACGTCGGCATGGTGGACCTGACGCCCGTCGGACGCCGGACGCATCCACAGTTCGCCGCACACGCTGCGTTCGGCCCGGACGTCACGCCCCTGGTCGACCGTCTCCTCGGGCCAGGGCCGGTCCGCGACCGTCTCGACGAGGTCGCGGCACGCGCGCCGTTCTCGACGTCGCTCGAGGTCGTCGTCCGCGAGATGCTTAGCCTGACCCTCGCCCACAGCAAGTCGGCGGTGCCCGCCGCCGTGCTCAACGACCGCGTGGCGTTTCGGCGCCTCGCACAGCGCGTGGTCTTCACCGACCTCGACACGATCCGGGGCGCCGACCGGCTCCCGACCGCGACGGACGCCGATCCGATCCCGTTCGACGCGAACACCGACGCGTACGCGGACCCGACCCAGGCCTTCGCCTGGCTGTCCGCGATGGACGGGCCACAGGCCGCCTTCGCCGACGACGTGATCGACGCGCTGCGGGCGTTGCGGGCGGCGGACGTGCTGCGGCAGCGGGGGATGGTGCTCCGGACGTCCGGCGGATTCGAGCTGTGCATCGACGGCGCGACGGCCAAGGCCGTGTGCACGTTACGGCCCGCGGGCGGCGACGCGGCCTACGTCATCAGCTACCACGACCCCCGGTGTGCCGGCGAGGCGAATATCAAAGTGGCATTCGTGACGCCGCTGGGACATCTGCGCATCGCGTTCCACCGCGGCGCGTTCGGTGACGAGGAGGCCGAGCGCCGCGCGGCCGAGTGCGTCGCCGGCGTGGTCCAGGACATCGAGGCGGACGTCATCCCGTCCTTCGGCGGCGCCCCCGTCGCCGGGGACCTGCCGCCGCCGACGCGTTCGGTCGACGACATCCAGATCCAGCTCGAGCGCCCCGAGGACCGGCCGATCTTCGCCGAGCGGGTCGCCCGCGTGGTGGCGGACTGCGACCCGGCGCTCGCGCGGAGGCTCGTGACCGTGGCGGACGTCGAGGGAGCGGCGCCCGATGAGCGTCGCCGGTTCTACGAGGCCGCGCCCGTCCGCGCCGACGATCCCCAGGCCGACGAGATCGTCCGACGGCTGGCCGACCACGGCGCCGACACCTCGACGCTGAACCGCGTCGCGGCGTTTGCCGAGGTGTGCCGGGCGACGATCCGACCCGGCGAGGTGCTGGTCGCCCAGGGGTCGCCGCCCACGTTCGTGTATGTCCCGACCGGCCCGGGCCTCGTCGTGCGACCGGACGGCGGCTACGCCCCGCAGGCCACTCCATCCGTGGGTGCCCGTCGGGACGACCGGCGTGATCCGCCGCGCCGAGCGCAACAGCGAGATCGTCGCCGAGCGCACCGTCGACGTGATCGTGATCCCCGGCGAGCTCTACGCGCGGGAGTGGCTCCGCCCGCTCAGCGTCGACGAGCTCCTGGCGCGACTCCCGGAACGGCTGGCACCCGTATGACGATGACCACCATCGAGCGCGTGGTGGCGCTCCACCGGGTCCCGATGTTCGCCGACGTCCCCGGTCGGACCCTCGCCGCCGTCGCCCAGCGGGCGCACGAGGTCGCCGTCGCGACCGGCGAGACCGTCATCGTCGAGGGCGCCATGGAGGACCACCTGTTCGCGGTGGTCCAGGGTCGGTTGCGCGTGCACCACGGGGACCGGACGGTCGCGTCGCTGGGAGCCGGCTCGACCGTCGGTGAGCTCGCCGCGCTCGTTCCGGAGCCACGCTCCGCATCGGTGACCGCCCTCGAGCCGACGCTCCTGCTCCGGATCGACAAGCCGATCCTGGACGAGCTGCTCGCCGACCGGCCCGCGCTCGCGAGCGGGGTCATCGAGGCGCTGGTCGCCATGGTCCGGGAACGAACGCACGCCGAGGCCGACACGTCGTCCGCGTGACCGGTCCCGCGGGAGCCGAGCGGGCGGCCGTGCGGTGGCTGACGTCGCAGTCGCTGGTCTTCGGCGCGATGGCCGCGCTGCTCGGGATCGTCGCCAACGCGATGTTCCTGGACGCCTACGGCTCGGCGTGGCTGCCCGTGACGTACATCGCGATCGGCGTGGTCGGGTTCGCGGTCTCCGGCGTCGTCGCCCGCAGCGCGCAGCGGTTCGACCTCGTGCGGATCGCCGTGTCCGTGCTGGGCGGAGCCGCGGCCCTCATCGCCGCCGCGTGGCTCGTCGCCGCGGGCGGAGACGGGGCGTGGGTGTCCGCCCCGCTGCTGGTGCTGTTCCCGATCCTGATCCAGCTCGGGTTCGTGTTCATCGGCGCCCAGGCCGGCCGGCTGCTGGACATCTCGGGGATCAAGCGGAGCTTCCCGCGCATCATGGCGGGGTTTCCGGTCGGTGCCGTCGCCGGGGGCCTGCTCGGCGGCTGGCTGGTCTCCGTGACCGGTCGGACGGAGTCGCTGTTGCTCGCGACGGCAGTCGCCCAGGCGACGTTCGCCCTGCTCGTGCTGGCGACGGAGCGTCGTCACCCGGCCGAGCTCGCCGACTCCGGGCGCGGCGGGACGACGATCGAGCGCCCGCGCGTCGCCGACGATCCCGCGGCCGCCCCCTCGACCCGGCGGCTGTTGCGGAGCCGGTTCGTCGCGCTGATCCTGGCGTACCAGGTCCTCTCCGCCCTCGGCAGCCAGCTCTCCGACTTCCTGGTCCTCGACCGGGCGACCGCCCAATACCCCGCGACCGCCGATCTCGCCCGCTTCATGGCCGGCTACACCGCGGTCATGAACGCGGTGGCCATCGCCTTCCTGTTCGTGCTCGCAGGCCCGCTCCTGCAGCGGTTCGGGCTCAGGCTCGGCGTCGTGGCGAACCCGTTCGTGGTCACGATCCTCGCCGTCGGCATGCTCGTCGTGTACGCGCTGTCGGGGGCAGGCTCGCTGGCGCTGCTCGCGATCGCCTCCGCGACCCGGATCGCGGACATCGCGCTCACGGACGGCACGACACGGACCTCGATCAACGCGATGTACCAGGTCCTGCCGGGTCGCGGCCGCCTGGCGGTCCAGACCACCGTCGAAGGGATCGGCGTCCCGTTCGCGATCGGCATCTCAGGCGTGCTGATCCTGGTCATCAACGCACTTCCCGCCGCCCTCGTGGCGTTGATCGTCGTCACCATCCTCGTGTGCGGCATCTGGACGTGGGTGGCCGTCGTGCTCTACCGCGCCTACGCGCCCGCGCTCGTCGCTGCGCTGGACCGCCGCAGACACCTCGATCCGGACGCCGCGTTCGAAGCGACCGCCGACCACGTGGCAACGGCGCGTGACCTGCTGGCCAGTGGCGACGCGCGCGCCGTGCGGCTCGGGGTCGAGCTCGCGGGGTCGATGTCGTCGCCGGGGCTCGCCGCAGACCTGGCCGTGCTGAGCCGCGATCCCGACCCGGCGGTCCGGCTGCCGGGGCTCGCCGGCCTCGCGGCAGCCGGGGACGAGCCGGCCCGGCATCAGCTGGCGCTCGAGGTCCGGAGCGCGGCAGGGTCGTCCGACGTGGCGGTCCGGGTCAGCGCCGCCGGCGCGCTCGGGACGCTCGACGCGACCGAGCGGGCCGCCGCGTCGGCACCTGCTGATCGACGACGACCTGGCGGTCCGGCGCGCCGCGCTCGATGCGGTTCAGGCCGGCGACGTGGACGCCGTTCCCGCGGTCGTCGCGGCCCTCGACGATCCGGGATCCCTCGAGGCCGCGGCGGGTGCCGTCGAGCGACTCGGCGACGCCCTCGTCCCGACGATGGACGCGCTGCTGAACGAGGCCGGATCGCCCGCCTCGCCGCTGGTCATGCGCCTCGTCCGGTCGGCGGCGACGCCGACGCCCATGCGCGACGACGTGCTCCGGCGCCACGTCGGCCACCCGGACCGCGAGCTGGGGCTGGTGGTGATGACACGGCTCGCATCGCCTGCCGCGACGCCCGCCCAGTCCGTCGGTCTCCTCGACGCGGTCCTCGCCGACGACGCCGGCCACGCGGGACGAATCCTGGCGGCGCTCGTCGCCCTGGGCGACGCCAGCGACGACCCATACGCACCTCCCGGGATCCTCCGGCGAGCCCTGCGGGACGAGCTGGACCTCGTCCGGCGGCGCGTCGTGGCCAACCGGCTCGCTCGCCACGGCACGCAGCGACTGGGTCCGGTGATGGTCGGCGTCGCGCCCGAGGCGCCGAACCTGGCCCTGGCCCTCGAGGCGCTCGGGGTGATGCTGGCCGCTGACGAGTCGCGGGCCGTGCTCGCCTGCGTGCAGCCAGGCCTCGCCGACGGTCAGCGGCTGCGCTGGCTGCCCGCGCCGTCCGACTCCGTTGACCTGGTGGGATGGCTACGAGACCTGGTCGAGGATCCGGGCGCGCAGTGGCGCTGCGCTTGGCTGCGCGCGTGCGCGATCCACGCCGCCAGGACGCACGGCGTGCTCGACCGGTTCGACCTGACGTCCGCGCGAGCACTCGGTGACCCTCTCATCGACGAGGTGCTCGGCCCGCCGGCCCCCGAGATCGACCCATCACGCGCCGTGGCCTGACGACGGGTCGGGCGTGCGCGTCAGCCCGCGAACCGTCGCGTGGGCCGACCCTTCACGCCGGCCCGATAGCGGAACAGGCCACCGGCATGCGGTTGCTCCGGGAGGCCTCCGGGAGGAAATCCCTCCTGCCCGGTCGTGATGTACAGCTCGTCAAGGTCCGGCCCCCCGAAGGTGCAGCTCGTGACCTGCGCGGCGGGGAGCTCGACGCGCCGGTCGATCGTTCCGTCCGGTGCGAATCGCTCGACGGCCCAGCCGTCCCACAGGCAGACCCACAGGAATCCCGCCGCATCGATGGTCATCCCGTCCGGCCAGCCATGCCCCGTGGCGATCTCGACCGCGGGACGCCGGCCCGAGATGGCTCGACCGGTCGGATCGACGTCGAAGCGATCCACGCGTCGCGTGGGCGTGTCGATGAACAGGAGCTCGCGTCCATCGGCCGTCCAGTCGAGCCCGTTCGGGATCGTGAGGTCGGCCAGGACCTCGGTCACCGTGCCGTCGGGATCGAGCCGATGAAGGCGGCCCCGGCCTGGACCCTCGTCGGCGGCCATCGACCCGGCCCAGAACCCGCCATCCGGCCCGACCTTGCCGTCATTCATCCGGATGCCCGGGTCGTCCGGCGCGATCGGCGCGATCAGGTCGAGCCTCCCGTTCGATCGAGTCGAGGGTGGCGTATCCGTCCCGGACCGCCAGGATCGGGCGGCCCGATTCACGAAGGGCGATGGCGCCGATCGGCTGGCCGACGGGGATCTGCCGGTCCTCGCCGGTGACCGGGTCGGTCGCGTGGACGATCCCGCCGAGGAGGTCGACCCACCACAGCCGCCGCTGACGCTCGTCCCAGACCGGGCTCTCGCCAAGCGAGGCGTGCGCGTCGACGATGAGCTCGAGCGCGTCATCCATCGGCGGACCCTACCCGAGGCCGAAGATCCGCCTGGTCCGGATCGGGCTCGACGGGGACAGGTCGAGCTCGGCGAGACCGGCGACGCCGCGCTCGAAGAGGGGCGAACCCGGGATCAGCGGCAGCTCCCAGGTCCGGCCGGTCGCGCCACTGGCGTACACGGCCAGTGTCGCCTCGAGGATGTGCGCCCCCTGCGCGCCGCTCGCGATCGGGGGGCGACCGGCGCGGATCCTGTCGGCCAGGTCGGCGATGAGCGGTCGGACACCATCGTCGAATGGCATGGCGGTCACCTCGGCGCGACCACTTCGACCGTGGACGACGAGTCGATCGTGCGGGACGAACGCGCCGTTCCCGCCATCCTCGTAGGTCACCTCGATCCGACCGAGCGGGCCGGACACGCCAAAGCCGCCCATCCCGAGGCCCCAGCCGACGTTGACGAGGGCGGCGTTGGTCGACGTCTCGAACCGGGCCAGGGCGATGTCCTCGACCGGCGCGTCGTCTGTCCGCGCGGTGACCCAGGCGGACACCCGCTCGATCGGAGCGCCGAGGAGCGCCTCTGCCAGGTAGACGATGTGGAGCATGTCCATCAGCACGCCGCCGCCTGCCTGCCGGCTGTCGTGGCGCCAGGTCGGCCTGTAGGCGGCGTTGCCCGGGTAGTCGCGGACCCCGAGCCAGTTGAGGATGGCGACCTCGACGGGCCCGATCTCGCCGGCGGCGATCAGCTCGAGCGTCCGGACGACCTCGTTGAAGAACAGGTAGTTATGCATGATCGCCAGCGTCCGGTCCGCCGCCTGCGCCGCCTCGACCATCGCCCACGCGTCGCGCGGCGTCGTCGCGAGCGGCTTCTCGGACAGGACATGACGTCCGCTGTTCGCGGCGGCGATGACCAGGTCGCGATGGACGTTCTGTGGCGTGCAGACGTCGATGAGATCGAGATCCGACCGCGCGAGCAGGGCCGCCGCGTCGGCGTGCCGATCATCGGGCCCCAGGCCGCTCGCGACGCCGCCGAGCTCGAGGCGTTCGGGCGTCGGATCTGCGATCGCGACGAGGCGGTACCGATCGGGCATCGCGAGGTAGGCCGGGACGTGGTCACCGAGGGCGACGTTGCCGCACCCGATCAGCCCGACCCGGAGCGGACGCTCGACCATCGAGCTCATGCGGACTCGATCTCGGACGATTGACCGGTCGTCAGGTGCATGCTCGAGCGTGCCTCCGCGGCCCGTCACTCGGCAAGCGAGGTTCACCGTCGTGAACGAGGACTTCGAGCATAGAAAGTGAATCGGATGCCGGTCAACTTCACGTGCCTTGCCTTGACACTGTCCGATTGGCGATGCTAGGTTTGAACACGGTTCGTCTGACCAATGCGGGGTTTCGGTCACTAACAATCGGATCGCATCGGCGCCCGGGCCTCCGAATCCTCGGCCGAGTGTGGCCTCCCAGACCGTCGCGTACGGCCGACCCGACCGGCAGCGGATTGCGCCCAGTGCGGAGGTGGGGTACGTGAGCACGATCGGGTCCGCCGAGCGTCGGCACGTCGCGGATGGCCTGAACGGTCGTGGATCGGCGCAGCGCTTTTCACCGCCGATCAGGAGCCGAGCCGTCAACCAGGCGGTCGATCGCGTGCACGTCGTGTTCAAGACCCACCTCGACATCGGGTTCAGCGACTTCGCGTCGACCATCGTCGCGAGGTACATGGACGAGTTCATCCCCAAGGCGATCTCCCTCAGCGAACAGATGCGCGCGGCCGGGCCAGGGAGGGCCGGACGCCGACGGACCAGCCGTCGACGGGATTCATCTGGACGACGGGCTCGTGGCTGATCCACGAGTACCTCGAGCGAGCCGACGGAGCTGGTCGCAGGCGGATGGAAGCCGCGATCGAGGCCGGGGACGTTGCCTGGCATGCTTTGCCGTTCAGCCTGTTCAGCGAGAACATGGACGCGTCCCTGTTCCGGTTCGGGCTCAGCTTGTCCCAGCGACTGGATGCGCGGTTCGGCAAGCGCACGATCGCGGCCAAGATGACCGACGTCCCCGGGCACACGCGCGGCATCGTCCCCCTGCTCGCCGAGGCCCGCGTCGAGTTCCTCCATATCGGAGTCAATGCCGCGTCCACGCCGCCCGACGTCCCGCCCGTGTTCGTCTGGCGGGATCCAGCGAGCGGGGCCGAGATCGTCGTGATGTACCAGGGCAACTACGGCGACGTGATGGTCGTGCCCGGCCTGGCCGACGCCCTGGCGTTCGCCCACACCGACGACAACGTCGGACCGCAGTCCGCCGACCAGCTCGAGGACGTCTACCGCACGCTGGCGGCACGCTTTCCGGACGCACGGATCCAGGCGTCGACGATGGACGCATTCGCCGAGCGACTTCGCTCGATTCGCGACAGCCTGCCGGTCATCACCGAGGAGATCGGCGATACCTGGATCTACGGCGTCGCCAGCGATCCACAGAAGCAGGCGCAGTACCGGGCCCTCCTCCGTCTCCGCCAGGCGTGGCTCGGATCGGGCGCATCGGGGACGGAGCTCGAGGGCTTCAGCAGCAACCTCCTGCTGGTCCCGGAGCACACGAACGGCCTCGACGTCAAGACGCACCTGAACGACTGGACCCACTACAGCCGGGGCGACTTCCAGGCCGTGCGCGGGCAGCCGAACTTCCGACGGATGGAGGCTTCTTGGCAGGAGCAGCGCGACTATCTTGGGGCGGCAGTGTCCGCCCTACCCGAGCGCCGGCGATCCGAGGCGGCCGACGTCCTCGCCCAGCTCACGCCGGCGCGTCCGGATGCCACCGCCTACGAGCGGATCGCGGACCTGTCCCAGCCGCTCCAGACCGAGCAATTCAGCGTCGCCTTCGACCAGCGGGTCGGCTCCCTCATCAGGCTGCAATCGGGCGACACGGATTGGGCCGGACCAGCCAGCCCGCTGGGGACGTTCTGGTACGAGACCTACTCGGCTGCGGACTATGCACGCTTTCGCCGGCAGTACCTGATCAACAAGCGGACCACGAGCTGGTATGCCCGCCCCGATTTCACCAAGCCGGGGATCGAAGGCGAAGCGAGCGAGCACCGCGTCTTCCGGCCCCGGGTGACCTGGTCTGGTCGACGCATCGAAGACCAGCAGGAGTCGATCCTGCTGCTCCTGGATCTCCCGGCCGAGGCACACGAGCGATTCGGCGCACCGGGGCAGCTGTCGATCGAGGTCGTGTTTCCGCGCGCCGAACCCCGCGTCGACTTCGTCGTCCAGTGGTTCGACAAGCCGGCGAGCCGGCTCCCGGAGGCCGCCTGGTTCTCGTTCGTCCTGCCGGATCACGGCCCACGCTGGCGTCGGAGCTGGCGAATGGACAAGCTCGGCGAGTGGGTCTCGCCGCTGGATGTCGTGCGAAACGGCAATCGGCGTCTGCATGCGGTCGGGAGCGGCCTGTGCGCCGACGACGGGCAGCACGCGGTGTCGGTCGAGACGCTCGATGCGCCCCTTGTCGCGCCCGGACGGCCGAGCCTCATTGACTTCGGGAACCGCCAACCCGACCTGCGCGACGGTCTCCACTTCAACCTCCACAACAACCTCTGGGGCACCGACTTTCCCCAGTGGTACGAGGACGACGCGATGTTTCGCTTCAGCCTCCGGCTGACCCGGTGAGCGTCGTGGAACCCACGCCGGCCGCGACCGGGCCTTCCTCACCGTTCCCGACGTCGCAGGCCCTGTTCGAGGCCTCGCGGGCCGTCATCCCGGGCGGCGTCACGTCGTCCATCAGGGCCGGGGCGCGGCCCCACCCGCTGTATCTCGATCGAGGTCAGGGCCCCTACGTGTGGGATGTCGACGGCAACCGGTACGTCGACTACGCCCTGGGCTACGGGCCGCTCATCCTGGGCCATGCTCCGATCGTCGTCCGCGACGCCATCGCGCCCCAGCTCGAGCGGGGGCTCACCTTCGGCTCGCAGCACCGCCTCGAGCCGCAGCTGGCCGAGCTCCTGGTCCAGACGGTCCCTGGAGCGGACCAGGCGATCTTCGCGACCACCGGGAGCGAAGCCGTTGCCGCGGCCATCCGCCTGGCGCGGGTCGTGACCGGTCGCGACCTCGTCATCAAGTTCGAGGGCCACTATCACGGCTGGTTCGACGGCGTGTTCGCCAGCACCGGGTTCGACCCGGGCCGGTCCGGCCCGGCGGACCGTCCCGCGACGGTCCCCGCGACCCCTGGGATCCCGCCCGCCGCGTTGGCCGACGTCGTCGTCGCCCAATGGAACGACATCGCCTCGGTCGAGCGGATCCTCGCCGAGCACCCGTCGGCCGTGGCCGCCATCCTGTGCGAGCCCGTCGCGGTCAACGGCGGCCTGATCGTGGCCCAGGACGGGTTCCTCGAGGCGCTCCGCCAGGCCGCGAGCCGTTCCGGGGCGCTCCTCGTGTTCGACGAGGTCATCACCGGGTTCCGCGTCGCGCTCGGGGGTGCACAGGAGCGGACGGGCGTGCGTGCCGACCTCGCGGTGTTCGCCAAGGCGATCGCAGGTGGGATCGCGCTGAGCGCGGTGACCGGGTCCCGCTCGATCATGGCGCCGATCGCCGACGGCCGCCTGGCCCACAACGGAACGTTCAACGGCAACCCGATCGCGATGGCCGCCGGGGTCGCGACGCTCAGCCACCTCGTCGAGCACCGGGCGCGCCTGTATCCGGAGCTCGACCGGCTTGGCGAGCGGCTGGCGGCGGCGCTCCGGGCCGCATCCCCGCGGCTGACGGTCCGCCAGCTCGGGCCGATCGTCCACACGGCCGTCGACGAGCCCGCCGCCATCCGCTCGGTCCGCGATCGGACGGGCGACCCGGCGGCGCATGGCCGGTTCATCGAGGCGCTGCTGGCCCACGGGGTCCACGCGACGCCGCGCGGCCTGTGGTACGTCTCGACGGCCCACGGCGACGCCGACATCGACGCGACGGCCGAGGCGGCCGCAGCAGCCGCCGGTGAGACGTTGCGGTGAGCCGGCCGGACTTCGGCTCGGGCGCCTGGATCACCGATGCGTGGACCTACCGCGGGTTCCCGGCCGTCGTGCTCGAGAACGACCGCGTCCGGATGACGGTGCTCCCCACGCACGGGGCCAGGATCGTGGAGTTCGTGTCCAAGGCCGCCGACCGTGACCTGCTGTACCACCATCCGCGGCTCGACGTCCGGCCGCCCGTCTTCGGCGCGAACCCGGACGACTGGTGGACGGGCGGGATCGACGAGATCGTCCCGACCGGTCATCCGGCGATGGTCGGCGGCGAGCAGCTCCCGTTCCTGGGCGAGGTGTGGTCGCAGGCCTGGTCGAGCCGGATCGCGGCCGATGGTCCGGACGCGGTCGCGGTCGAGCTGGGCTGCGCGGGGATCATCACGCCGTTCCGGATCGAGCGTCGGATGGAGCTCCGCGCCGGCGAGTCGTTCGTCCGATCCAGCCATCGCCTGAGCAACGTCGGGTACGAGCCGATGCCGTTCATGTGGGGGATCCACCCGGGACTCGCCGTCCGACCCGGCGCGCTGGTGCAGGTCCCCGGCCGGACGGGGACGTTCCACGAGGGCCACGCCGACCTCGGCGTCGCACCGGGGACCCGGTTTCCGTGGCCGAACCTGCCGGCGGCCGGCGGTCCGATCGACCTGTCGGTGGCGCGCGCACCCGATCCACCGTCGTGGGAGCTCGTGTTCGTCGACGAGCTCTCGGACGGCTGGCTGGCCGTCACCGACCCGGCGAGCCGGTCGGGCTTCGCCATGTCCTTCGATCCGGATGTCTTCCCGGTGGCGTGGCTGTGGGGCGTCTACGGCGGCTGGCGAGGGGTGTATGCGATCGCGCTCGAAGCGTGGACAGCGCATCCGGCGAGGCTCGACGAGGTCATTGCCGTGGGGCGGGCCCGGACCCTCGCGCCCGGCGAAGCCATCGAGACTGAGGTCCGGTTCATCGCCTTCGACGGCGTCAGCTCGGTCGAAGGGGTCGCGGACGGCGTGGTCCACGGCCGAGGGTAGGAGGCCACATGGGGAGACTCGAGGCCCGGGTCGCGATCGTGACCGGGGGCGGTCGCGGCATCGGTCGGGCGATCGCCGAGGCCTACGCGGCCGAGGGCGCGCGCGTGTTCATCGTGGGACGCGACCCCGATCGGACCCGGGCGACCGCCGAGGCCATCCGGGGATCGGCCGGACCGGTCGGCTGGTTCGTGGGCGATGTGGGTGATGAGGCGCGCGTCGGCGAGATCGTGGCGTCCGTGCTTGGCGCGGCCGGGCGGATCGACGTGATGGTGAACAACGCCGCGGTGCAGGTCGAAGCGCGGCTCCTGGACCAGACGGTCGATGACTTCCGCTCGATCGTCGACACCAACCTCCTTGGCACGTTCCTCTACAGCCGCGCGGTCCTCCCGTCGATGCTCGCCCAGGGCTCGGGCGTGATCGTCAACCTCTCGTCGGTCCTCGGGCTCGTCGGCGATGCGATGCTGCCGGTCTACTCGGCGACCAAGCACGGGATCCTCGGGCTCACCAAGTCGACCGCGATCGCCTACGCGGCCCAGGGGATCCGGTGCGTGGCCATCTGCCCCGGCGACGTCGACACGGACCTCAACCAGCGCTACTTCGAGAGCCAGGCCGACCCCGCGGCGTTTCGCGCGCGGATCGAGCGCGAGTACCCGGACCGCCGGATCGCCCGGCCCTCCGAGATCGCCCGGACGGCCGTGTTCCTCGCGAGTGACGACGCCATCGGCATCAACGGCACGCACGTCCTGGTGGACGGCGGGATCCTGAGCCGGCTGTACGACCTGTACGAGGACGGATCGTGAAGATCGTCGACCTGCGCGCGACCCCCGTGACCGTCCCGGCTGAGGCGCCGTGGCGGTGGAGCATGGGCATCGAGACCGGCACCACGAGGACGATCGTCGAGCTGATCACCGACGAGGGGATCGTCGGGCTCGGGGAGACGTACGGCGGCGTGCGCACGGTCGAGGCGCTCCAGATCGCGAAGCCGTTCGTCGTCGGGCTCGACCCGCTCGAGACCGGGCTCCTCCAGCATCGGCTCGGCGTGTTCTGCATCGGCTACGAGATGAGCGTGCCGCCCCTCGTCCGGGCGGTGATCGAGATGGCCTGCCTGGATGCCGCCGGGAAGGCCCTCGGCCGGTCGGTCGCATCGCTGCTCGGCGGCGCGGTCCGCGACGGGGTGGACGTGGCCAGCTACCTGTTCTACCGCTACGCGTCAGCGGACGGCCGACTGCCGGCCGTCGACACCGCCGAGGCCATCCTCGACCGGGCCGAGGAGCTCGTCGAGCGCAACGGCCACCGGGTCCACAAGCTCAAGGGCGGCGTCCTGCCCCCGGTCGAGGAGTATCGCGCCCTGCGCCTGCTGCGCGACCGGTTCCCCGACGACCCGCTGGTCTGGGACCCGAACGCGGCATGGTCGGTCGAGACGACGATGCGGATCGGTCGCCGGCTGACGGCCGACGCCTTCGAGCTGCAGTGGCTCGAGGATCCGTGCAACGGCCTGGAGGGGATGAGCCAGGCTCGCGCCGCGACCGGCATCCCGTTCGCGACGAACATGTGCCTGATCGGGCCGGACCAGCTCGCGCCGGGCATCCGGGCGCGGAGCGTCGACGTGATCCTGGCCGACGTCCACTACTGGGGCGGGTTCCGGGCCAACCAGAAGATGGCCGCGGTCGTCGAAGCCTTCAACCTCGGCCTGGGGATGCACAGCGACCGGGAGCTCGGGATCTCCACGGCCGCGATGGTGCAGCTGGCCTGTGCGATCCCGAACCTGACCTACGCCATCGACAGCCACTATCACGATCAGGCCGACGACATCGTCACCGAGCCGTGGGTCTATCGCGACGGCCGGTTCGACCTCCCGACCGGGCCGGGCCTCGGTGTCGAGCTCGATCGGACCAAGCTCGACTTCTACCATCGCCACTTCCTCGACAACGCCGAGGTCAACGAGTTCTACGACCCGCACCGGCCGGACTGGGTGCCCGCACTGCCGATCTTCTGAGTGCCGGATCGCGCGATGCAACCTGCGCCGATCAGGCTCGCCACGCTCAACCTCCTGTATTACCCGCAGGGCGATCGATGGACGGAGCGTCGCCCGCTGGTCGAGGCACAGCTGGGCGCACTCGCCCCCGACGTCATCGGGTTCCAGGAGGTGAACCGGGCGAAGGACCAGGACCGCGGGCTCGCGGCCGCGTCCGGGTCCCTCGACTACCAGGTGCTGCGGGCGTCCGAGACCATCCGCGAGCGGTACCCGCGTCACTGGGACGGCGTCGTCCTGCTCGTCCGTCGCGCAGTCGGCGAGATCCTGTTCCACGAGACCCGTCGGCTGACCCACCTGCGGGTCGTCCAGGCGGTTGGGCTGCGCCTCCCGAACGGGACCACGCTGGCGGTCACCAACACGCATCTCCACCACCCCGACGGCCCGCCGGGCTACGTCGCCCGGCTTCGCCAGGCCCGCACCATCGTCGCATTCCTCGAGGCGCTGCCCGCGACGGACGCGACCGTCCTCGGCGGCGACCTCAACGGGCTGCCCGACGAACCCAGCCTGGCCTACCTGTTCGACGCCGGCTTCCGGTCCGCGACGCGAGAGGCCGGGATCGGTGATCCGGGGACGTTCGGCAGCGGTCTCGTCGCGCCGACCGTCTACCGCGGGCCGCGCTTCTGCATCGACTACATCCTGGTCCGGGGGTCGGCCCGCGTGAGCACGGCCGCGATCGCCTTCGATCAGCCCGCCGCCGACGACCCGGGCCTCTACCCGAGCGATCACCTCGGGTTGGTGGCAGACCTCGAGATCTCGTCCGCGGGAGCGAGTCGTTGAGACACCTCGGCGGCGAGCGCCACGATGCGTTGCCCGACGTCCTCGATCCGCGCGTCGGTCATCCGCGCCCGCGGGGCCGACACGCTCATGGCGCCGACGACGCCGCTGCCGGTGAGCACGGCCGCACCCACGCAGGCGACGCCGATGGACATCTCCTCCATGTCGACGCCGTAGCCCGTCGTCCGGGTCGCGGCGAGCGAGGCATTGAAGGCCTGCCACGTCGTCGGGGTCTCGGCGGTGAAGCGCTCGTACGGCTCGGGGCCGAGGACGGCGGCGAGACGTTTCGGCTCGAGATGCACCGCGATCGCCTTGCCGAGGGCGGTCGCGTGGATGGGCACGACGGATCCGGGCACGTCGGCCATCCGGAAGGCCGCCGGGCTCTCGAGGATCTCGACGTAGACCAGGCTGGAGTCGCGCAGGATGGCGAGGTTGACCGTCTCCCCGGTCTCATCCCTGAGGCGCTTCAGGGCAGGCAAGGCGACGGTCCTCACGTCCAGCCCGGCGAGCAGGCGCGATGCCCATCGCATGGCCTCGACGCCGGCGCGATAGCCCGACTCCGGCAGACGCTCGGCAAGGCCGGCGACCTCGAGGGTGGCCAGCAGTCGATAGGCCGTGCTCTTGCTGACGCCGGCGAGCTCGGCGGCCTCGCCGAGGCCCAGGACGTCCTGCTCGGCGATCGCGCGGAGCAGGACGAGCGCGTTTTCGACGGCCCCGATGGAGTAGCGCTCCGCTTGGCGTTGGCGAGCCGAGCGACCATTGGTCGCAACCACGGTGCCTCCTGTCGAATGTCTGGAGCAGCCTAGGGGAGCCGGGCGCACGACGTCAATCGGTGCCGATCGCACCCAAGCCACTGCCGCGGTGAACCTGCATTGACATCGCGGAGGGAACCGGCGTACATTCGCGGCCGGGTTTCCTTTACGGGCACAGTCGCTCCACGGTGCGAAACGACAGCGCCTTGTGCCGCCGGTCGGACCCGGAGACGTAGAGAAGGGTCGCCGCCTTGTCGGCCGACCGTTTCTAGGAGGAGTCTCGTGCGCAAATCCCGCGCCGTCACGGCCGTCTTCGGCCTGGCGCTCGTCATCCAGGCGTGTTCGCCGTCGGCTGCGAGTCCGGCAGCGACGACGGGTGCCTCGACCGGTGCGGCGACGCCGGCTGCCTCCGTCGGAGCGCCGTCGGCCGCTCCGTCCACGGCCGCCGAGGCCGTGGAGCTCACCCTGCTCGAGCACCAGAAGCCGCGCCAGGAAGTCCTGGCCAAGATCCTCCCGATGTGCGAGGCCTCCCTGGCCGAGCAGGGGCTCAACGTCAAGGTCAACCTGACCGGCGACGTGGTCGAGGATGAGCAGTTCCGCCAGAACGTGACGATCCTGTACCAGGGCGACAACCCGCCGGATATCACGTCCTACCCGGGCTCCTGGGTGCCGGACTTCGCCACCGCCGGCTACCTCCTGGACATCTCGGACAGGCTCGCAGCCTGGCCGGACTGGGAGGCGCATTTCTATCCGGTCCTGCGCGAGCGGGCCAAGCAGGCGGACGGCAAGTACTACTCCATGCCGCGCCACGGCACGGTCATCGAGCTGTTCATCCGCAAGGATGTCCTGGAGCAGAACGGCATCTCCACCGATCAGCCCAACTCGTGGCAGGAGCTGATCGACCGGCTGACGGCCCTGCACGCGAAGACGAATCTCCCGGCGATCACGATCCCCGCCGGCAAGACCTGGGGCGGCGGAACCTTCGACGAGGGGTTCATCCACATCTTCAACGGGACCGGCGGCAAGCTCTTCGACGACGCGACCGGCAAGTGGATCGTCAAGAGCCAGGGACTGACGGACGCCTTCAACTTCTACAGCACGCTCCAGAAGGGCGGACTCCTGCCCACCAAGGCGCTGCTCGATCCTCAGCCGTGGGAACCCACCAAGTACGACGGCTTCACGGGAACGACCGCCGACGGCAAGGCGATCCCGGTGGCACCTCCGATCACGACCCAGGGGTCGTGGGGCTGGGTGTACGACTGGGGTCCGCCGCCGACCGGCGCCCGGCCCATCCCCGGCATCTACGACGGCAAGGTGGACACCTGGGCGTTCCCGAGCAAAGCCGCGGGCGACAACTTCGTGTGGTCCGCCGAGGACTGGATGTGGACCGTCTCCGCAAAGTCCAAGCACCCCGACGAGGCGTTCGCGCTCCTGCAGTGCCTGAACACTGGTGCGCCCCTGGCGATGGACGTCGCGGCTGTCGGCAACCTCGCCCCGCGTGACGACATCCGTGATATCGCGCCCTACAAGGACATGCCCTACCTGATCAAGATGGAAGAGCTGATGACCTCCGGCAGGACCTTCAAGGCACAGGTCGGGATCGACAAGATCCAGCAGGCGGTCGGTGCAGCCACCGAGCAGATCCTGCTCAACAAGATGGACGGCAACCAGGCCGCCGACTTCTTCACCCAGCAGGCCACCGATCTCCTCGGCCCTGACGCAGTCGAGTCGCAATAGCTCGTCCGCTCCAGCGTCAACAGCGCCATCGACCCGGCCGCCGCCCAGGCGGTCGGTCGATGGCGCCGAGCCATCGCTTCTCGGGAGTCCGCTGATCCGATGACGTGGGCCGCCGCTCGATGATCGCCCGTCGACCTCGCGGCCTCCGTCAGCACCTGATCGTCGGCGGGTTCCTCGCCCCGGCCCTGATCCTGCTCGGGATCTTCGTCGTTGCGCCGGTGGCGTGGGCCGTCGGCCTGAGCCTCACCGACTGGCGCCTGACCGGTCCGGGCGCACTCCACCCGAAGTTCATCGGCCTCACCAACTATGGGCGCCTGGTCGGCAGCGAGGGCTTCCAGCAGGCCGTCCTTCGGACCGGGATCTTCGTCGCCTTCTCGGCGATCATCGGCCAGTTCGTCATCGGCCTGGCCGCCGCCCTCGCGCTCCACCGCCGAGACATCCGGCTCAAGGGCCTGTGGGGTGCCGCGATCCTGATGCCGCTGGTCGTGCCGGAGACGGTGGCCGCCTTCGCGTGGTCGAGCATGCTCGAGTCGAGCGACCAGGGGACGGTCAATCGGGCGATCGGGCTGGCCGGTTTCGCCCCCGTCGCCTGGCTCCAGGACAGCGCCATGCTGGCGATCATCGTGGTCAACATCTGGCGCGGGATCGCGTTCGCGATGATCCTGTTTGCCGCCGCGCTGGAAGGGGTGCCGCAGGAGGTGACCGAGGCGGCCACGGTCGATGGAGCCTCGCCGCGCCAGCTCCTCACGAAGATCACCCTGCCGCTCATCAAGCACGCGATCGTCCTGTACATGCTGCTGACGACGATCGGGACCGTGACCGTGTTTGGCTTGATCTACTTCCTGACGCGGGGTGGGCCCGGCGGCGACACGACCACGCTCTCGATCTTCGTCTACGAGCGGGCGTTCAAGTTCTTCGAGATCGGGCTCGGCAGCGCGGCCTCCGTGATCATGCTCGGAGTCGTGCTCGGGATCGGCCTCATCTACGTCCGCCTGCTCCGAGCGCAGGTCTAGCGTGGCCGTCCGATCGATCGACGCGCCCGTCGTTCGTTCCGCGCGCCGCGGCCCGCGACAAAGTCGCGCCCTGCCGCTCGTCTACGCCTTCCTGGCGATCCTGGCGCTGTTCTGCGTGATCCCATTCCTGTGGATCCTGCTCGCGTCCGTGGACCCGAACGCCGGCGTCCACCTCCAGATCCCGGCCTGGGTCGACCTGAGCGCCTACGCCCGGTTCCTGACGGATCCGACCTTCAGCCGCTACATCGTCAACAGCATGATCATGGCCGGCGGGTCGACGGTGCTGGTGATCGTCACGAGCGCCCTGGCCGGCTATGCGTTCTCGCGGTTCGACTTCCGGGGTCGGCGGCTCCTCATGTTCGGGATCCTGATGACCCGCATCATCCCCGTCTCAGCCACCATCGCCCCGCTCTACCTCATCGTCCAGTGGCTCAAGATGATCGACACCTATCAGGGGCTGATCCTCGTGCTGGCGGCGCAGCAGCTGCCGCTGGCCATCTGGTTGATGAAGGGCTTCTTCGACACCGTCCCCGGCGAGCTCGAGGAGGCAGCCTGGGTGGATGGGGCGTCCCGCCTGGGCAGCGCATTCCGGATCGTCCTCCCACTTGCGGCCCCGGGCGTCGGCGCCGTCGCGCTGTTCGCGTTCATCGAATCGTGGGGCGACTTCCTGACCCCGCTGATCCTGATCACGTCCTCGGACAAGACACCGATCTCGATCGGCCTGTTCCAGGCGTTCAGCTACCGGAACACGGTTGACTGGGGTCTGCTCGCGGCCATCTCGGTGGTCTACATGGTCCCGACGATCATCCTGTACCTCCTGGTCCGGCGCTACCTGATCAAGGCGACCGTGGTCGGCGCGATCCAGGGCGGCGGCTGAGCCGGGAGCGGGACGCACGATGGACCTTGGTCTGTTCACCGACTCCGTGCCCGAGTCGTCGTTCGAGGCCGCCCTGGATCTGGCCGTGGACATCGGCGCGACCGCCATCGAGATCGCCGTCGGCGGGACGTCCGAGATGACCCACGCCGATACGGCGACGCTGCTCACGGATCCGGCGGCACGGTCGCGGTTCCGTGACGCGTTCGCGAGCCGCGGCCTGCGCATCGCCGCGCTCAACTGCTCAGGGTTCCCGCTCCACCCGGTGATCGGCGAGCAGCAGCGCCGGAGCATCGAGGACACGATCCGGCTGGCCGAGCTGCTCGAGCGTCGACAAGATCGTCACCATGTCCGGCTGTCCGGGCGACGGACCCGGCGCGACGACCGTCAACTGGATCTGGTATCCGTGGCCCCCGGACGCCGTCGCGCTCCTCGAGCGACAGTGGGACACGGCGATCCCGTTCTGGCGCGAGATGGCCCGCTTCGCCGACGAGCACGGAGTCCGGCGGATCGCCTTCGAGCTGCATCCGCTGTTCCTCGTCTACAACGTCCCGACGCTGGAGCGGATGCGGTCGGCGATCGGTCCGATCATCGGCGCGAACGTGGATCCATCGCACATGTTCTGGCAGCAGATGGATCCGATCGCCGTCGTCCGGGCGCTGGGACCCGCGGTGCATCACGTCCATCTCAAGGACACCGAGCTGGTCCCGGACATCGTGGCGATCGCCGGCGTGCTCGATCAGCATCCATTCGAGGACCCCGCCGGGCGCGCCTGGGGGTTTCGGACGGTCGGGCGTGGCCATGGGCCGGCGTTCTGGGCCGCCTTCGTCAGCGCGCTCCGCGAGGTCGGCTATGACGACGTCCTGTCCATCGAGAACGAGGACGAGTGGCAACCCGCCGACGAGGGCGTCCGCGAAGCCGCGGCGTTCATGCGGCCGTTGATGGTCGACGCGTCAGGCTGAGCGGAGCCGCGGGCCGCGGGCCCGCTCGTGCGTGCCACGCATCAATTCGTGTCCAAATCGACCGGATCGTGCGCGGCACGCACGGGATCGACGCGATTTCACGCGGATGACGCCCGATTCGCGTCGGCGCCGTGCGCGGGACGCACGATCGCAGCCATCCCGACAGGGATTCGTGCGTGCGACGCATCGCTGCGATGCGGTGCGTCCGGGTTGCACGTTCTGCCACGCCCAACTGGCTGCTGCGCTCGCGACCCACACGCCGTCTCGTCTCCCCGATATGATCGCGCGACCTGACGCGGGAGCGGCGCGGTCAGGCCCCTCAAGGAGGCGTCGCGTTTGGCTGGCCTGCGCGTCTACCGGGACCTGCTAGGCAACCGCCCGCTCGTCCGACTCCTGCTCGGCGAGTTCGTCAGCGGAATCGGCGACTGGCTGTACATCGTCGCGATCTTCGTCGTGATCTACAGCGAATTGGGGAGCGCCGCCCTCGTCGGCGCGTTCGGCGCGGTCCGCTTGCTGCCGTACGTGCTGTTGTCCGTGCCGGCCGGGATCGTCGCGGATCGGTTCGACCGCCGCATCGTGCTGCTCGTCTCGGACCTCTATCGCGGCGGGCTCATGGTCGTTATGGCCGTCGTCGTTGCGACGGGCGGATCGACCTTGATCCTCGCTGCCCTCGCAATCCTCGCCGCCTGCGGCTCGGCGTTCTTCTACCCGGCGATGGGTGCCTACCTGCCGGCCCTGGCAAAGGACGAGCAGCAGCTCGGGCCCGCAAACAGCGCCTGGGCGAGCCTCCAGAACGTGAGCTACATCCTTGGTCCGGCGATCGGCGGGCTCGTCCTCGCCTTCGGCACCGTGACGACCGCGTTCATCGTGAACGCCCTGACCTTCGCGTTCATCGCCGTCGTCCTGTGGTCCCTCCCAAGCTCCCGGGCCCGAGATCGAGCCGAGGCGGCCCCGCCTCCGGAGGGATCGCCACCCGCCGATGCCACAGCGCCCGCCGTCGAGGGCAGCACCCCTGCACCGCCGGAGACCCCGCTGCGCCTTCGACCCCTCGGCGGGCTCGTCGTCGTCCAGCTGATGGCGGGCTTCCTCGGGGGCGGGTTCCAGGTGATCACGGTCATCCTCGCGATCGACGTGCTCAACGCCGGCGACCAGGCCAACGGTTACCTCAACGCGGCCATCGGCATCGGCGGTCTGATCGGCGCGATCGCCGCCGGGGCCCTCGTGCTGCGGCGCGGCATGGGCATGCCGTTGATCGTTGGGGCCATCGTCGCCGGTGGCGGAACGATTGCGCTGGGACTGGCGACCAACCTCCCCTTCGCCTTGCTGACGATCGGCATCGCGTCCGCCGGGGCGCTGATCGTCGACGTCGCGACGACGACGATCTTCCAGCGCCTCATCCCGGATCGGCTGCGGGGTCGCGGCACCGGGGTCCTGATGACCCTCGCGACGCTGACCGGCGCCGTCGGCGCGTTTCTCATGCCCGTGCTCCTCATCGCGTACGGCCCGTTCGCGACGCTCGGGGTGTCGGGCATCGCGACGATCGTCCTGACGGGCGTCGGCCTCGTGATGATCGGCTCCGCGGCGGACCGCCCAGTCACGCCGTACGAGGCGACGATCAGCCGGGTGATCAAGCTGCCGCTGTTCGCCGGTGTCTCCGCGTCCCGCCTCGAGGCCGCGATGGAGCAGGTGGTCGAGATCCCGGTCACCGCCGGCGAGGTGATCGTGCGCCAGGGCGATCCGGCAGACCGGTTCTACATCATCGAGTCGGGGGCCTTCACGGTCACCCAGGCCGCCGGGACCGGTGCGGAGCCGGTCGTCCTGCGCAAGCTCGGAGCGGACGCCGTGTTCGGTGAGATCGGCCTGCTGTACCGCACGTCCCGCACGGCGACGGTCACCGCTGAGACGGACGGTCTGCTCCTGGCGCTCGAGGGCGAGGCGTTCCTCGATCTCGTCGGCGCCTCGGGACAGCTCCGCTCCCGCCTGCTCGGGCTGTACGCGGGCGGGACCGCCGGGCGTTGACGAGGACTCCACACAGCCGCCATGGCGACCCGGGTGCGCCCGCGCGACCTCCCGATGTCGGCGCCGCTCTTGGCGCGGGTTGTTCCGGCTCGTGTTCTCCGACGGATGCTCAGGATCCGACCTCCTGGTGATAGGCGTCGACCGCCTCGTCGACCGAGGCATACAGGTGACCCTCGTCGATGGTCTCGAGCAGCCCGTACCGCACGATGGAGTCTCGGACGGCTGACTGCAACTCGGCGAACGCGAGGTGCGTGCCGCCGGCGTTCAGCTCGGCATCGAGATCGGCCAGCATTCGCCCGGCCGTCGTATCGATGTCGGTGATCGGTTCGGCCACCACGAGCACCCAGGCGGGCGGCGGGTCTAGAGGCTTGAGGAGATCGCGAATCCGGTCGCGGAACTGGTTGGCATTGGCGAAGAACAATGGGGCCGACCAGCGGACGATGAGCAGCCCCGGGATCTGCTCGGCGTCCGGGTCGCGCAGGACGTCGTGGTATCCGCGCACGCCGGGACTCTTTCCGAGCACCGCCGAATACGGCGCCCAGGCACGCTTGAAGACGTAGACCGCCGATAGGGCGACGGCGATGACGATCCCCTGGAGGACGCCAACGAGCGCCACGCCGAGCGCGCAAGCGAGGGCAAGGAGGAATTCGGTCCTCCGAACGTGGTAGAGCCGTCGCAACTCGGCAACGTCGAACAGGCTGATCGACGCCGCGATGACGACGGCCGCGAGGACCGGCTGAGGCATGGCCTGGACGAGCCCTGGCGCGACGAGCAGCATCAGCAGCACGAGCGCGGCGGCGACGAGGCCAGTCAGCTGTGTCTTCGCCCCCGACTGGTCCGCGACCGCGGTGCGGGAGCCGCTCGTGCTCACCGGGAACCCGGAGAACAGACCGGCCGCCAAGTTGGCGATTCCGATCCCGGCAAGCTCCTGGTTGCCATTGACCTCGTAGCCGCGTCGGGTGGCGAAGCCGCCTGACGTCGAGATCGTGTCGCCGATCGCGACGAGCGAGATCCCGGCGGCGGTCGCCAGCAGGAGGGGAATGTCCGACGGCGATGCCGCCGGCAGGGCGGGCGTCGGGAACCCCTGCGGCAGGACGCCGATGACGGACACTCCGCGCGAGGCGAGGTCGAGCACGATCGAAAGCCCGATCGCGGCCACGACGGCCACGAGGATGCCCGGCGTGCGTGGCGCGAGCCGCCGGAGACCCAGGATGATGCCGAGGCTGAGCAGGCCGATGCCGAGGGCCCAGATGTTGGTCTCGTCGAGACCCGCGACGAAGGCTCCGATCTCCGCGATCAGCCCGCTCGCATCGGTCGAGAACCCGAACAGCTTCGGTAGTTGACCGACGAAGATCACCACGGCGAGACCCGCCAGGTACCCGGTCCGGACGGGGTTCGACAGGAGGTCGGCGACAAAGCCGAGCCGGGCAATGCCGGCGCCGACCGTGACGAGTCCGACCATCAGGGCAAGCAGGCCAGCGAGGGCGATCGCCACCTGCTGGTCGCCGGCGGCCAAGGGCAGGATCGTCGCCGCGATCATCGGTCCGAGCGAGGAATCGGGACCGAGGACGAGGACGGGCGACGGTCCGACGAAGGCATAGGCGACGAGGCAGACGACGGTGGTATAGAGCCCGGTGATCGCGGGCAATCCGGCCAGCTCCGCGTAGGCCATCCCCTGCGGGACGAGCAGCGTGACGAGCACGACGCCTGCGATCAGGTCGCGCGGGAGCCACCCACGGTCGTACGTCCGGAAGACCCGCACGCCCGGGATCCAACGCTCCACGCGTGCGAGTGAGGAGGTCGATGTACCAGCGGTGTCCACCGTTCCTCCTCCGAGCGCGACGCCTCCACGGTTCGGACGATCCTCGTCCGCACTGACATCGAGAGCCTTCGTTTGGAGCTGTGGGCCCAGGGTGGTTGGCTTGAGCCCGATCCTACTGGTCGGCGTTCGCCTCGGCTTCGGCCATCGCCGTGGCCAGGTCGGCACCGGCCATCCCGCGGGGCTCCTTGCCCTTGGGCCAGTAGAGCTCCTTGTGGACCTGGTCCTCCGGGTAGCCGCGGCCCAGCAGCGTCTCCTCCGCGGACAGGATCATGTCCGGGTTGCCGCAGATGTAGGCGATCGAGTTGGCCGGCGTCAGGCCGAGCTCGTCGAGCACGGGTGCCAGGATCATCTCCACGCGGCCCGTCCGGCCCATCCAGGCGGCGTTGGACGGGTCCTGGGGACGTGACACGGTCGGCACGAACGTGACCGGATACTCGCCTGACTGTGCCCAGCCCTCGACGCGTTCGCGGTAGCCGAGCTCGCTGGCGTACGACACGCCGTTGAGGAAGACGACCGGCCGAGGGCGGCCGTCGATCAGGAGCTGCCGCATCATCGAGACGAACGGAGCGTTGCCCGTGCCCGACGAGATGAAGATGTGCGTCCGGTCGTCGTCGGGCTGCAGCATGAACTTGCCCTTGGGCCCGATCATCCGCATCCGGTGCCCGACCGGGAGGTCGAACAGGACCGGCGTGAACGTCCCGCCCTGCACGCGCCGCACGTAGAACTCGTAGCCCTCGGTCCCGGCGACGGCCGGCGGCGAGGCGACCGAGTACGGTCGCTGGACGATCTTCTCGCCCTGCATCACGCCGATCGTCATGTACTGCCCGGCCTCGAAGGGCGTGGGCTCGCCGTCGAAGCGCACCCAGAAGTAGGCGAGCGAGTCGGTCTCGTCGACGCGGCGGACGAGGCTCGCGTTGTAGACCGGCGCATCGGGCACGATCGGCGCCGGCGCAGGCATCTCGAGGGCGGCGGTGGGCGCGGCGATGGGATCGGTCATCGAGGGACGGGCTCTCCCGGCGTGGCGGACGTCGTGCGGATGGTACCGCGCGTCCAGGCCCGCGGACGGGGGCCGGAGGGACGGTCCATGGGTGCCGATCGGCCTCTCCCGGCACCGTTCCGCAACCCGGGTCGGACGGGGGACGCGGGTACAATCGCCACCTCAGCGATGCACCACCCGCGCCCGCCCACGCGTGGGCGCCCGACTCCGAGGAGCTCGTCCCGATGGCCACCACCGCCGTGCCCGGCACCGACCGTCCCCACCAGGCCGCCAAGCGCTACATCTACGCCTGGGGCGAGGGGACCGCCGAAGGCAACGGGAAGATGAAGGACCTCCTCGGCGGCAAGGGCGCGGGCCTCGCCGAGATGACAATCGCCGGCCTGCCGACCCCGCCGGGCTTCACGATCACCACCGAGGCCTGCAACGACTACTTCGCGGCCGGCAAGCAGCTGCCCC
Organism: uncultured Chloroflexia bacterium; assembly: GCA_963829155.1. Taxonomy (GTDB): domain Bacteria; phylum Chloroflexota; class Limnocylindria; order Limnocylindrales; family CSP1-4; genus CAIXZV01. The sequence continues at coordinate 44,104 of CAWHIA010000018.1, read as the reverse complement.
AGGGCCTGTGGGACGACGTGCTCGAGGCGATGCGCGAGGTGGAGCGACGCTCCGGCAAGGGCTTCGGCGACGCAAAGAACCCGCTGCTCGTCTCCGTCCGCTCGGGCGCCAAGTTCTCGATGCCCGGGATGATGGACACGGTCCTCAACCTCGGGCTCAACGAGCAGACGCTGGAGGGGCTGATCGCCCTCACCGGCAACGAGCGCTTCGGCTGGGACGCCTACCGGCGGTTCATCCAGATGTTCGGCCGGATCGTCATGGACGTGAACGGCTCCCGGTTCGACGAGCCGCTCGAGAAGCGCAAGGAGCGCCACGGGCACGACGCCAAGGACACCGACCTGACCGTCGACGACCTCAAGGCCCTCGTCGAGGAGTTCAAGCGCGTCGTCAAGGCCGACACCGGCACGGACTTCCCGACCGACCCCTACGAGCAGCTCGACCTCGCCATCAAGGCCGTGTTCGCGTCCTGGTTCGGCAAGCGCGCCAACGACTACCGCAACAGCCAGCACATCGCGCACGACCTCGGCACGGCCGTCAACGTCGTCACGATGGTGTTCGGGAACATGGGCGACGACTCCGGGACCGGCGTTGCGTTCACCCGCGATCCCAACACGGGCGAGCGCGTCCTGTTCGGCGAGTACCTGACCAACGCCCAGGGCGAGGACGTGGTCGCGGGCATCCGCACCCCCGCCAAGATCAGCCAGCTCCAGGACGACATGCCCGAGGCCTACGACGAGTTCGTGCGCATCGGCCAGCAGCTCGAGTCGCACTACCGGAACGTCCAGGACCTCGAGTTCACGATCGAGCGCGGCCGGCTGTACATGCTCCAGACGCGCGACGCGAAGCGGACGGCGGCCGCCGCCGTGAAGATCGCCGTCGACATGGTCAACGAGGGGACGATCAGCAAGGAGGAGGCGGTCGCCCGGATCGAGCCCGCCCAGGTCGACCAGCTGCTGCGCGACACCTTCGACCCCGCCGCGCTCAAGGGGGCGAAGAAGATCGTCAACGGCCTCAACGCCTCGCCCGGCGCCGCCGTCGGGCGGGCCGTGTTCGACGCCGACACCGCCGTCGAGTGGGTCGAGCGCGGCGAGAAGATCATCCTGGTCCGGATCGAGACCTCACCGGACGACTTCCACGGCATGGCCGTGAGCGAGGGGATCATCACCGCCCGCGGCGGCGCGACCTCCCACGCCGCGGTCGTCGCCCGCCAGATCGGCAAGCCGTGCGTCGCCGGGTCGGCCGACCTGATCGTCGACTACGCCGGCAAGCAGGCCCACTGCAACATCACGGGGACCGACTTCAAGGAGGGCGACTGGGTCAGCCTCGACGGCTCGACGGGCGGCCTGTACCTCGGGGCCATCCCGACGGTGTCCGCGCGGTTCGAGGAGCAGCCCGAGCTCCAGCAGATCCTCGGCTGGGCCGACGGGATCCGCCGGATGGGCGTCTGGACCAACGCCGACAAGCCGGAGGAGGCCGCCCAGGCCCGCAGCTACGGCGCGCAGGGCATCGGCCTGTGCCGCACCGAGCACATGTTCCGCGAGGGCGACCGCCTGGAGATCGTGCGCGGCGCCATCCTCGTTGCCAACATCGCCACCCGCGCCAAGGCGAAGCGTGCCGCAGGCGACACGCTCACCTCGGACGAGCAGGAGGCCGTTGCGACCTTCGACGCCGCGATGGCGAAGCTCGAGGTCCTCCAGCAGGGCGACTTCGAGGGCATCTTCAAGGCGATGGACGGGCTGCCCGTCGTCATCCGGCTCATCGACCCGCCCCTGCACGAGTTCCTCCCCAACCTCGAGGAGCAGCTGGTCAAGGTGACCCGGGCCGAGGAGCACGGCGGGGCATCGGAGGAGGACAAGCAGCTCCTCGCGACGATCAAGTCGCTGCACGAGCAGAACCCGATGCTGGGCCTGCGCGGCTGCCGCCTCGGGCTGATGATCCCGGACTTCGTGAAGATCCAGACCCGGGCGATCCTCAACGCGCAGATCGCGGTCCGCAAGGCGGGCGGCAACCCGATCGCCAAGATCATGATCCCGCTCGTCGGGCACGTGAACGAGCTGTCGGCGACGCGCGCGCTGCTCGAGGCCGAGGTGGAGGCCGTCCGCGCGGCGGCCGGCGGCATCGACGTCGACTACAAGTTCGGCACGATGATCGAGGTGCCGCGCGGCGCGCTCACGGCGGACGAGATCGCCGTCCACGCCGACTTCTTCAGCTTCGGCACCAACGACCTGACCCAGATGACGTTCGGCTACAGCCGCGACGACGCCGAGGGCGGGTTCCTGCTCAAGTACGTCGAGGACGGCATCCTGCCGGTCAACCCGTTCCAGACGCTCGACGACGCGGTCGCCGGGCTGATGAAGGTGGCGGCGGACAAGGGCCGGGCGACGAAGCCGGGCCTCGAGCTCGGCATCTGCGGCGAGCACGGCGGCGACCCGGAGTCGATCCACAAGTGCGAGCGGATCGGGCTCGACTACGTGTCCTGCTCGCCGTTCCGCGTCCCGGTCGCCCGTCTCGCGGCCGCGCAAGCCGCGCTCACGAACGCCGCCGAGAACGACCGCTAGGGATCCCGGGCAAGCGCCGACGCGCGGGCCGGGCCTGCTCTACCAGGTGAACGCGACCGAGTAGGTGACCGGCGAGCCGTCGAACGTCGACTGGCCCACGTGCCGGAACTGGACGAACGTTCCCGGCGCGAGCGGGATCGGACCCACGGTCTTGCTGGCGAGGCCTGTCTCCTGGGTCAGGGGCGGCTCGGGCTGGCCGACGACCCATTGGCCCCACGCGAAGTTCGCGGGCTGCTCGACGAAGGTCGTGGTGATGGACAGCAGGCTCGGCGTCGCCGGCGCGCGGATGATCGCGTTGAAGCCGTAGTAGCCGGGCGTTGCGCTCGTCACGTCGCCCGCGAGCTCGGCGTTGTCGGTCCAGGTGACCGATCGCGAGTTGGCGAAGAACGTCAGCGTGAGGTCGACGAACGGGGCGCTGTTCTCGGCGGTCGGCCGGGCGAACGCGGTCCACGCCCGCGTCCCGGCCTGGTCGTTGGGCGCGGTGACCGCGCCCGGGGCCGTGAGCTCCTGGCAGACACGGTCGCCGCCGTCGGGGACCAGGCACAGCCGCACGGGGACCCCGTTGTTGCCGTCGTTCCGGGTCATCGTGAGGACGACGTCGCCCGGGCCGTCGGTGTTGAAGGCGATCAGCGGCTGCCGCTTCGCGGCGGGTGGATCGGCGCGCAGGCCGAGGTCCTCGAGCTCGAAGCCCTGGAAGCGAATCTCGTTCTGGGGCGCGGTGGGGGAGGGCGGCGGCGTCGGCGAGGCCGCGGCGGTCGGCGGCTGGGACGGGGCCTCGGCCGAGGCCGGCTGCGATGGCGCGGCCTGCGACGGCGCCGCGGCCGACGGCGGGGCGGAGGCCTGCGCGATCGACGGAGCCGGCGTGGCCTCGGGCGCGAACGGCCCGGCCTTGGCGAGGAAGGCGCCGATCGACAGCAGCGCGACGAGCCCGATCACACCGGCGACCGGCGGGATCCAGCCGGGCAGCCCCGGGCGTTGCGTGAGCACGCCGCGGAGGGCGATCGGCGCCTGTCGTCCAGCCGTGACGCTGACCTGGAACGGACGCTGGCGCTCGGGCCCGAACGGGAACGGGTCGTCGACGTCGACGCGGATGGCGAACGCGACCTTGGCGTCGGGCGCGACCACCGATCGTGGCGGCTGGACCATCAGCCTGAGTCGCGCGTCGGGGTCCTCGGCCGTGACGGCCACCTCGGACGAGGCGTTGCCGCGGTTGGCGACGACGACCTGGTGCCGGCCGGTGCGGCTGCCGCGCGATGTCACGGGCACGATATCGGCGGCCACGCTCGTGAACGGCGTGACCGCGATCTTGCCCTCCTCGACCGTCGAGCCGCTCGGGTCTGCCGCCGGCCGGACGCGGATCCCGAACGGGTAGACGCCGGCTCGCGGGCTGCTCGCCTTCGGCGGCGCCCACGTGATCGTCACGGTGCCCTCGACGCCGGGGAACAGCGACAGGGAGGGCGGATCCACGCGGGCCCAGCCCGCAGAGGGACCGACGATGTCGACGTCGAACCGGTCGACGATCGACCCCGCGTTGCGGACTTTGACCGACACCGCGGCCTGGCCGCCCGGGTCGACCGTCGGATCGTTGCGGGACAGCGAGGTGACTGCGCTCATCCGGGGCAGTCTACGCGGACGGGCAGGGCCGGCGACCTCCCGTCCCGGCCGGTCGGCCGTCCGCCTGCCGGCGCGTCGTCCCGGTTAGACTGGCCCTCCTGTCGACAACGGGGAGGGCGGGTTTGATCGTCTGCAAGGTCTGCGGCGCGACGAACGAGCAGGGTGCGACCTTCTGCGGCACCTGCGGCTCGTTCCTCGAGTGGAGCGGCGAGGCCGTCCAGCCCGACGGCTCGACCCAGCCCCAGGCCGCCGATGGACCGCCGCCCGGCCCGACCGGGGCCTCGGGAGCGCCCAGCGGGGACGCCTCGACCGGCGACACGACGGCGATCGTCACGTCTACCGCCGCGACTGCGGAGACGGCCCCGCCGGGCTCGATCATCTGTCCCAACTGCGGCCAGGCCAACGACCCGACCCGCGTCTACTGCTCGCGCTGCGCGACCGAGCTCGCCCCGGTCGTCGCGGCGAGCGACCAGGTCGTCGCCGCGCCGCCCACGTCGCGCAGCATCCCGCCGGTCGCGATCGCGGGCGCCATCGGCGCGGTCGCCCTGCTCGCGATCCTCGCCTTCGTCCTGCTGCCCAAGGGATCGCCGGCGCCCTCGTCCGAGGCCGCGATCACCGAGGTGCCGTCCGCCGTCGTCGCGAGCAACCCGCCCTCGATCGAGGCGAGCGCATCGCCCGCTGCGTCCGCCTCGGGTGCGGTGGAGTCGCCGTCGCCAAGCTCGGAGGTCACGCCGGCACCCCCTGTCCCGACGGGCCGGATCGCGTTTCAGGCGCGCAAGAACGCCAACAGCGACGTGATGGTCTGGTCCGCCGACACGGGCGACATCGAGAAGCTCGCCGGCGGCAAGGGCGACCAGTCCGAGCCGGCCTGGGACCCGGACGGGAAGCGGATCGTCTACATCGACAACATTCCGCCCTACAGCCCCAACGGCGGGACGCCCGACGAGGGGCTGCGCGTCGTCAAGGACAACGGCGGCCCGGCCAGCGTGTTCGACTTCACCCACCACGACGTCGACCGCAACCCGGCCTGGTCGCCCGACGGCGGCACGATCGTGTTCTCCTCGACGCGCGACCACACCCAGAACAAGAACCTCGACATCTACTCGCGCGTGTACGAGGCGACGACCACCGAGAACCTGCTGGTCGACAGCCCGGCGGACGACTGGGACCCGGCCTGGTCCCCGGACGGCAACAGGATCGTGTTCGTGTCCGAGCGCAACGGCGACGCGCACCTGTTCACGATGCGGCCGAACGGGAACGGCCAGGTGGCGCTGAAGCTGGGCAACGGGGTGTTCGACGACCCGGCGTTCTCGCCCGACGGCGAGAAGCTCGCGTTCACGCGCCGGGACAACGCCAACGCGCAGAAGCAGCTGTTCGTCGCCAACGCCGACGGCAGCGACATGACCCAGGTCGGCTCGTTCGACACCGACGTGAGCGACCCGACCTGGTCGCCCGACTCGGCGCTCATCGCGCTGACCCGCGGCAACGCCGGCTCGATGATCGTGATCGTCGACGCGGCGACCGGTGCGCAGATCGACGAGTTCGGCGTCGACGGCGCATCGAACGGCCAGGCCGACTGGAGGTAACAGGGACCATCGGATCGGTCCGGAATCGGCCGACCGGGGTGGACCCGTGCGACAACGCGGTGCAGGATAGTCGGGCCCCGCCGACCGGGGACTCGAGGGTGGAGGGCGGCGATTGCGAGACGGGCAACGTCCGGCTCGAGACGGGCAGCGCGCGGCGCGGATCGCCGTGCCGCTCGTGGTACCCGCGAAGATCCGGGTGCCGTCTCCGGACGCCCTGCCGCGCGAGCGACTCGAGGCGCGGCTCCTCGACGCTTGGCGGCACCGCCTGACGCTGGTCGTTGCGCCTGCCGGGTCGGGGAAGACGACCCTCCTGGCTCGATTCGCCGCCCAGGCGACCGTCCCGGTGGGCTGGTACCGCGCCGAGACGTGGGACGCCGACGAAACATCGTTCGTGCGCCATCTCGAGGCCGCGCTGCGGTCCGTGCTGCCGGACCTGCCCGGCGGCTGGGCGAGCATCGAGGACGTCGCGAAGGCGCTCGACGCCCGACCCGAGCCCGCGGCGGCCCTCGTCATCGACGACGGCCACGCGCTCGAGGGGACCGCCGCCGAAGCCGCGCTCGGGCGCCTCGTGGACTACGCCCCCGAGTGGCTGGCGGTGATCGTCGCCAGCCGCGTGCCGCCCTCGATCAACCTTCCCCGCCTCCGCGTGTCCGGCGAGCTGCTCGAGCTCGGGCCGGACGACCTGCGCTTCCGCGCCTGGGAGGTCGAGCAGCTGTTCCGCGACGTCTACCACGACCCGGTGCTGCCGGGCGACCTCGCGGTGCTGGCCCGCCGGACCGAGGGCTGGGCGGCCGGCCTGCAGCTGTTCCACCTCGCGACCCGCGGCCGGTCCGCCGACGAGCGACGGCGCGTGCTGAGCGGCGCCGAGATGAGCGGCCGGCTGCTGCGCGAGTACCTCGCGCAGAACGTGCTGTTCGGGCTGCCGGAGGACCTGCGCGAGTTCCTCGTCGACACCTGCGTGCTGGGCCGGCTGTCGGGGCCGCTGTGCGATCGCCTGCGGGGGACGACAGGCAGCGGCGCGCTGCTCGACGAGCTGGCCCGCCGGAGCGTGTTCACGGTGCCGCGTCGAGGACGCCGAGGACGCGTTCCGCTATCACGAGGTCCTCCGCCAGCACCTCGACCGGATGCTGGTCGAGGCGATCGGCGAGGCCGAGGCCCGCGCCAGGCACGCGAAGGCGGGTTCGGTGCTCGAGGCCGATGGCGCCCTCCCGGAGGCCCTTCGTGCCTACTGCCGGGCGGAGGACTGGGACGCCGTCCGGCGCCTCCTCGGCGGGCAGGGGGAGCGGCTCGCGGCGACCGAGCAGAGCGGCTGGGTCGACGCCGTGCCGCCCGCCATCGAGCGCCACGACCCGTGGGTGGCCCTGGCCGCCGCCCGCCGGGCGCGCAACGACGGCCGCTGGTCATCGGCGATCGACGGCTACGTGCGGGCCGAGGCCGCGTTCGGCCCGGCGCGGGCCGCCGATGCGCCGCGCCGCGAACGCCAGCGCATCGCAGCCTGGCTCGATCCGGTCGCGATGCCCACGCCCGACGCGGTCGGCACGCTGCGGACCGGGCTCGTCCGCGAGCCGGTGCTGAGCGCCCGCGACGCCGCGCGGCTCGACGACTCGTCGGCGCCCGTAGCGCGCGGCCTGCTCCACCTGGCGGCGGGCGAGGTCGCGACCGCCCAGCGGATGCTCGAGGGGGCTGCCGACGCGGGCGAGGCCGGCGCGGTCGCCTGTGCGGCGGCCCGGCTCGGGGCGGTGGTCGCCGCCCGTCTCGGGGGCCGGGACTGGGACGCGCGGGCGATGGACCGGGCCGTCGAGGAGGCGGAACGGGCCGGGTCACCGTGGCTCGCGCGCCTCGGGCGATCGCTGGCGATGCGGCTCGATCCGCAGTGGGCGGGGGCGGACCCGGCCGGAAACGTGGAGGCCGACCTCGCGCAGGATGCCTGGGGGCAGGCGCTCCTCGACCTCGCCGAGGCCTGGGCCGCGTCCGCCGATCCGGAACGGCGCCTCGCGCGGGCCGACACGGCCACGGCCGGGTTCCGGCGCCTGGGCGCGGGGGTGCTCGAGGCCTGGGCCCGCGGCCTGGCGGCGCTCGCGTCCGCGAGCCTCGGGACGCCGGACGCCCGCGACGCCGCGCTGGGCGCGGAGTCGGCGGGTCGCGCGGCCGGGTCGCAGCCCGCTCGGATGTACGCCTACGCGGCGCTGGCGGACGTGGACGAGGTGCGTGGCGCGGAGTACGCGCTGCTCGCGGAGACGGTGGCGGCCGAGACGGGGCTCGTCGTGCCCCGGGCGCAGGCTGTCACGGTTGCGGCGGAGGACCCGGCTCGTCGCGAGGCGGTCGCGGTCTTGGCGGGGGATTCCGGGTCCGTGTCCGGCGCTGGACTGAACGGCGCAACCGGCGCGATCGGCGCGAATGGCGCGAACGGCGCCCGGCATTCGGCTGAGACCACCGTCAGGATCCGCACCCTCGGGGGCTTCGCGCTGGACGTCGACGGACGCCGCATCTTCCTCGACGGGGCCAAGCCGCGCGTCCGGAGCCTGCTGCGGCTGCTCGCGGTCCACGCGGGTGCCGCGGTCCACCGCGAGGTCATCCAGGACGCGCTGTGGTCCGAGGCCGACGCCGCGGCCGGCGCCCGGAGCCTGCACGTTGCGCTGTCCGCGCTGCGGCGCTGGCTGGACGAGGTGGGCGCGCCCATCGGTGCCTCGCTCGTGGCCCGCGAGGGCGACGCGTACCGGCTGGACGTGGTTTCCGAGACGGTCGACGTCGGGCGGTTCGATCGCGCGATGGCCGAGGGCCGGTCGGCGCGATCGCGGGGCGAGGTCGCCTCGGCCGCGTACGCGCTCGCGCTCGAGCTGTACGGGGGCGAGCTCCTGCCCGAGGAAGGCCCGGCGGAGTGGATCGTCAGCCGGCGCGATCACTACCGGGAGGCGGCGGTCGAGGCCGCGGGCGAGCTGGCGTCCGAGTCGATGCTGGCCGGCGACTTCGGGACGGCCGTCCGGGCGTGCCGCTTCGGGCTCGAGATCGACCGGTACCAGGATTCGCTGTGGCGGATGCTCATCGAGGCACGGGACCGGGCCGGCGACACCGGGGCGGCGAGCCGGGACCGGCGCGAGTACGCGGCGATCCTCGAGGGGCTCGGCGTGGGCGCCGCTCCATCGGCCTCCATGGGCCACGCCGGGCACGCCTGATCCCGGCTGCCGCCGTCCATGGGCTGGTTCGATGGCCGGCCCACTGGTGGCGCGGCCGCACGTTCCGTTCGCTCAGCGGCCCGTCCATCGCAGGACGTGGGCTCCCGTGCATCTACCGGTTCGCTCGGCGGCCCGTTGGTCGCCTCGTGCGCCCGGTGGTCCGCTCAGCGGTCCGCGGCGCGGGGAGACAGGCTCAGTTCGAGGGCGCCGGCGCCGACCCATCGCCCTTCTTGAAGAACTCGATCTCGGAGATGGCCACCGGGGCATCGGCCGGACCGTTCGTCGTCAGGACCTTCAGCACCACCTTGTCGACGCCCGAGGCCTTCAGCTCGAAGAACTGCTTGTCGTGGATGTCCTGGAGGGTGACGGTCTGCGACGAGCCGTCCGGGAACGTGAACTGCAGGGTCGCAGGTCGGCGCACGTCGACGAAGTCCTTGCCGCCCGTCCCCGAGTAGATGTAGGTCGAAAGCAGGTCCACCTTCTCGGGGAACGTCACCGTCGCGGACGGCTGCTTGCCGTCGGCCCGCCAGTCGGTGTTCGACCGACTGTCGAAGACGTTGCCGATCGGATGGTCGGCCACCTCGTTGCTTGCCACGAGCGTTGCCAGGACCGGGCGTTCGAGGACCTGTGGCGGGTTGAAGAAGTTGCCGATCCGGTTTGCGATGCCGGGCAGGCCGCCGCTCGTGAACTCGCTGACGTACTTCGAGAACCCGGGCACGCCGACGTACCCGATCACGCCGAGCCCGATGACGATCGCGAGCGCGCCGACGATCAGCGTTCGGACCTGCATCAACGAGCGCCAGCCCGACTTCGCGCCCGCCTGCATCGAGGTCACGCGGTCGCCGGCCGCCATCGGCTTCGGCTGCTTGGGCTGGCGCTGGAAGATCCGCCGGTACCACGGCACCTTCGCCGCGGCGACGACCTGCGCGGTCACGAGGCTGGTGCCGCATCGGCGGCAGAACTTCCGGGTGGCGTCGTTGGCCTCGCCGCAGTTGGCGCAGATGCGGTCGCCCGGCTGCGCCACGCGACGGTCCGCGGTCGCGACGGGTTTCGGCCGAGCGGCCACCTGGTCCGTCGGGAGGCGCGCGGCCGGCTGGGCCTCGGTGGGCTGTCGGGCCGCGGCGGCCGCTGCCGGACCGACGGCGTCGGGCCGCCTGACCGGAGGCTGCTGGGTGCCGGCGACGGGCGGCCGGGCCGCGGGCTCGACCGGCGCCGGCGTGGCCGGGGCGACGCCCGGGGTGACCGGGCCGGGTCCGGCCGGCCGAACCGGGGGCGGTGGTGGGGGAGGTGCGCCGACCGGGCTCGCCGAGGGGGTTGATGCGGCGCTCGGAGAGACGGGACCGGGTTGGGGCAGGCTCGGGCTCGGCGCGGGCGTCGAAGGTGCGGCCGCCGCGGCCGCGATGCCCAGGGTGCTCGATTTCGACTTCGACGGGCCGCCGCGTCGCGCCATCGGCGGCGCCGGCGGCGTCGGCGCGGGTGCCGGTTCGGGTTCGGGCTCTGGCTCTGGTTCCGCCTCCGCGGCTTCAGGCTCTGGCACCGCGTCGGCCGCAGCCGCGACGGCGAGGGAGGTCGAGAGGGCCTTTGATGGTCCGCCCCGACGGGCGATCGGTGCCGCGGGCGGCTCGGGCTCGGGCTCGATGGAGGTGTCGGCCTCTTCGAGGACCTCGGGCTCGGACGCAATGGCAGCCGCGGCGACGATGACGGGCTCGGGCTCGCGCTCCGGCTCCGGCTCAGCCGCGACGACGGGCTCCGGCTCGGGCTCGGCCTCGGGCTCGGCCGCGGGCTCGGCCTCGGGCTCGGCTCGGGCTCGGGCTCCGGCTCCGCCGCGACGACGGGCTCGGGCTCCGGCTCGGGCTCTGGCTCGGCCGCAGCGACGGGCTCGGGCTCCGGCTCCGGCTCGGCCGCGACGACGGGCTCGGGCTCCGGCTCGGGCTCGGCTGCGACGGACGGGCTCCGGCTCCGGCTCAGCCGCGACGACGGGCTCGGGCTCGGGCTCGGGCTCCGGCTCGGCCGCGACGACGGGCTCCGGCTCCGGCTCGGGCTCGGGCTCCGGCTCAGCCGCGACCGGCTCGGGCTCCGGCTCGGGTTCTGGCTCGGCCGCGACGACGGGCTCCGGCTCGGGCTCGGCCGCGCGACGGGCTCGGGCTCGGGCTCTGGCTCGGGCTCGGGCTCCGGCTCAGCCGCGACGACTGGCTCGGGCTCGGGCTCTGGCTCAGCCGCGACCGGCTCGGGCTCCGGCTCGGCCGCGACGACGGGCTCGGGCTCGGGCTCCGGCTCAGCCGCGACGACTGGCTCGGGCTCGGGCTCCGGCTCAGCCGCGACGGCTCGGCTCGGGCTCGGGCTCCGGCTCAGCCGCGACCGGCTCAGGTTCGGGCTCGGGCTCGGGCTCAGCCGCGACCGGCTCAGGTTCGGGCTCGGGCTCGGGCTCAGCCGCGACCGGCTCAGGCTCGGGCTCGGGCTCGGGCTCAGCCGCGACCGGCTCAGGTTCGGGCTCGGGCTCGGGCTCAGCCGCGACCGGCTCAGGTTCGGGCTCGGGCTCGGCTCAGCCGCGACCGGCTCGGGCTCGGGCTCGGGCTCGGGCTCCGCCGCGACGACGGGCTCAGGTTCGGGCTCGGGCTCGGGCTCAGCCGCGACGGGCTCGGGCTCGGGCTCGGGCTCGGCTCGACGGCTCGGGCTCGGGCTCGGGCTCGGGCTCGGGCTCGGCCGCGACGGCTCGGGCTCGGGCTCCGACTCGATGACGCGGACGCGGTCGCTGGTGGGGCTGGCGGGAGCCGCCGCCTCCACTTCGCCCTCGGGCTTGCCGACCCACTCCAGGAACTGGCCGCAGTTTCCGCAGAACGCGTCCGTCGGGTCGTTCTTGTGCCCGCAATTGCCGCAGACGATCACTCAGCCCACTCTCCACCGTCCAGCGAGGGTCGGGCAGAGGATAGACGGGTCGCCGGGCGTGCGGGAGCCGCCGTTGGCCTCAATCGCAGGGTGACGATCGGGTAGGCCGGCCGGTCGATTCGTGCGTGCGACGCACCAATTCCGGTCACGAAGGACGAGACCGTGCGTGCCACGCACGGGTTTGGTCCGAATCGGGCCGGATTCCGTCGAATTCGATGTCGTGGTGGTGCGTGCGACGCACGGACGCCGTCGCGATGACGCGAAATCGTGCGTGCGACGCACGCGGGCGTGCGGGAGGCCAGACGAGGGCGCGCGGGCAGGAGCGACACGAGCGGGGAAGCGACGGCGACGGGACAGACGTCAAGCCTTCGCGGCGCCCTTGACGATCTCGATCCGGTGCATCACGTGGGCCGGCTTGGCCGTGGCGACGAGCGTGTCCAGCTGCTGGGCGTCGATCGCCTTCGGGTCGGGCACGGTCACCCGCACGACGACGAGCGGGTCGGCCGACCCCGGCAGCTCGCCGCCCGGGTCCACGGACCACCCGGTTGCCCCGTTCTCGACGATCTCGACCGTCCCGCCGGTCTGGATCTCGACCTGGCCGGCCAGCCCAGCCGCCGTCCCCCGGAGCCGGTACAGCTCCACGGCACGCGCGACGATCGCCCGGCGGCGGGCCTCGTCCCAGCCCTCGTCCAGCGCGATCCCCACCCAGCCGGCGAGCCAGGCGAGGAAGTCGTCGGGCGTGAGGCTGGGGTCGAGGTACGAGTCGAAGTTGTCGATCGTGGTGAACACCGGCGCCACGACCGCGTCGAGCCCGTCGAGCATCCGCTGGACGAAGTCGTCGTCCTGGTACAGGGCCGGGAGCGCCGGCCCGAGCGGGTGGGGCGTCTCGAGCCCCGGGATGTAGCCGCGCATCACGCGCCCTCGACCAGGACCTGGTGCTCGTAGCTGAACACGAGCGCGTGGGTCTCGAGCTCGAGGCGCTGGGTCTGCTGGCCGCGCTGGCCCGTCACCGGGTCCGCCCCGAACAGGCGTGCGTCCTCGACCATCTCGGTCCCGCGGATCCCCTGCAGGACCGAGTAGATCTCGCCCGCGTTCACCGGGCGGCCGAACGGCCAGCCGGTCCCGTCGGGGCCGCCGGTGATCGGGTGGAAGTACTCGTACAGCGCGAGCAGCGCCTCCTCCTGGAGCCGGGTCGGGTTGATGCGCGAGCGCGCCTTGAGCTTCGCGACCACCGTGATCCCGCGGTACACGGGCGGCTCGACGATCGCGCGGGTGCCGATGACCCGGCTCTCCTCGAGCCGGTCGGTGATCTTCTGGAGCGTGTCGGGGTTGGGGACGAGCTGGTCGAACCGCAGCCGCCCGAGCTCGGACACCGCCGACGGCACGATCAGGACCCGGACCGACCCGGCGTCGGTGCCGTCGCCGGCCGCCACGGCCCGCACGCGGGCGACCTCGGGCGCGGCCTCGCGGGCGAGCTGCTCGTAGTCCTCGGTGGTCACCGCTCGGCCGCGGGCGCGCAGCCGGATCGGACCCCGGATCTTGGCGTTCTCGATGTCCTCGCCGTCGACGCCGCCCCGGGCCGGACGCCGGTTCTCGACGCGCGACACGAACGGGATCGACGACTTGAGCACGCTGATCGCGCGCGCCGAGACGTTGCCCTTGCGGCCGCCGCCGGTCCGGTACTGGGCCAGCCGGAGATGGGCGCCCTTCACGGGCACCGCGCCGTAGCGTCGCAGCGCGCCGTCGGCCAGGCGGACCGCCGGCCCGAGCCGGACCTCGCCCGTCGACAGGTCGATCGTGAAGTGCTTGTCGTCGGGGCCGCTGGCGGCGAAGTCGGGCACGTAGGTCCACTCGTCCCAGCCCTCGTCGCCGGCCACCTCGAGCACGGGGTCGTCGTCCCCGGGCACCACCGGCCCACGCTTGAGCAGGAACCGCTGCCCCGGGACGCCCTCGGAGATCCCGATCTCCTCGTCGGTGACGAGCTCGGCGTTGACCACGTCGACGGTGCCGCCGATCGTGATCGCCTCGAGGCCCTTGATGTTGGGCGAGGCCGAGTAGGCGGGCTGGCCCTCGGCGAGATCCGTCACCCGCGCCCGCAGCCAGCCGGCCCGCTGCTTCGCGATCAGCGACACCACGTGGCCGTGCGGCACGTGGATCACCACGTCGCCGTCGCGGTTGAGCCCGCCGGTGGAGTCGGAGTCGAGCTCGCACGGCTCCCAGTCGTCGCCGGTCCAGGCCTCCCAGGCCAGCGGCGGGTTGGTCGGGTCGACGCCGACGCCATCGATGTCGGCCTTGAACCGCAGCCGGACCGCGTTCGACGGGACCGCCTCGGACAGGCCGATGTACAGCGCGTCGCCCGCGGACGGCACCTTCTGGAAGCAGTAGACCTCGGTGCCCTTCTCGAGGGCGGCCATGTGGTCGCGCAGCGTCTTGCCGTCGATCATCGAGCCCAGGGCGGCCAGCTCGGACGGGATGATCGGCAGGTCCTCGATCGTCGTGAACGCGATCGCCTCGTCGGTGTCGGTGCGGACCGTGGCCACCTGGGTCGCGGCGGAGATCGTGACGACGTCCGGCTGCGGGGCCGACAGCCAGAACGTCATCGGGCTGCGCGCGGCCGTCGGCGGATAGAGGCTGACCCCGATGAGCTCGAGGAACTTGACGTAGTTGCGGTCCGGCACGCGGTTGAGGCGGTAGACGACCTGGTCGGTCATCCACGCGAACAGCTCGATCAGCGTCACGCCCGGGTCGGAGACGTTGTGGTCCGACCACTCCGGGCAGCGCTGCTGGACGAGCCGCTTGGCGTCGTCCACGAGGTCCTGGAAGCGGCGGTCGTCGAGGTTGGGGACCGGCAGGGCCATGATCAGTCTCCTCCCGGGATCACGTAGAACGGGAACACGAGGTTGCGGCGGTCGTTGGTCCGCCGGATGGCGTACTTGATGTCGATGTACATGACGGCGGCGTCACGGGCGTCGAACGAGACCTGGACGTCCTCGACGTCGACCCGCGGCTCCCAGCGCCGGATCGCCTCGCGGACCTCGGCCGCGATCGCCGACGCCGTCGCGCCGTCGGCCGACGCGAACACGTAGTCGTGGATCCGGCAGCCGAACTCGGGCCGCATCGGGCGCTCGCCGGGCGAGGTCCCGAGCACCAGCCGGATCGCCTCCTCGATCTCGCGCTCGCGCGCGACGAGCGCGATCCCGCCCGTGGGGTCGGTGCGCAGCGGGAACGCCCAGCCGCGGCCGATGAACTCGTCGCTCACGCCCGCCTCCTCACGCGACCGTCACGTCGCGTGACCGTCGCCATCGGCTGGCCGGGCACCTGGGCGCACATCGCCACCTGCGAGCTCGACGTCGCGATCGGCTTGCCGCCGGCCGTGACCGTCGGGCTGCCGCTGATCACCATGCCCTGCTGCGTCGTCGGGACCATGAACGGGTCGGTCGGATGCAGGCCCACGTGGGGCGGCGTGTTGTAGCCCGAGGACCCGAGCACCGCGACGGCCTTGCCGCCGATGGTCACGGTCGGCTCGAGGCCGGTCAGCAGCGGCGCCGAGAACGGCATCGGCGGCGAGGGCTGCGGCGCACCGGACGCCGGGTTCGGGATCTGGTGGATCGCGCACTGCCCCTGGATCTTGTCGCCCATGACGAGCGGCTGTGCCATTGCTCAGCGTCCTCTAGTTGATCGCGACGGTCGCGC
Organism: uncultured Chloroflexia bacterium; assembly: GCA_963829155.1. GTDB lineage: Bacteria > Chloroflexota > Limnocylindria > Limnocylindrales > CSP1-4 > CAIXZV01. Next base: position 28,594 of record CAWHIA010000018.1, on the reverse strand, counting down.
CCTTGACCGTCATCTGCCCGGTGGCCTCGAGCTTCATCGAGCCCCCGGCCTTGATCTCGACGTCGCCGTCGGCCTGGAACGTGACCTTGCCCTTGACCGTGATCTTCAGCTCGGAGTTCAGCTCGTCGAGCGTGATCTCGATCGCGCCGCCCTTGGTCAGCAGCTGGATCGATGAGTCGTCGCCGCTCTCCCAGAAGTTGATCTGGTGGCCCGTCCGCGACTTGAACCCGCAGAAGGTCACGGAGCCGGCGTCGAGGTTCGCGCTCGTGTCGAACGGGATCGGGTCCACGCCGTTCCACAGCCCGCCGAGCACGTACGGGCATGCGCACGTCGCCGTGCAGGAAGCCCGACCAGGACCTCGTCGTTGACCTGCGGCACCCAGACGATGCCGTAGTCCGGCCCGGCGCCCGGCGCGGCGATCCGCGCCCACCACGACTCGACGTCGTCGCCCAGCCACGGGAACTTGACCTTGACCCGCCCGATGTTGTCGGGGTCGTTGTTGTCGGTCACGATCCCGATCACGAGGCCGTAGATCCGGTCGTTGGCGGCGCCGCCGCCCTGGCCCAGCAGCCCGTGGACGGACCGGTCCTGGCGGCCGGCGAACTCCAGCGACGTCCGATAGAACCCGTCGCCGAACTCGTGGCGGGAACCCGAGATCACCCACTTGCCGGCCAGGGCCGGGTCGACGCCGCCGACGCTCACCGCGACGCCGGCCTTGAGGTCGGGCGAGCCCGTGGTGATGGCCGTGGCCTCGAACGCCGCCGAGCCGATGGCCGCGGAGGCGGCGTGCGCCATCTGGTCCGCGACCTGCTGCGAGCCGACGCCTCGATCGACGACGACGTGCGTCTGGCCGCCGACCTTCTCGGCGAGATCCGCCGGCTTCATGGGCATGTCGGCGTTGTTCGCCGTCGCCTGGGCGGTCCCGATGATCTCCTTCTTCTGTCGCCGGGTCCCAGCCCCGGACCTCGACCTTGCTGACCTGCGCCACGGCGCTCATGCGGGCGCGGAAGTCGAGCAGGTCGTCGCCCCAGACGAGGGCGGTCGGATTGGTGCCCAGCGCCTCGCCCTCGGCGGGTCCGGACGACGACTCGACGGGCTTCTTGAACAGCAGGTTCTCGCCGTCCACCCGGCAGTCGTAGCCGATCTGGCGCGCCAGGCCGGACAGGAAGTCGAGGTCGGACTGGTTGGCCTGGAACACGTGGTCGTGGGTGCCCTCGGACTCGTCGACGTCGGGCGTGAGCCCGGCGGCGCTGGCCAGCTGGGTCGCGATGTCCGAGTACTTCGCGTTGAGGAAGGTCTTCGACTTGCGGCCCGCCGCAAGGCGGTGCGACCGGTCGTAGCCGCGGACGACCGCGAGCGTGCCGTGCGCGCCGTACTCGGTCTCGATCGAGGTGACCTCGGCGTCGATCAGGACCTTCGGGGCGTCCTCGCGCGTCGACGTCGTCGAGATCACGACCTTGGTGCCGACCTGGATCCGGGCCGTGCTCAGGATGTTGCGGTCCGGGTCGCGGAACACCAGCGTGAACGTGTCGGGCATCGAGAGCCGGTCGATGACCGTCGTGCTCTCGAGGTGGATGAGCACGTTGTCGGGCAGCCTGCTGCCGTCGATCTCGATCTCGCGCTGGATGGCGACGCTCGGGTCCGGCATGGCGGCTCAGGCGCTCTTCGTCGCGTCGGCGACGCTGGGGATCAGGAGGACCGACCCCGGGGACAGGCGCATCGGGTCGTCGATGGCGTTGAGCTCGGCGATCGCGCGCCAGTACTGCGGCTTGCCGAGCTCCCGGTAGGCGACCGACTGCAGCGTGTCGCCGTCGATCACCTGGTGGACGCGCCGGCTGTTGGTGGCCTGCGAGGTCGGGTTCTGGCCCGTCTCGGGGTCGGCCTGGCTGGTGATCGTGATCGCGACCTCGGCCCGGACGGGCGTGCCGTCGATCCGGAACAGCGTGTACTTGACCGTCGAGCTGGTGATGAACCCCTTCAGCTGATCCAGCTGCGGGTTGCCGCCCCACTTGAACTGGACGAGCGGCGGCGAGTGCCGCCCGTTCGAGCTCGACTTGTTGGTGGGCTTCATCCAGCTGAGCAGCGTGGTGATCTTGGGCGTGACGTCGCCCTTGGCCTCCGAGAACGCGTCGAAGAACAGGTTGGTCGAGAACGTGAGCGCCCCGGTGCCGCTGTACTGCTGCTGGCCGCCCTCCTTGGCGGGGGACGTCGTCGCGGGGACGCTGACGGTCTGGGTCAGCGTGTAGTCGGTCGGGTTGAACGCGCACTCGATCTCGTGCGGGCCGTCGGGCATGTTGCTGCCCACGCACACGAGCTTCGCCTTGTCGGACTTGATCAGCCCGAGCGCCCCGGCGACCGCCGATACGGCCCCGCCGACCGCGTCCATCACCATCGCCGGGCCCTCAGAACCCGACGCTCACGTTGGCCGAGACGGACATCGCGCCCGCCAGCAGCCCGCCCAGCGCGCCGAGCCCGATGATCTCCTGGTAGGTGACCTCGAGCGTCTCGGTGGCGACGTTGTTGCTCATGATGTCGAGCGAGGGGCCGGTCCACTTCACGGGGATCACGCCGGCGAGGTTCCAGGTCGTGATCTCGTCGCCGTTCATGGTCATCGCCGTGATCGACATCGTCTGCGGGATGACCTTGATCATGTTGCTCTGGAGCCAGAGCATCAGGAGCTCGGACGTCGAGTCGACCGGCCGGCTGAGCCGCAGGTTCGTGTACTTGCAGGGGCCGAGGACCTTGTGGGTGAAGCCGTTGATGCCGCCCTCGCGGAACTCCTTGATCTCGTACTCGAAGCCCAGGCCCTCGATCTTGGTCCAGATCCCGAGCGGGATGAAGCCGTCGATCGTGCACTTGTACGCGATGCTGACTGCCGGATCGCCCATCGGTGCTCCCTGCTAGAACGCGTCGAAGCCGAGGCCCTTGGCCTCGCGCTCGTGGATGACCTCGGACTTGAGCTGCGTCCGGATGCGCCCGAACAGCGCCTTGGCGAGCTCGTCGAGCTCCCGGTCGGAGCGGCCGTTCGACGGCTGCGGCGGGGTCGGCGCCGCGGCCTCCTCGCGCTGGACGATGGGGGTCGCCGTGAACGTCGCGACCGGGATGCCGCCGCCGGCGGGCAGCGTCTGGACGACCGGCGGCGTGCCGGGCGAGGCGGGGTCGGCGACGATCCGGGCGACCACCGGCGTGCTCGCGGGGGCCGGCGCCTGGGGCTGTGCCGGGGCGGCGACCGCGGATCGGGCGAGGGTCAGCGGCGCGGTCCGGGACGGCGCGGACGGGCGCTCCTGGGCCGGCGCCGGCGCCGCCGGGAAGCCGCCCGACGACCACTCGGGGGCATCGCCGCCGTCGCGCGGCGGGAACACGATCTCGCGGGCCCCGTTCGCGGCCTGGGGCACGGCGGCCGGCCGCGGCGCCGAGCCGACCGGCGACAGCTGGACCGGCAGATCGGGCTCCGAGTGCGGGAACGCCGGCAGCGAGGTCACCGTCGACGGCAGGGTGTCGCCGGCGTCCCAGCGTGCGGCGACGGGCATCGGCGCCTCGGCGTCCGCGCCGGACGCGGGTGCACCGACGGTCGGCGGCTGCGAGCGGCCGGGGCCGGAGGGCGCCGCGGTCACGGCCGGGCGCAGCGGCCGCGCGCCGACGGTGGGCAGGACCGTCGTGGCGGACCGGGAGACGGTCGGAGCGGACGAGGCCGCGGACCGCGCCGGGCTCGCCGTAGCGGGCCGCGGTCGCGCGCGACGACGGTCGCGGCGCCCGGGGACGTCGGCGCGGCGTCCTGGCGCTGGCGCGCGACCGGCAGGATCGGGAGCGGGCGAGCAGGGGCGGCGGGCGCGGCGGCGATCGCCGGGGCCGGATCGTGGGTGTCGTGCGTCCCGTCCGACAGCCGCGAGACGGTGGCCGGGGACGCGGCGGGCGACGCGGGCGTCACCGGGAGGCCGGGCGCCGGGCGGCGCATCGGCAGGCGCTCGGCAACGGCGGAGTCGGGGGCCGCGGGCAGCGGGGCGCCGAGGCCGGCGCGGCGGCCGGTGGCCTCGCGCTGGACGGGCGGCGCCGGCGCCTCCACCGGGAGCTCGGCGAACCGCCGGACCGGCGCAAGCGGCGCCCGACCGGCACCCGGGGCCGCGGACGGCGACGGGGAGACCGACGTCGGGACGCGCCCGCTCGCCTGGATCGGCAGCGCGATGTCGGCCGGCCTCGATCGCGCGCCCTCCGCGGACGGCGTCGTGCCGCCGGACCGCCCCGAAGACAACGGGACCAGGGACGGCGCGGTCTGGGTCAGCGGACGCGACGCGGGCGTCGCGACGGCCGACGGCGCCACGGCCGGCACGGTGCGGATCGGCGGGAGCTCGGGCGCGGCGGCCGGCGTCCACGACGAGGGCGACGCGGCCCCCGTCGACGCGGGCTCCGCCTGGCGCGAGACGACGGGCGCCTCCTCGGCCTCCCAGGCCGGCGCCGCGGTCGAGGCGGACTCGCCGCCCGCGGCGTGCCGCTGCACGGGCCTCGCCGGGGAGCGGCGCGCTCGAGGTGAGGCTCGGGACGGCGTGCGGGTGCGCGACGACGAGACCGGCGGGCGCGCTCGGGCTCGACTCGTGGCCCAGCGGCGTGACGATCGGCGGCAGCGGGGCGTGGCCGGGCACGTCGGCGAGGAACGGCGCGGCCGGCGCCACGACCGGCGGTGGGCCCGACGAGCGCTGGATCGGCGGCAGCGTCCGCCACGCGCCCGTGGGCCGGATCGGCGCCTCGGCCGGCGACGACGACGCGCCGACCGACCGCCGAGCCGGCGCCGGGCGCGCCACCACCGGCGTCCGCGCCCGAGCCGGAGGACGCCCCGCGGTCGCTCTCGCTGCGGCCGAACGGCCACGGCAGACGCACGGGACTCACTCCTCCTCGGTCAGACGCCGGTTGATGCGACCGATCTCATCCACGAACCGCAGCCGGAGCGGGTGCTCCAGGTCGAGGATCGAGTCCATCGGCCAGTGGAAGTGATAGGCGACGTACGCGACCTCCTCGAACAGCCGGTCGGTCGCGTACGTCACGATTCCCCCAGGCGCTGCTCACCCGCCACGTCGACCGTGAACGCGTGGTTGCACGCGGGACAGGTGACCGAGGCCTGGGTGTGGCCCTCCTGGTTGATCCTGCGGTACAGGTCCTGCAGGAAGGCGAGGTCGGACGCGAACAGCCCCTCGATCACCCCGGTGTGCACCTGGGGCAGCGTCCCGAGCCGGGTCACGACGCGGGACAGGAGGAGGATCGTCAGGTAGGCCTCGTTCTCGCGGACGCGAGGGTCCCGCTGCGGGATGATCTCGTCGCGCGCGGTCGCGAGGCGCATGACGCCGTCGCGGTGGACGGTGCCGGACCCGTCGACGAAGCCGCGGGGCAGCACGAACGCGTATTCCGTCCGGAGGGCGTCGGACGCGTTCGTGCTCCTGCGCTCGTCGCCGAGCTCGGGCGGGAGGGCGAGGGTCATCGGCCTAGGCCTTGACGAGGGTCTCGCAGGCGAGGGTCGCCTCCTCGATCTGGACGCCGCTGGTCGTAGCGCCGCCCTCGGAGAGGCTGATCTTGGACACCATCGCGTTGGTGAAGTTGTAGCGAAGGATCTCCTCGCCGATCGTGTTCATGAGGATCACCGAGCCGTTGCGGCGGTCCGGGTTCCCCTGCATGACGGCGCTGTGCCAGTCCCAGATCTCGGTCGCCCCCGTGAGGCCGCGCTTGAGCGTGACCGTCGGGGTCTTCGGCTTGCCCGGGAGCTTGCCGATGGTGACCTTGCCCTGGTCGTTGACGAACGGGTTGTCGACGATCTCGACCTCGCTCGAGACGCCCGAGACGGAGGTGAAGTTCGCGACGACGCCGACGCCGTCGATGTCCAGCAGGACGTTGCCTTGCAGCAGCGGGTCAGTCGTGGGCATAGGTGCCTCCGTGGCCTTCCATGGGTGTGGTCATGTCGACGGCTACTCGGCGTCCGGCGAGCCCGAGAACTGGGCGATGCGGAACACCACGAACTCGGCCGGCTTCACGGGGGCGATGCCGATGTCGATGATCAGCTGCCCCGCGTCGCGGACCTCGGGCGGGTTGTTCTCCTCGTCGCACTTGACGAAGAACGCCTGGTCGGGCGTCGCGCCGAACAGCGCGCCGTCGCGCCAGACCCGCAGGAGGAACGCGTTGATGGTCCGCTTCACGCGGCCCCACAGGCGCTGGTCGTTGGGCTCGAAGACCACCCACTGGGTGCCCTCGAAGATCGACTCCTCGATGTAGTTGAACAGCCGCCGGACGTTCAGGTAGCGCCACGACGGGTCGCTCGAGATCGTCCGTGCGCCCCACACCCGGATGCCGCGGCCGGGGAACGCCCGGATGCAGTTGATCCCGTTGGGGTTGAGCTGGTCGTGCTCGGCCTTGGTCAGGTTGAGCGCGAGGCTGATCGCGCCGCGGACGACCTCGTTGGCCGGCGCCTTGTGGACGCCGCGGGTGTCGTCGTTGCGCGCCCAGATCCCGCCCACGTGGCCGGACGGCGGCACGAACTTGGCCTGGCCGGACAGTGGGTCGAAGACCTTGATCCAGGGCCAGTAGAGGGTCGCGTACTTGCTGTCGTAGCCGGCCTTGTCGACCCGCCACTCCTTGATCTGCTGCGCGTTGAGCCCTGGCGGCGCGTCGAGGATGGCGACGCGGTCGCCCATGAGCTCGCAGTGGGCGATCATCGCGAGATGGACGGCCTGCAGGCCCTCCAGGTCGATCATCCCCTGCTCGTAGACCGCCATCAGGTCGGGGACGGCCAGCATCGTGACCTCGTCCACCGCCTCGAGGCCGGCGAAGCCGGTCCGGTCGGCCGAGTTGCCGACGTAGTCGTCGGGCGTCACGCGCGAGGGGACCGCGGCCGAGCCGCCGGCGAGCGAGGTCGTGCCCGCGGCGGGAGCGAGCGCGCCCGCCTCTTCGATCGTGATCGTCTTCGACTGCGCCTTGACGACCGTGGCGACGTTCTGCTTGCCCTTCGCGGTCGTCAGGTTGTCGAACGACTCGACCTCCCGGCCGCCGCGCTTGACGACGAGCTTGAACGAGCCCTCGTCGGCCGCCGGCTGGACGTCGACGCTGATGTCGTTGCCTTCCGGGCCGGCCTCGAGGGCCGCGACCTGGAACGCCGGCTTGGCCTTGTCGGTCGAGCTCGGCACCTCGGCGGTGGCGGTGGGCACGACGCCGTCGGCGCCCACGCGCACGACGTACGCGGCGCCGCCGCCGTTCAGGAAGTAGCCGTAGACGGCGTGGGCGAGGTACGAGCCCTCGATGAAGTCACCGAACGTGGAGGTGAACTGGTTCCAGTTGGTGACGAGCGTCGGCGTGTTCGCAGGCCCGCGGCCGGCGAGCCCGACGAAGGCGGCGACTGCGGTGCCCACGCCCTCGATCGGACGGGACCCGGCCTCCACCTCCTCGACGTACACGCCGGGCGACAGATAGTTCGGCATACGTGTCCCTTTCCGGATGCATGGATCCCAGCCCGCTGACCGTCCCACCCGCGACGGGGTCGGACAAGGCCCGACAGGGCGCGCGGGAGGGCGGGCACCATTGCCCGAAGGGGCGACGAGGGCTGCCCGGACGGATGCCCCGCGACCGGCTGGCGTGGGACGCCGCGCGGGCCGACGATCGGCGGGTGATCCACGACGTCGATCAGCTGCTCGAGAAGCTGGTCAAGCGCGACGCGCTCAACGGGTCGTCCGTCGACCTCGTGTTCGAGGCGCCCACGAAGGACTGGGTCGCCAGGCGGAGCGGGCCCGCGGTCGACCTGTACCTGTACGACATCCGCGAGGACCTCCAGCGGCGCGTGCCCGCCTGGGAGGACGTCCGGGATGCCAACGGGACCGTGACCCGGCGCCACCAGCCCCCGCGGCGGTTCCGGCTCGCCTACCTGGTGACGGCGTGGACGCAGCGTCCCGAGGACGAGCACCGGCTGCTGTCGTCGCTGCTCGCCTGCTTCCTCCGCAACCCGTTCATCAAGGCCGAAGACCTCGATGCCCCGCTCAACGAGGCCGACCTGCCCGTGTACATCGAGGTCGGCCAGCCGGCCAGCCAGGAGCGGTCCCTCGCGGACATCTGGTCGGCGCTGGGCGGCGAGCTCAAGCCCTCGCTCGACCTCGTCGTCACGGCGCCGATCGTCGTCGACTCCAGCGCCTACATCGGGCCGCCGGTCCAGGAGGGGCCGTCGATCGGGATCTCGTCCACCGGCGGCGCCAGCGAGTCCCGCAAGAGCCCGGGTGGCGCCGCGGGACCGGCGATCGAGCTCGACGCCTCGACGACCGAGCTGCTGCCGGCCAACGCGGGCGCCAAGGACGGGGGCGTGCGCATCCGCGTGAGCGGCGTCCGTCGTCCGCCCCGCCGGTGAGCCGGTCGAGGACATGGCTGCGAGCCTGGCGTTGAGCCCGGCGATGGACCCGGGATGACGGGCGCCGCTCCGCCCGGCGCGGACGCGGAGCACGCGCTCGGCCCGTCGGACCCGTCCCTCCTGTACCTCCTGGGCCGGCTGTCGCTGATCGAGCAGCGCGTGCGCGCGGCCGTGGACCGGCGGCGCGCCGTCGACGCCGACCCCGGCGATCGGTTCCGCGGCCTGTACATCTCCGACGAGCAGGTGGACGGGCTGCTCGACCGGCCCGGCGGCCCGCTCGTGCCCCCGGAGGCCGATGAGGCGGTCGCGCACCTGCGTGATGCGCTCGAGACGCGCGCGGACGAGGCCGAGCGGGCGGGGAGCGACGTCCGCCTGCGGGGCCTCGCGCGGGCCTTCGGTCTCGAGCCCGTGGACGTCGACCTGCTGCTGGTCGCGCTCGCCCCCGACCTCGACCCCCGGTTCGAGCGGCTCTACGGCTACCTCCACGACGACGTCTCGCGGCGCCGGGCGAGCGTCGGGCTGGCGATCGAGCTGTGCGGGGCGACGACGGGACCCGGTGGCGTGACGGCGTCCACCGCCGGCGCGCCGCTCCGCGAACGGCTCGGCCCGCTCGCGCCGCTGGTCGCCGGACGCCTGCTCCTGGTGGAGGACGTCGACCGCCCCTCGCTGACCCGGCCGCTCCGGGTGCCCGACCGGGTGGCGGCCCACCTGCTGGGCGACGACAGCCCCGACCCCGCCATCGAGGCGCTGCTGGCCTCGTCGGTCCCGGTGGACGTCGACGAGGTCGAGGTGGTCGCGCGCGGGCTGGCCGCCGGGCAGTCGCTGGTCTACGTGCGCGAGCGTCCGGGGGCGTCCGGGCGGTCGCTCGGCTGGACGGCGATGGCTCGGCTCGGCCGGCCGGCCATCGCGCTCGACCTCGGGCGCCTGTCGGCGGGCGACGACCCGGTGCTGCTCGCTGCCGCGGCGTCGCGCGAGGCGAGGCTGCGCGGCGCCGGCCTGGTGGTCGGCCCGGTGGAGCCGCTGGTCGAGCGCGGCGCGGCCGCGGTCCGCGCGTTCGCGGAGCAGCCGGGGCCGGTGATCCTCGTCGGCGGCCGCGACTGGGACCCGGCCTGGTCGCGCGAGCCGCCGCTCATCGTGGACGCGCCCGTGCCCTCGATCGTCCGGCGGCACCAGCTGTGGGTCGACTCGCTCAACGGGGACGCGCCGGCGGGCTTCGACCCGGCCGCCGCCACGATCGCGTTCCGCCTCACCCCCGAGCAGATCGACCGGGCCGCGCGGGCCGCCCGCCACGCGGCGACCGCCGAGAACCGTCCGATGACGATCACGGACGTCGCGGGCGGCGCGCGGGCCCAGAACGCCGCGGGTCTCGAGCGGCTCGCGCGCCGGATCGAGCCGACCGTGGGCTGGGACGACCTCGTGCTCCCCTCGGTGGTCGAGGCCCAGCTGCGCGAGCTCACGGCCCGGGCTCGCCACCGCGACCGGGTCATCGGCGAGTGGCACATGGGCACCAAGGGCGCACGCGGCGTCGGCGTCACCGCGCTGTTCGCCGGCGACTCGGGGACCGGCAAGACGATGTCGGCGGAGGTCGTCGGCCACGACCTCGCGCTCGACGTCTACGTGATCGACCTGTCCACGGTCGTCGACAAGTACATCGGCGAGACCGAGAAGAACCTGGACCGGATCTTCACGGAGGCCGACCGGGTCAACGGGATCCTGCTGTTCGACGAGGCGGACGCGCTGTTCGGCAAGCGGTCCGAGGTCAAGGACGCTCGCGACCGGTACGCCAACGTCGAGGTCGCCTACCTGCTCCAGCGCATGGAGCGCTTCGACGGGCTGGCCGTCCTGACGACCAACCTGCGCTCGAACGTCGACGAGGCCTTCGTGCGGCGCCTGGACGCGATCATCGACTTCCCGATGCCCGAGGAGGAGCATCGTCGCCGGCTGTGGGCGGCGAACCTCGCGCCGGACCTGCCGGTCGCCGACGACATCGACCTCGACTTCCTCGCCCGCCGGTTCAAGATCTCGGGCGGCAATATCCGGAACGTGTGCGTGACGGCCGCGTACCTCGCCGCGGCGGAGGACCGCCCGGTCGCGATGCCCGACCTCGTGCGCGCCACGGAACGCGAGTACCGCAAGCTCGGGCGACTGACGGTGGAGGCCGAGTTCGGCGAGTACTACGACCTGGTGAACGGCTAGCCGGCCGCGATCCCGCGGCTCAACCCGGGACGACGATCGTCGTCGACATCGCGACCGGGATGAACACCCCGCCGTCGTCCGCGATGAACCGCGCGTCGGCCGTGACCTTGTCGCCCGGCTCGAGGGCCGGTAGATCGACGGCGGTCTCCGTCGACCAGCCGGGGCCTGCGTCCACCCGCCCGAGGTCGAGGGCCGGCGCCGTCGCGTTAGCGGCGTTGATCATGGCTCGCCAGACCGCGACCTTGAGGCGGGCCGCGGCCAGCTCGACGGGCAGCGAGCCCGAGCCCCGATGGACGAGGCGGATCTGCGCACCACCGTCCGCGAGGTCGACCTCGAGCGCGATCGCCGCCAGCGGCCGGTCCACGAGCCCATCGGCGAGGCGGCGGCACGCGGCGAGCAGGTCCCCCCAGGGGGCGGCCACGTCCCCATCGGCCTCGAACACGGACAGCGTCCCGGCGATCTCGAGCTGCTCGACGCTCGCGTCGGGAGGCACCTTGCCCGGGCGCGGCGCCGACGACGACCCGACGGCCTCCACGAGCGTGCGGAGATCCGCGGCTGCGTCGTCCGGGAGCGACCCGCCGAACCGCCCGACGACCGGCGCGATCGATCGCCACAGCCGGAACGACCCGTCCGGCTCAACCTCGAGGATCTCGCGCTCCGGCGGCGGCATCGACGACAGGCGCCGCCACGTGACGAGAGTCATCGCGACCCGGCCGTCCAGGTGAGATCCGGGTAGGCGCGACGGACGATGCGCACGAACTCCTCGAGGTGGCGTGGCTCGACCGCGTGGTCGTGCGGGTCCGGGGCGCCCAGGATCTCCGGGTTGCCCATGATGCTCCGGCTGGCGTACGAGAACACCGACTGGATCGTCCACTTGCTCCCCTCGGGGATCTTGTCGCGCATCGCCTGGACGAGCGACTTGCTGAACCAGCCCGAGTACTTGTCGTCGTACGCCTTCTGGACCTCCTGCGCGAAGTCGCCCTGCTGCGGGACCCCGCCGACGATCAGGCCGACGGTCGTCAGCAGCGTCGTGGCCGTCGGGGCCCGCTGGGTCGCGTCGGCGAGGTAGAGCGCCGCGTGGAGGTCGACCGCGATCTCCGCGGCGGTCTTGCCCGAGGCATTGGCGGGGCCTGTCTTGTCCTCGCCGGTGATCTTCTTGTAGTCGCCGTGCGTGCGCTGGTACTCGTCCTGGAGGCCGACGAGGTGCCCGAACTCGTGCGGCGCGGTGGTGGCGTCCATCAGCGGGAACCACATCCCCGCGTTCGCCCGGTCTTCGACCGACTGCGTCCCCGGCACCTTGTTGTCCTTCACACGGATCGACTTGTCGGCGCCCGCCCGGTTCTCGATCCCGAACCGGATCGGGACCTTGAGGCCGCCGCTCTCCACGGCCGCGAACTGGTTCCAGACCGTGTCGATCTGCGACTGCCAGGTCGCGATCGGCGCGGTTACGCCGGCGTCCGGCTTGAAGTCCACCGGCACGCGGACCGTCAGCTCGCGCTGCTGGAGGACGTACTCGAACCGGCCCTGGACCGTGGTCGTCTCGCCCTCGGTCATGTGCTGGTCGATCTCGTTCGTGAACGTGCCCGCGGCCTGCACCTGGAGCAGCGCGAGCGCCTTCCGCAGGTCGGAGCCGCTCAGCTCGTCCTGCAGGTCCCGGTCCAGGTGGTTGCCGGTGAGAGCGAGGTACTCGCGCTGGATCGCGAGGATCTCCTCGGGCTCGCGACCCTCGAGGACGTTGAAGATCTCGTCCTCCTCCGTCCCCCAGCCGGCCATCGCCTCCTTGAGGTGCGCGGCGGCCGCCTTCGCGCGGTCCGTCGCCGCCGACAGTCGCTCGGCCTCGGTGAGCTTGGATTCGTCGGCGGTCGGCGCCATCGACTGGCTGACCCGGGCCAGCTCCGAGTCGTTGAGCTCGTCGCGCAGCTCCGCGTCGAGGTTCTTGTTGTAGGAGGACTTGTAGGCCTTGCGGATCTCATCCATGTCCGCGGCCGTCCGGCCGGCGAGCGCTCCGTAGATCGCCTCCTCGTCGGTGCCCCAGCCCTTCATCGCGTCCTCTAGCCGCCGGGCGATGGTCGTCGCCTGCTCCGCCGACACGGCGCGCTGCACGATGATCGGCGTGGGCCGGGCGGGCCCCGCGCCCGCGGCCGGCGAGCGCTGCAGCGCCTCGACCGTCGCGCGGTTGCCGGCGGTCGCCTGGAGGTCGACGAGCCCGTCCGGGGCGAGGACCGCGGACTCGATGGGGGGCGACGTGGCCGAGAGGGACGAGGTCCCGGGGGCTGCGGCCGGCGCGGGGCGAGGGCCTGCGACGGCAGGCCCGGCGGCGGCCTGGTGCCCCGGGACGGGCACCGCGCGGGTTCGCATGCGGCCGATGCTAGCGAGGGCGCCTCCGGCAGCGGTGCCCATTGGGGCAGACTTCCGGGCGGTCGTGTCCGAGCCCATTGCGGAGGCCGACGCCGTGGCCGATCCTGACACGTGGAACAGGAGGACCGCCATGCGCGATTTCGAGTTGGACGCGTCCCACGCCGCGCTGCGATCGCCCGATCGCGACGGCCACGTGCCGGCCGCCGGGGAGCAGGCTCCGGTCGCCCCCGGCCGTTCGCCGGCGCTCGACGCCGCGACCCTCATGCACCTCCAGCGCACCGCCGGTAACGCGGGCGTGGTGCAGATGCTGGCCGGCGAGGAGGAGCAGGCGTCGCCGGTGCACGACGTGGTCGGGTCGGGCGGGGGATCGCCCCTCGACGAGGGCACCCGGACGTCGATGGAGTCGGCCTTCGGGCAGTCGTTCGAAGGCGTCCGGGTCCACACCGACGACCGGGCGTCGAAGTCGGCCGAGTCTGTCGGGGCGAACGCCTACACCGTCGGCTCCGACGTCGTGTTCAAGTCCGGCCAGTACGACCCGGCGTCGTCGGTCGGTCAGCGGACGATCGCGCACGAGCTGAGCCACGTCGTCCAGCAGTCCCGCGGGCCGGTGGACGGCTCGGACGCGCCGGGCGGCATCCGGGTCAGCGACCCGTCCGACCGGTTCGAGCGCGCCGCGGACGCGACCGCCGACCAGGTGATGTCGGCCGTCTCCTCGGCCCAGCCGTCGGCGTCGGACGCCGGCGCGGCGGTGCAGCGCGAGGAGGACGATACGGCGTCGGTGGCCGCCGTCCAGCGCGAGGCCACGCCCGAAGAGGAAGAAGAAGTCCCGGGGACCTGATCGCATGGCGGGGACGGCAACGCAGCGCAGCAACGACCAGGGCGGGGAGCGACAGCCGGACGGCCCGGTCGCCGCCACGGACCGGGCCGCGGCGCCGGGCGAGTCGCCCGAGCTGGCCGTGATCGGCGCCGGTCCGCGGCGCCTGCCCATGCACGCCGCGTCGTCGATGGTCGTCATGGCGCTCCAGCGGAGCGCCGGCAACGCCGCCGTCGGGTCGCTGTTCAGCAGGCGCGCGCCGGTCCTGCTCCAGCGGGACGACGCGCCGGGGGCCGCGCCGGCCGCGCCCGGAGGGGCGGCCCCGGCCGCGCCCGCTGCGCCGACGCACACCGTGCTGCGGCAGGGCGACGGCCCCAGCGTGGAGGTCGGCCAGCTGCAGCAGGCGCTGAACGCGCTCGGGGCGGCGACGCCGCCGCTGCGGATCACGGCGGTGTTCGACCTCATGACCGCGGCGGCGGTGATCTCGTTCCAGGCCTCCAACCCGCCGCTCGTGGCCGACGGGGTCTGCGGCCTCGAGACGTGGGCCAAGATCGACGAGCTCGCGCCGCGGGTGTCGCGCCAGGGCCGGAGCGTCGTGGAGGGCCCGGCCGAGGGCGAGCCGCGGGGCGCGCCGCTGGGCGGCACGATCCATCCGACGATCCGCCGCAACTCCACGGGCCCGGCGGTCGAGGAGCTGCAGCAGAAGCTCAACACGGTGCCGCCGGACCAGGTCGCGACCCTGCTCGAGGTGGACGGCAAGTTCGGCGGCCAGACCCGCCAGGCGGTCAGGGAGTTCCAGCGCTCCAGGACGCCGCCCCTCGGCGACGACGGCGTCGTGGGTCCGCTGACCTGGACGGCCCTCGATGCGGTGTCAGGCCCCGTCGATGTCGGCCGGGAGCAGTTCGACTGGGAGCAGCGCGCGGAAGGCACGATCACGGGCGGTCCCGCGGCGTTCACGTGGCGACTGCTGCCCGATCGGCTCCAGGTCACCGTCAACATCCGGTTCACCGGCTCGCCGAACCATCCCCGGGTGCCGCAGTGGCGCGCCGACATCACCCGCGTGTGGAACTCGTTCCGGTTCGCGAACGCGGACGATCCGAGCCACTCCCTCGACCTCGAGTTCGTCCCGGGCACGAGCACCCCGGCCGACGCCTCGGTGAACGTCATCGTCACGCCGCCGGGCGCGACGCCCGGTCGCTCGGACTCCGCGAACTGGCACACGGGCGACACGGACCCCGGCCTCGCTCCGCACGAGTTCGGTCACCTCATCGGCCTGCGCGACGAGTACAACCAGGCGCCGGAGCAGTACGCCGCGGTCACCGGCGAGCAGGCGCCGATCGGCGGCATCAACGCCCCGGTGGACGCGGCGGGCAACCCCGTCGCCCCCGAGACCATCGCCGCCGAGATGCGGACGGCCGTCACCGGCGCCGCGGCCGGTCGTGGCGCGGCCGCGGCCGCGGTCGTCGCGAAGTACAGCCTCGTCCAGGGCGCGTTCAGCCAGCGGATCGCGCTGGCCTACGAGACCGCCAACGCGGGCGCGCTCCTGCGCGAGGACTTCGGCCCCGCCGGCTTCTCCATCGTCAACGACCCCGCCGGCACGATGGGCAACGACATCGCGGCCCGGATCCCCGGCCAGTTCGACCAGGCCGGCAACGAGGCCGCCGCGGTCGGGCCGTTCCTGTACGACAACCGCAGCATCATGGGGAACATGGGCAGCCTGAACAACCCGGTGTCCGCCCACGACCACCCGGTCGCGGAGCGGCACGTCCGCCACTTCCGGGACATCGTCCGCCAGAACCGGCCGGGGACGTGGACCACGGTGCGCCGGTGACCGATGGGGCAGGGGAGGGCGACGGGACGCTGGTTCGCTACGGGCGCTCCGGCGGGCGACCGCCGGCGGACGACGAGCACCTGATCGTCGAGGACGACGGGTCGTACACGGCCCGGCGAACGGTCGCCGGCGCGCGAGTCGGGCGGTTCGCCGGCCGGCTGACGGCGGGGCGGCTCGAAGCGTTGCGGGCGGCCGCCGACGGGCTGAGCGAGGCGAGCGACGTCGCGATCCGGACGCCGCACGACGGCGCCACCGAGGTGGTCGAGGCCGCAGGGCACTCGGCGCGGATGGGCTCGAACGAGGCGCCGCCCGAGCCGTGGCGGAGGCTCGTCCTCGCACTCCGCGAGGCGATCGACAGTGACGCCGTGGCGGATCCCGTCGCGGGGTTGGAGCTCCGGGCGGGCACCGGCGACGCGGCGGTCGCCCACATCGGCTCGGAGAACCTCCAGGTGGACCTCGCGTCGGTCGTGATCCGCGTGGTCCGCCTCGATGCCGAGGGGGCGGTGCTCGGTCGCTGGTCCGGCCGCGAAGGACCCGCGGCCGACGAGGACTCGGGCCAGCCTGCCGCCGAGTGGGCCGAGGCGGGACCCGGGTGGACGAGGGCGCTGCCGTTCACCCACGGGCTCGAGCTCGCGCCCGGCGACTGGCTCCAGGTCTGGGTCCACGCGAATGTCCGGGAGCCGGGCGATCCCGCCGTGCGGGCGGTCCGCCTGTTCGTGGGCGTCCCCGGCTAGATCAGGCCCTCGCGGATCGCGTAGGCGACGGCGTGGGCGCGGTTGCGGAGCTCCAGCCGCGACGTCACGTCGTGGATGATGTTCTTCACGGTGCGCTCCGAGTAGAACAGCCGGCGGCCGACCTCGGCGGTGTCGTACCCGTCGGCGAGGAGCCGCAGCACGGCCGCCTCGCGCTCGGTGAGCCCCGAGAACGTCAGCCCGCGCGGCGACAGCACCTGGCGCTGGAGCTGGCCGACCTGCCGGAGCAGCCGGCCGAGGAGGTCGGGCGGGAGGCTGCCCTCGCCCGCCGCGGCGGAGCGAATGGCGGCCGCGAGGTTGCCAGCGGTCGCCTCGCTGCGTCGGATGACGCCCGTCACCCCGGCCTCGGCCGCCGCGAGGAGGGCCCGGTCGTCGACGCGCGACACGAGGAGCACGATCCGACGAACGCCGCGCCCCCGAAGCGCGCGCATCTCGGCGACGACCTCGGGTGTGACCTCTTCCGCGACGACCAGCGCAACCGAGTCCTCGGGCGGCACCTCGTCGGCGACCACCACGAACCCCTGCGCCCGGCGCAGCTGGCTGGCGATCCCGGCCCTCGACAGGGGGTCGGACGCCCGGACCGCGACCGGGATCGGGGCCTTCAGGGGCATCGGTTCGGCGACCATGCGTGCTTCTCCCCGCGACGCTTCCCGGCCCGCCAGGCACCCCGCACGGCGCAGCCGGAGTAGACGTTCGGCCGACCGTAGCGGGCCCGGCTGTCCGGCCAGTCAACGCAGACTTAACGGGCAGCCCACGTGCCCGATCGGCCGTCCCCGCCGTCCCGGATTCGCGCAGGAGCTCGCGCACGATTCGCCCCCGGGATAGGCCGATTGAACTATGCCGATGCGCACACCGGCGCCTGTTCCGGGCCCGGACGCGCGGCTACACTCTCGCCCGTGGGAGCATCCGTCACGCTGGTCACGCCTGCCCTGGCGGTCGAGCCGGGCCAGGAGGCCACCGGCGAGGTCCGGGTCCGGAACACCGGCAGCGTCGTCGACGAGTTCACGCTGGATGTCCTCGGTGACGCCGCCGGCTGGGCGGCCGCCGATCCCGCGGTCATCTCGCTGTTCCCCGGCGCCGAGGGCATCGCCAAGCTCGTCTTCCGCCCGCCGCGCGCCGCCTCGACCCCGGCCGGCGTCGTGCCCTACGGCCTGCGGGCGCGCTCGCGCGAGGACCCGGCCGGGTCGGCGGTGGAGGAGGGCTCGATCGACGTCGGGACGTTCCTCGACCCGTTCGCCGAGCTCGCGCCGCGCACCTCGCGGGGATCGGGCTCCGGGTCCCACGACCTCGCCATCGACAACCGCGGCAACGCGCGGCTCAACGCTGAGGTCGAGGGCACCGACGCTGACCGCAACCTCAAGTTCGACATCAAGCCACCGGGCGTGGTCGTCGAGCCCGGGATGGCGGGGTTCGCCAAGATCCGGGTCAGCCCCGTCAAGCGGTTCTGGCGCGGCCAGCCCAAGACCCGCCCGTTCCAGCTGTTCGTGAAGCCCGAGGGCGGGACGCCGATCACGATCGACGGCACGCTGCTCCAGGAGTCGGTGCTGCCGCCCTGGATCATGAAGGCACTGATCGCGCTGATCGTCCTGCTGATCGCCCTCGTGCTGATCTGGCTGCTGCTGCTCAAGCCGACGATCCAGACCGCGGCCAGCGACGCCGTCGCATCGCCGCTGGCGAGCCTCAAGGCCGACATCAACGACGCGCTCGGCGCCGCCGGGCTGCCCACGATGGGCCCCGAGGCGAGCAGCGGTGGGGGCGGAGCGCCGTCGGCCGAGACGCCCTCGAGCGAGGCGCCGAGCGGCGGCGGTGGTGGCGGCGCATCGCCCGCGCCGACGAGCACGCCCGGTGCCGTCATCCCGGGCCTCGGCAACCCCGTCGACGGCCGGCTCGACCGGACCCACCCGCAGGTCACCGCGGACGGCACCCTGTTCGTCACCGACTTCGTGTTCTCGAACCCGAACGGCGCCGAGGGCGCGCTCGTCGTCCTGCGCAACGACACGCCGCTCCTCCAGCTGCGGCTCGAGAACTTCCGCGACTACGACCTCCACTTCGTGACGCCGATCGTCGTCGGGCCCGACGACGCGCTGAACCTGTCGCTGAGCTGCACCAGCCCCGGGTCGTGCGACCCCGCGGTCTTCTACTCCGGGTACCTGCGGCCCTGAGCGCCGGGGCCCGCAGGGTGGCCGCCGTCGCGCTGGGCCTCGCGCTGGTCGCGCCCGCGGGGTCCACGCAGCCGGTCGCCGCCGCCCCGTCGACCGTCGCGTCGCCTGTAGGACCCGCCGAGCCGCCCACAGCGCCGCTGCCCGCACCCCCGGGCCGCACGACGCTCGTGTCGCAGACGGCGGGTGGCGGTTTTCCCAACAACGCATCCGCCGAGCCGTCGATCTCGGCTGATGGCCGGTACGTCGCGTTTGCCTCGGCCGCCACGAACGTCGCCGGGGGCGGAGCGTCTGCGCCGCTGCCGGCGGTCTACGTCCGCGACCGCGTGCGAGCTCGCACGATCCGACTCCCCCTGCCACCAGGACTCGCGGGCGGCGGGCAGGCGCGCGAGCCGTCGATCTCGGCCGATGGCAACGTCGTCGCCTTCACCTATCAGCCTCCATCGGGGCTGGCGGTGCCCGGCAGCCTCGTGATCGCCTGGGATAGGTCCACCGGCCGCTCACAGGTCGCGTCCCGGACCTCGGCCGGCGAGCCGGCGGCCGGCAGCCGCGAGCCGTCGGTCTCCGCGACCGGCCGGTTCATTGCCTACACGTCCAGCAACGTGAAGATCGTCTCCGGCGACGGAGACAACCTCGACGTGTTCCGCTACGACCGACGGGCACGTGAGACCGACCTCGTCTCGGTCGGCTTCGACGGCCAGCCGACCGGCGCGACCAGCGGCGCGCCATCAATCTCGGGCGATGGCAGCGTCGTCGCCTACGTGTCGGACGGGGGCGACGTCATCACCCACACGAACACCGGGTCGGGGCCCCAGGTGTACGTCCGGGCGATGGGAGGCGGTCGACCTCGCCAGGTCAGCGTGGCCCTCGATGGCGCTCCGAACGGCGCGTCCGGAGCCCCGGCGATCTCGGCCGATGGCAAGGTCGTGGCGTTCGAGTCCGCGGCGCCGAACCTGGTCGCGAACGACGGCAACGGCGCGCCCGACGTCTTTCGCCGGGACCTCGCCACGGGCGAGACGATCCTCGTCTCGGTGACGCCGAGCGGCGAGTCCGCGCGAGGACAGAGCCGACTGCCGGCGATCTCGGGCGACGGGCGAATGGTGGCGTTCCAATCGACCGCGACCGACCTGCTGGGCCCATCGGCCCTGGGGCCCGACGCCCATCTCGCTGCCGTGGCAACGCCCCAGACCGAGGTCTACGAGCGCGACGTCGTGCTCGCCGACACTGTCCTGATCTCGATCGCTCGGAACGGGCGTCCCGGCGGCAACGCGAGCCTGCTGGCCACGGTCGGCGGCAACGGCCGCTTCGTGGCCTTCGCGTCAACGGCCGAGACGCTGGTGCGCAACGATCGCCTCCAACACGCCGATGTGTTCCTGCGCGACATGCCGCCGTCGCCGCGACTCAACCCCGGCTCGATGGCGTTCGGTAGCCGTTCGGTCGGGTCGCCCGCCGCACCCGCCGCCGCGACCCTGGTCAACGCCGGCTGGGGTCCTTTGAGCGTTCGGCGTGCCGCGATCACGGGCGCTGCCCGCGGCGACTATGACGTGGTCGCGGACGGCTGCGTCGGGCGGGTGCTCCACCGCCAGGACGCCTGCACGGTCACCGTCCGGTTCACGCCGTCGCGTCCCGGCTCGCGCCCCGCCACGCTCGCCGTGCCCGATTCGTACGCGGGTTCACCGCGCACCGCGAGCCTCCGGGGGTCCGGGCTGCGGGTCGCCGTGTTCGATCCTCAGCTCCAGATCGATCCCGACATCGGGCCGCCCGGGACCGTCGTGATCGCGACCGGGACCGGGTTCCCGCCGAACACGCAGCTGCGCCTGTCGTGGCTGCACGGCCTCACGCCGACGATGCCGGTCGTCAAGACCGATGCCCGGGGAAGGTTCCGCGTCCAGGTCCTCGTGTTCCACAACGACCTCATCGGCCCGCGCGACCTCCGTGCCGCCGCGGTGAACCCGGACGCCTTCCCGCCCATCTCCACCACGATGCTGGTGACCCGGCCATCGGTGGGCCCACCCGGGTTCCTGATCATCCGGCGCGTGATCGACCTTCCATTGATGCTCCTGATCCGAGGCTAGGACTGACTGATGACCGACGACCGACGGACGATCTGCAAGCGCTGCGGATTCAGCAACATCCCGGGCGACCAGTTCTGCGGCTCCTGCGGCACGTTCCTCGAGTGGGAGGGGCAGCCCACCGCCGACGCGGCAGGCTCGGCTGACCCGCCCGCGTCCCCGGCGCCGCCCGCGGACACGACACCCGATCCCGGGGCCTCGTGGGGGGCCCCGTACGGCGACGCCCTCCCGGCGCCCGTGCCGGTCCCGGCGTGGCCGGACGAGGAGGACGAGAGACAGGACCTCGTCCGCTGTCCGGCCTGCGGGATCGCCAACCCGTCGAGCCGGACCTTCTGCCAGTCGTGCGGGACCACGCTGGCCGCGGCCGAGCGGGTGGAGGAGGCGTCGCACGATCAGATCGCCGCGGCGGTCGCGATGACGCCGGCCGCGCCGCCGGCCGCCGGCACGACGACGGCGACGCCGGGCCGCGAGCCGACAGCGGCCAAGCGCGGCGTCCCCAGCTGGGTCATCGGCGTCGGGGTGATCGGCGTGCTGGTCGGGGTCGCGCTCGTGCTCGCCGGCGTGGCGTTGCGCGGCAAGGGCCCCGAGACGGGCGCCACGGGATCGGCGGCCGCGCCGTCAGTGGCCGCCGGTAGCGCGAGCCCGGGGTCCAGCGCCGTCGCCGCTTCGTCGGAGCCCGGCACGCCCGTCCCGCTCGTGCTCTCGGGCGCGAAGGCGTCATCGTCGGTCGGCAACCGGCCGAAGTTCGCGCCGTCGATGGCCATCGACGGCGACCTCGCGACCTCGTGGCAGGAGGGGAGCCAGCAGGAGAAGGACCAGTGGATCGAGGTCAGCTTCGATCCGTCCCGTGCCGACACGCTCCTCATCCGCAACGGCTACCAGGCGTCGCAGGCGGCGTATCGCGGCAACCGGCGCTTGAAGGACATCCTGGTGTCGGTCGACGGCGGCAAGGCCATCCCGGTCCGGCTCAAGGACACGACGAAGGCCCAGCAGGTCGACCTCGGCGGCGCGACCGGGGCGAAAACGGTCCGGATCACGATCGTCTCCACGTATCCGGGGCAGGCGACCTCGATCCAGGGGACCCCATTCGATGATGCGGCGGTCAGCGAGCTGTCGGTCCTGGGCGTTCCGGGGGGCTGACGAGGTGACCCGCGCTGCCGTATGGTCCGGCCCGACGCGACGGGCGTCCCGTGTCCCGCGCGGGGGGACCAGGTGAGCGCATTCGGAGCCGGGATCGGCAAGGCCGTCGGCAGCCTCGGCGGCCCGCAGGTCGTCGCGATCGTCGTAGCCGGCGGGCTAATCGCGGGCGCCGTCGGCGGCGGGATCCTGGGCGGCGGCGGCTCCGGCAAGCCCGCGACCTCGTCGGCGTCGCTGGCGATCTACCCCTGCCCCGACTCGGGTCCAGCGCTGGCCACGGTCGGGTCCGGCCAGAAGTTCCTCGTGACCGGCAAGAACGGCGACGCGAGCTGGGTCCGCATCTACTATCCGCTGCCGGGCCGCACGGAGGCCTGGGTCACGTCAGGGCCGCTCAAGGTCGACGGCTCGCTGAACGACGTCCCGGTCGTGCCCTGCTCGCCGGTGGAGGCGGGACCCGGGGCGTCGGTCGAGCCGGGCTCGTCGCTGACCGCGATCGAGGACAACAGCCCGTCCCCGGCCGCGCCGTCGCCGTCGGCCGGACCCACGGCGTCGCCCGACGGCGGCCCCACCCTCGCCCGTCTGACGACGGGGCCGTCGATCGCCGGCGGACCGCAGCGCTACTGCAGCAACGCCGCGAGATCGGTGACCGTCAGCGTCCGCGTGACGGACCGGACGGGCGTGGGCGGCGTCGTCCTGTCGTACCGGAAGCCCGGCTCGACGTCGTTCGCCACCAAGCCGATGACGAAGGCCGGTGCCGAAATCTGGCGGGCGACCCTCGCCACCGACGCGGACGGGATCACCGGCCCCGGCAGCCTGCGGGTGTTCGTCAGCGCCACCGACACCGACCCGAGCCCGCACACGAGCCGCCTGCCGTCCGACACCACGCGCTCGATCGCCGTGGTCGACTGCGCCAACGCCGGCCCCGAGCTCGCGTCCCTCAAGGCTGGTCCAGGGACCGTGTTCACCAACACGGCGGCGTGCGACACGCGCCCGAAGACGACGACCGTGTCGCTGACGGCGAAGGACGTCGACGGCGTCGACGCGGTCTCCCTCCACTACCGGCTCCCCGGCGACTCGGCGTTCCGCGACAAGCCGATGGCGAAGAACGGGTCGTCGTGGCGCGCCGCCGTCACGCCGGTCGACCAGCGGCCCAACGCGGACGGCAAGGTCAGCTACTACGTCACCGGCAAGGACGCGCTGGGCGAGTCGACCCGCTCGGGGAATCAGTCGTTCATTGCAAACCGATGCAACTTCCCGGCCGACTTCGGCACGGTCAACTTCGACGTCGCGCAGGGTTGCGCGTCCGCCGCCACGGGCTTCGCGAACATCAACCGGGCGACCGACCGTGACGGGCTCACGGCCAGCAGCGCCAAGGTCGTCTACGCGTTCACCCCTAAGGGCAAGTCGCAACGGACCGGCAAGAAGTCGCTCGCCCAGACCCAGGTCATCGGGGACGAACACACCTACTCGGGCCAGGTCGCCTTCACCAACCTCGAGCCGAACAGCATCGTGACGATGTCCGTGACGCTGACCGACAAGTACGGCGTCACCAACAAGGACCTCCAGCACACGTTCAAGTTCCAGGCTTCGGCGAGCTGCTGACCATGAGCAAGCTCGCCCTGTACCTGCCCAGGCTCGCGCTGTTCGGCGTGATGGTCGTGGTCGGGTTCGTGATCAGCTCGGCCGTCGTGCAGGCGCTCCAGGACCGGTCGCCGCAGTCCGCCGCGACCGAGTCCCCCGACTACGTCCTGGCCGGCGCGCCGGACACGCCGGGCGGGTCGCCCGAGCCCGTCGTGTTCAACGTCGAGCCATCGGGCTCGCCCGAGACCCTCGAATCCCTGGCGCCGGCCGACCTCACCGCCGCCGCCGACAGCCTGCTCGGGGCCGAGCCGGCGGTCTACAAGAACCCCTCGGGCTTCCCGCGCATCCCGCCGATCTCCCAGTTCGACGGCGGCCCGTTCCAGGGCTCGAACTGCACGCTGACCTCGGGCGCGATGATCGCGCGGCTGGCGTTCGGGATCGTCACCTCCGGCTCGACGCTCCGCACGCTGCAGGACGACCAGGACGGCGGCACCGACCTCAACGACCTCAACCAGGCCCTGTGGCGCGGCTATGGGGTCACGCTGCCGACGGGGTTCCTCCGGCCTGACCAGCTCAAGGACCTGCTCTCGAAGGGCTACGGCGCGGTCATCCAGGGCGAGTACGGGAAGATCCCGCGCGGGCTCCGCCTGCAGAAGGACTTCCTCGGCGGCCACGCGATCTACCTCGACGGCTACTACCCCGGCAACCCCGACAAGGGGATCCCGGAGGCCTACTACGTGATCGACCCGCTCGGGCGCCCGCACTCGGGCTACGAGGGCGACTGGTGGCCGTCGTCGGTGGTCGACGACTTCGCGACCGCGTTCGGCGGCGGGACCCACATCCCGACGATGTGGGCCTACCCGCCGGGCGGTGTGCCGCCGAAGGTGACCGACCCCCACGTCGAGCCGATCCCGCACGGCGGCGGCCCTGCCGCCACCCCCGCCCCGGGCGAGAGCGCGGCGCCGTCCGCGTCCCCGATCGTGGAGCCCGGCGACAGCGCCCCGCCCGCGCCGCCCGTGGACACGCCGCTCGACGGCAGCCCGGACCTCGGTGGCGTGGTGATGATCCCGATCCTCGAGATCTGCCTGATCGACCCGCCGCCGGCCGGCTGCCCGACCGGCATCCCGGCCACGTTCCAGTTCGAGTCCACGCCGGTGCTCCAGGTCCCGCCAGGACCGACGGTCGACGTGGTGTTCGTGGATTCGGATCGCCCGAACGTCGCCATCGTCGGGTTCACGGTCGACCCACCAGGACCGGCGACCGTCCACTACTGGCAGCACGACGGCTCGCCCGCGACGATCCAGACGCCGTCGTCGATGTCGTCCGTCAACCTGTTCGGGACGACCGTGCAGCTCGCGAACCTCGACGTGCTCGCCGCAACCACGTACGACTTCCAGGCGACAGCGGGGAGCGGCATCTCCGTCGGCAGCAGCCCGGTCGGCCAGTTCACCGCGGGCAACGGCGTCGAGCAGTTCGACGTCGCGCTCTCGGAGGCCGCCTCGCCGACGTTCGCGCTCGAGGACGGACTCTCTCCCTACCTGCACCTCGCGCCGAACGCCTACGCCCAGCCACTGGTGCCCCTGGCCGACCTCGGCGGCGGCGCGTGCGGCGACCAGCTCTCGTTCGGCGGGCTCGGGTACTGCGCCGACATCGGCACCGGGGTCGCCGTCCCCGAGACGTGCGAGCGGGCCGAGGTGACCTACGCGCTGTCCGGCATCGACGCCGACTCCGTGGTCATCCGTGCCTTCCCGACCGAGACCGCGACGACCGAGGGCGGCGACGTGAGCCTCGAGGGCGTGCTCGAGGCCGGCGGTCCGGCGCCCTCGGGCGAGGTCGGCGTCGGCTGTCTGGCGTCTGGCCTGACCTACCACATCGTGCTGGACGCGATCGGCGACGACCGCGGGATCCTGGCCTCGGAGGACGTCACCGTCCCGTAGCCCATTGGGCGCGCGCGGCCGTCGGGCGTACGATCGACACATGGACGCACGACCCCTGCCACGGGGCGCGGCCACCTCGGCGCCGCACCGCGTGGTCATCATCGGCGGTGGCTTCGCCGGCCTCTACGCCGCCAAGAACCTCGGCAAGGCCGGCGACCTCGTCGACATCACCCTGATCGACCGTCGGAACCACCACCTGTTCCAGCCGATGCTGTACCAGGTCGCGACCGGCGCCCTGTCGCCGGGGGAGATCGCGCAGCCGCTGCGCTCGATCTTCCGCATGCAGCGCAACACGACGGTGCTCCTGGGCGAGGCGATCGACATCGACGCCGTGAAGCGCGAGGTCCGGCTGTCGGACGGCGGCCCGGTGCCCTACGACACGCTGATCGTCGCCACCGGCGCCCATCACGCCTACTTCGGGCACGAGGACTGGGCGCCCTACGCGCCGGGCCTCAAGACCATCGACGACGCGACGGAGATCCGGCGCCGGATCCTGATCGCGTTCGAGGCCGCCGAGCGCGAGGCCGACCCGGTCGAGCGGGCGGCGTGGATGACCTTCGTCCTGATCGGTGGCGGGCCGACCGGCGTCGAGCTCGCCGGCGCGCTGGGCGAGATCGCCAACGACACGCTGCGCAACGACTTCCGGTCGATCAACCCCCAGGACGCCCGCATCGTGCTGGTCGAGGCGATGGACCGCGTGCTGGCGACCTTCCCGCCGGGGCGCTCCGCCTCGGCCCGGCGCCAGCTCGAGAAGCTGGGCGTGGTCGTGCGCACGAAGACCAAGGTCGTGGACGTGGAGGACGGCCTCGTCCGCGTGGAGACGCCCACGGGCGAGACCGAGGAGATCCACGCCCACACCGTGCTCTGGGCTGCGGGCGTCCTGGCCTCGTCGTTCGGCCGCAAGGTGGCGGCCGCGACCGGCGCCGAGACGGACCGCAACGGCCGGGTGCGCGTGGGGCCGGACCTCACGGTCCCCGGCCACCCCGAGGTGTTCGTCGTCGGCGACGCGGCGGTCCAGCCGTGGAAGCGCGACCGGGCGGTCCCGGGGGTCGCCCAGGGCGGCATCCAGGGCGGCTCGTACGCCGCGAAGGCCGTCCTCGCCCGGCTGCGCGGCCAGCCGATCAAGCCGTTCCGCTACAGCAACCACGGCGACGTGGCCGTCATCGGTCGACTGCGCGGGGTCACGGACATCCCGTGGATGGGGCTGTTCGGCCAGCAGGGCGGGTTCACCGCGTGGCTGCTGTGGCTCCTGATCCACATCACCTACCTGATCGGGTTCTCGAATCGGATCGTGGTCGTGACCCGCTGGGCGTTCTCGTTCCTGACCCGCGGGCGGTCGACCCGGCTGATCACGGGCGAGCCGCTGGTGCCCCGGATCGAGGAGCCGGCGCCGATCGAGCACGGCCAGCAGCCCGCCGAACCGGGCACGGTCGCGAACAAGCGCCGCTCGAACGCGTCCGGGGCAGCGTCGCAGCCCGATGGCGATGCGCCGGCCGCCGACGAGCGCGAGCGGGAGGCCGGGCGGGTCTAGGTCCGGCCGCCGCGGTTCGCGGCGACGATCCCGGCCAGCCGCGCGATCCCGGGCTCGATCGAGGCCTGCGCGATCACCCCGTAGCCGAAGATCAGGCCGCCCGGGCCTGGCGCGATCCGCCGCGCCGCGAGGCCGCCCAGCGCGATGCCGGCCTCGGCCGCGGCCTCGACGACGGCCGCCTCGTCGACGTCGTCGGGCAGCCAGGCGAGGACGTGGAGGCCCGCTGCGGCCCCGCCCGGACGGAGGTCGGGCAGGTGGCGGGCGAGCGCGGCCAGCAGCGCGTCGCGCCGGCCGCGGTAGATCGGGCGCATCCGGCGCAGATGGTGGTCGAGCTCGCCGCGCTCGAGGACGTCGGCGAACGCGAGCTGGTCGAGCGCGGGCGAGCCCATGTCGGCGGCCTGCTTGCCCTCGATCAGGCTCCGCGTCAGCGCCGGCGGCGACAGCAGCCAGCCCATCCGCAGCCCGGGTGCCAGCACCTTGCTCGCGGAACCCGCGTACACCACGACGTCCCGGCACAGGCCCTGGATCGCGCCCACCGGCTCGCGGTCGTAGCGGAACTCCGCGTCGTAGTCGTCCTCGATGATCAGCGCGCCGGCCCGTGCCGCCCAGTCCGCGAGCGCCGCCCGGCGATCGGGCGGGAGCACGCCGCCCGTCGGGTACTGGTGGGCGGCGGTGACGACGACGCCGTCGACATCGAGGCGCTCCAGCAGGTCGACCCGCAGGCCGTGCTCGTCGACGGGAACCCCGACGGCGTCCAGGCCGGCCGCGGCGAGCGTCGCCCGGTACTCCGGGTCGGACGGGTCCTCGACCGCGACCACGCGCGCGCCACGCGCCCGCATCGCCCGCGCGGTCAGCGCGAGGCCCTGCGCGAAGCCGCTGCAGATGACGACGTCCGCCGGGTCGGCGGCCGTGCCGCGGGCACGGTTGAGGTATGTGGCGAGGGCAACCCGGAGCTCCGGGATCCCGTGGCCGCCGAGATAGGTCAGCCGATCGCTCGGCGCCCGCAGGAGGGCCGCCCGCAAGCTGCGCAGCCAGACCGCGCGCGGGAACTCGGACACGTCGGGGCGGCCGGGCCGGAAGTCGAACTCGGCCCGGGCGGGCTCGGTCTCGGGTTGATGGAATGGCGCCGCGATCGCCGAGCGCGCCACGCGCGTCGCGCCGCCGGGACGGCTGGCCAGGTAGCCCTCGGCGACGAGCTGTTCGTAGGCCTCGACGACGATCCCGCGCGACACCCCGAGCTGGGCGGCGAACGCGCGGCTCGACGGCAGCCCCGTCGCGGCCGGCAGGCGGCCGTCCCGGATCGCCTCGCGGAGGCCCTGCTCGAGCTGTCGGTGGAGCGGCTGCGGGCTCTCCCGATCGAGCGGCAGGAGCAGCTCGACGTCTGAACTGGTCCTCGTTCTTGCCATCGAACCGGACCTTATCAGAGGTCCGGTCGCGCGTCACGATGCAGGCATCACCTCGACACGCACACGACGGAGGTCCACGATGGACACCCTGCTCAGCCTCGCATCGTTCGGCGTCATCCTGGCCGTCTTCGGGGTCATCGCCGCCATCCTCGGCGAGGACACCCGGGAAGGCTTCGCCGACGGCTTCCGCGAGGATCCGTTCATCTCCCTCCGCTGCCGGTGACCACAATGACCGACTGGGCCACCTTCGCCGACGCCTCGCCCGAGCTCGCCGCAGCGGGCCGCCGCCTGCTCGAGCGGACAGGGCATGGGTCGGGGCTGCTCGCGACCGTTCGCGGCGACCTGTCGCCGCGCATCAGCCCCGTCTCGGTCGGGATCTCCGACGGCCGCCTCCTCCTGTTCGTCATCATCGACTCCGCCAAGGACCTCGACTTGCTCGCGGACGGCCGGTACGC